>CP119321.1:0-1200000 GCA_029202445.1 Candidatus Microbacterium phytovorans
TCCTGCACACCGAACTGACGGATGCCGGGTGGGCCGACGGCATCCATCCGCTCGTCATCGAGTCGTTCGAACCGACCGTGCTCGCGCAGCTGAAAGCCCGTGGCGTCCGGGCCGAGTTCGTCTTCCTGCTGGAGGCCGACGGGAAGCCCTACGACCTCGTGCTCGCGGACGGCCCGGCTGCGCCGACGTACCGGTCGATGCTCGAGCCGTCCGCGCTGGACGCGCTCGCCGCCGAGGTCGACGGCATCAGCGTCGACAAGCTCCTGCTGGTCGGGCCGCCGGGCCTGGCCGTGCCGGCCCTCGTCGGCGAGGCGCACGCCCGAGGTCTCCGTGTCTTCACCTGGACGTGCCGCCCCGAGAACGCGTTCCTCGAGCCGGAGTTCCGCTCGGGCGAGGACCCCGCCGCGCACGGCGACTTCGCCGCGGAGTGGCGGCGGATCGCCGAGCTGGGGGTCGACGGTGTCTTCGTCGATCATCCCGACATCGGGATGACCGCCTTTCGTTGACGCACGGTTGGCCGCTATCCACAGCGAGCACATAGGGTGAGGCCATGACCACACCCGGCATCGTCGCCCGCGGAGTGCGCCGTTCCTTCGGTGACGTCCACGCCGTCCGCGACGTCTCGCTCGAAGCCCGCGAGGGCGCTGTCACGGGTCTGGTCGGACCCAATGGCTCGGGCAAGACCACTCTCCTGCTCATGCTCGCGTCGCTGCTCACGCCCGACGCGGGCGAAGTGCGGATCGGCGGAGTCGACCCCGTCGCCGATCCCGCGGCCGCGCGCGCCCTGCTGGGCTGGATGCCGGACGCGCTCGGCGCGTGGGCATCGCTCACGGCCCGCGAGACGATCGTGACGACCGCCCGCCTCTACGACCTCGACCGCGACGTCGCCCATGCGCGTGCGACGCAGCTGCTGCAGGAGGTCGGTCTCACCGATCTCGCCGACGCACCGGCGCGTGTGCTCTCGCGCGGGCAGAAGCAGCGCCTCGGACTCGCGCGAGCGCTCGTCCACGACCCTCGCGTCCTGCTGCTGGACGAGCCGGCGTCGGGTCTCGACCCACAGGCCCGCATCGACCTCCGCCTGCTGCTGCGCCGCCTCGCCGCCGACGGCCGCACGATCCTCCTGTCGAGCCACATCCTCTCGGAGTTGGAGGAGGTCGTCGACGACGCGGTGTTCCTCGTGCAGGGCGCCACCGTGAGCTCCGAGCGGGTCGCCGAGGCGGCCACCCGCGTCCGGACGTGGCGGATCCGGCTCGCCGACCGCGACGCGACGGCCAGCGTGCTGCCGATCGCGCAGACGCTCGGGCTCGACGCCGCCCTCGTCCCCGTCGACCGCCGCGACGTGCTGGTGGGCTTCGACTCCGACGCCGCCGCGGCGACCGGCCTCGCCGCCCTCATCGGAGCCGGGCTTCCCGTCGCGGAGTTCTCCGCGGCGACAGGGCTCCTCGAACACACCTTCCTCGACCTCGAAGGGGGTGCGCGATGAACGTCGTCCGGCTGTGGACCATCGCGCGACTGGAACTCCTCCAGCGCGTGCGCACGGTGTCCTGGTACGTGCTCCTCGGGGTGTTCGCCCTCCTGCTCGTCGGAGCCACGGCGCTCGCCTTCCTGTCGTTCGGGGGTCAGGAGCAGACCGGTCCGGGCGTGTACTCGACCGTCGTCTACATCACGCTCCTCCTCGTGATCCTCGTCTCGCCCACCCTCAGCGGCAACAGCATCAACGGCGACCGGGATGCCGCGACCCTCGCCCCGCTGCAGGTCACCCTCGCCACGACGGCGGAGATCCTCCTCGGCAAGTTCCTCGCCGCCTGGATCACGGGGCTCGCCTTCGCCGCCGTGGCCGCCCCCTTCCTCCTCATCGCGACCCTGGCGGGCGGCGTGCAAGCGGCGACGGTGGCCGTGTCGCTGCTCGTGCTGATCGTGGAGATCGGCGTCATCGCCGCGATCGGGGTCGCCCTCAGCGGCATCCTGGCCCGTCCGCTGTTCTCGGTAGCGACGACCTATCTGGTGGTCGCCGCCCTCGCGATCGGCACGGTGATCGGCTTCGGTCTCATCGGATCGAGCATGACCTCGGAGGCCACGGTCTCGCAGCGTAGTGCCGTGTACGGCGACGACGGGCCGTTGTGCATCGACGACACGACGACGTGCTGGGAGGAGCCCGAGAAGATGGTCTGCGACGAGTGGACCACCTACACGCAGCCGACCATGAGGTTCGATCGCGTGTGGTGGCTGCTGTCGGCGAACCCCTTCGTCATCCTCGCCGACGCCACCCCGACGCAGTTCGACCGCTTCGGCAACCCGGAGGACGCGTTCGGCTACCTCAAGGTCGGTGTGCGCCAGACGCAGATACCCCCGGACCTGGAGATCGTGTGGGACGAGTGCGCGCCGTGGGACGAGGACCCGTATCCGACGGCGCAGGAGATCCTCGACCAGACGGTGCCGAGCTGGTTCGTCGGTCTCGGCGTGCAGCTGCTGCTCGCCGTGACGCTGCTGGTCTGGGCCTACGCCCGTACCCGCACTCCCGCGCGCGCCCTGCCGCCGGGAACCCGCATCGCCTAAAAGTTCGTATGAGAGTCCTCTCATACGGGTATCGTCCGCGTACGGCGGATGCATAGCCTCCTTTCAGCCCCTGCTCAACCACGCCGGGGTCTTGGTATGCAAAATGCACGCCCCTGCACGAAAGGCGGTTCCACCTTGCAACGACGCACTCTGGCAGCAGTAGGCGCGATAGCGCTCTTGTTGCCCTCGACCGCGGCCTTCGCCGCAACCGACGACGATCCGTCGTCGCGCTTCACGCAGTCCGATTCCCACGGCAGCGTCGACAGTTCCATCTCGGCCTCCGCGATCGGGTCCGACGGGCGCGTCACGGTCATCATCGAGATGACCGGCGATCCCGTGGCTGTCGTGCAGGCCGAGAAGGGGAGGGATCTCACCTCCTCGGAGCGCTCGTCCGTCAAGGGCAAGCTGAAGAAGGCGCAGGACTCGATCCGCGGTTCGATCACCGGCAAGGGCGGCAAGATCCAGGCCCAGATGCAGTCGGCGTACAACGGCATCCAGGCCTCGGTCCCCGCGTCGCAGCTCGACGCGGTCGCCGACCTGCCGGGCGTCGTCGCCATCCACCCCGTGCGCACGTACGAGCTCGACAACTCGGTCTCGGTCCCCTTCCTCGGTGTGCCGCAGGTGTGGGAGAACACGGGCTACACGGGCGAGAACGTGAAGGTCGCGATCCTCGACACCGGCATCGACTACACCCACGCGACGTTCGGCGGTCCGGGCACGGTCGAGTCGTACGAGGCCGCCGCGGCGACCTCCGACCAGCCGGCCGATCCTGCCCTCTACGGTCCGAACGCGCCGCGCGTCAAGGGCGGCATCGACCTCGTCGGCGACGACTACAACGCCGACCCCAACAGCGACTCGTACCAGCCGGTCCCGCACCCCGACGACAACCCGCTCGACTGTGAGGGCCACGGCTCGCACGTCGCCGGTACGGCCGGCGGCTCGGGCGTGCTCGCTGACGGCTCGACCTACACCGGCGCCTACGACTCGACGACCTCGTCGAACGAGTTCCGCGTCGGTCCGGGTGTCGCGCCGGAGTCCGACCTCTACGCCGTCCGCGTCTTCGGCTGCGACGGGTCGACCGATGTCGTCGTCCCGGCCATCGACTGGGCCGTCGCCAACGGCATGGACGTCATCAACATGTCGCTCGGTTCGTCGTACGGGCGTGGGGACGACCCGGATGCCGTAGCCGCAGCGAACGCTGTGGGTGCCGGTGTCGTCGTCGTCGCCTCGGCCGGCAACTCCGGCCACAACCCGTACCTGACGGGCTCGCCGGGCACCGGCGACGGTGTCATCGCGGTCTCGGCGGTCGACAGCACGGAGAGCTTCCCGGGAGCGGAGATCACCGTCGGCGGCGACACCGTCGAGGCGATCAACGCGAACGGCGCGTCGCTCGAGGGCATCGGCGACCTCACGGTCGTCCGCGTCACCGACGACCCGGCGACCTCGGAGAACGAGGCGCTTGGATGCTCGGTCGAAGCCTTCACGAAGGCGGGGATCGTCAGCGGCGGCAACCAGCTCGCCGTCGTCTCGCGCGGCACGTGTGCCCGCGCTGCGAAGCCGATCTTCGGTCAGCAGGCGGGCGCGGCAGCGGTCGTCATGGTCAACACCTCCGACGACCTCCCGCCCTACGAGGGTCAGATCACGTCGAACCCCGACACGGGTGACGAGTTCCTCGTCACGATCCCGTTCCTGGGTGTCCGCTCCTCCGACGGAGCCGCGTTCACGGCCGGTGCGACGGCGACCATCACCGCCGCGACGATCTCGAACCCGGGCTTCCGCGGCTACGCGTCGTTCACGTCGGCGGGTCCGCGGTCGGGTGACAGCGCGATCAGCCCCGACGTGGCAGCCCCCGGCGTGTCGATCTCGTCGGCTGCTGTCGGCACCGGCAACGGTGCGGCGATCCTGTCCGGCACCTCGATGGCGGCCCCGCACGTGGCCGGTGTCGCGGCGCTGACGGTGCAGTCGCACCCGAAGTGGACGGCTCCGCAGATCTCGGCAGCGATCGTCTCGACGGCCGACCCCGACAAGGTGGCCGGTCAGAGCCTCACGATCGGAGGCCTCGGTCTCGTCGACACGGCTCAGGCCGTGGCGACGCAGGTCACCGCGACGGGCGACGCCTTCCGCACCGAGAGCGGCTGGGCGCGCGAGTCCGCGCTGAGCTTCGGCTTCCAGGAGTCGGCGCTCGGGTTCGGCGGCGTCAAGACGGTCACGCTGACCAACCACGGCAAGAAGTCGGTCACCTACACGGTGTCCTCGACGCCGTCGGAGCAGTCGGCCAAGGCCTCGGTGAAGTTCAGCACCAAGAGGGTCACCGTTCGGGCCGGCGGCACCGCCAAGCTCGTCGTGGCCGTCGCGGGCGCCGCGAAGGACGTCCCGACGTCGGTGCTGAGCGACGATCAGTTCGCCTTCTACGAGATCTCGGGCGATGTCGTCCTGACCTCGAAGGACTCGACGCTGCGCGTGCCGTACCTGCTGGTGCCGCGCTCGAACAGCAAGGTGAGCGCGAACGTCTCGACCCTGTTCTCCCACCGGGACAAGGTGAAGGACACCACGAAGAAGATCTCGCTGCGGAACACGCTCGGCGCGCTGGATGCCGGGGCCGACGTGTACACGTGGGGTCTTTCCGACAAGAAGGACGTCTCGAAGGCGATCGTCGACACCGGATACGACCTGCGGGCCGCCGGCGTGCAGTCGTTCGCCCAGGGTGACGACCACCTGCTGGTCTTCGCCGTGAACACGCACAAGCGCTGGTCGAACGCCGCGAGCAACGAGTTCGACGTCGTCCTCGACGTCGACGGCGACGGCGAGCCCGACTACATCGTCTTCTCGTACGACTCCGGCGCCGTGCGCGCCGGAAGCGTCGACGGTGTGGCCGAGGTGTTCGTGCAGGAGATCGCCACCGGCGCTCTCGCGGCCACGGGCTTCCTCGCGCAGGCTCCCACCGACAGCAGCACGATTCTGCTGCCGGTCTGGGCCAGCGACGTGGACGTCTCGGGCGAGTTCGACTACACCGTGCAGTCGTTCAGCCTGACCAACAGCGGGACGGACGCGTTCTCCGGAACGGCGACGTACGACCCGACGGCACCGGCGATCAGCAACGGCCAGTACGCCACCGTCCCCAAGCGGGGCAAGGCGACGGTCGAGGTCGAGGTCGACGCCGACGCCTACAAGGCGCAGAAGCCGCTCGGCTCGATGGTGGTCGTCTTCGACAACCAGTCGGGTGCGGGTGAGGCGTTGCTGCTGAAGGTGAAGTAAGGGGCTCCCCAGCCCGAGGGGGCGGTGCGCGATGCACCGCCCCCTCGGTGTGTCCGCCGGCAGGCGGCCACGGCGCGACGCCAGGCTCGGGCCTCGGGCCGAGCGAGGTCAGCGCGTGCAGAGCTTGAGGTCGGTGCCCTCGCCGAAGCGGTAGTCGTAGCTCGTGCCGTCGACGTCCACGACCACGCGCATGCCGTCGATGATCGCCTGCGTGTAGGACTGTCCGGGCTCGGCGCACCCGAGCGAGCCGTCGGAGAAGGTCACCTGCTCCGATGACACGACCGTCGCCTCACCGGTCACGCCCCGAGCCGCCAGGTCGTCCTGGATTGCCGTCCACCGATCGGCGGGCACGGCGGCGGGGGTGCCCGAAGGGCCTACCGCGCCGGGCGTCGTCGTCTGGAACGGTGGCCGGGACGAGGACTGCTCGGGCATCGGTGCTCCTGTCGCACAGGCGGTGAGGACGAGGGCGAGGGAGACCGCGGATGCCGCGGCGAGACGTCTGCGCATGGGGACTCCTGACGATCGCAGCCAGGCTAGGACCATCGGCTGAAGATCAGCGGGGAGTCGGCTCGCCGGCATCCAGGGTCAACTGCAGGAAAGTGAGGTCGAGCCACCGCCCGAACTTCGTCCCCACCTGCGAGGCCGTGCCGACCTGCACGAAGCCGAGGCGCTCGTGGAGCGCGATCGAGCCGGTGTTGCCCGCGTCGACCCCGGCGATGAGCACATGGATGCCGGCCGTGCGGGCGCGGTCGATGAGCGCCTCCATGAGGATGCGGCCGAGTCCCCGGCCCCGCTGATCGTCGCGGACGTACACCGAATGCTCCACGGTGTGACGGTAGCCGTCGTGCGGACGCCAGGGGCCGTAGGTCGCGTAGCCGATCGCCTCGTCGTCGGCGTCGACCGCGACGATCACGGGGTGACCGGCGGACTGGCGAGCGGTCATCCAGGCGACGCGGTCGGCGGCATCCACCGTCGCGTCGTTCCAGATGGCGGTCGTGTGAGCGACGGCGTCGTTGTAGATCGCGGCGATGGCCTCGCCGTCGCGCGGGTCAGCATCCCGCAGTCGAGGCGTGGACGTCATGTCAGTCCCAGTCGAGGTAGTCCTCGATGACGGCGGCGGCCTCGCCCGCGTGCGTCGCGGCGAAGAGGTGGCCCGCGCCGTCGATGGTGACGAGGCTCACAAGTCCCGGGGCGGCGTCGCGGAGCGCTTCGCCGTTCGCGGGCGGGGTGATGTCGTCGTCGGAGCCCTGTAGGACGAGAACGGGGATGCCGTCGGCCAGCTCCGCTTCGGCCGGAACGTCGCTCTCGACGGCGAGGAGGAGCACGCCGTTGACGCGGTCGTGGTGCGCGCGGGCGACGGCGCGCGCGACCGTGCCGCCGAAGGCGTGACCGCCCACCCACGCGTCGGCGATGCCAAGGTGGTCCATGACATCGACGACGTCCTGTGCGGCCTCGAGGAGCGTCGTGCCCTCGTCGGCGCCGGCGTGGCGGGAGCCGACGCGCACGATGCGGAAGTCCTCCTCCAGCATCACGTGCGCAAGCGTGCCCAGGTGCACGGGGTCGATGCCCTTGCCGGGAACGAGGACGAGCGCCGGGCCCGACCCCTCGTCGACGTAGGGGACGGCGCGGCCGTCGGGCTCGAAGATGTGGCGGTCTGTGTCAGTCATGGATCCCTCTCGCGCAGACGCGTGCACCCTCCGGTCTATCAGCGTCGCGCAGGGTTCGCCAATCCGGTCGGGCTTCAGGGCTTGTCGGGTTTGCCGGGCTTGTCGGCTTTACCCGGCTTGCCCTTCGCCGCGTCGCGCTGTTGTTTGGCGGCGTCACGTTCTGCGGCGGCGGCCGCCTTCTGCTCTTCGCGGGCAGCCTTCGCTGCGGCGCGCTCGTCGGCGGCGGCGGTCTTGGCCGCGTCGCGCTCCGCCTTGCGCGCGGCGTTCTCGTCCTGCGGAGTCGGTTCGTCGACCGACACGGTCACCGTGGTCACCTCATCGGTGTCGGTCTCGGTGCCACCCAACAGGTCGGTGTCGGCCAGCGGCTCGACGACGGACGACGAGGGGGAAGGCACCGTCTCGACCTCCGTCGGACCGATGCTCGCGCCACCCACCCACCCTGCGGCGTGGAGCCCGATGATCACGGCCGCCGTGAGCGCCGAACCGACGACGACGGCGACGCGGGTGCGGCGGCGCCGACGCCGGAGCGAGCGTTCACGGCGCGATCCGCGGGGTACCGCATCGGCGGTCGCCGTATCGAACGACGCGGTGGCCGCCGCTGCCGGCGCGGCCGATGCGACGCCGTCCGTCGCCGCTCCGACCGGCAGAGGCGGGGGCGGCGGGTAGGAGGGCGGTGACGCGGTCGCTGCGAGGACGGGCGGAGCGACCACGGTGGGCGACTCGTCGGTGTCGATGAGTGCCGCGAAGACATCGAGGTCGGAACCGTCCGTATCCGTCGGCTCCGTCAACTCGCCGCCAGCGGTGCTCGCGTCGGGCGACACATCACCGGGCAGTGTCGCGGCGATGACCGCCACCTCCTGCGCCGTGGGTCGTTCGGCCGGATCGGATGCCGTCATGCGCGTCAGCAGTTCGGTCCACTCCGGGCCGAACCACGCGGGGATCGCCGGCGATTCCACGAGCCGCGCCATCGCGGCACCGATGCCCGTGGCATCCGGGTAGGCGCGCTGAGCGGTCAGGGCCTCGCGCAGCACGAGGCCCAGGGCGTAGATGTCGGCGGGCGGGGCGGGAGCGGCGCCGCGCACCTGTTCGGGAGCGAGGTAGGCCGCCGTGCCGATCACGAAGCCGGGGGAGGTGTACCGTGCGCCGTCGGCGATGTGCGCGACGCCGAAGTCGGCGAGCTTCGCACGCCGCGGACGTCCGGGAAGGGGATCGTTCGCGAGGAGGATGTTCGACGGCTTGATGTCGCGGTGTACGACCCCGGCCGCGTGGACCACCTCGAGCGCGCCGGCGAGGTCGGCGGCCAGCAGCGCGACCGTCCGAGCGTCCTGCGGTCCGCGGCGCAGTTCCTCCGCCAGGGACGGCCCGTCGATCAGTTCCATGACGAGGTACGACGGCATCCCCGGTTCGATCCGTGCGTCGTACAGCGTGACGAGCGAATGGTGATTGAGGGATGCCAGCAGCGCCATCTCGACGCGTGCGCGCGGGGCAGGGTTCGACCCATCGTCGGGGGTGCGGAGCATCTTCACCGCCACGGCCCGGCCGAGGATCACGTCGTCGGCGCGGTGGACGTCGGCCATCGCTCCGCGGCCGATGCAGTCTCCGACGGCGTACCGTCCGCCGAGCAGCTCGGCCGTGTGCTCGCCCTCGATGGGTGATGTCACCGCGTGACCTCCTGCATCGCGCCCCATGCGCTGTGAAGGACTCTACGGGCGGGATCGCGTAGGCGCCTGGGGTTGACAGCGGGCCGGATTCCTGATTGCGGGCTCAGGGAGCCGGGCGTTGCGGCCGGTCAGCGCTGCGACGGCGTCTCGCGGGGAACCTTGATGAGCGCGCCGGCGATGAGGAAGACGACGGCTGCTGCGGGCTGAGCGATCGTCCAGACCAGTGCGTCGAAGGCGAACGGGTAGACGGGGTTCCAGACGATCGCGATCGCGACGAACACGATGGTCCACCACCACTGGCGAGCCTGGAGGGCGAACCAACCGACGATGAGGCCGAGGATCGCCGTCGTGAAACGCACGGTCGACGGGCCCCACTCGATCGCGGCCAGCAGCGGCGCCGCGAACAGCACGGCGGCGGCGATGAGGCTCGGTGCGAGGGCGTTGCGCTGGAAGAGGACGGGCTCGGCGTGGCGTGACATCGCTCCCATTATCCAACGTCCGATGGTTCGCGACCGAGGCATTGCCGGTGTCGGTGGGGGTCGGCAGACTGGGCCCACGATCGAGGCGAGGAGGCGGCGATGCGAGCCGAGGAGAAGGCGACGGATGCCGAGAGCCGCCACGTCGTGCGACCGCTCACACCCGAGACCTTTCCGGCGTGGCTGGCTCTCGCCGAGAAGCACAACGGGGTGTGGGGCGGGTGCTACTGCTCCTACTTCCACGGCGACACCCCCGACACGGTGAAGGACGACTACGACCGCGCGAGGTTCAAGCGGCGCCTCGTCGAGGAGGGCGTGGCGCATGCCGCGCTCGTCTTCGACGGCGACGACGCCATCGCGTGGTGCGAGTTCGGGAGCCCGATCGAACTGCCCAACATCTACCACCGCAAGCAGTTCGACGCGGGGGAGTCGCGCCCCGCGCCGTGGCGGATCACCTGCTTCTTCGTCGACCGCGACCACCGGCGCTCCGGCGTCGCCCGTGAAGCGCTCGACGGTGCGCTCGCCCTCATCGCGCAGCAAGGCGGGGGCGAGGTCGTGTCGTTTCCGAACGAGCTCGTCCCCGGAAAGCGCACGTCGTCGTCCTTCCTGCACAACGGCACGCGCGCGATGTTCGAGAAGGCCGGCTTCACCTTCGAGCGGCACATCGGCAAGAGCAAGACGGTCATGCGCCTCACCGTCCCGCCCGCGGCGGCGTGACGCGCCGCTGCGTGGGCGCGGCTACCCTCGGAGCATGGACGGCGCGAGGGATGCCGCGGTGATGCGCTTCTGCCGACACCGCAACGACGGACGGCGCTGCACGCGTCCGCTCGGCCATCCCGGGCTCCATCGTCACCGCACGATCATGTGGGCCGACCCGGCATCCGATCCGCTTCGCTGTCCGGGGTCGGGGGAGCCGGCAGTGGCTGCGGCGACACTGCCCGACGGCTACCCCGACGGCCGGGCTCTCTGCCCCCACTGTCTGCGGCTCGTCGCCCTCGACGACGGCCGGTTGGAGCCGCACGACGCCTCCGACGAAGCGGAGCCGGATACCGAGATCGCCCGCCGCCGGGAGTGGATGAACCAGCTCGGCGGATGACGCCGGGCGGTGGCCGTACGCTCTCCTTGCGCACGCTTCGTCCCGATCCGCCCCACCCCTGACTCACATCTCCCTACGGCGACGCCGCCCCGCTCGAAAGGCATCCTGCTCCCCGTGTACGCCCTCCTCCTCGCGATCATCTACATCGCCTTCATCAGCCTCGGACTGCCCGACTCTCTCGTGGGCGCGGGCTGGCCGGTCATGCATCAGGACCTGGGTGTGCCGATCGGGTTCGCGGGCATCATCACGATGATCATCGCGAGCGGCACGATCCTGTCGAGCCTCGCGTCGGAGCGGGTGACTCGGCGGTTCGGTGCGGGCCTCGTGACCGCGGTGAGCGTGGGTATGACCGCCGCCGCGCTCGTGGGGTTCTCCTTCTCCGACTCGTTCTGGATGCTGTGCCTGTGGGCGATCCCCTACGGGCTCGGCGCGGGAGCGGTCGATGCGGCCCTCAACAACTACGTCGCGCTGCACTACGCCGCGCGGCACATGAACTGGCTGCACGCGTGCTGGGGTTTGGGCGCCTCGATCAGCCCGTTCATCATGAGCTCCGCTCTCGCCACCGGGTCGGGCTGGTCGTCGGCCTACCTGATCATCGGTGTCATCCAGGTCGTCCTCACGTTCGGGCTGCTCGTGAGCGTTCCCCTGTGGACGAAGGTGAACCCGACCGTTCCCGATGCGCACGACGTGTCCGAGGGCGACGAGGGCTCCGGTGCCACGCACGTGCCTCTCGCGGTGGCATTGCGGATTCGCGGGGTGTGGCTCATCCTGACCGCGTTCTTCGCCTACTGCGCGCTCGAGAGCACGGCCATCCTGTGGGCATCGACCTACCTGGTGACCGACCGGGGAGTGGATGCGGCCACCGCGGCCGCCTTCGCCTCACTGTTCCTCCTCGGCATCACCGCTGGGCGCTTCCTCGCCGGCTTCTTCGCCGACCGGATCGGCGATCGGTGGATGATCCGCGGCGGCTTCCTCACGGTGGGGCTCGGCGTCGTGCTCCTCGCGCTCCCCGTGCAGACGAACGTCCTCGCTCTCGCTGGCCTCGTGATCGCCGGGCTCGGCTGCGCGCCGATCTACCCCGCGATCATCCACTCGACGCCGGTGAACTTCGGGCGCCGTCACTCGCAGGCCATCATCGGCGTGCAGATGGCGGCCGCGTACACCGGTTCGACGCTCGCGCCGCCGCTCTTCGGCGCGATCTCGGCGTGGTCGGGTCTGTGGATCTTCCCGCTCTTCCTCGGCGCGTTGATGCTGCTCGGCCTGATCATGGCCGAGCGACTCCACCGCCTGACGCGCAGGGACGCTCAGCTTTCACGAGCGCTCTGACGGGGGCGAGCTGGACAGTCCGAATGGACGCGACGGCGGGAGTCGAATTCAGGCGGCGGACTCCACGTCAACCCGCGACGTGCTGCGCGGCACGCATCTGGGCCGATAGTGGCCTCTGTGTCGCGTTGACGGATGTTCCACATGTTGTTATGTTCCACTTTATGCGGAACATGTCTTCTTCTGGAACAGAGGCGCTCCTAAACGGATTCAGTGCCGCCCTGAAGACGGTTGGAGCGCGTTCGGTGATCGTCGAGCGCCAAACCGGTAGCAACGTCGACGCAGAGGTGCGGGCGCAGTTCGGATCAGTTGCGCTCGTGCTCGACGCCGCAGTGAAGCTGACTCCGCCACGAACACGTGCCGCGGTCGGAGCGGTACCGAGCGTTCAGTCCGGGAGGGTGCCGGTGATCGTCGCGCCGTTCCTTTCGCCCCCGGTGCGCGACGAACTCGCCCGAGCCGGGTGGTCGTACTGGGATGCGACCGGAAACATGCGCATCTCGAGCAACAGTCTGGCGGTCTGGATCGATCGGGTCGGTGCATCACGAGACCCCGAACCGCGCACTGACGCCCAGCCGCAGCGACTTCGATCGCTAAAGGGAAAGGCGGCTTCGCAAGTCATCGTCCGACTGCTCAGCACTCGCCGCGAGGCATCGGTGCGGGAACTGTCGCGCGAGACGGGAACCGGTGTAGGCACGGTCAGTCGTGTCGTTGAACTGCTGCGTGAAGAGGGACTGCTCGAGGACACTAATGGTGGTCCCATCGTCGTCGCCGATCAGCTGGAGCTGGCGCAGCGTTGGGCCCGCGACTACGGGTTCGAGACCACGTTCAAGCCGGCTCGGTACTTCTCACTCTTGGGGGAGGAGATCGCGCTTGACCGACTGCAGCGATCCGGGCTCACCTACGCGCTGACGGGTACTCGTGCTGCCGCGATCGAGTTCGAGACACGAGGGCGGGTCGCCCCGCTGCCCGCGTCGGATATCTGGCTCTACACCGACGATGTCACTGGCGTGGAGCGTGCGATGGATCTCGCTCCGGATCGACGTGGAAACGTCCTGGTCGCTCGATGTGACTTTCTGACTTTGGATGAAGGCTTCTCAACGATCGGTGGCAGCGAACCCCGGAAAATAGTGCGGCCATGGCGAGTCGTCGGCGATCTGCTGGGAGCAGGCGGGCGGCTCGCTGCCGTCGGTGAAGAGCTCGCGGCGATCCAACCCAGGGGAGTGGCGGTCTGATGCCCGCCCCAGACAGCGCGAGTCCCGAGTACGTGGCTGCGCGACGGGTCCTGCTGGACGCGCTCGAAGCGCTGAGCCCGCACCTCGATGCAATCGTGCTCGTCGGTGCACAGGCTGTCTACGTGCATGCCCCGCTGGGTGACCCGCGACCGACGTACACAACCGACGCGGATCTTGCGCTCGACCCGGAACTGCTGGCTACGCATCCCGACATTGCGCGGTCGCTTGCCGACGCGGACTTCGCTCCGAACGCGACCGGCAATCCCGGTAGCTGGGTATCGGTCGACGGCATCGTGGTCGACCTGATGGTGCCACTCGGCGCGATGCCGCCGAGTTCGCGCCGCACGGCGCCGCTCGAGGGCCACGGCTCCCTCACCGCCCGCCGCACCCGCGGGCTTGAGCTCGCACTCATCGACAACGCCCGCGTAACGCTCTCAGCATTGGAGCCTCAGGATGCCCGGGCAATAGAGGTTCGTGTAGCTGGGCCGGCCGCTCTCGTGATCGCCAAAGCGATCAAGATTCAGGAACGTGTCGAGGGTGCTCGCGAGGATCGAGTGACATCCAAGGATGCCGGCGACCTGCTGCGATTGCTCAGAAACATTCCCCCAAAGTCCATTGGCACATCACTGCACGATCTGGAGGCGACGCATCCGTTCGTGCAGCCCGTCGTGTCGGCCGCGGTCGACTGGCTGGAAGCTCAGCTGACAGGTCGTTCGCCGCTCATCGACCTCGCTGTAGCCGACCGGTCAGGCATCGAGGCGCCTGCCCAGGTCACCGCGGCGGTGCGGCAGCTTACGCGTCGGATGCTGAATGCTTACCAAGACGTGGACAGTTGATAAAGCTGGTTCGCGAACTTACCCACTGAACTTGCCGCTGGCTCATGCTCCTGGACTCACTGATCGGTCGACAGAGGAACGATTGCGGCCTCATGGACGCGACGGCGGGAGTCGAACCCGCAACGCGATCGGGTATGAACCGATGCCCGGGGCCGCCCGGATCGCCGCGATGATCCACGGATGCCGGCGAGCCGACGATCGTGGAACTGCCCTCACGCTAACCCGGGCCTCCGACGCGCGCCAGCAATGTGACCTGTGATTCCGGCATGAGTCCTCGTGTGACGGGCGCGGTCGCGACCGGCATCCCGTCGAGACGACGTCCCGTCACGCGGATCTCACGCCGCGTCGACCTCGCACTGCGCCCACCCGGGGATCCGCTGGCCGAGCAGCGCGTGCAGGTTCGATCCGCGACGCCACTGGTCGAGGTCGACGAACATGAGGTGTCCCTGCGCGGCGATGAGCGTCCACAGGCGGAGCTTTTCGGAGTAGGTCGCGAGCACGATGTCGTCGTAGCGCACCTCGGACACCCCGTCGTCGACGAGGCTGACCCGTTCCGTGTCGATGACGAGGTCGGCACCGCGCGCCCCGGAGAACAGCTTGCCGCCGAAGATCTCCGTGGAGTCCTGCGTGTAGTGCGCCATCAGCTGCCACTTGGTCAGGGAGGGGAAGAGCGGGTCGGGGTCTTCGGCCGCCGGGAGGCCGAGCGCTTCGGTGATCTTCTCTTCGCTCTCTGCCTCCAACTCCTCTCCCATGGTCACGAACACGGTCTGGAGGGCACCGGCGAGGAGGGCGCGCACGGCCTCGGCCGTGACGTGATCGGGTGTCGCCGGCGGAGTCTCGTCGTCTCGAGTGCGGCGACCGCGGACGACGGCGATCGCGCGGCCGTCGACGACATCGGCCTGGACGACCGCGTCATCGTCGCTCTGCTGCCACTTCTCGATCTGCTCGGCGAGCGCTTCGGCCGTCGGCCCCTCTGCGGCGAGGCGGCGGAGCACGTCGAGGGCGGCCGCGGCGGTCTCGACCACGTGCTCGGGGCGCGGGTCGAGCACGAAACCGGTCAGTCCGGAGTCGCGCGTGAGCGGCACCTGCATGGCTCCCACCGAGTAGATGAGGTGGCGTTCCGTCCGCAGCACGTCGAGGAGGGTGTCGGCGACGAGCGCGGAGGCGATGCCGGCGACGGCCAGGTCGTCGGCGGGCACGACGATCGACAGCACGAGGGGGGTGTCGCCGTTGACGACCCACTGGCCGTGGCGGATGATCTCCGCCTCGGGGCGGGAGGGGAGGGCGCGCGCGGGCGGGAGCGTGATCGAGAGTCCCTCCGGCGGGGGACCGGTGAAGCTCAGTGCCGCATTGCCGACGTGCAGCCATTCGTCGGCGAAGCGCAGCACGTCTTCCCGCGTGTGCGACCGGTGCGCGGGGCTGCCGAGGTCGAGCAGGCCGACCGATCGGTTGCCGAAGCGATCGATCAGGTGCCCGCGGCCGGGGCGTTCGTCCTGGTCGCCGAGTTCGTTGCTGATGATGCGGCGCTGCTCGGCGACCGTCTCGGGGGTCGTCTCGTGCAGGCTGGAGATCGCCTGGCCTACCCGCGCGAGGAAGTCGCCGACGGCGGCGGGAGAGCCCTGGGCGTAGAACGAGATCGACTCGTCGGCGGTCGTGGCGTTGTGGGTCACGTTCACCCGGCCGACCCGGGCCATGACGAGATGCTCGATCAGGTGGGCGAGCCCGGCGGTGCGGGCGGTCTCATCGCGGAGCCCGACTCCGAACGTGAGCGTGCCGGTGTAGTTCGTGCGGATGTCGGCCCAGTAGGCGGGGATGCCGTCGACGTCGACGGCCGTGATGGGGGGAATCGGCATACGTCACATTGTGCGGCATCCGCGAAGGTGCCCGCGATCAGACGAGGGAGCCGTCGCGCGTGGAGACGATGTCCTTACCGAGGGGCATGAGGGAGATGGGGATCATCTTGAAGTCGGCGATCCCCAGGGGGATGCCGACGATCGTGAGGCAGAGCGCGATGCCGCTGACGAGGTGGGCGATCGCGAGCCACCATCCGGCGAGGATGACCCAGATGACGTTGCCGAGGAACGATCCGACGCCCGCGGTGGGCTTGCTCACGATCGTGCGGCCGAAGGGCCAGATCGCGTAGCGCGCGGTGCGGAACGACGCGATCGCCCAGGGGATCGTGATGATCGGGATGCACAGGAGCACCCCGGCCAGGACGTAGCCGACGAAAAGCCAGAGCCCGGCGAAGATCACCCAGATGATGTTGAGCAGTGTGCGCACTCGTCGATTATCTCCGGGATGCCGCGAGCTGCGCACGACGCAGCAGTCCGGCGATGCCGCCCACGAGGAGCAGGCCCCCGACCGTGAGGAGGCCGTAGCCGATGGCGGCGCCCGTGCCGAGGTCGAGGAGCCAGGCGGACAGCCCGTCGAGCCGCTCGAGTCCGGAGCTCAGCCAGATGCCGCCCGCGGCGATCGCTCCGAAGGCGAGCCCCCAGACGATGCCCGCCCAGCGGGTGCGAGGACGCGGCGGCTGCGGGTCGCCGGTCTCGACCGGCGGTTCCGACGCGAGGGGGAGGGTGTCGTCGCTCATTGGTCTTCTCCGATGGGGGTGTCGATCATGTACAGCTCGATGTAGCCCGAGTCCTGGTCGATGACGATGGTCTCGCGCGTGGTGACCGGCTCGGTGCCCGCCGCCACGACCGCGCGGTATCGGACGCGGCCGTCGGCGAGGGTCTCCATGGTCGTGCCGGCCGCGCGAGTGAGGTCTTCGGACGTGTTGTCCGATCCGCCGTAGTAGAGGGCGGCGTTGCTCGTCGTCGCCTCCAGGGTCACCTCGACCCCGGGCTCGAGCGTGATGAACGTCCCGCCCGAACGCTTGTCGATGTAGGTCGCTCCGTCCTCCCCCGTCGCGCCGAGGCCGACAGTGAGATCGCCCCACGGTTGCGTGAACGGGGCGGAGGCGGGATAGCGCTGATCGCTCGTGTTGGAGATGCCGTAGTTCCCGAGGTGCAGCGCCTGCGCGGCCGGCACGGCGGTCGCGGCTGCCCCGCCGACGAGGGTCAGCAGCGTGACGAACGCGAGGAAGCCGCTGCGTCGCCGCAGCGCCCCCGCGATGACCATCCCCGCGGCCAGCACCAGAGCCGCCACGAACAGTCCGTGTGCGGGCGCGAGCGGGCCGCCCTCGGTCAGCGCGGCCACTGTTCCCACGACCACCGCCAGTCCCAGCGCGACGACCACGGCCGCGGCCGGGGTGCGGGGGTGGCTCGCCCGGCGGAGGCGGCGTCGCTCCGCAGCCTCGGCCGCGAACGCCGTCGCTCGGGCCTGACGCTCGCGACGTGCCTCCTCGCGTGCGGCGCGGACGGCATCTTGCTGCTGCTGACGCCACTGCTGGTCCTGCTCCTTCCAGGCGGCGTGCTGTTCCTTCCAGGCGGCGAGGTCTGCGGGTGGCGCCCCCTCGGGAGCGACGTCACCGTCGTCGAGAGGTGCGGGGAGGGATGCCGCGTCGCCGGCGGCGAGGGCATCCACCCCCCGCGGGTCCGCGACGTCGTCCGGTTCCCGGCCGGACTCGTCGGCAGACGGACCGGGCGCGTCCGATGCTGCGGAAGCCGTTCGCAGTTCGGACTCGCCCGGGGTGCGGCGCGCGGCGCGCACGATGAGAAGGATGAGGCCGCCGGCGAGGAGGATGCCGACGAAGAGGACGAAGCCGAGCGCGAAGACCCAGGCGACGGAGACGAGGCCGAACGAGCCGCCCCACATGAGCACCGGGAACGGGACGAACCCGGCGAGGACGAACAGGCCCGCCCCGATCTGCGACGCGGCGAACCTGCCGCGGACGGCCTCCTGCAGTGGAATGCGCCCGTCGAGATCGGGCAGGAGCGCCCAGGTGACGCCGTAGAGGAAGAGGACGGGGAAGCCGAACAGGCCGATGACGAGGAGGATGCCGCGGACGATCAGCGGATCGATGCGCAGACGCGCTGCGACACCCGCGGCCACGCCGCCGATCCAGCCCTCACCGCGCACGAGGCCGAGACCGGCGGTCCAGGAGAAGAACCCGTCCGAGCGGTAGGTCGTCGTCGGTGCGGCCGGCGGCGGGCCGGGATCGATCGGGGGCGCGGTGGTCATGTCTCGATCCTCCCCGGCGCGGGTGGTGGCCTGCCATGGGGTGAACCCCTGAGCGCCCCCTGATTGTGCACGCCGGGCGTACCGCGGGCGCGGGTGCGGGTGATTGGATGGCGGCATGTCCTCCTCCGCCCCCGTCGGCGCCCGGCCCGAACCCGGGTCGCCGCCGATGCGCCCGGCCCGGCCGCCGCGGCCCGCGCGCCCGCCGCGGCCCGCGCGTCCGGTGGTAGCCGCGCCGCCGAGGCCGCCACTCGTGCGGCCTCGCGAATGTCTCGTGGCCGGGGTCGCGGAGGGACTGTCGGTCCACCTCGGGGCGCCGCTGTGGGCGGTGCGCGCCTTCTTCGTCGTGACCGCCGGCATGCTCGGCGCGGGGGTCCTGCTGTACCTGTGGTGCTGGGCGTTCATGCCGTGGGCCGGCGGCGAGGCCTCGCCGACGCGGCGCGCGCCCGTCGCCTGGCTGCTGACCGTCGCGTCGACGGCGCTCGTGCTCACCTTCGTGCCCCTGTACCTAGACCCGTGGGCGTGGAACATCTGGGGAGGGTACAGCGCCCCCGACGCCGTCGCGGCGATGCTTCTCCTCGTCACGACCGTAGCCTTCGCAATGACCGCGGGGATGTGGGCGGCGCTGGTGGATCGCGCCGACCCGGCGCGCGGCATCCGCCATGCTCTGCTCGTCCGCGCGGCGGTGATGTCGCTCCTCGCCGTGCTGCTGGTGCTGGAGTCGTCGCGCCTTGCGAGCGGCGGTGGGGTCACGCAGCTGGTGCGGACGGCGATCCCGCTGGTGGCGCTCGTGGCGGTGTCGTCGACGACGCTCATCGAGCGCTGGCGCGATCTCAGCGGCGAACGCGTCAAGCGCATCCGCGAGGAGCAGCGCGCCGAGATGGCGGCGCACCTGCATGACTCCGTGCTGCAAACCCTCGCGCTCATCCAGAACCGGGCCGGCGCCTCCAGCGAAGCCGCTCGACTCGCCCGCGCGCAGGAGCGGGAGTTGCGCGCCTGGCTCTACGACGGTGACGCCCCCGCCGACAGCGACCTGCCCACCGATCTGCGCGACTACGCGGGCGCGCTGGAACTCGACTTCCCGGTGCGCATCGACGTCGTCTCGGCGGGAGCCTCCGACGAGCGGGCGAGCGGCGAGGTCGCGGCGGCGGCGCGGGAGGCGATCCTGAACGCGGCGCGGCACGCCGGCGGCGAGATCTCCGTCTACCTGGAGGGCACTGCGGCATCCGTCGACGTGTACGTGCGTGACCGCGGACCCGGGTTCGACCCCGACGCCGTGCCGGCCGACCGGCTGGGCGTGCGCGAGTCGATCATCGGACGGATGCGGCGCATCGGCGGGTCGGCGACGATCCGGCCCGGCGGCGGCGGCACGGGCACCGAGGTGCACCTGCGGTACGCGCCCGGTCCCGGACGGGTCTCCAGCGGGCAGGGGCGTCATGGGTGAGCCGCTGCGCGTCGTGATCGTGGACGACCACTCGATCTTCCAGTCGGGGCTGCGGGCAGACCTCGACCCGTCGGTCGATGTCGTGGGCGAGGCCGCCGATGTCGCCACGGCTATCGAGGTGATCGCCGCGACCGTCCCCGACGTCGTGCTGCTCGACGTGCACCTCCCGGGCGCGTCCGGTGTCGCAGAGGCCTCGGGCGGCGAGGCGGTGATCCGGGGCTCCGCGCCGACGGCATCCCGCTTCCTCGCGCTCAGCGTCTCGGATGCCGCGGAGGATGTCGTGCGGGTCATCCGCGCCGGTGCCCGCGGCTACATCACGAAGGGCTCGTCGGGCGGGGAGGTCAGTCGCGCCGTGCACGCGGTCGCCGGGGGCGACGCCGTGTTCTCGCCCCGGTTGGCGGGCTTCGTGCTCGACGCGTTCGGTGCCGTCGCGGGCGAGACGGCCGTGGTCGACGACGAACTCGACCGGCTCTCCTCGCGGGAGCAGGAGGTGATGCGGCTCATCGCACGCGGCTACGCCTACAAGGAGGTCGCCGCGGAGCTGTTCATCTCGATCAAGACGGTCGAGACGCACGTGTCGTCGGTGCTGCGCAAGCTTCAGCTGTCGTCGCGCCACGAGCTCACCGTGTGGGCCTCGGAGCGCCGCCTGCTCTGACCGCGCGACACCCGGGGACACCCCGGTGAGCGGACCAGGGACCGGCCAGGGCATGGACCAGGGGCACCCCGGATGCCGCGGCCGCACGGGGCTCGACAGACTCCTGACATGAGTTCACCGAGGGTCGCCCTGTCCGCATTCCTTCCGCTCGCGTGCTGGCTCGCCGTGGTCGCCCCGCTGACGGTGTGGGCGTGGTCTTTGGGCACCATCGCGGCGATCGCGTTCGCCGTGGCGACGTCGATCCTGTGGGCCACGGGGGCGCGCGCCGCCGCGCTGTGGGTGCGGTCGGTGCAGCAGCCCCGCCCCTCGGACGCTCCGCATCACGACCCCGCGCCCCTGCGCGTCGCCCTGCTCTTCTGCGTCGCCGACGACTTCGACGCGGCGGCGGTGGCGGTGAGCATGCGGCAGGACGTCGACGTCGACACCGTGATCCTCGACGACTCTCGCGACCCGCGATCGCGCTCCGACATCGACCGGTTCGCGCGGGAGTCGGGATGCCGCGTCGTGCGCCGCTCGGACCGCACCGGGTTCAAGGCCGGCAATCTCAATCACGGGCTGCGGGTGCTGCGGGGGAGCTACGACGCATACGTCGTGTGCGACAGCGACGTCGTGCTCCCGCCCGGGTTCGTCCGTGTGTGCGCGGCGGAGCTCGCCGATCCGACGGTCGCTGTCGCTCAGGCCGCCCCGGTCGCCGCCCCTGGCCGGACCGCGTTCGCACGGTACTTCGGTCCGCTGCTCGCCACGCACCTGGCCGTCACGCGTCGCGGCCGCGCCGGACACGGAGTGACGGCGTTCCTCGGGCGGGGTGCGCTGCTGCGCGCCGCCGCTCTCGACGACGTCGGAGGCGTGCCGGAGGTGGTGGCGGAAGACCTCGCGCTGACCGTCGCGCTGCGTCGCCGCGGGTGGCGCCTGGTGTACGCGGACATCGCCTTCACGGAGGATTTCCCGGTCGACTACCGCGCGTTCCGCACGCAACTGCGCAAGACGGCAGAGGGTGCCGTGGAGTTCCTGCGGCGGCCCGCCGTGCGTGGGCTCCCCGTCCGCGAGGCGATCGACGTGGTGGGGGAGACCGCCCTGGTCCCCGGCGCGGCACTCGCCGGCGCGACCTCGATCGTGTCGGGGGCGGCACTCGCCGCGGGCGGGACTGTCCCCCCGCTGTGGGCACTCGTGCTCTCGGCGCTGAGCGGGCTCATGCCCCTCCTGCCCGAGGCGGTGCGCCGTGCACGGTCGCGCCGGCTCGCCGCCGGCGTCACGTTCGCGATCGCGGCGGGCGCCTTGTACGCCTCCACGATGTTCGTCGTCGTCGCGGCGGTGGTGGGCGGCCTGCTCGGCCGGCGTGCGGTGTTCCGGGTCACGCCCAAGCGTGCGGGGTCGCTCGGCGTGCGCCAGCGGATCGACCTCTTCCGCGCGGAGCTGCTCGTCGTGCCGCTCCTCGCGGGCGGGGCGGTCGTGGCATCCGGAAGTGTGTGGGCCGCCGGGGGCGTCGCCTGGCCCCTGGCCCTGGCGGTCGCCTTCGCGGTGCCGGTGGTGGTGCCGGATACCCCCGCTCGGCGGCACGTGGTGTCTCGCGAAGGTGACGCAATCGGCCACCTCGCCGCGTAAGTGGCCGCAGCATGCGCCACTTTCGCGCGAGGCCTCGGGTCACCGCGTCGCGAAGGTGACGCAATCGGCCACCTCGCCACGTAAGTGGCCGCAGCATGCGCCACTTTCGCGCGAGGCCTCGGCATCCGGAAGCGTGTGGGCTGCGGGCGACCGGTCGGGTGTCGGGGCGCGAGCCTAGACTTGACGGGTCATGAGCGACCCGATCAAGCCCGTCATCGTCGGAGGCGGCCCGCGCCGCGCGAGTGGAGACCCCGGGGCAGGCGACCACGTGCGCGCCGACCAGGATCTCCTCGAGGGGCTGAACCCGCCGCAGCTCGAGGCGGTGACCTACCGCGGGCCCGCTCTCCTCATCGTCGCGGGCGCCGGGTCGGGCAAGACGCGCGTGCTGACGCACCGCATCGCGTCGCTGTTGCGCAACCGTGAAGCGTGGCCGAGTCAGATCCTCGCGATCACCTTCACCAACAAGGCCGCCGGCGAGATGCGCGAGCGGGTGCAGCACCTGGTCGGTCAGGCCGCGCAGGGCATGTGGATCTCGACGTTCCACTCCGCGTGCGTGCGCATCCTCCGCCGTGAGGCCGACCAGTTCGGGTTCACGAAGAGCTTCACGATCTACGACTCCGCCGACTCCCGAGCGCTCATCAAGCGGCTCGTGAAGGAGCACGAGGCCGATGCGTTCGGGCTCACCCCCGCGTCCGTTCAGGGGCGCATCTCGAAACTGAAGAACGAACTGTCCGACGCCGAGTCGTTCGCGCGCCAGGCGAATCTCAGCGACCCGGCCGAACGCCTGTTCGCCGCCATCTTCGGTGACTATCAGCGCGCCTTGCAGAAGGCCAACGCGTTCGACTTCGACGATCTCATCGCCCAGACGGTCTACCTGTTCCGCGCGTTCCCGCACGTCGCCGACGTCTACCGGCGACGTTTCCGACACATCCTCGTCGACGAGTACCAGGACACCAACCACGCCCAGTACTCGCTCATCCACGAGCTCACGCGGCCCGTCGTCGGCGCGACCCCCGACGCGTTCTCGTCGGGCGGCATGATGATCTTCGATCCGGTCGATGCGCCCGAACTCGAGGGAGCCTCACTCACCGTCGTCGGCGATTCCGACCAGTCGATCTACGCGTTCCGCGGCGCCGACATCCGCAACATCTCGGAGTTCGAGCGCGACTTCCCGGGGGCGCGAGTCGTGCTGCTGGAGCAGAACTATCGTTCGACGCAGAACATCCTCTCTGCCGCCAACGCGGTGATCAGCAACAACTTCGACCGCAAAGACAAGAAGCTGTGGACCGACGTCGGGGCGGGCGATCCCATCATCGGCTTCACGGGCTACTCGCAGCACGACGAGGCGCAGTTCGTCGCCGACGAGGTCGAGGCGCTGCATCGCGCCGGGTTGCCGTACGGCCAGATGGCGGTCTTCTACCGCACCAACTCGCAGTCCCGCGCGCTCGAGGAGATCCTCATCCGCTCGGCGGTGCCGTACAAGATCATGGGCGGCACGAAGTTCTACGACCGTGCCGAGATCAAGGATGCCTTGGCGTACCTCGTGGCGGTGGCCAACCCCGCCGACGAGCTGGCTCTGCGTCGCATCCTGAACAAGCCCCGGCGCGGTATCGGCGACGTCACCGAGACGTCGATCTCCCGCTATGCGGCGGAGGAGGGCATCACGTTCCGCGACGCCCTGGCCAACGCGTCGGCGCTCGGAGTGGGTCCGAAGATCCAGAAGTCCATCGCCCAACTCGACGCCGTACTGGCCGAGGCCACCGAGATCATGCTGCCGTCGTCGGGCGAGGTGGCCCCGTCGACGTCTGTCACCGAGGGGCTGTCGCTGCTGCTCAACAAGAGCGGCTACTTCGACGCGCTCCGCATATCGAAAGACCCGCAAGACGAAGCGCGGGTCGAGAACCTCGACGAGCTGGTGGCCGTCACGCGCGAGTTCGCCCGCAACAACCCCGACGGCACGGTGCTCGACTTCCTCACGGAGGTCGCACTCGTGTCGGATGCCGACGACCTCGACGACGCGTCGGGCACCGTCTCGCTCATGACCATGCACACCGCGAAAGGCCTCGAGTACGACGCGGTCTTCGTCACCGGGGTGGAGGAAGACCTCATCCCGCACCGCATCTCGGCCGGCGAGCCCGGCGGACCTCAGGAGGAGCGTCGCCTGTTCTACGTCGCCCTCACGCGAGCGCGGAAGAAGCTGCATCTCTCACTCGCGATGACGCGCGCGCAGTTCGGCGAGGTGTCCGTCGCGATGCCGAGCCGCTTCCTTCAGGAGATCCCCCACGAGCTCATCGACTGGCGACAGTCGCCCGGCGACGTCAACTCCCGCGGCGGCAGTCAGTCCCGCGCGCTCAATGCGCGGCGCGGCGGTGGGCAGGGATACGGAGGCGGCAACCGCTACGGCGACGACCTCGTGCCGCTGCCGCGGCGAGACAAGCCGGTGGGCGACATCGCGAAGTTCGCGAACCGCATCCCGGCGAAGGTGCGCGACAACGGCGACCTGGAACTCGCTCCCGGCGACCGCATCCGTCACGACGACTTCGGCGAGGGGCGCGTCGACATGGTCACCGGCGAGGGTGCCAAGCGCGTCGCGCACGTGCGATTCGACTCCGCGGGTCCGAAGAAGCTCCTCATCAAGATCGCCCCGATCGCGAAGCTGTAGGCGGTCGCCGCCTCCGACGCTGTTTCGGATTGCGGCTCACCTCTTCCTTCTTTCATGAGAATGCTCTAATCTCAGCGCAGACACGTCGACTCGTTGACCCCCGGCGGGGATGTGTCCTGGGGATTCATGCGCACTCGACTTCGCACGCGTTCGATCGCTCTCGCCATGGCGAGCGCGATGCTGGCGTCGACCATTGCCTTCGCCGCGCCTGCCGTCGCCGCCGAGTCTCTCGGTGCGACGCAGGCGGCGTCAGCCGCCGCGGACCTGAGCATCCGAGTGCTCCCCGCAAAGCGCGTTGCTTCCTCCACGCCCACCATCTCGGGCCGTGCGATCGCGACGGTCAAGCTCACTGCCAAGCCGGGGCGGTGGACCAGCGGGGCGTCGTTGTCGTACAAGTGGTTCGCGGACGGCAAAGCCATCTCCGGTGCAACGAAGAGCACCCTCACGCTGAAGAGCGCGCAGATCGGCACGCGGATCACGGTGAAGGTGACGGGCAAGAAGGCGGGCCACACCACCGTGTCCAAGACCTCGAAGCCGACCGCTGTGGTGAAGTCGGGGAAAGCGCGCCCGGCGTCGAAGACGTCGTGCCCGAAGGCCTATCCGATCAAGGGCAACCAGACGACTCGGCACACGTCTGACTGGATCTACCACGTCCCCGGTGGCCGCTACTATGCAGCCACACATCCGGAGGAGTCCTTCGCCACGGAGTCCGCGGCGCGAGCCGCCGGTTACCGGGCATCCAAGGTCTGACTCGACAGACCACACCACAACACAAGACCCACCGTCGAACGGGGCTTCGGCGGTACACGGGAAACCCGGGGCAGAGTCGGGTGGATCCACAGCATCCACCCGAC
This sequence comes from Candidatus Microbacterium phytovorans, assembly GCA_029202445.1. NCBI lineage: Bacteria > Bacillati > Actinomycetota > Actinomycetes > Micrococcales > Microbacteriaceae > Microbacterium > Candidatus Microbacterium phytovorans. Next base: position 25,439 of record CP119321.1, read on the forward strand.
TCGCCCGCCCGTGATTTTCGCGATCTGGGGGAGATCATGACGACGATGCGATCGCGCTGGCGCGCCGCGACGGTGACGGCGGCCGTGACCGGCATCCTCCTCGCGGGACTCTCGGGCACCGCTGCCCAGGCAGCCGACAGCGGCGTCATCACGGGTGTCGTGGTCGACACGAGCGGCGACCCGGTAGCGGACGTCTCCGTCGAAGCGACCCGTGTCGGCGGCAGCGAAGAACCGGCGGTTCTGACGAACGACGACGGCCGATACACGATCTCCGGGCTCGCCGCGGGCCAGTACAAGGTGCGGTTCAACGCCGACGTCATCGACGGCATCCTGACCGAGTGGTACGACGGCGCGCGGATGCCGGAGGATGCCACGCCCGTGACGGTGACCGCGGGGGCGACGGCCACAGCCGATGCGAGCTTGTACGACGGGGCGAAGATCGAGGGTCGCGTCATCGACGGCACCACCCTCGCCACCGTGGAGTACGTCGTGGTGTCGGCTTTCGTCCGCACGCCGTGGGGCGAGTCTTTCGTGGACGAGACGACGACCGACTCCGAGGGTCATTACGAGTTCACCGGCCTGTGGCCGGGGGACTATCGCCTCTCCTACGAGTCGTACGAGACCCCGCTTCCCGCATCGAGCATGTATCTCGACGTGTGGGAGGGTAGTCATCTGGTCGGCGTGGACGCAGAACTGGGCGAGACGGGCGTCGTCTCCGGTCGTGTCACGAACCGCGACCATCAGGGAATCGCCGATGCGACCGTCTACTTCTACCCGTCCGATGCGGACAGTACGGCTCTCTTCACGCGCACCGACGAGGACGGCGCGTACGCGATGACCGACCTGCCCGACGGCGAGTATGTGCTCTACGTCGATGCGCCGTTCGACGCGAACCTCACCGACGAGTGGTGGGACGGCGCGGCGACGCGATCGGATGCCGTTCGGGTCGGGATCTACGGCTCGGCCGCCACGAACGTCAACGCGGTGCTCGACGCCGCCTCTTCCATCACCGGCACGGTCACCGACGCCTTCGGCGGCGTCGGGGACCTGTCCGTGTACGCCTACGCGGATTGCACCTCCGACGTGCAATTCGCCGTGGTGCGCACGGCGAACGACGGCGCCTACCGCCTACAGGGACTCCTTCCGGGCTCGTACCGGCTTCGCTTCGGCGACGAGGCGACCACGGCCTACGCGCCGCGATGGCTCGGGGGCCCGTCGTGCGACGAGAGCACCCCCGTCGTGGTAGATAGGAGCGAGGTGACGCCGAACGTCGACGCCATCGTCGGAGAGACCCTCTCCGGCAAGGTCCTCGGAGTCGGGGATGCCGCCCTCCGCGGCGTCTCGGTGCAGGTGCACCCGCCCACCGGCGACGACCCCGACACCGTGCCGGCACCGGCCGCGACGACCACGGCATCCAGCGGCGCGTTCTCCGTCCGCGGACTGCCGCGCGGCACCTACACCGTCGCGTTCGGCGTCACCGCCCACCCCGGCACGTACGTGCCCGAGTGGTGGAAGGATGCCGCGACCGCCGCGACCGCGACGACGATCACCGTCGTTCCGGGCACCGCGCCCGCCTCGCTCACCGCGACCCTCGCCCTGACGTCCGTCACGCTGTCGACCCCCAAGATCACGGGCACCGCGCGCGTGGGCGTGAAGCTCACCGCTCCGGCCGCGCCGAGCGGCACGGTCTACACCTACCGGTGGTCGGCGAACGGAGCCGCGATCAGCGGAGCGACCTCGCGCACCTTCACGCCCGGAGCGTCGCAGCGAGGCAAGACCCTCACGGTGCGCGTCACGGCCTCGCGCACCGGATACGCCTCGACCGCGAAGACGTCCGCACCCACCGCGAAGGTGGCCACCGGCATCCTGACCGCGCCCGTGCCCACCATCTCCGGCACGGTGAAGGTCGGCAAGAAGCTCACGGCCAAGCCCGGCACCTGGACGTCGGGCACGAAACTGACCTACCGCTGGTACGCCAACGGGACGGCGATCAGCAAGGCGACGAAGTCGACCTACACGATCACCTCGTCGCAGAAGGGCAAGAAGATCACCGTGAAGGTCACGGGGTCGAAGTCGGGCTACGGCACCGTCGCGAAGACGTCGAAGGCCACCGCCCGGGTCGGCTGACCCCACCAGAGCACCGGCGTCGGCCCGGGAGGCCATCCGGCTCCGCGGCCGGGGACGGCGCCCCGTTCTCGCATAGGCTGGCCGCATGGCACTCTTCTCGCGTCGCGACCGGCCCGACGAGCCCGAAACGACCCCGCAGCAGGATGCCGAGGCCGCGGCCGACGATCTCGTGCTGCCCGCGGAGATCGAGGAGATCGTGCCGGAGGTCGGCATCTCCTTCTCCACCTACGGAAAGGCCGCAGAGACCCCGGCCGCCGTCCGCCCCGCCGCGGAGGCACCCGCCCGCACGCAGACGGTGCCGGGACTGCCCGACAACGCCATCGTCAAGCAGGCGCTCGCCGCTCTTCCCGAGGCCGCGCAGAACACCGACGTCATGAACGTCATGCGGCAGGCGCTCCAGGGTCACCTCTATGTCCGGGTGCAGGGCGACGCGAAAGCGCTGATCGCGGAAGGGCAGAACCTCACCCTCGCCGTCACCGCCATCGGCGACAAGCGGTTCCTCCTCGCCTTCACCGGCGGTGCGGCGCTCCAGGACTCGGTGCGCGCCGACGGCGACGCGGCCACCTCGGCGGTCGGGCAGCCGGCGTCGACGGTGTTCCAGAACGTCGTCGCTGGCCCGTACGCGGGTCTCTTCCTCGATCACGCGACCTCGGGCGCGCGCCTCATCCTGCCCTCGGAGCTCATCGCGAAGGCGCTGGAAGAGGCCGATCCGACCTTCGCCGTGAAGACGCTGCTCGTGTCGGAACGGACCCCCCGCACGGCCGTCGACGTCGCCGACGCCCTCACTCGCGCCAAGCTCTGGGTCGCCGGCAACGCCGATCCCGAAGGCCGCATCGGGCTCGCCGAGGCACGCTCCGCCGACGGACGCCGTCGCCTCGAAGTCTTCTCCCACCCGCTGGAAGTGATCGCCCTCGGTCGCGGCGATCGCCCGCTCCCCATCACCGGTGAGCAACTGGCGAAGGCGCTCGCCGCCGATGACGGCATCACAGGTGTCGTCGTCGATCCGGCCGGTCCGTGGATCGAACTCGACCGCACCGAGCTCGCCCCGGTGCTCGCGCTCGCCGACTGAGGGCCGGGCTGTCGGACGTCGGACGCAGCGCCTAGGGTCGTGCCATGGCCTCTGAGCGCATCACTCTGACCGCCGGCGACCGGGAGGTCTCGCTGTCGAGCCCCAACCGGGTCATCTGGCCCGACCTGGGTATCACGAAGCACGAACTCGCGGAGTACACGATCGCCGTGGCGGAGCCGTTCCTGCGTGCCAACGGTCATCGTCCGGTCTCCCTGGAGCGCTTCCCCGACTCCGTCGACGGGGAGCGGTTCTTCTCCAAGAACCCGCCGAAAGGCGCACCGGAGTTCGTCCATCAGGTGATGTGCACGTACAACAGCGGGCGACGGCATCCGCAGGTCGTCCTCGATGAGGCCGCGGCGATCGTGTGGGCGGTCCAGATGAACACGGTCGTCTTCCATCCCTGGGCCTCCCTCGCCGCCGACACCGACAACCCCGTCGAACTGCGCATCGACCTCGACCCGCAGCCGGGAACCGACTTCGCGGATGCCGCGGCCGTCGCCCCGGCGCTGCGCGACGTGCTCCGGGAAGCGGGGTTGGACGCGTGGCTGAAGACGAGCGGCAACCGCGGCATCCATGTCTTCTGTCCCATCGAGCCGACGCACGAGTTCCTCGACGTCCGGCACGCCGTGATCGCCGCGAGCCGCGAGCTGGAGCGCCGGATGCCGGACAAGGTGACGACGAACTGGTGGAAGGAAGAGCGCGGCGAGCGTATCTTCCTCGACTTCAATCAGGCCAACCGCGACCGCACGATGGCCGGCGCGTACAGCCCGCGCGCGCTCCCGACCGCGACGGTCGCCACGCCGATCACGTGGGACGAGCTCGCCGAGGGCGTCGACCCGGCGGCGTTCACCGTGCGCACGGTTCCGCAGCGGCTGTCCGACGTCGGCGACCCGTGGGAGCGGATGCAGGCGGCGCCGGGCCGTATCGACACCCTTCTGCAGTGGTGGGAGCGCGACCTCTCCGACGGTCTCGGCGAGCTGCCGTTCCCTCCGGAGTTCCCGAAGATGCCGGGAGAGCCGCCGCGCGTGCAGCCCAGCAGGGCGAAGACCCCCGACGCCTGACCCGTCAGGCCGAGACGGCTTTCGCGACGGCCTCGCGGCGCTTCGGGCGCGCCCAGCGTGCGGGGAGGTCGGGTCCATCCCACACCTGCACGATGCCCCACGCGACCGCGGCGATGGGCACGGCGAGAACGGCGCCGATGATGCCGCTGAGCACCGTTCCGATCGTGAGGGCGATGAGCACGACGAAAGCGTGCAGCTTCATCGTGCGGCCCATGAGGAGCGGTTGGAGCAGGTTGCCCTCGAGCTGGTTGACGAGCACCACCACCCCGATGACCATCAGGGCGACGAACCATCCGTTCGCGACGAGCGCGACGAGGGCGGCGAGGATGCCGGCGACGGTGGCCCCGACGATGGGGATGAAGGCGAGCAGGAACACGAGGACGGCCAGGGGGATCGCGAGCGGCACCTGCAGGATGAGAAGACCGATCAGGATGCCGATGGCGTCGACCGCGGCGACGGTCGCCGTGCCGCGCACGTAGGAGCCGAGGGTCGTCACGGTCTTGTCGCCGATGCGCACGGCGCGCTGGTACTGCTCGCCCTGGAAGGGGCGGAGGAGGAACGCCCACATCTGCGGGCCGTCCTTCAGGAAGAAGAACAGCATGACGATCATGAGGACGAGTCCGGTGATGAAGTTCGCGACGGCGCTGACCCCCGCGAGGGCGCCCGAACCGAACTGCGCACTCGTCACGAAGTCCTGGAGCGTCGCGACCCACTCGTCGATCTGGCCCTGATCGATGTCGAACGGCAGCGTCCCGACCCACGCTGTGAGGTCCTGCACGCCCTGCTGCGCCTTGGTGTAGAGCTCGTCCCACTGATCGCGGACGGCCCAGACGATGAGCCAGGACACTCCGCCCAGGATCACGACGATCGCGAGGAGAGCGAGGAGGGTCGCCACGAGCGAGGGCACCCCCCGGCGGCGCAGCCACGTCATGACGGGCGCGAACGCGGAGGCGAAGATGAGCGCCAGCACCAGCGGGATCGTCACGACGGTGAGCTGCTGGATGCCGAGGATGACGCCCGCCGTGATGGCTACGACGATGAGCACCTGCAGCGACCGGATCGCGAGGGTCCCGAGGCCGTCGCTCCACAGGCTCCAGGGCTTGCCGCCGGCGGCGACAGCGACGGGGGCCGCGTGCGTCGTATCGAGGCGGACGGTCTTCGGCGCGGGACGGAAGAGCTGGAACGGAGCCATGAGTCGACGCTAGACGACGGCGGCTTCGAGAGAGAACACCTTGCGAAAGTGGCGCAAGGTGTGGTCACTTGCGCGGGGTGGGGGCCGATTGCGCCACGTTCGCGAGGTGGTGGGGGCCGATTGCGTCACGTTCGCGAGGTCGCGAGGGGGCGGGGGAGGATGCCGGGGCGTCAGCGCGCGGGCAGCTGCCACTCGCGTTCGGTGAGCACGCGCGCGACGGTGAGTCCGATGGCGAGCGCGACGACGACGAACAGCGCCTGCATCCCGTTCTGGATCGCGGCGAGGGTGTCGCCGTCGATGACTCCCGCGATCGAGCGGTAGGCCGCCGCCCCGGGCACCATGATCAGCACGGCCGGCACCGTGAGGGTCACGCGGGGCGCGCGGAGGCGATCACCGACGAGGAACGCGCCGAGGCCCACCGCGAGGGCGGCGGCGGCAGCGGCCACCGCCGGCATCAGGCCGGCGTCGATGAGGGCGAGGCGCCCGACGTTCGCCGTCGCGCCGAGCAGGGCCGCGGCCAGGGCGATCGCCGGCGGCGTCGAGAAGAGCACCGCGAAACCGACCACGCCGACGATGCCGGCGGCGAAGCGCATGAGGGACAGCCACGGCTCGGCGAAGGCGGGGCTCGCCGTCTGCGTGACGGTCGCATCGAACATCGTCGCGACGCCCCACACCGCCGTGCCCGTCGCCAGGAGGATCAGCACCGCGTACGTCACGCGCGCGATCCCGGAGTTCAGGTCGAGGCGCGCGAGGTCCAAGGCGCCGGTGACCAGCGGGAAGCCCGGCACGAGGAAGAGCACCGCGCTCGTGAGCGCCGCGTCGTGTTGACCTCCCGGCAGCCCCAGCAGGGTGAACAGTTGCGCGACGAGCAGGTAGACCACCAGGGCGGTGATCGCGGAGGCGAACACGACGAGGAACTCGTTGATGCGCAGGCGGTGGATCGTCATGCGCACCGCCTGGCCGGTTCCCGCCGCGATCCCCACGGCGACGAACTCCTGCCACCCGCCGTTGTTGAGGAGCGCGAACGCGGCGCACGCGAGGGCGGCCGCGACGACGCGCAGCACGGAGGAGTACCGCCGCGGCATCCGTTCGATTCCGTCGAGGCGCTCTTGCACGGCGGCGGCCGTCATGCCGGGGTGCAGCTCGTTGGTCAGCCGCTTGAGCGCGGTGAGGCGATCCGCGTCGACCGCGGGGGTGCGGATCTCCGCGACCCGTGTGCGGAACATCTGTCCGCGGCTCGCCGTCGACACGATGTCCTTCATCCCGACGCGGGAGTGGAGCTCTTCGATCCCGACCGCACGCGCGGCGCGCGCCATGCTGTCGCTCACCCTCGCCGACGATGCGCCGGCGCCGAGCATGAGCGCACCGAGTCGCAGGACGGCATCCGTGCGCGCGATGAAGCCGACGGGCTCCAGCCGGAGCTCCGCCGTGTGGGTGGGATCGGGATCCGGCGTCCCGGATGCGTCGGCCATGCCTCGATCCTGGCATCCGGGATGCCGCACCGCACGACCGCGGAACCGGCATTAATCACGGCGAGCGGCGATGTCGGGTCGCGGCGCCGAGGGTAGCGTCGAAGACAAGCCGGACCCCCCCGACGGCTTCACACAGATTTCGGGCCCGTGAGTCCGGCCGCTGGAGTCCGGCGCCGTCACGGGCCCGTTCTGTGTCCGTCGAGCACGTCGCCCAGGTCGTAGGCCGTGACCGTCTCGAGCTGGTCGAACGTGCAGGAACGCGCGTCGCGGTCGGGGCGCCACCGCTCGAACTGCACCGTGTGGCGGAAGCGCTCTCCTTCGAGCTGGTCATAGCGCACTTCGAGCACCCGCTCGGGACGCAGCCGCACGAACGACACGTTCTTGGATGCCGAGAACCGCGAACGATCGGTCTCCCCGACGACCGTTGCGCCCTCGTCATCGCGCTCCACCAGGGGTGCCAGCTCGTCGACGAGCTCGCGACGTCGCACGTCGCTCCACGCGGCGACGCCCCCGACGTTGCGGATGCGCCCGTCGGCGTCGTACAGGCCGACGAGCAACGACCCGACGCCCTCGCCGCTCTTGTGCACGCGGTAGCCGACGGCGACGACGTCGGCCGTTCGCGCGTGCTTGACCTTGAACATCGTCCGCTTTCCGGGTGCATACGGCTGAGCGAGCGGTTTGGCGACGACGCCATCGAGTCCGGCGCCCTCGAACTCGGCGAGCCAGCGGTCGGCGAGCGCCGCGTCGCGGGTCGTGCGCGTCAGATGGATCGGGTGGGCGACACCGTCCAGCAGGTCTTCGAGTCGGGCACGCCGCTGCGCGAACGGCTCGTCCTGCAGATCGTCGTCGCCGAGCGCGAGCAGGTCGAAAGCGATGAACATCGCGGGGGTGGTCTCGCTGAGGAGAGCCACGCGGGAGGCGGCCGGGTGGATGCGCTGGGACAGCGCCGACCAGTCGAGGCGCTGCTGACCGGGCTCGCCGACCGCCACGACGATCTCGCCGTCGAGGAGGCACGGCCCGGGGAGGAGACGCGAGAACGCCTCGACGAGTTCGGGGAAGTAGCGCGTCAGCGGCTTCGAACCCCGCGAGCCGATCTCCACGTCGGTGCCGTCCCACGCGACGAGCGCGCGGAACCCGTCCCACTTCGGTTCGTAGGAGAGGCCGCCGGCGATCCGATCGGGGGCGGGGACCGCCGGGACGGACTTGGCGAGCATCGGTGCGGGGATCTCGTACACGGCATCCATCCTGGTCCGTCGCGGGGAGCGGGGCGAGGGGTGAGGCGAGAGCGGACCGGAGAACGAACCGGCTAAGAGCGTTCTCATGGCCGCTTCATCGGCGTCTCATCCTCGCCCGATGAACTGGGTTCACCGCCGGAACGGGTCCGGCGACGACGAGAGGACTCCCCATGAAGACGTCACGCATCCTGACCATCGGCACCGCTTCCGCACTCCTCCTGGTCGCCGCTCCGGCTGCCGCCATGGCCGCCGATGTCGTGCGCTCCGGTGACTACACGGTGGCGGCCGGCACCATCATCCGCGGCGACCTCGTGGTCACGGGCGGCACCGTCACCATCCACGGACATGTCACCGGAAACGTCCGCCAGAGCGGCTCCGGCGGGGTCGTCGTGGGCACACGTGGCGAGGTCGACGGCAGCGTCGTCGAGTCCGGCTCCGGCGGGGTCCGCGTCATCGGCGAGGTCGACGGCCATGTCTCCGAGCATGACTCCGGCGGCGTGTACATCGAGCGCTCCGGTGAGGTCGACGGCAACGTGACCGAGCGCGACGGCAACTCGCTCCACATCCACGGGTCGGTCGACGGCACTGCGCGCGAGAGCGGCACCGGCAACCTCGCGGTGTTCCGCACCGGTGAGGTCGACCGCGATGTGATCGAGCGTGATGGCGGCAGCCTCATCCTCTACCGCGGAGCCGAGATCGAGGGCGCCGTCAGCGAGGGCGGTTCCGGGTCGATCGTCCGCCGCTGATCCTCAGGCGAACGCGCTCACCCCGGTGATGTCGCGTCCGATGAGAAGAGCCTGCACGCTCTCGGTGCCTTCGTAGGTGTGGATCGCCTCGATGTCCGCCATGTGCTGGATGACGCCGTTCTCCAAGAGGATGCCGTTGCCCCCCAGCAGATCGCGAGCCGTCGAGGCGATTCGCCGTGCCGCGCGCGTGTTGTGGTACTTCGCCAGCGACGCCTGCGTGGGGCGCAGGCCTCCCGACGTCTCGAGGTCGGCGAGGTGGCGGCAGTAGAGCTGCATCGCGGTGAGTTCCTCGAGCATCTGCGCCAGCCGCTCCTGGACCATCTGGAACCGGGCGAGCGGCTTGCCGAACTGCATCCGCTGGCCGGCGTACTGCAGGGCGGCCTCGTAGCAGGCGGTCGCGTGGCCGAGCGCCGACCACGCCACGCCCGATCGCGTCGAGTACAGCACGGTCGAGGCATCGCGGAAGGTGCGGGCGCCCGGCAGCACGGCGTCGGCGGGAAGGCGCACGTCGTCGAGGGTGATGTGGGCCTGGTGGATGCCGCGCAGAGCGCCCTTGCTGGTGATGACGGTCCCGGTGTAGCCGGGCGTGTTCTGCTCGACGAGGAAGCACCGCACCGCGCCGTGGTCGTCGGCGCCGTCGTCGTCGACGCGGGCCCACACGAACGTGACGCCGCCCGCGGCGCCGTTGCCGATCCACTTCTTCGTGCCGCGGAGAACCCACCCGCCCCCGTCGCCGGCGGACTCGCGCCGCGCGACGGTCTCGAGGGAGACGGAGTCGGAGCCGTGGTCGGGCTCGGTGAGTGCGAACGCGGCGGGCACCTCGGCGCGTGCGATCGGTCGCAGCCAGCGCGCCTGCTGCGCCGGGCTGCCGAACAGCGCGAGCGTGCGCAGCGCGAGACCGCCCTGCACGGCGATCACGGTGCCGAGCGAGCCGTCGCCGCGGGACACCTCCATGTTGACGAGCCCGGCCGCCAAGGGGGAGAACCGGGTGAGGTCGGGGTGATCGATGCCGTCGTTGAGCAGATCGAGCTCGCCGAGGCGTGCGGCGAGGTGCAGCGGGTACTCCGCGGCATCCCACGCGTCGCGCATCTGCGGGCCGACCTCGTCGATGTAGGCCTGCGCGCGCTCCCACACCGCACGGTCGTCGTGGGGGATGTCGGCGAAGACGGCGTAGTAGTCGGTGCCGAGGCGGCCGGTGACGTCGTACGACGCGACGGACTCGCCGGGGAGGGTGTCGGTGCGGGTGGACATTCCTTCAGAATACCGTCGATGGAGATTCAGTGTCACCTCGCGCGGAACGCAGTCTCATGTCATCCGCCCGTCACACCGGGAGCGTAGCCTGGCCCGGTGCCGCACCTCAGCCCTCACGTCGCCCACGTTCCCGGAAGCGGCATCCGTCGCCTGTTCGAGATCGCGCTCACCCTCGACGACGTGACGTTCCTCGCCGTGGGCGAGCCCGACCTTCCCGTCGCAGACCACATCGCCACGGCGGCGAAGACGGCGTGGGATGCCGGTGACACCAACTACACCGCCAACGGCGGCATCCCGCCCCTGCGCCGCGCGTTCGCGCAGCGGTTCGCCCACGACCGCGGAGTCGCCCTCGATCCCGAGCGCGTCTGGGCCACGGTCGGCGGCACGCAGGCGCTGCACCAGGCGCTCGGTCTCATGCTCGATCCAGGCGACGAGGTGCTCGTGCCCGACCCCGGCTACACGACGTTCTCGATGAGTCCCCGGATGCTGTCGGCCGTCCCCGTCGCCTACCCGCTTCGCGAGGAGGCAGCCTTCCTCCCCGAGCTCGACGTGCTCGAACGTCTCGTCACTCCGCGTACGCGCGTGATCATCGTCAACTCGCCGTCCAACCCGCTCGGCACGACCCTCGACGAGGAGCGGGCACGCGGCATCCTCGACTTCGCTCGGCGGCACGACCTCTGGGTGCTCAGCGACGAGGTGTACGCCGAGCTCACGTGGGACGGCCCCCACGTGAGCCTCACCGCGCTCGATACGCGCGAGACCGGCGGGGAGCGCGTCGTCGGTGTGTTCTCCCTGTCCAAGACATATGCCATGACCGGCATCCGGGTGGGATTCCTCGTCGCCCCTCGCGACTGGGAGGGTCCGCTGCGGTCGGCTCAGGAGGCGATGATCTCCTGCCTCAACGCGCCCGCCCAGCACGCGGCTATCGCGGCGCTCGCCGGGAGTCAGAACGGTGTCGCCGACGCGCGGTCCCACTACCGCGACAACCTGCGCGCCGCGACCGACCTCCTCGACGCGCGCGGCATCCGCTACCTCGAGCCGTCGGGTGCCTTCTACCTGTGGATCGACGTGCGCCATGCCTCCGGCGGCGACGTCGCCGCATGGACCGAGGACTTCCTCCGGCGTGAGCGCGTCGCGGTCGCACCCGGCTCGGCGTTCGGGCCGTCCGGTGAGGGCTGGATCCGCGTCTGCGTCGCCGCGTCGCGCACCGACCTTCTCCACGGACTGTCGCTGCTGCCGTCGCCGCACCCCACCGAGGCTGTCGTGGCGGGGCCGGTCAGGTCAGCTCGGATTTGAGGCGACGCGCGATCTCCGCGGTGGGCATACGCCGCGGGAACGCCGCGATCACGAGGTCGTCGGGGGCCGGTGTCTCGCCGCCGGGGTGCACGCCGAACCGGTGCATCAGGTCGTCGTAGGCGTCGGCGAGAACGGATGCCGGCACCTTCTTCGTGCCGCGCAGCAACCGCCGCAGTACGTGATTGTGCACGGCGGTGACCGCCGCCGAGAAGGCGACCGACTCCACCGGGTCGATGCCGGGGAGCGCTCCGCGCAAGTAGTCGTCGAAGAGGCGCTCGTACTGGAACACCGTCACGATCTCGCGCTCCCGCAGCGCCGGCACCTGTCGCACGACGGAGTATCGACGGCGGGCCAGCTCGGGATCGGCGGCGAAGTGCCGGAACACCTGGACGGATGCCTCGCACACCGCGGCCCACGGGTTCTCGTGGCCGTTCTCGTGCGCCGTGCTGAGGAACTCCCGCAGGCGCGCGAGGAGTTCGTCGTGATCGGTGAAGACGACGTCGTCCTTGCCGCCGAACTGGCGGAAGAAGGTGGATCGGGAAACCCCCGCGGCCTGCGCGATCTGCTCGACCGAGGTCGCCTCGAACCCCTGCGTGGCGAACAGGTCGAGAGCGGCCGCAACGACGGTGTTGCGGGTGGGCGGGGGAGTGAGGTCACTCATGACGCCGAGCCTAGCGACGCCGAGACCGCCCGTGCTCCCTGAACGGGGCACTCAGTCGCACGTACTAGGCTGGGGGATTGGTCGATATCTCGACATCGAGACTTCTTCGTCCTCAAAACCCACCGTCGCCCAGCGAAGGATTGCACGTGGATCTCTACGAGTACCAGGCACGAGACCTGTTCGAAAAGTACGAGGTGCCGGTGCTCGCCGGCATCGTCGCCGACACCCCTGAGGAGGCGAAGGCAGCGGCCGAGAAGCTCGGCGGCGTCGTCGTCGTCAAGGCTCAGGTCAAGACCGGAGGCCGCGGCAAAGCCGGTGGCGTGAAGGTCGCCAAGACCCCCGATGAGGCGTTCGAGGCGGCGCAGGCCATCCTCGGCCTCGACATCAAGGGCCACGTCGTCAAGCGCGTCATGGTCGCCGCCGGCGCCCGCATCGCCAAGGAGTTCTACTTCTCGGTGCTGCTCGACCGCGCCAACCGCTCCTACCTCTCGCTCGCGAGCGTCGAGGGCGGCATGGAGATCGAGGAGCTCGCCGTCGAGCGTCCCGAGGCCCTCGCCCGGGTCGAGGTCGACCCGCTCGTCGGGATCGACGCCGCCAAGGCCCTCGAGATCGCCAAGGCCGCGAACTTCGACGACGAGCTGGCGCCCAAGGTCGCCGATGTGTTCGTGAAGCTCTTCCAGGTCTACAAGGGCGAGGACGCCACGCTCGTCGAGGTGAACCCGCTCATCCTCTCGGAGGAGGGCGACATCATCGCCCTCGACGGCAAGGTCTCGCTCGACGAGAACGCCGACTTCCGCCACGCCGGCCACGCGCTCCTCGAAGACAAGGAGGCGGCCGACCCGCTCGAGGCGAAGGCCAAGGCCAACGACCTCAACTACGTGAAGCTCGACGGCGAGGTCGGGGTCATCGGCAACGGTGCAGGCCTCGTGATGTCGACGCTCGACGTCGTCGCCTACGCGGGCGAGAAGCACGGCGGCGTGAAGCCCGCCAACTTCCTCGACATCGGCGGCGGCGCCTCGGCCGAGGTCATGGCCGCCGGTCTCGACGTCATCCTCGGCGATCCGCAGGTGAAGTCGGTGTTCGTCAACGTGTTCGGCGGCATCACCGCGTGCGACGCCGTCGCCAAGGGCATCGTCGGTGCACTCGCCGAGCTCGGCGCCAGCGCCTCCAAGCCGCTCGTCGTGCGTCTCGACGGCAACAAGGTGGAGGAGGGTCGCGCCATCCTGCGTGACGCCGCCCACCCGCTCGTGACCCTGGCCGTGTCGATGGACGAGGGCGCCGACAAGGCCGCCGAGCTCGCCAACCTGTAAGGACTAGAGAAATGTCGATCTTCCTCACCAAGGACTCCAAGGTCATCGTCCAGGGCATCACCGGCGGCGAGGGCACCAAGCACACCGCGCTGATGCTGAAGGCGGGCACGAACGTCGTCGGCGGCGTCAACGCGCGCAAGGCGGGCACCACCGTGCTGCACACCGACAAGGACGGCAACTCGATCGAGCTGCCGGTGTTCGGCACCGTCGCGGAGGCCATCGAGGCCACCGGCGCCGACGTGTCGATCGCCTTCGTGCCGCCCGCGTTCACGAAGGCGGCGATGGTCGAAGCCATCGACACCGACATCCCGCTGCTCGTCGTGATCACCGAGGGCGTGCCCGTCGGCGACACTGCCGAGGCGTGGGCGTACGCGCAGAGCCGCGGCAACAAGACGCGCATCATCGGCCCGAACTGCCCCGGCATCATCACCCCGGACGAGGCTCTCGTCGGCATCACCCCGGCCAACATCACCGGTAAGGGCCCCATCGGGCTCGTGTCCAAGTCGGGCACCCTGACGTACCAGATGATGTACGAGCTGCGTGAGATCGGCTTCTCGACCGCGATCGGCATCGGTGGCGACCCGATCATCGGGACGACCCACATCGACGCGCTCGCCGCGTTCGAAGCCGACCCCGAGACGAAGGCGATCGTCATGATCGGTGAGATCGGCGGCGACGCCGAGGAGCGTGCGGCCGACTTCATCAAGGCGAACGTGACGAAGCCGGTCGTCGGCTATGTCGCCGGCTTCACGGCCCCCGAGGGCAAGACGATGGGCCACGCCGGCGCCATCGTCTCCGGCTCGGCGGGCACCGCGCAGGCGAAGAAGGAGGCCCTCGAGGCCGCCGGCGTCAAGGTCGGCAAGACGCCGTCCGAGACGGCCGCTCTCATGCGCGAGATCATCGCCGGTCTCTGAGTCCAGACACCCGAGAGGGCCGGATGCCACGTGGCATCCGGCCCTCTCTTTGTTCCGTGCGGGCGCTGCGCGCGGGTGCCGACCGACGCTTCGCCGGCGCCGTTCTGCGGGTCCGCGGTGCGCGCACCCGCAGTTTGACGCGGTCGAAGCGCCCCAAAGGCGCCCGGGGCGACGGTCAGCCGGCCAGCAGGGCCTCGATCGGACCGCGCGCGAAAAACACGACGAACCCGGCGGCGACGACCCACAGGAGCGGGCTGATCTCCTTCGCCTTGCCCGACAGCGACCGGACCACGACCCAGCTGACGAAGCCCGCGCCGATGCCGTTGGCGATCGAGTAGGTCAGCGGCATCACGGTCACCGTGAGGAAGACCGGGACGAGCGCGGACAGGTCGGTGAGGTCGACGTGACGGATCTGCGCCATCATCAGCGCACCGACGATCACGAGCGCCGCGGCCGCGATCTCGGTGGGCACGATCGTGGTGAGCGGCGTGAAGAACATCGCCAGCAGGAACAGTCCGCCGGTGACGAGGTTCGCGAGGCCCGTCTTCGCGCCCTCGCCGATACCCGCACCCGATTCGATGAACACCGTGTTGGACGACGACGACGTGAGGCCTCCCGCGACGGCGCCGACGCCCTCGACGATGAGTGCGGAGCGCAGGCGGGGGAAGTTGCCCTTGGCGTCGGCCAGGCCCGCCTCGCGCGACAGGCCGGTGAAGGTGCCCATCGCGTCGAAGAAGTTCGTGAAGAGGAGGGTGAAGACGAGCATCGTCGCCGCGAGCACGCCGATGCGCTCGAACGAGCCGAAGCTGATCTGTCCGACGAGGCTGAGGTCGGGCAAGGAGACGAGCGAACTGGGCAGCTCGGGGACCGACAGGCCCCACCCGCCGGGGTTCGCGAGCTGCCCGTCGGCGCCGATCTTCGGACCGAGGTTCCAGATCGCCTCGACGACGACGGCAGCGACGGTGCCCGAGACCAGCGCGATGAGGATCGCGCCCTTGACCTTGCGTGCCAGCAGCACGGCCGCCAGGAGCAGCGTCAGGACGAACAGGAGCGTCGGAACGGTCGCGATCGACCCCGCGACGCCGAGGCCCACGGGCGGCGAGTTCGCCCCCGTGGCCGTCACGAACCCGCTGTCGACGAAGCCGATGAAGGCGATGAACAGGCCGATGCCGACCGTGATGGCGGTCTTCAGCGCCATGGGGACGGCGTCGAAGATGAGGCGCCGCAGGCCGGTGGCGGCGAGGAGGACGATCAGCAGACCGTTGATGACGATGAGGCCCATCGCCTCGGCCCACGTGACCTGACCGACGACGGCGACGGCGAGGAACGAGTTGATGCCGAGGCCCGCGGCGAACGCGAACGGCAGGCGGGCGACGAGGCCGAAGAGGATCGTCATGGCTCCCGCGGTGAGAGCCGTCGTGGCCGCGACCTGCGGGAACTCGAGCTGCGCCCCCGTGACGTCCACGCCGCTGGAGAGGATGATCGGGTTCAGGATCACGATGTAGGCCATCGCGACGAAGGTGACGAGGCCGCCGCGGACCTCCGCCCCGATCGTCGAGCCGCGCTCGGTGATCTGGAAGAAGCGGTCGATGCGCGTCGTGCTCCCGGTGGTGTCGGTTCGCGCGGTGCTCTCGGTGCTCGCGTCGCTCTGCGTGCGGGTGTTTCGCTTGGTGCTCAAGGGGGACCTCCATCGACGAAGGTAGCGCGCCCGCGCGCCCTCGGGGAACGCCCGCGACCGGTAGGTAGGGTCGAACCCGCATGAACCGCCTGCTCGTCGCCCTCCTCGCCGCCTTCGACGCCGTCATCGTCGTCGCCGTCGGCCTCGCCGCCGCACTCGCCCCACTCACCGTGCTGTGGGTGTTCGGCGTCCCCGCCGCCGACTGGCAGGCGCTGTGGCCGGCCGCCGCGACCCTGTGGCAGGCGGGACACCTCGTGCCCCTCCAGGTGGCACTGGATGCCGAGTACGTGACGGCCGTCGGCATCAGCCCCGACGCGTCGAGCTTCGTCTTCTCTCTCGCTCCGCTCGCCTTCACCGTGTTCACCGCGGTGTTCGCGGCGCGCTCCGGAGCCCGCGCCGCCCGCGCCGGGGCCTGGCCGGTCGGCGTCGCCGCGGGCGCCGTCGTGGTCGGCGTGCTCGCGACCCTCGTCGCGCTCACTTCGCGGCTCGCGGTCGCCGCCGTCGACACCACCGCGGCGATCGCGATCCCCGTCGCCGTGTTCGCCGTCCCCTGTCTGCTCGGTGCGCTCGTGACCGCCTGGCGTCACGGCGACGACGGCATCCTCGACCGGCTCCGTCACCGTCTCGACGTCGACGACACGGGCGTCGTCGAGGCGGGGGCGCGGGGCATCGCCGCGGCGCTCACCGGCATCCTCGGCGTCGGCGGGCTCGTCGTGGCGGCAGCGGTCTTCACGGGCGGCGGCCGGATGGTCGCGCTCTTCGAAGCCGCGCACGTCGATCTGATCGGTGTGATCGTCCTCGGGCTCGGTCAGCTCGTCTACCTCCCGACCCTCATCGTGTGGGGGGCGGCGTTCGCGTCGGGCCCCGGCTTCTCGGTCGGCCAGGGCACCGCGGTGGGCCCCGGGGGCACCGACCTCGGCGTCGTGCCCGGCATCCCGGTGCTGGGACTCATCCCCGAAGACCCGTCGCCGTGGCTCCTGCTCCTCGCGCTCGCGGTGGTCGCCGTCGGTGCGGGCGCGGGCTGGGTCGCGCGCGCGCGACTGAGAACGGCGGATGCCGGCGAGCCGCTGCTGTCCCGGCTCATCGCCCTCGCCCTGGTGGTCGTCGGGGCTGCGGGAGGTGCGGCGCTGCTGGCCGTGCTGGCCTCCGGGTCGCTCGGGCCCGGTCGTCTGGCGCAGGCGGGTCCGTCGGCGGGGTCGTTCGCCCTCGCGGTGGCGGTCGAGGTCGCCCTCGGTGCGGCGGCGGTCCTGCTGTCGCCGCGGGCCGATTCCCCCGGCGAGGAAGCCGCGTCGTCGCCGGTAGACTGGGCCGGTGCTGACCCTGGCCGTGCTGATCTCGGGCACGGGTTCGAATCTTCGGGCCCTGCTGGAGGCGGCGAGCGACCCTGATTTCCCCGCCCGGATCGTCGTCGTCGGGGCGGATCGCCAGGCCGACGGGTTCGCGCACGCGGAGGCCTTCGGCATCCCGACGATCATGGTCCCGTACAGCGAGTTCGCCTCGCGGGAGGAGTGGGGTGCCGAGCTGCACGCGCAGCTGACGGTCTGGCGCCCCGACCTCGTGGTGCTGAGCGGACTCATGCGTCTGCTGCCGGCCGCGTTCGTCGACGCGTGGGCGCCGCGCCTCATCAACACCCACCCCGCGTACCTCCCCGAGTTCCCGGGCGCCCACGGCGTCCGCGACGCGCTCGCGGCGGGAGCGACCCAGACCGGCGCGAGCGTCATCGTGGTCGACGGCGGTGTCGATACGGGGCCGATCCTGGCGCAGGAGCGCGTCGACGTGCTCCCCGGCGACACCGAGCACTCCCTGCACGAGCGCATCAAGCCCGTCGAGCGGCGCCTCCTCATCGACGTCGTGCGCCGCATCGCGACCGGCGACCTCGACCTCTCCGTCTACGACACCCACTGACACCCACACCCCTGGCATCACAGGACAAGGAGCCCCCCATGGCCGGACCGACCATCGACCCTGCCCTCTACCGCCCCCGCGACCTCGTTCCGATCCGGCGCGCGCTCATCTCGGTGAGCGACAAGACGGGGCTCCTCCCGCTCGCCGAGGCGCTCGCCGCCGCGGGAGTCGAGATCCTCTCGACCGGAGGGTCGGCCGCGCTCCTGCGGGATGCCGGCATCGCCGTGACCGACGTCTCGGAGATCACCGGCTTCCCCGAGTCGCTGGGCGGCCGCGTCAAGACGCTCCACCCCCACGTGCACGCGGGCCTCCTCGCCGATCTGCGGTTGGAAGACCACGAGTCGCAGCTCAAGGAGCTCGGCATCGAGCCCTTCGAACTCGTGGTCGTGAACCTGTACCCGTTCGTCGAGACCGTGGCCTCGGGCGCCACGGGCGACGCCGTCGTCGAGCAGATCGACATCGGCGGTCCCGCGATGGTGCGCGCGTCGGCGAAGAACTTCGCCAACGTCGCCATCGTCGTCTCCCCGGAGTCCTACCCGGCGATCATCGAGGCGGTCGCCGGCGGCGGCACGAGCCTCGCGCAGCGACGTGACCTCGCGGCGCGCGCCTTCGCGCACACGTGCGAGTACGACCGGGCCGTCGCGACGTGGTTCGCGGAGGAGACGCTGTCCTCCGACGAGCTGCCGCAGCACCTGACGGTGAAGGCGGAGCGGCTCGCGACGCTCCGCTACGGCGAGAACTCGCACCAGCGCGCCGCGATCTACACGCGCCTGGGTGGCCACGGCATCGCGCAGGCCACGCAGCTGCAGGGCAAGGAGATGTCGTACAACAACTACGTCGACGCCGACGCCGCCCTGCGTGCGGCATTCGACCTCGTGAAGCCCGCCGTCGCGATCATCAAGCACGCGAACCCCTGCGGCATCGCGATCGGGGCGCCGAACGCGCTCGACCCGATCGCGTCGGCACACCTGCGTGCGCACGAGTGCGACCCGGTGTCGGCCTTCGGAGGCGTGATCGCCGCGAACCGCACGGTGACGCTGAAGATGGCCGAGAACCTGCGCGACATCTTCACGGAGGTGATCGTCGCCCCCGACTTCGAGCCCGAGGCCCTCGAGGTCTTCAAGCTCAAGAAGAACCTCCGCGTCCTGCGGCTGCCCGCCGACTGGAAGCAGGAGCGCATGGACGTGCGTCTCGTCTCCGGCGGACTGCTGCTCCAGGATGCCGATCGGTTCCCCGACGAGATCGAGTCGGTCGCCAAGGACTGGCAGCTGGTCTCCGGCGACCGCCCCGCCCCCGAGGAGCTCGAGGGCATGATCTTCGCGTGGAAGGCGTGCCGCGCCGTCAAGTCCAACGCGATCGTGCTCGCGCAGGGGTCGGCCACGGTCGGCATCGGTATGGGCCAGGTCAACCGTGTCGACTCCTGCCGCCTTGCGGTGGAGCGCGCCGGTGACCGGGCGGCCGGGTCGGTCGCGGCATCCGATGCGTTCTTCCCCTTCGCCGACGGCCCGCAGGTGCTCATCGACGCCGGGATCAAGACGATCATCCAGCCCGGCGGATCGGTGCGCGACCAGGAGGTCATCGACGCCGCGCGCGCGGCGAACGTGACGATGTTCTTCACGGGGGAGCGTCACTTCTTCCACTGATCGCGATGTCCGATTCCCGCGAGCGGGTGTCGGTGACGCGTGCGAGAGTGGAGGCATGACCGGCCCCGCGATCACGATGACGAGCGCGACGTTCGACGAGCGCTACCGCGCGATCGACGCCCGCGACGCGCGGTTCGACGGCCAGTTCGTCACGGCGGTGCGCTCGACCGGCATCTACTGCCGGCCGTCGTGCCCGGCGCGCACGCCGAAGCCGTCGCACGTGACGTTCTACCCGACGTCGGCGGCTGCGCACGAGGCCGGCTACCGCGCCTGCAAGCGGTGCCTGCCCGAGGCCGCCCCGGGCTCGCCGCAGTGGGATCTCCGGGGCGACACGGCCGCCCGGGCCATGCGGCTCATCGCCGAGGGCGTCGTCGAGCGAGAGGGCGTGCCGGGCCTTGCCGCGCGGTTGGGCTACTCGAGCCGGCATCTCACCCGCCTGCTCACGGCCGAGCTCGGCGCCGGCCCGCTTGCCCTCGCGCGCGCCCAGCGCGCGCACACGGCGCGCATGCTGCTCGTCGGCACCGATCTCGCCGCCGCCGACGTCGCGTTCTCCGCGGGCTTCGCGAGCGTGCGGCAGTTCAACGACACCGTGCGCGAGGTGTTCGGGCTCACCCCGACCGAGCTGCGCGCCCGACGCTCGGCGAAGGATGCCGCGACCGCCGCGCCCGGGGCCATCGATCTCGTCCTGCCCCATCGCGGACCCTTCGACGCCGACGGGCTGTTCCGGTGGATGGCGGTGCGGGCCGTGCACGGCGCGGAGGTCGCGACCGAGCGGTCCTTCGCGCGCACCCTCCGACTCGACGGCGGACCGGCCTGGTTCGAGGTGCGCCTCGACGCCGCGGGCCGTGTCCGGCTGCGCGCACGGCTCACGCATCTGCGCGATCTGGCGCCACTCGTGGCCCGTGCTCGCCGCCTGTTCGATCTCGACGCCGACCCGCTCGCCGTCGACGCCGCCCTCGCCGCGCATCCCGAGCTGGCCGCCCGCGTCGCCGCCGTGCCCGGCATCCGTGTTCCCGGCGCCGCCGACCCGCACGAGATGCTCATCCGGGCCATGGTGGGCCAGCAGATCACCGTCGCCGCCGCACGCACCGCGCTGACGGCGCTCACCGAGGCGCTGGGGGAGCGCGCCGACGCCTTCGAGGGAACCGATCGGCTCTTCCCGACGATGGCGGCGATCGCCGCGCACGGCGCCGACGTCCTGCGCGGTCCGGGCGCGCGCATCCGTGCGGTCACCGGCGCCGCGGAAGCGCTCGCGACCGGCGAGCTGACCCTCACGACCGCCGACGACGGCCCCGATCAGCGCGCGGCGCTGCTGGCGCGGCCGGGCATCGGTCCGTGGACCGCCGACTACGTCCGCATGCGCGTCACCGGCGATCCCGACATCACCCTCCCCGGCGACGTCGCGGTGCGATCGGGGGCAGCGCTTCTCGGCATCCCCTCGGATCCGCGCGGCTTCGACGCGTGGGCCGCGCGCACCGCGCCGTGGCGCAGCTACATGACCGCGCACCTCTGGCGCGCGCTCGACACCACCCCGCAGAACAGGAACTCCTCATGACCGCGATCATGCAGACCATCGACACCCCCGACGGACCGTTCACGATCCTCGCCGACGCGCGCCAGCGGGTGCTCGCGTCGGGGTGGACCGCCGACCCGGAGGCGATCCTCGCCCGGCTGAGCACGCCCCCGCAGGCGCGCGAAGGCGAGACGGATGCCGCCGCCGCTGTCGCGGCGTACTACGGCGGCGACATGGCAGCGATCGATGCGGTGCCGGTCGCCCAGACGGGCACCGCCCTGCAGCTGTCGGGGTGGGCGACCCTTCGGCGCATCGCACCGGGCGCGCCGCTCAGCTACACGGCGTTCGCCGCGGAGCTCGGCCGCCCCAGCGCCGTGCGCGCCGCGGCCTCCATCTGTGCGCGCAACGCGCCAGCGCTGTTCGTGCCGTGCCATCGAGTGCTCCGAGGCGACGGCAGCCTCGGGGGATTCGCGTGGGGCGTCGAGGTGAAGCGGAGTCTGCTGGCACGCGAAGCGGCCTGATCCGGAATCGGGTGTTGCGCTCAGCGTTTTCCCAGGCATAGGCTGGAGGGCTGTCGCGTCGTTCGCACGATGTGGCGGCGTCCCTGTCACCGACCCGAGGAGGAATCATGTCCCAGGCCATCGTCATCACGAAGCCGTCCTCTCTCGCCGTCGCCGGACGCGACCGGGCCTGACGCCCCGCTCCGCCTCACGCGGAGCACGCCCTCCTTCGGGAAGGCAGTGTCTCCACCCCGCGTTACGTTCGTCACGGTGACGAACCGCCTTTCCGCGCGCCTACGCCTCTCCGCCGACTCCGGCATCCGCTCCACCACCCCACAAGGATCATGACCTCTTCCACCGAGAGACCCTCCGCGACTCCGCGACTTTCCACTTTGCGGGCGCTCGCCCGCCTCTACCCGTACGCCAAACCGGTGCTGCCTCGGCTCGTGCTGGGTGCCGTCAGCGCGCTCATCGCGAGCCTGCTGGCCCTCGCCATCCCGCTCGTGCTCGAGGTCGTCGTCGCGGGCCCCATCGCTTCGGGAGACCTCACGCAGCTCGCGTGGGGCGCCGGCGCCGTGCTGGTGCTCGGCCTCCTCGAGGCACTCATGGTGTGGGCTCGCCGCTACTTCGTGATGGCCCCCGCGACCAAGGTCGAGTACGACCTGCGCACCGGCTTCTACGAGCGGCTGCAGCGCCTGCCCGTCTCCTTCCACGACAAGTGGCAGTCGGGGCAGCTCCTCAGCCGCATGATGCAGGACATCAGCATGATGCGCCGCTGGATGGCGTTCGGCCTCGTGCTGCTCGTGGTCAACATGCTCACGATCCTCGTCGGCGCGGTGCTCCTGTTCCGCTGGCACTGGCTGCTGGGCGCGACCTTCCTCGTCGTGTGCGCGCCGCTGTGGTACGCCGGCTACCGGTTCGAGAAGACCTACGGCACCCTCGCCCGGCAGAGCCAGGACCAGGCGGGCGACCTCGCGACGTCGGTCGAGGAGTCCGTCCACGGCATCCGCGTGCTCAAGGCGTTCGGGCGCGGCAAGCACGCGCTGGTGAAGTTCACCCGCCAGGCCGAGACGCTGCGCGAGACCGAGCTGAGCAAGGCGCGCGCGATCGGCTGGATCTGGTTCTGGCTCGTACTGCTCCCGGACATCGCGTTCGCGCTGTGCCTGGGCGTCGGCATCCTGTTGATCCAGACCGACCAGCTGCAGATCGCGGAGCTCGTCGCGTTCTTCGCGATGGCCACCGTGCTGCGCTGGCCGATGGAGTCCATCGGCTTCCTGTTCTCGTTCCTGCTCGACGCGCGCACGGCCACCGACCGCATCTTCGAGGTCTTCGACGAGGAGAACACCATCGTCGACCCCGAGAGCCCGGTCGACGCCGCCGTCTCCCGTGGCGCGCTCACCTTCGAGGGTGTCCACTTCCGCTACCAGGACGCGGCCGACACCGAGCGCGACCTGCTCGACGGCATCGACCTCGCCCTTCTCCCGGGCGAGACGATGGCGCTCGTGGGGCTCACCGGTTCGGGCAAGACCACGCTCACGACCCTGCCCGCGCGCCTCTACGACGTGACGCAGGGCCGGGTCGCCGTCGACGGGATCGACGTGCGCGACCTGCCGCTGAAGAAGCTGCGCACGGTCGTCGGCATGGCCTTCGAAGACGCCACGCTCTTCTCGCAGACCGTCCGTGAGAACGTGCTGCTCGGCAGGGAAGACCTCGAGGTCGGCAGCGAGGAGGCCGAAGCCGTCATGCGCGAGGCGCTCGCCGTCGCCCAGGCCGGGTTCGTCGACGACCTCCCTCACGGTGCCGACACGGTCATCGGCGAGGAAGGCCTGTCGCTCTCGGGCGGTCAGCGCCAGCGGCTCGCGCTCGCCCGTGCGGTCGCCGCCCGCCCCGCGGTGCTCGTGCTCGACGACCCGCTGTCGGCGCTCGACGTCGACACCGAGGCCCTCGTCGAAGACGCGCTGCGCGAGGTGCTGCACGAGACCACCGCGCTCGTGGTCGCGCACCGCCCCTCGACGGTGACGCTCGCCGACCGGGTCGCGCTGCTCGAAGACGGGCGCATCACGGCCGTGGGTACCCACTCCGAGCTGCTGCGCTCCAGCGAGCACTACCGCCACGTGATCTCGAGTCTCGAAGACGAACAATCCCGCCAGCGGGAGAGGGAGGTGAACCTGTGAGCTCCACGGTCACCGGAACCAGCGGCGAAGACCGCTCCGACTACACGCGCGAAGAATCGCGCGCCATCCGTCAGCGTTCGCTGCGTCTGCTCGGCTCGCTCGTGCAGCCGCTGCGGCCGCAACTCGTGCTGGCGGCGACGGTGCTCGTCGTGTCCACCGCGCTGCGCGTGGCTGGCCCCGCGCTCATCGCCTACGGCATCAACCAGGCGCTGCCCAAGGTGCTCTCCGTGGGCGACTGGATGCCGACGGCTGTCGTCGTGCTCGTCTACCTCGTCGCCGGCATCGGCGGCGCCGCCCTCATCGGGTGGTACGCGGTCGTGGCGGCCCGCTTGACGCAGGCCGTCATGCTCGATCTGCGCAAGCGCATCTTCCTGCACACGCAGCGCCTCAGTCTGGAGTTCCACGAGTCCTACACGTCGGGCCGGATCATCTCGCGCCAGACCAGCGACCTCGACTCCATCCGCGAGCTGCTCGACGGCGGACTCAACGAGCTCGTCTCCGGTGTGCTCTACGGCGGGTTCACCCTCATCGCGCTCCTGTTGCTCGACTGGCACTCCGGCGTCATCCTCCTCGTGATGGGCATCCCGCTGTGGTTCGTCATGCGGTGGTTCTACCTGAACTCGCAGCGGGTGTACCGCGAGTCGCGCGTCGTGAGCGCCAAGGTGATCGTCAAGTTCGTCGAGACCATGACCGGCATCCGTGCCGTCAAGGCGTTCCGCAAGGAGACGCGCAACGACGACGAGTTCGGCGACCTGTCGAGCCAGTACCGCGACGTGAACCTCCGCTCGATCCGCCTGTTCGGCATCTTCGAGCCGGCCATGATGGCGGTCGCGTCGATCTCGGTCGCGCTCGTGCTGCTGTGGGGCGGCATCCGCGTGGCGGAGGGCACGATCCTCGTGGGCACCCTGCTCGCCGGAGTTCTCTACGTCCGCAACTTCTTCTCCCCGCTGCAGGAGATCGCGTTCTTCCTGAACTCCTACCAGTCGGCGACGGCCGCGCTGGAGAAGGTGTCGGGCGTCCTGGAGGAGGAGCCGACGGTGCCCGATCCGGCGAAGCCCGTCGATCTGTGGACGGCGAAGGGGCACATCGAGTTCCGCGACGTGACGTTCGGCTACTCCGACGACCGCACGATCCTGCCGCACTTCTCGCTGGACATCCCGGCGGGGCAGACGATCGCGCTCGTCGGTACGACCGGCGCCGGCAAGTCGACGCTCGCCAAGCTGGTGTCGCGTTTCTACGACCCGTCGAAGGGTGCCGTCACACTCGACGACGTCGACCTGCGGTCGCTGCATCCCAAGGACCTTCGCCGCGCGATCGTCATGGTCACGCAAGAGGCGTACCTGTTCAGCGGGACGGTCGCCGACAACATCGCGCTCGGCAAGCCCGACGCGACGATGGACGAGATCCGCGCCGCGGCGCGTGCGGTCGGGGCGCACGACTTCATCGAGCGACTGCCCGACGGCTATGCGACCGACGTGAACAAGCGCGGTGGTCGGGTGTCGGC
Organism: Candidatus Microbacterium phytovorans; assembly: GCA_029202445.1. NCBI lineage: Bacteria > Bacillati > Actinomycetota > Actinomycetes > Micrococcales > Microbacteriaceae > Microbacterium > Candidatus Microbacterium phytovorans. The sequence continues at coordinate 50,690 of CP119321.1, forward strand.
AGGTCAGCGTCAGCTGATCTCGTTCGCGCGCGCGTTCCTCGCCGATCCGGCGGTGCTCATCCTCGACGAGGCCACGGCATCCCTCGACATCCCGTCGGAGCGGCAGATCCAGGACGCGTTGCAGACCCTCCTCGCCGACCGAACGGCGATCATCATCGCGCACCGCTTGTCGACGGTCGCGATCGCCGACCGGGTGCTCGTCATGGAGCACGGTCGCATCATCGAGGACGACTCCCCGGAGGTGCTGATCTCGGGAACGGGCAAGTTCGCGCAGCTGCACGCCGCCTGGCGGGAGTCGCTGGTCTAGCGGCAGCGAGGTGGCGTAGCGGAGGAGATCCGCGTAACGGAGGGCGGATGCCGGTCAGGCACCCTCCGATACGCGGATCTCCTCCGTTGTGCCGCCAGGTGCGCCCGCCATCGCCGGGCGCACCGAGGGCGGCGAGGCACCGTTGGGGGAGGGTATACGAGTGCCTCGCCGCCGGCCGGAATCCCACGGCGGTGGGAGAGGGAAGTGCTGGTCAGAGCCGAATTTCGGCGACAACCTCGCCGTACTCGGTCTCATCCACCGGTGTGAAGCCGACGCGGCGGAAGAACGCCTCGGGGCCCCCTTCACCGGCTTCGTAGATGACGTTGACGTGGTCCATGTCGCGGCTGCGGGCTTCGTCGAGCAGCTGCTCGACGGCGAAGCGCCCGACACCTCGGCCCTGGTCGTCGGCGTCGACGTTGATGCGCCACAGCACGGAGCGGAAATGCTCCTGAGGCGCCTCGGGGTCGAAGTTCGCGCTGACGAAGCCCACGACCTCGTTCTCGTCGAGGACCACCCGCTGCCACGCGGTGGCCGGGTTGATGACCGCCGCCGCGACAGCGTAGCTCGTGGGTGCGAGGAACTGCTCCTGACCGGGCTTGAGCGACATCGCGTTGACGGCCACGATGGTCGCGGCCGACAGTTCCACCAGGCGCAGCTCGGTCATGGGGCCAGGCTACCCGGCGGGATGCCGTGTCGCACTCCCCGATTCTCGAGATATCTCGACGTCGAGATATCTTCGCGGGTCGTGCGATAGGCTGGAGCACGGCGCCGCGAGGCCCTCAGTCGCTCGTTCCGACGCTCATCAGGAGAGACACCCGTGCCCGATTCCACCATCATCTACACGCACACCGACGAGGCGCCCGCGCTTGCGACGGCCTCGTTCCTGCCGATCGTCCGCGCGTTCGCCGGGCAGGCGGGCGTGGAGCTCGAGACCCGCGACATCTCGCTCGCCGGTCGCATCCTCGCCGCGTTCCCGCAGCGGCTCACGCCCGAGCAGCAGGTAGGCGACGCGCTCGCCGAGCTGGGCGGTCTCGCCACGCTCCCCGAGGCGAACATCATCAAGCTGCCGAACATCTCGGCATCCATCCCTCAGCTGAAGGCGGCCATCGCCGAGCTGCAGGCCCAGGGCTACGACATCCCCGACTACCCCGACGAGGCAGCGACGGTCGAGGAGAAGGACATCCGCGCCCGCTACGACCGCATCAAGGGCTCGGCGGTGAATCCCGTGCTGCGCGAGGGCAACAGCGATCGCCGCGCGCCGCTGTCGGTGAAGAACTACGCGCGCAAGCACCCGCACCGCAACAAGCCGTTCCCCGCGGGCTCGAAGACGCGCGTGGCCACCATGGGCCACGACGACTTCCGCAGCAACGAGAAGTCCTGGGTCGCCGCGCACGACGACGTGCTGACCATCCGTCACGTCGCCGCCGACGGCACCGAGACGGTGCTCAAGGACAACCTGAAGGTGCTGCCGCGCGAGATCATCGACGCGACCTTCCTCTCGGCGGCCGCGCTCGACGCTTTCCTCGCCGCCACCCTCGAGTCCGCCTCCGCCGACGACGTGCTCTACTCGGTGCACCTCAAGGCGACGATGATGAAGGTCAGCGACCCGATCATCTTCGGTCACGTCGTGAATGCGTTCTTCGCCGACGTGTTCGCGCGGTTCGGAGACCGCATCGCCGAGGCAGGCCTCACGCCGAACAACGGCCTCGGCTCGATCCTCGCGGGACTCGGCGAGGTCGATGGCGGCGAGGAGATCCGCGCCGCGTTCCTGGCGCGACTGCAGGAAGGTCCGCGCCTGTCCTACGTCAACAGCGACAAGGGCATCACCAACCTCCACGTCCCGTCGGACGTCATCGTCGACGCGTCGATGCCGGCCCTCGTGCGCAACGGCGGCAAGCTGTGGGGCGCCGACGGCGGCGAGGCCGACACGCTCGCCGTCATCCCCGATTCGTCCTACGCCGGTGTCTACCAGGCCGTCATCGACGACGTGATCGCCAACGGGCCGCTCGACCCCGCCACGATCGGCACCGTCCCGAACGTGGGTCTCATGGCGCAGGCGGCCGAGGAGTACGGCAGCCACGACAAGACCTTCGAGATCGCTGCGCCCGGCGTCGTGCAGATCGTCGACGGCTCGGGCGAGGTCGTCATCGAGCATGACGTCGAGGCCGGCGACATCTGGCGCGCGACGCAGACGAAGTACCTGCCCGTCGTCGACTGGGTCAAGCTCGCGGTCGGTCGTGCCCGTGCGACGGGCGTGCCCGCCGTGTTCTGGCTCGACGTCAACCGCGCACACGACGCCCAGATCATCGCGAAGGTCTACCAGGCTCTCGCCACGCTCGACACGCACGGCGTGGAGATCTCGATCCTGTCGCCCGCCGAGGCCACGCGCTACACCCTCGCTCGCATGCGTCACGGCCTCGACACCATCTCGGTCACCGGCAACGTGCTGCGCGACTACCTCACCGACCTGTTCCCGATCCTCGAAGTCGGCACGAGCGCCAAGATGCTCTCGATCGTGCCGCTCCTGGCCGGCGGCGGACTGTTCGAGACGGGTGCCGGCGGCTCGGCCCCCAAGCACGTCCAGCAGCTCGTCGAGGAGGACTACCTCCGCTGGGATTCGCTGGGGGAGTTCTTCGCGCTCGCGGCCTCCTTCGAGCACCTGTCGGAGTACACCGGGAACGCGAAGGCGAAGATCCTCGCCAACACGCTCGACGCAGCCACCGGCACCTTCCTCGAAGAGGACAAGTCGCCCGGTCGCGCGCTGGGCACGATCGACAACCGGGGCAGCCACTTCTACCTCGCGCTGTACTGGGCGCAGGAGCTCGCGCGGCAGACGGCGGATGCCGAACTGGCCGCCGCTTTCGCCCCCGTCGCGGAGACCCTCGCCGCACACGAGCAGGCGATCGTCGCCGAGCTCGTCGCCGTGCAGGGCAAGCCGGTCGACATCGGCGGCTACTACCACCCCGACACGCAGAAGGTCGAGGCCGTGATGCGGCCGTCCGCGACGCTCAACGGCGTCATCGACGCCCTGTAATCAGGCACGCCCCGAGAGGGCGACGACGAAGGCGGCCCGAGCCATCCGAGAGGATGCCGGGCCGCCTTCGTGCGGGTCGGTCTGATGTACGGGTGGTGCCTGTCGGCGCTGGCTCAGGCGTGAATCCACACGTCGACGCCCACCGGCGACCAGTCGTAGATCTTCTTGGCCTTCGCGGGCGGCATGTTGACGCAGCCGGCGCTCATGACGTTGCCGAAGTTGTTGTGCCAGTAGGCGCCGTGGAACGCCTGGTTGCCGTTGAAGTACATGACCCACGGCACATCTTCCTGCGTGTACTTCTTGCCCGAGTCGCGCGCGGTGCCCTGCATGTCCTGCGACGCCGTCTTCCAGCCGATCGAGTAGTGCCCCTGGTAGGTGACCGCGCCGGGGCGTCCGCTGGAGATGAGCCAGGTGTCGACGACCTTGCCGTTCTCCTTGAGGTAGAGCCGCTGCTTGCTGAGGTCGACCTCGAGGAGCCGCTCGAGTTCGGTCGTCTTCTGCGGCGTGACGGCGACGGGGAGCGCGTAGACGCCGGAGCCGGTGGCGAGCTGTGCGGCGAAGGCCGCCGCGACACCGGAGGTGTCGCCGAGGACGCGTCCGTCCTGCCCCGCGACGATCTCGCTGAGGACGTCGCCCGCGGCGTTGGTCACGACCGTCCCGTCGACGACCTTCTGATCGATGTCCAGTGAGTCGACGACCTCCTGGATGCGGGCGGCGTCGGCGGTGACGACGAACTCGCCGGCATCGTCGGTGGAGATCGTGAGCCACGACGCGGCATCCGCCGGGCTCACCGCGACCGTGCGCTCCTCGCCGACGTAGAACCCGATCTCGTCGAGCATCGCGTTGAGGCGGTCGGCGGCGGCCTGCGCCTTCTCGGTGGTGGCAGCCGCGGACACGGGCACCACCGTCGCGTCGATGACGATGTCGGAGCGACCCGACGAGAACGCGTCCTGGAGCGCGGCCGTCACGACGTCGAGGTCGATGCCGCGGCCGTCGACGGCGGGCGTGACGGTATACGCGTCGTCCGCGAAGACGATCGCGGCGGGGGTGGGAGCGGTGAAAGATCCGGGCGCGATCTGCTGGAGCGCGGCCGTCGCGGTGGTCGCGTCGAGGTCGATGTCGGCGTCGGCCGTGTCGCCGAACCACTGTGCGACGTTCCAGAGCGGACGGTCGTGATACGCCTGGCCCGCGAGCGTCCCGGCATCCACGATCGCGCCGAGCTGGGCACCGGTGACGCTTGGACCGCCCTCGCCGAGGGTGACGGTCGTGCTCGCGAGGCGCTGTGCGATGGCATCGCTGGCGGCACCGGCCGTGAGGAAGCCGACGGGCACACCGGCGACCGCGGTGCCCGGCGCGATGAGGACGAGGGATGCCGCCACGAGTCCGACCGTAGCGGCGGCGGCGGGAATGCCGATGCGCAGTCCCCATCGACGGCGCTTCGGCGCGGGCGATGCGGGCGCCCACTGCAGCGCCGGGGCGGGCGCTTCGGGGGTCGTCTCGGTCGGATCGGTCACGGGCCCATGGTACGCGAGCCGGTCGGGAAGGAGCCGAGAATCGGCGGCTCAGCGCGATTCGACGGCGAATGTAACGGTTTTGTAAATGATCCTGCCGAATTCCGAGAAGCCGTTGCGCGGTGGGAGTTCGTAAGGTCTACTAACAAACATGACGGCATCCGACGTGCGCTCCCTCCCGCCTCGTGGCATTCGCCACGCGACGAAGGTGCTGCCCGAGCACGCCCGAGCGCACAACCGCTCGCTCGTGCTCCAGACCCTCTTTCACCAGGGGGCCATGAGCCGCGCCGACCTGTCGCGCGAGACCGGCCTCACGCGGGTGACCATCTCCGACCTCATCAGCGAGCTCATCGCCGACGGCTACGTCATCGAACGCGGCCTGCGAGAAGTGTCGGGCCCGGGCAAGCCCGCCATCCTCGTCGACCTCGACCGCGAAGGGCACCGGATCGTCGGCCTCGACCTGTCCGGCACTGACCGGTTCCTCGGAGCGGTGCTCACCCTCGACGGCGAGATCGTCGCGCGCCACGACGTGCCCGTCCCCGCCGGCCCGGCGGAGATCCTGAGCGTCGTCACCTCGCTCGCCCGCGACCTCGTCGCCGACGCCCACGCTCCCGTGCTGGGCATCGGCGTCGGCACCCCCGGCATCGTCGACGACAGCGGCGTCGTGCTGACCGCACCCAACTTCGCGTGGACCGAGGTCGACGTCGAAGGGGCGCTGTCGGGCGAGCTCGACCTCCCCGTCCTCGTCGCCAACGACGCCAACGCCGCCGTGCTCGCCGAATACACCTTCGGTGGCGCCCCCGACGACGTGCTTCTCGTGCGCGTCGGTCGCGGTGTCGGCTCGGGACTGTTGTCCGGTGGCGTGCCGATGCGGGGGAGCCGGTTCGCGGCGGGCGAGATCGGCCATGTGACCGTGGGCACCGACGGCGGCCCCCGCTGCGTATGCGGCAAGGTGGGCTGCCTCGAGGCGTGGCTGTCCGTGCCGGCTCTCGAGAAGCGCCTCGCGGAAGACGACGCGGATGTCGACGGCATCCTGCGCGACGCCGGCGAACGCCTCGGCATCGCCCTCGCGCCCATCGTCGGCGCACTCGATCTGTCGGAGATCGTGCTCTCCGGCCCCCTCGAACTTCTCGACGGCGCGCTCGCACAGGCGACCGTCGAGACGCTCCGCACACGGACGCTCGCCGAGTTCCACGACGGCGTGCGGGTGCGGATGACGGCGCAAGGCGAGGACATCGTCCTCCGCGGCGCCGCCGTCATGGTCCTGTCAGGACGCCTCGGCGTCTCCTGACACCCGGCATCACCCATCCCGGACGGCATCCCTCCGGAACACCAAGAGAAAACGAAGGAAGACACCATGAACAAGAAGCTCGGAGCCCTTGCGCTCATCGGCGCTTCGGCTGTCGTTCTCGCAGGCTGCGCGGGCGGCGGAGCAACGACGCCCACGTCCGCGGGCACGCCGGAGCCGGGAGAGCTGCGCGTGTGGCTCGTCGGCACCGACACCCCGCAGGAAGCGCGCGACTACCTCACCGAGACGTTCGCGGCGGAGAACCCCGGCAGCACCCTGGTCATCGAAGAGCAGCAATGGACCGGTCTCGTGGACAAGCTGACCACGAGCCTGTCCTCCAACGACAGCCCCGACATCGTCGAGATGGGCAACACGCAGGCCGCCGCGTTCACGTCGGCGGGGGCGCTCCTCGACCTCAGCGACATCCAGGAGCAGCTGGGCGGCTCCGACCTCCTCGACGGGTTCGTCGAGGCCGGTTCGTGGGACGGCAAGCTCTACGCCGCGCCGTACTACTCGGGCGCCCGCGTCGTCTTCTACAACACGGCCCAGTACGAGGAGGCCGGCGTCGCCGTGCCGACGACGCTCGACGAGTACGTCTCCAACGGCGTCACGCTCGCCGACTCGCTCGACGGGGTCTCCGGCGTCTACTTCCCGGGCAAGGACTGGTACAACGCCCTGCCCTTCATCTGGGAGAACGGCGGCGAGGTCGCCGTGCAGAACGACGACGGCAGCTGGGACGCGCAGTTCTCGTCGGAGGGCTCGCTCGCCGGCATCGCTCAGGTGCAGGAGCTCATGACGAAGGCGTCGCTCGCCGCGAAGGACGGCGACGAGACCGAGGCCTGGGTGCCGTTCCGCACCGAGAAGGCCGCGACCCTCTCGGTTCCGAGCTGGGCCTACTGGTCGATCGTGGCCGACGAAGACCAGAAGGAGACGGCGCTGACCGACACGCTCGGCTACTTCGCCCTCCCGGGCAAGGACGGCGGCGCCGCGCAGGTGTTCGCCGGCGGCTCGAACGTCGGCATCGCCGCGAAGTCGGCACACCCGGAGCTCGCCAAGAGCGCCCTGGAGATCATGCTGAGCGACGAGTACCAGACGATCCTCGCCAAGGCGGGACTCGTGCCGGCCAAGAAGTCGCTGGGCGCGAACGTCGCGGCGGCGACCCCCGAGCTCGCCACGGTCATCGCGGATGCCGCGGCGAACGCGAAGCTGACCCCCGCCTCGCCCAAGTGGGCCGACGTCGAAGCGAAGGGCCTCCTGCAGGACTTCTTCGTCAAGGTCGCCAACGGCGGTGACATCGCGTCGCTGGCCGCCGAGCTCGACACCCAGATCGAGTCCATCCTCAACGGTTGACCGATCCCGTTCCCCCGGGGCGTCGGACGCCCCGGGGGAACTCCCCACACAGAAGGACGAGACCGTGTCGGCCTCCACCACCCTCCCCCTCACGGCGACGAGCAGTCCGCCGCCGGCCCCGGCCACACCTCGCCGCCGCCGGTTCAGCGCCACGCCGCTGGCCCTGCTGCTCCCGTCGCTGGTCATGCTGGTCGTCTTCATCGGCTGGCCGCTCGTGCAGCTCGTGATGATGTCGTTCCAGAAGTACGGCCGCGAGCAGATCTTCGGTGCTCCCGCCGACTTCATCGGCATCGACAACTACGTCAGCGTGCTCACCGACCCGGAGTTCTGGGTGGTGCTGGGCCGCAGCGTCGGTCTCTGCCTCGTGAGCGTGGCCGCCACGATGGTGCTCGGCGTGTCGATCGCCCTGCTCATGCGGGCGCTCGGGTCGGTCATGCGCACCGTCGTGTCGGTGGGGCTGCTGCTGGCGTGGGCCATGCCGGCGCTCACCGCCACGATCGTCTGGGGGTGGATCTTCGACACCGACTACGGTCTCGTCAACTACTTCCTCACTCAGGTGACGGGCACCGACTGGACCGGTCACAGCTGGCTGAGCGATCCGCTGAGCTTCTTCGCGGTCGCCGCCATCATCATCACGTGGGGCGCGATCCCCTTCGTGGCCTTCTCGACCTACGCGGGTCTGACTCAGGTGCCCGACGAGGTCATGGAGGCGGCCTCGCTCGACGGTGCGGGCGGGTGGCAGCGCTTCCGGCTCATCGTCGTCCCGTACGTGAAGTCGATCCTCATCGTCCTGTTGATCCTGCAGGTGATCTGGGATCTGCGCGTGTTCGCGCAGATCTACGCGCTGCAGACGATCGGCGGTGTCCGAGCCGACACGAACACGATCGGCGTCTACATCTACAGCGTCTCGATGGCGACCGGCGATCTCGGGTCGGGCGGTGCGATCGCAGTGATCCTCGTGCTCATCCTGCTGGCGATCTCCGCCGCCTACATCCGCACGATGCTGAAGTCGGAGGAGGAACTGTGAGCGCGCGCACGACTCGCCGGGCGCGGCGTCTTCTCCTCAATCTCGCGGCGCTCGCCGTGTTCGTCTGCTCGGTCTTCCCGGTCTACTGGATGGTGAACACCGCCTTCCTGCCCGGCTCCGCCGTCCGAAGCGAGACGCCGCACCTGTGGCCGGACGAGTTCACGCTGCGCTCGTTCGTCGCGGCGTGGAACGACGGCGGGTTCCTCCCGGCGCTCGGCGTCTCGCTCGCCGTCACGATCCTCACGGTCGTCACCGCGCTGCTGTTCGCCTTCCTGGCGTCGATCGCCGTCTCCCGCTACCGCTTCCGCTCCCGCAAGTCCTTCATCATCGCGATCCTCGTGATCCAGATGATCCCCGCCGAAGCCATGATCATCTCGACGTTCCGGGTGCTCGACGGGTGGCAGCTGCTGAACACGATCGTCGGTCTGTCGGCCGTCTACATCGCCATGGTGCTGCCGTTCACGATCTGGACGCTCCGCGGCTTCGTCAACGGGGTGCCCGCCGACCTCGAGGAGGCGGCGATGATCGACGGCTGCAGCCGGAACCAGGCCTTCTGGCGGGTCACGTTCCCGCTGCTGGCTCCGGGGCTCGTCTCCACCGGCATCTTCGCGTTCATCCAGGCCTGGAACGAGTTCGTCTTCGCGCTGGTGATCATGACCCGGCCCGAGTCGCAGACGCTGCCCATCTGGCTCCGCAGCTTCGTGCAGGCGACCAAGGCCACCGACTGGGCGGTCGTGATGGCCGGCTCGACGCTGATGGCGATCCCCGTCGTCGTGTTCTTCCTGATCGTTCAGGGACGCATGACCAGCGGCCTGGTCTCCGGAGCGGTGAAGGGCTGACATGCGTCTCGGATTCGACGTCGGCGGCACCAAGACCGACGCAGTGGCCGTCGCGCCCGACGGTGAGATCGTCGCGCGTCTGCGCCGGCCGACCGGGTGGGGCGCGGATGCCGTGGTGGGCACGATCGCCGACGCGGTGGTCGCGCTCTGCGCCGACATCGGCCACGCGCCGTCGGAGCTGGACTCGATCGGCATCGGCATCCCGGGCCAGGTCGCCGAGGGCACGGCGCGCATCTCGCACGCGGTGAACCTCGGGATCGAGACGCTCGACCTCGGCGCCGCCGTCGGTCCGCTCTTCGGCGTGCCGGTGCGCGCGGAGAACGACGTGAAGGCAGCGGCGGTCGGCGCCTTCGCGCTCCGGCGCCGGGCGAGAGCGCGGGAGGCATCCGGGAGCCTGGCCTACCTCAACCTGGGAACGGGTGTCGCGGCCGGCATCGTGCGCGACGGCCGCCTGTGGCGCGGTGCGCGCGGCACGGCCGGCGAGGTCGGGCACATTCCCGTCGATCCGCGCGGGCCCCGCTGCCGGTGCGGCCAGCGCGGGTGCATCGAGGCGCTGGCGGGCGGCGGTGCCGTGGCCCAGCGCTGGGGGGAGCCCGGCATCCTTCCCGTTCGCGATGTGTTCGACGCGGCGGATGCCGGTGACCCGACGGCCGACGGGCTCCGCCGCGATCTCGCCTACGGCGTGGCGGCGGCCGTCCGCATCCTCGTGCTGACGGAGGATGCGGAGACCGTCGTGCTCGGCGGGGGACTGACGGCGCTCGGCGATCGTCTGCTCGCACCGCTCGTGGCGGAGCTCGAGGCCAGCGCGGCGGAGTCGACGTTCCTGCGGTCGCTGCACCTTCCCGAACGCATCGAACTCCTGCCGCCGGGTTCGCCCGCGGCAGCCTTGGGCGCCGCCCTCATCGGCGCGACCGCACACGAACAGGAGGTCCTCGCGCATGGCTGAGGTCGTCATCGTCCCCACTCCGACCGCGGCGGGAGAACTCGTCGCCGACGAGATCGTCCGGCTCGTCCGGTCCCGCCCGGACGCCGTGCTGGGACTCGCGACCGGTTCGACGCCCCTGCCGGTCTACACGGCGCTGCGCCCGCGGCTCGCCGGCGTCGACGTCAGCCGCGTGCGCGGTTTCGCGCTCGACGAGTACGTCGGCATCGATCCTCGGCACCCGGAGAGCTACCGGTCGGTGATCACGCGCGAGGTGGTCGAGCCGCTGGGGCTCGATCCGGAGCGTATCCGCACGCCCGACGGCAGCCTCGACGGGATCGAGCACGCCGGAGAGGATTACGAGACGGCGATCGCCGCTGCCGGCGGCGTCGACCTCCAGCTCCTCGGGATCGGCACGTCGGGTCACATCGGCTTCAACGAGCCGGGCTCGTCGTTCGCGTCGCGCACGCGGGTCAAGACCCTCATCGAGCAGACCCGTGCCGACAACGCCCGCTTCTTCGACTCGATCGACGACGTTCCCCGGCACTGCATCACGCAGGGCCTCGGCACGATCCTCGACGCCCGGCATCTGTTCCTGCTGGCGTTCGGGGAGGGCAAGGCGGATGCCGTCGCGGGCGCGGTGGAGGGACCGGTGACCTCGTCGCTGCCCGGATCGGCGATCCAGCTGCACCCGCACGTGACCGTCGTCGTCGACGAAGCGGCCGCCTCCCGGCTGCGCAACGCCGACTACTACCGGTATGCCTTCGCCCATAAGCCCGCCTGGCAGGGATTCTGAGGCGCGGCGGGCGCCGGCGCTAGAGTCGGCACCGTGAGCGACGCAGCGAGGACGACGACGACACCGGCCTGGGTGTGGGGCGGCGGTCTGCTGCTGGCGAGCGCGGTGGTTCCGCTCGTGCTCGGCGGCCCCGGCCTCACCGGCGGTCCGGGAATCGCGAACACCCTGTTCGCGTGGGTCGCGATGTCGGCCTTCTCCGCGGCGCTCGTGATCTTCGCCTTCGGGTTCGGCGGACGAGGGTCGGTCGTCGCTCGCCGCCCGTGGGGCGTGGCGGCGATGGTGGCGCTCGCCGCAGTCGGCCCCGTGATGTGGGTGGTGACCGGCATCCTGCCGTCCTCCGACAGTGATCCGCAGCGCTACCTGATCCTCGGCTACATCGACCTCGCCGTGCGGTTCGCCGCGGCACTGGCCACCGTCGTCGCCATCGGGCGCGCCCGGGCGGTGCCGCCGCCGTGGAACTGGTCCCCGGCGTGGGGGTTAGCCGCCCTGGTCGTGGTGAGTGTCATCACGCAGGTCGTCGGGGTCGCGCTCGGAAGCGCCCCGGAGAGCCAGGACGCCCTCTTCGCGCTCTTCGGGATGTCCAGCCTCGTGAGCGTCGCCGTGCCGTCGCTCCTCGGCATCCTCGCGATCGTGCTCGGGTCCCGCGCCGAGTCCCGTGGCTCCGTAACCGTCTACCCGCCCCAGGCCTGAGGAAGGGCGCTCAGGGAGCGAAGACCTTGCCCGGGTTCAGGATGCCGGCGGGGTCGAACACGCGCGCGATCTGACGCTGCAGTTCCCACTGGTCGTCGCCGAGCTCGTCGGCCAGCCACCGCCGCTTGAGCACGCCGATGCCGTGTTCACCCGTGAGGGTGCCTCCCAGGCGCAGCGCCGCGTGGAAGAGCTCGTCGGCGGCCTCCCAGATGTGGGGTGGCACGACGTCGCCCTCGAAGACGAAGTTGGGGTGCAGGTTGCCATCGCCCGCGTGGCACACCGTCGGGATGCGGATGCCGTAGCCCGCCTCGATCCGCGCGATGGCGTCGAACATCTCGGGCAGCATGCTGCGGGGCACCGAGACGTCTTCGATGAGGGTGGTGCCGAGCGACTCCATCGCGGGGTGCATCGACCGGCGAATCGACCAGAGCCGTTCGGCATCGGCGGCGTCGGCGGCGACGGCGACCTCGCCGCCGAGGTCGCGCAGCACGGCGGCGATCGCGTCGGCCTCGGCTTCGGCGGCGACCCCGTCGGTCTGGATGGTGAGCTGGGCCGCGTCGGGGCGGGGCGGGGCGAGCCCCAGCAGGCGGTGGACGGCCTCAAGAGACAGCGCGTCCATCAGCTCCATGATCGCGGGCTGGATGCCGGAAGCGGTGACGGCGGCAGCGGCCACCGCTGCCGCACGCACGTCGGGGAAGACGGCGGTGAGGGTCTGCGACTGTCCGGGCACGAGGCGTCGGAGTTTGAGGGTCGCTCCGACGATGACACCCAGGATGCCCTCGGAGCCGATCACGAGCGAGGTGAGGTCGAGCCCCGTGACGCCTTTGACGCTGCGGTGGCCGAGGCGCAGGAGCCGTCCGTCGGCGAGAACGATGTCCACGCCCAGCACCGCGTCCCGGACGACGCCGTACTTCGCGCAGAGGAGACCGCCCGCACCGGTGGCGATGTTGCCGCCGACCGTGGAGATCTCGCGGCTCGCGGGGTCGGGTGCCCACCACACCCCGTGCTCGGCGAGGATCTCGTTGAGCCGCGCGTTCAGGATGCCGGGTTCCACGACCGCCAGGAGGTCGTCGGGCCGGATCTCGAGCACGCGGTCCATGCGTGCGAGGGAGAGCACCAGCTCGCCGGGGCCCGCGTTCGCTCCCCCCGCGAGGCCCGTCCCCGCGCCTCGGGTGACGACGGGCGTGGCAGTGGCGTGCGCGATGCGCAGCGTCGCCTGCACGTCCTCGACGCTCCGCGCGTGGACGATCGCGAGGGGCGCGCCGGGCGAGGCGTGACCGGACTTGTCGGCGCGCGTCGCTTCGAGCGCGATCGGTTCGGTGTCGACGCGGTCGCCCAGCTGCGCGCGCAGCCGTTCGACGACGTCGACGGCGCTCATGCGAGTCGGCGGCGTCCGGAGATCACGCCGACGGTGACCGCGACGATGCCGAACACGATCCCGATGGCGGCGTTGCCCATGCTCCACCAGGCGATCGTGGCGGAGGCGTAGACGAGGAGCTCGACGAGTGCGCGCACGAAGGGGTGAACGGCCACGACGGCGCGCGGTGAGACGAAGAGCGCCCAGACCAGGATCGCCACGACCGGTGCGCCGATGCCGAACACGATGTTCCACGGCAGTGCCCACGCGGTGAAGCCCCACAGCGCCAGCGTCGCCAGGGCGAACAGCTCGCAGACGAAGGCCAGCAGATCGAGGGCGTGGAGCGGGGGGCGCGTGCCTGCCGGAAGGGGCTCGGCCGGTGCTTCCGGGCGCACGTGGGGCAGTTCGGCCATGTCCGCCAGTCTACGGCGCGGTGTCGCCTTCGGCCCGCGTCACCTGAAGCGTCAGCACCTCGCCGACGACGTCGCCGGAGACGTATGCGACCGATATCTGGGTGCCCAGATCGATCTCGGCGTCGCTGATCATGAACGTCAGGGCGCCGGCCCCCGCCCCGTCGAGCGTGACCTCGCTCCGACGTGCGGCGTCGTCGGTGAACCACAGGCGTACCGTCGCTCCCGCGGGACCGGTGAAGTTCAGACGGAGGGTCGCGATGCCGTCGACGGAGGCCTCCGCTTCGTAGCCCGTGAGAACGGGTACTCCGGCGGGCACGGACGGCGTCGGCGTGGGTGTCGGCGTGGGCGTCGGCGTGGGCGTCGGTGTCGGGGTCGGGGTCGGCGTGGGCGTGGGCGTCGGTGTCGGTGTCGGAGTGGGCGTCGGCGTCGGAGTGGGCGTCGGCTCCGGCGTGGGGGTGGGCGTCGGCGTGGGGCGCGGTTCGGGCGTCGCGGTCGGGGTCGTCGAGGGGCGCGGGACCGGGGGCCGTTCCGGCGTGCTCGTGCGCGGGGGAACGGCGCTGGGCGTCGGCGTGGGCAGATCGCTGGGTGACGGGCTCGCGGAGGGCGAGGCGACGGGCTCCGGGCTGGGGGATTCGGGGAGGGGGGTCTCGGGAATGGGTGTGCCGAGTGGTGCGCCGCCGGCAGGCGCCGCCGGGGCGGCGGAGAGCATCGGAGGAAGCACCACCGCGGCCGCGACCGCGCCCGCGGCGACGACCAGGGCGACGAGGGCGGCGACGCCGCTGACTCCCGACAGCACTCCCGAGCCGGCGGCGGAACCGACGACGCCGGCGGATCCCGCAGAGCCGGTAGAACCGGCAGAACCCGCCGAGCCCGCGACGCCGAGCCCGCCGTCCGATCCGGGTGCGCCCGCGGCGCCCGGAGCGGAGCCGGCCCCCATGACGGCACCGGGGAGTGCGGGGGATGCGCCGGCGGCCAGCGCGACCAGCGGGGTGCCGCCGCCCTGCAGGGTCGCGAGGTATGCCGTCGCCGCGCCGGTTCCGATCGTGAGCGGCAAGAGAATCATGGCGAGGCGGTGCGAGACCTCTTTCGCCTCCGAGGCGACGATCGTGCACCGGGCACAGTCGGCGAGATGCGCCTCGAGCTTCACGCGGTCGCGCTTGCCGAGGTTGCCCCGCGCGTACGCGCCCAGGCGGTGGATCGTCCAATAGCAGTCGGAATCGTCGGTCACCGACCGCAGGTGCGCCTGAATCCACGCCTCGCGCAGACCTTCGCGCGCGCGGAACGCCAGTTGAGCGACGGCCGTCGGCTTCATGCCCACGAGCGGGGCGATCTCGGCCGGCTTCATCTGCTCGATCTCGGTGTACCAGAGCACCTCCTGCCACCGTGTCGGCAGACTGCGGAACGCCTGGTGGGTGAGGCTGCGGTCGAGCGCCTCGTCGGTTGCGTGGGCTGCGGCATCCGGGTCTTCCACGGCCTCGAGTTCGTCGATGGGCGTCTCGCGGCGAGCGCGTCCCCACCCGGCCGCCGTGTTGCGGATGCTGGTGAACAGGTAGGCGCGGAACGACCCGGTGGGGCCGCCGCCCGCCTGGATCGACCGGTAGATGCGCGTGTACGCCTCCTGCACGAGGTCGTCGGCATCGATGCTCGTCGTGACGGACTGAGCCACGGTGATGCCGGAGCGGTAGTGCCGACGCCACAGCTCGCCGAAGGCGTCGGGGTCGCCGTTGCGGGTGCGTGCGACGAGGTCGGCGTCGGCGGGAGCGCCGTCGAGGGTGTCGTCGGGCGCGGCGTCGTCGGGCGAAGTCATGGTTCGGCGGGAGGCTTCCGTGGTGTCGTCGGGTATTTCGGGCATACGTGTCCCACCACAGAGACGCGTCAGCGCGCATATTATGACGCGAACTCGAAAACTGCCCGCGATGCGAGCTCTTGGCAGGAAATTTTCCTGACTTTGTGAGAACTTCGCCGACCGGCGTCATAGAACCCGCTCGTCGCCGTCTCCCCTATCGGCGGTCTCCTGGGGGAGTCGAGAAATCGAACCGCCGACCGGCGTCCGGGTCGATCTGGGGGGAGAGTCCCGGGGCGCGTCGGTGAAGGGCAGGAGGGGCGGAGTGCGCTGGGGGGCGCACCCGCCCCCCGCCCGATCGCCTCGCCGGCATCCGTGTCGCGTCGATGTCAGCGAGGAACGCGGATGCCGTCGCGCCACACCGATCGCACGCGCAGCTCGTCGCTCAGCAGCACGGCGTCCGCCGCCGCGCCGACCCGGAGCGACCCGTACCGACCCGCTTCGCCGAGTGCTCGCGCGGGCACTGCCGTCAGTGCCGCGACGGCGACGGGGAGCGTCACGCCGGCGCCCACGGCGACGCGCAGCGCGGCGTCCTGCGTGAGCGTCGACCCCGCGATCGTGCCTCCGTCGTCGAGGCGGGCGACACCGTCGGACACCGTGACGCCGAGCCCGCCGAGCCGGTACATGCCGTCGCCGACGCCCGCAGCGGCCATCGCGTCGGTGATGAGGGCGACCCGGCCCGGCGCTGCCGCCATCGCGACGGCCACGACGTCCGGATCGACGTGGATGCCGTCGGCGATCACCTCCAGCGTGACGCGATCGTCGCGGAGGGCGGTGACCACGGGACCCGGCGCGCGGTGATGGATGCCGGGCATCGCGTTGAAGGCATGCGTGAGGATCGTGGCCCCGGCGTCGAAGGCGGCGCGGGCCTGCGCGGCCGTGGCGTCGGTGTGGCCGACGGCGACGCGTGCCCCTCCGGCGACGAAGCGCGCCACGGCATCCATTCCTCCCGGCAGTTCCGGTGCGAGGGTCACCTGCCGCACGGTGCCGCGCCCTGCCGACAGCAGCCGGTCGACGGCGGCCGGCTCCGGATGCCGCAGCAGAGCGGCGGTGTGGGCGCCCTTGTGCCGCGCGGCGAGGAACGGCCCCTCCAGATGGCTGCCGAGGATGGACGGATCGTGCTCCGCGGCATCGGCGACGACCGCGACCCGCGCGACGAGGTCGTCGATCGACGCCGTCACGAGGGAGAGCACGGCCCGCGTCGTCCCGTGGGCCAGGTGCACCTCCCGGGCGCGGGCGATGGCCTCGGGGCCGTCGTCGAACGCGGCCCCGCCGCCGCCGTGCCCGTGCAGATCGATGAAGCCGGGGGTGAGTAGCCCGCCGCCGCCGTCGACGGCATCCGCCGCCGGGAGGGCGCGCCACGCGTCGCCCGTGCCGGTCTGCGAGACCGTGCCGTCGTCGAATGCCACCCACGCGTCGTCCACGATCCGCTCGTCGTCGACGAGTCGGACGCTGTGGATGACGGTCGTCATGCGCCGTACCTCCGGCGTCGCCAGTACTGCGAGACGCCCGCCAGTCGCACGCGGAACGACTCCCACGTGCGATCGGGGTGGGTGCCCGTGCGCGGCGACCAGCCCGCCTCGGCGGCGGCGCCGATGCGGGGGAAGACGAGCGCGTCGATGTCGGACAGATCACGCACCGTCTCCGTCCACAGCGGGGCCTCGACACCCAGAATGTCGGCCTCGGTGAGTCCGTCGACGACCTCGGCGGGCTCCCAGCGGTAGGCGCGCTCGACGTTCGTCGCACCCCGGGCCCAGGTGAGTCCGATCGGAAAGTCGTCGGACGGCTTCATGTCGAGATAGACGGCGTCGGCGGGGGAGAGGATCACGCGCCCGCCGCGTCGGAGGAATGTGCGGGTCTTGTCGTCCATGCCGTCGGTCGGGGTGACGAAGCCCCAGTATTGCCCGACGGTGCCCGGGGCGAGGTCGGTGGCGGCGCCCGCCTCGTGCCACGCGACGGGCACCTTGCCGAGATCGGCGACGATGCGTGTGACCCGGGCGACGAATGCGGCGTAGTCGGCCGCGGGCGTGCCGAGCGCCTCGTCTCCACCGATGTGGAGGTAGGGCCCGGGGGTGAGGTCGGCGAGCTCGCGGAGCACGTCCGTCACGAACGCGTACGTCTCCTCCGCGTGGATGCGCAGCGACGAGAACCCCACCGCGAGGCCGCGATACGGCTCGCCGTGCGTCGGAATCCCGCCGCCGAACGCCTCGACGGTCTCGAGCACGTGCGGGGCGAGGACGGGCTGCTCCGTCAGTTCGGGGTAGGCGAGCGAGACGGCGTGCGTGTGCCCCGGAAGGTCGATCTCCGGAACCACGGTCATGTGCCGTGCTGCGGCGTACGCGACGATGCGGCGATAGTCGTCCTGCGTGTAGAACCCGCCGGGGTCGTCGCCGACCGACGTGCCCGAAGCTCGCTCGGTCAGGAGCGGGCGCGACGCGGAAGCGAGCCGCCAGCCCTGGTCGTCGGACAGGTGCAGATGCAGGTGATTGAACTTGAGTCCCGCGGCGCGGTCGATGTAGGCCTCGACCGTCTCGACGGGGTGGAAGTGCCGGGCCACGTCGAGCATCACGCCGCGGTAGGCGAAGCGAGGCGCGTCGGCGATGCGCACCGCCGGCAGCGGACCGGCGTCGGCGGCGGCGACCAGCTGCCCGAGCGTCTGCACGCCGTAGAAGAGGCCCGCGGCATCCGCTGCGCGCACGCGTACGCCCGAGGCGTCGACCTCGAGGCGGTACGACTCGGGGCCGCCGGCCCCGTCGATCGAGAGCTCGACGTGCCCGCCGTCGCCGGCCGGGGCGAGGTCGAGGTCGTGGAGGATGCCGTGCAGCGCGGCGACGGCATCCGTCTCGCCCGTGATCTCCGTCTCGGCCGTCAGCGCGAAGCCGGGGCCGTCGACCGGCGTCACCGACAGGGGCAGCGGGATGAGGGAGGGTGCGGCCACCATGGCTCTCATTCTGTCCCGACGCGGCTGCCGCGACCAGGGCTTGTAAGGAAACCTAACAAATGATCTCGGCCAGCCTATCAGCGCGCTATCCGGTATGCTCGAACGGTCGCGACTGGCGTTGAGGTGGGCCACCACCGGGGAGCGACCGACACGGCATTCGACCGCACGCCTGGGCCGATGCGAGATTCCATCCCGAAAGCCGTCGTCAGGAGATCGTCATGACCGATTCCGTCTTCAACGCCCCGCTCGCCGAGGTCGACCCCGAGATCGCGCAGGTGCTCGATCGCGAGCTGCAGCGTCAGCGCGGTTACCTCGAGATGATCGCATCCGAGAACTTCGTGCCCGTCTCGGTGCTCCAGTCGCAGGGCTCCGTGCTCACCAACAAGTACGCCGAGGGCTACCCGGGTCGCCGCTACTACGGCGGCTGCGAAGAGGTCGACGTGGCCGAAGAGCTCGCGATCGCCCGTGCGAAGGAGCTGTTCGGGGCCGAGTTCGCCAACGTGCAGCCCCACTCCGGTGCCACGGCAAACGCCGCCGTGCTCCACGCCATCGCCCGCCCCGGCGACACGCTGCTCGGCCTCTCGCTCGATCAGGGTGGACACCTCACCCATGGCATGAAGATCAACTTCTCCGGCCGGCTCTACAACATCGTCGCGTACGGCGTCGACCCGGAGACGTCCACGATCGACATGGAAGAGGTCCGCCGCCTCGCCGTCGAGCACCAGCCGAAGGTCATCATCGCCGGCTGGTCCGCATACCCGCGTCAGCTCGACTTCGCGAAGTTCCGCGAGATCGCCGACGAGGTCGGCGCGATCCTCTGGGTCGACATGGCCCACTTCGCGGGTCTCGTCGCCGCGGGTCTGCACCCGTCGCCCGTCCCGCACGCGCACGTCGTCTCCTCGACCGTGCACAAGACGATCGGCGGCCCCCGCTCGGGCTTCATCCTCACCAACGACGCCGACCTCGCCAAGAAGATCAACACCGCCGTCTTCCCGGGTCAGCAGGGCGGTCCGCTCATGCACGTCATCGCCGCGAAGGCGACGGCGTTCAAGCTCGCGAACACCCCCGAGTTCCGGGAGCGTCAGGAGCGCGTGCTCCGCGGCGCGCACATCATCGCCGAGCGTCTCTCGCAGCAGGACGTGAAGGATGCCGGCATCGCCGTCCGCTCCGGCGGCACCGACGTGCACCTCGTGCTCGTCGATCTCCGCGACGCCGAGATCGACGGCAAGCAGGCCGAAGACCTGCTCCACGAGATCCACATCACGGTCAACCGCAACGCGGTGCCCAACGACCCGCGCCCGCCGATGGTCACCTCGGGTCTGCGCATCGGCACCCCTGCGCTCGCGACGCGCGGCTTCGGCGACGCGGAGTTCACCGAGGTGGCTGACGTCATCGCGCTGGCTCTGCAGCCCGGTGCCGACCTCGAGGCCCTTCGCGCACGCGTCGCCGTGCTCGCCGAGGCGTTCCCGCTCTACCCGGGCCTCCAGCAGTGACCGCTCAGCGTCTCGACGGCGTCGCCACGGCGGCCGCCATCAAGGCGGAGCTCGCCGTGACGGTGGCCGCGCTGGCCGAGAAGGGCATCGTCCCGGGCCTGGGCACCCTGCTCGTGGGAGACGACCCGGCATCCCGCTCCTACGTCACCGGCAAGCACCGCGACTGCGCCGAGGTGGGGGTGGCATCCATCTCGGTGGAGCTGCCCGCCTCCGCGACGCAGGAGGAGATCGCCGCCGCCGTCCGCGGTCTCAACGAAGACCCGGCGGTGACGGGGTTCATCGTGCAGCTGCCGCTGCCCAAGGGCATCGACGAGAACGCGATCCTCGAGCTCATCGACCCGGCGAAGGATGCCGACGGCCTCCACCCGACGAACCTCGGGCGCCTGGTGCTCGGTGTCGACCCGGCGAACGCCGTCGCGGCGCCCCTGCCGTGCACGCCGGCCGGCATCGTCGAGCTGCTCGAGCGTCACGGCGTCGCGATCGCGGGGAAGCACGTGACGGTCATCGGTCGCGGCATCACCGTGGGCCGTCCGCTGGGCCTGCTGCTCACCCGGAAGGGCACGGATGCCACCGTCACCCTCACCCACTCCCGCACCCCCGACCTCGCCGCCGAAGTGTCCCGCGCGGACATCGTCGTCGCGGCTGTCGGACAGCCCCACCTGGTCAAGCCGGAGTGGATCAAGCCCGGTGCCGCCGTGCTCGATGTGGGCGTGACGCGTGTGGGGACGACCGACAGCGGGCGGGCGAAGCTCGCCGGTGACGTCGATCCCGCCGTCGCGGACGTCGCGGGCTGGCTCTCGCCGAACCCCGGTGGTGTCGGGCCCATGACGCGCGCGATGCTCGTCGCGAACGTCGTCGAGACCGCCGCGCGCCTCGCCGGCTGACGCGACCCGCGGAGCGACTTCTACCGGTCGTTGAGCGAGGAGCGGAGCGACGAGACGAAACGGCGTTCCCGCCGGGGCGGGCGTTTCGTCTCGCTGCGCTCGCTCAACGACCGGGTGGTGTTTCGGTCGTTGAGCGAGGAGCGGAGCGACGAGACGAAACGCAGCTCCCATCGGGCGGGCGTTTCGTCTCGCTGCGCTCGCTCAACGACCGGGGCGGCGTTTCGTCTCGCTGCGCTCGCTCAACGACCGGGTGGTGTTTCGGTCGTTGAGCGAGGAGCGGAGCGACGAGACGAAACGCAGCTCCCATCGGGCGGGCGTTTCGTCTCGCTGCGCTCGCTCAACGACCGGGGTGCGGTCAGGGGGTGAAGCGCGCGAGGAATGCGCGCGTGCGGGCGCTCTCCGGCGCACCGAACAACTGTGCGGGCGGCCCCTGCTCGACGATGACACCGTCGTCGAGGAAGACCACCCGATCGGCGACGTCGCGCGCGAAAGCCATCTCGTGCGTCGCCATCAGGATCGTCGCCCCGTCGGCGGTGAGATCGCGGACCAGCTCGAGCACCTCGCCGACGAGCTCGGGGTCGAGCGCCGAGGTGATCTCGTCGAGCAGAAGCACCTCGGGGTCGGTGGCGATGGCGCGGACGATCGCGGCGCGCTGCTGCTGCCCCCCGGAGAGGCGGTCGGGGTGCTCCTTCGCCTTGTCGGCGAGACCGATGCGGCCGAGCAGGGCGTGTGCCCGCTCTTCGGCCTCTCGCCTCGGCATCCGGTGTACGACGCGCGACGCGAGCGTCACGTTGTCGAGCACGGACAGGTGAGGGAAGAGATTGAAGCTCTGGAAGACGGCGCCGAACCGCGCACGGATGCCGTTGGCGTCGACGCGAGGATCGGAGATGTCCTCGTCGCCGAGGAAGATCTGCCCGTCGTCGATGGGCTCCAGCAGCCCCAGGCACCGCAGGAGCGTGGACTTGCCCGAGCCGCTCGGCCCGATCAGCGCGACGACGTCGTGCTGTGCGAGGTCGAGGTCGATGCCGCGGAGCACCTCGCGGTCGCCGAACGACTTCCAGAGGCCGGTGGCACGCAGCAGCGGAGGCGTGGGGGAGCCGGTCACAGGATCGCCCCCGTCTGCTCGCGCTCGCGCAGCCTCGCTGTATACCAGTCGGTCAGTCGGATCGTGGGGATGGCGAGCAGGACGAACAGGATGCCGGCAACGACGTACGGCGTGAAGTTGTAGGTGAGCGAGGCCACCGACCGGGCGCCGGCGATCGCGTCGATCGCGCCGAGGATCGAGATGAGCCCCACGTCCTTCTGCATCGAGATGAAGTCGTTCATGAGCGGCGGCGTCATCTTGCGGAGCGCCTGGGGAAGCACGACGCGGCCCAGGGTCTGCGCGTAGCCGAGGCCCAGCGCCCGCGCCGCGAGGCGCTGCGAAGGGTGCACCGCTTCGATGCCGGCGCGGATCACCTCGGCGACATACGCGGAGTAGGTGAGCGTGATGGCCAGCACCCCGAGGAGCACGACGGGGATGCGCGTGTTGGTGATCGTCGGCAGACCGAAGCCGACGAGATACAGCACGATGATGAACGGGAACCCGCGGAAGAGATCCGTGTAGCCCGCGGCGAGCACCCGCACCGGGAAGAACACCGGGCCGCGCAGCGTGCGAAGGATCGCGACCAGGAGCGCCACGAGCGCGACCGTGACGAGCGACAGCCCCAGCACCTGCAGGTTGATGAGGAACCCGTCCCACACTTTCGGGAGCGCCTGGAGCGCGACCTCAGGATCGAAGAAGGCCTGCTGGACCGACGCCCATCCGGGGGTGTTGATGACGGTCACCCACACGACCGCCGCGAACGCCACGGTCGAGGCGACGGCGATGAGCACCGATCGGCGCTCGCGGCCCCGCCGGAAGGCGCGCCGATCGAGCTCGAGCGCGCTCGGTTGATGGGAAGTCACAGGACGACGCTAGCGCGACGTCACTGCAGGAGCGTCACACCCTGGCCCGAGCCCAGCCACTCGTCGGTGATCTCGGCGAGCGTGCCCTCCTCGCGCAGGGCGTCGACGGCGGCGGTGACGCGCTCGGTCAGCGGCGAGTCCTTCGCCAGCAGCAGGCCCCACTCGTCCGGGACCCCGGCGGCGGGGAGCTCGCCCACGATGAACGAGTTCTCGATGTAGACGCCGGTCGCGTAGTACGCGGTCGGGAGGTCGAGCACGATCGCGTCGATCTGGTTCGCCTTCAGCGCCGCGACGGCATCCTCGTTCGAGTTGTACAGCTGCGGGTCGGTGTTGGGCTGTACGGCCTCTTCGAGCGTCGTGGCGCTCGTCGAACCGGTCATCGCGCCGATCGTGAGGTCCTTCAAACCGGCGAGGTCGGTCACGCCGTCGGCGGCACCGCCCTTGATCGCGACGACGGCCTGGCTGGCGGAGTAGTACGGCGAGGAGAAGTCGACGGCCTGCTTGCGCTCGTCGGTGATCGTGTACTGCTGGATGTTGAAGTCGAACGTCTTCGGTCCGGGCGCGATGGCCGACTCGAAGCTCGTGCGCACCCACTCGACGTCGTCGTGGGCGAAGCCGAGCTTGTCGGCGACGGCGTACGCCACGGCGGCCTCGAAGCCCTTGCCGCTGGCCGGGTCGTCATCGATGACGTACGGGAAGTAGGCCGTCTCGCCCGTGGCGATCGTCAGCTTGCCGGGGGTGATGTACCCCTCATCTGCCGAGGGCGTGTCGGAGGCCGACGGCGTGGCCGCGCCCGACGCGCAGCCGGTGGCGAGGAGAACGGATGCCGCGAGCGACGCGACGAGGATGGTGCGCAGGGCGGGACGCGACATGCGAGGCCTCCGAGGATGGTTCCGGTGACGGTTCGGGAAGACGGCGCAGCCCGCGTGCTGTGCGGCAGCGCCGTGGCATCCATTCTCCCGTGCCGTCGGCGGCGACGGGCGCCCCGGCGTCGCTTTGTTACAGCAACTTCATGTGCGGTCGCCGCGCGCGCGGTCGTACAGCGACCCGGTGCGGGCTTCGATGCGGTCGTCCACGAGGTCGTAGACGACCCAGGCCAGCAGGAGCAGGATCGGCGGGATCACCCACCCCCAGAACCAGCCGCGCACATCGACGCCCGAGAAGAGCACGACGAGGGCCCACACGATGAGTTCGACGACGAAGACGATCCCGTACTGCACGAGCTTCTCGCCGACGGCGGTCCGCTCGGACGCCGACTTCTTGGCGGCACCCGTGAACAGGCGCGTGACGACGGGCTTCAGCCAGATTGTGGCGGCCGTCAGGAGCACGGCCGCCCACAGCGCCGCCCAGCCGACCTGCACGCTCGGCAGGAGGAGGCCGATAAGGAGCAGGACGACGACGTTGAACACGTAGAGGGAGACGAACCGCACGACCCAGGACTTCATGGTCCTACAGTGGCACGCTCGTCCGCGGGCGGGAAGACGGCCGACGTCTCAGGCGATGGTCACGAGCTCGTCGAGGTCGTCGTCGGGGAGCACGTCGGCGACGGCGGTGACCTCGACGGATCCGAGGGCGGCACGCCCGCTGAGGACGTTCAGGAAGGCGGTGTCGGCGGCATCCCGACCCGTCGCGATCCGCACCAGGCTCGAGCGCGGGGCGAGCGCCGTCGCATCGACGACGCGCCACTGGCCCTCGACCCAGGCTTCGGCGACGGCGTGGAAGTCCATCGGGTCGAGGCCCGGCGCGTAGACGGCGACGAGTCGAGCCGGGATGCCGCGGGCACGCAGGAGTGCGACGCACAGGTGCGCGTAGTCGCGGCACACACCCTGGCGCGCCAGCAGCGTCTGCGTCGCCCCGTCGGTGGGCTGCGACGATCCGGGAACGTAGGACAGTTGCGTGCCCACCCACGACGACACCGCTGTCAGCAGTTCGCGCTCGCCGTTCACTCCCGCGAACTGCGCACCGGCGGTGGCGGCGAGCGTGTCGGAGTCGGCGTACCGGCTCGGCCGCCCGTACACGAGCAGGTCGGTCTCGCTCGTCGGCAGCGGCGCCGCGGCATCCGCGACCATCGCCTCGTATGCGACGACGAGCTCGCCCGGCTGCGCCGACAACCGGTGTAGGCGACCGCCGTGGGCGTCGGGCAGCTCGCGGAGCGTGACGGCCTCACCGTCGATCGTGGCGGTCAGCGACTCGCGGGCGGGAGTGTGCCCGGATGCCACGGAGATCGCGAAGACGAGATCGGCCGTCTCGGTGACGTTCAGGACGATGCGACTGGAGACTTCCCTCTGCATGGGCATGCGCTCAGCCTGTCAGCCCGCGCCAGCCATGTCCCACTTTCGGTCGAACATGTCCCACTTTCGGTCGGAACTGGCCTGCCGAACCGGCACAAAGTGGGACATGGCGGGGAGGGAGGTGCTCAGAACCGACACAAAGTGGGACATGACTGAGCGAAGAGTGGTGGGTGTCCCACTTTCGGTCGTAACTGACGTGCCGAACCAGCACAAAGTGGGACATGCGCAGCACAAAGTGGGACATGAAATGGGGGAGGGCGCCTGCAGGCAGGAGCGCGAACAGGGATGCCGCGCGCCGGCGATCACGCCCAGTCAGCGGCGAAAGCCTCCGACGCGCGGGCGAGGATCTGCACGTCGGCACCGACGAGCACGAACGATGCGCCCGCCTCGACGTAGGCGCGGGCGACGGCCGGGTCGAAGGCGTTCACCCCGACGGGCTTGCCCGCCGAGCTGACCGCCTCGAACGTGCGACGCACCGCCGCGACGACCTCCGGATGCGTCTGCTGGCCGAGGAGACCCATCGACGCCGCGAGGTCGGACGGCCCCACGAACACACCGTCCACACCGTCGACGGCCGCGATGTCCGCGGCGGCGTCGACCGCCTCCGCGGTCTCGATCTGCACGAACAGCGACGTGTGGCGGTCGGCATCCCGGAGGTAGTCCTCCACCCGGTTCCAGCGAGCCGACCGCGCGAGGGCGGAGCCGACGCCGCGGCGACCCCGCGGCGGGTAGCGCACGGCAGCCACGGCATCCTCGGCTTCCGCGGCCGATGAGATCATCGGCACGAGCACGTTCTGGGCGCCGAGGTCGAGCACCTGCTTGATCGTCACGACGTCGCCGATCGGCACGCGGACGACGGGGGTCGTCGGGTACGCGGCCACGGTCTGCAGCTGAGCGAGCGTGGACTCCAACCCGTTGGGGGAGTGCTCCATGTCGATGAGCACCCAGTCGATGCCCGAGCCGGCGAGGATCTCGGTCACGATCGACGACCCGGCGCACGCCCACAGGCCCGCGAGCGGCCTGGGGCTCCCCGCCAGGCGGGCGCGGAACGTCTCGGTCAGACGAAGCGGCATGTGATGGTTCCCATCGGTCCGTAGTCGCAGCGCACCTCGTCGCCGCGGGCGACCCACACGGGCCGCGTGAACGACCCGGCGAGGATGATCTCGCCCGGCTCAAGTCTGTCACCGTGCTGGTGCAGTTTGTTGGCGAGCCACGCGACGCCCGTGGCGGGATGACCGAGCACCCCCGCCGCGACGCCGGTCTCCTCGACCTCGCCGTTCACGCGGAGCACGCCCGGCACCCACGGCAGGTCGACGTCGGACGGATGCCGGTGCGTGTCGCCCAGGACCATAGCCCCGTACGCGGCGTTGTCGCTGATCGTGTCGACGATCGTCCGACCCTCCAGCTCGATGTGGGAGTTGAGGACCTCCAGCGCCGGGACCACGTAGTCCGTCGCACGGAGGGCGCCTTCGAGGGTGGCATCCGGTCCGGACAGGGGCTCGCGCAGCACGAACGCGAGTTCGACCTCCACGCGCACGTTCGAGAAGTGATCGACGGGGATGCCGTCCCCGCTGCGGTACACGGTGTCGTCGAACATGACACCGTAGTCGGGTTCGGTGATGCCCGTCGCCTGCTGCATCGCCCGGGAGGTGAGCCCGATCTTGCGGCCCACGAGGCGGCGACCCGATGCCGTCATGCGATCGCGCCAGACGCCCTGGATCGCGTATGCGTCGTCGACCGTCGCCTCCGGGTGGCGCGCGGTGATCCGCGGGATGACGCCGTGCGTGCGGTCGGCCTCCGCGAGCTCGGCCGCCAAAGCGGCGACAGTGTCTGCCGGGAGGGTCACAGCTGGTGGCCCAGCTTGTACTCGCCCTGCTTGTACTCCGGCAGGTCGCCCTCGCCCGGACGCGTGTACGAGAAGCCGTCGGCGCCGATCGTGACCGCCATCTCGGACGAATCGGTGCGTGCCACGACCGGCTGCGGGTTGCCGTCGAGATCGAGGACGAGGGATGCCTCGGTGTACCACGACGGGACGACCGGATTGCCCCACCAGTCCCGGCGCTGGTTGTCGTGCACGTCCCACGTGACGACGGGGTTGTCGGGGTCTCCCGTGTAGTAGTCCTGCGTGTAGATCTCCACGCGGTGGCCGTCGGGGTCGCGCAGGTACAGGTAGAACGCGTTCGAGACGCCGTGGCGTCCGGGGCCGCGCTCGATGGCATCCGATCGGCGGAGGGCGCCGAGCTTGTCGCAGATGGCGAGGATGTTGTGCTTCTCGTGCGTCGCGAACGCGACGTGGTGCATGCGCGGTCCGTCGCCGCCGGTCATCGCGGTGTCGTGGACGGTGGGCTTGCGGCGCATCCACGCGGCGTAGACGGTGCCCTCCTCGTCCTGGATGTCCTCGGTCACGCGGAAGCCCAGCGACTGCATGAAGTTGACGGCGCGCGGCACGTCGGGGGTCACCTGGTTGAAGTGGTCGAGGCGCACGAGCTCGCCCGGAGTGTGCAGGTCGTACCGCCACGACAGCCGCTCGACGTGCTCCGTCTGGAAGAAGAACTCGTACGGGAAGCCCAGCGGGTCGGTCACGCGCACCGCGTCGCCGATGCCCTTCACGAACCCGTCCGCACGGCGCTCGACACGGCATCCGAGTTCCGTGTAGAACGCGACCGCCTTGTCGAGGTCTTCGGCGGAGCGCACGCGGTAGGAGAAGGCGGCCACCGCGGCGACGGGGCCCTGGCGGAGGACGAGGTTGTGGTGGATGAACTCCTCCGTCGACCGGAGGTAGATCGCCTGGTCGTCCTCTTCCGTGACGTAGAGGCCCAGCACGTCGACGTAGAAGACACGGGATGCCGCGAGGTCGGTGACCACGAGCTCCATGTAGGCGCAGCGCAGGATGTCGGGCGCGGGGGAGCTCGGCGTGGGAATCGGGTTGTCGGAGCGGATCGGCGCTTCCTGGCTCACGTAGTAGCCCGAGGAGGTCAGCGTCATCTCGTCGCGGTGGGTCATGTCAGCGTCCTTGCTTCGTGTCGTGGTTCGGGTGTTCGCTCAGCGGTTCGTCTCTGCGGTTCGTCTCTGCGTTTCGTCTCTGCGTTTCGTCTCGCTGCGCTCGCTCAACGACCGGGCGGGGGGGGGGCATCCGGTCGTTGAGTGAGGAGCGGAGCGACGAGTCGAAACGCAGAGGAGCGGAGCGACGAGTCGAAACGCAGAGGAGACGCATCAGTTCTTGCCGAAGGTGGGGTTGTGGACCTCGCCGAGCGTGATGTGCACGGCCTGCTGGTCGGTGTAGAAGTCGATCGAGCGGTAGCCGCCCTCGTGCCCGAGTCCCGAGGCCTTGACGCCGCCGAACGGGGTGCGGAGGTCGCGCACGTTGTTCGAGTTCAGCCACACCATGCCGGCATCCACGGCACCCGCGAACCGGTGAGCGCGCTTCAGGTCGTTGGTCCAGACGTAGGCGGCGAGGCCGTACTTCGTGTCGTTGGCGAGGGTGAGGGCCTCCTCCTCGGTGTCGAACGGCGTGATCGCCACCACCGGGCCGAAGATCTCCTCCTGGAAGATGCGCGCGTCGGGGGCGACGTCGACGAACACCGTGGGGGCGACGAAGTTGCCGAACGCGAACCCCTCCGGCTGGCCGCCGCCGGCGACCAGGCGCCCCTCGGTCTTGCCGATCTCCACGTACGACATCACCTTCGCGAAGTGCTCGGGGTGGACGAGCGCCCCCACCTCGGTGGCCGGGTCGTGCGGGTACCCGACCTTCACCCGCGCTGCCTGCGCCGCGTAGCGCTCGACGAACGCGTCGTAGATCGGGCGCTCGACGAGGATGCGGCTGCCGGCCGTGCAGCGCTCGCCGTTGAGGGAGAAGACACCGAAGATCGTCGCGTCGACGGCGGCGTCGAGATCGGCGTCGGCGAACACGATCGCCGGCGACTTGCCGCCGAGTTCCATCGACAGTCCCTTGAGATACGGGGCCGCGTTCGCGAAGATCAGCTGTCCCGTGCGGCTCTCGCCGGTGAAGGAGATGAGCGGCACGTCGGGGTGCTTGACGAGGGCGTCGCCGGCATCCTCCCCGAGGCCGTTGACGAGGTTGAAGACGCCCTGCGGCAGCCCTGCTTCCTCGAAGATGCCTGCCCACAGCGATGCCGACAGCGGCGTGAACTCGGCGGGCTTCAGTACCACGGTGTTGCCCGTCGCGAGAGCCGGACCGAGCTTCCACGACTCGAGCATGAACGGGGTGTTCCAGGGCGTGATGAGCCCCGCGACGCCGATCGGCTTGCGGTTGACGTAGTTCAGCTGACGGCCGGGCACCTTGAACGTGTCGTCGGCCTGGGCCACGATCAGGTCGGCGAAGAAGCGGAAGTTCTCGGCGGCCCGCCGCGCCTGACCGAGCGCCTGCGTGATGGGGAGACCGGAGTCGAAGGACTCCAGTTCGGCGAGCCGCGCGTCGCGGGACTCGACGATGTCGG
Organism: Candidatus Microbacterium phytovorans; assembly: GCA_029202445.1. Taxonomy (NCBI): domain Bacteria; kingdom Bacillati; phylum Actinomycetota; class Actinomycetes; order Micrococcales; family Microbacteriaceae; genus Microbacterium; species Candidatus Microbacterium phytovorans. Next base: position 80,080 of record CP119321.1, read on the forward strand.
CGATGCGGTGCAGCACACGCGAACGCTCACGCGGCAGCATCCTCGGCCACGGCCCGTCGGCGAACGCGCGCCGCGCTGCCGCGACGGCCCGGTCGATGTCCGCCTTCTTTCCGGCGGCGGCCTGCACGTACGTCTCGTTGGAGACGGGTTCCAGCACGTCGAAGGTGTCGCCGTCGAGCGAGTCGACGAACGCGCCGTCGATGTAGTGCTGGATGCGGCTCGGAAGGTCGGCCGGCACGTGACGGGCGTCGAGGGCGGGGGTGGTCATGGTGCTCCTTGTGGTGACGGGAGGCGGTCAGAACGCCGGAAGCCCGAGGGCTTCGTCGGGGTGCTCGTGGATCATGTAGGCGTCGAGGGTGGCCGAGCGGTGACGGCGGGCGGCCTTCTCGATCTCGCCGAGGGGGGCGCCGTGCTCGATGAGGCGGACGATGTTCTCGTGCTCGCGCACCGACTCCTGCGCTCGGCCCGGGACGAAGCTGAACGTGGAGTCGCGGAGGTTGCCCAGGCGCCCCCACTCGGCCTCGACGAGTTCGAGCATGCGGGGGTTCGGGCACTTGCCGAACAGCGTCGCGTGAAACTCCTGATTGAGGCGCGTGAACGCGTGCGGGTCGAAGTGCTCGAGCGTCTCGATCATGAGCTCGTTGATCCGGCGGGCGGCGTGGATGTCGTCGGCAGTGAGGCGGCGGGCCGCGAGCGCCGTGGCCGTCCCCTCCAGGATGCTGAGCGCCTGCATGCTGTACCGGTACTGCGTGTCGTCGACCATCGAGACGCGGGCGCCGACGTTGCGTTCGAACGTGACGAGTCCTTCTGCCTCCAGCTGACGGATGGCCTCGCGGACGGGGACGACGCTCATGTCGAGCTCGCTGGCGATCGTCCCGAGCACGAGGCGGTAGCCCGGAGTGAAGACCTGGCTCGCGATCCGCTCCTTGATCCAGTGATATGCCTGCTGCGACTTGCTCCGGCTTGCGATCTCGGTCACGGGGACACCCTTTCGGCCTCGTAGCGCGCGCGCCACACGTCGTTCATCGGGAACAGGCCGTCGAGGGGATGTCCCTCGGCGATGCGGGCGGCGACCCAGGCGTCCTCGTCCTCGCGGGCGAGCGCGGCGTCGGCGATCTCCGCCGCCAGGGCCGGGGGGATGACGATCACGCCGTCGGCGTCGCCCACGATGATGTCGCCGGGCTGCACCGTCGTGCCGCCGCACGCGATCGTCAGGTCGTGGTCCCAGGGCACGTGCTTGCGTCCGAGCACCGCCGGGTGGGCTCCCGCGGTGTACACGGGAAGTCCGACGGCGGTGACGGCATCCACGTCGCGCACGCCGCCGTCGGTGACGACGCCGGCCGCGCCGCGCGCGTGCGCCCGGATCGCGAGCACGTCGCCGAGCGTGCCCGAGCCCGTCTCGCCGCGGGCCTCGATGACGAGCACCTCACCGGCATCCACGGAGTCGAACGCGCGCTTCTGCGCGTTGTGGCCGCCGCCGTGGCTCGCGAACAGGTCTTCCCGGTTCGGGACGAAGCGGAGCGTGCGGGCCGTGCCTACGAGCTTCGCGCCGGGATGGAGGGGACGCACACCGTCGATCGCGACGTTGTCGAGCCCCCGGGCCCGCAGCTGCTGCGACAGCGCCGCGACCGGAACCCGCATGAGCTTGTCGCGAAGGGCGGGGTCGAGGGCCGGACGGGCGGGGTCGATGGTCGGGCGGACGGGGGCTCCGGTGGCGGCTGCCGCTCCGGTGGCGGGGGCGTCGTGCCCCCAGGCCTCCGCGCGCTGCGTGTCGTCGACCGCGGGGAGCGATCCGAGGGCCGCGTCGAAGCCGGGTCCCTCGTCGGCGACGACGGTCGTGACGAGGCGGCCCGACGTCGCCCCGGAGGCGGGGGAGTCGACTTCGACCTCGACGATGTCGCCCGGTTCGATGACCGACGACCCCGCCGGGGTGCCGGTGAGGATGACGTCGCCGGGCTCCAGAGTGAGCTGCTGGCTCAGGTCGGCGACGATCTGCGCGAGCGGGAAGAGGAGCCCCGCGGTCGTGTCGTCTTGGACGAGCGTGCCGTTCACCCACGTGCGCACGCGGAGCGCCGCCGGATCGACCGCGCGCGCGTCGATGAGATCCGCGCCGATCGGCGTGAACCCGTCACCGCTCTTGGAGCGGACGTTCGATCCCTTGTCGTTGGCGCGCAGGTCGTACAGTCCGAGGTCGTTGGCGGCCGTGACCCACCCCACGTGGTCCCACGCCTCGTCCAGCGAGACGCGGCGCGCGGTCGTGCCGATGACGAGTGCGACCTCGCCCTCGAACGCGAGGAGTTCGGTGCCGGTCGGACGGATCACGGTGGAAGGTGAGGATGCCACGGAGCTCGACGCCTTGAAGAAGTACGAGGGGGCTTCGGGGCGACGTCCTCGCTGCTCGGCGCGGGAGATGTAGCTGAGGTGCACCGCGATGATCTTGCCCGGGCGGCCTGGCAGGGCGGCGAACCGGTGATCGGTGGGGGTGTCGATGGTCATGAGCTCCCTCGCTCTTGCGTCGTATCTGAAATCGTATATGATCCTGAACCAGCGGGCAAGCACCGCAACGACAGCGACGTCACCGACACAGGAGTCACCATGACCGCATCATCGCCCACCCCCCGGGCGGGTTTCACCCCGACGGGTACGATCTCGACGGCCACCGATCGTCGACGCGTGGTGTTCGCCACCGTCGTCGGCACGACGGTCGAGTGGTACGACTTCTTCATCTACGCCTCCGCGGCGGGGCTCGTCTTCGGACAGCTCTTCTTCGCGCCCGCCGGTGAGGAGTTCGGGCAAATCCTCTCCTTCCTCACCGTGGGCATCAGTTTCCTCTTCCGCCCGCTCGGCGCCTTCCTCGCGGGCCACCTCGGCGACAAGTACGGGCGGCGCCTCGTGCTCATGCTGACACTCGTGCTCATGGGCGTCGCCACGACCCTCGTCGGTGTGCTGCCGACATATGCGCAGATCGGCATCCTGGCGCCGATCCTGCTGATCTTCCTCCGCATCCTGCAGGGCATCTCCGCCGGCGGCGAGTGGGGCGGCGCGGTGCTCATGGCCGTCGAGCACGCCCCCAAGACCAAGCGCGGGATGTTCGGTGCGTCCCCGCAGATCGGCGTGCCGCTCGGGCTCCTCCTGGCATCCGCTGTCCTCGCGCTCGTGGCACTCCCCGGCGAGGAGTTCTTCCTCACGTGGGGCTGGCGCATCCCGTTCCTGCTGAGCGTCGCGCTCATCCTCATCGGCTACTACGTGCGGCGCCGCGTCGAGGAGAGCCCCGTCTTTCTCGAACTCGCCGAGCGCAAAGAAGAGACGCGGATGCCGATCGTGCAGCTGTTCCGCAAGCACGCGCTCCTCGTGATCGTCGCCGCCTTCGTCTTCGCCGGCAACAACGCCGTCGGTTACATGACCACCGGGGGATACATCCAGCGGTACGCCACCGACCCCGCCGGACCCGTGGGCCTCGCGACCTCCGACGTGCTCTGGGCCGTCACGCTGTCGGCCGTGTCCTGGCTCGTCTTCACGTGGATCGCAGGGTGGCTCTCCGACCGTCTCGGCCGACGCACCACGTACCTCATCGGCTGGGTGCTGCAGCTCGTCGGCGTCTTCCTCCTCTTCCCGCTCGTGAACACGGGCGACGTCGCGATGCTGGCGCTCGGACTCGTGATCCTGACCGTCGGGCTCGGGTTCACCTACGGACCGCAGGCGGCGCTCTACACCGAGCTCTTCCCGGCATCCATCCGGTTCTCGGGGGTCTCGATCTCCTACGCGATCGGCGCGATCCTCGGCGGCGCGTTCGCCCCCACGATCGCGACGGCGCTCGTGCAGGCCACCGGCTCCACTCAGGCCGTCACCTGGTACCTCGCCGGCATGACGGCCCTGGGCCTGCTCGCCACCCTCCTCCTGCGCGACCGCACCGGCATCCCGCTCGGGCCCGACCACGAGGCCGAGCAGTCGGTGAGCCCGATCCGCGGACTCGCGAAGGCCTGACCCCCCAGGGCCGACCCCCCAGGGCCGCGAGCGGATTCGGAGGACGCGACCGACCGCGTCCTCCGAATCCGAGAGATGATGGCAGCAACCCGACGTCTACGTCGGGGAAGGATCGAAGACGATGCAGTTTCACCACCACGGTTACGTCTCGGGCGACCCGCGTGTTCAGCCGGCGGCCGGCGTCGGGCTCGACCGGCCCACCGACCTCCCCGACGAGATCGACGTCCTGATCGTCGGCTCGGGGCCGGCGGGGATGCTGCTCGCGGCCCAGCTGTCGCAGTACCCGACCGTCGTCACGCGACTCATCGAGCGACGCGACGGGCGGCTCGTGCTCGGGCAGGCCGACGGCATCCAGCCGCGCAGCGTGGAGACCTTCCAGGCCTTCGGGTTCGCCGAGCGGATCACGGCCGAGGCGTACAACATCGGGTGGATGAACTTCTGGGGACCCGACCCCGACGACCCCAGCCGCATCGTGCGGCGCTCGCGCACAGCCGACTACGCCTACCAGATCAGCGAGTTCCCCCACCTCATCGTCAACCAGGCGCGCGTGCTCGACTACTTCGCCGAGGCGGCCGCTCTCGGCCCGGGTCGACTCGTGCCCGACTACGGCGTCGAGTTCCTCGGACTGACCGTGCACGACCGCGGCGACTATCCCGTCGAGGTGCGGCTGCGCTACACCGCCGGCGAGCGTGCCGGTGAGGAGCGTGTCGTGCACGCGAAGTACGTCGCCGGGTGCGACGGCGCCCGCAGCGGCGTGCGGGAGGCGATCGGACGGCGACACGTCGGCGACATCTCGCAGCACGCGTGGGGGGTCATGGACGTACTCGTGACGACCGACTTCCCCGACTGGCGCATCAAGTGCGCCATCAACGCGGAGGCGGGGAACATCCTCCACATCCCGCGCGAGGGCGGCTACCTCAGCCGCATGTACATCGATCTGGGCGCCGTCGCCGCCGACGACGACCATCGGGTGCGACAGACGCCCATCGAGGAGATCATCCGCCGCGCGAACGAGATCCTCCACCCCTACTCGATCGACGTGAAGCAGGTCGCCTGGCACAGCGTCTACGAGGTCGGGCACCGTGTGACCGACGGATTCGACGACGCGCTCGAGGTCGACCGCGACCCCCGCGTCTTCCTCACCGGCGACGCCTGCCACACGCACAGCGCGAAGGCCGGGCAGGGCATGAACGTGTCGATGCAGGACGGCTTCAACCTCGGCTGGAAGCTCGGCGCGGTGCTCACCGGACGCAGCCCCGCCTCGCTCCTCGCGACCTACGGCGCGGAACGCCGGCCCGTCGCCCAGCAGCTCATCGATTTCGACCGTGAGTGGTCCTCGCTCATGGCGCGCAAGCCCGAGGAGATCTCCGACCCGCAGGACCTCGCCACCTACTACCTCGCGACCGCCGAGTTCCCCTCCGGGTTCATGACCCAGTACGGACCGTCGCAGATCGTCGGCGAAGACACCCATCAGTCACTCGCGGCGGGGTTTCCCCTCGGCAAGCGGTTCCAGAGCGTCCCGGTGACGCTGGTCGCCGACGGCAACACGGTGCACCTCGGCCACCACGCCAAGGCCGACGGCCGCTGGCGGATCTATGCCTTCGCCGACGCCGCGGCATCCGGGGGCGCGCATCTCGCCCTCGATGCCTGGGCGGAGTGGCTCGGCCGGGCTCCGGAGTCTCCCGTGCGCCGCTTCACGCGGGACGACGAGGATGCCGATGCGCTCTTCGACGTGAAAGTCGTCTACCCCGAGAGCTTCGAGGAGGTCGATGTGGCGCGCGTGCCGTCGGTGTTCCGGCCGGCGACGGGGCCGCTGGGCCTCACCGACGACGAGAAGGTCTTCGCGGCCGGGCCGACCGTGTGGAACGCGGTCGACATCTTCGCCGAGCGAGGGCTGTCGCGCGACGGTGTCGTGGTCGTCGTGCGGCCCGACCAGTACGTCGCCGCCGTTCTGCCGCTCACGGCCACGGCAGAGTTCGCCGCCTTCTTCGACGGCGCGCTGCTCCCGGCGCGGTAAGCCGGGCGCGTGCCGCGGGCCGGCGGGTGCTGCGGGCCGGTGGATGCTGGGGGCCGGTGGATGTCACATGTCCCACTTCCGGTGCACCATGTCCCACATCGGGCGAAGCATGTCCCACATTGCGTCGCTTCGTGGGGTTCGGAACGACCGGAAGTGGGACATGGCCGTCTCGCCTCGCCGGCGGAGCAGCCACAGCGCGACCGCGCCTCAGCTGTTCACCCGGATGATCTCCTGCTGATACGGAGCGATCACCTCGCCGGAGATGCGGCAGTCGAGCAGCAGGAACGGACGCTCGGATGCCGGTCGCGCCGCCCACTCCTCGAGTGCCTGCAGGTCGTCCAGTGCGCGGACGACGACGCCGTCTGCGCCGACGGCGCGGGCGAGGCCGGCGAAATCGACCTCCGGGATGAGCATCGGTTCGCGCGCCAGCCCTTGCAGCCCGTAGAGGTTCACCTCCGCGCCGTAGGCCGCGTCGTTCCAGACGACGGCGAGCCCGCGTCCGGCGGCGACCCGCACAGCGGACTCCAGGTCGGCCAGCGCCATGAGCCCGCCGCCGTCGCCTGTCGTGAGCACGACCGTGGCATCCGGTTTCGCGAGCGCGGCTCCGGGGACCGACGGGAAGCCGAGCCCGATCGAATGGTAGGCGGTGCCGATCATGAGCATGCGATCGGGTGATGCGACCGGCCAGTACATGTTCGCCCAGCCGATGAAGTGCCCGCCGTCGGAGACGACGACCCGGTCCCGGGTCGACGGATGCCGTTCGAGCGCCTCGCCGATGCGGACGGCGACCGCCCGGGGGTCGAGCCGTCCGTCGGCGGCGAGGGGGTCGCCGCTCTCGCGGGTGAGGAGAGGGCGGATCTCCACGCTCTCCCGCCATCCCGACGGCGTCGACCCCGCGAGAGCGTCGGCGAGAGCGGATGCCACGACGGCAGCATCACCGCGGATGAACCCGCCCACGTGCGGATGCGTCGCAGCGGCAGCGACGTCGACCTGGACGACCCGCGTGCCGGGGGCGAACAGGTCGCCGAACCGCATCGTGAACTGGTTGAGACCGGCGCCGAACACGACGGCGACGTCGGCCGTGCGGATGAGCTCCATCGCGCCGTCGGCGCCGAACCCGCCCGTGACCCCGAGGTCGAACTCCGCGCGGGGGAAGATGCCGCGCCCGAGCGCCGTCGTGGCCGTCAGCGCCCCCGTGGCATCCGCGAGTCGACCGAGCGCGTCGCCGGCGCCCGCGAGCCATGCGCCACGACCCGCGAGAAGCAGCGGACGCTCGGCCCGCGCGAGCTGGTCGGCGAGGTCGGCGACGGCGGCCCGCGCGAACGGCGACGGCGCGATCGGCGCGGGGAGGTCAGGTTCGGGGGCGGGCGGCACCGGGCCCGCGTCGCGCTTGGCGACGTCGTAGGGGATCGCGAGCACCGTCGGCACCCGATACGACAGGGCGTGCTCGATCGCGATGATCGTGGTGGCCGCGGCATCCGCTCGCCCCACCGTGTACGTGCGGGCGCCGACGGCGGAGGCGAGAGCGATCTGGTCGACGTCCCACGGGCGGGGACCCGAGGTGGGTTCGTCGCCGACGACGAGAATCAGTGGCACATGGGCCTGCACCGCTTCGGCCAGCGCCGTGAGCGTGTTCGTGAACCCGGCGCCGTAGGTGGCGGTGGCGGCGGCGAGCCCACCGCCGGCGCGGTAGTAGGCGTCGGCGGCGACCACGCCTCCGGCCTCGTGCCGGACGGCCGTGAAGGACACGTCGGTGGAGCGCTCCAGGGCGTCGAGGAAGTGGGCGTTGCCGTTGCCCATGACGCCGAAGACGTGGTCGATGTGGCGGGCGAGGGTATGCGCAACGTGCGCGGAAACCGTGGGCATGGGAGCTCCAACGAGACGGGACGGATGTGAGGCCGTATGTGTCTCGCTCGCGTGACGACGACGTCGACGCGGCTGCGTGCCCCTTTTCCGAGCACCGGCGGCGAACCACCGGACAGGGGAAGTGTATACGATCCGGTTCCTTCAGGTAGGGGGCTGAGGAGATGGGCAGGTGGGCAGGTGAGGTGGGCAGGTGGCTAGGCAGGTGGCGGGGCTGGGCAGGTGAGGTGGGCTGAGGAGGTGGGCTGGGCAGGCATGTCCCGATTTCGGTCGTCCGGGCGCAGGCATGTCCCGAATACGGTCGTTTCGCGAGTGCGTGAACGACCGAAAGTGGGACATGGGATGCCGAAAGTGGGACATGCTGGCGGGATGGACACCGGCGGGATGAACACCGAGCGGCTGCGCGCCGACCGGCTGCGCGCCGACCGGCTGCGCACCGAGCGGCTGCGCACCGACCGGCTGCGCGCCGAGCGGTTGCGTAGCCACCGGTTGAGCGCCCCCGCGGCATCCGTCGCCGACGCCGCCGCACACATGACGGCCACGCAGGCGCAGGAGTTCTGGGGAGGCCGCTGGGCGCTCGCCGCCCGCACGGCCAGCCATCCGACGCTGTCGGAGGTCGACGCGGCGTTCGACCGGCCGGGTTCGCTCGTCCGGTCGTGGACGCAACGCGGGACGCTCCACATCGTGCCGGCGCGAGACCTCGCGTGGATGCTGGAGGTCACCGGTGAACGGCAGACGAAGCAGTACGCCGGCATCCACCGTTCGCTCGGCATCGATGCCGACATGCTCGCGCGGGCCGAGGCGGCGGTGCGTCCCGTGCTCGCCGGGGGCAACCGGATCACCCGACCGGAGTTCGGGCAGGTGCTCGACGCCGCCGGAATCGACCCGTCGGGCATGCGCGGCAACCACATCTTCTCGGCGCTCGCGCTGCGCCTCGTCGTCGTGCTCGGCCCGGTCGTTCCGCGCGAGGGCGGCCCCACCCGCGATCAGTACGTCGTCGCGCCGGAGGAGTGGATCCCGGATGCCGCGGCGCCCGACGACCCGCTCGCGGAACTCTTCGTGCGCTACCTGCGTGGACACGCGCCCGCAGGCCTGGACGATTTCGGCTGGTGGGCGGGGCTCCCGAAGGGGCTTGCGCAACGGGCGCGCGACGGGGCCGGCGGCCGCGTCGCCGAGGTCGACGAAGGCATCTTCGCTCTCACGGAGACCGCGCCACGGCGTCGCGAGGTCGATCGGGTGCGGGCGCTGCCCCCCTTCGACGAGTACTACCTGTCCTACGCCGACCGCACCACGGCGTGCGCTCCGGAGTTCGTGCAGCGCATCGGTCCGAGCATGAACGGGATCGTCAAGCCGGTGCTCGTCGCCGATGGCGAGATCGTCGGCGTCTGGTCGCACTCGGTGGCGGTCGGCAAGCACCACCTTCCTCCGGTGCCGGAGCCCTTCGGCGAGGCCGACGACGCCGGCGTCGCGGCCGCCCTCGCGCGGTTCGCCCGCTTCATCACTGGCTGAGCTGCACCGCAGGGCTGCCGTGGCCTGGTGGTGGTGGTCGGTGACAGTGGCTGACGGCATCCCTGCCCCGTCGCCTCGGCATAGCGGCTCCGTTGCCTCGGCATAGCGGAGGTGATCTGCACAAGGGAGGGTGGGATGCCGTCAGCGACCCTCCGCTGTGCAGATCTCCTCCCCACCGCGACCGGCGGCACCCGCGGCGGGGGCTCCCGTCCCGGCGGCACCCGCGACCGGCGGCACCGCCACCGCGGCACCGCCGCCGCGCGCCTCAGGCGAAGAGCTCGGCCCCGACGTACGAACCGGGTGCCGCGCCGCGGGGGATCGCCCAGATCCCCGACCCGACGTGGCGGATGTACTCGTTCATCAGATCGGTCGACAGCGCCCGCTGCAGTGTCACGAACTGCTCCGGCGACCGCTGGTACGACAGGAAGAACAGCCCCGCGTCGAGGCGACCGAGCTCGGTGTTCCCGTCGACGAAGTTGTACCCGCGGCGGAGGATGCGGATGCCGTCGTTGAGCTCCGGGTGGGCGAGGCGCACGTGCGAGGCGGTGTCGATCGCGGGGGAGCCCGTGGCATCCTTGGCCTCGAAGTCCGGCTCGGTCATCTCCCCGCCGCCCGACAGCGGTGCGCCTTCGCCCTTGTCGCGGCCGACGATGCGCTGCTGCTCCGACAGGCGCACGCGATCCCACGTCTCGATGATCATCGCGATACGGCGGGCGACGAGATAGGAACCACCGGCGAGCCAGGCGGGCTCGTCGTCCGGCGCGACCCACACGTGATCGGCGAGGGCGGCCGTGTCGTCGGAGAGGATGTTGGCGGTGCCGTCCTTGAACCCGAACAGGTTCCGCGGGGTGGCTTGGGCCGCCGACGTGCGCGACGTCTTGCCGAACCCGAGCTGCGACCAGCGCAACCGTGCCCGGCCGAACGCGATCCGGCTGAGGTTGCGGATCGCGTGCACGGCCACCTGCGGATCGTCGGCGCACGCCTGGATGCACAGGTCGCCGTTCGAGCGCTCCGGATCGAGGTCGTCCCCGAGGAACGCGGGGAGCTTCGCCAGCCCGCGGGGGCGCAGTGCCGCGAGCCCGTAGCGGTCGTCGCCCTCGGCGGTCTCGAACAGCGTCGGACCGAACCCGAACGTGATCGTCAGTCCCGAGGCCGGGAGCCCGAGCGCCTCGCCCGTGTCGTCGGGCGGTGCCTCCAACGCGCCCCCGACGGCACCGGTCGCACTCACGTCGAGGCCCTGCGTCATGCGCGACGCGGCGTAGCTCCAGTCCTGCAGCAGCGACTGCAGATCGGCGCGGTCGGTGCGCGCCATCATGTCGAACGACGCGAAATGGAGGTGGTCCTGCACGGGCGTCGTGATGCCCGCCTGGTGGGCTCCGAAGAACTCGTACACGGATGCCGCGCCCTCGGCGGCGCGGGCACGTCCGACAGCGACGCCGGCGGCCGTGCCCGCTCCCGCGCCGAGCGCGAGGCCGGCCGCGCCGACGCCGGCGGCGAGTCCGAGGAGCCCTCGGCGGCTGAGCCCCCGGACGGCATCCGGGGCGGTCGGCTCCTCCACGGTCACTGCAGGACGGTCGAAGTGAGCTGCGACAGCGGCTCGGCCAGGGCGTTGAGGAGGTCGGTGAGCTCGCGCTTGTCGGCGTCGGTCAGCTCGCCGTAGGTGACGAAGCCGTCGGCGAGCGAGCCGTGCGTCGCGAGCGACTCCTCGAGGGCGTCGTAGCCCTCGTCGATCTGCTGCGCGAGGGTCGCACCCTCGTCGCCGGTCGCGACGGCGAAGTCCTCGACGAGCGAGAACGCCATCTTCGAGCCCTCGACATTGGCGGCGAAGTCCCACAGGTCGGTGCCCGACCACCAGTCCTCCTCGCCGGTGATCTTGCCGGTGGCGACCTCGTCCAGGAGCGCGATCGCACCGTTGGAGATGCCCGCGACGCCCTGCGCGTCGAGCGCGGCCTGGAAGTCGGTCGAGTGGACGTAGTCGTTCAACTCGGCGACGTCGGCGATCAGCTGGTCACCGAAGGCGGCGCGCTCGGCATCCGTCGACGGCGCCCAGTCCTGCCACGCGGGGGTCTCGCCGTCGGCGTTGAGTGCGTCCTTCTCGGGCACCCAGAGGTCCTTCTCGATGCGGTGGAAGCCGGTCCAGTCGAGGCCTTCGGCCACGGCATCCACTTCGCGGTAGTCGATGCGGGGGTCGAGGTCGCCCAGCGACTCCGCGACCGGCTCGATCCGCTCGTAGAAGGCGCGCACCTGCGGGAACTGCGTCCGCGCGGTCTCATCGTCGCCCGACTCGTAGGCCGCGACGAACTCGTCGACCGCCGGCACGAGCTGCTCGACCTGGTCCTTGACGAACGCGGCGTAGAGGTCGACGGCCCGCTGCTTCTGCTCGGCGTCGTCACCCGTGGCGGCGACCGCGTCGCCCGAGACCGTGAAGCCGGCCCGGCCGACGCCCTCGCCGACCATGCCCGGCTTGCAGAGAGTGAAGTACTCGCCGGGCTGCGCGACGACGGTGAGCGTGCGCGACGCGCCGGGCGCGATGTTCTCGACCTCGCCGACGATCCGCAGGCCGTCATCGGCCAGCAGGTAGAACTCGCTCACCTGCGAGCTGTCGTTCGCCACCTGGAAGGTCAGCGTCCCGCTCGTGGCCGTTCCCGTGGACACCTCGCAGGACGTGTCGGTGGAGGTGACGGTCAGCGCGTCGCTCGCGGCGACGTCGGCCTTGGCGACGCAGCCGGCGAGGGCGAGCGCAGTCACGCCGGCGACGGCGAGGACCGCGAGGGGCTGGGCGGTGACGAGGCGGGTCATGATGCTCCTTGCTGTGCACGGGACGGGGAGAGGGATGCCGTGGCGGTGGCGCCGGCATCCGTCGAGGCTGCTTGCGGGGAAGCGGGGCGACGGCGACGGAGACCGCGGACGAAGAACGTGCCGACGATGGCGACGTACAACGTCCACGCGATCACCTGCAGCCAGGTCATCAGCGGCATGAAGCCCACGGTCGCCTGCAGCACCGCGGCGAGCGGGCCGCCGGGGGCGACCGACGCGCTCACGTCGAACGCCCAGCCGAAGGGGAATCCACTGAGGCCCACGGCGACCGCGCCGGTGGCGGGGTCGAGGGGAGCGGTCGCGGAGAACGGCCCCGGAAGGGCGCCGGCTTCCTGCAGGTCGTGTATCGCGTACGCGAGCACGCCCGCGGCGACGATCACGAGGAACGCGCCGGTCCACGCGAAGAAGACGCGGAGGTCGAGGCGCAGCATGCCGCGGGCGAGCAGCCAGCCGAGGAGCACGGCGGCGGCGAGCCCGAGCAGGGCGCCGACGAGGGCGGAAGGGGCGTCGCCGAACGACTGCACCATCGACCACAGCAGCAGGGTCGTCTCGATGCCCTCGCGGGCGACGGACACGAAACCGATGACGACGATGCCCCATGCCCACGTCACGCCCCGGGTCGCTGCGCGTCCCGCGGAGCCTCCGCCGCGGGGGCCCAGCCCGTCGGTGGCGAGCGCGCGATCGATCTCGCCTTCGAGGCTGGACTTCAGGGTGCGCGCCGTGCGCTGCATCCAGAAGATCATCCAGGTGACCATGCCCACCGCGAGCAACGACAGGAGTCCGCCGATGAGTTCCTGCGCCTCGAAGGTGAGTGCATAGGAGCCGAAGGTGAGCACCGCGCCGATGCCGAGTGCCAGCGCGACCGCGAGGCCGATGCCCGTCCAGAGTCGGGGCAGCACGTCGCGGCGACCGACGCGGGTGAGGTAGGCGACCAGGATGCCGACGACGAGCGCGGCTTCGAGGCCTTCGCGGAGGCCGATGAGGAAGGTGGCGAGCACGGGGTCTCTTCGGGGTGTGGCGGATGCGAGGCCGGTGCCTGCTGCCCCGTTGCAGCCTTCGGTTTGTCACCTTAGGTTAGGCGAACCTCACTCGCGAGAGCGTACACCGCGGACCGCGTCGATTCCAACCCCTGGGAGGAGGAGGGTCAGCTCAGAAGGGGCATGGTGAGGAGGAAGAGGGGCCCCGCGATCAGGGAGGCGGTGAGGATGAAGGTGCCGGCGGCGAAGAACTCGAACGGCACCCCGTGCGGGCTGCGGCGACGGACGGCGGCGTACACGATCGATGCCAGCACCGCGGCCGCGCTGATCAGTCCGGTGAGCCACGGCACGCCCGAGACCACCACCGCCTGCGGCAGGAGGAGGTACCCGAGGAAGACGGCATTGGTGCCGGTCGACAGCAGCGCGACGCCGAGCACGACCCACACCGAGTTGATGATGGCGAGGATCTGCACCCTCCGCAGGTAGGCAGAGCGCGGCGGTGGGGGAACAGGCGTGCCGGCGGGTGCTGGCCGTGAGCCGGCGGGCCTCGGGGCTGGCGGGGGTGGCGTGGTCATGGTGCTCCTTGGTGAGGATGGGATAGGGGTTGGCGAGTAGAGGCGTCACTCCGTCGGGGGTGAGCCGCAGCGCGAGATGGCGAAGATGTCGACGACGGGTTCGTCTCGCTGGTCCGCGTCGACGTAGACGCTCATCGTCATTCCCCGGTAGTCAATGGCGAGGTTGGGGTCGGAGACGGGGACGCCGGTGTCGACGACGACGAACTCGTCGGGCAGTTCGCGCGTAAGGGTCGCGATGAACTGCTCGCCGTCGAAGGGTGGGTCGGGGTAGGCGGCCCAGTGCTCCGTGTACGAGGCGGTGCCTCGGCGGCATGGCCCTTCCTTTCCCGTCGACCGGTCTGTGATCCTTGTGCCGGGTGGAAGGTGGTCAGCGATTGCTTGCACCGCCGATCGAGTCTCCGTCCGGAGCTGGTCGAACGACGGCAGCGGGGAGCATCCGACGAGCAGGGATGCCGCGGCGACGGTGAGCAGTGCAAAGCGCAGATGCGTGAATGTCATTCGTCCTCCGGCGGCAGGCCGCAGCGCGAGATGGCCAGGATGTCCACGATGGGCTCACCCTGGTCGTCCTCGACGATGACGCCGATCGTCATCCCCCTGTAGCTCAAGGAGAGGTTTGGGTCGGACATCGTTACTCCGGTCTCGAACACGTCGAACTCGTCGGGCAGCTCGCGAACGAGCGTCGCGATGAACTCTTCGCCGTCGAAGGGCGGCTCGGGGTAGCTCACCCAGTGCTGTGTGTACGACGCCGTGCCCCTGCCGCACGGGCCTTCCTCTCCTGTCGACCGGTCCTCGACCTCCGTACCGGGCGGAAGGTGGTCGGCGATCGCCTGGGCCGCTGCCCGGCTCTCCCATTCGAGTTGGTCGAACGACGGCAGCGGGGAGCATCCGACGAGCAGGGCGCAGACGCCGGCCGTAGTCGCGGCCGCCGCGCGCCTTCCCATCCGGTTCATTCGGCAGCCTCCTTGAGCGTTTGCCGCAGCGACCACATCACCGGTCCGTTCGCCGCCAGATCCGCCACGAGAATCTTGTTGTGCTGGTCGACCCCGATGGAGATGCCCGCGAAAGTGGCGGCCGGCGGGGAGATGACGGAGAGCGGGCCGATCCATCCCGCCTCGGGTAGGCCGGTGTCGATCTCGGTGAAGCCCGACTGTGCGGTCGGCGTGACGTCGTAGCCGAACCCGAGAGCCTCGTGATCGTCGAGATGCCGGTTGATGTCGGCCGGACCCTGGGCGGCGAAGTACCGCGTGCCATCCCGCGGCTCCCAGCCCGCTGTCATCCCGATCCCGGCCAGCGTGTACCGCGCCGCGAAGTGCGCGCCCCTCTGCTCCGCCTCGCCCGCCGGGGCAGATCCGAAGGAATGCTCGCTGCTGACGATCGGCTTACCGCCGGTGACCACGTCGAGTTCTGCGGTGAGATTCGCATACGCCCGGCCCAACGGGCGGGCGAACCAGTTGTGATGCGGCCCTCGCGACCACCAATCGTCGAGTTGAGGGAAGTCGCCCTGCTTGACGACGAGACCCGAAACCGACACGTTGGTCGGCGGGTTCTCCACCTGCCAGCGCGTCAACGCCGTGATCCCCTCGCGCCGTGTCGAGCTGTAGAACGAGTCCATGGTCGTGTTGGTGCCCGGCATGAAGGTGAGCAGCACATCGGCCGTGTCGGGGTCGCCGAACACCTCGATGATGTGCTCCTGGTCGGGGCGGTAGAGGTAGAGCTGCACCTCGCCACGGCCCACGCGGTCGAGGTAGTCGAGCTCCCGATCGTCGGCGAGGCGCGGCGCGTCCACCGGGGCCGGTGGCATGTGGGGCACCCGCCCCTGCGGGCGGTCCCACCGATGTGTCGCTTCGCGGCGCTGCCGGCGCCGGAAGGCGGCGTACGCGATCGCGAAGAAGCGGTTCGCGGCGATCCGCACCGCCGCCGGGAGTCCGCCGAGCGCGCCGATCACGACGGGAAGGTGCTCGATGAGGCGCGCCTGCTGATCCGGGTCGCCCGCCAGGCCCGCCCACCAGGCGGCGACCTCCGTGGGCGGCAGTCCCAGGAGCTGATCGCAGAGGTCGGGGTGCGCGGCCGCCAGCGCGCGCAGGTCGGATGCCGAGAGCGTGCCGAGCAGTCGAAGGAGCCCCCGGGGGCTGCGGGCATCGCCGCCGTCGCGCAGCGCCGCGAACAGGGCGCCTCGCACATCGCGGGACTGGAGGGCGGCGGCGCAATCGGCATCCGCGCGCCGCCTCCGCACGACCAACGCGTCCCACCGCTCCTCGACTGCTTCGAGTTCGCGGTCGAGGGTGCGCAGTTCGGCGTGTAGCCGCTCGGTTCGCTCCGCGGCATCCGTGAACGCGACCTCCGGAGCATGCAGTTCTGCCGTGGCGCTCCGCCACCGCAGCACCGCGTCGTCGCGCTCGTCGATCAGCCGCGCGCGGTGGCGGGTGAGCGCATGCTGCTCGTCTTTGATCCCGTCGATGATGTCGGCGTAGGGCGCGAGCACGTCGCCGGTGGCTCGGAAGCTGTCGATCAGCACGTCCAACTCGGGGAGCGCCGTATCGATCTCACGGACGAACGCGTCATGTGCGGCGCCCGTCCAGGCCGCCCCCGAGGCCGTGGCGATGGCATCGACCACATCGGTCGAGGTGCGCGCCAGCCGTTCCGCACGCGCATGGCGGTCCTCGGCCCACGCCCGCAGCGCGCCCGGATCGCCCGCGCCGGGATCGAGGCGCGGGTCGGTCACGAGGGCCTCGCCATCGCTCCGTCGAGAGCGCCGAACACGGCGACGGCGCGCCCCGGCATCCGTCCGCTCGTCTCCAGCACATGGGCGATGTGGGCGGCCCGCTCGTGCTGCTCGCCGGTGACCTCCGTCAGCGGCGCGACGACCTCGGGCGACGCGACGGCGCCGGGGTCGACGGGCGCGAGCCGGCCCGCCTCGAGGACCGTCCGCGCAGCCCCCAGCAGTCGTGCGGTCGCGCTCCGCAGCGCGGCGTCGTCGATCGACACATCGTCCACTCGCCCCCACCTCCGGGAGAGAGCGTAGAAGAACAACTCATGAATGAGTGTCGGACGAGGTCCTGATCAGCGAGATTGCCCGTCAAATTGCCGCTTCGTCGTGGCATTCGCGTCGCCGTGGCATTCGCATCGCCGTGGCATCCGCCTCCGCCTCGTGGTCAGCCCTGCGCGTGACGATCGAGGAAGGCGTACACCTCGCCGTCGTCGACACCGGGGAAGGCGCCGCGGGGGAGCGGCGAAAACATCTGCATGTGCACGCGGGCGCTCGGCCACGCCTTGCCCTGCCAGCGTTGCGTCAGGTCGGCGTCGGGCCGGCGGCAGCAGCTCTCGTCGGGGCAGGTCGACACCGCGCGCTTCTGCGTCTCGCGTCCGCGGAACCACCGCGCGTCGTCGAACGGCACGCCCACGGTGATCGAGAACTCGCCGTCGGAGGTGCTGCCCGTCTGGCTGGAGCACCAGAACGTGCCCGCCGGGGTGTCGGTGTACTGGTACTGCTCCGTGGTGCGGTTCTGCTCGCCGAACGAGGATCTCGCCGCGAACTTGCGGCACACGATCTGCCCCTCCACCGAACCGGTGACATCCATCGGCAGCGGCAGCTCGTCGTTCTCGTACACGCGGCTGATGGCGCCCGAGCCGTCGACGCGGAGGAAGTGCAGACGGATGCCGAAGTGCTCCGTCAGCAGGTTCGTGAGCCGCATCCCCGCCGCTTCGTGGGTGACGCCGAATGCGTCGCGGAAGTCTTCGACGGCGAGGTTGCGATCCTTCTTGGCCTGCGCGAGGAAGGCGACCGACGCCGTCTCGGGCATGAGGCAGCACGCCGCGTAGTAGTTGATCTCGAGCCGCTGCTGCAGGAAGTCGGCGTAGTCGGTGGGAGGGGTGTGGCCGAGGAGGCGGTGGGCCATCGCCTGCAGCGCCATGGATCGCAGGCCGTGCCCGCCGGGGATCGAGGCCGGCGGCAGGTAGATGCGTCCGTTCTCGAGGTCGGTGACCGAGCGTGCCGAGTGGGGCAGGTCGTTCGCGTAGATCAGCTCGAAGCCCAGCTGCTCGGCCATGATGCTCACCGTCCGGTGCGTGAGCGCCCCCGACACGTGGCCCGCCGACTTGAGCTGCTTCTCGGCCAGCTTCTCGATGTCGCCCAGGTAGTTGCCCCGCTCCCGCATCCGCAGGCGGAGTTCGGTGTTGGCGCGGCGCGCCTCCTCGGGCGTCGCGATGGCCTCGCGCTCGCGGCGGTGCAGTTCGCGGTGCAGGGCGAGCACCGACTCGATCGTCTCGTCGGTCATCGTCCGGGTGACGCGGAGGGGAGGGATGCCGAGGCGGCGGAAGACGGGACTGGTCTGCGCCCGCTCGAGTTCGAGTTCGAGGGCCGCGCGCCGGTTGGGGGGCTCGGTGGAGAGCAGATCGGTCACGTCGGTGCCGGTGGCCGAGGCGATGGCCTGCAAGAGCGACAGCTTGGGTTCGCGCTTGCCGTTCTCGATGAGGCTCAGCTGACTGCCGGCCACGCCGACGATCGCGCCGAGTTCGTCGAGCGTGTACCCGTGCGCGACGCGCTGGTGACGGATGCGGTGGCCGAGGGTCGACAGTTCGAGCGCGGTGGGCGGCATTCCTTGAGCATATCGAAAGAATCGAATTTCTTGACGGCATCCTGGCCGGAAAGTATGCGCAAGTGCGAGCGAGAGTGGACGCAGGGAACGAACCCTCACGACATCGAAGGAGATCGACATGGCCCTCGCCGACATCTTCACCCGCCCGGTTGCCGCACCGCCCGCGGAGACGGCGCGCGCCTACGGTCACGCTCCTCGCATCGCGGGGGAGGGCCTCGACGAACTGCGCGCGTGGGTCGACGAGATCGCGGCGCTCACGCAGCCCGACCGCATCCACTGGGTCGACGGTTCGCGCGCCGAGAACGACGCGCTGCTGCGCCAGCAGGTAGCGGAGGGGAAGCTCATCAAGCTGAACCCCGAGTGGCGTCCCGGCTCCTACCTCGCCCGCTCGCACCCGAGCGACGTCGCCCGCACCGAGGGCCGCACCTTCATCGCCTCCGAGCGCGAGGAGGACGCCGGCCCCACGAACAACTGGGTCGCCCCCGACGAGATCCGCGCCACGATCACGCCCCTGTTCGCGGGCTCCATGCGCGGTCGCACGATGTACGTCGTGCCCTTCTCGATGGGCGCGGTCGGCGGGCCGCTCTCCCACATCGGCGTGCAGGTCACCGACTCGGCCTACGCCGTCACCTCCATCGGCATCATGACGCGCGTCGGCACGGCGGTGCTCGAGCAGATCGCGGCGGGCAAGCCGTGGGTCAAGACCGTGCACTCGGTGGGCGCCCCGCTCGCTCCGGGGGAGCAGGATGCCGCGTGGCCCTGCAACGACGAGAAGTACATCGTCCACTTCCCCGAGACGCTCGAGGTGTGGTCGTTCGGATCGGGGTACGGCGGCAACGCGATCCTGGCCAAGAAGTGCTTCGCGCTGCGCATCGCCTCGGTGATCGGGCGCGACGAGGGCTGGCTCGCCGAGCACATGCTCCTCATCCGCGTCATCAGCCCGGAGGGTCGCGCCTACCACCTGGCGGCGGCCTTCCCGTCGGCGTGCGGCAAGACGAACCTCGCGATGCTGCGGCCGACCATCCCCGGCTGGCGCGTCGAGACGCTCGGTGACGACATCGCGTGGCTGCGTCCCGGTGAGGACGGACGGCTCTGGGCGATCAACCCGGAGGCGGGCTTCTTCGGCGTCGCGCCCGGAACCGGCGCATCGACGAACGTGACCGCCGTCGAGACGCTGTGGGGCAACACGATCTTCACGAACGTCGCGCTCCGCCCCGACGGCGACGTGTGGTGGGAGGGCCTCACCGACGAGGTGCCCGCCGAGCTCACCGACTGGGAGGGCAAGCCGTGGACCCCGGCATCCGGTCGTCCGGCCGCCCACCCCAACTCCCGCTTCACCGTGAGCGCGGGCCAGTGCCCGCAGATCGCGTCGGACTGGGATGCCGCGGAGGGCGTGCCCATCGACGCCATCCTCTTCGGCGGCCGCCGCGCGACGAACGTGCCGCTCGTGCTGGAGGCGACCGACTGGACGCACGGCGTCTTCCTCGGCGCGAACGTCTCGTCGGAGCGCACTGCTGCCGCCGAGGGCACCGTCGGCGAGCTGCGCCGCGATCCCTTCGCGATGCTGCCGTTCTGCGGCTACAACATGGCGGACTACTTCGGCCACTGGCTGCAGGTCGGTCAGGCGCTGCGGTTCGACCGTGCTCCGCGGATCTTCCAGGTGAACTGGTTCCGCAAGGGCGCCGACGGCCGGTTCCTCTGGCCCGGGTTCGGTGACAACTCCCGCGTCATCGAGTGGATCGTGCGTCGCATCGACGGTTCGGTGGGTGCCCAGGAGAGCCCCATCGGCCGCCTGCCGATCATCGAGGACCTCGATGTCGACGGGATCGACGTGACCGACGCCGACCTCGACGAGCTCTTCGACGTCGACCCGGCGCTGTGGCTCCAGGAGGCCGACCTCACGGAGGAGTTCTTCTCGACCTTCGGCGGCAAGGTGCCCGCCGCGCTCTACGCCGAGCTGTCCGCCCTCCGCTACCGCCTCAAGCTCGCTCGGCAGGGCTGATCCGGCTCACCCTCACCGTCACGCGGGCGGCGGGGTCGCCGAGCACGTCGCGCACCCGCGCCGCGACGACGTGGGCGACCGCGTCGGCCCGGTCGTGCGCCACGCCGATGCTGACGGTCGCCTCGTACCCTTCGTCGCCGGCGGACAAGGTCGAGAACGTCTCGGCCCGATCGACGGCGACACGCCAGAGACGGGCGGGCAGCGGGGCGGCGAAGTACAGCTCGGATACGCCCGGGACGTCGCGGACGGCCGCGTCGATGCGCGCGGCGAGCTCGGCGGTGTCGGCGCTCATCGCTCGCCCTCCCGGGTGCGCAGGGAGTCGATCGTGACGTCGATCGTGCCCGCCTGCCAGGACGCGCTCGATGCGATCGCGGAGCGCACGGCATCCCGTACCCGACCGGCGACCTCGGGAAGCGGGGTGCCGTGCAGCGCGCTGATCGTGAGCGCGACGTCCACGACCGCATCGTTCACATCGACGTCGACACGTTCCACGAGGATGCCGTCGACGCCGTCACCGGCATCCCGGATCAATCCGCGCAGGGCGCCCTCCGTCACGACGACCGTGATGTCGCCGTCGGAGGCGAGCGGCAGATCGCGACCGGCGCGCGACTCGCGAGCCACCTCGCCGATGATCTGCTCGAACCAGGACTCCTCGAGCTCGATCTCCGCGTCGGCCTCCACCAAGGTGCGCGAGAGCGCTCCGAGCCGGTCCATCGAGTCCAGAACGGCCCGGCACTGCGCGTCTCCGTCGATCGCGGGGATCGCGGGCTGCCTGCCGCGGTCGTGATACGCCCCGAGTTCTTCGAGCGTGTAGCCCGACTCGCCGATACTGTCGGTCGCCATCTCCGTCACCTCCACTCCTGCATTCGTTCCCACACGGTGGCACGCGCCCGTGAGAGCCGTCCGCGCACCGCGGTCGCCGAGATCCCCAGCTCGCGGGCGATCTCGTCGTAGCTGTACCCGCTGACCTCCCGGAGGAGCCAGGCGGTCCGCTGCTCCGGCGGCAGCTCGTCGAGGACCTTCCGCAGCGTGTCGAGCTGCGAGGTCGTGAGCGCCGCCTCGTCGGGGCTCGGCCCGACCGCGACGGGGTCGGCATCCTCGATCGGCACGGCCGGGCGACGCGCGCGCATGCGGTCGGTCGCCTTGCGCGCCACGATCGTCGAGAACCACGCGCGCACCCGATCCGGGTCGGTGAGCTCGGGAAGTCGGCGCCAGGCCACGATCAGCGCTTCCTGCACGCAGTCGTCGGCGTCGGCGCGGGAGCCGAGCAGCCGCGTCGCGAATGCCACGAGGTAGGGGCCGTGACGACGCACCAGCACGGCGAACGCCCGCTCGTCGCCGTCGGCGGCGCGCTGGGCGAGGATGCCGTCCTCCACCGAAAGCAGACGCTCCACGTTCCCCCTCGTGACGCGGCACCGGAGCCGCTGACCTCGACCCTGCCACACGGCGCCGTCCCGGAGCGAGTATGCGTCGCCCCCTTGCGCGCGGCCGCCCAGCGAACTAGTGCGATGGGCACGAAGGGGCGGAGGCGCTCAGGGGATGGAGGCGCTCAGCGAACTGCCAGGAAGTCGACCGTGACGTTCGGGCTGCCCGATACGTCTAACCCATGAACGCCCCAGACCGGGGCCGACAGAAAGGCAAGAACCATGGCTACCACCAACTCCACCCCCCGTGGCGCCGTCTCCACCGACTCGACGCCCACCGCCGGTACCGTCGTCACCTCCGGTGGCGGCAAGACCGTCATCGTCGACCCGGTCATCGCGAAGATCGCCGGCATCGCGGCATCCTCCGTGCCCGGCGTGCACGCTCTCGGCGGTGGCGCCGCGCGTGTGATCGGCAGCCTGCGCGAGGCCGTCGGCGCGAAGGACCTCGGTCAGGGCGTGAGCGTGGAGGTCGGCGAGACCCAGGTCGCTGCCGACATCACGATCGTCGCCGAGTACCCCGAGCAGCTGCAGCGCGTCGCCTCCGACGTGCGCGCCGCCGTCGCGGACGCCATCACGCAGCTCGCCGGCATGGAGGTCGCCGAGATCAACGTCACCGTCGTCGACGTGCACATCCCCGGTGACGACCAGCCCGAGGAGCGGGTCCAGTGACGACCGCGGTCTGGGGAGCGGTGGCGGGCGCCGTCCTGGCGTTCGCCGCCCTCGCCTTCGGGTTCTGGGGCATGGTCCTCGTCGCCGCCCTCGCCGCCGTCGGCGCCCTCGTCGGCGCCGTCCTCTCGGGCTCGGTCGACCTCCGCGCCGCCGTGGACGCGGCGCGCGGCCGGCGAGTGGGCTGATCGTGGCGAGCCCGATCATCGGCGGCCGGGTCGTCATCGCGGCCCGGGCGTACGAGCGGATCGCGGCGGCAGCGGCGGCCGATGCCCTCGGCGTCGGCCGGGGCGACGCCTCCGCGAAAGTGCGTGACGACCGGGGTCGGCTCCACGCGGAGATCTCCTCGGCGATCAGCCGCGGAGACGAGCCCATCCTCGCCCGTGCCGAGCGGGCACGCCGCGAGACGGCGCAGCGCCTCCACGACCTCACGGGAGCCACCGTGGCCGACGTGACCCTCGGCATCCACCGTTCGATCGACACCGGAAGGAGAACGACATGACCATCACCGCAACGCGTTCGGCACGTCGCCTGCTGCGGCGCTCGCGCAGCGTGTGGGCAGCCGTGGCCGTCGTCGTGGCCTCCGCCGCGGCCGCGTGGATCGCGGTCGAAGCGGTGCGCTTCGCGCTGGGTCTGCCGGCCTTCGTCGCCAGCCCGCTCACGATGCTCGAGGTGCTGGCATCCGGGTCGACCGCGGGCCTTCTCGCGGGAGCCGCCGGTGCGGTCTTCGGCCTCGTGTGCCTGTGGGGTGCGCTGTCGCCCGGACGCACCGGACGCCGGATCGTCTGGGACGACCGCGCGCCGATCGTCGTCGACGACGGTGTGCTTGCGGGAGCCCTGTCGCGCGACGCGGCCGGCACGGCCGCTGTCTCGCCGTCGCAGGTGGGCACCCGCGTCTCCCGCCGCCAGGCCGCCATCGAGGTCGTGCCGTCGTCGGGATTCCCCGTCGACGCCGCCGCCGTCGAGCGCCGGGCAGCGGATGCCGTGGCGGCTCTCGGGCCTGTGCCCGTCCCGCGCGTGCGGGTGCGGGTGGCTGAAGGCGGGGTGCTGTCATGAACGCAGCCAGCCGCTTCGGCAACCGCGCGGTGCTGACCGTCCTCGGTGTCGTCGGTCTCGCCGTCGCCCTCGTGGCGGCGTGGCCCCTGGCCGGTGGCACGCCGTGGGCTCTCGCCGACGGCATCCGGAACGCCGCGGCATCCGCGGGACTGGCTCCCGTCGTCGCCGCCTGGATCGTCGCCGCCGTGTTGGCGATCGTCATCCTGCTGGCGCTCGTGTGGGTCGCCCGCCGCGGTCGCGGTCGTACCCGTCACGCCGTGGAGCAGCCGGGGCTCCACATCACGACCGGGGTGGTCGAAGACCTCGTGCGCGACGCGCTCCGGGCCGCGCCCGACATCGTGGGCGTCCACGCCTCGACCCACCGGCGCCGGGGTGAGCGGGTGCTCCTGCTGCGCCTCCAGCTGCGTCCGCGAGCCGATGTCGTGCAGGCGGCTGCGGATGTCCGCGCCGCACTCGCGGACCTCGATCGGGCCATGGGCGAGGCCCTTCCCGTCGTCGCGCACCTCACGACGGGCGTGCGCACCGTGCTCGCCCACGACCGCAGGGTCGACTGACCCCCTCCGACCTCCCACCCCGCCGGGTGGGATCAACCAGAGAACGACAACGAAAGGAGCGCCTCATGGGCCTCGCAGACGACATCAAGAACACCGCCGAGAACCTCGCCGGCAAGGCGAAGGAAGCGGTCGGCAACCTGACCGACAACGACAAGCTCGTTGCCGAGGGCAAGGCCGACCAGGTGAAGGCGCACGCCAAGGGTGCCGCCGCCGACGTCAAGGACGCGGCGAAGGACGCCAAGGACGCCCTCGACGGCAAGTGATCCGTCCGGACGCGGCGCATCCCCCTGGGGGTGCGCCGCGTTCGCGCGTCCCCGCGTTCGTGCGTCCGGGGGCGGGCTCGAGCCCTCGGATCAGGTGAGGAGCTGGTGGGCGGCCAGGTCGCGGTAGAGCGGGACGGATGCCACGAGCTCCGCGTGCGTACCCTGTCCGACGACGCTGCCGCCGTCGAGGACGACGATGAGATCGCTGTCGACGACCGTGGACAGGCGGTGAGCGATGACGACGAGCGTGCGGCCCGTGGCCACGGCATCGATCGCCTCTCGCATCCGCTGCTCGTTCAGTCCGTCCAGCGACGAGGTGGATTCGTCCAGGAGCAAGATCGGGGGAGCGGCCAGCAGTGCGCGGGCGATCGCGAGACGCTGGCGCTCGCCGCCGGAGAGCATGACGCCCGCCTCCCCGACGGGTGCGTCGAGACCCAGCGGGTCGCGTTCGAGCACCCCGCCAAGATTGACGGCGCGCAGCACTGCCTCGCACTCGGCGTCGGTCGCCGACGGTGCGCCCAGGCGCAGGTTGTCGGCGATCGTTCCCGCGAGGGTCGGCGCATCCTGTTCGACGTATCCGAGCTGTGCGCGCAGACGGTCGCGGTCGATGCCGCGGACGTCCACGCCGTCGAGCAGGATCGCTCCGGCGGTCGGGTCGTAGAACCGCTCGATGAGCGCGAGGGTCGTGGACTTCCCCGCGCCCGAGGGGCCGACGAGTGCGACGCGCGAACCGCGCGGGACGGCGAACGACACACCCCGCAGCACCTCGCCGTCGCCTGCGGGCGCCACCTCCACCGACGCCGGGTCGACGCGGGCGTCGGAGAGCGCGGCGCGGGCGGCCGTCTCGGCCGACCGGCGCGCCGCCACGACTGCCGCCGGGTAGGCGAAGTGCACCTCGCGGAACTCGATCGCGGGGACGGCATCCACCCCCGTCGCGGTACCGACGAGGCCCGTGTCGACGGAGATGGCGCGCGCGACGCGCTCGTCGCCGTCGGTCTCCAGCGGCAGATCGAGCACTTCCTGGATGCGACCGAGTGCGCCGAGCGCCTGATTGACCGACGTGATCGCCCCGAAGAGGGTGCCCAGGGGTCCGATGAGAAGGAAGAGGAACATCACGAACGTGACGAGCTGGGCGATCGTGATCGACCCGTCGGCCACCCGGAAGCCGCCGAACCCCAGGACGACGAGGAGCGAGGCCTGCAGCGCGATGCCGGCGACGGGCACGACGAGCGCCGACACCTTCGCGATGCGCACGCCCACGCCGTAGACCTCGGTGGCGCGGGCCGTGACCTCGTCGGCCTCGCGGCTCGTCGCGCCGGCGGCGCGGATGGTGCGGATCGATCCGACCGCCCGCTCCACGCCCGAGGCCAGCTCGCCCACCTTCTCCTGCTGCTGCCGCGTGGCGGTGCGGATGCGGCCGCTCAGCACGACGACCGCGGTGATCGCGGCACCGAGCACCGCGACGATGGCCACCAGGAGGATCGGGTCGATGAACGCCATCGCCACGATCGCGCCGAGGAAGATGAGCGCGTTGCCTACGGCATCCGCGAGTCCTTGCGTCAGGACCGCGTACAGGAGGGTCGTGTCGGTGCCCACCCGGGAGACGAGGTCGCCCGTGCGGCGGGCATCGAACTCTGCGATCGGGAGCCGCAGGATGCGGGCGATCAACTGGCGGCGGCTCGAGTAGACGACGGCGGTGCCGGTGCGCTGCAGCAGGTAGTGCTGGTAGCCCGCGACGAGGGAGGCGACCACGACGAGTCCCACGATGACCCAGACCAGGATGCCGAGGGCCTCCCCGGATTGCACCCGCTCGATCACCTGTCCCACCAGGAGGGGCTGGGCGAGGGTCACCACCGCGCCCACGATGCTGAGCAGGCCGACGAAGACGAGCACGCGGGTGTGCTCGAGCAGGAAGGGGAGGAGTTGGCGGAGGCTAGCCCGGGGGCCGTCGTCCTTCGACGGGCGGCGGAGGCCGCGCGCGGGTGTTGACATGGAGGTGCGTCCTCGGAGGGAGTTTCGGGTGTGCCGGGGCGACGCTGCCCTGCTCCCATCTTCCTCCTTGTTCCTGTGGGTGGGCACCGGGCCCCTGCGCGGAGGGTGTCGGAGCTGCGGGATAGTGTGGTCCGGTGCCAGAAGCAGTCATCTCCGCGCAGAACCTCGTGAAGTCCTACAAGGTGAAGGGCAAGCCCGATTTCGTCGCCGTCGACGGTCTCAGCTTCGAGGTCGCCCCGGGCGAATCGTTCGGACTCCTCGGCCCCAACGGTGCGGGCAAGTCGACGACGATGAAGATGATCGGCGCCGTGTCGACCCGCACGGCGGGCGAACTCGAGATCCTCGGACTCGACCCCGACCGGTATGGTCCTGAGATCCGGTCGCGTCTGGGGGTCGTCCCGCAGCAGGACAACCTCGACGGCGAACTCAACGCGCGCGAGAACCTCTACATCTACGGACGCTACTTCGGGCTTCCGGGCAAGGTCTGCCACGAGAAGGCCGACGAGCTGCTCGCCTTCGCGCAGCTCGAGGACAAGGCCAAGAACAAGGTCGACCAGCTCTCGGGTGGCATGAAGCGTCGACTGACGATCGCCCGGGGGCTCATCAACGACCCGCGCATCCTCCTGCTGGACGAGCCGACGACCGGACTCGACCCCCAGGCCCGCCACGTGCTGTGGGATCGCCTCTTCCGCTTGAAGGAACGGGGCACGACCCTCGTGCTCACGACGCACTACATGGACGAGGCCGAGCAGCTGTGCGACCGGCTGATCGTCGTGGACAAGGGGCGCATCATGGCCGAGGGCACACCGGCATCCCTCATCCGCGAGCACTCCAGCAGGGAGGTGCTCGAGGTGCGCTTCGGCTCCGACCGCAACGAGCAGGTCGCGACGCAGCTGCAGGGCATCGGCGACCGCGTCGAAGTGCTGCCCGACCGCATCCTCATCTACGCGCACGACGGTGAGGCCGCCCTGGAGCGCGTCACGACCGCCGGGCTCCACCCGATCACGAGTCTCGTGCGTCGCTCGAGCCTGGAAGACGTCTTCCTGCGCCTCACGGGACGGTCGCTGATCGAATGAGCACCACCACCCATCCCACGCTCGACGAGCTCCGCGCGGAGGCGCTCGAGTGGGGCCGCAAGCCGCGCCGCTACGGCAGCTGGTACGTCACCGAGCACATGGTCCGCGCCATGCGCGCGTACGGCTGGACGATCATCGTCGGCGCGCTGGGGCAGCCCATCATGTACCTGCTGGGTCTCGCCGTCGGACTGGCCGCCCTCATCCAGGTGCCGGTGCGCAGCCACGGCGACGAGGTCGGCTACCTCGTGTTCGTCGCGCCGGCGCTGCTGATCACGGCGGCGATCGCCGTGGCATCCGAGGAGATGACGTATCCCGTCATGGCCGGCTTCAAGTGGCGACGCTACTTCTACGGCTTCAACGCGTCGTCGCTGTCGAGCCCTCAGATCGCGAACGGCGTCATCGCGGGGGCGACGGCCCGCATGTTCGTCGCGGTCGCCGCGTACTACCTCTTCATCTGGATCTTCGGCGCCGTGCCCCACCCCGAGACCGGGTGGCTGTCGATCGTCGCCGGTGTCGCCGCAGGTCTCGCCTTCGGCGTGCCGCTCATGGCCTATGCGGGCTCGATCGAAGACGACAAGGGGCAGTTCGCCCTCGTGCAGCGGTTCCTCTTCATGCCGATGTTCCTGTTCTCGGGCACGTTCTATCCGCTCGAGACGCTGCCGGTCTGGCTGCAGTGGATCGGCTGGGTGTCGCCCGTGTGGCACGGTGCCGAACTCGGCCGCGTCGCCACCTACGGCGCCGACATCTCCGCCGCGATGATCGTCGTCCACATCGTCTACCTCGTCGTCCTCACCGTCGCCGGCTATCTGTGGGGCCGTCGCGTCTTCATCGAGAGGCTCGCCAAATGACCGCCGTCGCCTCACCCGACGTCCGCCGCGGCGGCGTGAGGGCCCTGTGGGCCGGCAATCCCGGCGCCGTCGTGCAGCGCGGCCTCATCGCGGCGCGGTCGTCGAGCTGGGTCGTCGTGCTGTCGGGGTTCTTCGAGCCCGTGTTCTACCTCGCGTCGATGGGGATCGGACTCGGCCAACTCGTCGGCGACGTCGAGACCTCGCAGGGGCTGCAGGTCAGCTACGCGGCGTTCATCGCTCCCGCGCTGCTGGCCGTCTCGGCCATGAACGGCGCGATCTACGACTCCACGTGGAACGTCTTCTTCAAGCTCAACTACGGCAAGCTCTACGAGGGGATGCTGTCGACCTCGCTCGGGCCGCTCGATGTGGCGCTCGGCGAGATCCTCTACGCGTTGCTGCGCGGGCTCCTGTACGCCTCGGGGTTCCTCATCATCATGCAGATCCTGGGGTTGAACCTGGCGCCGACCGCGATCCTGGCGATCCCCGCGGTGCTCCTCATCGCCTTCGGGTTCGCGAGCGTCGGCATGGCGATCACGAGCTACATGAAGACCTTCCAGCACATGGACTGGATCAACTTCGTGCTGCTGCCGATGTTCCTCTTCTCGGCCACGTTCTATCCGATCTCGGTGTACCCGGAATGGGTCCAGCAGATCGTCATGGCGTTGCCGCTGTGGCACGGCGTCGAGCTCATCCGAGGACTCACGACCGGCATCCTCAGTGCGGGGATGCTGTGGCACGTCCTCTACTACGCGGTGATGATCGCGGTGGGCCTCGTCTTCACGACGAAGCGACTGCGGGCGCTGTTCCTCGACTGACGTCCCGCGCGTGAGCCGGGGCGGAGGAGACGTGTTTCTCCGTTATTGAACATGTTCAGAAACTGGGATAGGTTCTGAACATGTCCAGTTCCCCTGTCAGCACCATCCCGAAGAGCGAGCGCACCCGTGCCGTCATCCGCGACGTCGCCCTGCGTTCGTTCCGAGAGCGCGGATACGACCACACGACGATCCGGCTCATCGCGGAGGAGGCCGGTGTCTCGGTGGGCACCACGAACTACCACTTCGCGTCGAAGAACGACCTCGTGCAGGAGCTGTACCTCGATGTGCAGCAGGCCCACCTCGACGCGGCCCTGCCGCAGCTCGAAGCGACCACCGACCTGGTCGAACGGCTCGGGATCGTCTACCGCACCGGCCTCGCGCAACTGGAGCCGTACCACCGGTTCGCCCCGGAGTTTCTCTCCGCCGCGGTGTCGCCGCGCTCCTCGATCAACCCGCTGTCGGGCGAATCGACCGAATCCCGCGACATCGTCGTCGCACTCTTCCGCGACGCCGTGTCCGGTGCCGCCGACCGGCTTCCGCCGGAATTCGACCACGGCTTGCCGTCGGCGCTCCTGCTCGGCCACCTGCTGCTCGCGCTCTTCTGGGTGTACGACACCTCCCCGGATCGCGAACGCACCCGCCGCCTGCTCGACCGCGGTCTGCGGCTGCTGAAGCTCTCGCTGCCCCTCGTGCGACTGCGCGTGCTTCGCAAGCCGCTGCGCGAGCTGCTCGACCTGATCGCCGAGGTGCAGGCATGACCGCCGGCCCCGCAGACCGCCGCCACCCGGTGACCCCACTCGACGCGACGCCGGCGGCCCCCGCGGTTCCCGCCTCGCCGGAGATCGCCTCCCCCCGCGTCGGCTTGTGGAGCGAGAGATGGTTCCGGGTGCTCACGATCCTCAACACGTCGCTCGTGGTCGTGTCGGCCGTCGTCGCGCTGCCGGGGATGTTCGGGGGGCAGGGAGGCGCAGCGTACGGGCTCGTCCTGCTGTTCCCCGTCGTCTCCGTGACGGTCGGGTTCCCTGCGGTCTCGCTGCTGATCATCGCGGCGGCCGCAGCGCTGTCATCGCTGTGCATGTTCCACGTCGAGCAGCGAGGTGTCAGGTTTCTCCGCGCGATGACGGTGTGGGGCACGATCATGCTCACCGTGCCGTCGATTCTGATCGCGGTGCTGTGGGGTCCCGGACTGCTCGGTTCGCTGTGGTGACGCGCACCGCGGAACGCGGCCGTGCCCGCGCTCACCGCCCCGTCTATGTCCGGATCCGCATCCGCGCGTCGCTGGATCGTGTGTGGCACCTGACGCAGGAACCCGGACAGCACGCGCGGTGGGATGCCCGATTCAGTCGGATCACGCCGGTCGGTGCGCTGGAGGGTGACGGCATCCGGTTCCGCTACGCACGCCGGGTCGGACCGTTCGTGATCTCCGGGAACGGCACGACGGTCGGAGAACGGGAGTCGGGCGGCGGCACGCGAACTTCGGTGCTCCGCTTCGATGCCGACGACCGGCGCTCGCCGCTGGGCGACGGCCGCGGCTACTGGCGCTACGAGGTGGACGGCGACGAGGTGGTCTTCACCACGGGGTACGACTACGCGCCGAACTGGGGGCGTGTCGCCGACATGCTCGTGCGGCCGCTGATCGGGTGGCTGACGGCGTGGAGCTTCGACCGGCTCCGCATCTGGGCCGAGACGGGCACCCCGCCCGAGCGGTGGCCGCTGCGCTCCGTGCTGGCGTGCTGGCGTCGCGACAGACCGCGCGCGGGACGATGTGACCGCCGAGCCCCGCGCCGCCCGATGGCCGACGCGCCCGCCGCGCTGCGACAGTTGGCGCGCCCGTGACTGCCGCGACACGCGAGCCCCCGCCCACCGGCTCGCGCCACGCCGCGGCATCCGCTCCTCTTCCGGCTCTCGGGACGACCTCGATGTTCGAGCGCGCGATGGGCGAGGACTTCGCTCGGCTGCACCCCATGCTCCAGCGCCGGTTCGGGGTGGGCCTCGCCGCCGGCTATGCGTGCGTCGGGCGCGGCACGATGCACCGCATCCGACGCGGCCCCTGGTGGACGGTGCCGTTCCTCCAGCTCGGCCGCTTCCGCAGCATCCTCGTGCCCGAAGTCGCCGACGACGTCCCGTTCAGGATCGACAACTACCCCTACCTCGACCCGTTCGGGCGCGAGACGGTGACCTTCGTCCGCGAGTTCCGGATGCCGCGCGCCCCGCGCCGCTTCGACGCCACCATGATCCTCAGCGCGAGCGGGACGATCGTCGACTACCTCGGCAGTCATCAGCACCTCGCGGTCGACCTCGAGCTGACGGCCGAGCCCGACGGCAGTCTCCTCCTGCGGTCGGGCGCGCAGCGGTTCCGCGAAAGGCCCCTCGCGTTCCGGTTCCCCCTGCTCTTCAGCGGTCGCGCCGAACTGCGCGAGAGCTACGACGACGAGGCGGAGGTCTTCCGCATCCGGCTCGAGGTGCGCAACCGGCTCTTCGGGTTCCTGTTCGGATACGAGGGTGAGTTCCGCTGCACGTTCCCCGCCGCGGCGCCCGTGCCCGCGCGCATCCTTCCGGTGCGACACGAGCGACGGGAATGACGGATGCCGCGGGGCCTCGCGTCCCGCCCCGACGTCATGACGTCAGAGCGCGCCGATGTTCGACTCGTACTCGATGTCCTTCGTCTCCTTCGAGAGCCACAGGGCGATGAAGGTCAGCACGGCCGAGCCCGACAGGTAGATGCCGACCAGCCACGGTGAGCCGCCCGCCGCCGCCCACAGCGCGGTCGCGACGATCGGCGCGAGCGCGGCACCGAGGATCGAGGAGACGTTGTACGAGATCGCCGAGCCGGTGTAGCGGACGTTCGTGGGGAACAGCTCCGGCAGGAGCGCGCCCATCGGCCCGAAGGTTGCGCCCATGAGCATGAACCCGAAGATGAGGAAGGCCTGCACGAGGGCGCCGCTGAACTTCGGATCGAGCTGCGGCATCAGGAAGACGCTGAAGAGCAGCCCGAAGACCCCGATCCCCGCGGTGATCCACAGGAGCAGGCGACGCCGTCCGATACTGTCGGCGACCGGCCCGGACAGCAGGGTGAAGACACCGAAGAAGACGACGCCGATGATCTGCATGATGACGAAGTCGGTGTAGCCGAACCCGAGACCCGCCACGTAGGTCGTCGCATCGAACGGCTGGCCGGCGGCATCCGCGGCGGCTTGCGCGCCTTCGGTGGTCGCCTTCGTGCCGTAGGCGAGGGTGAAGCTCGTCATCAGGTAGAAGAGCACGTAGGTCGCGAGCATGATGAACGTGCCGAGGATGAGCTGCCACCAGTGGCGCCGCAGCACGTCGCCGAGCGGGAAGCGACGGATCGCACCGCTCTTCTCCGCGCGGGCGAACGTCTCCGACTCGACGAGCTTGAGGCGCACCCAGAGCCCGACGATGACCATCACCGCCGAGAAGAGGAACGGCACGCGCCATCCCCACTCCAGGAA
This sequence comes from Candidatus Microbacterium phytovorans, assembly GCA_029202445.1. Classification (NCBI taxonomy): domain Bacteria; kingdom Bacillati; phylum Actinomycetota; class Actinomycetes; order Micrococcales; family Microbacteriaceae; genus Microbacterium; species Candidatus Microbacterium phytovorans. Next base: position 112,583 of record CP119321.1, read on the forward strand.
CGCCTCGGAGCGCACGGCCGGGCCGTCGGGGTGGGGGAGGGCGAAGTTGATGAGCAGGAAGACGGTGTTCGCGATGATGAACCCGATGGGGGCACCCAGCTGCGGGAACGTGCCGTACCAGGCGCGCTTGCCCTTCGGCGCGTTCTCGGTGGCCACCAGCGCCGCCCCCGACCACTCACCGCCGAGTGCGAAGCCCTGGAACAGCCGCAGGATGAGGAGGAGCACCGCAGCCCACACGCCGATCTGGTCGAACGTGGGGAGGAAGCCGATGAGGAAGGTCGCGATCCCCATCGTCAGGAGGGATGCCACGAGCGTCGCCTTGCGGCCGAACCGGTCGCCGAAGTGACCGAAGACGACGGCCCCGACGGGGCGGGCGACCATCGCTGCACCGAAGACGCTGAACGACAGGAGCAGCGCGGTGGTGTCGTTGCCGGTGGGGAAGAAGAGGATCGGGAAGACGAGGACGGCGGCCGTCGCGTAGACGTAGAAGTCGTAGAACTCGATCGTCGTGCCGATGAGGCTCGCAGTGATGACACGCGAGCGGGGGTTGGCGGGTGCGAGCGCGGGAGCGGAGTGTGACATGAAAGCCCTGGGGAGAGGCGCTGGAGAGACGCGCTGAGGAGAGGCGCGGGGAAGCAGCGCTGCGGAGACGTTCGTGGTCCTCGTGGGACAGACCGGGCGGGGTCGCGCGGTGCGCGGGGATGGTGCGCGGGGCGCGGCGTCGCGGGGGGGGAGACGTCCGGTGATGGTTCACCTGCGGACGACGAACAAGCCTACCTTCGCCCACCGCAGGGGCGGGCCGCCGCACGACGAACCGCCCGCCGCGGGACGCGACGGGCGGTGGTGCCTTGCGAACGGGCGGTCAGCGCCAGAGCACCGCAAGGGCGGCGTTGAGGAATGTGAGGATGCCGATACCCCAGAACACGGCAGGCGGCACGCTCCCGGACTTGCGCTGACGTCCCGCGCCGATGCCGAGGAGAGCGCCGATGACGAGCAGCACGACGAGCTTGGTGCCGATCTTGGCGTAGTTGAGGTCGTACTCGATGCCCCACGGTGCCGCGAGCGCCAGGCCCGCGACGCCCGCGATGGCGAGGCCCCAGTGCTGGAGGCGAGTGATGCGGTGCTGACCGAAGGCCTCGACGACCCAGGCGCCGAACAGCACGGCGAATCCGACGAGGTGGACGAGGACGACGGCGTGACGCAGGATCTCCATAGCCTCAGTCTAACTGAAGGTGACCGTCTCCGCGGACGCAGCAGGCGATGTCCGCCGCTACCGGCACACTGGGGTCATGCTCGCGCCCGGTGACCGCCTCCCCGACCCGCCCGACCGCACCCCCGACCTCGCGGACGACTTCTCGGGCGGCATCTCGGCCGAGCGGTGGGTACCGCACTATCTCCCGCAGTGGACCACCCCCGAACGGTCGGCGGCGCGTCTGCGCGTCGTACCCCGCGGTGTCGAGCTGCGCATCGAGGAAGACCAGCCCGACTGGCGCACCGAAGACGCGCCGCTGCGGGTGTCGAACCTGCAGACGGGTGCCTTCTCGGGGCCGCTCGGTTCCGCGGTCGGCACGCATCGGCATCGACCGGACGGCCTCTCGGTGCGCACGCCCGTCGGCGCCCGCCTCCTCTTCGCACCGGCGGCAGGACGCATCGACATCGTGGTCTCGGCCAGCCGCGACCTCGGGTGCATGACCGCCGCGTGGCTGGTGGGCACCGAGCATCGCGGCCCGACCGAGGCGGGTGAGATCTGCGTCTTCGAGATCGATGCGGAGGCGATCGGTCCCACGACGCAGGCGCGCGCCGGCGTCAAAGCGCACGGCGACGAGCGGCTCGTGACCGACATGGCGCCGGTGAGCGTGCCCGTCGACGCGAGCAGGCGGCACACCTGGACGGTGATCTGGGGCGGGGGTCAGACGGTCATCGGCTGCGAAGGTGTCGTAGTGCGGGCCATCGCGCAGGCGCCGTCGTATCCGCTCTTCCTGATGCTCGACCTCTTCGAGGTCGCCCCTCCCGCGGGTCGCTACCCGAAGGCGGCCGTGTTCCACGAGGTCCGCGGGTGGGAGACCGTTCCCGCCGGCTGAGTGCCGGTCGCGGGGTCAGGCGCCGCGGAGTTCTCGCAGGAGGAGAGCGGTGCGCAGCGCGGCGTCGGCCGCCTCCGCGCCCTTGTCCTCCTTCGAGTCGGGAAGACCCGCGCGATCGAGACCCTGCTGCTCGTCGTCCAACGTCAGGACGCCGAAGCCGACCGGCTTGCCGGTCTCGATGGCGACCCGCGTGAGCCCGTCGGTGGCGGCCGACGACACGTACTCGAAGTGGGGCGTGCCGCCGCGGATGATCACCCCGAGCGCGACGACCGCATCGGCCCCGGCATCCAACGCGACCTTGCTCGCGACCGGGAGCTCGAACGAGCCCGGCACGCGGACGAGTCGCCACGATGCGCCGGCGGCGTCGAGCACGCGCTCCGCTCCCGCGATCAGTCCGTCGGTGATGACGTCGTGCCAGCTCCCGGCGATCACGACGACACGCAGTCCCGTGCCGTCGACGCGGTCGACCTTAGGTGCACCGTGTCCGCTCATGCGTGGTCCTCCTTCGCGCCGGCGAGCTGCGCCGACGCGGTCAGGGCGCTGTCGAGTTCGGCGCCGTCGATGATGTGCCCCATCCGCTCGGCCTTCGTGGCGAGGTACTGATGATTGTTCGGGCCGACACCCACCAGCAGCGGGACCTGCTCGACGATGTCGAGCCCCAGTCCGCGCAGCTGGTTGACCTTGTCGGTGTTGTTCGTCAGCAGGCGCACCCGCTCGATGCCGAGGTCGGCGAGGATGCCGGCGGCGGCGGCGTAGTCGCGCGCGTCGGCGGGGAGACCCAGGGCGAGGTTGGCGTCGACAGTGTCGAGGCCGCGCTCCTGCAGGCTGTACGCGCGCAGCTTGTTGATGAGGCCGATGCCGCGACCCTCGTGCCCGCGCATGTAGATGACGACGCCGCCGTCCTGCTCGATCGCGTCGAGTGCGGCATCCAACTGCGGCCCGCACTCGCACTTCAGCGAGCCGAACGCCTCACCCGTGAGACACTCGGAGTGCACGCGGACGAGCGCGGCGTCTTCGGACAGGTCACCGGAGACGACCGCGATGTGGTCGGTGCCGGTGATGCGGTCCTTGTATGCGAGGAAGCGGAAGGACCCGTGCGAGGTCGGTACCTTCGCCTCTGCGCGCAGGCTCACGCGCCGCCGCGCACCACGGTCGGCGGGGGCGTGACCCTCGCTCGTGCCGTCGAGGTGGGCGATGAGCTGCTCGATCGTGATGACCGGCACGCCCTCGCGCTCGCCGAGCTCGAGGAGGCCGGGCAGGCGCATCATGCTGCCGTCCTCCGCGACGACCTCGCCGATCGCCCCGACGGGCTGGAGGCCCGCGAGCTTCATCAGCTCGACGGCCGCCTCGGTGTGGCCGGCGCGTTCGCGCACGCCGCCGTCGACGGCGCGCAGCGGCAGGACGTGGCCCGGGCGGATCACCGACGACGGCGTCGACGTCGGGTCGGCCAGCACGTTGAGGGTGTGCGACCGGTCGGCGGCGCTGATACCGGTCGAGACGCGGTCGGCGGCGTCGACGCTGACCGTGTACGCGGTGCCCCGGCTGTCCTCGTTGACCGCCACCATCGGCGGCAGGTCGAGCCGGTCGGCCCAGTCGGCGGGCATGGGGGCGCAGAGGAAGCCGCTGGACCAGCGGATGGTCCACGCGAGCCACTCGGGCGTGGCGAGCTCGGCCGACAGGATGATGTCGCCCTCGTTCTCGCGGTTCTCATCGTCGGCGACGATGACGGGCTTGCCCGCGCGCAGGGCGTCGAGGGCTTCGGGGATGGTGGCAAGGCTCATCGGGAGCCTCCTTCGATCGGTGCGGTGGTCAGTGCGGTGGGTGCGGTGGAAAACGCGAGGAGGCGCTGCACGTGGCGCGCCAGGATGTCGGTCTCGAGGTTCACCCGGTCGCCCGGGGCGAGTGCGCCGAGGGTCGTCTTCTCGAGTGTCTCGGGGATGAGCGAGATCTCGAACCAGTGGCTGCCGGCATCCGGAGCGCTCGCTGCCGACACGGTGAGGGACACGCCCTGCACGGAGATGGAGCCCTTGTCGACGACGAGCGGGGCGAGGTCGGCGGGCAGGCCGATGCGGATGACGCGCCACTGCGCGCCGGGGCGCACCTCGATCACGTCGCCCGTGCCGTCGACGTGTCCCTGCACGATGTGACCGCCCAGGCGGGTGTGCGCGGCGAGGGCGCGCTCGAGGTTGACCTCGGTGCCGACGCCGAAACCGCCCAGCGACGACATGTCGAGGGTCTGCTTCATGACGTCGGCGGTGAACCAGTCCTCGCCCTGCTCGGTGACGGTGAGGCAGACCCCGCTGACGGAGATCGAGTCGCCGCGCTGCGCGTCGGACACGGCGAGGGGTGCGCGCACGGTGAGTCGCACACCGTCGCCCGACGCCTCGATGGCGGTCACGGTGCCGCGCTCTTCGATGATTCCGGTGAACATCAGGGGGTCTCCTCCTCGGAGCGGGGGCGGGGGTGGGCGACGATCAGCAGGTCGTCGCCGAGATGCTCGACGGATGCCACGTCGAGTCGCTGCTGCTGGTCGATCGTGGTGACGCCGACGTCGCGGACAGCCAGGTGGTCGCCGCCGAGGAGCGTCGGGCCGACGTACGCGAGCACCTCGTCGGCGAGGCCCGCGCGGAGAAACGAACTGGCGAGGGTGGGCCCGCCCTCGACGAAGACGCGGTGGATGCCGAGCTCGCGCAAGCGGTCGAGCAGGTCGGGGAGGTCTTCGCCCTCGTCCTGGATGAAGGGCTTCGGATGCCGGCGCACGGCGGCCTCCTGCGGAACGGCGCGCGTTCCGATGACGACCGGCCTCGGCTGCGCGTCGTAGAGCGACCCGTCAGGGCGCCGGGCGGTCAGAGCCGGGTCGTCCGCCAAGAGCGTGCCGGTGCCGACGACGATGGCATCCGCGTCGGCGCGCCGGCGATGCACGTCGGCCCGTGCGTCGGGGCCCGTGATCCACTGGCTCGTGCCGTCGGCCGCCGCCGCGCGTCCGTCGAGGGACTGCGCCCACTTCACCGTCACGTGCGGACGGCCGAGGCGCTGCACGGTGAGCCACGAGTCGAGCAGCGCCGTCCCCTCGTCGACGAGGAGCCCCGACTCGACGTCGACCCCGGCAGCGCGCAGGCGCTCGCCGCCGCCGGAGGATCGTTCGCCCGGGTCGGCGACCGCGTAGACGACGCGCGCCACGCCCGCCTCGATGAGGGCCACGGCGCACGGACCGGTGCGGCCGGTGTGGTTGCAGGGCTCGAGGGTGACGACGGCCGTCGCGCCGCGCGCGGCGCCGGGTGCCAGCTTCGACAGCGCGTCGACCTCGGCGTGCGCCGTGCCCGCGCCGCGATGCCACCCTTCCGCCAGCACGTCGCCGGCGGGGGAGAGAATGACGGCGCCGACCTGCGGATTGATCCCGCGCGGTCCGTGGGTCGCCAGCGCGAGGGCGCGCCGCATCGCGGCGATCTCGGTGTCGGTGGCGCTCATCCCTGTGTCCTTCGTTCGGACTCCGGGGTGCAGTCGACGCCATCACGATGCGCGCATGCGTCGCGTCGTGATGTGCTTCCTCCCATCCGGACTAGCGCAGGGCTTTCGCCTTGTCGCATCACCGTCGGTTCCGGAATTCCACCGGATCAACCCCCGCCGGAACGGGGGCTCGCGGACTCTCACCGCCGGTTCGGATTCTCACCGACCCCGGAGCACATCGTGCTTCCGAGTCTAGTCAACGCGCGCGGGCCGGTTTCATTCCGTGACGCGCCCTCATCCCGAGAACGGCACGCTTCCGGCGCTGCAGTACGAGCCCGGCGAGTGCACGCCGTGCGCGATCCGCAGCTCCGTCTCGTCGTCGCCGGTCACCTGCGGAGCGAGGGATGCCGGGACGTTCCACGCGAACGCCTCGGCCTCGGGATTGCGGCGCGCGTGCTCGCGGAGCGCGACGGGCAGGAGGCGCAGTCGGCGGTCGATCCATTCGGCATCCCACGGACCTTCGGCGAGGATCTGCTCCGCCGAACGGAACTCGTAGTAGATCGTCCGGCGCAGGCGGTTGCCCTGCACGGCCTCGCTGCCGTGGACGATCATGACGTCGTGGACCAGGACGTCGCCCGGGTCGAGCTCGACCTGCACGACGCCCGGCGCATCCCAGCCGTACTCCTCCTGCAGCTGACACACGTCCACCGGGGCACGATGCGAGCCGGGCGCGACCCGCAGGGCGCCCTCGCCGACGCGCGACGCGTCGAGGTAGACGTCGACGTTGAAGATCCGCCGCGTCCGCGGGTGCACGGCATCCTGGTGCCAGTCGATCGGTGCGCCGTCGCCGGCATCCTTGAAGACGAGCGACTCGTAGGTGGGCACGGCGTCGACCCCGGCGAGGCTCTCGGCGATACCGAGGACGGCCGGGCTGCCGAGTAGTTCGAGGGATGCCGGCTGGTCCTTGCCGTGGAGGTAGTCGATGCGGAAGAGGCGGGAGGCGCCGCCGCGCTGAGCGAACTGGTAGTCCGCGCGCGCCGGATCGTCGATGCCGATGTCGCGTCCTTCACGGATCCACACGTCCGCAGCGTCCTGGAGGCGTTGCAGGAGATCGGCGGGGATGCGGTTCTTGAGTACGAGATACCCGTCTCGGTCGAATTGCGCGACCTGGTCGGGGGTGAGGTGGTAGCTCCGTGCGGGCGGTGCGGGGACGGAGGCCGGGATGTCGATGAGCGTCATGGCATCCACGGTAGAGACGGGGATTCCGCATTTCTTCCGCTCCTGCGTGCAAGAATTCCGGGATCATGAGTGTTCACGATGTCGACCGGGCCACCTTCGGTGTGGACTGCTGGCGCGGTGACCTGCAGCCGATGGCGCGCGCTCACCGCCACGACGACATCGAGGTGAATCTCGCCGACGTCGACCTCGAGTACCTCGTCGACGGGCGGCCGGTCATCATGCCCGCGGGGTCCATCTCGCTGTTCTGGGCCGCAAGGCCCCACCGGCTCCTCCCCGCACCGCGTGAGGGATGGCAGGCGTGGATGACGATTCCGCTCTCGCGGGCGCTCGCGTGGGGCATGCCGCAGGAGGTCGTCGAGCGGCTGGTACAGGGGGAGGTCCTGTCGCTGCCGGCCGCAGACGGGGGAGGCGCTGTGGCGGAACGCTTCGCGCAGTGGCGCGAGGAGCTGCGCGCGGACAGCGACCTCGAGGCGCTGCCCCGGCGGATCGCTCTGCTGGAGATCGAGGCCGTCGTGCTGCGATGGGCCACCGCGGTGATCTCGTCGCGCGCGCCGGAAGGTGCTGTCGTCGCGTCGGTCGACGGCATCCCGTCCACCGAGCGGTCGCGGGGCGATCGTTCCAGCCATGCCGGCGCCATGATCGCCTTTCTCTCCGCGCACTCCGCCGACGACCTCACGGTGGCCAACGTGGCCTCCCATGTCCACCTCCACCCCCAGTACGCCATGGCGCTGTTCCGCCGGGCGGCAGGCATCACGATGGGGGAGTACCTCGCCCAGTGCCGCGTCGCCCACGCCCAGGCGCTGCTGCTGTCGACCGACCTGTCCGTCCCCGACGTCGGCGTCGCGGCGGGCTTCCGCTCGCAGAGCCAGTTCTACGAGCGGTTCGGGCGCCTGTGCGGTCAGTCGCCCGCGGCCTACCGGCGGCGGCTGCGCGCGGCGGCGGCGGACGAGGCCCGCCCCGCCGAGCCGGTCACGCCGACTCGCGCCAGATGACCTCGCACTCCAGCAGGATCTCGCTGGGTGCGCTCTCGCCGCGCAGCTGACCGAGCACGAGCGCGGCGGCGGTGCGTCCGAGCTCCTCGGCCGGCTGTCGCACCGTCGACAGGGGCGGCAGCGTGCGGCTGGCCCACGCACTGTCGTCGAAGCCGACGACGCCGACGTCGGTCGGAACGACCCTGCCGGCGGCGCGGAGGGCCTCGACGGCGCCCGCCGCGACCGCGTCGGATGCCGCGAACACGCCGTCGATGTCGGGATGGCGGCTCAAGAGCGCGGTCATCGCCTGGCGTCCGGAGGAGTACGAGTAGAGCGGGACGGGTTCGACCAGATCGGGGTCGAACCGGTCGCCGAGCGCATCGCGGAAACCGGCGAGGCGTTCCGACCCGGAGTCTCGGTCGAGGGCCGCAGCGATCATGCCGACCCGTCGCCGCCCGGTCTCGAGCAGTCGTTCGGTGATCATGCGCGCCGACCCGCGGTTGTCGATGACGACGAAGGCCGCAGAGGTGGCTCCCGGCGGATGCCCGACGAAGGCGGCCGGCAGACGCAGGCGCTCCACGACGCGACCGACGGGGTCGTTGGCGCGGGCCGAGACGATGATGGCCCCGTCGACGGCGCCCCCCGAGAGGTAGCGCGCGACGCGGTCGGTGTCGCGCTCCGAGTCGACGATGAGCACCGCCATCTGGTGGTCGGCGTCGGAGAGCGCGGCGTTGGCTCCGAGGAGGATGCCGCCGATGTTCGGGTCGTCGACGAACAGCGAGTGCGGCTCGTGGACGATGAAGGCGATCGACTCGGTGCGCTGCATGACCAGATGGCGCGCCGCTGTGTTGGGTACGTAGCCGACCTCTGCGATCGCGGCCTCGATCGCCTCGCGCGCGGACGCGGAGACATAGGGGTCGCCGTTGACGTAGCGGCTGATGGTGCCGCGGGAGACGCCCGCCACGACGGCTACGTCGTGGACGGTTGCTCGCCGCGGTCGCGGTCCCTTCGCCGACACGCCCCCCACTGTAGCGCTGTCGAGGGTTGACACGGCGGAGCGCGGATGCCATTCTGTGTACGTTCACAGAAGCTCAGAGCCGAACTTCGACCTCCGAATCTGTGCACGTGCACACATCGTCGACGACATCGAAGGAGATCTCGTGGACCTGGCCCTGGTCGACGCCCAGCGCACCTCAGCGCGGACGCCGTACGTGCCGCGCGGCATCGACTTCGGGTGCGATTACAACCCCGAGCAGTGGGACCCCGCGGTCTGGCGGGAGGATGTCGCGCTCATGCGCCAGATCGGCGTCTCGCTCGTCGCCATCAACATCTTCGGCTGGTCCGACCTGCAGGCTCCCGACGGCTCGTTCGACTTCACGAACCTCGACGAGATCATCGACCTCCTCCACGCGAACGGCATCCGCGTGAACCTCGGCACCGGTACGTCATCGCCGCCGCCGTGGCTGACGACGCGCCACCCCGATATCCTGCCCGTCGCCGACGACGGCACGCGCCGCTACCCGGGCGGTCGGCAGGCCTGGTGCCCGAGCTCGCCGATCTTCCGGCGGGCGGCCCTCGCGCTCGCCGAGGCCGTCGCCGAGCGCTACGGCCGGCATCCCGCGATCGCCCTGTGGCACGTGTCCAACGAACTCGGATGCCACAACGCGCACTGCTACTGCGACGAGAGCGCCGCCGCGTTCCGTCGCTGGCTGCGCGCCCGCTACGGCACGATCGCCGAGCTCAACCGCGCGTGGGGGACGAGCTTCTGGTCGCAGCGCTACACCGACTGGGCGGAGATCGGCACCCCTCGCCGCACCCTCTCCACGCGCAACCCGTCGCAGGTGCTCGACTTCTCGCGGTTCAGCTCCGACGAGCTCCGCGACCACCTGGCCGCGGAGCGCGAGGTGATCCGCCGCCACAGCGACCTGCCCGTCACGACCAACTTCATGGTCACGGCGCACATCCGCGAGTTGGACTACTGGCAGTGGGCGCCCGAGGTCGACATCATCGCCAACGACCACTACCTCGACCACCGGCTCGCCGATCCCCACGGCGAGCTGGCCTTCGCGGCCGACCTCACGCGCGGACTCGCCGGCGGTGCGCCGTGGATGCTCATGGAGCACGCCACGGGATCGGTGAACTGGCAGCCCCACAATCTGGCCAAGCTCCCCGGACAGATGCTCCGCGACTCCCTCGAGCACGTGGCACGGGGCGCCGACTCGGTGTGCTTCTTCCAGTGGCGGGCATCGCTGCAAGGCTCGGAGAAGTTCCACTCCGCGCTCGTGTCGCACACCGGCACCCGGTCGCGTCTGTGGGCCGAGGTGCAGGAGCTCGGCGACGTGCTGGGCCGGCTCGGCGAAGTGGCCGGCACCCGGGTTTCCGGCGACGTCGCACTCCTGTTCAGCTGGGAGGCCTGGTGGGCCTTCGACGCCGAGAACCGCCCGAGCGAGTCGGTCGCCTACCTTGACCAGGTGTGGGCCACCCACCGCGCGCTGCGCGAGGCCGGCGCGACGGTCGATGTCGTCGCCCCGGGGGCGCCGCTCAACGGGTATCGGCTGATCGTCGTTCCGGGTCTGCACCTCGTGCGCGACGCGCATGCCGCCGTGGTCGACGATGCGGTGCGCGCCGGCGCACACCTGCTCGTCACCTTCTACAGCGGCATCGTCGACGAGAACGATCGCGTGCGACCGGGTGGCTATCCGGCCGTCTGGACCGACCTGCTCGGCATCCGTGTCGAGGAGTTCGCCCCGCTGCTGCCGAGCGATGCCGTCTCGCTCACGTCGGGCACCTCCGCCTCCCTGTGGACCGAGCGGGTGGTCGCCGTGGACTGCGACGTGCGCGACCGGTTCGACGGCGGACCCGCCGACGGCGCACCGGCCCTCACGCGCCGCTCCGGCACGCGCGGGTCGGGCGACGCCTGGTATCTCGCGACCCTCCCCGACGCGCGGGGCCTCGACCGCATCGTCGACGACGTGCTGCGCGGTGCGGGCGTCGAGCGTCTCGAGGGAGCCGCCCCCGGCGTCGACATCATCCGACGCGCGAGCGAGGACCGCGGCTACCGCTTCATCATCAACCACACCGCGTCCGACGCGGTCGTTCCCGCCCGAGGCCACGATCTGGTCACGGGCACGGATGTATCCGGAGAACTGCGCGTTCCCGCCGGTGCCGTCCGAGTGATCCGAGAGGATGCCGTGCGATGACCGCCACCGAGGCACTCATCACGACCGACCGCTCCCGACGCACGAGAGGGCGAGGGAAGGTCCACCACAAGTCGGCGATCGCGTTCTTCGTCGTGCCGTTCGCCGCGCTGTTCGTGATCTTCTATCTGATCCCGATCGGGTACGCCGTCGCCAAGTCGCTCATGGTGGTCGAGCGCGAGGGGACGTTCGGCGAGGCGCGAGAGGTCTTCGGCGGGCTCGCGCAGTACGCGCTGGTGTTCCAGAGCGAGCCGTTCTGGTCGTCGGTCGGGCGGGTGCTCCTGTTCGGCATCGTGCAGGTTCCCGTCATGCTCGGGCTCGCGCTCGTCTTCGCGCTGCTGCTCGATTCCCCGCTCCTGCGCGGCAAGCGGTTCTTCCGGTTGGCCTTCTTCGTGCCTTACGCCGTCCCCGGCGTGATCGCCGCGATCATGTGGGGCTTCCTGTACTCCCCGAACCTGTCGCCCTTCGCGGTGCTCACCGGGTCGGTCGACTTCCTCTCCGCCGAGCTCGTGCTGTGGGCCATCGCGAATGTGGTCACGTGGGTGTTCGTGGGCTACAACATGCTCATCATCTACTCCGCGCTCCTGGCGATCCCGACCGACCTGTACGAGGCCGCACGCCTGGACGGCGCGGGCCAGCTGCGGATCGCGTGGTCCATCAAGATCCCCATGGTCCGCTCCTCGCTCGTGCTGACCGCGATCCTCTCGATCATCGGCACGCTGCAGCTGCTCGCCGAGCCGCAGGTCTTCCGCTCGTTCAGCTCGGCGGTGACGAGCACCTACACCCCGAACATGACCATCTACGCGACCTCCGCGATCCCCAACGTCAGCCTCGCCGCCGCGTTCTCCGTGGTCCTCGCGCTCGCGACCTTCGCGATGTCGTTCACGTTCTTGCGCATCACTCGACGGAAGGCAGACGCATGAGCCGCACGGTCGACCTCCCCGCGACGGCGACGTCGCGCTCGTCGCGCTCGCGAGGTTCCGACAGGTCCTCTCGCGCACGCGGTCCGCGGGAGAACCCGCTCTCCCGCGGCGTGGCCATGCTCATCATGGTCGTCTTCACGCTGTACTTCCTCGTGCCGGTGTGGTGGCTGCTGGTGGCCTCGACCAAGAGCCGCGGCGATCTCTTCTCGACCAACCCGCTGTGGTTCGCCGACGCGAACTTCGGCGAGAACCTGTCGGGGCTCCTGGAGTACGACGGCGGCGTCTACCTGCGCTGGATCCTCAACAGTCTCGGCTATGCGGGCGGGGGAGCCCTCGTGGCGACCCTCCTGGCGGGAATGTGCGGTTACGCGCTGGCGAAGTACAGGTTCCCCGGGCGGGAGCTCATCTTCAACGTCGTGCTCGGCGGCGTACTCGTGCCGGCGACGGCCCTCGCTCTGCCGCTGTTCCTCCTCTTCAGCCAGGTGCAGCTCACGAACACGTTCTGGGCCGTCTTCCTCCCGAGCATCGTCAGTCCGTTCGGTGTCTACCTTGCGCGAGTCTTCGCCGAGGCGAGCGTGCCCGACGAGCTCCTCGAGGCGAGCCGCATCGACGGGGCCGGTGAGATCCGCACCTTCTTCACGGTCTCCATCCGGCTCATGGTGCCCGCGCTCATCACGGTGTTCCTCTTCCAGTTCGTCGGGATCTGGAACAACTTCTTCCTGCCGCTGATCATGCTGCGCAGCGACGAGCTCTTCCCCGTGACCTACGGCCTCTACGCCTGGAACTCGACGATCAACCAGTTCCCCGAGCTGCGCACGTTCGTGCTCATCGGCGCGTTGCTGTCGATCATCCCGCTCATCATCACCTTCCTGCTTCTTCAGCGGTACTGGCGCTCAGGTCTGGGCGCGGGAGCGCTGAAGTCCTGAACCGGTCGGTACCAGCCGGAAACCCTGCACGTCCCACCAAGAAAGAGAGATCATGCGACACATGAAGAGAGCCGCCGGTCTGGCGGTCGCCGCCACGCTGGCGCTCACGCTGGCGGCCTGCTCCTCCGGCACCGAAGGCGAAGGAGACACCGGCGACGCTGCCGGCGCCTGCGAGCCGTCCGAGGGCAAGGTCACCCTGACGTTCACCTCCTGGATCCCGGGCATCGAGGATGCCGTGGCGATCTGGAACGAGGCGAACCCCGACATCCAGGTCGAGGTGCAGACGGGCCCCTCCGGCAACGCCGGCACCTACCAGAACTTCTTCAACCAGCTCGAGGCCGGCAACGCCCCCGACCTCGGCCAGATCGAGTACGACGCGATCCCCAACTTCCGCGTCCAGGACGGGCTGGAAGACCTCGGCGTCTGCGCCGACATCGTGGCCGCCAAGGACCAGTTCGTGGACTGGACGTGGGGTCAGGTGAGCCTCGGCACCGACGACGAGGTCTACGGCGTGCCGCAGGACTCCGGTCCGATGGCGCTGTTCTACCGCAGCGACCTGTTCGAGGAGAACGGCATCGCCGTGCCCACGACGTGGGAGGAGTACAAGGCTGCGGCCGAGAAGATCCGCGACCTCGGCGGGTACATCACCAACTTCTCGCAGACCGACATCAACCAGTTCGCGGGCTTCGTGTGGCAGGCCGGCGGTCAGTGGTTCGGCAACGACGGCGACCAGTGGACGGTCGATCTGACCAGCGACGCATCGGTCACCGTTGCCGACTACTGGCAGGACCTCATCGCGAACGATCTGGTCTCCACCTATCCCGCGTGGACCGACGAGTGGAACAACGCCTACAACTCGGGCGAGGTCTGGACCTGGAACTCCGCGGTCTGGGGAGCGAACTCGATCGCCAGCGGCGCCCCCGACACGGCGGGCAACTGGTCGGTCGCCCCGTCGCCCCAGTGGAACGCGGGAGAGTCGGCCGCCGGCAACTGGGGTGGCTCGTCCATCGCGGTGTTCAAGGGCACCGACCACCTGTACGAGGCCGCGAAGTTCGCGCTGTGGCTCAACTCCTCGGAGGAGGCGCTCACGTCGCTCAACGCCACCGCGGCGATCTACCCGGCCACCAAGGCGGGTCTCGACCTGCCCGTGCTGCAGGAGGGCGTCGAGTTCTACGGCGGGCAGAAGATCTACGACGTCTTCGCTGAGGCCGCCGGCCAGGTCAACCCCGACTTCGTGTGGGGCCCGACGATGACGCAGACCTACGCCGACGTGTCGGACGGCTTCAAGTCGGCGGTCGCCGGCTCGGGGACCCTCGCGGACGCGCTGGAGAAGGGGCAGACGGCCACGATCGCCGCCCTCAAGGCGCAGTCCATTCCGGTCGCGGAATAATCGAGAGATGATCCATCACCTTCGTGCCGCGGGCGTCAGCGTCGTGCTCGATGCCCGCGGCACGCGGGTGCCCCGCATCCTCCACTGGGGCGCCGACCTCGGCCCGCTCGACCCGACCGCGCTCGCCGCGTTCGCCGAGGCCCGCGTGCCGGCGATCGCGCCGAGTTCGATCGACGTCCCGTTCTCGCTCTCCGTCTTCCCCGACATCGCCGACGGGTGGACGGGTAGGCCGCCAGTGGCGGTCCAGGTCCCTCGCGCTCAAGGCCGCCCTGCTCGCCCCGCGCTGCTCGGCGCGACCGCCGTCGGCGCCCAGCGGATCGACACATCCGTGGGGTGGGGGGCGGCGCGCATCGACACTCGGTGGGAGCTGACCTCCTCCGGCATCCTGCACATCGCCACGACCGTCACCAATGACGGGAGCGAGGATCTCGCGCTCGCCGACGTGGGCGTCGTGCTCCCCGTGCCGGATCGGGCGCGCGAGGTGCTCGACTTCTCCGGCAGGTGGTCGGGGGAGCGGACGCCGCAACGCCACCAACCCGCGCAGGGCGTGTGGCTGCGCGAGACCCGCCACGGTCGCGGCGGCCACGACGACCCGTTCCTCATGGTCGCGGGTACCCCGGGCTTCGGCTTCTCCCGCGGCGAGGTGTGGGCGGTGCACCTGGCCTTCAGCGGCGACAAGCGGCTGTGGTTCGAACGCTCCGACCTGGGCGCGGCCGTGATCGGCGCCGGCGAGCGCCTGAGCGGCCTCCGCCTCTCCCCGGGCGAGGTGTACACCGCACCCGACGTGTTCGCCCTGTGGTCGGGCGAAGGGCTGGATGCCGTGGCCGCCCGGTCGCATGACTGGGTCCGCGAGACGCGCGGCGCGATGAGACCCCGCCCGGTCACCGTGAACACGTGGGAGGCGGTCTACTTCGACCACGATCTCACCCGGCTCACCGAGCTGGCCAGTGCGGCCGCCGACGTGGGTGCGGAGCGCTTCGTGCTCGACGACGGGTGGTTCACGGGCCGCACCGACGACACGCGGGCGCTCGGCGACTGGACCGTCGATGCGCAGTCCTGGCCCGACGGCCTGTCGCCGCTCGTCGATCATGTGCGCGGTCTCGGCATGGAGTTCGGGCTGTGGCTCGAACCCGAGATGGTGAGCCTGGACTCCGAGCTGGCGCGCGCCCACCCCGACTGGCTGCTGAGCGATCCCGCCACGCCGACGTGGCGTTTCCAGCACGTGCTCGACCTCACGAAGCCCGACGTGCGCACGCACCTCTTCGACGCGATCGACGCCCTGCTCCGCGAGTACCCCATCTCGTTCGTGAAATGGGACCACAACCGCGACCTCCTCGTCGACGACAGCGGCGCGCAGGTGCGGGCCGTGTACTCCCTCCTGGATGACCTCCGTCGCTCCCACCCGCACATCGAGTTCGAGTCGTGCGCCTCCGGGGGTGCGCGCATCGACCTCGAAATGGTGCGCCACGCCGACCGCTTCTGGACGAGCGACACCAACGACCCCCTCGTGCGCCAGCGCATCCAGCAGTGGACCGGACTCCTCCTGCCCCCCGAGTACCTCGGTGCCCATGTGGGAGATGCCCGCGCGCACACGACCGGGCGGGTCTCGCCCCTCTCCTTCCGTCTCGCGACGGCCCTGTTCCTCCACGCCGGAATCGAGAGCGATCTCACCCGCGTGAGCGACGCGGACCGCGCCGCGATCGCCCGCTGGGCGCACTACTACCGCGCACACCGCGACTTCCTCCACTCGGGCCGCACGGTGCACGCCGACCTTCCGGGCGACCGCGCGCTCCTGCACGGCGTCGTCGCTCCGGATCGTCGCCGCGCCCTGTACTGCTACGCCGCACTCGACAGCGCAGACGCGGCGCTGCCGGCACCGCTGACGCTTCCCGGGCTCGATCCCGCGGCCGTGTACCGGGTCGAGGTCGTGGACTTCGGGGTGCCCGCGCACGCCATCGAAGACGCCCCGCCGCCGTGGATCGCGACCGGCATAGACCTGCCCGGCGCCGTCCTCGCGGCGGGGGCGCTCGCCGTCCCGCTGCTCTCGCCGGGCAACGCCCTCCTCCTCGACGTCCGCGCGCTCGACGTCGCCGCCACCGCGTAGCCTCGATACGGGAACACTCATGACCTCACACGACACCTCGCACCCTCGCCCGCACGCCGATCTCGCCCGCCGTCCCTACGCCGACGTCCTCATCATCGGCGGCGGAATCAACGGCCTGGCGACCTTCCGCGACCTGGCGCTGCAGGGCGTCGACGTCGCCCTCGTCGAGCGCGACGACTTCGTCTCCGGTGCCTCGGCGGCCTCGAGCCACATGATCCACGGAGGCATCCGCTACCTCGAGAACGGCGAGTTCCGTCTCGTCCACGAGGCGGTCACCGAGCGCAACGGGCTGCTGAAGATCGCGCCCCACTACGTGCGGCCGCTGCAGACGACGATCCCCATCTACTCGACGCTGTCCGGCATCCTGTCCGCGCCGCTGCGCTTCCTGCGTCACGGCGGGGGCAAGCCGCGCGAGCGCGGGGCGGCGCTGATCAAGATCGGACTCGTGATCTACGACTCCTTCTCGCGCGGCGGGGGGCTCCTCGGCCGGGGCACGGTGCCCCGGCACACCTTCCACGGGCGGCGCCGGTCGCTCGAGCAGCTTCCCCAGCTCGATCCCACCGTGCGCTACACGGCGACCTACTGGGATGCCTCGCTCCACGACCCCGAGCGGCTGGCGATCGACGTGCTCCGCGACGGCGTCGCCGCGGGAGGCGAACGGGCACGCGCGGCGAACTACACCGCGGCCGTCGGCGCCGAGGACGGAAAGGTGCTCCTGCGCGGCGAGGACGGCGAGGAGTTCGCGTTCACGGCATCCGTCATCGTCAACGCGTCGGGACCGTGGACCGACCTCACCAACGCGGCGCTCGGCGACCCCACCCGATACATGGGCGGCACGAAGGGATCCCACATCGTCCTCGACCACGAGGAACTGCTCGCGGCCACGGGCGGTCGGGAGCTGTTCTTCGAGCACTCCGACGGGCGGATCGTGCTGATCTACCCGTTGAAGGGCCGCGTGCTCGTGGGCACGACCGACCTCGAACACGACATGGGCGACCCGATCGTGTGCACCGAAGCGGAAGTCGACTACTTCTTCGACCTCATCGGGCACGTCTTTCCCGGCATCCGCGTCGACCGCTCGCAGATCGTCCACCGCTTCTCCGGCGTCCGCCCGCTCCCGGGCCACGGCGACCTCGCTCCCGGCTTCGTCTCGCGCGATTACCGCATCGAGATGCAGCGGCTCGGCGGCGACGCCGGTCCCGGGGTGTTGAGCCTCGTCGGCGGCAAGTGGACGACGTTCCGCGCGTCGGCGGCACACCTGGCCGACCGCGTGATGGACCTGCTCGCCGTTCCGCGTCGGTCGAGCACCAAGGGGATGCCGATCGGCGGCGGTGCGGGCTACCCGCAGAACGAGCGGGCGCGGCGCCAGTGGCTCGAACCGCACGCGCGCGCCCTCGGCATCGACCGGGCCGCACGGCTGCTCGACCGGTACGGCACCGTCGCGGCCGACGTCATCGCCGCGCTCGGCGACGACGACCGGCCCCTCGACACCCTTCCGACGTACAGCACCGGCGAACTCCGTCATCTCGCCCGCACCGAGCACGTCGCTCACCTCGACGACGTCCTGCAGCGGCGCACGAGCATCGCGTTCGTCGGTCACGCCAGCGCGGCGGTGGCGGCGGAGGTCGCCGCGGTCATCGCGCCCGTGCTCGGCTGGGACGATGCGCAGACCGAGGCCGAGGTCGCCCGGGCGCTCGCTGCCGTGCGCGCCGCGGAGCCCGCCGCCGAGCCCGACGCGTCCGACCGTGTGGAGAGCACCACGCGATAGCGTGGCAGAGCATGCCTCGACCCGTTCCCGCTGAGAACGGGCCGGTCGGGGCCGTGCAGGCAAGTCCGTGAAGAGGAGACGACGATGTCCAGCCATGTGATCGCGCTCGACCAGGGAACGACGTCGACGCGGGCTATCGTGTTCGACGCCTCGGGGTCACCGGTGGCCTCGGCGCAACGCGAGCACGAGCAGATCTTCCCGCGGGCGGGGAGGGTCGAGCACGACGCGTCGGAGATCTGGACCAACGTCCAGTGGGTGCTCGCGCAGGCGCTCGACGACGCCGGGCTGGAGGCCTCGCAGATCGCGGCCCTCGGCATCACCAACCAGCGCGAGACGGTGGTCGTCTGGGACCGGCACACGGGCGAACCGGTGCACAACGCGCTCGTCTGGCAGGACACCCGCACCCAGCCCGCGGTCGACAGGCTCATCTCCGCGCGCGGTGTCGACGCGTTCGCCGACCAGACCGGCCTTCCGCTCGCGACCTACTTCTCCGCGTCGAAGCTCGCATGGCTCCTCGACCACGTCGAGGGTGCACGTGCGGCGGCCGAAGCCGGCGATCTCCTCTTCGGCACCCCCGACAGCTGGGTCGTGTGGAACCTCACGGGCGGAGCGGACGGAGGCATCCACGTCACCGACGTCACGAACGCGAGCCGGACCCTCCTCATGGACCTTCGTACCCTCGACTGGTCCGACGAGCTCCTCGAGGTCTGGGGCGTGCCGCGCGCCATGCTGCCCGAGATCCGCTCCTCGTCGGAGGTGGTGGGCGACGTCTCCGTCGGTGAGCTCACCGGCATCCCCATCGCCGGCATCCTCGGCGATCAGCAGGCCGCGACGTTCGGACAGACCGCGTTCGACGCGAGCGAGTCGAAGAACACCTACGGCACGGGCAACTTCCTCCTCGTCGGCACGGGTACCGAACTCGTGCGTTCACGCGCCGGGCTCATCACGACCGTCGCCTACCGCTGCGGCGACGAGCCCGCCCGCTACGCGCTGGAAGGGTCGATCGCCGTCACCGGCTCTCTCGTGCAGTGGCTTCGCGACAACCTCGGCATCATCCGCAGTTCGGAAGAGGTCGAGTCGCTCGCCGCGACCGTCGAAGACAACGGCGGCGCCTACTTCGTCCCCGCCTTCTCCGGGCTCTTCGCCCCCTACTGGCGCCCCGACGCGCGCGGCGCTCTCGTCGGCCTCACCCGCTACGTCACGAAGGGCCACATCGCCCGCGCCGCGCTGGAGGCGACGGCCTTCCAGACCCGCGACGTCATCGAGGCCGTGCAGGCGGACTCGGGTCACACGCTCGACGAGCTGCGCGTCGACGGCGGCATGACCCGCAACGACGCCCTCATGCAGTTCCAGGCCGACATCCTCGGCATCCCCGTCGTGCGGCCCGAAGTGGTCGAGACGACGGCGCTCGGCGCGGCGTACGCCGCCGGGCTGGCCGTCGGCGTCTGGCGCGACCGCGACGAGCTGCGCACGCACTGGAAGGAGGGCGCACGGTTCGAGCCGAAGATGGATGCCGACGAGCGTGCCCGCCGCTACCGGCAGTGGAAGAAGGCCGTCACGAAGTCGATCGACTGGGTCGACGAGGATGCCCGCATCCTCATGGGCACCACGGAGTGACGTCTACTTGAGCAACCGCGACAGGCGGCGGTCGGCGAGGATCTTCCCGCCCGTCTGACACGTCGCGCAGTACTCGAGGCTGTTGTCGGCGAAGAACACGCTCCGCACCTCGTCGCCGCACACGGGGCACGCCTCGCCCCGTCTGCCGTGCACCGCCATCCCGCGCCGCTTGGCGTCTTTCAGCTCCGCCGGCGGCTTGCCGGATGCCGTGGCGATCGCATCGGCGAGAGTGTCGTGGATCGCCGCGAACAGCCGGTCCACCTCGGCGTCGGCGAGGGTCGCCGCCAGGGCGTACGGCGACATCTTCGCCGCATGCAGGATCTCGTCGGAGTAGGCGTTGCCGATGCCGGCGACGACCGACTGGTCGCGCAGCACGCCCTTGATCTGCGTGCGTCGGCCCGCCAGGAGATCGGCGAGGGTCTCGCGCGTGAAACCGGGATCGAGCGGGTCGGGACCGAGGCGGGCGATGCCCGGCACGTCGCCCGGACGTCGCGCGGCGTAGACGGCGAGTGACTTCTTCGTGCCCGCCTCGGTGAGATCGAAACCGGAGCCGTCATCGAAGCCGACGCGCAGGGCGATGGGCGTCTTGCCCGGACGGATGACGGTCCCCGGCAGCTCGTCGTACCAGCGCAGCCAGCCCGCCTTCGCCAGGTGGAAGATCAGGTGCGGCACGCCGGCGTCGGCTCCGGCATCCGTCTCGATGTCGATGAACTTGCCGTGACGGCGCGCTCCGGTCACCGTCGCGCCCTTCAGTGCGTCGATGGGCGGGTCGTATGTCTTCAAGGCGGCGATGTTCGCCACGGTCGCCTTCGTGACCGACCGGCCACGCAGCCGCCCGTCGAGGAAGTCGACGAGACCTTGCACCTCCGGCATCTCAGGCATGACGCCATCCTGCCACTGCGCGCCGACTCCCGGTCAGGTCGTGAGCACGGCGGCGCGGTCAGGCCGTCAGGACCGGCCAGTCCTGCGGGGTACGGTCGTCGCCCGGAAGGAGCCCGGCGATCCATGCGTCGTCGCGGCGTCCCGTGCTGTGGAGGAGTGCCTGGCGCAGCAGGCCCTCGTAGCGGAACCCGAGGGTGCGGGCGGCGCGCGCCGACGCGATATTGCCGGTGACGGCGCGCCACTCGATCCGAGCGAGGCCCAGGCCGTCGGGGGAGAACCCCCAGTCGATGACGGCGCGCGCCGCCTCGGTCAGCAGCCCCTGGCCGCGGGCTCCGGCGGTCATCCAGTACCCGAGCTCGCCGTGTCCGCGCCCGAGCCGGTGGAGCCCCACCATCCCCGCGAGCACGCCGTCACGGCGGACGGCCCACGTCGCCTCGGAACCGGCATCCCACCAGGCGGCAGTCTTCTCCACGAAACCTTCCGCATGCTCCCGGCGGTAGGGCGACGGAACGGTCGTGTAGCGCTGCACGTCGGGGTCCTGGCACGCGGCGAAGATCGCGTCGATGTCCTCTTCCGTCGGAACGGACAGCACGAGCCGCGCGGTGGACAGAGTGACCGGTTGCATGCCCCGACCCTATCCGTCCGCGATGTGACGGCGTGGGCGGCGGCGCCGTGCGTGAACCGCCGCCGGCGCGGCGGCCGGCCCGGCGCACCGGAGGACTTCAGCGCTTCGGAAAGCCGTTCCCGCTGATTCGCCCTCCGAACGGCAGAACCCCTCCGATCTGACCCGCCCGCGGCAGCGGTTAGACGCGGCGGAGGAGACCCACCTTGTCGTACACGTCGGCGAGGGTCGCGTCGGCCACCTCGTCGGCGCGCGCCGCGTTCGCTGCCAGCACCCGGTCGAGTTCGGCCGGGTCGGCGAGCAGCTCGAGCGCGCGCTCCCGCACGGGCCCGAACTCGTTCACGACCACGTCCGCCAGCCCCTTCTTGAAATCTCCGTAGCCGCGACCGGCATACTCGTCCTCGATCGATCCGATCTGGCGCCCCGACAGGGCGGCGTAGATCACGAGCAGGTTCGACACGCCCGGCTTGTTCTCGCGGTCGTATCGCACCGAGCCCTCCGAGTCGGTGACGGCGCGCATGATCTTCTTGGCGGATGCCGAGGGCTCATCGAGCAGCCAGAGCACACCGGCATCCGATTCGGCCGACTTCGACATCTTCGCCGTCGGCACCTGAAGGTCGTAGATGCGTGCCGTGTCCTTCTGGATGACGGGCGTGGGCACGGTGAAGGCCTGGCCGTAGCGAGAGTTGAAGCGCTCCGCGAGATCGCGCGTCAGCTCGACGTGCTGCTTCTGGTCATCGCCGACGGGCACGATATCGGTCTGGTACAGCAGGATGTCGGCGGCCATCAGCACGGGATACGTGAAGAGGCCGACGTTGGTGGCATCCGTGCCGTACCGCTGCGACTTGTCCTTGAACTGGGTCATCCGCCCGGCCTCGCCGAAGCCGGTCAGCGTCGACAGGATCCACTGCAGTTCGGCGTGGGCAGAGACGTGCGACTGCACGTACAGGGTCGACTTCGACGGTTCGATACCGGCCGCGATGTACTGCGCCGCGGTGCGCCGCGTCTTCTCGCGCAGCTCCGCCGGATCGTTCGGCTGCGTCAGCGCGTGCAGGTCGACGACGGAGAAGAACGCGTCGTACGCCTGCTGCAGGTCGCGCCACTGCATGAGCGCCCCGATGTAGTTGCCGATCTGGAGGGAGTCGGCGGAGGGCTGCATTCCGGAGTACAGGCGGGGTTTGCTCACCCGTCCAGTCTAGGAGAGCGGATGCCACGGCCTCCGCCCCGGGGAGCGTCAGAACCGGTAGTCGGCGACGACGGGGGCGTGGTCGCTCCAGCGGGTGTCCCAGGACGGCGCGCGCACGACGCGATAGTCGACGACCCGCTCTGCCAGCTGCGGCGTCGCCAGGTGGTAGTCGAT
Organism: Candidatus Microbacterium phytovorans; assembly: GCA_029202445.1. NCBI lineage: Bacteria > Bacillati > Actinomycetota > Actinomycetes > Micrococcales > Microbacteriaceae > Microbacterium > Candidatus Microbacterium phytovorans. Next base: position 135,110 of record CP119321.1, read on the forward strand.
CCTCCAGCCGGTGTCGTTGTCGAACGCCTTGCCGCGGTTGGACCACCATGTGAAGGGCCCGTCGACCTCGCCGGCCCAGCGTCGCCCGACGTCGACCCACCCGAGTCCGGCTCCCGTCGACCCGTCGACCCCGGTGACCGTCGTGCCCACCGCGCCCGTGAACCGGTCGAAGTACGCCCGTTCGCGGGGGAGGAAGCCGGCCTTCTTGACGTTGCCTCTCCAGTTGCGGATGTCGAACTCTCGATGCCCGACGTTGAGATCGCCGGTGATGATGCCGAGGTCGCCGATCGTGCTCATCCGCCGTTCCATCGCATCGAGGAACGCGTACTTCGCCACCTGCTTCTCGGTGTCGGCCTCACCCGTGAACACGTAGGCGCTGACGACGGTGATCGTGGCGCCGTCGATGTCGATGTCGGCCTCCACCCACCGGCCGCGCGTGTCGAGCTCGCTGTCGGCCCCTGCAAGGTCGATCCGCCAGATGTCGAGCGGCTCGCGCGCCGCGATCGCGACCCCGGCCCGACCCTTCGCGAGGGCCTCGTCGTTGACGATGTGCCAGCCGGGGAGCGCGGCGGCGAGATCGGCGGCTTCGGCGCGGACCTCCTGGAGGGTGAGCACGTCGACGTCGGCCGTCTCGAGCCAGGGCAGCATGCCTTTGCGAGCGGCGGCACGGATGCCGTTGACGTTGACGGAGGCGATGCGGAGCGTGCGAGTCACCCGTCGAGCCTAGCGAGGGGCCCCGACGTCGAGATGCTCTCGTCGGCTTCGATGCGAGCGAGCTCGTCCTCCGCCCGGCGCACGTCGCGGTCGGCTGCCCAGCGCCGCCACCACGGTGCCGCGCCGCGTGCCACATGCGCTTCCCGCACTCGCACGCGGGCGGCGACCAGGAGCGCCTCCCGCTCGGCGGCGCGGCGTTCGGCCTCGCTCACCGGCACGAGGGGGACGTCGCGGTCACGCGCGGAAACGGCGACCCACGACGCCGCGACGAGGATCACGATCCCGACGAGGCGGAACCACAGGAGGAAGCCGATGAACACCGAGAACGTCGCCAGGAGCGGGTTGGCCGGCGTGTAGTACAGGAGGAAGCCCGCGCCGAGCTGGAGAACGATGAGCGCACCGCCGCCGAACAGCGCGCCCGGCCAGATGCGCCCCCAGGGCAGCGATGTACCCGTGAGCAGCCGGATGAGTCCGGCGAGGGCGGCCGTATTGATGACGAGGGCGATGAGGAGGGATGCCAGTCGGCTCGCGACGTTGCCCCAGCCGGGCAGCAGGTCCCCGCCGAACATCCGGAACAGCAGGTCGATCGCCCCACCGGCGACCCAGCCGAGGCCGGCGCCCAGGAGCAGGGCGCCGCCGAAGAGCGCCGCCGCGACGAAGTCGCGCGCCTTCAGCAGCAGGTAGCTGCGGCTGTCGAAGGGGAGCCCGAAGATGTCGCGCACGGCGCGCCGGGTGAAGGTCACGAAGCCGATCGCGGTCCACACGGCGACGCCCACCGCCACGGCACCCGTGACCGCCAGCACGCCCGAGGCGTTGCCGGCGATCTCCGCCACGGCTTCTTGAGAGACGAGACCCGTGCCGTCGGTGCCGATGAGTCCTGGGATGTAGGAGTTGATGAGGCCGACCAGCCCGTCGATGGCGGACGCGCTACCGCCCAGCCACAGCCCGACGACGGCGAAGGCGACGTACAGCACCGCGAAGATCGTGAAGATCGACTGGTAGCTGATCGCCGCCGCCAGGAGGAATCCGTTGTGGCGCAGGAAGTGACGCCACACGCGGATCGGAAACCAGGCGAGCGTCTTCCGGGTCAGCTCGGTCGCGCGCTCGATGGGCTCGTCGAGGCGCTCGCGGATGGCGGACTGCTCCCAGCGCTCCCGCCAGAGATCGGTGCGATCGTCGCTCACGCGACCAGCGTAGCGGGGGCTCCGCGGCGCCTCAGCGACCGCGCAGCACCGCTTGCTTGACCTCGGCGATCGCCTTCGTGACCTCGATGCCGCGGGGGCAGGCCTCGGTGCAGTTGAAGGTCGTGCGGCAGCGCCAGACGCCTTCCTTGTCGTTGAGGATGTCGAGTCGCACATCGCCGGCGTCGTCGCGCGAGTCGAAGATGAAGCGGTGCGCGTTGACGATCGCGGCAGGACCGAAGTACTGTCCGTCGGTCCAGAAGACCGGGCACGACGACGTGCACGCGGCGCAGAGGATGCACTTCGTGGTGTCATCGAAGACCTCGCGGTCGACGATGGACTGGATGCGCTCCTTGCCCGGCTCTGGCTTCGAGTTCGAGATGAGGAACGGCTGCACTTCGCGGTACGACGCGAAGAAGGGCTCCATGTCGACGACGAGGTCCTTCTCCAGCGGCAGGCCCTTGATCGCCTCGACGTAGATCGGCTGCGAGATGTCGAGGTCCTTGATGAGCGTCTTGCAGGCCAGGCGGTTGCGGCCGTTGATGCGCATGGCATCCGAACCGCAGATGCCGTGCGCGCACGAGCGGCGGAACGTCAGCGAGCCGTCGACCTCCCATTTGATCTTGTGGAGGGCGTCGAGCACGCGGTCGGTCGAGTAGAGCTCGACGTCGTAGTCCACCCAGCGCGGCTCGCTGTCGACCTCGGGGTCGAAGCGGCGGATGATGAAGGTGACGAGGAACGACTGGATGCCGGTGTCGTTCGCGGTCTCCGGAGCATCGGCGACGAGCGTCATCAGTACTTCCTCTCCAGCGGGGGGTATCGCAGTTCGCCGGCCTCGTTCTTCGTGAAGACGACCGGCTTCCAGTCCAGGCGGATGTGGTCCTCGGCGTGCGACGAGTGCGGGTCGCCCGACAGGTAGGCCATCGTGTGCTGCATGTAGTTCTCGTCGTCGCGCGTCGGGAAGTCGTCGCGCATGTGGCCGCCGCGGCTCTCCTTGCGGTTGCGCGCGGTGACGACGACGACCTCGGCGATGTCGAGGAGGAACCCGAGCTCGACGGCCTCGAGGAGGTCGGTGTTGAAGCGCTTGCCCTTGTCGTCGACGTGGACGTTCTTGAAACGCTCGCGCAGGTCGGCGATCACAGTGAGCACGTCGCCCAGCGACTCGTCGGTGCGGAACACCTGGGCCTTGCGGTCCATCTCGTCCTGCAGCGTCTTGCGGAGCACCGCGATGCGCTCGGTGCCCGGGTTGTGCCGGAGCCCCTCGAGCATCTCGCGCACCTCGGCGGCAGGGTCTTCCGGCAGCGGCACGAAGTCGGCCGTCTGCGCGTACTGCACGGCGTGGCGCCCGGCCCGCTTGCCGAAGACGTTGATGTCCAAGAGCGAATTGGTGCCGAGACGGTTCGATCCGTGCACCGACACGCACGCGCACTCGCCCGCCGCGTAGAGGCCCGGGACGACCGTCGTGTTGTCGCTGAGCACCTGCGCGTCGTTGTTGGTGGGGATGCCGCCCATCGCGTAGTGGGCGGTGGGCATGACGGGCACGGGCTCGACGACGGGATCGACACCGAGGTAGGTGCGCGCGAATTCGGTGATGTCGGGGAGTTTCGTCTCGAGCACCTCCGCGCCGAGGTGCGTGCAGTCCAGCAGCACGTAGTCGCGATGCGGACCGGCGCCGCGGCCCTCGGCCACCTCCTGGACCATGCACCGGCTCACGATGTCGCGCGGCGCCAGGTCCTTGATCGTCGGTGCATACCGCTCCATGAACCGTTCGCCCGACGCGTTGCGCAGGATCGCGCCCTCGCCGCGAGCGCCCTCGGTCAGCAGGATGCCGAGGCCGGCGAGACCGGTCGGGTGGAACTGGAAGAACTCCATGTCCTCCAGCGGCAGCTTCTTGCGCCAGATCACGCCGACGCCGTCGCCCGTGAGGGTGTGGGCGTTGGAGGTGGTCTTGAAGATCTTGCCGAAACCGCCCGTAGCGAAGATCACGGCCTTCGACTGGAAGACGTGGAGGTCGCCGGTGGCGAGTTCGTAGGCCACGACGCCGGCGATCTGCGTGTCCTTGCCCTCGCCGACCGTGATGAGGTCGAGGACGTAGAACTCGTTGAAGAAGTTGATGCCCAGCTTGACGCAGTTCTGGAAGAGCGTCTGCAGGATCATGTGGCCCGTGCGGTCGGCCGCGTAGCACGCGCGACGGACAGGAGTCTTGCCGTGGTCGGCGGTGTGACCGCCGAAGCGACGCTGGTCGATCTTGCCCTCGGGCGTCCGGTTGAAGGGGAGGCCCATGTTCTCGAGGTCGATGACGGCGTCGATGGCCTCCTTGGCGAGGATCTCTGCGGCATCCTGGTCGACGAGGTAGTCGCCGCCCTTGACCGTGTCGAAGGTGTGCCACTCCCAGGAGTCCTCCTCGACGTTGGCCAGCGCCGCCGCCATGCCGCCCTGAGCGGCTCCCGTGTGGGAACGCGTCGGGTAGAGCTTGGAGATGACGGCGGTCTTCGCGCCGGGGCCGGCCTCGATCGCGGCACGCATGCCGGCGCCGCCGGCGCCCACGATGACGACGTCGAACTGGTGGTAGTGGACGCCGTCTTTCACGACGGCATCCGGGTACGCGGTAGTCACAGTCAGGATGCCTTGCAGATCTCGGTCAGGACGCTGCCGTCGCTGAGGTTGGGGATGCACGGGTCGAACGTGAAGACGACGAGCGTGCCGAGCAGGATGAGGAAGCCGGCGGTGATCCACAGGGCCCAGACGAGGGTCGTGCGGACGCGGGGGCCGGTGACGTAGTCGTTGACGATCGTCCGCATGCCGTTGGCGCCGTGGATGAGGGCGAGCCACAGCATGAGGACGTCCCACCACTGCCAGAAGGGCGTGGCGAACTTGCCGGCGACGAAGGCGAAGTCGATGCCGTGGATGCCCTCGCCGAGCATGAGGTTGACGAAGAGGTGACCGAAGATCAGGACCACGAGGAGCACGCCGGAGACGCGCATGTAGATCCAGCCCCACTTCTCGAGGTTGGCGCCCTTCTTGCGGACGGCGCTGCTACGGGGCGCGGCCAGGGTGTCGGCGGACATCAGTGACCCCCTCCTGCGAACTCGGAGAAGACGATGGGGAGGTGGCGGGCCGCGAAGCCCCCCACGGTGATGACCCAGAGCACGAGCACGGTCCACCAGAGTTGGCGCTGGTGGCGCGTCGCCCACGGCCACAGGTCGACCGCGATGATGCGGAGGCCGTTGTAGGCGTGGTAGACGATCGCGGCGACGAGCACCGTCTCGCCGAGGCCCATGATCGGGTTCTTGTACGAGCTCATGACCGCGTCGTACGCATCGGGCGCGACACGGATGAGCGCCGTATCGAGCACGTGCACGAGCAGGAAGAAGAAGATCGCGACGCCGGTGATGCGATGCAGCACCCACGACCACATTCCCTCGTTGCCGCGGTACAGCGTGCCGCGCGGCGTCCGGGATGTCGTCTGGGCTACCGACGGTATGACGCGTGCTGGTGCGGACACGGTCGTCCTCCCTTGGTGTGAACGGCACCTCGCTTCGGCGGGGACGGCTACATCCCTGGGGCTTCCGACCCCGACGTCGCACACGGGTGCAAATCTCATCCTAGATCGCCGTTTCGCGAGGGGTCGAGGAAGGGGAGCCTAAGTTCTCTCGATATCGAGAGATACGCACGAAACCCCATTCTTTCGGAGGGGGTCACGGATCTCCGGGGCCGTCCGTGGTGCCCGGTACGCTCGTCACATGGTGGACCCCATCGAGGACTTCTACGCCGTCATCCCCGCGGGCGGCGTCGGCAGCCGGCTGTGGCCGCTGTCGCGCGCCGACGCACCCAAGTTCCTGCACGACCTCACCGGCTCGGGGCACTCGCTCCTGCGCGACACGTGGGATCGCCTCGAACCGCTCGCCGGCGCCGATCGCATCGCCGTCGTCACGGGCCGCGCGCACCGTGCGGCCGTGGAGTCGCAGCTGCCCGGCATCCCGGATGCCAATGTGTTCCTCGAGTCTGAGCCGCGCGACTCCGCCGCGGCGATCGGGCTGGCCGCCGCGATCCTGCATCGTCGCGACCCCGACGTCATCATCGGATCGTTCGCCGCCGACCACGTGATCCGCGTGCTCCCCGTGTTCCACTGGGCGGTGCAGCAGGCCGTGGCCGTCGCCCGCGAGGGCTACATCTGCACGATCGGCATCACGCCGAGCGAGCCGTCGGTCGGGTTCGGGTACATCAAGAAGGCCGACATGCTCACCGTCGGGGGAGCGCCGGAGGCCGCTCTCGTCGAGCGATTCGTCGAGAAGCCCGACCTCGATACCGCCAAGGAGTACGTGCAGTCGCGCGACTACCTGTGGAACGCGGGCATGTTCATCTCTCGCGCCGACGTGCTGCTGGCCGAGCTCGCCGCCAATCAGCCCGAGCTTCACGCAGGCCTCCTCGAGCTCGCCGAGGCCTGGGACGACCGCGAACGTCGCGGCCCGGTGGTCGACCGCGTGTGGCCGACGCTGCCGAAGATCGCGATCGACTATGCGGTCGCCGAGCCCGCCGCCGAGCGGGGACGGCTGGCAGTGATCCCGGGTCACTTCGATTGGGACGACGTGGGCGATTTCGCCAGCCTCGCCAAGCTCAACTCGGGCGGGCGCAAGAACGACCTGGCAATCCTCGGTGAGAACGCGCGCATCCTCTCGGATGCCGCCAGCGGCATCGTCGTCAGTCACACGACGCGGGTCATCAGCCTCATCGGCGTGAAGGACATCGTCGTCGTCGACACCCCCGACGCGCTTCTGGTGACCACGAGCGAGCACGCTCAGCGGGTCAAGGGCGTCGTCGACGCGCTGAAGCTCACCGGTCGCGGCGACGTGCTCTGAGAGACGCGCGGCACCGCCCGGGCTCGGGATTTTGAGCAGGATGCCGCCCGCGTGACGGGTTCATTGCGTCTTTGTAACCATTCGGCTGAACCGGCCTGCTCAGCGTGCAAATCGGTCGACACACTAGGTAACTTCAACGTGCACACCCGCGAAGTCCGCGGGTTCTCTTCCGTGGAGGCACACTTGACCATCTCGACCACCAAGAAGCTCGCGGGCATCGCGGGCGCCGCGCTTCTCGTCGCGGCACTCGCCGGTTGCGGCACCGCGCCCGAGGCCACTCCGACCACCCCCGGTGCCGAGGCACCCGAGGTCGTCGACGGGTTCCTGCCCTGCCTGATCTCCGACGCGGGCGGATGGAACGACAAGTCCTTCAACGAGTCCGCCAAGAACGGCATGGACAAGGCGGCCGACGAGCTGGGCGTGACCCCGCTCGAGTTCGAGTCGAAGAACGACAACGACTACGGCCCCAACATGGAGACCGCCGTCTCCGAGGGCTGCAGCCTGATCATCGCCGTCGGCTTCAAGCTCGCCGCCGCGACGGTCGAAGCCGCCAACGCCAACCCCGACATCGATTTCGCCATCATCGATGACTACGCCGACGGCACGACGGTCGACGACGAGGGCAACCCCGTCTACGACGGTCAGCCCGACGCGCCGAACATCAAGCCGCTCGTCTTCAACACGGCCGAGGCTGCGTACCTCGGCGGTTACGCCGCGGCCGCGTGGTCGGCGCAGTCCGGCGTGAACAAGGTCGGCACCTTCGGCGGCCTGCAGATCCCGTCGGTCGCCGTGTTCATGGACGGCTACCAGCTCGGTGTCGAGAAGTACAACGAGGACAAGGACGCGAACGTCGAAGTCTTCGGTTGGGACACCACCTCGCAGGAGGGCGCCTTCACCGGCGGCTTCGACGCGAACGACACCGCCAAGCAGACGGCTCAGTCGGTGCTCGACCAGGGTGTGGACGTCATCCTCCCCGTCGGCGGACCGATCTACCAGAGCGCCGCGGCAGCCATCGCCGACTCCGGTGACGACACCGTCATGCTCGGTGTGGACAGCGACCTCGCCGTCGCCGACACGAGCGTCACCGCCGTCACCCTCGTCTCGATCATGAAGGCGATCGACGTCGCCGTCTACGACGCCACCAAGGCCGCCGCTGCCGGCGACTTCGACCCGGCGCCGTACGTCGGCACGCTGGAGAACGAGGGCGTCAAGCTCTCGAGCTTCCACGACTTCGAGTCGCAGCTGCCCGACGGCCTGCTCGACGAGATCGCCGCTCTCCAGGCGTCGATCATCGCCGGTGACATCACGGTGGAGTCGCCGAACTCCCCGTGATCTGAACCATCACCACTCGGGGCGGGCCAGCGTCAGCGGCCCGCCCCGAGTGCCGTTCACCGAACGTCGATGGCGCCCTCCCGCCGGGGAGCTGGTGCCGGATAGGGTGCTGATATGAAGCTCGAGCTCCGCGGAATCACGAAGAGATTCGGCAGCCTCGTCGCCAACGACCACATCGATCTCGTGGTCCAGCCCGGGGAGATCCACGCGCTCCTCGGCGAGAACGGTGCGGGCAAGTCCACGCTCATGAACGTGCTGTACGGCCTGTACCGCGCCGACGAGGGTGACATCCTGCTGGACGATGCGGTCCAGCACTTCCGGGGACCCGGGGATGCCATGGCCGCCGGCATCGGCATGGTGCACCAGCACTTCATGCTGATCCCCGTCTTCACCGTCGCCGAGAACGTCATGCTCGGTCACGAGGAGACGAAGGGCCTCGGTCGGCTGGACCTGCAGAAGGCCCGGCAACATGTTCGCGATGTGGCGGACCGCTTCGGGTTCCAGATCGACCCTGACGCCCTCGTCGGCGACCTCCCCGTTGGTGTGCAGCAGCGGGTCGAGATCATCAAGGCGCTCTCGCGCGACGCCAAGGTACTCGTCTTCGACGAGCCGACGGCCGTGCTGACGCCGCAGGAGACCGACGAGCTGATGGGAATCATGCGACAGCTCCGTGACGAGGGCACCTCCATCGTCTTCATCACCCACAAGCTCCGTGAGGTCCGCGAAGTAGCCGACCGCATCACGGTCATTCGACTCGGCAAGGTCGTCGGCGAAGCGTCGCCGACGGCCACCAACGCCGAGCTCGCTTCGCTCATGGTCGGGCGCTCGGTGGAGCTCACCGTCCACAAGGGTGCACCGCAGGTGCGCGAGGGTGGCCTGGAGGTGCGTGACCTCCGGGTCCTGACGGCCGCGGGAGCGATCGTCGTGGACGATGTGAGCTTCGACGTGCGTCCCGGTGAAGTGCTCGCCGTGGCCGGTGTCCAGGGCAACGGTCAGACCGAACTCGTCGAGGCCATCGTCGGCCTCGCCGCACGCACCGAGGGGTCCATCCGTCTCGGTGGGGAGGAGCTCGTCGGCAAGAGCGTCCGCGGCATCCTCGAAGCCGGCGTCGGTTTCGTTCCGGAGGATCGCAAGGAAGACGGCCTCGTGGGCGGGTTCTCCGTCGCCGAGAACCTCATCCTCGACCGCTCGACCGACCCCGCGTTCTCGCGCGCGGGCACCATCCGCCGTGGGGAGCTCGACGAGTTCGCCCGCGCCCGCATCGCCGAATACGACATCCGCACCCAGGGTCCCGAGACCGCGGCCGGCACTCTCTCCGGCGGCAACCAGCAGAAGGTCGTCATCGCCCGCGAGATGAGCCGCGACCTGCAGCTCCTCGTGGCCGCCCAGCCCACCCGCGGCGTCGACGTCGGCTCCATCGAGTTCATCCACAAGCGGATCATCGAGACGCGCGACGCCGGCATCCCCGTCGTGGTCGTCTCGACCGAGCTCGACGAGGTCACCGCCCTCGCCGACCGCATAGCCGTCATGTACCGCGGCACCATCGTCGGGATCGTCCCCGGCGACACGCCCCGTGAAATCCTCGGCCTCATGATGGCCGGCGCAACCGACCCGGAGGTGGCCGCATGAGCGGCACGACGCCCGGCGCCGCCGACGCGGCGCTCCCCGCAGACGCACAACTGCCGCCCGCCAGCGGACCTCTCACGGGCGAGCAGGTGCCGCCTCCGCCACGCTCGAACGTTCTCCTCAAGGAGCTGCTGCGTGGCAGCGCCGTGACGACGCTGTTGGCGATCGTGCTCGCCATGATCGTCGGCGGAGTGCTTATCGCGGTGACGAACGAGGGTGTTCAGGCTGCCGCCGGCTACTTCTTCTCGCGTCCCGGCGACACGTTCGCCGCGATCTGGAACGCCGTTTACAACGGCTACGAAGCCCTCTTCCGCGGTGCGGTGTTCAACCCCCGAGCCCCCAGTTTCGAGGCGCAGATCAAGCCCCTCACGAACTCGCTCGGGGCTGCCGCGCCACTCATCGCCGCCGGACTCGGTGTCGCGCTCGCCTTCCGCGTGGGGCTGTTCAACATCGGCGCGCGCGGTCAGATGCTGATCGGCGCGCTGTTCGCCGCGTTCTTCGCGTTCAACCTCAACCTGCCGATGTGGCTTCACCTGCCGATCACGCTGCTGGCGGGTATCGTCGGCGGGGCGCTCTGGGGCGGTCTGGTCGGTCTGCTGAAGGCGAAGACGGGCGCCCACGAGGTGATCCTCACGATCATGCTCAACTACGTCGCGTTCTACCTCCTGCTGTGGATGCTCCGCAGTCCCGGACTTCTGCAGATGACGGGCAGCAACCAGCCGCAGTCGAAGCCGACGCCCGCCTCCGCGCAGTTCCCCGACCTCCTCGGAGCGTCGTTCCCCGCGCTCGACTGGGGCTTCGTCATCGTGGTGCTCGCCACCGTCTTCGTCTGGTGGCTCATCGAGCGCTCCAGCCTCGGGCTGCGACTGCGCGCGGTCGGCGAGAACCCCCACGCCGCACGAGCGGCGGGCATCAACGTCGAGCGTCTCTACATCTACGCGATGCTGTTGGCCGGCGGCCTCGCGGGGCTCGCGGCCATGAACCAGATCCAGGGCAACGTCACGACCGGGTTCGGCGCGACGATCGATGCCGGCATCGGCTTCGACGCCATCACCGTCGCGCTCCTCGGACGGAGCCGCGCGTGGGGTACGTTTGCGGCGGGCCTCCTCTTCGGCGCCCTCGAGGCCGGATCGTTCACGATGCAGGCGCAGGGCATCCCGGTCGACATCGTGCTGGTCGTCCAGTCGCTCATCGTGCTGTTCATCGCTGCACCGCCGCTGCTGCGCGCCGTGTTCTTCCTCCCCAAGACCGATTTAGAGAAGGCGGCCAAGGCGCGAGCCAAGGCGGCGAAGAAGGCGGTGACGGCATGAGCGCCACCACTCCCACGCTCGAAGCCGGGGACGGCACGATCCAGCTGGCCGTCGTCAAGCAGCGCCGCTTCAAGGTCCCCATCGTGTTCGGGATCGTCGTCGTGCTCCTCGCCGCGCTGTTCATCTTCGTTCCGCGCGGCGGAGTCTCCACCTTCCGTCTCGGTGACTCGACGTCAGCGATCGCGCTGCCCGACATCGCCGTCCCCACGGGGGAGACGAGCTGGATTCTGCTGGCGATCCTGGCGCTCCTGGCCGGATGGGCGGCGTGGGAAGCATGGTCGTTCCGCCGGGTGCCCCTGTGGCTGGCCGCCGTGTTCAGCGTGCTCGGGGTGTTCGCCTTCCTCGTGTGGGCATCCGCGGGTGGCCTCGTGCCCGTCTCGAGTCTGCTGGTCGGCGCGGTCTCGCTGTCGGTACCGCTGGTGTTCGGCGCCCTCGGCGGGGTGATCGGCGAGCGTGTCGGCGTCGTCAACGTCGCCATCGAGGGTCAGCTGCTCCTCGGCGCGTTCTCGGCGGCGCTCCTGTCGAGCATCACGAACAACCCGTTCGTCGGCCTCATCGGCGCCATGATCGGCGGTGTCCTCGTATCTTTCGTGCTCGCGGCGTTCGCGATCAAGTACCTCGTCGACCAGGTCATCGTGGGTGTCGTTCTGAACGTCCTCGTGACGGGACTCACCGGCTTCCTCTACGGCGCGCTCCTCGTGCCGAACGAGACCGAGCTCAACCGCCCCGAACGGTTCGCTCGCATCGAGATCCCGATCCTGAGCGACATTCCGATCATCGGCCCTGTCCTGTTCAACCAGACCTTCATCGTCTACCTGATGTTCGTCACCGTCGCCCTCGTCGCGTGGGGGCTCTACCGCACGCGGTGGGGCCTGCGGCTCCGGGCCGTCGGCGAGCACCCGCAGGCCGCCGACACCGTCGGCATCAAGGTCAACATGACCCGGTTCTGGAACGTCTCGCTCGCGGGCGCGATCGCCGGCATCGGCGGAGCCTACTTCACGCTCGTGTCGGTGCCGCAGTTCGGCCAGGAGATGACCGCGGGTCTCGGCTTCATCGCCCTCGCCGCCGTCATCTTCGGCCGTTGGGACCCGATCCGCGCCACCCTCGCAGCCCTCCTCTTCGGGTTCGCGACCAACCTGCAGAACCTGCTGACGATCCTGAAGACCCCGATCCCCAGCGAGTTCATGCTCATGCTCCCGTACGTCGTCACGATCCTCGCGGTCGCCGGCTTCGCGGGACAGATCCGAGGCCCCGCCGCCGCGGGCAAGCCGTACATCAAGGGATGACATCGTGACCGACATCGATTGGGACCACCTGCGCGCGGTCGCCACCGACGCCATGGAACGCGCGTACGCGCCCTACTCCCGCTACCGGGTCGGCGCCGCCGCGCTCGTCAGCGACGGGCGGATCGTCTCCGGCTGCAACGTCGAGAACGCCTCCTACGGAGTGGGCCTGTGCGCCGAGTGCGCGCTGGTCGGTGACCTCCACATGAGCGGCGGCGGTCAGCTCGTCGCGTTCGTGTGCGTCAACAACGACGGCGAGACGATCATGCCGTGCGGTCGCTGCCGCCAGCTCCTCTACGAGTTCTCGCTCCCGGGGATGCTCCTGGAGACGGTCTCCGGCATCCGCACGATCGACGAGGTGCTGCCCGACGCGTTCGGACCGCGCGACCTGGAGGCCGCACGATGAGCGCCTCCTCGGCCGTCGAGCCGTTCGACGCCGTCGACGTCATCCGCACCAAGCGCGACGGCGGCGCCGTCCCCGACGACGCCCTGCGGTGGATGATCGACGCGTACACGCGCGAGTACGTCGCCGACGCCCAGATGGCCGCCTTCGCGATGGCCGTCCTGCTCAACGGCATGACGCGCGACGAGATCCGCGTCATGACGGATGCCATGATCGCCTCCGGCGAGCGGATGAGTTTCGCGGGTCTCGGGAAGCCGACCGTCGACAAGCACTCCACCGGCGGGGTCGGCGACAAGATCACCCTCCCGCTCGCGCCGCTCGTGGCATCCTTCGGCGTGGCCGTCCCGCAGCTGTCGGGACGCGGCCTGGGGCACACCGGCGGCACCCTCGACAAGCTCGAGGCCATCCCGGGCTGGCGCGCGGCCCTCTCCAACGACGAGATGTTCGCGCAGCTGCGCGACGTCGGCGCTGTCATCTGCGCCGCCGGCTCCGGACTCGCGCCCGCGGACAAGCGCCTCTACGCGCTCCGCGACGTGACGGGCACGGTCGAGGCGATCCCGCTCATCGCCTCGAGCATCATGTCCAAGAAGATCGCGGAGGGCACCGACTCGCTCGTCCTCGACGTCAAGTTCGGCTCCGGTGCCTTCATGCGCGATGTCGACAAGGCCCGCGAGCTCGCCCGCACCATGGTCGCCCTCGGCACCGACTCGGGCGTGGCGACCACCGCGCTCCTCACCGACATGAACACGCCCCTCGGCCTCGCGATCGGCAACGCGAACGAAGTGCGCGAGTCGGTGGAGGTGCTCGCCGGCGGCGGCCCCGCCGACATCGTCGAACTCACGGTCGCCCTGGCTCGCGAGATGCTGACCCTCGCCGGACAGCCCGACGCCGACGTCGAGGCGGCCCTCCGCGACGGGCGCGCGATGGACGCGTGGCGGCGCATGATCGTCGCGCAGGACGGCGACCCCGACGCCCCGATGCCCGAGCCGCGCGAGACCCACACCGTTGTCGCGGATGCCGACGGCGTCATCGACCGGATGGAGGCGCTGCCGTTCGGCGTCGCCGCCTGGCGTCTCGGCGCCGGCCGCGCCCGCGCGCAGGACCCCGTCATCCACGCCGCCGGCATCGACCTCCACGTCAAGCCCGGCGACGCCGTGCGCGCCGGCCAGCCCGTTTTCACGCTGTCGGCCGACGACCCCGACCGCTTCGCGCGCGCCCTCGAAGCCGTCGACGGCGCGTGGTCGATCGGGACCGAGGCGCCGGCATCCGGTCCGCTCGTCCTCGAACGCATCACCGCCTGAACCGCACCCATACCAGGAGAATCATGGCCATCGACCAGCACGGCGACGCGAAGCTGCAGGGCGTCTCGATCCGCTCGCTGCCCAAGGTGTCGCTCCACGACCACCTCGACGGCGCGCTGCGCCCGCAGACGATCATCGAACTCGCCGACGCGGCCGGAGTCGACGTGCCCGCCGACGCGGCCGACGACCTGGCCGACTGGTTCGAGCAGCAGAGCGACTCCGGTTCGCTCGTCGAGTACCTGAAGACGTTCGATCTGACGATCGCGGTCATGCAGACGCGAGACGGACTGCGCCGTGTCGCGAAGGAGTTCGTCGAAGACCTCGCCGCCGACGGCGTGATCTACGGCGAGGTGCGGTGGGCTCCCGAACAGCACCTGTCAGGCGGCCTGAGCCTCGAAGAGGTCGTCGAGGCCGTGCAGGAGGGTATCGAAGAGGGCGAGGATGCCGCCGAGTCGAACGGGCATGACATCCGCGTCGGGCAGCTGGTCACCGCCATGCGCCACACCGACCGGTCACTCGAGATCGCAGAGCTGGCCGTCGCCTTCCGCGGTCGCGGCGCGGTCGGGTTCGACATCGCCGGACCCGAGGACGGCTTCCCGCCGTCGAACCACCGTGCGGCGTTCGACTACCTGGCATCCCAGTTCTTCCCCGTGACGATCCATGCCGGCGAGGCGGCCGGTCTCGACTCGATCCGTTCGGCCCTCATCGACGGCCGCGCGTTGCGCCTCGGCCACGGCGTGCGGATCGCCGAGGACCTCGACGTCGTCTCGCAGAAGGGCGAGGAGACCTTCGTGACCTTCGGCGACCTGGCCCACTGGGTGCGCGACCGGGAGATTCCGCTCGAGCTGTCGCCCTCGTCGAACCTCCAGACCGGTGCCATCGCGCGCTGGGGGACCACGATGGAGGACCACCCGTTCGACCTCCTCTACCAGCTCGGGTTCTCCGTGACGGTGAACGTCGACAACCGCACGATGAGCCGCACGTCGCTGACGCGCGAACTCGCGCTGCTGGCCGGGACGTTCGACTACTCGCTCGAGGATCTCGAAGCGTTCCAGCTCAACGCCGCGGCGGGCGCATTCCTGTCGGTCGAGGAGCGCGAGGAGCTCATCGAGCTGATCGGCGACGGCTTCGACCGCTGAGTCGCTCGCAGGGTTCTGCGACCGCCGGCGCGGGTGCCTTCTCGCCGTCACAACTCCTGAAGAGTCCATCGCGAGGACGTGTCACCCTGCGAAAAACTCGGACGCCGGCGCGGTTGCGCGGGCGTCTTCGGTCGCGCTTCCGGAGTTGTGAAAGCCGACCGAGTGGCGCAACACGCGGCGGAACTGTTCTCCCAGCCACTCCGGCCGAAGAAAGACGTCTTCCGCCAGCACCCGAATGGTGGCGTATCCGCGGACGGCAGCGGCGAGGTCGCGACGTCGGTCGTTCGCGTGTGCTGCCCACCCGCCGTGGTACTGCGCGCTGTCGCACTCGACGATGAGCCAGCCGTCAACGAGCAGGTCTACCCGGCCCACACCCTCGATGAGTACCTGAAGTTCGACGTTGCAACCCAGCGCACGTAGCAGGAGACGCACGAGAGTCTCCGGGCCCGATTCGCTGCGGGGATCGAGAAGGTCGAGCAAGACCCTGTACCGGCGCGGAAGCAGGTCGAAGACTGCGCGGATGTCAGACTCTTCCACGAGGCGGAGATGCCACGCGCTATCGAGAGTGGCCACAGTGGCACGGGCTCCCTGGCATCGGACCGACTGGGCCAGGGCCTCTACGAGCGGAACGGTTGTCGCATCGGCGGGTGCGTGCGTCGGTCGCCAATGGCGCACGGTGTCACGTGAAGGCGGAGGTACACGACTCGCGTCCCGATCGAGTTGTACATGGGCGCCGTGCGTGTCGAGCACGAAGACACCGAGTCTCGCCAGCAGAGCCACGCAGTCGAGCTTGCCGCCGCACCGGATAGCCTCCACGACCTGAGGATGTGTGTCCGCCTCGAGATAGTGCCCCCGGCGAGGCCGCAAAAGCTCACCCGACCTCACTGCCCGAGCCAGCCCCGCCGGTGTCATTCCGGCGTTGAGGAGTTGCCACCGTCGGATGACGGCGACGGGCAATTCGGGCGGAGGAAATACGGTTCGCATCGGCCCACCGTGGACGTCAGCGACGCAGCAGAGTGCCCAATCTCAGGCGACGGTGGAGAATCTCGGTACTCGTGGCGGAGGGGAGGAGGTGTCATCGGGTCACAACTCCGGAATGGGTGAGGCCGCCTGGACCTCCGCGCCCTCGATCCGCGCCACCGCCCAACCGCTGCCCGGGCGCGAGGCTTCCATTCCGGAGTTACGTCGCGCCGCCAGCGGCACCCGCACCCGCCCGCACCCGGCGGCACGGCCCGTGCCAGCCCCCAGCGAGCCCGCGGCTCAGCGGCGGGCGACGCCGGGGTGGGTCGCCAGGTAGGCCTCGAACGCCTCACGAGAGGTCTTCGTCGGCGTGAAGCCGAAGCGCTCGACGAGTGCCTCATTGGCGAGCACCGGGCGGTAGCGCAGGAATCGGATGTGCTCCGGACCATGTGCGGTGAGCCGGGCGACGTGGCCGAGCCAGAGAGCGGATGCCAGGAGGCCGGCGGGCACGGTGAGCAGCGGCTTCCCGAGGCGATCGGCGATCTCCGACACGGTCATGCGTCCGTCGCCGGCGACGTTGTAGATGCCGGGCGGGCCGTCGGTGGCGGCACGGGCCATCGCCGCGGCGACATCGTCGACCCAGGCGAACACGAAGGGGGAGTCGGAGCCGCGGATCGCGAGGATGCGCGGACCGTCCCACAGGGCCGTGATCTGATTGCTCACGCCCGGTCCGAGGATCGTGCCGATCCGGAACACGACCTGTTCGAGTTCCGGATAGGTGGTGCGGTAGTCGGCCAGCATCTCCTCGACCAGCCGTTTGTGTCGCGAGTAGGGGAACTCGTCGTTGCCTCGAAGGGGGTCGTCCTCTCGCAGCCACTCCGGGTTGTCCGGGTGGTAGCCGTAGGCGGCGCCCGAAGAGGAGACGACGATTCTGCCGACTCCGACGGTGACGCACGCGGACAGCACGTTCTGCGTGCCGCGGACGTCGACGAGGAACTCGTGGGCGCGGTCGCCGCCGGTGTTGACGATCGCGGCGAGGTGCACCACGACGTCGATGCGGTGTTGCTGCAGCAGCGGAACGAGGGTGCCCGGGTCGGTGACGTCGTAGTGCTCGAAGCGCACGCCGCTGCGAGGTTCGGCGGGGTGGCGCACGTCCGCCGCGACGACGAGCTCGACGTCGTCGCGTGCGGCCAGGGCGGTCGCGACGTGCGACCCCAGGAACCCGGCCCCGCCGGTGATGAGCACGCGCGTCACGGCGATGCCTCCCCGACGTCGTGCGGCGGCGCCGCCTCGACCGTGCCGGCGTGACGCGTCGCATCGCCCCGCGCCGAACCGGTGCGGCGCTTCGTGTGCCGCGCCCAGAGGGCGGCGACGGCGAGCCCCGCGATGATGTCCCAGATGCCCCACCACCCGGCGACGATCGCCATTCCGCCGAGTCCGCCGAAGAAGGTGAACACGAGGCCGAGGCCGAGCCCGGCGTTGCGGATGCCGACCTCGAACGTCATCGCCTTCCGCTCGCGCGTGCCGAGGCCACCGATGGCGGCCGTGGTGTAGCCGATCGCGAGCGCCACCGCGTCGTGGATCGTGACGGCCAGCACGAGGATGCCGAGGAAGGCGACGAAGTACGTCCAGTTCCCCGCGAGCGCGGCGGCGATGAAACCGAGCAGCGCGAGCAGCGAGAACCACGTGACGGCGGGACGCAGCCGGGCGGCGAGCCTCGGCATCCGATGGCGCAGCGTGAGTCCGACGGCGAAGGGGACGCCGATGATGAGCACGATCTCGAGCAGCATCTGCCAGCCGTTGAGCGAGACGACGTTCAACAACTCCCGTGTGTCGGAGCGCAGCGAACCCCAGAACGAGACGGAGAAGGGGAGGGCGACGATGTAGAGCAGGTTGGAGACGGCCGTCATCGACACCGAAAGGGCGACGTTGCCGCCCGAGCGGTGGGTGAGGATCTGGGAGATGTTGCCGGGCGGGCAGCAGGCGACGAGGATCATGCCGAGTGCCATCGACGGGGTGACCGGCAGCACCAGCGTCAGCACGAACGTGACGGCGGGCAGCACCAGCAACTGGGCGATGATGGCGATCACCATGGGCCGGGGGCGTCGGGCGACGGCGCGGAAGTCGTCGAGGGTGACGTCGAGTGCGACGCCCAGCATGATGAGGGCCAGCACGATGTTGAGGATCGTGAGGGTGCCCGGCGCGAAGTTCAACGCGATGTCGTCGGGGTTCATGCCGCCGTCCTCCGCCGTCCGAGCCTGCGGATGCCGCGGCGACCGGTGGGCTCTTCGCCGCGGAGGGCGCGGGTCGCGTCGCGGACGGTGCGTCGGTAGACGTCCTTGTTGACGTAGTACGCCATCCGCTCGAGGCCCAGGTAGCGATAGCCGCCCGTCAGGTCGGGCCAGGGCGCGGTGACGCGGCGGCGGAACGCGGACGCGCGGTCGGGATGGTCGATCTCGGCGCGCAGGTACGCGGCGATGAGGTCGGCCTGTTCGTAGCGGCCTTGCCAGCCGAGTCCCGATGCTTCGACCATGCCCATGACGAACAGTCCGGAAAAGGTCGGCGGGAAGATCTGGAGGAACAGTCCCGGCGCCGGTCCGCTCCAGTGCAGCTCGGCCCGGTCGACGAAGGGGTAGTCGAGTCGGTAGCCGGTGGCGAGCAGCACCGTGTCGTAGTCGTCGGCGGTGCCGTCGCGGAAGTGGACGGTGTCGCCGTCGAGTCGCGCGATGTCGGCCCGCACACGCAGATCGCCCTGACCGAGGTGCTGGAGGACGAGCGTGTTCACGATGGGGTGCGACTCGTAGATCCGGTAGTGGGGCCGCGGGAAACCGAACCGCACGGGGTCGCCCGTGAACGCCCGCAGCACGCGCGTGTCGACGAACTGCTTGATCCGCCGGGGGAGGGGGCGTCCCTGGTTGAGGGTGTCGGAGGGGCGTCCGAACAGGTAGCGCGGCACGAAGTAGTACCCACGCCGCACGCTCAGATCGACGGATGCCGCGTGGTGCACGGCATCCACCGCGATGTCGCAGCCGGAGTTCCCGGCGCCGACGATGAGCACGCGGCGACCGGTCAGCTGGCGTCCGCTCCGGTAGGCGCTGGTGTGGAGGATCTCACCGGTGAACGTTCCGGGGAACTCGGGGATCTGCGGCTCGGCGAGCGTGCCGTTGGCGAGGATGACCCCCGTGTACCGCCGGGTCGACTCACCGTCGGGGCCGACGGCGGTCACGTGCCAGTCGCCGTCGTCGCCGCGCGAGACCCGGGTGACACGCGTGTCGAAACGGAAGAGCGACGTCAGCCCGAAGTGATCGGCGTAGTCACGGAAGTAGGCGAGGAGCTCTCGGTGGCCGGGGTAGTCGACGGTCGCAGACATCGGGAACTCGGCGAATTCCGTCGTCGTGCGCGAGGAGATCAGGTGGGCGGATTCGTAGACCGTCGAGCGCGGGTTGTCGATGTCCCAGAGCCCCCCGACACCGTGGGATGCCTCGAACCCCTCGATCGCGATGCCCTCGCGCTGGAGCGCACGCGCCGCGGCGAGCCCGGAGGGGCCGGCGCCGATGACGGCGTAGCGACGCTCCCGCATCCAGACTCCCTCGTGCCGGCATCCGCCGCGCATCGGGACTGAGGCGGGCATCTGGCCCGATGTTAGCCGGTGGACAGTCCCACGTCAGCCGACCCGCTCAGCGAAAACGGCGAAAGGCGTCGCGATCTCGCCCACCATGTCCTCCAGCGAGATGGTCGCCGTACCGTCGCCGTCTTGTGGGCCGTACGCTCCGAACGACGCGTGGCTGGCGCCGGCGATCTCGATGAGGGTGGCATCCGCGGGCAGGAGCGGGCGCGCGTCGGCGATCTTCTCCGGCGTCGAGAGGCCGTCTTCGCTTCCCGAGAGGCTCAGCACGGGCAGTCCGCTGTCGCTGAGGTCGGCGGCGCAGTACGACGCGAAGAGGGCGAGCCCGTCGGCGTCGCCGGCCAGGGAGCAGGCGCGCACGCCGCCGAGCGAGTGTCCGCCGACGATCCACGCGTCGACCTCGGGTGCGAGATCGGTGAACGACGAGAGCGGGCGGACGTCGAAGAACGCGAGGTTCAGCCAGGGCTTGGTGATCACGACGGTGACCCCGTCCTCGCGGACGATGCCGGCCAGCGTCGCGGCGTACGCCCACGGGTCGACCTTCGCCCCCGGGATGAAGACGAGCCCCACGTCGCCGTCGTTGTCGGCGGTCGCGGGGGAGTCCGCCGGCGACAGCACGATCCCCGGACCCGCGTCGGAGATGCGGATGCCGGGATCGGCGCGCACGTCGGCCAGCGGAGCCGGTTCTGCCTGGTAGACCCCGACCTGACTCCACACGACGACGCCGATGACGGCGGCGAGCACGAGCGCGCCGATGCTGCCGGCCACCCAGGCGAGGATGCGGCGACCGCGCCGGCGAGGGCTCACGCGAGTTCGGCTTGCCGCGTCGCGACGATCTCTCGCACCCGCGCCGACAGCGGATGGTCGGGTTCGAGGCCCGTGACGGAGGCGGTGAACTCCTTCGCCGTCTCCTCGCGGAGGCGGCGCTGCAGCTCGACCGACTGCTCGTCGTCGGCGTCGTCGAAGCGGAGGGCGGCGGCCATCGCGGCGACGAGGCCGTCGACGGGGAGGCCGCGTTCGGCGGCTTCGGCGGCCGGGCCGACGAAGCGCTCGTGGCGGGAGAGTTTCCGCAGCGGCTGCCGCCCGACGCGTCCGACGGTGTCGGGGAGGGCGGGGTTCGCGAAGCGGCGCAGGATGGTGGCCCGATACGCGGCGAGGTCGGCGGCATCCAGGCCGTGCTTGGCGACTAGCAGTGCCGAGGTCTCCTCCAGGGCGGCGGCGACGCGCGCGGCGATCGTCTCGTCGGCGAGAGCGTCGGAGATCTTCTCGACCCCCGCCTCGGCGCCGAAGTACGCGGTCGTGGCGTGTCCCGTGTTGACGGTGAAGAGCTTGCGCTCGATGTAGGGCGCGAGGTCGTCGACGAAGTGGGCGCCAGGGATGCCGGGAGGGTTCTCGCCGAAGGGGGGCGACTCGATCGCCCACTCGAAGAACGGCTCGACGGTCACATCGACCCCGGCATCCGCCGGCTGGGCCGGGACGATGCGGTCGACGGCCGTGTTGGCGAAGACCGCGCGGCCCTCCAGGGCGTCCCAGGCTTCGCCGGCCTGCGCCTTGATCTCTTCGCGCAGGAGGTCGGTCGCGTTGATGGCGTTCTCGCACGCCATGATCTGCAGGGGAGGGGCGGAGGGGTCGCGCAGGGCGAGCCCCGCGACGATCGGCGGGGCGACGAAGCGCAGGATCGTCGGTCCGACCGCCGTCGTCACGACGTTCGCGGTGGAGATCTCCTCCACGAGCTCGTCGGGCTGGGTGGCGCTGTTGATCGCCCGGAAACCGGTGACGACCTTGTCGACGCCGCCGTCGCCGACCTCGTGCACGGTGTAGGAGTCGACGGCGTTGATCGCGTCGACGAGGGGTGCGGCGACGTCGGAGAAGACCAGGTCGTACCCGCCCTCGTGGAGGAGGAGCCCCACGAACCCGCGGCCGATGTTGCCGGCGCCGAAGTGGACGGCCTTCATCAGGCGTTGACCGAGGCCAGCAGTCCGAAGAGCTCTTCGGGCGTCTGCGCCGCCTTCAGACGGGCGACCTCGTCCTCGTCGGAGAAGATCAGGGCGATCTGCGACAGGATCTCGAGGTGCTCGTCGCCCTTGCCGGCGATGCCGACGACGAAGGACACCGGGTTGCCGTCCCAATCGACGCCGCCGTCGTAGCGGACGAACGACAGCGCGGAGTCGAGGATCTCGTCCTTCGTCTCGTTCGTGCCGTGGGGGATCGCGAGCTCGTTTCCCATGTAGGTGGACACCGTCTCCTCGCGCTGCTTCATCGCATCGAAGTAGGCGCCCGTCACCGCACCGGCCGCCTGCAGGATGTCGGCCGCCTCCTTCATCGCCTCTTCACGGGTCGCCGACCCGTTGCGGATGCGGACCTGTCCGACGTTCAGGACTTCACGTGCCATGACATACCTCTCTTCGATGATTCTCAGCTTCGGGGCTGCGAGGCCGGGCGCATCGCGCAGCCCGGCCCCGCAGCGGTCTTCCGAGGTTACGCGTCGTGCTGGTCGACGACCAGCTTCACGACCTCGTCGTACTTCGGCGAGTTCATGAAGTTGTCGACCGACACGTGGAGCGCGCCGGGGTTCACGCCGCGAGCGCGGTCGGTGAGCTGCTGCTGCGTGATGATCAGGTCTTCGCTGCCGTCGAGGTTCGCGATCGCCTTGTTGGTGACCGCGACGTCTTCGACGCCCGCCTTCTTGATCTTGTTGCGCAGCACGCTCGCGCCCATGGCCGACGAACCCATGCCCGCGTCGCACGCGAAGACGATGTTCTTGACCGTCTTGTCGGTGAGCACACCGCCTTCCGCTGCCGCAGCAGTGCCGCCGCTCGCGCGCAGCGAGTCCATCGCTGCCGAGGACTTGCCCTTGTTGGCCTCGGTCTGTGCGATCGCGGCGCCGAACGTGTCGCCTTCGGCCGCGAGGTCGCGCTTGCGGGATGCCCGCAGGATGACTGCCGTGATGAGGAACGTCACCGTCGCCGAGAGGATCACCGAGAGATACACCACGAGCAGGTTGGGCACGCCCGCGCCGATCGCCGCGGCCGTCACCGCGATGATGCTCCCCGGAGCGGCAGGGAACTGGAGCCCGCCGTTGAAGAGCATGTTGGTCGTGACACCCGTCGCGCCACCGGCGATGAGAGCCAGGATCGTGGCGGGCTTGCTCAGCGCGTAGGGGAAGTAGATCTCGTGGATGCCACCCAGGAACTGGATGATCGCCGCGCCCGGGGCCGAGGCCTTGGCCTGTCCGACACCGAAGAACGTGAACGCGAGCAGCAGGCCGACACCGGGACCGGGGTTGGCCTCGATGAGGAACAGGATCGACTTTCCGGCCTCTTCCACCTGCTGGAGCGCCAGCGGGGTGAACACGCCGTGATTGATCGCGTTGTTCAGAAACAGCACCTTGGCCGGTTCGACGATGATCGACAAGAGCGGCAGCAGGCTCAACGAGACGAGCCAGTCGACGACGCCCCCGAGGAAGGCACTGATGCCGAGCATGATCGGGCCGAAGGCGAAGAACCCGACGATGGCCAGGATCATGCCGAGGATTCCGGCGGAGAAGTTGTTCACCAGCATCTCGAAGCCCGGCTTGATCTTGCCGTCCCAGATCTTGTCCATCCACTTGGTGATGAGAGCCGCGAGCGGGCCCATGATCATCGCGCCGAGGAACATCGGGATGTTCGTTCCCACGATGACACCCATCGTCGCGATCGTCGCGACGACCCCGCCACGTTCCCCGTAGACCATGCGGCCCGCGGTGTTGGCGATCAGGAGCGGCAGCAGGTAGGTGACCATCGGACCGACGAGACCGATGTACGCGGCGAAGTTGCCGGCGTCGCCCTCTGCCAGTGCCGTCGCGGCACCCTGCCAACCGATCGCTGCGGAGTCACCGCCGCCGCCGATGATCTCTGCGACGGGGAACCAATGCCAGCCGAACGGGCTGCGAGCACCGAAGAACCCGTCGGGGATGAAGAGCATCGTGATGAAGCCCCACGCGATGAAGGCCGCGATGTTCGGCATGATCATGCCGGACAGGAACGTGCCGAAGCGCTGGACTCCGACTCGTGCCTTACTGACCCCGGAGGTGGGGGTGGACGCCATTGTCATTGCAGGTTTCTCCTTCTTCGGGTGACCGCGCTCAGGCGGGGGATCCGGCCGCGGCCTGTGCCGCGGTTCGGGCGGATGCCGCATCGGATGCGGCGAGGGCGGCCGCGGCGATGCGCTCGGCATCCTCACGGCTGTACTGCAGGAGCGTCGCGCGGACGTCGGCCAGGGCCGTCGGCGCCATCGACAGGGTGGTGGCCCCGAGGCCGACCAGGACCACGGCCAGCAGCGGGTCTGCGGCGGCCTCGCCACAGATGCCGACGGGCTTGCCGTTGGCCTTCCCGCCGTCGCCGGTCGCCTTGATCAGCTGCAGCACCGCCGGGTGCCACGGGTCCTGGAAGCCCGCCACCGAGCCCAGCAGGCGGTCGGCGGCGAGGGTGTACTGCGTCAGGTCGTTCGTGCCGATCGACGCGAAGTCGGCGATCTCGAGCACCTTCCCGGCCAGGAGGGCGGACGAGGGGACCTCGACCATGACGCCGGCCGTCTTGATGCCGTACTCCTTGGCGAGTCCGACGAAGTACTCGGTCTCCTCGACGGTCGCGACCATCGGCGCCATGACCCACAGGTCGGCGTCGGTCGCGGCATCCGCCTGCGCGAGAGCGGTCAGCTGCTCGCGGAGGATGTCCTCGCTCGCTCGGAGCGCACGCAGGCCGCGCAGGCCCAGGGCGGGGTTCTCCTCGTGGGCGTCGTTGAGGAACGCGAGCGGCTTGTCGGCGCCGGCGTCGAGGGCGCGCACGACGACCTTCTTGCCCGGGAACGCCTGCAGTAGCTCCGTGTAGGCCTTCGTCTGCTCGTCGACGGTCGGGGCCTGCGTCGCGGAGAGGAAAAGGAACTCGGTGCGGAAGAGTCCGACACCCTCCGCGCCGAGCTCGACGGCCTCCGCCGCCCCGCCGGGCTTGCCGAGGTTGGCCAGCAGCGGCACGGCCGTGCCGTCCGATAGGGCGCCGGGCGTCAGCGGAGCGGATGCCGCGGCGGCACGCGCGTCGGCGCGGTTCTGGGCCTGGGCGAGCTCTTCGGATGTCGGCTGCGTCGTGACGATGCCCTTGGCGGCATCCACGATGACCGTCTCGCCGTCGGTGAGCGCTTTCGCGTCGGCCGCCCCGACGATCGCGACGATCGACTTCTCGCGGGCGAGGATCGCCGTGTGCGAGGTGGGTCCGCCGTCGGTGGTGACGAGGGCGAGCACCTTGTCGAGGTCGAGGAGGGCGGTGTCGGCCGGCGCGAGGTCCTTCGCGACGAGCACGAAGGGGTGGCCCGGGTCGGGGATGCCGGGGGCCGGCAACCCGCGCAGACGGGCGATGACGCGCTGGGCGACGTCGTCGAGGTCGGCGGCGCGCTCGCCGAGGTAGCCGCCCATAGCCGAGAGCATGTCGCGGAAGGTGGCGAAGGCGTCGTGCACGGCGAACTCGCCGGTCTTGCCGGCATCCACCCGCGTCGAGACCTCCTGGTCGAGCGTCGGGTCCTCGGCCATCATGGCTTGCGCTTCCAGCACCTCTCGGGCCAGGCCGCCCGCCTGCGTGCCGCGCTGCTCCAGCTCGCGGGCGACGGCGGCGACCGCTTCGCGTACGCGGGCGATCTCCTCGCCGGGCGTGAGGGTGCTGGGCTCATCGGCGGGCGCCGGAAGCGGTTCTGCCATCCGGGCGACGGGTCCCTGGGCAACGCCCAGTCCGATGCCGACTCCGCGCAGTTCGCTCATGGTGTGGATCTCCTCAGTGGTTCTTTACTCGTCGTGGTCGGTCGTCAACAGCTCGGCCAGGGTGTCGAGCACGATCTCGGCGCGCTCGCCTTCTGCGGTGAGCGTCAGGTAGTCGCCCTTCTCGGCGCCGAGCGCGATGATGCCGAGGATGCTCGCGGCATTGATCGGCGCACCCGAGCCCTTCGACACCGTCACCGGGATGCCGGCGTCCTTCACGGCCTGGGCGAAGAGCTTCGCGGGCCGCGCGTGAAGGCCGTGGGACGAGCCGATGCGGACGGTGCGGGACACAGCGGTCATGCGAGTTCCTCTCGGGGCGTGCGGGGGGCGTCCGTCGATGCGGACAGGGCTTCGTCGATCAGCGCGAGGGTGCGTGAGCCGTCGAGGTCCGTGAAGATGTCCGGCGGCAGCAGCACGACTCGGGTGCCGCGCGGAGCGGCGTCGCGCTGGATGCGCTCGAGGGCGTGCTGCAGGTGGGGACCGACGAGCACGATGTCTGCGGCATCCAGGTCGATCGGCAGCGATTGCTCGGTACCGGCCACCGCGCTGATGTCTCGACCGCGGTCATGTGCCGCATGTCGGACGCGCTGTGCCACGAACGTGCTCGACGCTCCAGCGCCGCACACCACGAGGATCCTCATCGATCCGCCTCCTTCGGCCCCATTCTTGTGAAAGCGCTGAGAGCGGACAACCACGCCTGTTTCCGCGGGGGCGGAAAGCGCACGGTCCGGTCCGGTGTGCGCATGGTTGACTGGACGGGTGAGCAGAGCCCGGCAGGATCGCGTCCTCGGACTGCTCGTGCGCTCGCCCGAGTGGACGACGGCGGCGGAACTGGCGGATGCCGTCGGGGTGACTCCGCGCAGCATCCGCTCCTACGTCACGGCGATCAACGCGCGGGTTCCCGACGGCCTCGCGATCGAGTCCGGCCCGCAGGGCTACCGTGCCGGGGTCGACGCCGCGGCCGCGCAGCGGGCCGGAGGCATCGAGGCGGGCACGCCCCGCGACCGGCTGCATCAGCTCATCCGCGCCGTGCTCGCCGCCCCCGACGGCATCGACGTCTTCGAGACGGCCGACCACTTCCACGTCAGCCCTGCGACGCTCGACGCCGACCTCGCCCGCGTGCGGGGGCTCCTCGGCGGCACCGACCTCGTACTGGAGCGCACGGCCTCGCGTGCGCGGCTGCGCGGCACCGAGATGGCTCAGCGCCGGCTCATCAGCCGGCTGGCACATGAAGAGACCGAAGACGGCGCGTTCGATCTGGAGGCGCTGCGTCGGGCGCTCGGGGAGGACTCGCTCGGTGCGGCTGCGTTCGGGCCGTTCAAGGCGGAGCTCGTCGCGGAGCTGACGGCGCTCGGGTACTTCGTCAACGAGTTCGGCATCGGCGACGTGATGATGCACGTCGCCATCGCCGCCGATCGCGTCGCCCGCGACCACGGGCTCGACGAGGCGAGCATCACGGAGGGCGGGGAGCCCGCCGCCCGCATCGAGGCGCTTATCGACCGCCTGAGCATCGCCCACCTGGGCGTGTCGTTCGGCACGGGCGACCTCCGCCACCTCGCTGCGCTCGTGCAGAGCCGCGTGGTCGCCCCGGGTGCTGCCGAGCCGGCCGACGTCATCCGGGAGCGATTGGATGCCGAGGTCGAGCGAGCCGTGAGAGATGTCGTCACGCGCGCCGCGGCGGAGTTCCAGGTCGACATCGACCACGAGGACTTCGTCCTGCGTCTGGCGCTGCACGTGCAGAACCTGCGCCAGCGGGCCCGGGAGCAGGCGTGGTCGCGCAATCCGCTCACGCGCTCCCTGAAGACGACCTACCCCATGATCTTCGAGGTGGCCGTGTTCATCTCGGACGGGCTGCGCGGGCTTCTGGGCATCGCGCTCATGGACGACGAGATCGCCTACATCGCGATGCACGTCGGCGGTCGTCTGGAACGCAGCCGCCGCGCCGGCGTGCTCCTGTCGGCGACCATCGTGTGCCCCGGATACTACGAGCTCCACGAGCTGCTGCAGTCGAGCATCGCCCGCTCGCTCGGGCAGGCGGTCACCGTCGTCGGGGTCGAGACGCGCGTCGATCCCGACTGGGCATCGATCGACACCGATCTCGTCCTCACCACGATCGATCCGCCGATCACCGGCGACCGCTTCGTCCGCATCCAGCCGTTCCTCACGGAGGCGGACGTGGAGCGCGTGCAGACCGCGGCGGGGCGCGTGCGGCGGGGGCGGCGGCTCGCGCGGCTGCGCGCCGAATTGGAGCGCTACTTCGACGCCGACGCCTTCGTGCACGGCCTCACCGCCGCCGAGAGCGAGGAAGCGGTCATCACCCGCCTGGGCGGGCTTCTCGTGCAGCAGGGCGTCATCGACGACGGCTACGTAAAGCGCACGCTCGAGCGGGAGCGCCTGTCGTCGACGGCGTTCACCGACGCGCTCGCGGTGCCGCACGCGCTGGGCATGACGGCCACCCGCACCGCGATCGCCGTCGGCATCGCCGACCCGTCGATCCCGTGGGGCGACGGACGCGTGCAGGTCGTCGCGATGGTCGCCTTCAGCGAGTCCGACCGCGCGGCCTTCCAGACCGTGTTCGAGCAGCTCGTCGAGGTGTTCAGCGAGCGGGAGAGCGTGCAGCGGATCGTCCGCCGGGGCACGACGTTCGGCGCGTTCCTCGACGAGCTGGTCGCAGTCGTCGACGGCTGACGGTCAGTCGCGCGCCGCCGCGTCCGCGTCGCCCGCCCCCAGCCGCGCCTCCAGGCCGAGCCGCACCGCCGGCCACTCGTGAGGGAGGATCGAGTAGACGACGGTGTCGCGCAGGCTCCCGTCGGGGCCGAGACGATGATTGCGCAGCACGCCGTCTTGACGAGCCCCGAGTCGTTCGATCGCGGCGCGAGACTGCCGGTTGTGCCAGTGGGTGCGGAACTCGACGGCGATCGCGTCGCACGCCTCGAACGCGTGCGTCAGCAGCAGCAGTTTGGCGGCGGTGTTGACCGCGGTGCGCTGCACGGACGCCGAGAGCCACGTGTAGCCGATCTCCACGTGGCGGTTCGCCTGGTCGATCTCGCAGAAGGTGGTCATGCCCACGGCGCGTCCGCCCGCGACGACCGCCCACGGGTTCATGCGACCGGCATCCCTCTCGGCTAGGCGGCGATCGATCTCGCCGCCGACCGACGCGGGCACCGAGGTGTACCAGGCGTACGCGAGGCCCTCGCGGGCCGCCGTGAGGTCGTCCACGTGCGCGGGGGCGAGGGGCTCCAGCCGCACGTGGTCGTTCTCGAGGGTCACGGGTTCGCTCAGCAGCACGACCCGAGCCTAGCCACACCGCCGCGCCCGGCGACGGTGTGGCTCGTCAGCTCTGCTCGTCAAACCTGATCGTCAAGCCTGCGCGGCGGCGATCAGCGCGCGGGTGCCCGCCTCCACCGAT
The DNA here is from genome assembly GCA_029202445.1 of Candidatus Microbacterium phytovorans. NCBI lineage: Bacteria > Bacillati > Actinomycetota > Actinomycetes > Micrococcales > Microbacteriaceae > Microbacterium > Candidatus Microbacterium phytovorans. Next base: position 164,034 of record CP119321.1, read on the forward strand.
GCCAGTCGTGAGGTCGCGTCATCCCTCGAGGTGCCGCGCACGTCGAGGTAGGCCTTCAGCTTCGGCTCCGTTCCGCTCGGACGGACGATGACGCGCGATCCATCGGCGAGCCACACGCGAAGGACGTCGCCCGGCGGGAGTCCCTCGGCTCCCGACAGCAGGTCGTCGATGCGATCCACCGCGATGTCGCCGATCCGCGTCGGCGGAGCTGCGCGCAGGGCGCCCATGATGCGACCGATGAGCGCGAGGTCGTCGACCCGCACCGATACCTGCCCCGACGCGAAGTAGCCGAAGGTCTCGTCGAACTGCGTCATGACATCGGCGAGCGTCCGCCCCTGCTCGCGCGCCTCGGCGATCATGCCGAGGATGGCGACGGCCGCCGAGATGCCGTCCTTGTCGCGCACGGTCTGCGGGTTGACGAGGTAGCCCAGCGCCTCCTCGAAGCCGTAGACGATGCCGGGTGCGCGCGAGATCCACTTGAAGCCCGTGAGGGTAGCGTGGAAGTCGAGGCCGTAGTGCTCGGCCACGACCTGCAGGCCCGGTGACGACACGAGCGAGCAGGCGAGCGACCCGCCGGATGCCGTGCGCGCCGCACGCCAGCCGAGGAGCAGGCCGACCTCGTTGCCGGTGAGGCGGCGCCAGCCGTCCGGCGACGACGGGTCGGGGAGCGCGACGGCGAGCCGATCGGCATCCGGATCGCTCGCGATGATGAACTCGGCGCCGACCTCGCGTGCGGTCGCGTACGACAGGTCCATCGCCCCGGGTTCCTCCGGGTTGGGGAACGCTACGGTCGGGAATGCGCCGTCGGGTCGGATCTGCTCGGTCACGACGGTCGGCAGCGGATACCCGGCCGCGAGCAGGATCTTCTCCAGCGTCTCGTGACCGACGCCGTGCATCGCCGTGTAGACCCACGTCATCCCTGCCGCTCCCGCGGGCGCGGGGGCCACCGTCGCGGTCGCCGAGACGTACGCGTCGACGACGGACTCGTCCGCGATCTCGTACTCCCCTCGGGGGAGCGTGGAGATGTCGCCCTGGGCCGCCACTTCGAGGATGTGGGCGGCGATGCGGGCGTCGGCGGGGGAGACGATCTGGGAGCCGTCGTCGGAGCCGCCCAGGTACACCTTGTAGCCGTTGTCGTCGGGCGGGTTGTGCGAGGCGGTGACCATGACGCCCGCCGCGGCACCGAGGTGCCGGACGGCGAACGCGAGGACGGGCGTCGGGAGCAGCCGCGGCAGGAGCACGGCGCGCAGGCCCGCGCCGGCGAAGATCTCCGCGCTGTCGCGCGCGAAGACGTCGCTGTTGCGGCGACCGTCGTAGCCGACGACGATCAGGGGCGTCGGGTCGGCGGAGGTCTCGGCGACGTAGGCGGCGAGCCCCGCCGCGGCCTGCGTCACCAGCACCCGGTTCATCCGGTTGGAACCGGCTCCGAGGCGACCGCGCAGCCCGGCCGTGCCGAAGGCGAGGCGCGTCGAGAAGCGATCGTCGAGGTCGGCCAGCGCGTCGGCATCACCGGACTCCGCCGCATCGATGACACCGGTGAGCTCGGCGCGGGTGACCTCGTCGGGGTCTTGCGCGAGCCAGCGCCGCGCCGCCTCCAGCGTCGCCGACGCGGTCATCACAGCTCGCCGATCACGCGGGCCAGCAGCGCCGAGATCACCGGCTCGGCCTGCTGGCCGGCCTCGATGACCTCCTGGTGGCTCAGCGGAGTGGTCTGGATGCCGGCCGCCATGTTGGTGATGAGCGAGAACCCGAGGATCTCCATGCCGGCTTGACGGGCGGCGATGGCCTCCAACGCCGTGGACATGCCGACGATGTGGCCGCCGATGATCTTCGCCATCTGCACCTCCGCCGGCGTCTCGTACTGCGGGCCGCGGAACTGGCAGTAGACACCCTCGTCGAGGGTCGGATCGACGCGGCGGGCGAGGTCGCGCAGGCGCGTCGAGTACAGGTCGGTGAGGTCGATGAAGGTCGCGCCCTCGAGCGGGGAGTCGCCCGTGAGGTTGATGTGATCGCTGATGAGCACCGGGGTGCCCGGCTTCCACGAGCCCTTGATGCCGCCGGCGCCGTTGGTGAGCACCATCGTCTTCGCGCCCGTCGCGGCAGCGGTGCGCACACTGTGCACGACGCGGCGGACGCCGTGGTTCTCGTAGTAGTGCGTGCGGGCGCCGATGACGAGCACCCGCTTGCCCGAGGGCGTGAGGATGCTCCGCAGCGACCCCACGTGCCCGGCGAGGGCGGGTTTGCTGAACCCCGTCACCTCGGTGGCGGGGAGCGTCGCGGTCGTCTCGCCGATGAGGTCGGCGGCCTTGCCCCAGCCGCTTCCGAGCGTGAGGGCGATGCCGTGGCGCTCGACGCCGGTCAGCCGGGCGATGTCGGCGGCGGCCTGCGCGGCCACCTCGAACGGATCGGTGGCGGGGTCGTCGAGCGGGTGGTGGATCGTGTCGGACATGAAGCCCACTCTAGGAACCCCGACGCCCCGGTGCCAGGCGCGACAGCCGGGAGGGACGGAACGCGGCTCCGCCTTTGAGAGAATGGATGCCATGTCGTCCCTGAGCCTCCCGTCCGTGAGCTTCGAGCGCACCCAGTCCGTCGCCGTCCTCGGCGGTGGCCCCGGAGGCTACGAGGCGGCGCTCGCCGCCGCGCAGCTCGGCGCAGAAGTGACTCTCGTCGAACGGGCCGGCGTCGGCGGAGCCGCCGTCATCACCGACGTCGTGCCGTCCAAGAGCCTCATCGCCACGGCCGATGCCGCCGTCGCGATCTCCGAGGCATCCGACCTGGGTGTGCAGCTGTTCGCGAAGACCGACACGGGCAAGCCGCTCAAGCCCGAGGTCGCGATCAACCTCGCCGCGGTCAACAAGCGTCTCCTCTCCCTCGCTCGCCAGCAGTCCGACGACATGCGCGCCCACCTCGTGGAGGCCGGTGTCCGGATCGTGTCGGGGCACGGGCGCCTCGACGGCACGCATGCCGTGGTCGTGTCGACGGGTCCGGGCGGCACCGACTTCGACCGCATCGAGGCCGACACGCTCGTCGTGTCCGTCGGAGCCTCCCCGCGCGAGCTCGACAGCGCCAAGCCCGACGGTGAGCGCATCCTCACGTGGACGCAGCTGTACGACATGAAGTCACTTCCCGAGCACCTCATCGTCGTCGGGTCGGGCGTCACGGGCGCCGAGTTCGCCTCGGCCTACATGAACCTCGGCGCGAAGGTGACGCTCATCTCCAGTCGCGACCAGGTGCTCCCCGGTGAAGACCGCGACGCCGCCACGGTGCTGGAGAAGGTGTTCAAGCGCGGCGGCATGACGGTGCTTTCGAAGTCGCGCGCCGATCGGGTGGAGCGCGTCGGCGACGGCGTCGTCGTGACGCTCTCCGACGGGCGCACCGTCGAGGGGAGCCACTGTCTGATGGCGGTCGGGTCGATCCCCAACACGGCGGGCATCGGTCTGGAGGATGCCGGTGTGCAGCTCACCGACTCGGGCCACATCCGGGTGAACCGGGTGGCGCGCACCTCGGTGCCGAACATCTATGCGGCCGGTGACTGCACGACGTTCGTGCCCCTGGCATCCGTCGCCTCGATGCAGGGACGCACCGCGATCTTCCATGCGCTGGGCGACACCGTGATTCCGTTGGAGCGTCGGCGCATCACGGCCAACATCTTCACGGCACCCGAGATCGCCACGGTCGGCCGCCAGGAGAAGGACGTCGAGTCCGGCGCGATCAACGGCTACGTCTACAAGCTGCCGCTCGCCGCCAACGCGCGCGCGAAGATGATGGGCATCAAGGACGGCTTCGTGAAGATCATCGCGCGGGAGGGTTCGGGCACCGTCATCGGCGGCGTCATCGTCGGCCCGCGCGCGTCGGAGCTCATCTATCCGATCGCGATCGCGGTCGAGCGGCGCATGACCGTCGACCAGGTCTCGCGCGTGTTCGCGGTGTTCCCGTCGCTGTCGGGCTCGATCACCGATGCGACGCGCGCGATGCACCTCGTCAACCGCGACGACGACTTCTTCGGCTGAGCCGGTACGCCCACTCGGGCGCGCGCGTCAGTCGTTGCTGATCGTGAGCCCCTGCATCACCCGCACGTACGCGTAGGTGGCGGTGTCGCCGCGCGCTTCGATGAGCACCGACGAGCCCGGTTTCCCGCCGAGGTCGATCTCGTGCATCTTCTCGTCGCACGGGATCTCGCCGCTGTACGAGTCGGACTGCTGTGCGTCGCCGTCGACCGTGAACACGGTGACGGCGGCGTCGATGCTGCCTCCGCCGAAGCACGCCGCGTCGGCGCGGGTGAGGTTCGCCTCCGAGGCGAAGTCGAGTCGGATGCTGCCGGCGGGGTCGCCGTCGTCGTCCGTCTCGTCCGGAGTGCCGGGCTCCACGAGGAGGGTCGCGGTGCCCGCCGCCCCCGGGCCGTCGGACTCGTCGGCCTGGACGCCCTCGACCCATTCGCGGGCCGCGTCGAGGTCGACGCTGGGAGCGGCCGGCGCGCAGGCGGCCAGGAGCAGCCCCGCGCCGACGGCGACGACGACGGAGGTCGTGCGGGGGAGGAGGCGTCTCATGCCCCCACGGTAACCCGCGGCGGGCGTTGTGTCAGGAGGACGCGGCGTCAGGAGATTGTGAGCAGCTGATGCCCCGCCGGCACCGTCGTGCCGGGCTGCGCGTTGATCGCCCCGATGACGCCGTCCTTGTGCGCCTGCAGCGGCTGCTCCATCTTCATCGCCTCGAGGACGACGACCAGGTCGCCCTTGACGACCTGCTGCCCCTCCTCGACGGCGACCTTGACGATCGTGGCCTGCATGGGCGACTTGACGGCATCACCGGACGCGCCGGCGTTGACCGTCGGCGCGTGCGAGCGTCGCGACGGCGGCACGGCGGCCGGACGACCGACCTTCGTGGGCGCCTGGGCGATGCGATCGGGGAGGCTCACCTCGAGGCGCTTGCCGGCGACCTCGACGACCACCGTGTGACGCGCCTCGCCGGCCTCCGGCGATTCCAGCTCGCCGTCCCAGGGGGCGATGTCGTTGTCGAACTCGGTCTCGATCCAGCGGGTGAACACGCCGAAGGTGCCGTCCTCGCCGGTGAAGGCGGGGTCGCGCACGACCTTGCGGTGGAAGGGCAGCACGGTGGGCATGCCGGCCACCTCGAACTCGTCGAGAGCGCGGCGGGAGCGTTCAAGCGCCTCGGCGCGGTCGCGGCCCGACACGATGATCTTCCCGAGCAGGGAGTCGAAGGCCCCCGAGACGCTGTCGCCCGCCGTGACGCCGGAGTCCAGACGGATGCCGGGGCCGCCGAACGTCTTGAACTGGTGGATGCGTCCGGGCTGCGGCAGGAACCCGCGGCCCGGGTCCTCGCCGTTGATGCGGAACTCGAACGAGTGTCCGACCGGCTCGGGATCGTCGTAGTCGAGCACGCCGCCCTCGGCGAGGCGGAACTGCTCGCGCACGAGATCGATGCCGGTGACCTCCTCGGACACCGGGTGCTCCACCTGCAGGCGCGTGTTGACCTCGAGGAAGGAGATCGTCCCGTCGGCGCCGATGAGGAACTCGCACGTGCCCGCGCCGACGTACCCGACCTCCTTGAGGATGGCCTTCGACGCGTCGTAGAGGATGCGGTTCTGCTCGTCGCTCAGGAACGGCGCGGGGGCCTCCTCGACGAGCTTCTGGTGGCGGCGCTGCAACGAGCAGTCGCGCGTGGACACGACGACGACGTTGCCCTCGGCATCCGCGAGGCACTGGGTCTCGACGTGGCGCGGCTTGTCGAGGTACTTCTCGACGAAGCACTCGCCGCGGCCGAAGGCGGTGATCGCCTCGCGCGTCGCCGATTCGAAGAGCTCGGCGACCTCGTCGAGCTCGCGAGCGACCTTCAGGCCGCGACCGCCGCCGCCGTACGCGGCCTTGATCGCGATGGGGAGACCGTACTCCTGGGCGAAGGCGATGACCTCGTCGGCCCCCGCGACCGGTCCGGGCGTGCCGGGCGCGAGCGGCGCGCCGACCTTCTCGGCGACGTGTCGGGCCGTGACCTTGTCGCCGAGTGCTTCGATCGCCTCGGGCGACGGGCCGATCCACGTGAGTCCGGCCGCGATCACCGCGCGGGCGAAGTCGGCGTTCTCGGCGAGGAATCCGTAGCCGGGGTGCACCGCGTCGGCACCGGAGCGCCGCGCGACCGAGAGGATCTTGTCGATCGAGAGATACGTCTCCGCGCTGGTCGCCCCCTCGAGGGCGTACGCCTCGTCGGCGAGGCGGGCGTGCATGGCGTCACGATCCTGGTCGGCGTAGACGGCGACCGAGGCCTTGCCGGAGTCCTTGGCGGCGCGGATGACGCGGACGGCGATCTCGCCGCGGTTCGCGATGAGCACCTTGGCGATATGAGGCATGGGTGCCAGCCTACCCAGGTCCCGACGGACGCCTTTGGATCACTCGCACAAGATCGCCGCGGAAACGTGTGCGGGAGTCTACGACGGCTCGGTCACCCGGCGGTCGGGCGGTTCCACAGCGACGTCCACGGGACCCCGAGTTCGCCTGTCAATCGCCGCACCGTCGAGAGTGACATGCCCACGACGGTGGAGGGATCGCCGTCGACGCGCGTGATGAACGCTCCGCCGAGGCTGTCGACCGTAAACGCGCCGGCCACCAGCAGCGGTTCACCCGAGGCGACGTAGTCCGCGATCTCGCGGTCGGTGACGTCGTCGGCGAACGTGACCGAGGCGGCGGCGACGGCGTGCGCCTCCTTAGGTGCGCGGCCCGGTCGCACGCGATACACGCTGTGCCCGGAGTGGAGGATGCCGGTGCGCCCGCGCATCGCCTGCCAGCGGGCCGTGGCCGCATCGGCTGTGTACGGCTTTCCGAGCACCTGACCGTCGAGCTCGAACATGGAGTCGCCGCCGATGACGATCCCCTCGAAGCCCTCCTCCTCCTGCGTCAAGCTCGCCACGACGTCGGCGGCCTTGCGGCGCGCCAGCAGGAGGACGTGCTCGTCCGGCGGGAGGACGCGGCCCTCGCGCGTCTCGACCTCCGCGATCACGGCCTCCTCGTCGACGCGCGGCGCGCGGGCGAGCGGCTCGATCCCGGCCTGCCGCAGCAGCATGAGACGGGCCGGGGACGTGGAGGCGAGGCAGACGCGCATGTCTTCACGCTATCGAGCCCGGGCGCCGTCGATCTCGCATGTGGGAGAGTCGGAGGATGCCCGCGAACGAGATCGAACTGGACGTCACCGACGTCGCGCACGGCGGCGTCTTCGTGGGACGCCACCAGGATGAGGAAAGCGCTGACCGCGGCGGACGGGTCGTGTTCGTCCCGGACGCGATCCCGGGCGAGCGCGTCCGGGTGCGTCTGACCGAGACCGGGAAGGCGTCGTACTGGCGCGGTGAGGTGCTCGAGGTGCTCTCGGCATCCCCGCATCGTCGCCCGCACGTATGGGCGCAGGCCGACGTCGACGTGGCACCCGAGAACCGCCCCGGGGGAGCCGACTTCGGGCACATCGACCTCGATCACCAGCGCACGCTGAAGACGCAGGTCATCCGCGACGCGCTGCAGCGCATCGGCGGGCTGGCGCTTCCCGTCACCGTCGCCGCGGCCCATCCGCTTCCGGGCGGGCCAGCGGCGGAGGACGGCATGGGTTGGCGCACGCGCGTCAGCGTGCACGTCGATGGCGACGGCCGGATCGGGCCCTATGCGGCACGCAGCCACCGTGTCATCCCGACGACGGAGCTGCCGCTGGCCGCCGACGAGATCGCCGACGCCGTCCGTCAGCCGCGGGCCGCCGCATCGGGCCGCCTCGACTTCGTGCTCCCGGCCGACGGGCGGGTACGCGTCATCGCGCGCCCCGACAGCACGGACCCGCGACCGCGCCGGGGTCCTCGCCGCGGCGGCGCACCGGCCGCGCCGATCGACCCCGCCGCGCGCGAGACCGTCGTCGAGCGGGTCGCGGGGCGGGAGTTCCGCGTCGACGCGGGCGGGTTCTGGCAGGTGCACCGCGCCGCGGCGCACACCCTCACGGCGGCGCTCGGCGAACTCCTGGCCGGAGACGTCGTCGATCCCGACGCGTGGCACCTCGACCTGTACGGCGGGGTGGGGCTCCTCGCCGCTGCCCTCGGCGACGCGGGCGGGCCGACCACCCGTGTCACGACCGTAGAGTCCGATCCCCGGGCGACGGAGCACGCCGGCGAGAACCTGGCGGAATGGGTGGGCGCACGCGCCGAGACGGGGCGCGTCGACCGCTGGTTGCGCAGCCTCACGGCATCCGCGTCCGCCGCCGAGCGCGCGCGACTGCGTGCGGGCGTCGTGGTGCTCGACCCGCCGCGCGCGGGAGCGGGTCGAGACGTCGTCGAACACATCGTCGAGCTCCGACCGGCGCACGTGGCCTACGTCGCGTGCGATCCCGTCGCGCTGGCCCGCGATCTCGGCACGTTCGCCGCCCGCGGCTATCACGCGTCGGCAGTCCACGGGTTCGACCTGTTCCCGCATTCTCATCATGTCGAAGGGCTTGTCCTCCTCACTACTGAGGGTGAGGCTCGTTAGGCTGGCCCCATGACTCGGGTGGCGTTCATCGACGACCACGAATCCGTGCGCCTGGGCCTCGAGGCCGCGTGCGCCCGCGAGCCCGAGAAGGAGGTCGTCTTCTCCGGCGACACCGTCACCGAATACATGAAGTGGCGCGTGCTCTCCCACGAGGGGCCCGCCGACGTCGTCGTCCTCGACCTCACGCTCGGCGACGGCACCACCGTCACCGAGAACGTGCTGCGACTCACGCGCGACGGCTCCGAGGTGATCATCCACAGCGTCGCCGACCGACCCGCCGCCGTCCGCGAGGCGCTCGCCGCCGGGGCGGCGGGCGTGGTCAGCAAGTCGTCGCGCATCGACGACGTCATCCGGGCGATCCGCATCGTCGCCCGAGGGGAGCCCCTCGACAACGTCGAGTGGGCCAGCGCCGTCGACGGCGACCGGGCCTTCGCCGACGCCCAGCTGTCGGCCCGCGAGCGCGACGTGCTCCGGCTGTACGCCACGGGTCTGCCCCTGAAGGCGGTGGCCGACCGGCTCGGGATCGCGTACTCGACGGCGAAGGAGAACATCACACGCGTGCGCGTGAAGTACATCGACGTCGGGCGTCCCGCGCCGACGAAGGTCGACCTGCTCCGCCGCGCCATGGAGGACGGTCTCGTCGCTGAGGACGAGGGTGACGTCTGAGCGGCCGTCCGGAGCCGTATCGCTCCGGCCGGTCCTTCCCCCCGGTGAGGCTGCGGCTGCCGGAAGCGAGCGGTTCTCGCAGGCGCGCATCGAACGCATTCTCGGCGTCGTCGTCGGTTTCGGCTGCTCGGTCCTGGGGGCGCAGGCGTTCCTGAACGCCCTGACCTCCACCCAGGAGGGTCCGCTGTGGCGAGTGACTCTCGTGGTGGCCGTGTTCGTCCCCCTCATCCTCATGGTCGTCGCCAGTTCCACGGGGCTCGCGACCCGCGCGTGCGCCGGCGTCTTCGCCGTCGTCTTCCCCCTCGTGCTGCTGGCCTGGCCGATCGCCACCGCCGGTCGCGACGCCGCCGGCACGTCCGCGCCGTGGATCTGGTTCCTGCTCAACGTCGGAACCGCCGCGGCCGTCCTCGCCTTCTCCATGCCCCTGCAGATCGTGTGGGCGCTGTTCATCCCCCTGCTGTACGGCGTCGTGCGGATCGTGCAGGTCGGGCCGGATGCGCTGCGGGCGACCATCCTCGACGTGGTGTTCGCCATCATCCTCGCGGCGGTGTTCGTCGTGCTGGGCTGGATGCTGCGCAGCGTCGCCGTGCAGATGGACACGGCCAGGCGGGATGCCGTCGGCTCCTACGCCGCCGCGGCAGCCGCCGACGCGTCCGAGCGCGAACGGGTCGCCGTGGCGGCGCTCATGCACGACAGCGTCCTGGCCGCCCTCATCGCGGCGGAGCGTGCACGGACACCGCGCGAACGGTCGCTCGCGGTGTCGATGGCACGTGAGGCCCTCACCCGTCTCGCCAACGTCGATCAGGATGCCGGCGAGGGCTCCGACGCCCCGGTGCCCCTGGCATCCTTCGTCGCCGACCTGGACCGCGCCTCGTCCGATGCCGGCGGGCCCAGGGTGAGCAGCACGGTCGACGCGCTCGACTGGTCGCTTCCCGGCCGTGTCGCCCGTGCCCTCGTGCTGGCCACGGCGCAGGCCGTTGCCAACTCGGTCGAGCATGCCGACGGCAAGGGGCTGCGCATCGAGGTCGCCGCGGGCGACCGGCACGTCGAGATCCTCATCGCCGATCGCGGACGGGGATTCGATCCGGACGCCGTGCCCGATGACCGCCTCGGCATCCGAGGGTCGATCTCCGCGCGCGTCGCTGCGGTGGCGGGCACGTCGCGCATCGAGAGCGACCCGACCGGCACCCGGGTCGCCCTGTACTGGGAGCGGCCGTCATGAAGGCGTCGCTGAGATCGGCACTGTCGGCGCTCGGTGTCGCGTTCACCGCCTACCTCGCCGTGGGCGGGATGATCTGGACCTCGACCCCGCAGCAGCCGCTGCTGGTGGTCGCCATGATCACCCTGTACCTCGTGACGGTGTGGCTCTGTATCTTCTGGGGATCGGGCACGACGCCGCTGCCGCTGTGGCTGACGGCGCTTGCGCTGCTGGCGGCCGTGCTGGTGCCGAACGTCACCTGGTTCGCAGCGGGCGACGACGTGCGCCTGCAGACGTGGGCGACCTGGGGGCTGGGCGGGATCAGTGCGCTGCTGGCGATCCTCGTCGTCCGCCGCCGGGTGTGGGCCGCGTGGATCGGCGTCGGCATCCTCGCCGTCTCCGGCAGCTTCTGGATCGGCATCGTCAGCGCTCTCTCCCTCGGCGCCGTCGGCGCGGTCGTCTGGGTGGGCATCGCCCAGCTGGTGACCGGGCTCATGGCGCGCGCCGCGCGCGACACCGCCGAGCTGACCGAACTCCAGCGGTCCTCGTCGGAATGGCTCGCATCGCAGTCGGGACGGCGGCGGGAGCGGCGCGTGACGGTGCAGCGCGCGATCGCGCTCGCCGGCCCCGTCCTCACGCGCGTCATCGAGACGGGCGGCGTCCTCGACGACGACGAGCGCGCACTGGCCCGGCTGTCCGAGGGGCGGCTGCGCGACGAGCTCCGCGGGCGTCGGCTGCTCGACGACGCCGTGCGGCTGCAGCTGGAGACCGTGCGCCGACGCGGCACCGAGGTCACGATGCTCGACGAGGGCGGTCTCGACGGCGTCGAAGAGACGCATCTGACCGCGATCCGCACCGAGCTCGCCCAGGCGCTCGCCGACGCACGGTCGGAGCGCGTCTTCATCCGCACGTCGCAGCACGAGAGCATCGCGGTCACCGTCGTCGGTCGATCGCGCAGCGAGGACGACCCGGACGGCGAGGATGTCGTCGATCTCTGGCACGAGATCCGATGGCCCGCTGACGCCGACGCGACCTAAGGGGGAGGGAGGCGAGGGGCGGCGAAGCCGCCCGCCCCTCGCCTGCGCGAGCGGTTACCCGAAAACCGACTCGCTGGCCGGCCTGAACTCTGAGAGCGGACCGACCGAACGCAGAAGCGTTCCAGCAGTTCTAGTGTGCGGCGGGGCGTCGGTGATGTCTGTAGGTATTTTGGGGGACATCTCGCGGCGCTGCCCGAGCGACGGCGCTCAGCCCGAGAATCGACCCCAGCCGACCTCGCGACGCAACGGCTGCCGGAGCGACCGCGCCGAGACCTCCCACGCGGAACGCCGACGCCCGTCATCGGCGACGGCCGCCGCGGCCTCCGAGCGATACGATTCGCTGACGACGGCGACGGCGGCCGCGAGTTCCTCGGGCGTCGGATTACCGCGCAGCACGTCGATCCGCAGCGCCGTGTCCTCGGCCGAGGCGTCGCGCGCCGGCACGCCGTCCGCCCCGGTCATAGCGGGATGTTCCCGTGCTTCTTGGCGGGGAGGCTCGCGCGCTTGCCGCGCAGGGCGCGGAGAGCCTTCGCGATCGCGACGCGGGTCGCGGCGGGTTCGATGATGCCGTCGAGTTCGCCGCGCTCGGCCGCCAGGAACGGCGATGCCACGTTGTAGGTGTACTCGTTGGCGAGACGGGTCCGGACGGCGGCGACGTCTTCGCCGGCCTCTTCGGCTTTCTTGATCTCGCCGCGGTAGAGGATGTTGACGGCGCCCTGACCGCCCATCACCGCGATCTCCGCGGTCGGCCAGGCGAGGTTCACGTCGGCGCCGAGTTGCTTGGACCCCATCACGATGTAGGCACCGCCGTACGCCTTCCGGAGGATGACGGTCACGAGTGGCACGGTCGCCTCGGCGTAGGCGTAGAGGAGTTTGGCGCCGCGACGGATGACGCCGGTCCACTCCTGGTCGGTTCCGGGGAGGTAGCCCGGCACGTCGACGAGAGTGACGATCGGAATCGAGAACGCGTCGCAGAAGCGCACGAAACGGCTGGCCTTCTCGCCCGCCTCGATGTTGAGCGTGCCCGCCATCTGCGACGGCTGGTTGGCGATGATGCCGACCGATCGCCCTTCGACCCGCCCGAATCCGATGACGATGTTCGGCGCGAACAACGGCTGCACCTCGAGGAACTCGCCGCCGTCGGTGATGTGGGAGATGACCTCGTGGATGTCGTACGGCTGGTTGGGGGAGTCGGGGATGATCGTGTTGAGCACGCGGTCGGCATCCGTCGTCTCGAACTCGAAGGCGTGCTCGTAGTCGGGGATCTCGGCCATGTTGTTGTCGGGGAGGAAGCCGAGCATCGTGCGCACGTAGTCGATCGCGTCCTCTTCGTCTTCCGCGAGGTAGTGCGCGACGCCCGAGCGTGTGTTGTGCGTGTAGGCGCCGCCGAGCTCCTCCATGCCGACGTCCTCGCCGGTGACGGTCTTGATGACGTCGGGGCCGGTGACGAACATCTGACTCGTCTTGTCGACCATGACGACGAAGTCGGTGAGCGCGGGGGAGTACACGGCGCCGCCGGCCGCCGGGCCCATGATGATCGAGATCTGCGGGATCACGCCCGACGCCGCCGTGTTCAGGCGGAAGATCTCGCCGTACTTCCCGAGGGCGACGACACCCTCCTGGATGCGGGCGCCGCCCGAGTCGAGGATGCCGACGATGGGCATGCCGCCGCGGAGGGCGAACTCCATGACCTTGATGATCTTGTCGCCGGCGACCTCGCCGAGAGAGCCGCCGAAGGTCGAGAAGTCCTGCGAGTAGACGGCGACGGTGCGGCCGTGGATGGTGCCGACACCGGTCACCACGGAGTCGCCGTAGGGCCGGGAGCGGTCCATGCCGAAGGCGCTCGTGCGGTGGCGCACGTACTCGTCGAGTTCGACGAAGCTCCCGGGGTCCACCAGCTGCTCGATGCGCTCGCGCGCCGTGCCCTTCCCCTTCGCGTGCTGCTTCTCCTGGGCGACGGCCTCGGCATCGAGGACGGCTTCCTGGAATCGAGCACGCAGATCGGCGATCTTGCCGGCGGTCGTGGACAGGTCGGGCTGGTCGGTCACGCGTTCCACCCTAGCGAGCGCGACAGCGACCGCGTTGGCAGACGACCACAACGCGCGGCGTCGACCGTTGTCGGAGTCGCCCAGCCGCGTATCGTTGCCGTCATGTCGTCCCTTCCTTCCGGCTATCCGCTCGCCGCCGCCGTGTCGCCCCGGCTGCAGGTGATCGAGACCGTCGACTCCACCAACGCGCGGCTGCTCGCCGACGTCGCAGCCGACCAGGCGGGGCACCCTCACCTGTCGGTGCTCCTCACGCGTGACCAGCGCGCCGGCCGGGGCCGTCTGGACCGCGCGTGGACGGCACCGCCGGGAACGGCGCTGGCCATCTCCGTGCTCCTGGATATCGGGGCCGTCGCCCACGCCGACCGCGGGTGGGTGCCCCTCGTGGCGGGCGAGGCGATGCGCCACGCGGTCGCGGCTCAGCTCACGGGGCTCATCGCGACGGTGAAGTGGCCCAATGACGTGCTCGTCGGCGGGTTGAAGATCAGCGGCATCCTCGTCGAAGTCCTGCCCGACGATCCGTACCGGGTCGTCGTCGGTGCGGGGGTGAACACGACGATGACGCGTGCCGACCTCCCGGTACCGACGGCGACGTCCTTCGCCGACCTCGGTCGCGACGTCGACGAGGACCGACTGGTCGCCGACTACCTGACGGCGCTCCGCGACGGCATCGCCTCCCTCGCGGTGGGTGGCGCCGACGGCGCTCGCGACCGGATCTCCGCGGTGTGCGAGACCCTCGGGGTCGACGTGACCGTCTCCCTCCCCGACGGTGCCCGGATCGAGGGACACGCCGAGAGGCTGGATGCCGAGGGGCGCCTGGTCGTGTCGCACGAGGGCACCGAGTCGGTCGTCTCGGCCGGAGACGTCGTGCACGTCCGCCCGGGGCGCAGCTGACGCCACCGCCCGGCATCACCGCCCGGCGTCACCGCCCGGCGCGCCGACTCGGCGGTGTCGGGGGCCTCGGTCACAATGGACCCGTGACCCAGCCGACTCCGTACTCCGGAAGGCCGCTGACGCCGGCCCCGGGGGCCGCTGCGCCCGAGTTGCGCCTCGTGAGGCTGCGTCGGCACGCGCGTCGCCTCGGCTGGTCGGCGCTCGTGCTGGTGGCGGTGGCCGGGGCCGTGGGGTTCTTCACGGGCAACCTGCCCGCGCCCTTCGAGGACTGGATGCTGTGGGCCGCCGCCGGTCTCGTGGTGCTGCTGCTCGTCGTCCTGCCCTACGTCGCGTGGCTCTCGCACACGTACACGATCACGACCCGTCGCGTCGTCGAGCAGTCCGGCTTCGTCAGCAGGGCGCGGCGGGAGGTCTCCCACGCCCGCGGGTACACCATCTCCGAGAAGCGGGGCCCGCTGCAGAGGTTGTGGGGTGCGGGCACACTCGCGCTCGCGAACGGCGTCGACGCGCCGCTGCGGATGGTCGACATCCCCGCCGTGCGACTCGTGCACGAGACGCTCGCCGACCAGGTGGAGATCAGTCAGATCCTCGCCCACCGCGACGGCGCGACGGCATCCGCGGGGGACCGCTCCTGACGCGAGCCAGTGCGGGTGGCCGGGCGACGGGCGTCGCCGGTCAGGGTGCCGACCTGGAAAGATGGTGACTCAGGGGAGGGGCGGCCCTCCAGGAAAGGGAGCCATGCCCGTCAAGGTCGGAATCGTCGGTGGCGGTCAGCTCGCGCGGATGATGATCGCCCCCGCGGTCGAGCTCGGTCTGCAGGTGAGCGTGCTCGCCGAGGACGTCGGCATGTCGGCGGCGCTCGCGGCCACCGCCGTCGGCGACTACCGCGACCTCGAGACCGTCCGCGCCTTCGCGCGCGACGTCGACGTGCTGACCTTCGACCACGAGCACGTGCCCCAGGAGGTGCTGCGCGCCCTCGTGGCCGATGGCGTCGCCGTCCACCCCGGACCCGATGCGCTCCAATACGCGCAGGACAAGCTGCGCATGCGCGCCCGGCTCGAAGAGCTCGGGATGCCGCAACCCGACTGGGCCGCCGTGGCCGACCTCGACGCGTTGCAACGCTTTCTCGACGCGCACGAGGGGCGCGGCGTCGTGAAGACGCCGCGTGGCGGCTACGACGGCAAGGGCGTGCGCGTCGTGCGCTCTGCCGCCGACGCGGCCGACTGGATCGATGCGCTGGAGCCCGGCGGCGCGCTGCTGGTGGAGGAGCTCGTGGACTTCACGCGAGAGCTCGCCCAGCAGGTCGCTCGCCGTCCCTCGGGGGATGCCGTCGCCTACCCCGTGGTCGAGACCGTGCAGCGCGATGGTGTGTGCGCGGAGGTCATCGCTCCCGCGCCCCACGGTGCGGGGCGCGTCGCCGATGTCGCGGCGGAGATCGGTCGCACGATCGCCGAAGGGCTCGGCGTCACCGGCATGCTCGCGGTGGAGCTGTTCGAGACGACCGACGAGCGGCTCCTCGTCAACGAGCTCGCCATGCGTCCGCACAACAGCGGTCACTGGAGCCAGGACGGCGCCGTCACCGGTCAGTTCGAGCAGCACGTCCGCGCCGTCCTCGACCTCCCCCTCGGCGACCCGTCGCCGAGGGCGCCCTGGTCGGCCATGGTCAACATCCTCGGCGGTCCCGCCGCGGACTCGCTCGAGAGCCGGTTCCCCGCGGTGCTGGCCGCTCACCCGGCCGCCAAAGTCCACACCTACGGCAAGGCGCCGCGCCCGGGGCGCAAGGTCGGGCACGTGAACGTCAGCGGCGACGAACTCGACGCGGTGGTCTACGAGGCCCGTGCGGCTGCCGCGTTCTTCGAGGACTGACCGCACCGCAAGGCGCGCCGTTCCGGCGACTTTCCAGGCGCGACACCTAGCCTGGTCGGGTGACTCGACCCCTTCACTCCTCCGCTGCGCCGCTGGTCGGCGTCGTCATGGGCTCCGATTCGGACTGGCGGGTCATGAGCGACGCGTCGCAGGTCCTCACCGATTTCGGCATCGCTCATGAGGTCGAGGTCGTCTCGGCGCACCGCACCCCCGACAAGCTCCTCCGCTACGGACGCGAAGCCCGAGGCCGTGGCCTGCGCGTCATCATCGCCGGAGCCGGCGGCGCCGCCCATCTGCCGGGCATGCTCGCCTCCGTCACGGCCCTCCCCGTCATCGGGGTTCCCGTGCAGCTCGCCACCCTCGACGGCATGGACTCGCTGCTGAGCATCGTGCAGATGCCGGCCGGCATCCCCGTCGCCACCGTCTCGATCAACGGCGCCAAGAACGCAGGCCTTCTCGCTGCGCGCATCCTCGGGGCCGGTGACCCCGCGGTCGCCGGTCAGGTCGAGGAGTACGCCCGCAACCTGGAGCGACAGGTCGAGGAGAAGAACCGACGCCTGAAGGATTCGTTGTGAGCATCGCCAGCCCGCCGCGGCGGAGTGCCGCGCCGGCTGCGGGGCGGGCGGCGATGCCGTCGGCCCTGTGGAATGCGCATTCGCTGCGGACCCCGGACACGTCGTCGCCCGCCGTGATGACCCGGCGCGCGTGGTGGCTCGTCGTGCTCAACTTCCTGCTCCCCGGCTCCGCGCAGACGCTGGCCGGGCACCGTCGCCTCGGTCGTGTCGGGCTCGTCTCGACGTTCGTGCTGTGGGGGCTCGTCGTCGTGCTGGTGGTGCTCGCCGCCCTCTCCTGGACGTCGCTCGTGTCGATCCTCGCCAACTGGTTCGTCCTCCTCCTGGCGCAGGTGATTCTGCTGGCGTATGCCGTCCTGTGGATCGTGCTGACGATCGACACCCTCCGCCTCGTGCGTCTCGTCAAGACGCGTCCGCGTGCCCGGGTCGGGATCGCGGCTCTCGCCGTCGCGCTCGTCGTCGTGTCCTCGGGAGGCGCCGTGTACGCCTCGCAGGTCGCGGGTTCGGCGCGCGACGCGATCTCGACCGTCTTCGGCGGGGGACCGAGCGTGCCACCCTCCGACGGCTACTACAACTTCCTCCTCCTCGGCGCCGACAGCGGCGGCGGGCGCGACCACATGCTCTTCGACAGCATCTCGGTGGTGTCGGTGAACGCCGATTCCGGCGCCGTCACGATCACCGGCATCCCGCGCGACATGCGCAACGTGCCGTTCTCCGACGGGCCCATGCAGGAGCGCTATCCGAATGGCCACGAGGGCCACGCCGACGCCACGTGCGGGTGGGACAACAAGATCAATCAGCTCAACACCGAGGTCGGGCTGTGCCTGGACGGGGAGGCGATGTACCCGGATGCCGCGGCGATCGGCTCCACCCCCGGGATCGAGGCGACGCGCGACGCCGCCGAGGGCGTGCTCGGCATCGAGATCCCCTACTTCGTCTTCGTCGACATGGACGGGTTCGCCGCTCTCATCGACGCGCTCGGCGGCGTCGACATCACCGTCGCCGAGCGGCTCCCCACGGGTGCGCTGCACAAGAACGCCGACGGTTCGCTGTCGGGGATCAAGGGATGGATCGAAGCCGGCGCGCAGCACATGGACGGGGACACCGCACAGTGGTACGCCCGTTCGCGCTACACGACGAGCGACTACGACCGCATGAAGCGTCAGCGTCAGCTCCAGGCGGCGATCCTGGATCAGTTCACCCCCGCGACGGTGCTCACGCGATTCCAGGACATCTCCAAGGCGGGATCGGAGATCGTCCACACCGACATTCCGGCCTCGATGCTCTCCTACCTCGCCGATCTCGCGGTGAAGGCGAAGGAGCAGGAGGTGTCGACCATCGAGCTCACGCACGAGAACGGCGTCGACCCCGACAGCCCGGACTTCGCGTACATCCACGAGCTGGTCGACGAGACGCTGCACCCCGTGACGCCCACGCCCACACCCGGCGGCGACGGTCAGTAGGCTCGGCGCATGACCGCGATCCTGCGCATCGTGCTCGACCCTGCGGCAGGGGCGGTGTCCGACGTCGCCTCGGCCTCGCTCGAACTCGCACGCGGGCTGGTGACCACCGCCCCCGCCGGATGCGCCGTCGAAGCGATCGCGCCCGCGGCGCGTGCGGACGAGGCGGTCGACCTCGCGTCGCTCGTACCGGGACTCGAGGCTGCGACCCGGCTGCCGCTCGGACGACGCGAGCTCGCGGCCGCCTGGCAGCTCGGGATGCCGACCGGCGTCGGCGGCGGACTGATCCACGCGCCGTCGCTCCTGGCACCTCTCGTGCGCCACGACCGTGTGCACGACAACGACCAGACGGTCGTCACGATGTGGGACCTCGACGCGTGGGAGCGCCCCGACGAGATGCCCCGCGCTCACGTCGCTTCGCAGCGGGCACTGCTCAAGCGCGCCGTGAAGTTCGCCGACGCCGTCGTCGTGCCCACGCACGCGACCGCACAGCGGCTGGGGGAGCTCGCACGGCTGGGGGATCGGGTGCGTGTGATCGCGGGCGCTCCGCCGGAGACGTTCCGCGTTCCCGCCGACGAGATCGGCCGACGTCGTGCGCTCGGGCTCCCCGAAGGCTTCGTCCTCTTCAGCGGCGCACCCGTCGCGTCGTCCGGCCTGGCGGTCGGGCTCCACGCTGTCGCGCGGGCGGGCGTCGACCTGCCCGTCGTCATCCTCGATGCTCCGGAGGGCTCGGAGCCGGCGCTCGCCGAGCTCGCGGTGGCTGCCGGCATCCCCGAGTCGCACGTGCACGCGCGCCCCGCTCTCGATCCGCACGACCGCGCGGCCGTCTTCGGCGCCGCCGTCGCCTATCTCGCCCCCGCCGCAGGCTCCGCCTTCCCGTGGCGGCTCGTCGAAGCGCTGCGGCTGGGAGTTCCCGTGGTCGCCGTCGACTCCTCGGTGCACCGTGAAGTGCTCGCAGAGGGCGGTCTCGTGGCCGAGGCTGATGCGGATGCCCTCGGCGAGGCGCTCACCGGCGCGCTCGGGTCGACGTCCGCTGCCGAACGCTTGGGGGTGCTCGCGGGAGATCGCGGTCGCGCGTTCTCGTGGGCGGGTGCGGCGGAGCGGGTGTGGCAGTTGCACGCCGACCTCTGAGCCTTCTCGAAACGGCGTGTCGGAGCACGAGTTCCGAATTCGGAGTGGTAACGGAAGTTGACTTCCGTCACAATGGTCACATGTCCCCCCGACTGGAACCTCGCCGCGCCGTTTCTCCCACGGCGCTGGTCGTCGCTGTCCTCTCGCTGGTCGCGGGGATGCTGGTGTTCGCACCGCCCGCCCCCGCGCAGGCAGCCACCGCCCTCCCGTCCACGATCCAGGACGGCGGCTTCATCATCAGCGACGCCGAGTTCTTCGACAGCGACTCGATGACCGCCACCGAGATCAAGTCGTTCCTGAAGGCCCGTGTGACCACGTGTAAGGCCACGACGGGCCCGGCGTGCCTCAAGGACTTCACGACCGATCTGCCGGCCAAGAAGGCGGACAGCTACTGCAAGGCGATCTCGGCCCGCGAGGACGCGTCCGCTGCCGCCGTCATCGCCGCGGTCGCCAAGGCGTGCGGGATCAACCCCAAGGTGATCCTCGTCATGCTGCAGAAGGAGCAAGGACTCGTCACTTCGACGGCGCCGTCGGAATGGTCGTATCGCGCCGCCATGGGACAGGCCTGCCCCGACACTGCGCCGTGCGACGAGGCGGCCGCCGGATTCGTGAACCAGGTCTACAAGGGTGCGCGGCAGATGCAGGTGTACACGAAGAACCCGACGTCGTTCAATTACCGCGCAGGCCAGGTCAACACCATCAAGTGGCACCCGACGAGCTCGTGCGGCTCGTCGAAGGTCTTCATCAAGAACCAGGCGACGGCGAACCTCTACATCTACACGCCGTATCGCCCCAACATCGCCGCACTGGCAGCGGGATCGGGCACCGGTGACGGCTGCTCCACCTACGGGAACCGCAACTTCTACAACTACTACGTCACCTGGTTCGCTCCCGGCGCCTCCAGCTCGACCGGCACCCCCGCTCAGGTCTCGGCCTGCACGGCGCCCGCCTCGGCCGACATCACGGCCGGTTCCGGAACGGCCACGGTGACCACCGCGACGACCGGACGCAAGGCGCCCACCACGAAGTGCACGTCCGGGACCGTTTCCCTCGCCAAGGGCGCCACCGTCACGGTGCTCGGAACCTACGGCGCCTGGCTCCGGGTCAAGAGCGGGTCGTCGACACTGTGGGCGGCGAAGTCGGCGCTGAAGGTCGCGTCGAGTGGGACGCCCGCGGGCAGCTCGTGCGCCGCACCGGCCAGCTCCAGCATCACGAAGGCCTCCGGCAAGGTGGTGGTCGCCACCGCGAGCCTCAACGCCCGGAAGGCGCCGTCTACGGCGTGCGACACCGGTCGGATCACGGTCAAACTCGGCGCCGTGTACACGCGCACCGCGACGTACGACGTGTGGTGGCGCATCACCGTGGGCAGTTCCTCGTACTGGGTGCACAGCGCCTACGTCTCGCTCCAATCGCCCTCGACGACCCCGGTACCCACTCCCAAGCCGACGCCGACGCCGACCCCGACCGCGACGGCCGCGCCCGACGCGACCACGATGTACGCCCGCGCCGCAACGCACCTCCGCGCCAAGGCCAGCTCGTCGACCTACCTGTCGTCGGTCACGACATCCACCAAGGTGACCGTGACGGCGACGTCGGGCACCTGGAGCCAGGTCAAGATCGGCTCCACGAAGGGGTGGATCGCGTCGAGCAAGCTCGTCGCGAAGAAGCCCGCCGCTGTGGCGACGACCACGATGAAGACCAAGACCGCCGTCACGTCGCGCGTCGCAGCCTCCTCGTCGTCGACCGCGGTGAAGAAGCTCGCCAAGGGGACGCAGGTCACCGTGGTGGACGGCATCGGGAACTGGACCGCCGTCAAGGTCGGCTCCGCGACCGCCTGGGTGCCCACGTCTGCATTGACCAAGATGACGCCTGCCGCGCGGCAGACGACGACGTCATTGAATGTCCGTTCGAGTGCCTCCACATCGGCGAAGGTCATCACCACGCTGAAGAAGGGCACAAAGGTGAGCGTCACCGCGACCAGCGGGGCGTGGCGGAAGGTCAGCGTCTCCGGGAAGACGGGTTGGGTGCACGGTTCGTACCTGACGACGGTGGCCCCGACCAAGGTCGTCAAGACGACCACGACGAGCCTGAACCTGCGCTCCAGCGCGTCGACCTCCGCGAAGATCATCACGGTGCTCAAGAAGGGCACGAAGGTGACGGTGACGACGTCCCAGGGTGCGTGGCGGAAGGTCACGGTCGGCTCGCGGACGGGTTGGGTGCACAGCGACTACCTGAAGTAGACGCGGTATCCAGGGTCGACCCAGCGCAGTTCCGTTAGGATGGCCGGTGGCCCGCCTGGCCTGCGATCCGGGCAGGATTCTCCCGCTCTGCTAGGAAACCCGTGACACAGATCGACTACAGCGCCTTCGACACCCCTGGGCGCGGGCGCGGCGTCCTCGACGTCATCCGCTACCGCTACCTGCTGCGCCTGCTCATCGGCAAGAGCACCTCGCTGCGCTACCGCAACTCGGTTCTGGGCTGGTTCTGGTCGTACGTGCGCCCCACGGTCCAGTTCCTCGTCTACTACCTGGTCGTCGGCCAGATCCTCGGGCTCCACAAGAGCGTTCCGTACTTCCCGCTCTATCTGTTCAGCGGGCTCGTCCTCGTGAACCTCTTCAACGAGACCCTGGCGGCGGCGACCGGCTCGATCGTCAGCAACAAAGCCCTCGTGCGGAAGATCTACCTGCCGCGGGAGCTCTTTCCGCTGGCGGCCATCATCGGCGCGTTCACCCACTTCCTCCCGCAGCTCGCCGTCCTCATCGTCGCCAGCCTGATCTTCGGGTGGCTCCCGTCTCTGGCATCCGTCGGTCTCGTGCTCGCGGGCGTGCTCATCGTCCTCGGATTCGTCATCGGGCTGGGCCTGTTCTTCTCCGCCGTCAACGTCCGCTTCCGCGACGCGAGCAACGTCGTCGAGATCATCCGCACGATCGCGACCTGGTCCGTGCCGATCCTGTATACGTGGGCGATGGTCTACGAACGGTCCCAGAGCATCCCGTGGCTCTTCCACATCTACATGTCGAACCCCCTCGCGGTCGCTGTCGAGCTCTTCCACCACGCGTTCTGGGGCTCGCTGCCGTCCGTGGCGGCGCTCGACCCGGCCCCCGCCAACCTCGGCTGGCCGCCGCTGTTCGGCTGGTACGTCCTGGCCGCGATCGCGGTCATCCTCTTCTCGCTGGTCGTCGGGCAGCTCGTGTTCCGCCGCTTCGAGCGCACCTTCGCACAGGATCTGTGATGCACACGACCCCCCACTCCCAGCCCCAGCCGCGGATCGTCGTCGAGCACGTCTCGAAGTGGTTCAACAAGCGCAGTTCCCGCTCGATGAAGGATGCCTTCATCAACCTCGTGCGACGTCGTCCCGTGCGCTCGACCCAGTTCCAGGCGCTCAACGACGTCTCGTTCACCATCGGCGAGGGCGAGTCCGTCGCTGTCATGGGCCTCAACGGGTCGGGCAAGTCCACCACGCTCAAGCTGGTCTCGGGTGTGCTCGAGCCCGACGAGGGACGCGTGTTCACGCGCGGCAAGGTGGCGGGGCTCATCGAGGTCGGCGCGGGATTCCACCCCGAGCTCACCGGACGCGAGAACGTCTTCCTCAACGCCGCCATCCTCGGCATGAGCGAGAGGGAGACGAAGGCCAGGTTCGACGAGATCGTCGCCTTCAGCGAGATCGAGGACTTCATCGACCAAGAGGTGAAGCACTACTCCTCGGGTATGTTCATGCGTCTGGCCTTCAGCGTCGCCATCCACGTTCCGCTCGACGTGCTGCTGGTCGACGAGGTACTCGCCGTCGGTGACGCGCCGTTCCGCGCCAAGTGCAACGCGAAGCTCAAAGAGCTCGCAGGCCAAGGAGTGACGATGATGGTCGTCAGTCACAGCAAGGGCCAGGTCAAGCAGCTGTGCAGCCGGGGCATCGTCATCCGGAAGGGGCGTGTCGTCTTCGACGGGCCCATCGCTGAGGCGCTCGAGGCTCTCGACAGTCGATGACCTCGCGGCCTGAGCGGGTGCTCGTGCGGGCGGGGAAGGATCCGCTCGTGCCGATGTCGGCGGCTCGCTCCCTCGCCATCCGTCGGGACGGTGTGTTCGGGACCAACGCCGGCAACATGCTCTTCTACTCGGCAGCGTGGCGTGCACTTCTCACCGACGGTACGGAACTCTTCGCGGACGGGTACGCGACCGAGCAACGCTCTGCCCGGCAGGAGGCGGAACGTCTCAACCGCGAATACGATCGGCTCGTCATCCCGCTCGCGAACGCGTTTCGCAAGAGCTTCCTGCCCCGCCTCGACCGGCTCACCGACGTGATCCGTCTTCTCGATATCCCGGTCAGCGTCATCGGCGTGGGTGCCCAGTTCCCGCTCGGGGCCGACGTGGCCGACGCTCCCGCGGAGCTTCGTGACGCTGTCCGCTCCTTCGTGTCCGCGGTGCTGGATCGTTCGCCCTCGATCGGTGTGCGTGGCGGCTTCACGCGCGACTTCCTCGTCGCACTCGGATTCGACGACCGCACCATCGATGTCATCGGATGCCCCTCGTTGTACGGCTTCGGCGGTGACGGTGTGCTCGCGCCGCGGCGCGAGCTCACCCCTGACGCGCGATTGGCCGTGACCTACTCGCCGTACCTTCGCGACGCCGGGACTTTCGTTCGCACCGTGACGACGGCGTACCGCGACAGCTATGTCGTTCCGCAGACGGTCGAAGCGCTGGCTCTCCTGCTGTGGGGCGACCCGACTCCGTACGCGGCAAAGCGGGACCTGCCCGAGACGGCGTCGCACGAGCTCTATCGCACCGACCGCATGAGATTCTTCGTGGATGCCACGACGTGGATCGACACCTTGCGCGATCGTGATCTCGTCGTCGGCACCCGCATCCACGGAACGATCGCCGGGCTCTTGGCGGGAGTTCCCGCCATCCTCATCGCCCACGACACCCGCACGCGCGAGCTCGCCGAGTTCCACTCGATCCCGTATGCGCGCAAGTCCGCGATGAAGTCGGCGAACGTACGGCGACTCTACGAGCGAGCCGATTTCGAGGCCTTCACGGCATCCCACGGGCGCAACCTCGCGACCTTCCGAGCGTTCCTCGACCGACACGGCCTTGCACACACGATCGGTGAGGCACACCCCCGCTTCGACCGTGAGCTCGCGCGGGTGGACCTCGCCCCGCCCGTGCAGCCTCCCGGTGCGCGCACCCCGGGAGCGCGCCGTTCGCCGATCGATCGCCTCGTGTGGCGCGTCACGCAGGCGTCGCGACGTCGAGGGTGACCGCGTCTCCGCCGGTCAGACCGTGAGCGTTCCGCCCGCGGCTCGGAGGACCTTCATCATCCGATCGACGCCATGGGCGAGGTCGAATGCCGGCGCCCAGCCGAGTGCCTCCAGCTTGTCGGATGCCAGCGACGAGTTGTCCATGAGGTTGTGGACGACGGTCTCCGAGCCCGCCGGAAGGTCGAACCGCACCTCGACACCGCCGGCGTGGGCGACCGCCTCCGCGAGCTCGCGGACCGTGCAGATGGAGTGAGGATTGGAGATGTTGTAGGCGTTGGCGGGTTCGCCTCGCAGCAGCACGGTGAGGATCGCCGACGCGCAGTCCAGCGAGTAGCAGTACGACCGCAACTGGCTCCCCGCGCTCTTGAGGATGACGTCCTCGCCGGCGAGAGCGCGACGGGTCACCTCCGCGGACACGCGGTTGTCGGCATCCCGGATCGAAGGTCCGTAGATGTGCCCCGGGCGCACGATGACCGACTCGAGTCCGTACTGCATGCCGTACGCCACGCAGAGGGATTCACCGGCCCGCTTGGAGGACGGGTATCCCGCTCGGCGGTTGAGGATGTCGAGGTAGCCGAAGTCGTCCTCGCGGAATGCGTCCGTTCCCTGGCGTTGACCGTAGACCTCGCTGGAGGAGATGTAGAGCACGCGGCGCGCCGACGTCGCGCGGCCGAGGTCGAACATGGCGGACAGGCCCACGATGTTCGCGAGCATGGTGTCGACCGGACGCTCCATGTAGAGCGCGGGGTTCGCATTGCTCGCCCCGTGGATGATGTAGTCCAGCTCCGCCCCGAGCTCGACGGCGTCTCCGGAGGTGGCATCGTAGGGCACGAAGACGAAGCGTTCGTCGTCGGCGAAGCTGGAGAATCGATCCCGAGCGTCCTGCTCGCGACGTCCTGCGACGTAGACGGTGATGTCCGCGTTCCACTCCCGATTCATGTGGAGGAGAAGGTCCACCACGGAGGAGCAGATCATGCCGGTCGCGCCCGTCACGAGGATCCGCGTGCCGAACAGGTCTCGCACCCCGGGGATGCTGTCCAGCGCGACGCGCAGGTCTTCCGCGTACGCGCTGGACGTCGGTGAGTCGCTCGTCATCGTCGCTCAGAGTGCCGCGTGGCGGGCGTCGAGGATCGATTCGAAGATGTAGAGGTCGTCCATCGTCGTGATCTTCAGGTTCTGCTCCGAACCGGCGGAGAAGTACACCGTCTCGCCCAGCTCGTGCATGAGGACGCAGGATGCCGCGGTGTCGCCGATGCCCCGAACCTTCGCCTGCTCGTGCGCCCACATGAGCGCGCCGAGCGTGTAAGAGTGCGGCGTCTGCGTGCGGAAGAGCTGCTCGCGGGGAATCGACACGGTGGAGGAGACGCCGCTGTCGTCGCTGCGGAACACCGCCTCTACGCAGGGGATGGCCGCCACGGCGCTGCCGTTCGCCTTGAACTCCGCGATGTTGTCGGAGATGATCTCCGACGAGACGAGGCAGCGGTTGCCGTCGTGGATCATGACGATGTCGTCGTCGGTGGAGCCTTCCTCGCGGATCTTCACGAGACCGTTGTGGATGGACTCCTGACCGGTCGAGCCACCGGGCACGATCGCCTGCAGCTTGGTGATGCCGTACTGCTTCGCGTACGCCGTCACGACATCGATCCACGAGGGAAGGGTGACCACGACGATCGCATCGATCGCGGGGTGGTTTTGGAACGCCTCCATCGTGTAGACGATCAGCGGCTTGTTCTTGACGTGCATGAACTGCTTGGGGATGTCCTGCTTCATCCGCGAGCCCGTGCCGGCGGCCGTGAGAAGTGCGGTGATCATGTGGAGCTCCTGGAGGTGGGTCGGCAGGTCACTTGCTGGCGCGGAGGATGCGCGGCAGATAGTCGTCCACGCTCTCCTTCGCCTTGTCCTTCATCGCCGTCAGTCGGACGTCGTCGATGCCTTCGGCCTTCGCCCTCTCCATGGCGTCGACGATGAACTCCGGCGAGAAGTCCTTCTGCTTGATCGCGCGCTCGGGATAGCCGATGATCTCCATCAGCTTCTCGACCTTGTCGTTCCACGACAGGATGACCGACGGAACGCCCATCGTGAACGCCGCGATCGACGAGTGCATACGACAGGTGATGATCGCCTCGTAGCCGTTGATCGTGTCGACGAGGACCTCGTCGTCGACGGGTCGCTCGACGAGGTAGGAGTCGGGGAGCCGGAGCTTCTTGAGCACGCGCTTGCCGAGCGTCACGTCGCCGGGGAGGCCGTTCGTGAAGAACTCGAAGTCGTACCCGCGCTCACGGAGCACGGTCGCGATGCCGGCGAACAGCGCCGTCCACTCTTTCGAGCCGAACTCGACCCCGTAGCCCTGGAGCGAGTTGCCGCGGATCAGACCGATGCCGATCTTCTTGCGCTCGACGGAGGTGTCGATGCCGTACGCCTCCTTCATCCAGAACGCGGAGTCGGCGAGCAGCTTCACCTTGTGGCCGGGGCCGGCGCACGCCTGCACTTCGGTCACGTTGTCGCGTGCAGAGACGTACGTCACGGCGGAGGAGCGGATGGCACGCTTGAGGATCGTGCTGCCGAAGTCGCGCTCATCGAAGGCGCCCGCGCGGCCGATCGCGTTGTAGACGACCTCGAGGCCGTGCCGTTCGGCGTACTCGCTGATCAGCAGGAGCGACCAGTGGTACTCGTTGTAGCTGTACTCGAGGAGACCGGCGCCGTCGATGACGATGTAGTCGACCCCCTCGAGCTTCATGTCGAAGTAGCTCGCGAGGCGCTTGCGGTAGTTGCGGCCGAACCGCCAGATGAGGTGACGTGCGCGGCTGATGAGGTTCTGCGTCGCCTTGCTCTTGGCCTTGCGTCCGCGACGCTGCAGGTCGAGGAAGAGCTTCTCGGTGAGACGGCCCTTCTCGCTGTAGCGGTAGTAATTGCGCAACCGGCGCTCGCGCGCATCCGGGATCTCATAGATCGTGTCGTTGCGGCCGAGGAGATCGACCTCTACATACTCGATCTCGATGCCCGGCTCCGCCTTCTGAAGGCCGTCGGCGATCAGGTGCTCCAGGCTCCGAGCGATGAACATCTCACCGAGGTTCTCGCTCTTGACGAGTCCGCACATGGCGATCTTCACGGTCTTCGTGTCTCCAGTCATCGGTGACGTCACGCCATCTCGTCTTGCATCTCGTCGTCGTCGGCGACCGGGAGGTCGTCGACGGACTCGGTCGGGGCCCCCACGACGAGGGGCTTCTCGCCCGGCTCGTGCGGGAAGAAGGTCACGAAGTCGTGGCGGGGCACCCGCTTGTGCACCGGGAGCCACTCCATGTAGTTCGCGCCGTACAGCTGGCGCAGATACGTGTCGTATCCGGCCGGGGCCGGCAGGAGGTGCCCCTCGAACTCCAGGCGGATCACGGGAGCGTATTCGGCCTTGACGACCCGTTCCTCGGTGGTGTGGACGTTCGTCATCATCACGCCGACGTAGTCGGAATCGTCGAAGTGGAGCGACGTCGCGTGCTCGATGACCTTGTCGAAGAGCGGACCGACGCCGATGGACCGGTAGACGCGCGTGGCGATGCGGTTGCGCAGGATGCGGTACGGGTTGCGGCCGCGGTACTTGCGGACGTTCCGCGCGTGACGCACCCGGTCTTTGCGGCGCTTGATCTCCGCGTAGTGCTCCCGGTTGCCCTCCGGCGTGTCGGGAAGGCCTTCGATGGGGAAGATGTCGAGGAAGATCGGGTAGACCTTGCCGCCGATGCCGCCCTTCGTGCGCTTGGCGACGAGGATCCGCTCGGAGTAGAGCTTCCAGTGGTAGGCGAAGTAGCGCTGGGACGAGTTCGGAGGCATCAGCTCGAAGTCGCCGATCCGGCCGCCGGAGAGCTCCATGAGCTTCTCGCAGTCCTCGCGCGGCATGTTCACGTCGACGTCGTCATCCCAGGGGATGAACCCCTTGTGACGGGCCGCGCCCAGCAGCGTGCCTCCGGAGAGGTAGTAGGTGAGGCCGTGTTCTTCGCAGAACGTGTCGAACGCCAGCAGGAGCTCGAGCATCGCCGCCTTGTGGTCGGCGTCGGATGCGAGATCCTTGAGGTCGCTGTAGGTGTAGTCCCGCATTCCTTGATTTTCTCCTCTAGGACGCATTCGTCTTCTCGGGGCGGTGCGATCTCGGCCGGTGACGATGGGCCGTCGGCCTCGTCACGACTGAGCCTCCACTCGCCACCACGGCCATCGCGCGAGCCGGTCGAACCGGCCGGTTCGACCGCATTTCGCGGCGTGTGGACCGTCGCAACATCCTACCCCGGCCTCGCCAGCGCGCGTTGCGGGCCACCGCGGACTGCCGCAACTTCGCATCCAGAGGTTCGGCGAGCGTCCGTGTGAACGTGCCGGTGAAGTGGTGCGCTTCTGCCGTTTCCGAATGCCTCTTGTCTCGGTGTCGCGCGACGGTGAGATGCTGCGCGCGCGCCGAGACGGCGGTCAGCCGCCGATCTGGCTGCGTTCGATCACGTCGAAGAAGGCCCGGCAGATGTAGTAGTCCTCGGCGGTCGTGATCTTGATGTTCGAGCGGGGGCCGTCGACGCGGAAGATCTTGTGGCCGTAGCGCTGCAGCAGGGTGGCCGTGTCGATGGAGTCGTCGTCGCCGTCGGACACGGCTCGGTCGTAGATCTCGAGCGCTGTGCTCAGGCGGAGGCTCTGCGGCGCCTGGGCGATGTACAGGAAGTCGCGGGGGAGCACGTCGTCGATCTCGTCGCCGGCGGCGGAGACGATCGTCTCATTGCCCTTCGTGCACGTGATCGCCGCGCCCCGCTCTGTCACCGTCCGGATGTTGTCGGAGATGAGCTGCGCCGTGATGAGCGGACGCACCCCGTCGTGGATGAGGACGACGGCATCGTCGGGGCATTCGGCGGCGACCGCGCGGATCGCGCGGTGACGCGACTCTTGGCCGGTCGAACCGCCGTCGACGATCCAGGTGACTTTCGTCAACTCGTACCGCTCGACGAGCTTCGTGAAGTGTGCGCGCCAGGCCGGGAGGATTGCTACCGCCACACCATCGATCTCCGGGTGATCCTGGAAGTGCTGCAGCGTGTGGACGATGAGCGGCTTGCCGTGGATCTCCAGGAACTGCTTGGGCAGATTCTGCGACGACATGCGTGAGCCGATGCCGCCGGCGAAGATCAGCGCGATGTTCATGTCCTCAGTCTCCTCGACTCGTCGTCGAACTCGTGCCCGACGCTGCGGGCGATCCTGCCTGCGCCGGGCTCTCCCGCAGGATGAGCCAGTCGATCACCCGGTCGCCGGCTCCCGTGTCGATCCGGTCGAAGTTCTCGGCGCGGAATCGTGCGCGCTTCTCGTCCTCGAAATCCCCGCGCGTGAGCGCGTCGAGGAGATCGGCGAAGGTTTCGCACACGCGCCCTGGGGCCGTCTCCGCGTAGTCGCGGTGGAACCCCCGCGTCGCAGCGTAGACGGCGCGATCGGGAGCGAAGAAGAGCATCGGGCGGTCGAGGAGGGAGAACTCGTAGATGATCGACGAGTAGTCCGTGATGAGCACGTCGGTCACGTGCAACAGCCCCAGACCGTCGGCGTACTTCGTCACGTCGAAGAAGCGGTCGCGGTAGCGGTCCGGGATGGGGACCCGCTCCGTGACGAAGTGGTGCATGCGGAACAGCACCACGGTGTCGGGTGGGCACGCGGCGGCGAGCGCGTCGAAATCGATCAGTCCGTAGTCGTAGCTCGCGGAGTGGTACGAGGCGCCGCGGAACGTCGGCGCGAACAGGACGATGCGTGTGCCCCGCAGCCGCGGATGCTCCGCGTAGAAGGCATCGACGGATGCCGTGGTGCGCTCCTCGTCGAGGAACCAGTCGATCCTCGGCAGCCCGGTCGGTATGACCGCCTGCTCTTCGATGCCGAAGGCCTCTGCGTAGACGGGGCGCAGATGCTCGGAGCCGCAGATCGCGAACGTGTACTGCCGGTGGGGCTGGCTCAGGTGCGGCGAGTCCGCGCTGCCGAATCTGCTGTAGCCGACGGACTTGAAGCCGCTGCCGGCGTGCCAGAGCTGGATGACCCGGGTGCGTCTGTCGATCGTGACGGTGTTGAGGAGCCCGAAGTAGTCATCCAGCAGGACCACCTCGCTCG
The DNA here is from genome assembly GCA_029202445.1 of Candidatus Microbacterium phytovorans. Taxonomy (NCBI): domain Bacteria; kingdom Bacillati; phylum Actinomycetota; class Actinomycetes; order Micrococcales; family Microbacteriaceae; genus Microbacterium; species Candidatus Microbacterium phytovorans. The sequence continues at coordinate 194,758 of CP119321.1, forward strand.
TGGCGAGCAGACGCAGGATGCGGACGGTCGTCAGCCACCCCGTCGTCGCGGGGAGCCGGAACGACGTGCGCAGGTCGAAACGCCGATCCAGGCCTCGCTCGATCATGCGTTCGTGGACGCGGAGGAGATTGCCGCCCATCGTCGCCTGCTGATCGGAGGCGAACAGGATGCGCCCCGGTTGCGGGCCCCGCACACGCACGATCGTGAGGTAAACCAGCCGCACGAAACGCTGGCGCAGCCGCAGCTTCCCGACCAGTCCGCGCAGCCGCCCCCTCAGCCCTCCGCGCGCGCCCGAGCCGCCGCGATGCAAATGGTAGGTGTGAATGAGGAACTCGAGCCTGCTCGGATCCTCCGCGCTCTCGCTCACGCCGTACGAGACGGTCAGGGCGGCGGAGTGAGCACCGTAGAGGAAGACGCGCGACGCGTCCTCGAGGTCGCCGAGGCTGCCGCCGGGGAAGGATGCCACCGCCACGGCAAGCCCGTCGACCGACGCCCGCACGCGCCACGTTCCGTCGGGCACTGCTCGGCGCTGGGCGAAGTTCGTGACATTGACGTGCACCTGGAAGTGTCCGTCGCCCGTGTCGGTCGCGGGCACCTCGACCACGCGGCGGCCGCTCACGAAGGCGAAGGTGACCGCCGCACCCCCGGTGCCGAGCGCCGAGTCCGCCGCTGCGCCATCCGAGGACAGACGCAGCCCGATCGTCACGTGGATGCGTTCCCAGGAGATGCTCGTCACCTCGAGGGTGGCGTGGCGATCGATGCCCTGCTGCGGTGCGGTCACGGTTCGCCTCGCCGACCGGAGGAAGGGAGCCCGCCCAGGATCTCGTCGACCACGCGCGATGCGGCGCGCCCGTCGTCGTCGGCGCCCCGTTCGGCGAGGATCCGCTCGACCCGCTCGCGGTGGCGGGTGTCGTCGAACTGGATCACCTGTTGCACGAGCTGCGCATGCGACGTGGCGCGGGGGAGGGCGCGGAGGTCTTCCGATCGCTCGGCGCCAGACGCGTGGGGATCGAAGACGAACGCCGGCCGTCCCGTGAGGAGGAAGTCCGCCAGTGCGCCGGAACGGTCGGACATCGCCGCGTCCGCGATGAGGAGCAGTTCCTGTTCGTCGGGGTACGGCGTCGCGTCGCGGCAGAAGTACGGAAGACCTGCGAGCACCTGGGCGGAGAGGGATGCCGTCGCCGCCGGGACGCGGATCAGGATCTCCCACGTCCCCCCGAATCGCTCCGAGAGCGCGTCCCGCACCCGTGCAGGAGCCAGCCCGGTCACCGAGGCGGGTGTGCGACGCGGTGGGGTGTAGAGCAGGAACCGCTGACCGGATTCGGCCACCCCCAGTCGATCGAGCACCTTCTTGCGCACGACGGCGACGCGGTCGGCCGAGGCGTCGACGAGCGGGTCGTTGCGGGGATGACCGAGCGAGGATGCCGGTGCGTCGCGGCCGACGTGAAGCCATTGCTGCGCGGGGGAGCGCACGGCGCCGCTCGCGCGAAGCGCTCCGCCTTCGTGGACGACCACTTTCGCGCCGGCGAGCGCGCGGAAGAATCGCGCCGTGCCGTAGCGGACGAAGTGGAACTGTCGCGGGAACGGCCCGACCGACCCGTCGCGGAGCACCCAGGTGATGGCCACTGCTGCGCCGCGACGCAGCAACTCCTCCGCGATGTACTTGGCATCCGAGTCGTACTCGCCGGTGGCGCTCATCAGGACGAGCGAGTTGACGTCCACCGTGGTGCGCGACGCGAGCCGGCGCTTGCCGTACATCGACAGTCGCCGGTCGATGCGACGGGCGATGCTCTCCTGCACGAGGAGTCGGACGCCCCGCACCGTGAGATGGACGGCGCGGACGAGGATTTCGACGAGGCGGAAGGGAGCGCCGACGATCAGCGCCAGCAGCTTGCCCTCGAGGAGTGTGTCCATCATGCGCGGCCCCCGGGCAGATCGTCGAGGAAGCGAACGAGCTGCCGTCGCGTGCGCTCCCGCAGCTCGTCGCGACGCGCGTAGTCGGGATCGGGCAGGTCGTTGTCGACGAGGAGGCGGGCGATCCGGGCCGGATCCAGTTCCTGTTCGGTGAAGTACCGGTCCCGAAGCCCGGTGATCTCGGTGAGGAACTGCAGTTTCTCGCCCCAGATGAGTCCGACGACGGGAACGTCGAGCGCGTAGGCCGTGATGCCGGCGTGCATGCGGGCGCTGAGGATGATGTCGAAGTCGCCGACGACGTTGACGAATTCCGCCGACGTCGTCGGCCTGTGCAGCAGCTGCTCCGGGCGGAGATTCATCTCGGCGACGAGCGACTGGCCGAAGTCCTGGTCGACCCTCATCCCGTTGGAGAAGAGGGCGAAGTCGGCGTCGGCGCGCCGCAGTTCCGTGATCAGCTGACGGTAGAAGTTCACGACACCGTCCGGGGAGAGCTGGCCGCCGTAGACGGAGAAGTTCTTCGGGTTGAGCAGATTGATGCCGATCCGCGGTGTCGCGCGAGGTTCGCGGGGGCGCCGTGGCTCGAGGATGTCCATCTCGTTCAGCCAGAAGACCGGGTCGCCCACGCGCTCGGTGACGATGCGGTCGGTCTGCATGTACCGCTCGTCGAGGGTGTCGATGTCGTCGCGGGTCGTGATGACCTTCACGTTCTCGGCGTTCAGGGCCGATTTCAGTCGCTGGCAGCGGATGTCGGTCTCGCTGTAGCCCTCGACGCCGACGGCGTTCATCATGACGGGGATCCCGCGCCTGCGCGCGTTGCTGAGGATGAGCTCGTCGATGTAGTTGAGCCCCTGCGTCTTGAACTTGATGAAGCCGCCTCCCGTGAAGACGACGGCATCCACGTCTTTGATGCGGTCCGCGAAGTACCAGCCGAGCTTCGTGCGCCAATACAGCGAGTGGTAGAGGTATGCGAACCGGCGGCTGCGGACGAGGGAGAGCACGGGACGCTCGAAGACCTTCATGATCGACGCCACACGGTAGTTCACGCGTCGCAGACCCGAGTGGGCGCGGGCCTGCGCGGGATCGACGTCGATGTCGACGAGGATCGTGTCGGGGTCGTGCGTGCGCAACAGGTACTTGGTGGCCTCCACCAGCAGGTAGTCGCCCACGTTCTCGTTGGTCATGAGGCCGACCACGCCGATCGTTCTCGTCATGCGCGGGCCCGCATCGCCCGAGACGACCCGCTCATGCGGATGCCGGTTCCGCGCCGCGCATCGCCGCCACCTGCACGGTCACGATCTGTCCCGTGAGCTCCGACGCGGCCACGTTCAACGTGACGCGCGCGACGTCTGCCGGATCGAGCAGCGAGTCGAGCGGTTCGTCTCCGAACGCCTGCGTGCGCATCGGCGTGTGGGTGCGCTGCGGGTTGATGCAGTTGATGCGCACCCGTGACTGCTCCCACTCTTCGGCGAGGGCCTGCGTGAGGTTCACGACGCCCGCCTTCGTGGCTGAGTACGCGCTGTACCCGGCCCTGCCGCGGGTGTAGGAGCTGGAGGTGAAGAGCACGACCTGCCCCGATGTCTCGGCGAGGTGCGCGTGCGCCTCGCGGGCGACGATCGCCGGGCCGATGAGGTTCACCTCGATCGTGTCCTTGAGGTCGCGCTTGCGGCTCTCCACGAGCGGCGCGATCCGAAGGACCCCCGCCGTGACGATCACCACGTCGATGCGGCCGACGGCATCTTTCACCTCGGCAAGGGCGCGCCGGACGGCCTTGGCGGACTTGATGTCGGTCCCCGTGGACGTGCGGCTGAACTCCGACACGATGGCGCCCGCCTGCCGTGCCTGTTCCACGATGCTCTCGCCGATGCCGTAGCTGCCGCCGAACACGACGACGCTCTTGCCGGTGAGGTCGGGGACCGAGGTCATGCTCTCCAGCGACAGGCTCGCCGACTGGAGCTGGAAGAGCTTGTCGGCGATGTGCACGTCGATCGGCTCGGTGACCTTCATGTTCTCGGCCGTGCCGTCGACGACGTAGATGGGCACGTCGGGGAGGTAGGTGAAGACCACGCCGCAGTCGTCGGTGGCTTTGAACGCGGGATCGCCCGCGGCGATCTCGTAGGCGCGGCGGATGGTGCCGAGCCGGAAGGCCTGCGGAGTCTGCCCGCGGCGGAGCATCGAACGGTCGGGGATGCCGGTGATGATGCGGTTCTCGTCGACGCGGATGATCGTGTCGGCAGAGGGGATCGCGGTGTCGACGGCGTCGAAGTCGTCGAGTGCGCGCACGCAGTCCTCGATGATGCGGTCGTCGATGAACGGCCGCACCGCGTCGTGGAACAGCACCTTGGTGTCGTCGCCCTCGATCGCCGCGATCGCGAGCTGCGTCGTGTCGTTGCGGGTCTCGCCGCCGGGCAAGATGCGGGTGAGCTTGCCGAACCGGTCGTTGTCGAGGAGGTGGTCGAGCTCGCCGATCGCGGCGGCGTTCATCATGATGATGATCTCGTCGATCAGGGGGCTGGCGTCGAGCGCTTCGAGCGTGTGCTCCACGATCGCCTTGCCGGCGATCTTGATGAGCTGCTTCGGGATGCCGAGGCCGACGCGAACGCCGATGCCTCCGGCCAGCACGACAGCGACGGTGCGGGGTGAGCTCACGCATCAATCCTACGGGGCCGGTCTCGGAGACGCCCGCGTGAACGGCGGCGCAACGCCCGATGAACCGCGCCGTATCGGGACGGAGCCGGGCGGGAAGGCTTCGTAGGATCGTGGGGCGGGGCAGGGTGCCGCGCGTCAGAAAAGGGCACTATTCATGGATCTCCTCGTCGTCGGCTCCGGGTTCTTCGGCCTCACGATCGCGGAGCGTGCGGCATCCTCGGGTCGACGCGTGACCGTCATCGACCGTCGCGACCATCTGGGGGGCAACGCCTACAGCGAGGTGGATGCCGAGACGGGAGTGGAGGTGCACCGCTACGGCGCGCACCTCTTCCACACGTCGAACCCCACGGTCTGGGAGTACGTCACCCGCTTCACGGCGTTCACGGACTACGTCCACCGCGTGTACACGAATCACCGCGGCGTCGTGTATCCGCTCCCGATCAACCTCGGCACCATCAATCAGTTCTTCCAGGCGGCGCACTCGCCGACGGAAGCCCGTGCGCTCATCCAGGACCTTGCCGGCGAGTTCGATCCGAAGTCCGCCCAGAACCTCGAAGAGCGTGCGATCGGTCTCATCGGGCGTCCGCTCTACGAAGCGTTCATCCGCGACTACACGGCCAAGCAATGGCAGACCGATCCTCGGGATCTGCCGGCCGAGATCATCAGCCGCCTCCCCGTGCGCTACACGTACGACAATCGCTACTTCAGCGACACGTGGGAGGGGCTGCCCGTCGACGGCTACACGGCGTGGCTGGAGCGCATGGCCGATCACCCGAACATCGAGGTGAAGCTGGGCGTGGACTTCTTCGACGAGACTCAGCCGCTGCACAAGCGTGCCGCGGTCGGGCAGGTCCCGCTCGTGTACACGGGGCCGATCGACCGCTACTTCGATCACGCCGAAGGCGCGCTGTCGTGGCGGACGCTCGACTTCGAGCGCGAGGTCGTGCCGGTCCGGGACTTCCAGGGCACGAGCGTCATGAACTACGCGGATGCCGAGGTGCCCTTCACCCGCATCCATGAGTTCCGTCACTTCCATCCCGAGCGAGACGAGCGGCACGCGCAGGATCGGACGGTCATCATGCGCGAGTTCTCGCGCTTCGCCGAGAACACGGACGAGCCCTACTACCCCGTGAACACCGCCGCCGACCGCGACCGGCTGCTGGCCTACCGCGAGCTGGCGCGCGGCGAGGGCGACGTCCACTTCGGTGGGAGGCTGGGCACCTACCAGTACCTCGACATGCACATGGCGATCGGCTCCGCGCTGTCGATGTGGCGCAACGACCTGGCTCGAGCCGCGGAACTCTGAGGTCCGCTCACCGCAACGCGTCGGCGAACGCGTCGGCCTGAATCTGCAGCTGCGCCCACAACTCCTCGCGTCGAGCGGCGATGCGCGCGGTGAGCCCGTCCTCCTGCGCGATGAACCGTGTGAGGGTCGCGATCATCCGGTCGGCGGTCTGCTCGAGCTGACGACGCGTCATCGTGGTCGCGCGAGGGACGGCGCAGAGGAACTCGTCATCGCCGAAGTAGTCCTTCGGCATCCCTCGCCGCGCACCCATGCCGATGAAGGCGGCGGGCTTGTCGAAGGCGAGGAACGGCAGCCAGCCGTGCAGCCGCTTCCCGAACGCGAACCGACAGTCGGCGTACCGCTGGGCGAACGAGGGATGCCGCGCCAGTGCGTCGTTGAACGCCTCGTGGAACTCGCGACCCTCCTTCTCAGCGCGGAGCAGATCGCCGAAGTACGGTTCGTCGATGTCGATGAGCGGGAACAGGTCGAGCATCTGGCGGTTGGAGTCGCCCGAGGCGTTGACCATGGAGCGCACCTCCAGCCCGTGCGCCGCGGCGAACTCGGCGAACCGTCGCAGGGGGTGGTCAGCGATGTTGTCGGGGGTGAAGAGGAAGCTGTCGAAGTTCACGACGACGACGTCGCGGTGGGCGGCGGTGGCGTCGGAGAGGCGGTCGGTGAACAGCGACGCGCATGGCGCCCACTCCGGGCTCGTCACCGGTCCGACCTGCCGGATGAAGTCGGCCTCCCTCGTGGCACGCACGATGATCTGTGGGGCGCGGGAGGTCACCCGCCGAACGGCGGCGACCTCGTCGGGCGTGGGTTCTTGCAGGATGCCGGTGGACCAGAGGGCGAACTGCGACGACTCGAAGCGCTCCCACTGCTTGGCGAGCTTGGCGTGCAGGTGACGTGACGAGTTGGTCTGGACGAACAGTCCGCCCGGGCCGATCACGACGTTCTCCGGCGAGGGCGCCCCCTTCGCGAGGTACTCCGGCGAGCTGACGACGCGAAGGTCGAGGTCGATGCGCCCGGCGAACAGCTCGCGGGTGACGTCGTGCAGGAGCGCGTCGCCGGCATTGCCCCGCACTCCGCAGGTGATCCACAGTGCCTTCTTCACGCGGGATCTCCCGCCTGCGCGTCCGCGGCAGGGAGGAGCTGCGCGTGCGCGAGCTCCTCGTGGAGCATCCGCCGGTAGCGCTCGGTGAACCGCTCGAGCGAGAAGTGCTCGTCGAACACGGCCCGGTTGCGTTCACCCCACATCGCCCGGTCGCGCGTCTCGAGCACCCGACAGGCATCCTGGATCGTGCTCTCGTCGACGAACAGCACGTTGCTGCCGAGGTCGACCTCGACGTTGCCGCCGACGGGGGAGAGGATGAGGGCCTTTCCGGCGCGCATGGCCTCCAGGGTGGCGAGATCGAAGATCGCGTTGCGGTGCATTATGACGTAGTAATCGGCGTAGTCCATGAGGGCCAGGAGCCGGTCGTGGGTCGTGCGGGTGCCGACGAGGCGTGCCGTGAAGGGCCAGGCATCGCGCTGCCGTTCGAGGTCGTCGAAACGCGAGCGATCGGACGCGGCGCCGATCGCGATCCAGACGACCTTCCGGCCCGACAGCTCCGTGTGTCGTGCGAGAAGGGCCGGGATGCGGTCCAACCCCTTGTCGTCGTTGAAGTCGCCGACGCTGAGGAAGACGTCCGTGTCACCGTCCCGCGGCGGCAGGTCGAGGTCCCGCGCGAGCTCCTCCAGGAGCGCCCGCCGTCCGTCCGTCTCCGCGGCGTGATCGACGGCGGAGACCGTGTTGTAGAGCGCGCTGTCGGCGAAGTTCGTCGCCGCGACGCCGCTGCGGGAGGTGGCGAGATACGTGTCGCGCGCGCCGATGCTCGGGAAGAAGACGCGCTGGGCATTGTCGAGGATCAGCTTCTCCAGGGCCTCGGCGACGTGCGTCTCGTGCGCCGTCGGAGTGCGTCCGATCGAGCGCATCTCCTGCAGCGTGCTGCCCTGCTGGTGGTAGACGAGGACGTACGGGATGCCGAGGCGGTACGCACCGTAGGCCGTACCCAGTTCGTGGGCGACGAGCAGCACGCCGCCCGCATCGCGCGCCGCGAGCACGTCGGGATGCGTGCGGATGTACTCGCTCGCCTCGATGATCTGCGCGATCTTCGTGCTGAGGCCGGCGGTCGTCGACGCGAGCCTGTCGCGCAGCGACGCGCGATCGGACGGCAGGAAGAGGTACTCCATGCGGAGGCGGCCGTCGCGCTCGCCCAGCGCGAGACGCTGCGTGGCCAGCACGCCGCCCGGTCCGCCGGTCTTGCCCGTCGCCGGGTCGTACTCGCGGTATGCACACGCGAAGACCGTGACGTCGGCCGACCCCTGCGGCGCATCCGTCTGCGGAGGCGTGTCGCGGCCCGCGACGACGTGCTCGACGAGGAGCGAACGCAGGAACGCGCCTTCCGCGTCGGCGTCGTGGCGGGATGCCATATCGCCGAGGGTGTCGAAGTAGTGGCCCTGGTCGCCCCCGTCGACGCTGGAGAAGCCGTACACATCGACACCCGCGAGTGAGCCGCGGCTCTCAGCGAGCATCCAGAGGATCTGGGCCCCGGAGGTGGGAAGCAGCAGTCCCGAACGGCGGTGCAGCCGCTCCTTCGTGCCGGTGTCGATGTGCGTCACGCGATCGGGCGAGAACAGGGTGTCGCGGTAGAGGATGTCCGCGTGCTCGGGCACCTCCAGAAGGTTGCGGAAGAAGTCCATCTCCCACACGACGAGGGCGCCCGTGTCGACGGCCACGCGGTCGCGGACATCGCGGTGCGCTCCCCGTACCCAGACGTCCGTGCGGCGGCCGTAGTCGGTCTCGTAGCCGGAGGGATGGTTGTTGAAGCGGATGACGACGTCGTGCGCGTCGATCTCGGCACCGCGACCGGATCCGATCCCGCCGGGACCGTTGCCCACGACCGCGACGGTGCGCCCTGCGACGAGATCGGCGAACACGCGCCGCTCACTGTTGCGCCGAAGCACATCGGCCACCTGGGAGGCTCGGGCGAGCTGCTCGTCTGCGATGCGCAGCTCGGTCGCGAACTGCGCCACGGGCAGGCACCGTGCGAGTTCCGACAGGGGGAGCCCGCGCGCGACGTAGGTGCGCAGCAGCTGTTCGGCGGCCGGGCGGTCACCCGCCTCGAGAAGCACACCCGCGTACACGGCCCACATCGCCGGCGGGAGGAGGTGCCAGGCAGCGGAGTTTCGGAGCATGGCGCGGGCCCGGTCGAGGAGGTAGGGCGTCGCGCCCTGATCGCGCCACTCCACACGCGCCAGCGTGAGGTCGTCGGTCACGCGTCGCGTCTGCGGGCTCGCCCCGCCGCGCCGGCGATCTCGAGGCGAGAGGAGAGTCACGAGTCGTGCCCGGCCCCGGCGGAGGCGGCCGCGCCACGCGGAGCGCAGCGGGCGGGAACGGCGTGCCAGCGCACGCAGCAGGGGGACCTTCCGGGCGAGTCTCTTCATGCGACCTGTCTCGTTCGGGCGCCGTCGCAGACGACGTGCGGCGCGGGATCGAGGGATCATAGCCGACCGATGTGGCGCGTCGGAGACGCGGAGATGGACCCCGGGTTGACGAGGGCGCAGGCCCGTGGAGAAGGGGTCAGCGGCCTGTCGTGGCGGCGACGACACGAGAGGCGATCGCGTCTGCGCAGACCGTCGCTCCCGCTCGTGGTTCGGGATCGCCGGGCACCTGCACCCACCGGCGGGCGAACGCCGCGGCATCCGCCGGTGTCGCCTTTTCGGCGGCGATGGCCTCTGCCAGCTCCGGCACGGTGCGCACGATGGGCCCCGGGAGGTCTCGCCGGTAATCGAGGTAGAAGTCGCGCGAGGCGAGGTACTCGTCGAGGTCGGGAACGAGGAAGTAGCTCGGCACGCCGACGACGGCCGCCTCGTACAGCGCGGAGGAGTAGTCGGTGATGAAGACGTCGGCGATGAGCAGCATCTCCTGCGTGGAGAACCCGTCGGCGGTGTCCACGTCGCCACCGAAGCGCCCGTGCATGAGGGGGTGGAGTTTCACGACGGTGTGGATGCCGTGGGCGCGCAGGGCATCGCCGAGGCCGGTCGCATCGACGGTCACCGTGCCGTCGAGCCGGAAGGTGGGGGCGAAGACCGCGACGCGGGCGCCACGCAGGTGCGGGTGGCGCGCATAGATCCGCTCGCGCGTCTGGGCGGCACGCGCGGGATCGCGGAGGCGGTCGACGCGGGGGAGCGGCGCCACCACGACGCGAGACACGTCGGTGCCGAAGGCCTCCGCGTAGGCAGCGCGGCACTCCTCGGCGCTCGTGAGCACGACGTCGTACCCCTCGTGCATGCGCATCGCCTTGGCGAGGCGAGCATCGCGTCCCTCCTCCTGTCCGAGGATGCTGAGTCCGAACTTCTTGAACGCTCCCAGCGCGTGCCAGATCTGCATCACGGTGAGGGAGTCCTTGTGGCGAAGGACGCTCGCCACAATCGAGTACGTGTCGACGATCAGGACCCGCGCCGTCGCCACCTGGTAGAGCTGCGCCAGCATGTGGATGCTGTAGCGCACCTTGCCCGCCAGTCCGGGCGGCACCATGCGCACCATCGACACGACGCGCACCGACGGATCGCGCGTCGTGATGGCATCCCGGAGATCGGCGAAGTCGGCCGGCTCCTCGGGATGCTCCCGACTGATCATCACGACTTTGCGCTGCGTGGGCAGCAGCTTGAGGGGCGCGTACACGATCGCCAGGCCCACCCGGGCCAGGGCGGCCACCGCGAGCTGTGCGCCGATGCGGCCCCGCACGCGCGTGGGCGCCGGGCTCCCGCCGGGAGCGACCGCCGCGGTGTCGACGTCGGCGCGTCGGGCCAGGATGATCTCGCGGGTGATCCGTTCGCTCGAACGACCGTCGCACGCGGACATGAACCGCTCGCGGAAGGCGTCGGCGTCGGCTCCGACCGCGGCGGAGCGGATCGCGGCCGCCAGGTTCTCGCCTTCGCGCACGAGCGGGCCGGTGACGTACGCCTCGAACGGGTAGTAGAAGTCCCGCGCCGCGGTGTACTCCTCCAGGTCGGGGCAGAAGAAGACGATGGGGCGGCGCAGCAGCGAGTACTCGAAGATCGCCGAGGAGTAGTCGGTCACGAGCACGTCGGCGGCCATGAGCAGCTCGTTCAGCTCGCGCTCGCCGGACACGTCGAGCACACCCGTGACGTGAGGGCGCTGCACCTCCAGTGGTGTGACGAAGGGATGCATCTTGACCATGACGACCCACTCGTCGCCCAGATCGGCCGCGAGCTTCTCCCACGGCACCGCGTCGACGTCGTAGGTCGCCGTGAGCTGGCCGTTCCCCCGGAACGTCGGAGCGAAGAGGGCGATCTTCTGCGACTTCTTGATGCCGTAGCGCTTGCGCAGCGCGGCCGCCGTGCGCTGCACGTCGTCGTCGTCGAAGAAGATGTCGGTGCGCGGCACCCCGAGCGCGTGCACGCGCTCGACGTCGATCGCGAACGCCTCCGCGTAGTCGCCGCGGATGCTCTCTGCGCTGACGCTCGCGTCGGTGTAGTTGCGGTGGGCCAGCGATCCCGGCAGCGGCCCTCCGGGAAGGCCTTCGCGACTCCAGCCCACCCGCTTGAAGGCGCCCGCGGCATGCCAGACCTGAAGGAGGCGCGTCTCGCTCCGGAGGTGCAAGGGGTAGATCAGCGGGTAGAAGTCGTCGACGACGATGGTCTGCGCCGTTGCGATCAGCCACGGGAGGCGCACGAGGTCGCTCAGGGGGCGGCGCGCACGCAGGCGTCGTTTGAAGACGCCGCGGATGTCGGCATCCGGTTGCTGGCGACGGATCTCCGCCTCCAAGAAGGCGAAGTTGCCCGTGAAGCCGGCGCGGGAGTCGGAGAGGAAGAGCACGCGGCCCGGGCGGACCGGGCGGGTTCGTCGTGCGATCGCATAGGCGAGGATGTACGGCGCGAACCGCCACTTCTGCAGGAACGCGCTCCCTCGCAGCATGCTGCGCAGTGTGGGCACGGAAACCTCCAGGTGAGACGACGAACCCGGCCAATCCTAGTTGTCGGGTCGATGTGCGAACGCTGAGCCGTCGGCGGCGTGCGGCCGTATGCGGGGGAGGGCGGGAGTGTGGAGGCTAGGAGACGGTGCCGCGCGGCATCCGCCATCCCGGTGACTCCGGTCCGGTGTCGAGGCCGCTGCGCCACCCCCGCACGAGCGAGGCGCGGGTCGCGCAGACGACGAGGAGGAACCAGCCGAAGCCGCCCAGCAGCGAACTGGTCACGACCGAGTCGGCGAGGAGCGTGATGATCACCAGGGCCGGCCACGTGTAGACGGTGGAGCGACGCTCGGATGCCGTCACCCACGCGCGGGCGAGCGCGAGCCCGGCGAATCCGACGAAGAGGACGACGCCGACCGCGCCGGCCTGCAGGAGCACGTCCATCCACGCGTTCAGCGCCGATCCGTGCTCGCGGCCGGTGGCTCCGCGGATGAAGTAGTACGGCATCAGGTTGTCGGGCCAGCTGCCGACCCAGCCCCAACCTTGGACCGGCCGCAGCGCGGCCATGTCGAGGATCTCGTTCCACAGGCGCGACCGGGTGAGGAAGTCGGGCTCCGCGTTGAGCCAGTAGACGATCGGGCGCCGGAAGGTGAAGACGAGGATGCCGCCGATCGCGAGCGCCCCGGCGATCGCCCACTGCAGGGCCGTCCGGCGTTCCGGTGGCGTGCGGCGGACGATGGCGAGGATGCCGGTGGCGAGCCCCGCGATGAGCGCCATGCCCAGCACGATCGGCGAGTCGGTGAAGACGGCCAGCAGGCAGGCGAGCACGACCGAGAAGACCGAGAGCCCGGGGCTGACCGAGCGGGTCCGCCACTCCACGAGGAAGGTGATCAGCGCGAGGATCGTGACGAGGCCGAGCATCGTCCGGGTGCCGAACAGCCCCTGGATCGGACCGCCCTCGGCGAGGTTCCCCGCGATGCCCAGGAACGGCACGGGAAGGTCGAGCAGGATGCCACTGAGGATCTCGATCGCGAGGGAGCCCCCCAGGAGTACCCGCAGCACGTCTCCCGTCGCGCGCACGGTCTGCAGCGTGTCGCGGAACTGCGCCACCACGACGGCGAGGAAGGTGGGGGCGGCCAACTGCAGCCAGCCGCCCAGGGTCGCTCCCGTGGACCGCGACCAGAACACGGTCAGCAGCAACCAGAGCAGGAAGAGCAGCAGCAGGGTGGGCATGATCTCGAACACGCGCAGCTCCCGCCGGCGCGCCACGATCATGCCGGCGCCGATGACGCACAGGCCCGTGATGATCGCGCCGTAGCCGGCATCCCCCATCAGCTGTCGGAGCAGGTGGGTCGAGAAGAGGGCGCCGATCGTCACCGTCGTGAAGGCGGCTGCGAGCGCGGAGGAGCGGAGGAAGTCCAGGGTGGCGCGCCGGAGGGTCGTCATCGCTCCGCGAGCCGCTCGCCCTGCTCGCCCGCCAGCCGCTGCTCGGACGGGCCGCGCCCCACGAGGGGAGCCTGCTTGATCTTGAACGCGAACATGATGAGGAACATCCAGCCCCAGTTGAGGAGCGGTGTCGACTCGGCGAGCCCCTGCACGAGGAGCTGCGCGGCCGTGAGGGTGGGAAGGAGCGTGAGTGCGGCGTAGGGCCGGTCGGCGACGAGATCCCATCGGGGGCGATCGACGGCGAAGAACCAGGAACGCCAGATGAACGCCAGGTAGGTGAGCGCCATGAGCGTGACGCCGACGGCACCGAGTTGGAGGAAGACGTCCAGCCACATGTTGTGGGCTTGCATGACGGTCTCGCCGTGGTCGACGATCCACCCGTCGAAGAAGGGGTCGGTCGGCACCCACGGGGTCGCGAATCCCCAGCCGAAGACGGGACGCTCGCTAGCTCGCGCGGCGACCGCGCCCCAGATCGACTCGCGCCCCGTGAGGTCGGCCGACCGCCCGAGAAGGCGGAAGACCGTGTCGCGGGCGAGCCAGAGCGCGCCGAGTCCGCCCACCGCGATCACGGCGTACGCGATGTAGTACCGCGTGCGTTCGCCCGGACGCCGGGTGGTGCGCATGAGGAGCGCGGTGGCGAGCACGACGACGGTGAAGGCGGCGGCGAGATAGGCCGTTGCGGAGCCGGCGCGCACGAAGAGGAAGGCGGCCAGCGCGACCCAGCCCACGAGGAGCGCCCGGCGCGGGGCCTTCGAAGCGATGCGGATGCCGAAGACCACCATGCCGAGGAGGGCGACGTAGGCCAGGGCGTTGGAGTTGCCGAAGAGCCCCTGGATGCGGCCGCCGTCGAAGAGGTTGTCTCGACTCCAGAGGACGATGGGGTCGTATTCGCCGACGGGTCGGACGAATCCCGGAAGGATGGGTCCGCCCCACACGAGCGACACCCACAGCTCGAACACGAGCGACAGCCCGAGGATCCACTTGAGCGCCGACGCGATGGCGCGAACGAGCTCCCGCCACGTGAGGACGGCCGCGATGAGACCGCCGTGCACCGTCAGAGACAGGACGAGCCCCAGGGTGAGCGCGCTCGTCGACGGCCACGCCGACCATGCGAGCGAGGACACCGCCAGGGCGAGGTAGGACACGGCGAACCACGGGAGGCGGCGCCACTGCACGACGGGACGCAACACGATCCACAGGATCAAGGAGACGATCGCGGAGCCGTACACTGCGGCGGCCGTGCCGACCGCGCCGAACAGCATGAGCAGGCTCGTCCCGCCGAGTCCCCCTGCCAGCACGAGGATGCACCAGCCGCGCAGCAGGAGGTGGCTCGTGGTCTCCCGGACGGGCGCGGCCGGCGGTGCGGCGATGGGGTGCTGGGTGTGGGGGCTCATGTGCTCCTCAGGGTATCGCGGGCCGCTCTAGGCTGAGCATGTGCTGATCCCCATCGCCAATGAACCGCGTGCGTATTCGTGGGGGTCGCCCACCCTCATCCCCGGTCTGGTCGGACGTGAGCCGACCGGTCTGCCGGAGGCCGAGATCTGGTACGGCGACCACCCGGGGAGCCCGTCGCGCACCCCCGACGGCCGCACGCTCGACGTGGTTCTGGCCGGGGAGGGCGCTCCGCCGCTGCCCTACCTGCTGAAGGTGCTCGCTGCGGGCATGTCGCTGTCGATCCAGGCGCACCCGTCGAAGGCCGAAGCCGAGGAGGGGTACGCGCGGGAAGAGGCCGCCGGCATCCCGCGCGACGCCGACGACCGCACCTACCGCGACGCCAACCACAAGCCGGAGATCATCGTCGCGCTGAGCGATCGATTCCGTGCGCTGGTGGGTTTGCGCGACGTCGACGCGACCCTCCGGCTGCTCGACGCCCTCCCGTCCGCCCCGGGTGTCGTCGCCGTACGAGCTCGTCTCGCCTCGGGCGAGCCGCCCGCAGCCCTGCGCGACGTGCTCGCGTGGCTGCTCTCCGGTGACGCGGACGACGCCGTGTCGGATGTCGTGGCGGCGCTGGGTTCTGCCGACAGCGCCGAGTTCGCCGCCGAGCTCGAGGTGCTGCGCCGCATCGCCGCCGATTTCCCCGGCGACCCCGGCGTCGTCGTCGCCTTGCTCATGAACCTCGTCGAGTTGCGCACGGGCGAGGCGCTGTTCGCCCCCGCCGGCGTGCTGCATGCCTACCAGGAGGGCCTCGGCGTCGAGTTGATGGCCGCGAGCGACAACGTCCTGCGCGGCGGCCTCACGCCTAAGCACGTCGACGTCGCCGAACTCCTGCGGATCGTCGACACGACTCCCGGCCCGGCTCCGCGCGTCGTGCCCTCGCGCCTCGGCGCCGTGGCGCTCTACGACGCCGGCGTGCCCGATTTCCTTCTGCAGCGCGTGGAGGTCACGGCGGATGCCGGGGCCTCGCTGCCCGTCACCGGTCCGACGATCGCCCTCGTCGTCCGCGGACGCGTCGCCGTGGCGACCGGTGGCGAGGAGGCAACGCTGGCGGCAGGCGAGGCTGCATTCCTCAGCGCCGACTCGGGAGAGGTCGTCCTGCGCGGCGACGGCGAGGTTTTCCTCGCCCGACCGGGGAAGCCCTGACCTCGACCGATCGACGCGACACGCCTACGGCGCGCCGTAAAGGTTCAATCACGCGTTGAGGGTTTACGATCTGCGACTTGACCTCACCGAATGACAAGGGTGTAATTATCCCAACACGCGCAACAGCGCGAGGCGAAACAGGTGGGAGAGCGATATGGCGGCTTACCGTTCCGGCGTTCCCGAGAATTGGTTCGTCGACCCGGTCAACCTCGGTGTCCCCGGTGTGCGCCGGGCGACCGTGGACGAGGGCGACGGCACGCTCTCCTGGCAGACCGACGCGCTGTGCGCGCAGACCGACCCCGAGGCCTTCTTCCCGGAAAAGGGCGGATCGACGCGCGACGCCAAGCGCATCTGCACCTCGTGCGACGTGCGAGGCGAGTGCCTCGAGTACGCGCTCCAGAACGACGAGCGCTTCGGTATCTGGGGCGGGCTGAGCGAGCGCGAGCGCCGCAAGCTCAAGCGCCGCGCCGGCTGAGACGCCGATCCCCGGAATCGCGGCGTGCACTCCGCGCACCGCGACCGGGCCCGCTTAGGCTGACGTCGTCATGCCCTCCCGAGTCCACGCGCTGCTGGTCGTGCGCTCCGATGGACACGTCGCCCCCGACCTCCATCTGCGCCGCACGTTGGCCGCGCTCGCCGCGCAGACCCGACCCGTCGACGCACTGACGGTCGTCGTCTGCGGAGACGATCCCCGCGTCCGCGAGGTGCTCGAGAGTTCGGGTGCGGAGGCGGTCATCGCCGCGGCCCGCTCGACGCGATTCGCGGACGCGCTGCGGATGGCATCCCATCGCCTGAACGGGGATGCCGTGTGGCTGCTCGCGCAGGACACCGCACCCGAGCCGGAAGCGCTCGCGCGCCTGGTCGCCGCCGTCGAGACCGCGCCGTCGGTGGCCGTCGCCGCCCCCAAGCTCGTCCGCTGGCACGACCGCGCGCACATCGTGTCGCTCGGGGTCACCCTCACCCGCACCGGCCGCAGCGTGGGACTCGCTGACGGGGAGCACGACCAGGGCCAACACGACGCACGCGAGGACGTCATGGGCGCCGACGTCCGCGGGCTGCTCGTGCGCGCCGATGCCTGGCGCTCGCTCGACGGGCTCGATCCCGCGCTCGACGGGGCCGACGAGGGACTCGACCTGGGTGTGCGTTCACGCCTCGCCGGCGGACGGGTGGCGCTCGCGCCCACGGCGATCGTCGCCGTCGCCGGAGACGGGGTCGCCGGTGACGCCGCCGGCGACGACGTCGCTACCCGCGCGCGCACCGCCTATGCCCGCCGCAGCGCGCAGCTGCATCGACGTCTCGTCTATGCCGCGCCCGGTGTCGTGGCGCTCCATTGGCTGTCGCTGCTCCCGCTCGCGATCGTGCGTTCGCTCGGTCATCTCCTCGCCAAGCGCCCGGGGCTCATCCTCCCCGAGCTCGCCGCCGCCGTCGTCGCGTTCGTGCGGCTTCCGTCGGTGGCGCGAGCGCGCGCAGGCATCCGCGGGAGCCGGCGCGTGTCGTGGGCGCAGCTCGCGCCGTTGCGCATCGGCACACGGCAGCTGCGCCACCGCCTCGACGACGACGGCTCCGACGCCCTCGCTCGCCCCGACCTTCGGTTCTTCAGCAGCACCGGCGGGGCCTGGATCGTCCTGGCCGCCCTCGTCGTGTCGCTCGCCGCCTTCCCGGCGCTGCTGGCCTGGCCTGTCCTCGGCGGCGGTGCCCTCGCCCCGCTGCGCACCACCCTCGCGCAACTGTGGGCCGATGCCGTGGCCGGCCCGCGCCCCCTGGGGTGGAGCACCATCGGCCCCGCCGATCCGTTCAGCGCGCTCGTCGCCGTCATCGGGAGCCTCTCCCCGGCCGAGCCGTCGCGCGCCCTGGTCGTGCTGTGGGTGCTCGCCCTTCCGCTCGCGGCGCTCGGCGGCTGGTTCGCCGCGACTCGAATCACCGAGCGCGCGGGACCGCGCGCGTTGGTCGCGATCGGCTGGACGCTCGCGCCCACGTTCTTGACGGCGCTGGTCGAGGGACGCCCGACAGGCGTGCTCGTCCACCTCCTCGTGCCATGGCTCTTCTTCACCGCCTCGGTGGCCCACCGCTCGTGGACGCAGGCCGCCGCGGGCTCGCTCGCCCTGGCGGCGACCACCGCCGCCGCGCCCTCGGTGGTCCCCGCCCTCGTACTGCTGTGGGTCGTCGCTGTCGTCCTCACGGCTGTGCGGCGATCGGGACGGGGCATCGCCCGCGTGATCTGGCTCGTGATTCCGACCGCGGTCTTCGCGGCGCCGCTGCTCTGGGAGCGGGTGCGCACCGGCGATCCGTGGGCGATCCTCGCCGATCCGGGAGTCGCCGTCGCCCCGGGGTCTCCCGCCGCCGATCCGGTCGGACGGCTCCTACTGCTGGGCGGGTTCCCGACCGCGGACGGTGCGGGGTGGGCAGGGCTGCTCGGACGCGACG
Source organism: Candidatus Microbacterium phytovorans (assembly GCA_029202445.1). NCBI lineage: Bacteria > Bacillati > Actinomycetota > Actinomycetes > Micrococcales > Microbacteriaceae > Microbacterium > Candidatus Microbacterium phytovorans. The sequence continues at coordinate 213,031 of CP119321.1, forward strand.
ACGCGCCGCCGTGGCTCCCCGCCCTCGTGGTCCCGCTGTTCCTGCTCGCCGTGCTCGCCCCGATCCTCGGCCGCCTTCTCCCTGCCCTCGTACTATTGCTGACGGCCGCGGCCGGGCTGCTGACGGCGCTGCTGGCTTCGAACACGGCCCTCGCCGCGAGCGCGTCGACGCCTGTCGGGCTGTGGACCGGCGCCGGCCTCACGATTGCGTGGGCGGGGCTGCTCGGTGCGGCGGCCCTCACTGCCGACGGGATGCCGCGGGGCGGCGCGCGCAGCCTTGCCGTCGCCGCCGTCGCCGTCTGCCTCGCCGTGACCGCCGCTCCGGCCCTCACCGCCCTGCACCGCGACGCCCTCGCTGTCACGAACGGCCCCGACAGCACACTGCCCGCGTATGTGGATGCCGAGGGTCGCGGCGATCCGCGTACGGCGACGTTCGTCCTGCGTGCGCAGCCTCGCGGCGGGTTGGCCGCGGAGGTCGTGTGGGGTGGAAGCGCCACCCTCGGCGGACAGACCACGCTCCAATCCGTCCGTTCGGGCGCGACGACCGCCGATGAGGAGACCGCCGCGCTGACGGCAGACCTCGTCACCGGTGCCGCCGGTGACGCGGTGGCCGAACTGGCATCCCATGGCGTGGGATACGTCCTCTTGGCGGGCGCGGTCGAAGGCGAGACCGACGCGGCTCGTGCCGCACGACTGGCTGCCAGGGGAGTGCTGGATCGACGTGACGACCTGGAGTCGGTGGGTGACACCGGAAAGGGCGAACTGTGGTTCGTCGTGGCCGATGTGACCCCGCGCACACCGACAGCGGACCAGCAGGCGCAGGCGTGGCGCATCGGGTCGCTGCAGCTCGGCGTCGTGCTGGTGACCCTCCTCCTCGCCATCCCGACGGCGGCGACGATCCGCCAGGCGCGTCGCGAACCGCGCGTCGTCGGAGAGGCCGCGCCATGACCGCCGCCCCGCGCACGTCGTCGCAACGCGCCGCTCGGCTGGGTGCCGGCATCGCCGTCGCGGCGGTGGTCGCCGTGGCCGTCCCCGCTGCGGCGTTCGTTCCGTGGCCCGCGATCGTCCGCGACCCGGTTGCCGTGACGGCGCTGCCCGAACCCACCGCCTCCCTCGTCTCGTGCGCCGGGCCCGTGCTCGCCGTCGGCCGGGATGCGACCGACGCCGCGCTCCTCACCGACGCGACGGGGCAGGACGTCGCAGCCGCGACGGCGCCCGGACAGCCCGATGCCGAGGCGGCGCGCCTGGCCGCCCCCGGTGTGTCAGGCGGCGCCGGGCCCGACGCTCTGAGCGCGCAGCCGGAGGGCGGCGTCCGCACCGATCTCGCGGCGGCGGGTTCGGCCACCGTGGCCGACGAGGACCTCGCCGGCTTCGTGGCATCCGCGTGTGCTCCCGCGCTCATGGAGTCGTGGCTGGTCGCGGGGAGCGGCACCACCGGCGCGGCCGACGTCGTGCTGCTGTCGAACCCGTCGGGGGTCGCCTCCGAGGTGGACATCACCGTGTACGGATCGGAGGGGCCCGTGCAGCCCGCCGCGGCGGCGGGGATCATCGTGCCTCCGCGCACGCAGCGCGTGCTTCCGCTGGCGGCCCTCGCTCTCGGCCAGGAGAACCCCGTCGTGCGTATCAACGCTTCCGGTGCGCCGATCCAGGCCTCCCTGCAGGCGAGCCTCACCCGTACGCTGCTCACCGGTGGCGTCGACCAGGTGGGCACGACCGCACCGCCCGCCGAGAGGCAGGTCATCCCGTCGGTCAGCGTCGTCGTCGAGCCGGGGGAGGAGGGCGCCTCGGAGCCGGGCACCGTCATGAGGATCCTGGCGCCCTCGGACGACACCGAGGCTGTCGTCGACCTGCAGCCGCTGACCGGCGGATCCGCGTCGTCGACGACTCTGGAGCTTCCGGCCGGCGTGCCCGTGGAGCTGGACCTCGGCGCGCTCGACCCCGGCACCTACCGCGTCGAGGTGACGGCCGACGAGCCTGTCGTCGCCTCACTGTGGGCGACCACCGGCTTCGGGGCGGGCTCCGACTTCGCCTGGCACACCGCGCCGTCGGTCGTGGACGTGCCCAGTCTCGTCGCCGTGGCGGTCGGGCCGTCGCCCGTCCTCACCCTCTCGAACGAGGGCGACGACGAGGCGCGGGTGGAGGTGAGCGGTCCGTCGGGCGACACGCAGGTGCTCGTTCCGCCGGGATCGTCGGTTCGGACGCCGGTGCAGGACGCGGCCGTCTACCAGCTCACCCCGGAAGGTGGCGTCCTGCGCGCCAACGTGACCTATCGCGGTCCCGACGCCCTGGCGGGCTACGACGTCATCCCTGCCGACGCCGCCGCAGAGCCGGTCGTCGTCTACCCGCAGTAGTCGGCGGGAGTCCGGCTCAGAAGAAGCGGAACCTCTCCGGCCCGAGGTCCCACGGGTCACGGTCGAGGTACTGCGCGGCCGCTCGGAAGACGCAGCTCTCGATCATCATGCGCCGGTGGAGCTCGTCGTCGCGGTGCAGATGGCTCAGTCGCTCGATGGGCAGTCGGTACAGCGTGATCCGCTTCTCCGTGGTCGACACGCTCCAGCGTGGGATGCCGTCGTCATCGGCCGCCGAGGGCATCGACGCGACCTCGAAACGCACGTCGCGCAGCTCGGACCAGGCGCTGCGGAGGAACTCCGCCGCCGTGCCGACGGCGAGATCGAACTTGTCCGCCCGCGTCTCGAGGGGCGGCAGCGGCGGGCGGACGACGGGACTGCGGTCCTCCCGGCCGTGGCGGCCGTGCCTCGACGGGGTGGCGGCTCGCGCCGACTCCGGTGCCGAGGTGCGCCGCCGCCTGATCATGCCCCCATCCTAGGTCGCGACACCGCCGCCCCGGCGCGGCATCCGCGCGACGTCGCCGGCCACGGCTAGCGTGATCGGGATGCGTGACAGACTCTGCTCCAAGGTGGGCTGCGCCCGCGAGGCCGTGACGACCCTGACCTACGACTACGGCGACCAGATGGCGGCGCTGGGTCCGCTCGGCGGCGGCAACGACCCGCACGCTCACGACCTCTGCGCGATCCACACCGATCGCCTCTCGGTGCCGAAGGGCTGGGTCGTCGTGCGCCACGAGACGCTGCGCGTCTGAGCTGCCGCGGGTGACGCACCCCTGTCCGACGGGGCGGGTACGAAGTGGGAGAATGGACGGATGTCGACTCCCGTGAACACCCTGGACTTCGTCGTCGCCGATCTCGCCCTCGCCGAGGCCGGTCGGCACCAGATCCGCCTCGCCGAGAACGAGATGCCGGGTCTGATGGCCCTTCGCGAGGAGTTCGGGCCCACGCAGCCCCTCGCCGGCGCGCGAATCGCGGGCTCGCTCCACATGACGGTGCAGACGGCGGTGCTGATCGAGACCCTCGTCGCGCTCGGTGCGCAGGTGCGCTGGGCGAGCTGCAACATCTTCTCCACGCAGGACGAGGCGGCCGCTGCGGTCGCCGTCGGTCCGACAGGCACCGTCGATGCTCCCGCGGGCGTGCCCGTCTTCGCCTTCAAGGGGGAGACGCTCGAGGAGTACTGGCAGCTCGCCGACCGCATCTTCGACTGGACGGCCGAGGGGTACGACGGTCCGAACCTCATCCTCGACGACGGCGGCGACGCCACCCTCCTCGTCCACAAGGGCGTCGAGTTCGAGCGCGCGGGCGCCGTCCCGGATGCCGCCGACGGCGATTCGGTCGAATACCGCATCGTTCTCGACACGCTGCGCGCGAGCCTCTCCCGCGACCCGCAGCGTTTCACCCGGATGGCCGAAGCTCTTCTCGGGGTGACGGAGGAGACGACGACCGGCGTGCACCGCCTCTACGAGCTCCATGCCGAGGGCAAGCTCCTGTTCCCGGGCATCAACGTCAACGACTCCGTCACGAAGTCCAAGTTCGACAACAAGTACGGCATCCGTCATTCGCTTCCCGACGGCATCAACCGGGCCACCGACGTGCTCATGGGCGGCAAGGTCGCCTTCGTCGTGGGCTACGGCGATGTGGGCAAGGGTGCCGCCGAGGCGCTGCGCGGCCAGGGCGCTCGCGTCATCGTGGGCGAGGTCGACCCGATCTGCGCTCTGCAGGCGGCCATGGACGGCTTCCAGGTCGCACGCCTGGAGTCGGTGCTCGGAGAGATCGACATCCTCATCACCGGAACCGGCAACACGCAGGTCGTGACCGTCGATCACCTCCTGGGGCTCAAGCACCTGGCGATCGTGGGCAACGTGGGTCACTTCGACGACGAGATCGACATGGCGGGGCTGGAGAGCCTCCCGGGCGCCGAGCGCATCGAGATCAAGCCGCAGGTGCACGAATGGCGCCTCCCCACGGGCCGAAGCATCCTCGTGCTCTCCGAGGGCCGCCTCATGAACCTCGGCAACGCGACGGGGCACCCGTCATTCGTGATGAGTGCGTCGTTCACCAACCAGGTGCTCGCCCAGCTGGAACTGTTCACCAATCTCGACGCGTATCCCGTCGGGGTGTACACGCTGCCCAAGATCCTCGACGAGAAGGTCGCGCGGCTCCACCTCGCCGCCCTCGGCGTCGAGCTGACGGAGCTGACCCCGCATCAGGCGGCGTACATCGGCGTTCCGGTGGAAGGTCCGTACAAGCTGGAGCACTATCGCTACTGAGCGGCGGCGTCCCGTCGGCGCCTCGCCCACACTGTTTTGATTCGATCAAAACAGGAGTAGGCTGGGTGCCATGACCTCCGCCAGCTCGTCGATCCGCTCCGGCAGGTCTGCGACGCTCCCCGCAGCCGCGGACGACGCGCTCCGCGGCGCCGGCCTGCGCGTCACAGAATCGCGCGTCGCCGTCTACAACGCGCTCGCGCGGTCATCGCACGCGAGCGCCGACGACGTCTTCGCGGCCATCGTCGTTCGGATGCCGCGCACCAGCCGGCAGTCGGTCTACAACGCGCTGAGCGACTTCGCCGAGGCGGGGATCGTGCGCCGCATCGAGCCCGCCGGACGTCCCATGCTCTTCGAGCTCCGCGTCGACGACAACCACCACCACGTCGTGTGCGTCGTGTGCGGCGCCGTCGAAGACGTCGACTGCGTCGTCGGCCATGCGCCGTGCCTCGCGCCCTCCGATACCCACGGCTACGCGCTGCAGGCCGCGGAAGTGACCTTCTGGGGCACGTGCCCCGCGTGCGCCGCCACGGCATCCTGACACCACATCACGACCCGAACCGCCATCCAAGGAAGGACCACCATGAGCGTTAACGACGACAGCGTCTCGCCGATCGGCGAGAACCCCACCGACATCGATCAGGCCGTCACCGTCACCGACACCGACACCGCCCGCGCCGAAGAGGCGGCCACGTGCCCGGTGGTCCACAGCCAGCCGCACCCCACGAGCGGGTCCGCCAACAACGTGTGGTGGCCGAACCAGCTCAACCTGGGGCTCCTGAAGAAGAACCCGGCCGTCGGAAACCCGCTCGGTGAGGACTTCGACTACCGGGCCGCCTTCGAGGCGCTCGACCTCGCCGCCGTCAAGGCGGATATCGCCGAGGTGCTGACCACCTCGCAGGACTGGTGGCCGGCGGACTTCGGCAACTACGGGCCCCTCATGATCCGCATGGCCTGGCACTCCGCCGGCACGTACCGCGTCATGGACGGCCGCGGCGGCGGCGGTGCGGGACAGCAGCGGTTCGCGCCGCTCAACAGCTGGCCCGACAACGTCAACCTCGACAAGGCGCGTCGCCTGCTGTGGACCGTCAAGAAGAAGTACGGGCAGAACCTGTCGTGGGCCGACCTCATGATCCTCGCCGGCAACGTCGCCCTCGAGTCGATGGGGTTCCGCACCTTCGGCTTCGCCGGTGGCCGCCCCGATGTGTGGGAGCCCGACGACGACGTGTACTGGGGCCCCGAGACCACGTGGCTCGGCGACCAGCGCTACACGGGTGAGCGCGACCTGGAGAAGCCGCTCGCGGCCGTCCAGATGGGGCTCATCTACGTCAACCCGGAGGGCCCCAACGGTCAGCCCGATCCGCTCGCCTCCGCGCGCGACATCCGCGAGACGTTCGCACGCATGGCGATGAATGACGAGGAGACGGTCGCCCTCATCGCCGGCGGACACACGTTCGGCAAGACGCACGGCGCCGCGCCCGACTCGAACCTCGAGGACAACCCGGAGGCCGCCGGCCTCGAGCAGCAGGGGCTCGGCTGGAAGAACAACCATGCGTCCGGCAAGGGCGACGACACGATCACGTCGGGGCTGGAGGTCACCTGGACCTACCACCCGACCCGGTGGGACAACGAGTTCTTCCACATCCTCTACGCCTACGAGTGGGAGCTCTTCCAAAGCCCGGCCGGAGCCAACCAGTGGCGGCCCGTGAACGGCGGCGGGGCGGACATGGTGCCGGCCGCGCACTCGAACGGCCGCCGCGAGCCCCGCATGCTCACGAGCGACCTCGCGCTGCGCGTCGACCCGGCCTACGACGCGATCTCGCGCCGCTTCAAGGACGACCCCGAGGCCTTCGCCGACGCCTTCGCCCGCGCCTGGTTCAAGCTCACGCACCGCGACATGGGCCCCATCGAGCGCTACCTCGGACCCGAGGTGCCGGCGGAAGAGCTCATCTGGCAGGACCGCGTTCCCGCCGTCGATCACGAACTGATCGACGACGCCGACGCCGCCGCTCTCAAGGAGCAGATCCTCGCGTCGGGCCTGACGGTCTCCGAACTCGTGTCCACGGCGTGGGCGGCGGCATCCACCTTCCGCGGCAGCGACAAGCGCGGCGGTGTCAACGGCGCACGCATCCGCCTGGCTCCCCAGAAGGACTGGGAGGTCAACAACCCGGCGCAGCTCCACCGCGTGCTCGGCGTCCTCGGCGGGATCAAGGCCGACTTCGACGCGGCGCAAGGAGCCAAGAAGGTGTCCCTGGCCGACCTCATCGTGCTGGCGGGCAACGCGGCCGTCGAGAAGGCAGCGAAGGATGCCGGTGTCGACGCGACGGTGGAGTTCCACCCCGGCCGCACCGATGCGACGGCGGAGCAGACCGACGTGGAGTCGTTCGCGTACCTCGAGCCCGCCGCCGACGGTTTCCGCAACTACCAGGGACCGCTCGCCATGGCATCCGGTCTGCCCGCGGAGCACCTGCTGATCGACAAGGCCAACCTCCTCACGCTGAGCGCGCCGGAGACGACCGTGCTCGTCGGCGGGCTCCGCGTGCTGGGCGCCAACTGGGACGGCTCGGAGTACGGCGTGTTCACCGATCGCCCCGGGGTGCTGACGAACGACTTCTTCGTGAACCTCCTCGACCTCGGCACCACGTGGAAGCTGCTCGACCCCGGCTCGCACGCGTTCGCCGGAACGAAGGACGGCTCGGGCGAGAAGGTCGGCATCGGCACGCGCGTCGACCTGCTGTTCGGGTCGAACTCCGAGCTGCGCGCGCTCGCCGAGGTGTACGCCTCCGACGACGCGACCGAGAAGTTCGTGCGCGACTTCGTGGCCGCGTGGGGCCGCGTGACCGAACTCGACCGGTTCGACCTGCACGCCTGACTCGCTGACGCGAGAAGGCCCGCTCCCCACGGAGCGGGCCTTCTGCGTTGTGCCGGGCGTTTCGTCTCGCTGCGCTCGCTCAACGACCGGGTGGGGTTCCTTCTCCGGGCGTTTCGTCTCGCTGCGCTCGCTCACCGACCGGGTGGGCTTCCGCCTCCGGGCGTTTCGTCTCGCTGCGCTCGCTCAACGACCGGGTGGGGTTCCTTGTCCGGGCGTTTCGTCTCGCTGCGCTCGCTCGACGACCGGGTGGGGTTCCTTCTCCGGGCGTTTCGTCTCGCTGCGCTCGCTCGACGACCGGGTGGGGTTCCGCCTCCGGGCGTTGAGCGAGGAGCGCAGCGACGAGACGAAACGTGCGGTCAGCCGGCGGCCTTGCCGTCGAACAACGCGCGATGCGCGAAGCCGGCGATCAGAGCGCCGACGATGGGGAACACGAGGAACACCCACAGCTGCAGCAGGGCGTCGCCGCCGCCGTAGATCGCGGTGGCGATCGACCGCGCCGGGTTGACCGAGGTGTTGTCGATCGGGATGGATGCCAGGTGGATGAGGGTGAGCGTCAGACCGATCACGAGGCCGGCGAGTTTCGTGCCGCGCGTTGCGTGCGTGACTCCGAGGATCACCAGCACGAAGATGCCCGTGAAGAGGATCTCCGCCGTGATGGCGGCGCCGAGACCGAACCCGCCGGGGGAGTGCTCTCCGAAGCCGTTGCTCGCGAAGCCGCCGGACTGGGCGTCGGACAGCCAGCCGTCGGGGCCGAAGAGGCCGATCAGCACGATCAGGCTCGTGCCGATCGCGCCGCCGACCACCTGGGCGACGATGTAGCCGATGCTGTCGCGCCACGGGAAGCGGCCGGCCGCAGCCAGCCCCAGCGTGACGGCGGGGTTGAAGTGTCCGCCCGAGATGGGTCCCCACGCGTACGCGCCCGCGATCACTGTCAGACCGAACGCGAAGGCGACGCCGACGAAGCCGATGCCGAGCGGCGTGCCGTTGCCTCCGACGCCGAAGTCTGCGGCGAAGAGCGCGGCCCCGATGGAGCCGAAGACGAGGAGGAAGGTGCCGGCGGCCTCGGCCAGCAGCTTGATGCCGGTCGTGGGGCCGGACGGCGCCGGCGTGTGATCGAGAGGCGTGGGAGTGACGGGATTGTCCGGGATCGGATCGGGGCTCATCAGTGTTCCTTTGTTCGGTGAGCGTCCTGCTGTGAGTGATTCTGCCGCCGTTACCGGCTCTTGCACAGAAAGGGGCGACATATTGACGACGAATGACGTCGCGAGTCCTCACGGGACGCGGTATCGATCCGGTGGGAACCGCGTCCACAGGCGGGCATCGGATGCGTCCGATACTGTGTCACACAGCGCGCTTCACCCGGTGCGCCACGGCATCCGCCGTACCCGATGGACGAATGGGTCAGATGGCTTCCCGCATCCTGGTCGTCGATGACGACACCGCACTGGCAGAGATGATCGGCATCGTCCTGCGCACCGAGGGGTTCGAGCCCGTGTTCTGTGCCGACGGTGCCGCGGCCGTCGAGGTGTGGCGGCAGGAGCGACCCGAGCTGGTGCTGCTGGATCTCATGCTCCCGGGCATGGACGGCATCGAGGTGTGCACGCGGATCCGTGCCGAGTCCGGTGTCCCGATCATCATGCTGACGGCGCGCACCGACACCGCCGACGTCGTACGCGGACTGGAGTCCGGCGCCGACGACTACATCGTCAAGCCGTTCAACCCGAAGGAGCTCGTCGCGCGTATCCGCACGCGCCTCCGTCCGGCCTCGGCCTCTCCCGCCGAAGTGCTCCGCATCGGCGATCTCTCCGTCGATGTCGCCGCGCATGAAGTGCGCCGTGGTGACGATGTCATCGCCCTGACGCCGCTCGAGTTCGAACTGCTCGTCGCCCTGGCGTCGAAGCCGCAGCAGGTCTTCTCCCGAGAGGCGCTCCTCGAACAGGTGTGGGGCTACCACTACAAGGCCGATACGCGCCTGGTCAATGTGCACGTGCAGCGGCTGCGCGCCAAGGTCGAGATCGACCCCGACAACCCGCGGATCGTCATGACCGTGCGCGGTGTCGGCTATCGCGCCGGGGCAGCGCTCTAGCGCGACGAGCGACGGTGCAGGGAACGTGACGTCAACGACGGGACCGGTGCGTACGGCGTCGCTGCCGACGTGGCGCGAGTGGCGGGACTGGCCCGACACTCTCACCCACGCGTGGCGTCGCTCGCTGCGCTTCCGGACGCTCGCCGTGACGCTGGGCCTCACGGCGCTCACGATCCTCGTGGCACTCGTCTGGATGGCGCTGGCCATTCAGAACGACCTCTTCGAGTCGCGTGTGCGACAGGTGGAGGCGGCGGCCCAGCAAGCCACTCTGGCGGCCCAGACGGCGCTGGACTCCGCGTCGATCGAGGGCAACGCCGTCGCTCTCCAGAGCGTCATGAGCGAAGTGCAGAACACGCAGTTCCGCCAGGCGGCGACCGACCGCTACGCCCTCCTGAGAGTCGACTCCGCGCCGTCGGTCGTCGCGCCGCAGGACGTCGAGGTCGGTGGGCTCCGCGCCACGCTGCTCTCCGAGGATCTCCGGTCGGCCGTGGCCGCCGATCCCGACCACCAGTACTGGCAGTCGATCGGCCTTCCGTCCGATGACGGCGGAACCGTGCCGGGCGTCGTCGTCGGTCAGCAACTCCTCCTACCGGAGGCCGGTGCCTACGAGCTGTACTTCGCGTACGACCTGGGGTCCGAGGCGGCCACCCTCCGATTCGTGCAGGTCACCCTGTGGGGCGTCGGTCTGGTCCTCGTCGTCCTGATCGGCACCATCTCGTGGTTCGTCCTGCGCTCGGTCACGGTGCCGATCGGCCAGGCGGCCGAGACGAGCGCGAAGCTCGCCGCCGGAGACCTGAAGGTGCGGTTGCCCGTGCGAGGCGAGGACGAGTTCGCCACCCTCGGCCGCTCGTTCAACGCGATGGCCGACAGCATCGAGAGTCAGATCCAGGAGCTCGCGGATCTGTCCCTCGTGCAGCAGCGGTTCGTCTCCGATGTCTCGCACGAGCTGCGCACACCCTTGACGACGATCCGCCTGGCATCCGACATGCTGAACGATCAACGCACCGACTTCGATCCCACGACCGCGCGCGCGGCGGAGCTGTTGCACGCCCAGGTCCAGCGCTTCGAGACGCTCCTCACCGACCTGCTGGAGATCAGTCGCTATGACGCCGGGTCGGTGCAACTGGAGACCGAGCCGACATCGCTCGCACACCTCGCCGAAGACGTGATCGCCTCGATGCAGCAGCTCGCCGATCAGCACGGCACCGACGTGCGCCTCGTCGCGCCCGGCGGCTACTCGCCCGTCGACATGGATCCGCGGCGCGTGCGAAGGATCGTGCGCAATCTGCTCGGCAACGCGATCGAACACGGGGAGGGCAGGCCGATCGTGGTGACCGTCGACAGCGACCAGCGATCCGTGGCGGTCGGGGTGCGCGATTTCGGGCTCGGCATGCGACCGGAGGAAGTGGAGCGCGTCTTCGACCGCTTCTGGCGCGCCGACCCGTCGCGTAAGCGCACCATCGGCGGCACCGGCCTGGGGCTCTCCATCGCACTCGGCGACGCCCGCCTTCACGGCGGCACCCTCGCGGTGTGGTCGGAGCTCGGCCGCGGGACGAACTTCGTGCTCACGCTTCCCCGCGGGGGTGCCCGTATCGGATCGTCGTCCCCGCTGCCGGCCGACCCCGGCGACGATGGTGCGCCGCTGGAAGACCTGGGTCTCACCCAGCCGATCGAGATCCCGTCGCTCGGGCGGGGAGGTGCGTCGTGAGTCTCCGGTTCCGCAGCACGGCGACCGTCGCCCTCGCCGGGCTCATCGCCTTGGCCCTCACCGCGTGCGCCGGCCTGCCGGTGAGCGGGCCGGTGAAGCTCGGTCGGGTGGTCGCCGAGGCGGGGGAGGACCCCGAAGTCTCGTTCAACCCCGAAGAGCCGGTCGCGGGTATGACGCCTCAACAGGTGGTCGAGGGGTTCATCGACGCCGGAACGGGCCCCCGCAACGACTGGGGGACGGCGCGGATGTTCCTCACGCCCGACAGCGACTGGAATCCGAACGCCGGCGTCACCGTCTACACCCCTGGCCAGCGCAGCGCGACGCAGAACGGAGGCGAGGCGAGCGAGGACGGCGAGAACGGTGACGTGGTCGCGGGTGTCGCCGAGGTGACCGTCTCGGTCATGCAGGAGGCGTCCGTCGACGATGTCGGCGCGTACACGCCCGGCTCGGGACAGGCCATCAGCCTGAACTATCGGCTCGCGCAGGTCGACGGAGAGTGGCGCATCAGCGAGGCCCCCGACGGCATCCTGCTGGATCGCAATCGCTTCGGCTCGGTCTACCGCAGCTACTCGCTCATGTACTTCGACCCGACGTGGACCTACCTTCTTCCCGATCAGCGGTGGTTCACGGTCGAGTACGCGCCGGTGCGTATCGCGGAAGCGCTCGTCGCGGGGCCCGTGCCGTGGCTCGCGGACTCGGTGGCGACGGCCTTCACGGAGAGCGCCGGCCTCAGCGGCCCGTTCGTGCCGGTGCGGGCACAGACCGCGGAGGTGTCGCTGCGTCCGCCCGCGCGCGATCTCGACCAGCTCACCCTCGACCGTATGCAGACGCAGTTCCAGCAGAGTCTGGGAACGGCGGGGGTGCGGGATGTCGACATGCTCGTCGACGGGCAACCGCTGGACGCGTCGCCGGTGGCGGTGCGCAGCACGCGCATCGAGGCGCGCACGCTGGTCATGAGCGGTTCGTCGCTCGGTTTCCTCTCGGGTTCCGAGATCGACCCGCTGGCGAGCTTTTCGCAGGCGCTCCAGGACGTCGATCCGGATGCCGTCGAGATCGACGCCGACCGCGCGATCGCGGCCGTCCGCACCGCGCAGGGCGAGGTGCGCCGCGTGCTCGCCGATTCGCGGTGGGAGACCGTGGACACCCGACCGGGACTCGTGGCACCCTCGGTGAACACGACGGGGCACATCTTCTCGGTGCCTGCCGACGACCCGGCAGCGCTCCTCGCGGTCGGCGCGGACGGGAGCACCTACGACGTGGCCGACGCGTGGCCGGGGGTGAGCCGGGTCGATGCGATCCGTGTCTCGCGAGACGGCACCCGTCTCGCGGCGCTCGTCCGCAACGGCGCCGTGTCGAGTGTGGTGGTCTCCGGCATCGTCCGTGACGAGTCCGGTGCCCCCGTGCGGCTCGGCGAGCCCACGACGCTGGGGGAGCTGCCCGGTAGCGGCCGCGACCTCACCTGGCTGGACGGCTCGACGCTGGCGGTCCTCGCGGACTCCGAGGGGGGCCGCACCGTCGTCCAGCAGCCCGTCGGCGGTCCCGCCACGTCCACGCGCGCCCCCGAGAGGGCCGTCTCCCTCGCGGGTGGCAACGAGCCCGGCTCGGTGCGCGTACTCGACGCCGACGGCGAGCTCTACGGGCAGCGCGGCGCGACGTGGACTCCCATGGCATCCGAGATCTCGGTCCTCGTCGTCCAGAAGGGGATGCCGGGCTGACCTTCACCGGGCGTCCTCCCCAGGAGCCTCCCGTGACGACTTCTCCCCGTTCGGGGGTGGCCGAGCGCTACAACGACGGTCGGGGAGCCATCCTGGCGCGATGCCCCTTCCTCCCGCGGTCCGCGACGCCGCTCTCGATGCTCTCGCCCTGCTGTTCCCGGTGTGGTGCGCGGGCTGCGACCGTCCCGATCGTGCCCTTTGTGACGGGTGTCGCGAAGCGCTCGTCGCTGACGGGCGGGCGACGGTGCCGGTGGCCGCGCTCGACGCGGGCGTCACGGTGGTCGCGGCGTACGAGTTCGACGGTGTCACCGCGCGTGTGATCCGTGCGCTGAAGGAGGAGGGGCGCACGGGGCTGGCCGCACCGCTCGGAGCCGCGCTGCGGCGGCACCTCCCGATCGACGCGGCCGTGGTGCCGGTGCCGTCGTCGCGGGCGGCGATGCGGCGCCGCGGGTACGCGCCGGTCGAGCTCATCGTGCGGGGTGCCGGCCGGAGGCCCCTGCGGCTGCTCTCGCCCGCGCGTGCCACCTCCGATCAGCGCGGTCTCGATCGCCGTGCCCGCGCGGAGAACGTGATCGGCGCCTTCCGCGCTCGCGGTCCGGCAGCGGGGCAGCGCGTGGTCGTCGTCGACGACGTGGTGACGACCGGCGCGACCCTCGCCGAGGCGGTGAGGGCGCTGCGGGAGGCGGGCGCGGACGTCGTCGGCGGCGTCGCCGTCGCCGCGACCCCTCGGCGCCGACTCGCCCGTGAGCTCTCGGCCGGCGCTGTGCTGCCGCATCAGCGATCCATACGTGACATCGGCGACGTCCACGGATAGCGTGGTGGGGACAAGGCGAACCCAGGTTCCGCCCTTGACCGGGTGGAACCGGAACAAGGAGGTCACGGATGGAAACGAGCATCGTCGGTGTCGGAGTGGGAATCAGCGATCGATTCCGTACGGTCACCGAAGAGAAGTCCAGCCGCATCGAGAACCTCGCTCCGCGCGCACTGCGCATGGACGTCAAGGTCACTCATCGCGCGTACCACAACGGGGGCCGCGAAGAGGAGACCGTCGAGCTGACCGTCACCGGCAAGGGTCCCGTCGTCCGGGCGGAGGCGACCGACGGCGACAAGTTCGTCGCCCTCGACCTCGCCGTCGACAAGCTCGCCGAGCAGCTGCGGCGCGCGAAGGACAAGCGTGTCGACGCGCGCAATCACCCGCGCGGGGCGAAGTTCGAGAAAGGCAGCGGCGCCCTCGAAGGCATCGACGTGCAGCCCGCCTCGGTCGAGGTCCTTCGGGCCGTCGCGACGGGTGAGATCCCCGTCGTCGCGAGCGACGAGGACGAGGCGGACTACACCCCGGTCGTCATTCGCACGAAGAACTTCGACGCCGAGTGGATGACGGTGGAAGAGGCGGTCGACCGCATGGAACTCGTCGGCCACGACTTCTTCCTCTTCATCGACGCTCGCACGGATCACCCGAGCGTCGTGTACCGCCGCAAGGGCTGGGACTACGGCGTCATCTCGCTGACGGCCTCAGCGCCGCCGGCGCAAGAACTCGCGTCCTGACGACAGGAGCACGAGAAGAGGGGATGCCGACCGGCATCCCCTCTTCTGCGTTCACGATCGGAGTGACCCTCGCGCGGGAGGGTCAGTCGAAGATGCCGTCGAGGATGCTCCCGATCACGAGACCTCCGAGGATGCCGCCCATGACATCGCCGCCGCCTCCGCGGTTTCCGCCGCCCCAGCCGCCGCCACCGCCGCCCCAGCCGCCGCCGGGACCCTGAGGGCGGGACGAGTCGATGTCGCGCTGCGCGAGCTGGAGCGCCTCGGATGCCAGCTGCCCGCAGCGACGCGCGTCGGCCATAGCCTGATCGCGGTCGTCCTCGGGCACGGCGATGCCGGGAGCCCACCGCAGGTCCAGCCTGATGCGCTCCGCCTCGGCCAGACGGGTGCGCGCATCCGCGCCGATCCAGCCCCGGTGCCCGGAGATGACGCTTCTCGCAACCCCGAGCTGGCGGTCGGCGTCGTCGATCGCGTGCCACACGTGGGTCTCGGGCACGACCGGTCGTGCGGCGCGTTCGCGTGTCTTCGCCACGATCGTGTCGAGTGCCGCGTTGGCTTCGCGCAGCCTCGTCAGCTCCGCGAACGGGTCGGTGGGCGTGCCCGCGGGAGCCAGCGCACCGAGCTCCTTCTCCAGCACCGTCATCGCCGTCGCGACCGCCGGAACGTTGGCGATGTCTTTCGCGGCGGCGAGGTCTTCACGGGAGTCGAGCACGATCGCGTCGAGGGTGGACTCGGCCCGCAGCGCCTCGACCTCGTATCCGTCGACGGCCTCGATGAGCGTCGTCGCCCGCCGGACGGCCTCGATCGCCGTCTCCAGCGCGAGGTTCGCCTGTTCGCGCTGGCCGGACTCACGTCGACGCTCCGAGATGTCCGCCCCGTGGGCGGCGAACTCGAGCAGCTGCGACGCCTCGGCGTGATTTCCCGCGACCTTCCGGAGCGCGTCGGCAGAGTACCGCGATGCGAGGCGATCGATCGTGATCTTCACCTGCGGCAGGCGAGCGGTGAGCCGTTCGACGTCGCGGCGGATGCCGTCGATGATCTCCGGCGCGCGCCGAGCGCGCTCGATCGGCGCTGCCAAGGCCGCAGTGCGGTCGTCGAGCAGTTCCTGCGCCCACTCGCACAGCTGAAGGATGCGGGCGCCGCGGGACTGCAGCTCTTCCGAAGTGTCGGGGATCTCGTCGTGGTTCAGCTGGTGGAGGTGGAAGGCCTCGGCCAAGTGCTGTCGGACCGCCGTGAGCGCGTCGCGAAGGTCACGGGTCGCATCGGTGCCCAGCTCCGCCTCGGCGTAGACCAGCTCGTCGCTCGTGGTGCGGATGCGCTCGTCGGCCTCGACGAGAGCGGTGCCGGCGCGTCGTGTGAGCTCGGCATCCTGCGCCGCCTGCGCTTCGCGTTCCTTCTTGCGGTTGCCCCAGATTCCGGCCATGAATCGATCCTAGGACTCCCGTGAAGGGCGAGACTGAGCGCTTGCCGTGCTCTCTGGCACGGCACGTACAGCCCGTATCAAGGTCACAACCGCATAACATGGGGTGTTGTGCTGTGCGCATGGGCGCGCGACACCGGTGGCATCCCGCGCCACCCGCACCCGAAAGATGGAGAACCTCCGTGGCCAACCCTCTCGAGAAACTGCTCCGTGCCGGTGAAGGACGCATCCTGCGGCGGCTCCAGCAGGTCGTGAAGGCCGTCGGCGCCCTCGAAGAGGATTACGCCCAGCTGACCGACGAGGAACTGCGCAGCGAGACCGCCGAGCTCCGTGCGCGCCACGAGGCGGGCGAGACGCTCGACAAGCTCATGCCCGAGGCCTTCGCCGCGGTGCGGGAGGCGGCCAAGCGCACGCTCGGCCAGCGTCCGTACGACGTGCAGATCATGGGTGGGGCGGCGCTCCACCTCGGCAATATCGCCGAGATGAAGACCGGTGAGGGCAAGACCCTGACCGCCACGTTCGCCGTCTACCTCAACGCCATCGCGGGCAAGGGCGTCCACGTCATCACCGTCAACGACTTCCTCGCGTCGTACCAGTCCGAACTCATGGGCCGCGTCTACCGCGCCCTGGGCATGACGACGGGCACGATCATCGCCGGCCAGACGCCCGAGGTGCGTCGCGAGCAGTACAACGCCGACATCACCTACGGCACGAACAACGAGTTCGGCTTCGACTACCTCCGTGACAACATGGCGTGGCGCAAGGACGACCTCGTGCAGCGCGGACACTTCTTCGCGATCGTCGACGAGGTGGACTCGATCCTCATCGACGAGGCGCGCACGCCCCTCATCATCTCCGGACCGTCCTCAGGCGAGGCCAACCGGTGGTTCGTGGAGTTCGCGAAGATCGCCAAGACCCTGGAGGCCGGTGTCGACTACGAGGTCGACGAGAAGAAGCGGACGATCGGCGTCCTGGAACCGGGCATCGAGAAGGTCGAGGACTACCTCGGCATCGACAACCTGTACGAGTCGGCGAACACGCCCCTCATCTCGTTCCTGAACAACTCGATCAAGGCCCTCGCTCTCTTCAAGCGCGACACCGACTACGTCGTCATGAACGACGAGGTCATGATCGTCGACGAGCACACGGGGCGCATCCTCGTCGGTCGCCGCTACAACGAGGGCATCCACCAGGCCATCGAGGCGAAGGAAGCCGTCCCCGTCAAGGCGGAGAACCAGACGCTCGCCACGGTCACGCTGCAGAACTACTTCCGCCTGTACGACAAGCTCGCCGGTATGACCGGTACGGCCGAGACCGAGGCCGCCGAGTTCATGTCGACGTACAAGCTGGGCGTCGTGCCGATCCCGACGAACAAGCCGATGATCCGCAAGGACCAGTCGGACCTGGTCTACAAGAACGAGCAGGCCAAGTTCACACAGGTCGTCGAGGACATCGCTCAACGTCACGAGAGCGGCCAGCCGGTGCTCGTGGGCACGGTGAGCGTCGAGAAGAGCGAGTACCTGTCGCGCCTGCTCGCGAAGAAGGGCGTCAAGCACGAGGTCCTGAACGCCAAGAACCACGCACGCGAGGCGGAGATCGTCGCGCGCGCCGGTCGCCTCGGCGCCGTCACGGTCGCCACCAACATGGCCGGCCGTGGTACCGACATCATGCTCGGCGGCAACGCCGAGTTCCTCGCCGTGCAGGAGATGCGCGCTCGCGGGCTCGACCCCGAGGAGAACCCCGAGGAGTACGAGGCCGCCTGGGACGAGGTGTACACGGCGATGCGCGATACCGTCGCCGAAGAGGGCGCCAAGGTCGTCGAGGCCGGCGGGCTCTACGTGCTCGGCACCGAGCGGCACGAATCCCGGCGTATCGACAACCAGCTGCGCGGACGTTCGGGTCGACAGGGCGACCCCGGCGAGAGCCGCTTCTACCTGTCCCTCACCGACGACCTCATGCGTCTGTTCCAGTCGGGAGCCGCCGAGGCGATCCTCGCGCGAACGAACTTCCCCGACGACGTCGCGATCGAGTCGACCATGGTCTCGCGTGCGATCAAGAGCGCCCAGTCGCAGGTCGAGGCGCGCAACGCCGAGATCCGCAAGAACGTCCTCAAGTACGACGACGTCCTCAACCGCCAGCGTGAGGCGATCTACGCCGACCGGCGTCACATGCTCGAAGGCGACGATCTCTCGGACCGCGTGCACCACTTCATCGAGGATGCCATCAGCGCCGTCATCGACGATCACACGGGCAGCGGACACAACGAGAGTTGGGACTTCGACGCGCTCTGGACCGAGTTGAAGACCCTGTACCCGGTCGGAGTCACGATCGACGAGGTCGTCGCCGAGAGCGGCGCGAAGGGCCGCGTCACCCCCGAGGTACTCAAGCGCGAGATCCTCTCCGACGCGAAGATCGCGTACCAGAAGCGCGAGGAGACTCTCGGCGCCGCGGCGACGCGTGAGCTCGAGCGTCGGGTCGTGCTGCAGGTCCTCGACCGCCGCTGGCGTGACCACCTCTACGAGATGGACTATCTCAAGGACGGCATCGGTCTGCGCGCCATGGCGCAGCGCGACCCGCTGATCGAGTATCAGCGCGAGGGCTACCAGATGTTCCAGTCGATGATGGCGCAGATCAAGGAGGAGTCCGTCGGGTTCCTCTACAACCTCGAGGTGGAGGTCCGCCAGGCGGGCGAGGGTGTGGAGGCCAAGGGTCTCGCCGCTCCTCCCGTCGAAGCGCAGAAGCTCCAGTACACGGCGGCGAACGACGCCGGCGAGGTGGAGGTCCGCAACGATCGCGGTCAGGTGCAGCAGGCGGCCACCAACAAGGTGCGCCAAGCGGCCGCGCAGGCCGCGCCGGCAGAGGAGGCGCCGCGCGGCGCGTTCGGTCAGCGCACCGACGCCCCGGCATCCGCTCCGCTCAACCGGGCAGAGCGCCGCGCCGCCGACAAGAAGAAGTAGTCCGGGTGGAGCGGGGCCCGAGCGGAGGCCACGGCTCGTCGATTGGCACCGTCGGGGCGGCGATATCCTGATCCGATGAGTCCCCGCATCCTGGATCAATCGTCGAAGCTCAAGGACGTCCTGTACGAGATCCGCGGGGCAGCACTCGTCGAGGCCGATCGCCTGGAAGCAGACGGCCACACCATCCTGAAGCTCAACACGGGCAATCCGGCCGTGTTCGGCTTCGAGGCCCCGTATCAGATCGTGCGGGACATGATCGAGGCGATCCCGCAGGCCCACGGCTACAGCGACAGCCGAGGCATCATGTCGGCACGGCGGGCGATCGTGTCGCGCTACGAGCAGGTGCCCGACTTCCCGCCTTTCGACCCCGACCACGTCTACCTGGGCAACGGCGTCTCCGAGCTCATCACGATGACGATGCAGGCGCTCTTGGACGAAGGTGACGAGGTTCTCATCCCCGCGCCCGACTATCCGCTGTGGACGGCCATGACGAGCCTTGCGGGCGGTACCCCGGTGCACTACCGATGCGACAACGAGAACGGCTGGCAGCCCGATCTCGACGACATCCGCGAGAAGATCACGCCGCGCACGAAGGCGATCGTCGTGATCAACCCGAACAATCCGACGGGAGCCGTCTACACGCGCGAGGTTCTCGAGGGAATCGTGGAGATCGCGCGAGAGCACGAGCTCCTGCTTCTGAGCGATGAGATCTACGATCGCATTCTCTTCGACGACGCCGTCCACATTCCGCTGGCGACGCTCGCGCCCGATCTGCTGTGCCTGACGTTCAACGGTCTGTCCAAGACGTATCGCGTGGCCGGGTACCGTTCGGGATGGATGGTCATCACCGGTCCCAAGCGGCACGCCGCGGGTTTCCTCGAAGGCATCCAGCTCCTCGCCTCCACACGCCTGTGCCCGAACGTCCCTGCGCAGCACGCCGTCCAGGCGGCGCTCTCCGGGGTGCAGTCGATCGATGCGCTCATCGGCCCGTCCGGCCGCCTTCACGAGCAGCGAGACGCGGCGTGGGAGGGTCTGACGCGCATCCCGGGTGTCACCTGCCTGAAGCCGCAGGGGGCACTGTACGCATTCCCACGCCTCGACCCCGAGGTCTACGAGATCCGCGACGACGCCAAGTTCGTCTACGACTTCCTCGTGGCTGAGCACGTGCTGCTGGTGCAGGGGACCGGCTTCAACTGGCCGACTCCCGATCACCTCCGCATCGTCACCCTTCCGGAAGCGCGCGTGCTCTCGGAAGCCGTGGAGCGGCTCGGCAACTTCCTGTCGTCGTATCGGCAGTAGCCGTCACAGGAGCGCGAGCGATGTCGCCCGCCACCGTCCGTCCCATCCCTCGAGGCGCACGGCGATCGCACGCGTGCGCCGCGGGCCGGCGACGATAGCGACCGCCTCCACGACGCCATCTGCCGGTACAGAATGCCGGGTGCTGAGGATTCGATGCACGGGCCGCGCGGCCGGAACACCCCGCGCACTGCGGGCGCGCGCGGACAGATTCGCGCGAGCGACCAGCGCGCGAAAGGCATCCTCGCCGAGCCAGCGGGCGAGCTGATCGACCTCGCGCACTCCCGCCAGCACCTCCATGACGCCGATCGTCAGGTTGCGTACCAGCGGATCGGGGTCGGGAAGCTGCTGTGCAGGGGTGCGCTGGGGGGCAAAATACTCGGCCACATCGAGAGCCCTGGCCGCGCGGGGCGCGGAGCGGGCTCCGCCGGATGCAACGGACACAGCGGACCTCCTCACGAGGGGGGAGTGGGCACGAGTAGAGCACAGCTCGGAGAGCATCGGGATGAGAGATCTCCAACGTTGTGGACGGCTGAAGCGGGCCGACGCTGCGTGTCCTACTGTCGGGGCGTGCGCTGGGATCGCTTCTTCGAAGACCTGGAAGACCAACTCGACTCCGAATGGGAGGCCGAGCGGGCCGCTCTGGATTCGGAGGCGGAGCGGCTGCGGGTGTCGCGGCTCCTCCTGCGTGAGCGTCTCGTCGCCCTCGCCCGCTCGGGGGAGACTCTGGCGGCGGTCGAGCTGAGCGACGCCACGGTGGTGACGGGGCGCGTGCAGGCGGTGGGAGCGGACTGGCTCGCGCTGGACAGCGAGCTTCGACGCGGTGCCGCCGTCATCCTCCCGCTACCGGCCATCGTCTCGCTCGGGGTGGAGCCCGGCCCCGTCGTCGCGTCGGCGCGTGACGCGGCCGAGGGGTCGGCGCTGAGACAGCGCATGACCCTCGGCTATGTTCTCCGCGACCTGGCGCGCAAGCGCGTGCCGGTGAGCCTGCGCGTCACGGGCGGCAAGCTCCTCACGGGAACCATCGACCGTGCGGGCGCGGACCATCTGGACCTGGCACTCCACGACGCCGGTGCCCCGCGCCGACGGGATGCCGTCACCGGCTACCGGATCGTCAGCTTCGCGGCGATCCTCAGCGTCATGCCGGACGGTCGCGCCGCTGTGCCGTAGCCGCTCGTCGCGCGTGTGCGCTGCCCGAACAGCGGCACAGCGACGGCGGCTTCAGTCGGCGTGCGCCGAACCGCGTCCCCACAGCTCGGGGAAGCTCGCTGCCTGCGACTCGCGCCAGAGAGCCATCCGGCGCACCTCCTCCGTCTGCGCCTCGATGTAGTCGTCGACGCTTGCCGCCTCGACGCGCCACTGCGCACGCGTTCCCACGCGTGTCCCCCGCAGGCGCCCCTCGAGGATCAGCGCGACCACCTCGTCGACGTCGACCGCGAGCATCTCCGCGGCCTGCGCGGCGGTGAGCAGGCGCGCGTCGGGGAGCGGGACGTCGGGCATGACGCCATTATGCGCTCGCCTCGCGCCGCGCGCCATGGTTCGGGTGTCCTGTGGAGAACCGGCGACATCGGATCGACGTCGCCGCCACGATGGGTCGATGACCATGACCGACTCCCGTCCTCGGCCTCCCGCGTTCTGGGCCGACGCCCGCTTCCTCCTGGGGATCATCCTCGTCATCGGGTCGATAGCCGCCGTCTGGGCCGTTGTCGCGACGGCGCGGCAGACGGCCCCCGCTCTCGTGGCGACGCGCACGGTCGTGGCGGGCCAGGTTCTCTCGGCCGCCGACCTCGAAGCCGTCGACATCGGCCTGGGCGCGGTCGCGGAACGCTATCTGGCGCCCGGTGAACTCGTCCCCGGCTCCGTCGCGACGCGCACGTTGCCGCGCGGTGACCTCATTCCGCGGGATGCCGTCGGGCCGGCCGAGACGGCGCGTGTGACGACCATCGTCCTCCGCAGTTCGGGGGAGGTGCCGGCGGCGGTGTCGACCGGCTCGGAGGTCGAGGTGTGGTCCGCGTCTCCGCGCGAACAAGGCCGTTTCGATGCTCCCGCGGTCCTCGTTCCCCTCGCGACGGTCGTGTCGGTGAATCGCGGCGATGCGGTCATGGGAGGAGGGGAGACGACGGTCGAGGTGGTGATCGACCGCGCCGACCTCGCTGACGCCCTCGCCGCCATCGCGGAGGGCGCCGCACTGTCCGTCGTCCCGGCGACCGGTACGGCACCGTGAGGGTCATCCTGGCCGCCGCCGGCGATCCGCGTCGGTGGGCGGACGACCTCCGGGCCGAGGGGGCCGACGTGCGCGCGGTGGTCGCGGCATCCGCTCCGGCCGCCGCCGTGGCCGATGCCGCATCCGACGCCGGAGCGGCCGCGCTGCTGGCGGAATTGTCGACGGCCGACCTCCTGATCATCGATCCCCACCCGCGAGCGCTCACGAGCGGGCTCGTCGCGGCGTGCGACCGGTTCGGGGTGCGGATCGTCGCGCGCTGCGCGCGCCCCGCCGATCGTCGCGCCGCCGAACGGTTCGGACTCCGCATGGTGGATGCCGATGCACCGGCGCACGAGGTGATCGAACCGGGTCTCACCGTGTCTGACAGCGGGTCGCACCGCGGCAGGGTACTCGTGGTGTGGGGGCCGGCCGGCGCGCCGGGGCGCACGACGATCGCCGTGGGACTGGCCGCCGAGCTGGCGCGGGATGGGCGGCGGGTGCTCCTCGTCGACGCCGACTCCCACGCCCCGTCGGTCGCACTGGCCCTCGGGGTGCCCGACGAGGGGCCGGGGTTCGCGGCGGCGTGCCGTCAGGTGGAGCGCGGTGCGCTGACGGTGGCAGAGCTCGAGCGGATCGCCGTCGATCTCGGCGCGATGTCGTTGCTCCCCGGGATCAACCGCCCCGCGCGCTGGCCCGAGTTGTCGGCCGACCGGGTGCGTGCGGCGCTGGAGGTGTGCCGCACCTGGGCCGACGACGTCGTCGTCGACGTCTCGGCGTCCTTGGAGCTCGACGAGGAGATCGTGTCGGATCTCGATGGTCCTCGGCGCAACGGAGCGACGCTCGGTGCCCTTGCTGCCGCCGACACCGTGGTCGCGGTGGTCGCGGCAGATCCGATCGGCGTCTCGCGGTTCGTGCGGGCTCACGGCGATCTCCGCGGCGCCGCCGGATCCGCACCCGTTCACGTCTGGGTGAACAAGACGCGGCGAACCGTGTTGGGGATCGATCCACAGGCCCAGGTGCGCCGTACGCTCGACCGCTATCTCGGTGTCGGACGGGCCTCGTTCGCCCCGTTCGACCCTCGCGCCGTCGACGCCGCACTCGTGGCGGCCCAGCCGCTCCTGAGGGCCGCAGGCCGATCCTCGCTCACCGCGGCGATCCGTCGTTTCGTCGGCGAGGTCATCGAGCCTGCCGCGCCATCCGAGCGGCCGCGCAGCGGTGCGTCGCGCGTCCGCCGACGGCGCGCAGCGGGCGCGGCGGGTCGGTAGCCTGGAGACGTGTCGACGCTCAGCGATCTCGTGTACGCCCAAGGCCGGTCCAGCGAAGCGGACGTGGAGTGGCTGCACCGGCTCGCCGGCGACGGTCAGCTTCTGGCCGACCTCGCCTTCGCCGACATCGTCGTGTGGGTGCCCACCGACGACGATTCGTTCATCGCCGTCGCCCACACCCGTCCGTCCGGCGCGGCCACGCTGTTCTATCGCGACATCGTCGGCGACCGGGTGCGTCCGCAGTGGCGCACACAGGTCCGCGACGCCTTCACCCAGCTGCGGATCGTCGACTCGGCATCGCCCGACTGGTTCGAGGAGACTCCGACACGGGTTCGTGCCGTGCCGATCGTGCGAGAGCACGCGACGGCCGACCGGCCCGCCACGGTCGTGGGCGTCCTGACGCGGCACACCAACCTGGGGGAGGCGCGCACGCCGTCACGGCAGCAGATCACCTTCAACGACTGCGCCGACGAACTGTTCGGCATGATGGCATCCGCCGACTTCCCCGACCTGTCGGCACCCACGTCACCGCGCCGCGGAGCCCCTCGTGCGTCCGACGGACTCATCCGCATCGACGTCGACGGGGTCACGACCTTCGCGAGCCCGAACGCCCTGTCCGCGTTCAATCGCCTCGGATTCGATGACGAACTCGAGGGCGAGCCCCTCATCGAGGTGGCCACGGCGCTCTTGCCGGCATCCCGTCAGTTCGACGAATCGCTCCCGATCGTGATGGCAGGGCGTGCCCCGTGGCGCGCGGACATCGAGGCCCGCGGAGTGACCGTCTCGCTGCGCACGATCCCGCTGAAAGACCACGGCACCCGCATCGGTGCGATCGTGCTCTGCCGCGACGTCACCGAGATCCGGCACCAGGAGCAGGAACTCATCACGAAAGACGCGACGATCCGCGAGATCCACCACCGCGTCAAGAACAACCTCCAGACCGTCGCCTCCCTCCTGCGCATCCAGTCGCGACGCACTCATTCCGACGAGGCGCGCGACGCTCTCACGCAGGCCATGCGTCGCGTCTCGGCGATCGCCGTCGTGCACGACACGCTGTCGGAGGGGCTCGCCCAGAACGTCGACTTCGACGACGTCTTCAACCGGGTGCTCAAGCTCGTCGCGGAGGTCGCGGCATCGCCGAATACGCGGGCGCGCACGGTGAAATCGGGGGAGTTCGGCACTCTCCCCAGCGAGTATGCGACGCCTCTCGCCCTCGCACTGACCGAACTCGTCACGAACGCGGTCGAGCACGGCCTCGCCGATCAGGAGGGCGAGGTCGAGATCATCGCGCAGCGCACCGACGATCAACTCGGCGTCCGGGTGCGCGACACCGGCGTCGGTCTCCCCGAAGGCCAGGTCGGGCGCGGACTCGGCACCCAGATCGTGCGCACGCTGATCCAGGGCGAGCTCAGCGGGACGATCGACTGGCACACGCTCGTGGGCTCGGGCACCGAAGTGACCATCGAGATCCCCCTGCGCTACATCGACCGACGCAGCGCCTGACCGCGTCCGCAGCTTGGCGTTTCGCCCGACGCTGTGGATAACTCGCACTAGGCTTTCATGAAACGTGCTTTTATGCATACATGAGAGCAATCAAGAAGCCGCTGGCAGCAGTTCTCCTCACCGCGGCCATCGTCCTCAGCCTTGCCGTCCCCGCGCACGCCCGCTACTTCGGCAACGTCTGGGGTGAGCTGAACGGGCGTGGATACGTCGTCAACTACCAGACCTTTCGAGATCACGTCTCGACCACTCGACCTCGCATGCACCTCGACCGGGTGACGGCGTTCAACTTCCGTCTGTGGATGCGGGATAGGGATGGTGTCCGGGTCTCCGACCGCGCGCTCTTCCACACTCCCGGAGAGACGACGTATTGGTCCTCGTCGTCGGGATCGACGATCATCCCTAGCGGGCGCTACAAGCTATCCGGGCAGATGCTGGGGGAGTTGCAGGGTGGATTCGACCCGAGCAGCATTCGGTGGCAGGGAGACATCACGTGGTGACAACCCAGGCACCGCGCGCGTGGAAGAGCGGGTTGTGTCTGGGCATCACGCTCGTCGCCTTCACGGTCGTTGGATGTTCCCCAGAAGCTCCTACGCAGGAGGGCTTCATGTCGTACGAAGAGATGCGCGACGAGTATGACCGGACGCTGGAGAACTTTCCCGCCGAGCTCCCGTTCCCAGAGGGTGTCGACACTCATCCAGCGCTCGAGAGCCAGATCGTCACGGATCCGGAAACCACCGACCTCTTCGAAGTAGGTTCCGGTTCGGGACAGGCCTACGTGTACTGGGAGTGCACATGGATGCTGCAGGTGTTGGCTGCTGAGGGCAAGGGAAGGAAAGCCGATCAGGGTCTGGACATGCTGGAGTCGGCGCTCGATTCCGAGATGCGTGCGAGACACTTCGACGACTCCAGCGGCGTGTGGGAGAACCAGGTTCTCCGGAGCGCTCGACAGGGCGACCTCGGGCTGCTGAGAGACTTCGCCGTCGGTTGCGACGGTGAGTCCTGATGCGTGTCAGAAGTCTCGGTAGAGCTAGTGCTGTCGTCCTGCTCGCGTCACCGCTCGTCGCGTGCAGCCCCGACGCGCCCGTCCAGGAAGGCTTCATGTCGTACGACGAGATGCGGGAGGAGTATGACCGGACGCTGGAGAACTTTCCGGACGACCTCCCATTCCCGGAGGACGTGGACACCCATCCGCCGCTGGAAAGCCAGATCGTCACCGATCCGTCAACGACAGAGCTCTACGAGCGCGGATCAGGTCTCGTTCAGGCGTATCTGTATTGGGAGTGCGCGTGGATGGTTCAGGTACTCGATGCAGGCGGTGTCGGGGAACAGGCAGAGGAAGCGCTGGATGTGCTGGAGTCCGAGGCCGCTCTCGATTCGGAGTTCCGCCGCCTCTACTACGAAGATCCTGGCCGGATGTGGGAACTCGAGGTGCTCGGCGGTGCGCGAAAGGGCGACTTGAGGTCGATGAGGGACTTCGCCGTGGGCTGCCACGTGGACTCACGATGACCGTCCGGTCACATGGTCCGGAGGGCTCCCGCCAGCCCGTCCGAGGCGGCGCCCTTGCCGCGGCCGCCTCGCTGCTCCTGAGCGGTCTCCTCGCCGCGTGTACGGCTCCGCCGCCGCCGGACCCGTACGCAGACGACGAGCCGGCCGGGGCGACGGTCATGATCGAGACGGTCGAGCGGCGCACGTTCGACACCGTCCTCTCCCTGCCGGCGACCGTGGTGGCGGGCATGGCCTTCCAGGTGACGGCTCCGGCATCCGGCACCCTCGTCGAACGCGACGGTGCGCTGTTCGTGCAGCCCGAGTCCGGTCGAATTCTCGCCGTCGGTGGAGATGCCCGGATCGAGACCCTTCTCGTCGAACCCGGAACCGAGGTGGTCGCCGGGCTTCCTCTCGCTGAGGCGGTGCACGAGGGGTTCGCCCTGCGAGCCTCGGTCACGGGGGAGCATCTGCTGCGGCTGACAGCGTCCACGGGCGGGTCGACGAAGGGCGGCTCTCCGGTAAGAGCGGCGGGCGAAGTACGCGGCTCCTCCGGCCCGTTCGACTGCGACCTCGTGGACCCGGTGCCGAGTTCCACCGACCCGTCCGTCGTAGAAGAGGGCAGTTCGTTCCTCGCCTGCGCGGTCCCCGAGACGGTGCGGGTCATCGCCGGGATGAGCGGGCAGCTCGTCGTCACCCTTGCCACCCATGACAATGTCCTGTCGCTGCCGTTGGAGGCGATCGCCGGAACGGTCGATCGTGCGCGAGTCTCGGTGAAGGACGGCGACGAAGTCGTCGAGCGCGACGTGACCCTCGGCGGATCGAACGGGTACCTCGTGGAAATCGTCGACGGCCTGCGCGAGGGCGACGAAGTGCTGATCCCGAGCCCGAGCCTCCTCGAATGACCGACGTTCTCCGACTGGTGCAGGGCACCAAGGTCGTCGGCGGCCGGCCGGTGCTCGACGCCGCGAACCTGACGATCTCCCGAGGCGAATCGCTCGCCGTGATCGGACGATCCGGGAGCGGCAAGAGCACGCTGCTGTCGATACTCGGACTCCTCGACGACCTCACCGAGGGGGAGCGATGGCTGTGGGGGCAGCGTGTCGAAGCCCTCGGGGAGCGGGATCGTGCGGTGCTTCGCGCACGCCGACTCGGGTTCGTGTTTCAGAACTTCCGCCTGATCGACTACCTCACGGCCGCAGAGAACGTCACGGTGCCGATGGATGCCGCCGGCACCCTGACGAGACGACAACGCCAGGGGAGGGCCGAAGAGCTCCTCGACGAACTCGGCCTCGCAGCGCTGCGGCGCCGCCGACCGCGACAGCTCTCCGGCGGCGAGCAGCAGCGTGTCGCCATCGCCCGGGCGCTCGCGTGCGAGCCCGACCTCCTCCTCGCCGACGAACCCACGGGCTCACTCGACGAAACGACAGCAGCCGAGGTGCTCCGCCTCCTCCGCGACGCCACCCGGGAACGCGACTGCGCTCTGCTCGTCGTGACGCACGACGCGGCCGTGGCCGCACAGATGGACACCGTCACAGAGCTCGTCGACGGTCGCCTGCGTGACGTCACCGCCCCCCGGGGTCGGAGGGCGCAGAGGCTCCGAGGGGAGAGCACGTGAAGACTCTGCGGCTGGCCGGACAGCTGCTTCGCGGTCACATCCGCGGACACCTCCTCACGGTCGCCACGCTCCTCCTGGGTCTCGTCGGCATCGTCACCGTGGCCGGAGCGTCGACCACGATGGCGCGGACGATCGAGCATCAATCCACGCTCGAACGCGGCCATCGAGTGACGATCACCGCCTACCTGCGCGCCCCGGCGACCCCGGAAGACGTGGATCGTCTGGCCGCCCAACTCGAGAGACGGATGCCCGACCGTGTCGCCGTGGCACCTATCGTGCGCACACCAGCCCTGGTCATCGCCGAGCCGCGCCAGATGCTCGAAGCGCAGGTCGTGCTGACCTCGCGCGACCTGCAGACCGTGCGTCGATGGCCGGTGATCGACGGCGCGTGGCTGGACGACACCGAATCGCTCGTGTCGACGGGGGTGATCAATCGCGCGGCATCCGTCCTCGACGTCGGCGTCGGTGCGGTCATCCACACGGATGCCGGTGAGCCCATCGTGATCCGCGGGATCGTCGACGACGGTTCCCGCGACCCGGGCGTCTACCTTCGGCTGGATCAACACGCCGACACGGCGGCGCTCCACACGGATCGCGAGTCTCTCCTGACGGTCTCGCATCCGGATCTCGACGCCGGCGCCGCTCGCGACGTGCTCTCCGGCATCGAGAGCATCGCAGAGACCACGCTCGTCGATCGCGTCGAGCGCACAGACACGCTGGCCGAACTCGCCGCCGAGCTGGCCGCGACGACCATCTCGTTCATCGTGGTCGGGATCTTCAGCGTGCTGTCGCTGACCGTCGGCATCCTGAACATCGGCCTGTCCCGGTCACGCGAACGCGCGTGGGAGCTCTCGCTGCGACGCGCCCTCGGCATGCCGCGTTCGGCACTCGCGTGGGCGATGGTGATCGAATCGCAGGTCGTCGCGGGGGTGGCCGCTATCGCCGCCGTCGCCGTCTCGGTTCTCGCGCACCCGGCCATGGTCTCGGCGATGGCGACTCTCCCCGACACGGCAGCCTCGAGCTACCCCGCAGATGCCGCCGTGCTCGGACTCGGCGTCGGCGCACTCGCCGCCGCGGTCGGCAACATCGCGCCGGTGGCACGGATGTGGCGTCTCCCGATGTCGACGATCATGCGCCTCTGATCGGTCGCGAGCGGGGCGACGTGAGCGACACTCCGAGCATGGCGCACGACACGAACTGAGCCTCCGCGCAGGATGACGATGGCATCCGCGGGAGGCTCAGTCGACGTCAGGAAGCGCGGCGGGCGCGAGCAGCGCGTCGCTTCAGCGCGCGGCGCTCGTCTTCGGAAAGCCCGCCCCAGACACCCGAGTCCTGACCGGATTCGAGGGCGTACTGCAGGCAGATCTCGGTGACCGTGCATCGAGCGCAGACGGTCTTCGCCTTCTCGATCTGGTCGACGGCGGGGCCGGTGTTGCCGACGGGGAAGAAGAGTTCCGGGTCGACGGTCAGGCAGGCGGCTTTGTCGCGCCAATCCATGGTGTGGTGCTCCTTGATGCGGGATGAAGTTCGGGTGGGTCGTTCGCCGGGTCGACGTCGATTACCCTGGAAGTGTGCGAGCTCTTGCTCGCCCCACTGCGCTGTGGGAGCACACGCTTCATCAATCGTCCCATGCGTCGGCAGGTGAATCAAGGGTGAACATGGCATTTCCAGACCAGTTTGCTGTGCGTAGCCTCCAAGACGGATGCCGTGACGCGGCGGGATACTGATACTTCCGAGGAGTCGCGGGAACGATGTCCACCACCCCTGTGGAGCGGTTCGCCGCGGTCGCGCTCGTGCTCGAAGGCCTCGCGCTGTTCGTGCTGGCGGGCTGGGAGATCGTCGCGCTCGTCACGGGCGACACCGATTCCGTGAGCAGCTCGACGGCGCTCATCGTCCTCACCGCGATCGGTGCCGTGGCCCTCATGGCGTTCGGTGCAGCGGTGTGGCGCGGCGGTTCGTGGGGACGCAGCGGCGGCATCGTCGCTCAGCTCCTGGCTCTCGCCGTCGCCGTGGGCGCGCTGTCGGGGGAGAACCCGCAACCCGCCTTCGCCCTCGCGGTAGCCGTCCCTGCGATCGCCGTGCTCACGGCGCTCGTCGCGAGCGCACGTGCAGCGGGCCGCCGGCTGCGGGCGGGCGAAGCGGCGGGGTCAGACGTCGAGGAGTGAGCGGATGCGGGCCACGTGCCCCGTGGCCTTCACGTTGTAGAGCGCGTGCTCGATGTCGCCGTCGGGGCCGATCACGAACGTCGAGCGGATGACGCCCTCGACCGTCTTGCCGTAGTTGGTCTTCTCGCCCCACGCGCCGTAGGCGTCGTGCACGCTGTGGTCGGGATCGCTGAGCAGGTCGTACGGAAGCGCATCGCGGGTGCGGAACTCGCGCAGCGTGGCGGGCTCGTCACGCGAGATGCCGAGGACCGTGTATCCGGCCGCCTGCAACGGCGCGATGCTGTCGCGGAAGTCGCAAGCCTCGGTCGTGCATCCCGGAGTCATCGCCGCCGGGTAGAAGAACAAGATCACGCGCCCGCCGCGGTAGTCGCTGAGCGACACCGTCCGCTCGTCCTGGTCGACGAGCGTGAAAGCGGGAGCGGGGGAGCCGATGTCGAGGCGCGTCATGCCTCCAGCCTAGTCAGGCGAAGGTGGCGAGCAGGCGTTGCAGGGAGTCCAGACGCGCGGCGCCCCGATCCCCGAGCCGCCCTTCGGCGACGGCTTCGACGATCGCGCAGTCGGGGGCATCCGGCAAGTGCGTGCACCCGCGAGGACACTCTTCCGCGAGTGCGGCGAGGTCGGTGAACGCCTTCAAGATGTTGGCGGGGTCGACGTGACCCAGACCGAAGGACCGCACCCCCGGCGTATCGATGACCCACCCCTTGCCGTCTCGGCCGGTGTAGCGCAGCGACACCGTCGAACTGGAGGTGTGGCGTCCGCGTCCGGTGACTTCGTTGACGTGGCCCGTCGCCCGCGCCGCGTCGGGCACGAGAGCGTTGACCAGCGTCGACTTGCCCACGCCCGAATGTCCGACGAAGACCGTGGAATGTCCGACGAGTCGTTCCCCGATTCGTTCGACGGGCATGTCGCCGTGACCGCTCGTGAACACCTCGAGGTCGTCCAGCCCTTCGAAGTGGCCGAGGAAGGCCGCCGGGTCGGCGAGGTCCGTCTTGGTGACCACGAGCAGAGGTCGGATGCCGGCATCCAGCGCGGCGATGAGGTATCGGTCGACGAGTCGCGGTCGCGGCTCGGGGTCGGCTGCGGCGACGACGACGAGCATCTGATCGGCGTTGGCGACGATCACCCGCTCCACCTGATCGGTGTCGTCCGCGCTGCGGCGCAGGAGCGAGGTGCGCTCCTCGATGCCCACGATGCGGCCGAGCGTGCCTTCGTCGCCGGTCACGTCGCCGACGACGCGCGCCCGGTCGCCGGTCACGATCGGCTGCTTGCGCAGCTCTCGGGCACGCGTCGCCGACACGGTGTGCTCGGTCGGACCGTCCTCGTCGACCAGGACGGTGTACCGCCCACGGTCGACGCCCAGCACGCGGGCGATCTGCGCGTCGGCGTGCGCGGGTCGCCGCTTGGTGCGAGGCCGGTTGGCCTTCGGGTTGGGCCGCATGCGGATGGACGACTCGTCGAAGTCGGACTCGTCGTCGTCGATGTCGTCCAGCCAGCTCATCGGGCGACCCGACCGCTCACGAGACGCCGTCTGCCTGCAGCATGGCGTGCCACAGCTGCGGGAACTCGGGCATCGTCTTCGCGGTGGTGCCGATGTCGTCGACCTCGACGCCCGGCACGCGCAGGCCGATGACGGCGCCGGCGGTCGCGATCCGGTGGTCGTGGTGGGCCTTCCAGAGACCACCGTGCAGGGGAGCCGGGGTGATGCGGATGCCGTCGGGCAGCTCTTCGGCGTCGCCGCCGATCGCCCGCAGGTTGGAGACCAGAGCGGCGATGCGGTCGGTCTCGTGCCCGCGGATGTGGCCGATGCCGTGGAGGGTCGACGGAGCGTCGGCGAAAGCGGCGAGCGCGAACAGCGTCGGCGTGAGCTCGCTCGCGGCGGTGAGGTCGAGGTCGACGCCGGCGATGCGGTCGCCCGCGGCCACCGTGAGTGCGCCGCCGCGGCGCGACGCGCGCGCGCCCATGAGTGTGAGGATCTCGGTGAGGAGAGCGCCCGGCTGGGTGGAGGTGGCGGGCCAGCCCGGGATCGTCACGGCGCCGCCGGTGAGGATGGCGGCGGCCAGGAACGGGGCGGCGTTCGACAGATCGGGCTCGACCATGGCATCCCGGCCGCGCGGGGCCCCGGCGGGCACGAGCCACTCGTGCGGGTTCTCGTGCTCGACGTGCACGCCGCGCCGGGCGAGGGCCTCGACGGTCATGTCGATGTGCGGCACGCTCGGAAGCCGGGCGCCGGAGTGGAGGAGGTGCAGGCCGACGTCGTAGCGCGGGGCGGCCAGCAGCAGGCCCGAGACGAACTGACTCGACGTGCTCGCGTCGATCGTGACTTCGCCCCCGCGGATGTGTCCGCGGCCCTTGATGGTGAACGGCAGCGCCCAGTTGCCGCCGTCGTCGATGTCGACGCCCAGTTCTCGCAGCGCCTTGATCATGACGCCCATGGGACGGTGGAGGGCGCTCTCGTGCGCGGTGATCGTCACGTCGCCGTGCGCGAGACCTGCCAGCGGCGCGATGAAGCGCATCACGGTGCCCGCCTGTCCGCAGTCGATCACGACGTCGCCGCGGAACGCCGCGGGAGGGGTGATGTGCAGGTCGGGACCGTAGGGCCCGGTGGGAGGAAGCTCCTCGATCTCTACGCCGAGCGTGCGGAGCGCCTCGATCATGCGGGCCGAATCGTCCGAGTGCAGGGGAGCGGCGAGGGTGCTCGGCCCGTCGGCGAGAGCGGCCAGCACCAGCTTGCGATTGGTGAGGGATTTGGAGCCCGGGACGGTCACCGTCGCGTGCACGGGCGCCTCCGTCGTGGGCGCGGGCCACGCGGCGACCGGGGCTGTGGCCCCGTCGCTGGGGGAGAGCTGGGAATACCCGGACGCAGTCATCGGGTTCTACCCTAACGAACCGTCGTCGTACCCCGAGTGAGAGCACAGTGAGGAGCGCCATGATCGCCACCCTTCCCCCCGTGTTCGACGTGCTCGGCGACGTAGACTGGCGCCTGATGGAACACGAGGCGGCGATCGATCCGCAGACCCCCGAGGCCCCCCAGGACCCCAGCGCCCAGTTCGAGGAGCAGGCGCTCCCGTTCATGGACCAGCTCTACGCCGCCGCGATGCGGATGACGCGCAACCCCGCCGACGCGGCCGACCTCGTGCAGGAGACCTTCGTCAAGGCCTTCGGCTCCTGGGCCTCGTTCACGCAGGGGACGAACCTCAAGGCGTGGCTGTACCGCATCCTGACCAACACGTACATCAACACGTACCGCAAGAAGCAGCGTGAGCCCTTCCAGGGCACGATCGACGACCTCGAGGACTGGCAGCTGGGCGGTGCGGAGTCGACCACGGCGACGAGCACGCGCTCTGCCGAGGCCGAGGCGATCGACCACATGCCGGCGTCGGCGGTCAAAGACGCGCTGCAGCAGATCCCCGAGGACTTCCGACTCGCGGTCTACCTCGCCGACGTCGAAGGCTTCGCGTATCAGGAGATCGCGGACATCATGAAAACCCCCATCGGCACCGTCATGAGCCGCCTGCACCGTGGCAGGCGCATGCTGCGTGACCTCCTTGCCGACTATGCGAAAGAGCGCGGCATCGACGTGCCCGCCACGAGGAGCAAGAAATGAGCGACTGCGGCTGCGACAAGGCGAGGAAAGACCTCGAGGAGTACCTGCGCAACGAGGTGTGCAAGACCCAGCACGCCGACATTCGCGAGCATCTCGAGAACTGTCCTGCCTGCCGGGAGGAGGCCCTCGTGGCGACGACCCTCACGGCCGTGCTTGCGCGCGCCTGCAAGGAGACCGCGCCGGAACAGCTGCGCGACCAGGTGCTGAGCCGGCTGCGCGCCGAGCAGGCCACCCACCACTGACCGTCAGGCGACCCCGCGGTCGCGGTGCGTCGGCGGCAGCCACGCGCTCGTGTGCCCCGCGATGAGGTAGGTGCCCGGCAGGGACGCCGGGTCGTCGTCGACCGCAGGGTTGCCCGCCTCGCGCAGCAGCGCGATCGAGGCCGAACGCAGCGCCCGGATGCCGTCGACGTCGACGCGCCGCTCGGAGAGCTCGCGAGCAAGTTCCTCCTGGAGACGCGCGCGCTCGGCGGCCACTTCGGCGCTGACGTCGAGGAACGCCGTCTCCAACGCGTCGTCGATGCGCTGACGCGCGTCACGGTCGCGGCGACCGAAGTGGTAGGCGACGAGCGCGATCACCGAACCCGCCGCGCCGACGAGGAACAGGACCGGGAGGCCGCCCGAGGTCACGGACGCGCCGAACACCGCGCCGGCCACGGCGAGCGCCGCCGAGACCTGCGACTGGAAGAGCGTGCTGCGCGGCACCGGTTTGCTGAAGACGGCGAGCGCCACGAGCACCTGCAGGATGCCGACGACCAGCGCGACGATCGCCGCGGGCGTCTCGAGTCCGTCGGCCCCGAGACGGAGCGAGCCGAGGAGCGCGAGCGGCGCGGCGGAGGCGAAGGTCAGCAGGAACACGAGCAGGGAGTGCCAGCCGCTGAGCTGGGGGCGACGTCCGCCGTGGCGTTCGGTCAGCAGCTGGGTCACACGTCGGCGAGCGCGCGCGGCCACCGCGTTGGAGTCGGCCACGAGGCGCTCGCGTACGTCGCCCAGCCCGGCGACGCCCAGCACGGAGTACTCGATCAGTTCGCGGCTGGCGGTCGCCGGCGCGATGAGGTCGTCGCGCACCGCCGCGGCGCGGGCGGTGATCGGGGAGTCAGCCACGGTGATCCATCTCGAGTGTCGGAAGGAGCTGCTCGGTGAGCGCCAGGGCTACGGCGCCCGCCTCGGGGGCCAGCGGCGACAGCTGCCCCACGACGAGTCGATCGTCGAGATCGAGAACGTACGTGGTACGCACCCAGCCGAGCGGCGTGACCGGCGACGCGTCGGCACCATCGGTGGTCTGCTCGTCGGACGCGGCGTCCTCGTCGGAGAACAGGACCGTGACCCGCCAGCCCGAGACCGCCCCGGCCGTGAACGGGGTCGTCGTCGGCGGCCACGGTGAGGGGGTCAGCGTGAGGGCGAGTTCCTCCGCGCGGGCGGCATCGCGGAACGCGGGCGCCTCCGTGACGAGGAAGCCCAGCGTCGCATAGAGACCCGACACGGGTTCGCACAGCAGGAGCACCAGCGAGTCGGGCGCCGCTTCGCGGGCGGTCACGGCGAGGTCGGCGGCGAGGAGGATCCGAGCCTGCTGCTCGTCGGTCCGGCCTTCCAGGAGCGCCCGCAGCCATGGCTCGGCCTCGGACTCCAGCGGCACCACCGACCACAGGCGAGGGTCGGCTTCGACGGACAGCTCAGGCATCGCGCTTCCAGCGGACGGTGGCCACGATCGCGTCGCACAGGGCGGTCATCGTCGCGACACCGGTCGGATCGACCGTCGTGCCTGCGGCGGAGGCGAGGATGCTCGCCTGGAACAGCAGACCGCGGCGGTCGCTGTCGGGAGCGGGCAGCAGGTAGTTGATGGTGAGGATTTCGGCAGCGCCCTCCGAGAACCCGGCGGTCGATGTCTGCGTCCAGCGGAGGATCGTCCCCGCCTCGTCCAGAGGCGCGGCCCCGCGCGTCGCCATGAGGTGGCGTCCGGCTTCGGCAAGGCTCCGCCCGCCGGGAGCGTCCATGCGCGCCGCGACGATCGAGACCGGCAAGAAGTCGCTCTCGGGCACGTCCTGCTGCGCGAACAGGCGGATCGCGTCGCCGACGCCGCGGTTCGCCGCGGCGAACACCTCGTCGAGCATCGGCCGTAGCGCCGTCCGCTGGGCAGCGGAGAGCCGCCCCAGTGACTGCTCCGCGATGGCGCGCAGCGCCACCGGCTCGGGATCGAAAGACCCCCAGCCCAAGGGAAGGACGAGCGCGAAGCCGGGCATCCCGGCGGTCGGCTCGACCAGTTCAGCGCGCAAAGACACGGTGCTCCGATCGTGGGGAGGGGACGGCATCCCGATTCTAGGCGGGTCAGTCGAACGACTTGGCCACGCTGACGACGGTCGGCATGACGGTCGCGTAGACCTGCGCCGCGCCGCCCAGCGCTTCGGTGAGCGTCTGCGGCATCCGCCCGGGAGCGAACCCCGCCAGGGCGCGCCAGCCGTTGCCCCAGCTTCCCGTCAGGGCGAAGGTCTCCTTGACCATCACCGGCGAGTAGAACAGGCGGAACATGTTGCGCGTGTTCAGGCCGTGCGGCGTGCCGCGCACGAACAGTTGCGGCATCCGGTTCGCGAGCACCGAGTCCAGGGCGCGGAACGCATTGCGCGCATCGACGAACTCCGAACCGAAGAGGCGGACCGTTCCCGACAGGCGGGGGAACCGCGCCCCGGCGGAGGCGAACGAGCCGAGTCTGCCGAGCCCGGCGAGCTTGCCGAAGGGGAGGATCGCGACGGCGGAGAGCGCCACTTCCTGCCAGCTCCCGCGGCCGGTGGACAGTCGTGCGATCTCGCCGAGCAGGGAGATGACGCCGACGATCACAGCAAGGGCTGCGGCGATGGCGGCGAGCGGGCCGGTGACGACGAAAGCGACGATGATGAGCGCGACACCCACCCACATGAGCACGGTGAGCAGACCCTCGACGAACGGCATCGCGTCGTCCCAGAATCCGTCGGACACGCCGTCCTCGTTCGCGCCCTGCAGGCTGGACAGCGTCGAGTCGTACACCGCTTCCCAGCGGGCGACGGGCGCGTCGTACTGCGCGCGGTACGTCTCGAACGTCTGCAGCGCGGAGTCGAACGAGGACTGCTCGGCGGCGCTGCTGGGACGGCTCCCGGACTGCTCCACCTCGTGGTCGTCGTTGAAGTCCCACTGCTGCTGGTCGCCTTCGGCCGCGGAGAGGGCGCGGGAGGTGTCGTTGACGCGCTCCCAGGCCGAGGCGGCACGGGTCACGAGCCCGTCGGTCTCCGACTGGACCGTCTCGAGGGCGCCCGCATAGCGAACCAGGGCGCGTCCGCTCGGCAGATAGCGCTCTCCGGCCGTCCGGAGATCGGCGTAGACCTCCTTGGCCTGTTCGCGCACTGCCTCGAACGATTCGCCGCTGCCGATCGTTCCGTCGGCGAACATCTCCAGAGTGCGGGCCGCGGAGCGCATCATCTCGCCCTGCTCGACGATGTTCTCGCCGCGGCTGAGGATGCGGGACGGCTCGCCCACGATCTGCTCGATGTCGCGGCCGCCGGCGGTGGCCGGCATGTTCTCGCGCTGGTACCAGTAGCCGTCGTGTCCCATTACTCGGATGCCTCCATGCTGCGGGCGAGTTCGGCGTCTGCTTCGGCCCAGTTGTCCCGGGCGTCGTCGAGCCGCTTCTTCATCTCTTCGAGGTGGCGGCGCTGCGTCTCGCGCTTGTCGTCCCACTTCGCCTCGAAGTCCTCGGCGGCCGACTGCAGCGAACCGCGTCCCTGCGGCCGCGAGATCGCCTCGGTCAACGTGTTCGTCTGCGAAGACGCATTCTGATACTCGGCGATGATCGCGCCGAGCGCCTCGCTCAGCTCCGCCATCGAGTCGAGCGGAATGTCGACGCCGTCTCCAGCCATGAGTGCACCTCCCCGGTCGTTTCCATCCTAGGGACGGGGCCGCAGGCCGCCATGGGGAGAACTCCCCACTTCGCTGTCCGAGGTTCCCTGGCCCGAGGGTTCCCGTCCGGGGAGGGTCGGCCTCACGCGGTGAACACGGTGAGCGCGCCGGGAACGGCATCCACCCGCACCGGGAGGGCGCCCAGGGGATCGCCGTCCGCGTAGGCGGTGAGCGCCGGTGCGTCGAGGCGCACGGCGCGGGCGCGACGCATCACGACGTCGGGCGACGATGCGTGCGTGCCGCGATAGACGCGGGGAAGGAGGCGCAGCAGCCGCAGGCGGCCGGCGGGACGCACCAGCGTCACGTCCAAGAGACCGTCGTCGAGCATTGCCTCGGGACAGATGCGGATACCGCCCCCGTACGTCGGACCGTTCCCCACGGATGCCAGCACGAGCGGACCGTCGAGCACCTCCACGTCGCCGTCGGCGTCCTCGAGTTCGACGCGGAACGGGAGGTCGCGCAGCCGCAGGAACTCGATGAGGACGGCGATGTCGTAGCGGGAGTGCCCTCGAGGCCACGTCATGCCGTTGGCCCGGTCGTTCACCTTCGAGTCGAAGCCCGCGGCCAGCACGGTCGCGTACAGCCGCGAGGAGCCGTCCGCCCGCGTCGCGCGGGCCAGGTCGACCCGCCGGGTGCGGCCCGCGATGACGGCCGCGGCAGTCGCCTCCGCGCGCAGCTCGCGCAAACCGAGCGCGGCGGCGAAGTCGTTGCCCGTGCCGACCGGGACGATCCCCAAGGGCGTGTCGGTGCCGGCGAGCTCCTGGATCGCGAGGTTCACCGTTCCGTCTCCGCCCGCGACGAGCACGGCATCCGTCCCGACGTCGAGCGCGGCCCGCAGCAGCGTGGAGGAGTCGGCGGCGCTCCCGCCGGAGATCACCGCTACCCGGATGCCGTGGGCTCGGAGGCGGGCGGTGACCTCGTCCACGACGACGGTGTGCGCACCGGCGCGCGCGGCGGGGTTGACGAGCAGTGCGACGTCCATCGCCGTACCTGTTCTCTCGGGTGCGTCGCGGTCGGGTGCTGGCAGGATTCCGCACCGAGACGACCGTTTTCCGCGAGCCGAGCGTCGGGGGTGCTGGACAGGATGGTGTCATGACCGGCCGCTCCCTCGCTATCGACACGCCCGCCCGCCATGGCGGGATCGGACTCGTGCAGGGAACCGCGCTCTACGTGGCATCCGTCCTCGGCACGGGTCTGCTCGTCCTGCCCGGCCTCACGGCGAGCGTGGCGGGCCCCGCGAGCATCCTGGCCGTCGCGGCCGTTCTCGGCCTCTCCGTACCGTTGGCGGGCACGTTCGCCGTCCTCGCCGCACGCTACCCCGACCCCGGGGGAGTCGCGAGCTACGTGCGGAAGGCGCTCGGGGGCACCGCGGCCCGCATGACGGGCTACTGGTTCCTCTTCGGCGTGTGCGCCGGGGCTCCGGTGGTCGCCGCACTGGGTGCCGAGTACGTCGTTGCCGCCCTCGGCGTCGATCGCGCGTTCGTGCCGCTCCTGGCGGCCCTCATCTTCCTCCCGCCGTTCGCGCTCAATGCGCTCGGCGTGCGGGTCGCCGGCGGCGCCCAGTTCGTGCTCACCGCCCTCCTGCTCGCCGTGGTCGTCTTCGTCGTCGGACTGGGAGCACCGTCGGTCGAGGCCTCGAACTTCCAACCGTTCCTCCCGCACGGGTGGGCGGGAGTCGCGACGGCGGTGAGTCTGTTCGTCTGGGCGTTCGCGGGCTGGGAGGTCGGCACCCATATCTCGGGGGAGTTCCGGCGCCCCGCACGAGACATCCCGTGGGCCACCGGCATCGCCGTCGTCGTCACCGGCGCGTGCTACCTGGTGCTGCAGGTCGTGACCGTCGGAGCGCTCGGGGTGAGCGCGGGCGAGGGGCAGGTGCCGCTCCTCGATCTCGCGCGGCTGGGGTCACCGCGCCTGGGTCCGATCGCCGTCGGCATCATCGCGGCCATCGTCGCGCTCGGCGTGCTCAACGCGTACCTTGCGGCGTTCGCGAAGCTGGGTGCCTCACTGGCCGACAACGGCGACCTTCCGCGGTGGTTCTCCCGAGGAGTCGAACACGGCGGCATCCCGCGCCGCGCGCTCGCCCTCACCGCTGCCGTCGCTGCCGTGTACTTCTCGCTCATGCTCGTGAACGGCATGGTGCTCACCCCGTTCATCCTCGTTCACACGAGCAGCATGGTCGCCATCTACGCGCTCGGCATGGTCGCCGCCGTGCGGCTGCTGCCTCGGCGTTCAGCGGGATGGTGGATGGCGGTCGTGGCCGCGGTGCTGTGCGCGGGCATGCTGGCGCTCGCGTGGGCCTCACTGGCCCCCGCACTCGCGCTCGCGTCCGCGGCGGTCGTCGTGACCGTCGCCCGCCGCGGACGTCGCGCTAGAGCGTGAGTGCCGATTCGAGGATCGTCGACTGCTCCACCGCGTGGACCTTCGGCGAACCGGTCGCCGTCGACGCAGCCGCGGCGCGCGAGATGCGACGCACCGTGCGGCCCCGCAGGTTCTTCACGACCTCGAGAGCGATGAAGGGCCACGCGCCCTGGTTCTCGGGCTCGTCCTGCACCCACACCAGTTCGGCGTCCGGATAGCCGTCGAGGATCGCGTTGAGCTCGTCGACGGGAGCCGGGTAGTACTGCTCCAGGCGCACGAGGGCGATCTCGGGGTTCGGCTTCTTCTCGAGTTCGGCCTTGAGGTCCCAGTGGATCTTGCCGGAGTGCAGCAGCACGCGCCGCACCGCGCTCTTGTCGATCCCGCGGTCGTCGTCGAGCACCGGCTCGAAACGTCCCTGCGTGAAGGCCTCCACGGGGCTCGTGGCACCGCGCAGGCGCAGCATGGCCTTCGGGGTGAAGAGGATCAGGGGGCGACGCGGGCGGGCGTAGGCCTGCCGACGGAGCAGGTGGAAGTAGGACGCGGGCGTCGACGGACGCGCCACCGTCATGTTGTCCTGGGCGCACAGCTGCAGGTACCGCTCGATCCGTGCGGACGAGTGGTCAGGGCCCTGGCCCTCGTAGCCGTGCGGCAGGAGCAGGACCACGCTCGACTGCTGGCTCCACTTCTGCTCGGCGGCCGAGATGTACTCGTCGATGACCGACTGGGCGCCGTTGGCGAAGTCGCCGAACTGTGCTTCCCACAGGGTCAGCGTGTCGGCGCGCTCTACGGAGTAGCCGTACTCGAAGGCCATCGCCGCGTACTCGCTCAGCAGCGAGTCGTACACGTAGAAGCGGCCCTGGCCGTCGCCGAGGTTCGCCAGCGGCAGCCACTCCTGACCGTTCACGCGGTCGTGCATGACGGCGTGCCGCTGCACGAACGTGCCGCGACGCGCGTCCTGACCCGCCAAGCGGACATTGGTGCCCTCCATGAGCACGGAACCGAAGGCCAGGAGCTCGCCGAACGCCCAGTCGATGCCGCCGTTGCGGCTCATGTCGTTGCGCTTGTCGAGCAGCTGCTGGAGCTTCGCGTGCACCGTGAAGCCCTCCGGGCGGTTCACGAACGCGTCGCCGATCTGGTGGACGACCTCGAGTGCGACGCCTGTCGTGTCGGGTTCGCCGACCGCAACGTCGACCGAGCCGCTCGGCGTCACGATGCCGGTGGAACCGGTGGCGGCGGCATGCGTCTCGGCGAACGCGATCTCGAGGCGGTTCTGGAAGTCCTGCTTGGCCTTCTCGTACTCCTCCTCGGTGATGTCGCCGCGTCCGACCAGCGATTCCGTGTACAGACGGCGCACGGAGCGCTTCGCCTCGATGAGGTTCGTCATGAGCGGCTGCGTCATCGACGGGTCGTCGCCCTCGTTGTGACCGCGGCGGCGGTAGCAGACGAGGTCGACGATGACGTCGCGGTGGAACTCCTCGCGGTAGCGGAAGGCCAGCTCGGCGACGCGGACGACGGCCTCGGGGTCATCGCCGTTGACGTGGAAGACAGGGGCCTGGATGCTCTTGGCCACGTCCGTCGCGTAGACCGACGACCGCGCATCCTGGGGGAGCGTCGTGAAGCCGACCTGGTTGTTGACCACCACGTGGACGGTGCCTCCCGTGCGGTAGCCGCGCAGCTGCGACATCTGCAGGGTCTCGACCACGACGCCCTGGCCCGCGAAGGCGGCGTCACCGTGGACGAGGATCGGCAGCCACGAGAACGAGCCGATCGGCATCCGGTCCTGCTTGGCGCGGACGATGCCCTCCAGCACGCCGTCGACCGTCTCCAGGTGCGACGGGTTGGCGGCGAGGTACACGGGGAGTTCCTCGTCGGCATCCGACACGAACGTCCCCTCGGTGCCGAGGTGGTACTTCACGTCGCCCGACCCGCTCTTGGAGCCGATCGCGACGGAGCCTTCGAACTCGCGGAACACCTGCCCGTAGGTCTTGCCGGCGATGTTGGTGAGGACGTTGAGGCGGCCGCGGTGCGCCATGCCGATGGCGGCGCCGTCGAGGCCGGCGCCCGCCGCACCCTGCAGGATCTCGTCGAGGAGGGGGATGAGCGACTCTCCGCCTTCGAGGCTGAACCGCTTCTGGCCGACGTACTTCGTCTGCAGGAACGTCTCGAACGCCTCGGCCTGGTTGAGCTTGTCGAGAATTCGCAGCTGCTCGTCGTGACCGGGCTTCTGGTACTTGACCTCGACGTTGTCCTGGAACCACTTGCGCTGCGCCGGGTCCTGGATGTGCATGTACTCGATGCCGATCGTGCGGCAGTACGAATCGCGCAGCACGCCGAGGATCTCGCGCAGCTTCATGATGCGTCGCCCGCCGAATCCGCCGGTGACGAACTCGCGGTCGAGGTCCCAGAAGGTGAGGCCGTGCGACTCGATCTCGAGGTCGGGGTGCGTGCGCTGCACGTACTCCAGCGGATCGATGTCGGCCATGAGGTGACCGCGCACGCGGAACGAGTTGATGAGCTCCTGCACGCGCGCCGTCTTGTCGACGCGCTCGGCGATGTCGACGTTGATGTCGCCCGCCCAGTGGATGGGGGCGTAGGGAATGCGGAGCGCCGCGAAGATGCCTTCGTAGAAGCCCCGCTGGCCGATGAGCAGCTCGTGCACGATCTTGAGGAACTCGCCCGACCCGGCTCCCTGGATCACGCGGTGGTCGTACGTGCTCGTGAGGGTGATGGTCTTGCCGATACCGAGCTCGACGAGCGTCTTCTCGCTCGATCCCTGGAACTCCGCGGGATACTCCAGCGCGCCGGCGCCGACGATGCACCCCTGGCCCTTCATGAGTCGCGGAACCGAGTGCACCGTGCCGATGCCGCCGGGGTTCGTGAGCGACACCGTGGTGCCCTGGAAGTCGGCGGCGGTGAGCTTGCCGCCCCGGGCCCGGCGGACGAGGTCCTCGTAGGACTGCAGGTACTCCTGGAACGTCAGCGACTCGGCCTGCTTGATGCTCGGGACCATGAGAGCCCGCGTGCCGTCGGGCTTGGGCAGGTCGATCGCGATGCCCAGGTTCACGTGAGCGGGGGCGACGACGGACGGCTTGCCGTCGACCTCGGCGTAGTACACGTTCTGGCTCGGGAACGCCTTGAGCGCCTGGATCAGTGCCCACCCGATCAGGTGAGTGAAGCTCACCTTGCCGCCGCGCGTGCGCGACATGTGGTTGTTGATGACGATGCGGTTGTCGATGAGGAGCTTCGCGGGGATCGTGCGCACGCTCGTCGCGGTCGGCACGGTCAGCGACTCGTCCATGTTGGCGGCGAGGGTCTTGGGCATGCCGCGGAGGGTCGTGACGACGTCCTCACCGGCCTCCTGCGGTGACGGCGCCGACTTGGGCGCCTGCGCGGGCACGGGCTGGGGTGCGGCGGGCCGCGCGGTCGTGCGGGCCACGGGGGAGGTGCCGATCACCGGCACGGGCGCGGTGACCGGATGCGACTCCGGGGCAGGGGCTGCAGCCGGCGCGGGCGTGGCGGTGGGAGCGGGTGCGGCGGCCTCGGCGGGTGCTGCGGGTGCGGCGTCCTCGGCATCCGGTCGGTAGGACTCGAGGATCGGCCACCATGCCTGATCCACGGAGTTGCGGTCCTTGGTGTACTGCTCGTACATCTCGGCGACGAGCCATTCGTTGGCGCCGAATTCGCCGTCGTTCGATGTTCCCGCGCCGGTCACCTGGCTGGACACGATTCTCCTGCTTTCATCGGTGAAGTTCAGATGGTGCGCAGGCCCGGATCGTGGCACTCGCGCACGACTAACAAGGGTATCCCAGTAATCACGGCCGCAGTACGGATGCCGGCGTCGGTGCGGTCAGGAGTGGGTACCGTGGAATCATGCACTTCTCCGGAGAGCGCCCCCAGGTCGACCTGACGTACTCGGACGTCTTCCTCGTGCCGCGCAGATCGGACGTGACGAGCCGTCTCGACGTCGATCTGGCGCCCGGCGACGGGTCCACGGCGACGATTCCGCTCGTGGCATCCAACATGAACTCGGTCACCGGTGCGCGACTGGCCG
The DNA here is from genome assembly GCA_029202445.1 of Candidatus Microbacterium phytovorans. NCBI lineage: Bacteria > Bacillati > Actinomycetota > Actinomycetes > Micrococcales > Microbacteriaceae > Microbacterium > Candidatus Microbacterium phytovorans. The sequence goes on from CP119321.1 coordinate 257,413, forward strand.
CGACCCTCGCGCGCCGCGGCGGGCTCGGCGTGCTGCCGCAGGACATGCCCCTGCAGGAGATCGATGCCGCCATCCGCTGGGTCAAGGCGCAGCCGGTCGTGTGGGACACCCCGCTGGTGCTGCCGCCCGAGGCGACCGTGGCCGAAGCGGCGAGTCTGCTCCCGGCGACCGACGGTCACGGCATCGTCGTCGCCGTCGAGCGCGACGGCCGAGTGCACATCGACGACGTCCTGGGCGTGGTGCCCGCGACCCGCCTGGGCACGGCCCTGCCCGATGCCCGTCTGGGCGACCTCGCGCGCGGTCGCGCGGCATCCATCGACGCCGACGACGTCACCGACGCGCGCCACGCGTTCGACCTCATCGTCGCCGCGGAGGCCGAGACCGTGTGCGTGCTGAAGCACGGCTACCTCGTCGGCACTCTCTCCCAGCGCACGGCGCTGCGATCCACGCTGTATCGCCCCGCCCTCGACGCGGACGGGCGACTGATCGTCGCGGCCGCCGTCGGCATCAACGGCGACGTCGCCGCGAAGGCGCGCGCCCTGGCCGACGGCGGAGTCGACGTCCTCGTGGTCGACACGGCCCACGGCCACCAGGAGGGAATGCTCCGCGCCCTGCGCGAAGTCGCCGCCCTCGACCTCGGCATCCCGCTGGTCGCGGGCAACATCGTCACCGCCGAGGGTGTGCGCGATCTGGTCGACGCCGGGGCATCCATCCTCAAGGTCGGGGTGGGGCCGGGCGCGATGTGCACGACGCGCATGATGACCGCCGTCGGACGTCCGCAGTTCTCCGCAGTGCTGGAGACCTCCCAGGCCGCCGCGGAGCTGGGCGCCCATGTCTGGGCCGACGGCGGCGTGCGGTACCCCCGCGACGTCGCCCTCGCGCTCGCGGCGGGTGCGGCATCCGTCATGATCGGCTCGTGGTTCGCCGGCACGATCGAGGCGCCCGGCGAGTTGCAGACGGATGCCGCGGGCCGCGTCTACAAGGAGTCGTGGGGGATGGCATCCACGAAGGCCGTCCACGGCAGGTTCGGCCGGCTCGACCCGTACGAGCGCGCCCGCAAGGAGTTGTTCGCGGAGGGGATCTCGTCGTCGAAGATCTACCTCGATCCGCTGCGCCCGTCGGTCGAGGACCTCGTCGACATGATCACGTCGGGGGTGCGCTCGTCGTTCACTTACGCCGGGGCCGCCACCGTCGCGGAGTTCCACGAGCGCGCGACCGTCGGACTGCAGTCCGCCGCCGGCTACGAAGAGGGTAAGGCGCTCCCCGTCAGCTGGTAGCCGCCGCTGCGGGTTCTTCCCGCCAGTCGAGCGCGAGGCGTGGCGAAAGCACCAGAGAGCTCCCGAGAGGGATGCCGTAGAATCGTCGGCACGATGGACGACCCTCCTAGTTGCAGACACTCGCCCCACCGACCCTCATCCCGCGCGAGCGGGGGTGATGCGTGATGGATTACGTCATGTTGGGCGTGGGGCTCCTTCTGACGATCGGCACGGGCCTGTTCGTCGCCAGCGAGTTCGCCCTGGTCAATCTCGACCGGGCCGAGCTGGAGAAGCGACAGGCCGCTGGTGAGTCCCGGCTGTCGCTCACGATCAGCGCGCTGCGGATCACCTCGACGCACCTCTCCAGTGCGCAGCTGGGGATCACGCTGACGACGCTGCTCACCGGTTACACGATGGAGCCGGCGCTCTCGAACCTGCTGAATCCGGTCTTCACCGCGTGGGGCATCCCCGAGTCGGCAGCCCGCCCGATCGCGACGATCGTGGCGATCTCGGTGGCGACGGTGTTCTCGATGATCATCGGCGAGCTCGTGCCGAAGAACTTCGCCCTGGCGGTTCCCCGCCAGACCGCAAAGCTCGTGATCCCGTTCCAGACGGTGTTCACGACGGTCTTCCGCCCCGCGATCACGGTGCTCAACGGCAGCGCCAACGGGGTGCTGCGGGCGATGGGCGTCGAGCCGAAGGAAGAGCTGTCGGGCGCTCGCACCGCGGAGGAACTGTCGAGCCTCGTCCGCCGGTCCGCGAGCGCGGGCGTGCTCGAGAAGGACACGGCCTCGCTCCTGGACCGCACGCTGACCTTCGCGCGCCTCACGACCGCCGACGTCATGACCCCGCGCCCGAGCGTCCACGCCGTCGCGGCGGGGGACAGCGTCGAAGAGGTCATCCAGCTCGCCCGTCGCACGGGCCACAGCCGCTTCCCGGTGTACGACGAATCGATGGACGACATCACCGGGATCGTCCACCTGAAGCAGGCCATCAGCGTGCCGCGCGACCGTCGGGCCGACGTGCCGGCGGCGGCGATCGCCGAGGAGCCGCTGCGGGTGCCCGAGGCGGTGCACCTGGACGGTCTCATGTCGGAACTGCGCGCCCGCGGGTACCAGATGGCGATCGTCGTCGACGAGTACGGCGGCACGGCGGGTGTGGTCACCCTGGAGGACCTCGTCGAGGAGATCGTCGGCGAGGTGCTCGACGAGCACGACCGCAGCCGTGCCGGCATCGTCCGGGGTGCGGATGCCGTGACGTTCCCCGGCGATCTACGCCCCGACGAGCTCAGCGATCGCACCGGCATCCGCGTGCCGGAGGGCGATGTCTACGACACGATCGGCGGATTCGTCATGTCGACCCTGGAACGTATCCCCGTCGTGGGTGACACGGTGGAGATCGAAGACGGGACTCTGACCGTGCACCGGATGGATGGCCGGCGCGTGGACCGCGTGCGGTTCGTGCCGACGCCGATGTCGGAGGATGCCGAGAAGGCCGTCCGCGCGGAGACGCAGGGGGGTGAGGTGCGATGAACGACTGGGCCGGTATCGCATGGCTGTTCGTCCTGCTGATCTTCAACGCCTTCTTCGTCGGCGCCGAGTTCGCCGTCATCTCCGCACGCCGGTCGCAGATCGAGCCGCTCGCCGAGAAGGGGTCGCGTGCGGCCAAGACCGCGCTGTTCGCGATGGAGCACGCGACGCTCATGCTCGCCACGAGCCAGCTGGGCATCACGATCTGCTCGCTGCTGATCCTGAACGTGTCGGAGCCGGCGATCCACCACCTCCTGGAGGTGCCGCTCGGTCTCACCGGGTGGAGCGAGGCGGTCATCGGCGGCGTCGCGTTCACCCTCGCGCTCGTGCTGGTCTCCTACCTCCACGTCGTCTTCGGCGAGATGGTGCCCAAGAACCTCGCGTTCTCGCTGCCCGACCGCGCCGTGCTGATGCTCGCTCCGCCGCTGGTGTGGGTGTCCAAGCTCTTCCACCCGGTGATCGTCGCGCTCAACTGGATCGCGAACCACATCGTGCGCCTGTTCCGTGTCGAGCCGAAGGACGAGGCCGCCTCCACCTTCACGCTCGACGAGGTCGCGACGATCGTGAATCAGTCGCGCATCGAAGGCGTCCTCGACGACGCGTCCGGCGCGGTGACGGCGGCGGTCGAGTTCACCGAGAAGAAGGCGAAGGACGTCGCCGTTCCGCTCGGCGACCTGGTCACCCTGCCGGAATCGACCACGCCCGATGAGATCGAGCGATCGGTCGCCCGGCATGGATTCTCGCGCTACGTGATCGTGGATGCCGACGGCATCCCGCTCGGCTACGTGCACCTGAAAGACGTGCTGCGGGAGGCGGAGGGTCCGGATGCCGATGCGCTCGCCGACGTGCCGATTCCCGCCAAGCGCATCCACCACATGGTCCCCGTGTCGGAGACGACCGACCTCGAGGACGCTCTCGCGTTGATGCGACGCTCGAGTCGCCACCTCGCGCAGGTGCGCGACGCGCGCGGCGAGACGACGGCGGTGCTGTTCCTCGAGGACATCATCGAGGAGCTCGTCGGCGAGGTCCACGACGCGACTCGGCGACGCCGCTAGCGACGGATACGGCAGAGGGGGCGGGTGCGCGAAGCGCCCGCCCCCTCCGCCGTATGTGCGGCGATCAGCTCAGCGAGCCGCCCGCGCGTACTGCACGGGCCACGGTGCGCTGTCGGTCTCGCCCAGCTCGCGTGCCGCACGCAGGGCGAAGTGCGGGTCGCGGAGCCACTCCCGACCCGCGAGCACGACGTCGGCGTCGCCGGCGGCGAGGATGCTCTCGGCCTGCGGGCCATCGGTGATCTCGCCCACGGCGCCGACGGGACCGGCGCCGGCTGCGTGGACCGCGGCCGCCAGCGGCACCTGGTAGCCCGGTCCGGTCACGATGCGCTGGTGGGCGACGAGGCCTCCGCTGGAGATGTCGAAGAACTCGGCGCCGTGATCGGCGGCCCACCGGGCCACGGTGACCGTCTGGTCGACGTCCCAGCCGCCGTCGGCTGCGTCGGTGGCGGAGAACCGCACGAAGACGGCGGCATCCGGTGCCGCGGCGCGGACGGCGTCGACGATGCGCAGGAGCAGGCGCGCGCGGTTCTCCAGCGAGCCGCCGTATTCGTCGTCGCGACGGTTGGACAGCGGCGAGAGGAACTGGTGGAGCAGGTAGCCGTGCGCGGCGTGCACCTCGAGCACCTGGAAGCCGGCGTCGACGGCGCGCACGGCGGCGTGCGCGAACGCGTCGACGAGCTCGTCGATCTGGGCAAGGCTCAGCGCCTCGGGGGCCGCGAAGCCCTCGTAGGCGACGTCGGAGGGCGCGACGGTCTGCCAGCCGCCCTCGCTCGTCGGCACGCTGCCGCGGCGGCCGGTGAACGGCGACCAGGTCGACGCCTTCCGGCCCGCGTGGGCGAGCTGGATGCCGGCGACGGCACCGCGGTCGCGGATCGCGTGCGCGATCGGGTGCCAGGCGTCGCGCTGCTCGTCGTTCCAGATGCCGGTGTCCTCAGGGGAGATGCGGCCCTCGGGGGAGACGGCCGTCGCCTCGGCGATGACGACCCCTGCTCCACCGGAGGCGAACTGCGCGAGGTGCACGAGGTGCCACGTGTTGGGCACGCCGTCGACGGCGGAGTACTGGCACATGGGGGCGACCCACAGGCGGTTGCGCACGGTGATGCCGTGCAGGTCGATGGGGGAGAACAGCAGGCTCATGCGGTGAAGCTCCAGAGGTGGCGTGGATAGGGTGGCGCCATGAACAGGGCGGCCAGGGGATGGACGGCATCCGACGCGGCGGAGCTCCTTCGTGAGCCAACCGCGTCCGACGACAAGTATTCCCGAGGGGTGCTCGGCATCCGAACCGGTTCGACGGCGTACCCGGGGGCGGCGGTGCTCGGTGTCGAGGCCGCGTGGCGGACCGGCCTCGGCATGGTGCGGTACGTCGGGCCGCCCCGCGCGGCCGACCTCGTGCTGTCGCGCCGGCCGGAGACGGTCGTCGCGGAGGGGCGCGTGCAGGCGTGGCTGATCGGGTCGGGGACGGATGCCGATGACCGCTCGGACGAGGAGGCCCGTGCCCTCGACGGCATCCTGCAAGGGACGGTGCCGGTCGTCGTCGACGCGGGTGCCCTCGATCTCGCGCCGGACGCTGCAGCGCCGATCGTGGTCACGCCCCACGAGCGGGAGCACGAGAAGCTGCGGGCACTGCTGGGTCTGCGCTCGCGCGGGTCGCGCGCGGAGGCTACGGCGGAGACCGCGGAGGCCCTCGGCGCGTGCGTCGTGCTCAAGGGCGCGGAAACGGTCGTCGCCGTGCCGTCGGGATGGTCGGTGACACTCCCGCACGCAACGCCGTGGCTCGCCACCGCCGGGACGGGCGATGTCCTCGCGGGCGCGATCGGCGCGGTCATCGCCGCTCGTGCCGCGGCCGCAGAGCTCGACGTGGAGGCGCTCGGCCCGCTCGCGGCGACGGGCGCCTGGCTCCACGCCGATGCGGCCCGTCGCGCGGTGCGCGCCGCGGGAGGCGGACCCGTGACGGCACTCGATGTCGCGGGCGAGCTGGCCAGAGCGGTCGGCGCTCTCCACAGGCCGGAGTGAGTCGCCGGGCGCTCTCCGTAGGATGGGAGGGTGTCGAGACGGACGGTTCTATGGGTCGTGTTCGTCGTCGTACATCTCGGCGTGGCGTGGCTCGGCTTCCTCATGCCGAACGAGCCGATGGGCGACGTGTACCGCGTCTACGAACCGTGGTCGACGCAGGCGCTGAACGGCGGCGGCATCGTCGGGATCGACGAGACCTGGGTCTATCCGCAGTTGGCGTTGATCCCCATGGTGCTCGCGCACGCCTTCGTCCCGTTCGTCGGTTCCTACACGGTCGCCTGGGTCGTCCTGGTGATGCTGGTGGATGCCGCCGCCTTCGCCCTGCTCGTCGGTCGCGGTCATGCGGCCGGCCGCACGGTGGCGGCCTGGTACTGGCTCGCGTACATCGCCGCGCTCGGTCCCGTGGGCCTCTACCGACTCGACGGCTTCACGGTCCCGGTGGCGATAGCCGCCTGTCTGTGGCTCGTCGGTCGACCCTGGCTCGCGTCGATCCTCCTGTCGGCCGTCACCTGGATGAAGGTGTGGCCGGCCGCCCTGCTCGCGGCGGCTCTCGTCGCCGTGCGTCGACGCGGCGCGGTGATCGGCGGCGCGGTCGCGGTATCGGCTATCACGCTGGCCGCGGTCTGGGCGGCGGGAGGCGGGGCGAACGCCTTCGGCTTCATCGGGGATCAGACCACGCGAGGGCTGCAGGTCGAGGCGCCGGTGGCGGCACCGTACCTGTGGGGTGCGCTCCTGCGCCTCGACGGGTTCTCCGTGTACTACTCGTACGACCTCCTCACGTTCCAGGTGACGGGCACCCAGATCGACCCCGTGATCGCCGCCATGACTCCACTGCTGGTGCTCGCGATGGCCGCGGTCGCCGTGCTCGGCGCCGTGAAGGCCTGGCGGGGCGCGACGTTCCACGCCCTGTTCCCCGTGCTGTCGCTCGCGCTCGTCACCGGCTTCATCGTCTTCAACAAGGTGGGATCGCCCCAGTACCTCTGCTGGCTCATCCCGTCGCTCGTGCTGGGGCTCCTGCTCGATCGCTCCGCGTGGATCGCCCCCGCCACCCTCGCACTCGCCGCCGCGCTACTCACCCAGCTCGTCTACCCGGTGCTCTATATGGGCATCCTCGTGCCCGAGCCCCTGGCGGTCAGTCTGCTGACGGCACGCAACCTCGTGCTGATCGCGCTGTTCGCCTGGATGGTGGCACGCTTGGCGCGAGTCCGCTCCCCTCGGCACACCGCACTGGCCGCGCCTCGTGCGGTCGCCTGACCGTCTCGCCGTCCCACTTCTGGAGGACCCATGCTGATCGCCTTCTCCGTCGCCCCGAGCGGCACCGGACGTGCCGACGGTTCCGTCCACGATGCCGTCGCCGCGGCCGTCGCGGTGGTCCGTGCCTCCGGGCTGCCGCACCGCACGAGCTCGATGTTCACCGAGATCGAGGGCGAGTGGGACGAGGTGTTCGCGGTGGTGAAGGCCGCCACGGATGCCGTGATGCCCTTCGGCTCCCGCGTCTCGCTCGTGCTCAAGGCCGACATCCGCCCCGGCCACACGGGGGAGATCACCGGCAAGCTCGATCGCCTCGAGCAGGCGCTGACCGCGCGCGAGGAAGACCGCGGGTAGCATGGTGCGGTGACCTCCTCGACTCGTTCGAGGGGTGCGGCGACGGGGGCGCTCCTCTCTCTCGCCATCGGCAGCTTCGGTATCGGCATGACCGAGTTCGTCGTGATGGGCCTCCTGCCCGACATCGCCGCCGACCTGCTGCCGGCGCGCTCGGCCGCCGACCCCGACGGCGCCATCGCCCAGACGGGCTGGCTCATCACGCTGTACGCGCTCGGCGTCGTCATCGGAGCCCCGACGATCGCCGCCACCGTCGCGAGATTCCCGCGGCACCGCGTCATGCTGGCGCTGGCCGCCGCGCTCACGTTCTTCAGCGCGCTGACGTTCCTCGCGCCGACCTTCGAGACGGTCGCCGCCTCACGGCTGCTGGCCGGACTCCCGCACGGCGCGTACTTCGGCATCGGAGCGCTCGTGGCATCCGATGTGCTCGGTCCGGGCAAGCGCGCGCGGGGCGTCGCCGCCGTGATGATGGGTCTCACGATCGCCAACGTCGTCGGCGTTCCGCTCGGCACGTACCTCGGGCAGCAGTTCGGGTGGCGCATCGCGTTCCTGGTGGTCGCGACGATCTTCGCCGTCGCCGCCGTCATGATCTGGGTGTTCGTGCCCGCGCACGCCGGCGATCCCGCACGCACGCTGCGCGCGGAGTTGGGCGTCTTCCGCATCGGACAGGTGTGGTTCACGCTCGGCATCGGGGCGATCGGGTTCGGAGGCTTCTTCGCCGCCTACAGCTACATCGCGCCGCTGGTGACGGAGGTCGCCGGGTCACCGCAAGCGGCGGTGCCCGTCGTGCTCGTCGTGATGGGACTCGGCATGACCGCCGGCAACCTCGCCGGTGGGCGCCTCGCCGATCACGATCTGCGGCGCACGCTCCTCGGCGGTCTCCTCGGGCTCGTGGTCGTCCAGGTCGCTCTCGCCCTCACCGCCGGGTGGATCGTCGCCCTCACCGTCTTCGTGTTCGCCATCGGGTTCACCTCTTCGGTGCTCGGGCCGACGATCCAGACCAGGCTCATGGACGTCGCCGGCGACAACCAGTCGATCGCCGCAGCCCTGAACCACTCCGCTTTGAACATCGGCAACGCGACCGGAGCGGCCCTGGGCGGCGCCGTCATCGCGGCGGGCTTCGGGTTCGTCGCCCCCGTCTGGGTGGGCGTCGTGCTCGCTCTCGCCGGGCTCGCGATCGCCGTCGTCAGTCTCCAGGCCGAACGACGCCCCGCGCTGGTCTGACGCCCCGTCCGGGATGCTCCCTCAGGAGTCGAGCAGCCGGCGCAGGTGCCTGCCGACCGCTTCGCTCTCGATGAGGAAGCCGTCGTGGCCGAAGTCGCTGGAGAGCACCACGACGTCGTCGTCGATGGTCGACCGGATGCCACGGGCGATGCGCCGCTGACCGTCGACGGGGAATAGGCGGTCGCTGTCGATGCCGAGCACGAGCGTGCGGGCCGTGATGCGGGCCAAGGCATCCTCGACACCGCCCCGGTCGCGCCCGATGTCGTGCGAGTTCATCGCCTCGACGAGGGTGAGGTAGGCGTTCGCGTCGAAGCGGCGGGTGAACTTGTTGCCGTGGAAGTCGAGGTAGCTCTCCACGGCGTACCGGCCGCCGGCGGTCATCGGGCTCTTGTCGGACTGCCAGCTGCGTCCGAAGCGCTGATTGAGCTCGGTGGGACTGCGGTAGTTCAGCAGCGCCATACGACGTGCGAGCGCGAGGCCGCGGTGCGGACCTTCGCCGTCGGCGGCGTCGTAGTACTCGCCGCCGGCGAAGCGCGGGTCCATGCGGATGGCTTCGAGCTGGACAGAGTTCAGCGCCACCTGGTCGGCCGTCGTGGTCGGCGGCGAGCACAGCACCGCCAGCCTCTCCACGCGGTCGGGGTGACCGGCCGCCCATTCCAGAGCGTGCATGCCTCCCATCGAGCCGCCGACGACCGCTGCCCACACGTCGATGCCGAGCTCATCGGCCAGCCGCACCTGCGCCTCGACCTGATCGCGGATCGTCAGCGTCGGGAAGCGCCCGGCCCACTCGTAGCCGTCGGGAGCGATGCTCGACGGTCCGGTGGAGCCCTGGCATCCGCCGAGCATGTTCGCCGCGACCACGTACCAGCGATCCGTGTCGATCGCCGCTCCCGGGCCCACGATGTCCTCCCACCACCCCGCGGTGGGATGTCCGCGCCCGGCGGCGCCGCGCACGTGGCTGTCGCCCGTCAGTGCATGGAGCACGAGCACGGCGTTGTCGCGCGCGGGGGACAGCTCACCCCACGTCTCGTACGCGAGGCGGATGCCGGGCAGCTCCCGGCCGCTCTCCGTGCGGAACGCGCCGAGCGCGGCGAACCGGCGCTCGCCCGGGTCGTCGCCGTCGCGCCACGCGCCGGTCGCCGGCGGGCGTGCGCGCAGCAGACGCGCGTCGGCCTCCGTGATCGGTGCGCTCGGCACCGTGTCTTCGGAGGTCTGCCAGTCCATGGCATCCATTCTCCCGGTCGTGGGCGCTGGCGTGCGTCGTGTTACGGCCGGAACACCGGTGTCGGGTGTCGGGGGCGGGGCGTACGCTCGCCGGCATGGACAACGCGGTGGAGTACCTGCTCGCGGGAGATCCGGCGATCCGCTGGCAGACCCTGCGCGACCTGGCGGATGCCGACGAGGCGACGGTCGCCGTCGAACGCGCACGTGTCGCCTCCGAGGGCTGGGGTGCGCGGCTTTTGGCCGAGCAGGGTGCCGACGGGCGGTGGGACGGCGGGGTGTACCGACCCGGGTGGGTCGACGAGTCCCGGCCGATGTACGACGCGTGGACGGCGACGCACTTCTCGCTGCAGCAGCTGGTCGACCTCGGCGTCGATCCACGCGATCCGCGGGTGGTGACGGCGGTCGATCGCGTGGAACGGCAGGTGCGGTGGGATCACGACGGCGAGCCCTACTTCGAGGGCGAGACGGAGCCGTGCATCAACGGCGTCGCGCTCACGATCGCGACGTACTTCGGTCGCGACGGGTCCGCCATCATCGACACGCTCGTGGCGGGCCAACTCGCCGACGGGGGTTGGAACTGCTGGGACGAAGACGGCACGAGCGTCGCGTCACTGCACTCGACGGTGTGCGCCCTGGAAGGACTGCGCGATGCCCACCGAGCCCGCGGCGGTGACGCGCGGCTCGACGAGGTCCTGCGGCGAGGGGAGGAGGTGCTGCTGGAGAGGCGGTTGCTCTTCCGGAAGTCCGACGGCGAGGTCATCGACCCGCGCTTCGGTATGGCGTCGTACCCCGTGCGCTGGTTCTACGACACGCTTCGCGCGCTCGAGTACTTCCGTCGCGCCGACCTGCGCGATCCGCGACTGGGTGACGCGGTGGAGCTCCTCCGCGCGAAGCAGCTCCCCGACGGCCGGTTCCTCCACGAGAACCGCCACGAGGGGCCCGTGCTCTTCGAGATGGAGGGCGAACACGAGGGCGCGCCGAGCCGGTGGGTCACGTTGCGCGCACGGCGGGTGCTGCGGTGGTGGGACGGCGCCTGAGCGGCACCGATGAACGACGGATGCCCCGTCCCGAAGGACGAGGCATCCGTGTCGTTCGGTGGAGTGCGGGTCAGGCGCGAGCCGCCTCCGACACGCGACGGGCGGCCGCGAGGGCCTGCTCCAGGTCGGCCTTGAGGTCGTCGATGTTCTCGAGGCCCACCGACAGGCGGACGAGGCCGGGGGTGACCCCCGTCGTCAGCTGCTGCTCGGGGGTGAGCTGCGAGTGCGTCGTCGAGGCCGGGTGGATCACGAGCGAGCGCACGTCGCCGATGTTGGCGAGGTGGCTGAAGAGGCTGAGCGCGTTGACGAACTCACGACCCGCCTGAACACCACCCTTGAGCTCGAACGACAGCACCGCACCGACGCCCGTCGGCGCGTAGGTGTTGGCGGCGGCGTACCACGGCGAGGTGGGCAGGCCCGAGTAGTTCACCGACGCGATGTCGTCGTGGTTCTCGAGCCACTCCGCGATCTCCTGCGCGTTCTGCACGTGACGTTCGATGCGCAGGGAGAGCGTCTCGATGCCCTGGATGAGCAGCCACGCGCTCTGCGGCGAGATCGCAGCACCCAGGTCGCGCAGCAGCTGCACGCGCGCCTTGATGATGTAGGCGAGGGCGTCGCCGACCGCCGTCGTGTACGACGCGCCGTGGTACGACGGGTCGGGCTCGGTGAGACCGGGGAACTTCTCGACGTTCTGCGACCACGCGAACTTCCCGCCGTCCACGATGGCGCCGCCGATCACGGTGCCGTGACCGCCGAGGAACTTCGTGGCCGAGTGGATGACGATGTCGGCGCCGTGCTCGAACGGGCGGATCAGGTACGGGGTCGCGATCGTGTTGTCGACGATGAGGGGCACGCCCGCCTCGTGTGCGACGTCGGCCACCGTGCGGATGTCGAGGATGTTGATCTTCGGGTTGCCGATCGTCTCCGCGAAGAACAGCTTCGTGTTGGGCCGGACGGCGCGACGCCACTCCTCGGGGTCGTCCTGGTTCTCCACGAAGGTCGTCTCGATGCCGAGCTTGGCCAACGTGTACTTGAACAGGTTGTACGTGCCGCCGTAGATCGAGCTCGACGAGACGATGTGGTCGCCGGCCTCGGCGATGTTGAGCACCGCGAAGGTCTCGGCGGCCTGCCCGGATGCCACCAGGAGCGCGCCCGTCCCGCCTTCGAGCGCCGCGATGCGCTGCTCGACGACATCCTGCGTGGGGTTCTGGATGCGCGTGTAGATGTTGCCGAACTCGGCCAGCGCGAAGAGGTTCGCGGCGTGGTCGGCGTTGTCGAACACGTACGAGGTGGTCTGGTAGATCGGCGTGGCGCGCGCCTTCGTGACCGGGTCGGGAGCGGCTCCCGCATGGATCTGCGTGGTCTCGAAGCGCCAGTTCTCGTTGGCGGACATGGTGTGCTCCTGCGGGTTCGGGTGACGGCTCTCACGGCGGATGCCGTTGCTCGACAGTACGTTCACGGCATCCCTCGCAACAACGCCCGGGAAATGTGACGTAACGTGCGCGCTCCGCGTCGTTCTCGTGCGCGGCGGCGAGGCGGATGCGCGGGTCACCGGGGAGTCTCCGAGCCGGTGTCGTAGCGTGGAGACCATGACGACACGGCGTGCAGTGGTGACCGGGGCGAGTTCGGGGATCGGGGCCGCGACGGTGCGAGCCCTCCGGGCGAAGGGCTGGGATGTCGTGGGGGTCGCGCGTCGCGCCGATCGGCTCGCCGAACTGGATGCCGAGGTGGGCTCCGTGTCCTTCGCCGCCGACCTCACCGCGGCGGCCGACGTGTCGGCGCTCGCCGAGCACCTGGCGGCGTCGGGTCCGGTGCACGCGCTCGTCCACGTTGCCGGCGGTGCGCGCGGGACGGACCTGGTCGAGAACGGCGACCCGGAGCACTGGCGGTGGATGTTCGAGGTGAACGTCTTGTCGGCCCAGCGGGTGACCGCGGCCCTGCTTCCGCTGCTGCGGGCCGCCGCGGCTGACGACGACCACGCCGATGCCCTGTACGTCACCTCCACCGCTGCCCAGACCGCCTACCCGGGCGGTTCCGGCTACAACGCGGCGAAGGCGGGGGAGTCGATGATCGCCCGTGCGCTGCGGTTGGAGCTCAACGGGGAGCCGATCCGCGTCACCGAGATCGCCCCCGGCATGGTCTACACGGAGGAGTTCACGCTCAACCGCCTCGGTGGCAACCAGGCCGCGGCCGAGAAGGTCTACGAGGGCGTGGCGGAGCCGCTGACGGCAGACGACGTGGCCGACGTGATCGCGTACGCCCTCTCCGCTCCGGGGCACGTGAACCTCGACCTGGTCACGATGCGCCCCGTCGCGCAGTCGGCCCAGCACCTGCTGGCGCGCGGGCCGCTCCGCCCGCGCGTGTAGCGCCGGAACGGCAAGCACAACTCCGGCATCTAGGTCCCGTCCGTCAGGCGGTGCCACGAACGGTCGTGAGCGCGTCCCGTCCGTCAGCCGGACTTCCGGAGTTGCGGGGCAGGAACGGGTCGCGCATCAATCGGACATACCCGACGCGGATGACACCGACGCGGTGGAACCGGGACCGATTCAGGCCGCGGGGGTCTCCGCAGCGTCGGCGAAAGCGACCTTCGGGACGAAGAACAGGAGCACCGCCGCGAGGAACCCGCCCGCAGCGCAGATCGCCCACACCGTCAGGTACCCGCCGAGCGACGCGGCGGTCTGGCTCGCCGCCACCCCCGCGCCGCCGGCGAGCACGACGCCGAACACCGCCGACGAGAACGTCCCGCCGATCGTCTTGGTCGTGTTGGTGAGAGCGGATGCCACGCCGGTCTGACCGAGCGGTGCGGCCGCCGCGGCCGCCGCCGGCATCGCGCCCACGAGGGCACCGCAGCCGAGGCCGGCGATCGAGAGGTTCAGGAGCACCTGCCACAGCTCGAGGTGGAAGGGGAGGAAGAGGGTGTACCCGACGCCGACGAGGAGGGCGGCGGCGATCAGGACGATCCGGGGGCTCGCCCGGCGCGAGGTGACGGCGAACAGCACGGCACCGACGATGAGCGACACGAGGTAGACACCGATGACGTTCGAGCGCTCCGTGGCATCCAGCCCCAGGCCGTAGCCGAGCGACGGGTCGGTGCCCGCGTAGGTGGAGAGGGGGCCCTGCGCGCCGAGCAGGCTGATGCCGATCAGGAACGCCGTCACCTGGACGGGCCACATGTCGGGGCGCGCGAGCACGCGGACGTCGATCGCCGGGTCTTTCTGCCGCAGCTCGAACAGCACGAACCCGACGAGGACGACCACGCCGAGCACGAGGAGCGTCACGACGCCCACCCAGACACCGTCACCGAGGTCGAGTTCGCCGATGAGACGCATCCAGGCGAGTGCGCTCGTGATGAGCAGCAGCCCCCACGCGAGGATGACGAAGCCCCAGGTGTCGAGCGTCCGGCCCGGTTGCGGGGTGGACTCCGGCACCCACAGCCAGATGACGACGGCGACGAGTGTGACCGCGATGGCCGGGACGATGAGGGTGAGGGTCAGGTCGCCCCCGGTGGCGGCGAAGATGCGTCCGGCGGCCAGGGCGCCGATGATCGCGCCCGCCTGCAGTCCGACGACGAGGAGACCCGCGGCGCGGCGGGTGAGGGAGACGCCGCGGTTCTGCGCGCGGCCGCGCTCGAAGATGAGGGCGATCTCCAGGGGGAGCCACACGACGTAGAACCCCTGGAGCGCCCAGGCGATGAGGAAGGTCCAAAAGGAGCCAGCGAACGCGAGCCACCACGTCGCGCCCGCCGTGAGGACCGCCGCGATCAGCAGGATGCGCTTGTGGCCGTACATGTCGCCGAGCTTGGCGAGCACCGGCACGACGAGCGCCGACAGCAGCAGCTGGGCGGCTTCGAACCAGTTGACGTCGGAGTCGTGGATGTCCAGGGCGACGACGATGTCGCTGAACAAGGGCACGTAGTACCCCTGCAGGATGCCGCTGACCACCTCGACGAGGATGAACCAGCCGATGAGCCCGGCGGTGATACCCAGTGCTGAGGAGCGCAGGGTGGAGGAGCGCGGCGCGGCGGCGGGCCGCGGGGACGAAGCGGGTCGGGATGCCACGGCGTCAGTCTAAGTCTCACGCGTGCTGACACCGCGTGCAGCGGGAGGAACCTCTCTCGGCGCGCCGTAGGCTGGAGCCGACGAAGGAGGAACGGGTGACGCAGAAGCGCGAGAAGCTGACCTGGGACGGGTTCGGGGAGGCGACGCGCGATCTGTCGCGGCGGATCGTCGGCGACGAGTTCGTGCCCGACGTGGTCGTCGCGATCGCGCGAGGCGGGCTGCTCCCCGCGGGGGCGATCGCCTACGGCCTCGGCGTCAAGAGCTGCGGCGCGTTGAACGTCGAGTTCTACACGGGGATCGGCACCGTGCTCGACGCGCCGGAACTGCTGCCGCCCGACCTCGACCTCGGGTACCTGCCCGGAAAGCGCGTGCTTCTCGTCGACGACGTGGCCGACAGCGGCCGCACCCTCGCGCTCGCCGTGCAGCTGCTGCGCGACGCGGGTGCGGACGTGCGCTCGGTGTGCATCTACACGAAGCCCGGTTCGGTCGCGCTGCCGGATTACGCCTGGCGTGAGACGGGTCTCTGGATCGACTTCCCGTGGTCGGCTCGCGGCACGGTCGTCGAGGAGGACGGCGGCGCGAAGGCGAGCGCCTGATGCCACGGGGCCTGCCGGAACTCGCCGAGGCGGGGCTCATCGACCCCGGCTGGGCATCCGCGCTGGCCCCCGTCGGCGACGACATCGCCGCTCTCGGCGAGAGGCTGCGGGCCGAGACGGCCGCCGGACGCGGCTACCTCCCCTCGGGAGACAGCGTCCTGCGGGCCTTCGCGCGACCGCTGAACGATGTGCGGGTGCTCATCGTCGGGCAGGACCCCTATCCCACACCGGGGCATCCGATCGGGCTCTCCTTCGCCGTCGACGCCGACGTCCGGCCCCTCCCGCGGAGCCTCGCGAACATCTACCGAGAACTGGAGACCGACCTCGGCATCCCTCCGGCGCCGCACGGCGACCTCTCGGCGTGGAGCGATCAGGGGGTCATGCTGCTGAACCGCGTGCTCACGGTCGCGCCCGGCGCGCCCGCCTCGCACCGCGGGTGGGGGTGGGAGGCGGTGACCGAGCACGCCATCCGTACCCTCGTCGCTCGGGAACGGCCGCTCGTCGCGATCCTCTGGGGAAAGGATGCCGCGAACCTCCGTCCGCTGCTCGGACACACCCCCGTGATCGAGTCGGCGCATCCGTCGCCACTGTCGGCCCATCGCGGATTCTTCGGTTCCCGGCCGTTCTCACGCGCTAACGCGCTCCTCGCCGATCTGGGCGCCGACCCCGTGGACTGGCGGGTGCGCCCCGTAGGCTGAGCCCATGCTGGAGGAGGAGTACGAGAAGACTCGGCGTGTGCTGCCGCACCACCTCCGCCGTGCTCCCGAGCCCGAGCGTCCTTTCGCTTTCGAGATCCGTCCCGCCACCCGCACCGACATGGCGGACGTGAGGGAGATCTACAACTACTACGTCACCAACTCCGTCGTGACCCTCGACGAGAAGAAGTGGTCGCACGCGCGCTGGACCGACAAGTTCGACTACCTGCACAAGCTCGGGCTCCCGTTCCTCGTCGCCGTGTCGCCGTCGGGGCAGATCCTGGGATACGGCCTGGTCTCGCCGTGGACCGGCAAGTCCGGCTACCGCTACACCGTGGAGAACTCGATCTACCTCGGGCAGGCGGCCACCGGCAAAGGGCTCGGCCGCGCGCTCCTGGAGGCGCTGATCGCCGCGTGCGAAGAACTCGGCATCCGCGAGATGGTGGCCGTCATCAGCGACAAGGGCGCCGAAGCGTCGGTGGCCCTGCACGAGAAGCTCGGCTTCGTCGAGGTCGGGCGGATGGGACGGGTCGGCTTCAAGTTCGGGCGCTGGCTCGGCACGATCTACCTGCAGAAGCACCTCGACGCCAAGAAGCGGAAGAAGCGCTCACTCTTCGGCCGGTGATCGACCGGCATCCGCCTCGCGCACTGCGTCGATGAGTCGTCGCCAAGGTTCGTCGAGGTCGGTCTCTGGCAACACGGCGGTGTGCTCGCTCGTCGGGGTGCCGGCGACCACGGTCCAGCAGAACCGGTCGGCGCCTCCGGTCGTGACCTCGACATCGGCGCCCGCCTCGGCGTCGGAGCCCGCGTGCGGCGCGGCGGCATCCCACGGACAGGCGTCGATCAGTGATCGCCAGTGATCCGCCTCGTCCGGCGGGGGAGTCGCCGACCAGCGGCGCGTCAGCCCCGCGAAGCCGCCCGTGCGCTCGACCCGAATCGAGAGGGCGCACTCCGCGGCGGGCTCGTCGGTGCGGTCAGCGGCTTGCGACATCGTCGATCACACCGACGCCGACCCACGCGGCGCGGACGGCGGTGTGCTCCTCCGAGTCCTCACCGTACTCGCGTGTCGCGGTCTCCAGTGTCGCGCGGGCGAACGCGGCGAAGTCGGCCGTCGGGGCGACAGCACCGCCGGTGAGCGCGAGGTACCAGATCCGTCCGGCGCGCTCCCACGCGTAGCCACCGAGGGCGGTGGCGGCGAGGTGGAAGGCCTTGTTCGGGATGCCGGAGTTGATGTGGACGCCGCCGTTGTCGGCCGTCGTGTCGACGAAGTCGCGCATGTGCGCCGGCTGCGGGTCGCGCCCGAGGACGTCGTCGTCGTAGGCGGTGCCCGGCGCGTTCATCGACCGGAGGGCCTCGCCCTGCACGGCGTCCGTGAAGATGCCGGCGCCGATGAGCCAGGATGCCTCGTCGACCGTCTGCTGCCGCGCATGCTGCTCCGTGAGTACCCCGAAGACGTCGGCGATCGACTCGTTGAGGGCACCGGACTGTCCCGCATACACGAGGCCGCCCGCGCTCTCGATGACGCCGTGGCCGAGCTCGTGGGCGATCACGGTGAGCGAGCCGGTGAAGCCGGTGAACACCTCGCCGTCGCCGTCGCCGAACACCATGCGCTCGCCGTTCCAGAACGCGTTGTCGTAGTTCTCGCCGTAGTGCACCGTCGCCAGGAGAGCGCCGCCCGCCCCGTCGAGCGACACCCGCTCGACGGCATCCCAGAGGAACGCGAACGTCTCGCCGAGCCCGTCGTAGGCCTGGTCCGCCGCGATATCGCCGGTCGGGCCGTCGCCCTCGCGGCGCACGGGCACACCCGGGAGCGTTTCGCGCGTCTGCGCGTCGGACACGAGGCGGTCGGGATCAGGTGAGGCCTCCACCACGAGCGCATCGCCGTCGACCGTGAGGTCGATGCTCGCGCGGACCGGCCGGTACGTGCGCGGGGTCGCCAGCGTCGCCCGGGCGGCCTCCGACGCGCGCGTGAAGCCGGGGTGATCGGATGCCGCGAGCCGCGCCAGGAGGTAGGCCGGAACGATGGCGTGCGCCTCGTCGCGGGGGAGGGCAGGGGCGAGGGCGGGGTGTGCGGTGCGGGGGTCGGTCGTCTCGGCATCCATGCAGGTCAGGCTAGTCAGCCCGACCGACACCGGGGCCGCCGGGCGAGAGCGTGGGGATGGATGCCAGCAGCCGTCGCGTGTAGGAGACCTGCGGCGTCAGGAGCACCTTCTCGGTGGGCCCTTCCTCGACGACCCGCCCGTCCTTCATGACGACGACGTCGTCGCACAGGTTCTGGACGACGCCGATGTCGTGCGAGACGAGGACCAGCGTGAGCTGCTGCGTCGTGCGCAGTTCCCGCAGCAGGTCGAGGATCTGCGCGCGGACGGTCACATCGAGGGCGGACAGCGGCTCGTCGCCGACGAGGAGGCGCGGACGGTGCACGATCGCGCGCGCGAGGGCGATGCGCTGGCGCTGTCCGCCGGAGAACTCGTGCGGGAACCGATCGGCCATGTCGGCTTCGAGTCCGACGTCGGTGAGCACCTCGCGCACGCGTGCGCGCCGGTCGCCCTCGATGTCGAGCGCCCACAGCGGCTCCGCGACGATACGGCCCACACTCATGCGCGGATCGAGCGAGGCGTACGGGTCTTGGAAGACGATCCCGGTCTCCCGCCGGAGCCAGTGGAGGGAGCGCGCCGACGCGCGTGCCTCGACCGTTCTGCCGGCGACGGTGACCGTGCCCGCCGTCGGCGCGTCCAGTCCGAGGAGGATGCGGATGAGCGTCGACTTCCCCGAGCCGGACTCGCCGATGATGCCGAGCGCGGCGCCCTCGCGCACGTCGATGTCGACGTCGTCGAGGGCAGTCGTCCACCGCGGCGGTCCGAACGGCCGGAGGGCCGGCGCCCGGAATCGTCGGGTGAGTCCGCGTCCGCTCAGCAGGGTGCTCATCGCTCGCCTCCCGATGCGCCCGTCGGTCGCCACAGCGTCGCCGTCGCGTCGCGCAGCAGGCCCTGCGTCACGGGGGAGGACGGCGCGGTCAGCAGCGTCGACAGCGCGCCCTGCTCGACGACGCGTCCGTCTTCGAGCACGACGGCATCCGTCGCGACCTGCGACAGGACGGCGAGATCGTGTGTGATGAACACGAGCGACATTCCGTCGTCGGCGACGAGCGACCCGAGGAGGTCGAGGATCTCGGCCTGGATCGTGACGTCGAGGGCCGTCGTCGGCTCGTCGGCGATCAGCAGCCGCGGACGGCAGGCGAGTGCCATCGCGATCGCGACGCGCTGACGCTGACCCCCGGACAACTGGTGCGGATAGCGCCGGACGATCTGTTCGGGGTCGGGCAGGCGCACGCGCTCCGCCTCGGCGACGGCACGCGTGCGCGCCTCCGCCCGGGAGAGGGGCGTGTGGATGCGCAGCGACTCCGCGATCTGCCGGCCCACCGTGCGGATCGGGTTGAGGGCCGTCTGCGGCTCCTGGAACACGATGCCGATCTCGTCGCCGCGCAGCCGCGCGAGCTCCCGGTCGGAGAGGCCGATCAGTTCGCGACCGTTCCACCGGATGCTGCCGGTCGCCTGTGCGCCCTCCGGGAGCAGTCCGAGCAGCGCGAGCGCCGTCAGCGACTTCCCCGACCCCGATTCGCCGATCAGTCCGAGCCGCGCGCCGTCGGGAACGTCGAAGGAGATGCGATCGACGACGCGGCGGTCGCCGATTTCGATCACGAGGTCGCGTACTTCGAGGCTCATGCGATCACCGCCGGCTGGTGGCTCTGCGCGGCCGATCGGCGACGGGACAGCGTGGGGTCGGTCGCCTCGCGGAGCGCATCGCCGAGGAGGTTGAGCCCCAGCACCGTGAGGGTGATGGTCAGGCCCGGCCAGACGACGCTCAGCGGATAGACCGTGATGTACGCCTGGAGCTCCTTCAGCAGCAGCCCCCACGACGGCTCGGTGGAGGGCGCCCCGAAACCGAGGTAGCTGAGGCCGGCTTCGGCCAGCACGGCGACCGCCATGCCCCACGAGAGCTGGACGATGAACACCGGCGCGACGTTCGGGAGGAGGTGGCGCCAGAGGTTCTGCAGGGGCGTCAGACCGCTCGCGCGGCCCGCCAGCACGAAGTCGCTGTGGAGCACGCGCCGCAGCTCCGGACGCGTCACTCGGGCGATGTTCACCCCGAAGCCGATGCCCACGGAGAAGATCACGACCCACAGCGACCCTCCCCACACCGAGGAGATCATCATCGCGATGAGCAGCACGGGGAACGCGATGAGGATGTCGACCAGCACGGCGACCGACTCGCGCACCCACCGCGCCGTGAGGGCGCCGAGCGCGGCCAGGACGAGCCCGATGGCCGTCGCCACGAGCCCCGCGCCGAGAGCGACCCACACGGTCGTGCGGGCTCCCGCCATCAGCAGGCTCAGGATGTCGCGCCCGCTGTTGTCGGTGCCGAGGAGGTGCGGCCACCCCGGGAGCGCCCAGCGCGCGGCGATGTCGACCCGCTGCGGATCGAACGGCAGCCACACCCACGAGACGAGCGCGACGAGTCCGATGGCGGCGACGACCAGGATGCCGAAACGGCCGGTCGACAGCTGCCACAGCCGCCGCAACCACGCGAAGCGGCCCGGGCCGTCAGGGGATGTCGTCGCTCGGGGTGTCATTCCGCCTCCCGCTGCCGGGGGTCGATGACCCGGTGGAGGAGGTCGACGACGAACCCCACGACGAGCACGAAGCCGGTGAGCACGAGGAGTTCGCCCTGCACCTTCGGAAGATCGCGGTTGCCCACGTCGGCCACGAGCATGCGGCCGATGCCGGGGAGCCCGAAGAGCTGCTCGATGACGACGGCTCCGACGAGGATGCCGGCGACCTGCAGCCCGAGCACCGTGATGATCGACAGGCCGACGTTGGGGAGGCCGTGCTGGAGGAGGGCGCGGGTGCGGGTGAGCCCCTTCGCGGCGGCGGTGCGCACGTAGTCCTGTCCCACCGCCTGGAGCGTCGCCGACCGGACGAATCGCATGAGCATCGCCCCCTCGATCACCCCGATGGTGACGGCCGGGAGCAGCAACGAGCGGAAGGCGCGCGCCGGATCGTCCCAGCCCTCGCGAGGGAAGCCCTGAGCCGGCAGCCAGCCGAGCCACACGGCGAACACGATGACGAGCATCATCCCCGCCCAGACGACCGGGACGGCCGCGATCGTCTGTGCGCCGACGTTGAGCGCCGTGCCGTCGCGGCGGCCGCGTCGCACGGCCGACAGCACTCCGAAGGGGAGGGCGATCAGGAGCGCGACGGTGAGGGCCATCAATCCCAGCGGGATCGTCACCTCGGCCTTCTGGAGGAGCTCGTCGATCACGGGGGTTCCGGTGAGCTGCGAACTGCCGAGATCGCCGGTGAGGATGCCGCCGATCCACTGCAGGTACTGCACCACGAGGGGAGCGTCGAGACCGAGCCGGTCGCGGATCGCTTCGATCTGCTCGGGCGTCGCGTTCAGCCCGGCGATGAGCTGAGCCACATCGCCGGGGAGAACGCGCAGCGTGAGGAAGATCAGCGCACTGGCGACGAGCAGACCCAGCAGGAGCAGGGCCAGCCGCGTCAGCGCGTAGCGGATCACTCCGCGCTCTTGACCACTTCGGCGACGTTAAGGCGCTCGTTCACGTTCACCGACGGGAGCCCCGCGATTCCGCTGCTCACGGCGACGACCGAAGCCCCGTTGTACAGCCAGTCGGCAGCGTGGTCCTCCGACACGATCCGGGCTGCCTGCTTCAGCAGGTCGGCCGCGGCGGCCTCATCGGTCGACGCGATCGATTCGGCGTAGAGACGCTGCACCTCGGGGTTGTCGTACGTGAAGTAGTAGGCGGGGTTCGCCCAGTTCTCGAAGTCGCGCGCCTCGGTGTGGAGCACGAAGCTCAGGTCGTAGTCCTGGTTGATGTACACGTCGTTGATCCAGGTCGGGAACTCGACGGCATCCACCTTGAGCGTGATCCCGACGTCGTTGAGATTCGAGACGAGGATCTGCGACACGGTCGTGCCGTAGCCGCTGTACAGGGTGAGCGTCAGCGACAGGTTCTCGGCGCCGGCTTCGGCGAGGAGCGCACGCGCCGCCTCCGGGTCGTAGGGGGCGACAGACGAGAGGTCTTCGTAGCCGGGGTCGAGCTCGGGGATCGGGCCGTACTGTGTCGTGCCCGCGCCGAGGGCCGTGACGATCGCCTCCTTGTCGATGGCCTGACGGATCGCCTGACGCACGCGGACGTCGTCCAGCGGTGCCTTCTTGGAGTTGAAGGCGAGCGTCCCCTTGTCGGTCGATGCGCCCAGTTCGACCGTGAAGTCGCCGCCCGCCTCGATCTGGTCGGTGAGGTTCGCGTCGAATCCGGTGAGCGCGTCGAAGTCGCCGGCGAGGGCACCCGCCAGAGCCGCCTGATTGTCCGGGAGGTAGCTGAAGACGACCTCGGCGACCTTCGCCTTCTCGCCCCAGTAGTCCTCGTTCCGGGCGAAGGTGATGCTGTCGCCCTGCTTCCAGCTCTCGAGCGTGAAGGGGCCGGTGCCGTTGGCCGCCGTCTTGCGGTCGGTCTTGTCGCCCTTCTTGAGGATGAGGCCCGCGCGACCGGTGAGGTTCCAAAGGAGCGTCGAGTCCGGCGAGCTCAGCGACAGCGTGATCGTCTGCCCGTCGGCGGTGATCGACTCGACATTCGCGAGGCGCGCCGAGTCGCGGAACGTCTCGGTGTCGCGCACCTGCTCGAGCGACCACACGACGTCTTCCGGGGTCAGCTCCTCACCGTTGTGGAAGAGCACACCCTCGCGGAGCGTGAACGTGTAGGTGAGGCCGTCGGGGGAGATCTCGTAGTCGCTCGCGAGCGATGGCTCGATGTCCTGCTCGGGCGTGCGGGACACGAGCCCCTGGTACACGTTGTCGATCAGGATCTGGTCGAGCGCGGCGCCGGCCGTCTCACGGATGTCGAGGTTTCCGGGCTCGAGCACGAGGCGGATGTCGACCGACGCGTTCGGGTCGGGAGTGATCGCGGTCGGCGTGGCCTCCGGCGCGGGATCGCCGGTGCAGCCCGACAGCAGCAAGGCGCCGGCCGCGAGGAGGGCGGCGGCGACGAGGGTGGGACGACGGAGCATGGGGTGGCGATCCTTTCGCAAGGGCAGGTCGCGCGACGGTTCGGGGCACCGGGCTTCACGGTGCGTCGCGGCGAGCTGCCGACTCTGGTGCGCGTTACAGCCTAGAGTCCGCCGGGCGTGCTGCGGACATCCGGCGTCACGAACGTTCGGTAATCGTCACGCGGCGATCGCGCCGACGAGGCGCGCGAGCTCGACGGGAAGCTCCTCCTGGACGTTGTGGCCGGAGGCCACGACCACGACGGATGCCGTCGGCACGCGGCGGGAGAACTCCTCCGCATCGCCGGGGGTCACGAAACCCCGATCGCCGCGGATGAGGGTGATCGGGACGCCGACGGCATCCAGGTCGTCCCATCCCGAGGCGGAGAGTGCGCCGCGGAGCGCGTCGTGCTGCTGCTGAGTAGCCGCCGCGCCCGCGGGGTCGGCGGCCGCCGCGTTCGCGAGGCGCGCGAAGTGGTGCTTCCACTCGACGCGGCCGTCCTCCCGCACGCGAGAGTTGAGGTAGACGCCGCGCGTGGCGGCCTCGCGGGAGCCGCCGAGGCCGAACGCCAGCGCCCGATCGACGAGTTCGTCGCGGCTCGCCCAGTCGACGGGGCCGGCGAAGAAGGCGCGGATCCCCGCGGCATCCCCCTGCGGGTCGATCCCCGGCGTGATGTCGACCACGACGAGTACCCGCACGAGCTCGGGGTGAGCGGCGGTGAGCGCGGCCGCCGTCAGCCCTCCCAGCGACTGGCCGACGAGCACCTGCGGTGACGTGGTCCACGCCGCCAGCGCCGGCGCGATGTCGGCGGCGAGGGGGCGGCCCGCGTAGGCGGCGTCGTCCCGCCAGGAGGAGTCGCCGTGGCCGGGCAGGTCGATCGCGAGCGCGGGGAGGCCGAGCGCGAGGATCGTCGTGTCCCACGTGTGGGCGTTCAGTCCGGCGCCGTGGAGGAACGTGACCCGGGGCTCGCCGTCGCCGTACGCCAGCGCGCTGACGGTGCGCCCGTCCGGCAGGGTGTGCGCCACCCGACGTACGGGCGGCGCGGCGACACCGAGGTCGGCGGCCTGCGCGGGAAGGAACTGGAACTCGTCGCTCATGCCGACATCCTGCCGGATACCCGCCGCGACGGGCGCGACGTCGAGACGGGACGCAACAGACCCCGCTCCCTCGCGGGTGCCGCCGTAGGCTGAACGCATGACCGAGGAACGACGCGTGCACCTCTCCCGTTCCGCGCGGCCGGCGTACGACGCGCTGGACGCGTTCTCGCAGACCGTGGGGAAGCTCGCCGCGGAGGCGGGCATCGACGACCGCCTCAAGGAGCTGGCGCTGATCCACAGCTCCCAGCTCAACGGCTGCGCCTACTGCGTGCGCATCCACGTCGATCGGGCCGTGGCCGCCGGCATCAGCGCCGACGAGATCGCCCAGCTCGCGACGTGGCGGGAGTCGGGCGTGTTCTCGGCGCGGGAGCGCGCGGCGCTGGAACTGGCCGAACGCTACGTCTTCATCCACGAAGAGGGTCTTCCCGACGACGTGTACGACCACGTCGGCGGCATCCTGTCCGAATCGGAGTACGTGGCGCTCAGTTGGCTGCTCGTCTCCATCAACGCGTTCAACCGCATCACGATCGCCGGCAAGTACCCCGTGCCTCCGCGGCGGTCGACCGCTGCCGATGGCTGACGTCGCCGGAGCGCTCAACTTCCGCGACGTCGGCGGTCTCCCCGCGGGGTCGGGCGTCACGCGGCACGGCGTCCTGTTCCGTTCGGGCAATCTCGCCCGCGTCGGTGAGGAGGGGCGTGCGGCGCTGCGGTCGCTGGGGCTGCGCCACATCGTCGATCTCCGGGAGGATGCCGAGATCGCGTACGAGCCGACGGACCTCGGCGACCTTCCCGTCGTCACGCGACGCGTGCCCCTGTTCGCCGGCTCCGCGTCGTCGTTCTTCGAAGAGGACGTCACTCTCGCCGACCTCTACCGCACGCTCGTCGACGGGTCGTCGGAGGCGATCGTCCAGATCGTGCGCGGGGTCGTCGACGATGCGCCGCTCCTCGTCCACTGCACGGTGGGGAAGGACCGCACGGGGGTCGCGGTGGCGCTGACGCTCGCGGCGGCGGGCGTCGACGAAGACGCGATCGTGGCGGACTACGCCCGCACCGAGACACTCCTCCCAGCCGAGCGCAATGCCCGCGTGCTGTCCTATCTGCAACGCCTCCACCCTGAGGCGCGCAACCTCGCAGATCTCGCGACGCGCTCACCGGCCCCCGTCATGCGGGGGCTGCTGGACGATCTTCGCGATCGATTCGGCGCACCCGTCGAGTTCCTCCGCGCGCACGGACTGTCCGACGACGACGTGCGGGAACTGCGGCGGACGCTCGTCGCCGACTGAGGTGAGGCATGCCTTACCCGCGAGGTATGATGGTGGTGTCATGTCCACGATGCCCGCCACCGCTCCCGGTTCCGTCGCGCACGGTCCCGGAGTCTGCCGCGCCGCGAAGCACACGCGCGTCCAGCACCTGATCACCGCCGACGAGCAGTCGCTCGGCGATCTGGAGCTCCTGCTGTCGACGCTGCCGATCTGCTCGACCGGCCGGGTGTTCGTCGAAGTTCCGGATGCCGCGGCCATCGGCGAGCTCGTCGTCCCTCCGCGCATGATCGTGACGTGGCTGGATCGGTCCTCGCGCTCCGGTGCCCCCGGCTCGGGTCGGGCGTGCGCTCCCGGTCAGGCGCTCGCGCGGGCGGTCACCGCCTGGGCCGACGAGATGCTGTGCGACGACGAGCAGGGACACGGCCACCACACGCAGGTGCACCTGCTGGGCGGCTTCCTCGGCACGGCCGACATCTTCGACCACCTGACCGACGTGCTCGGACTGGATGCCGACGGCATCCACACCCCCGCCCGCTTCGGACTCGCCACCTCCCGCTGACCCGGCTTAACCCGCTGACTCGGCTGAACCCGCTGACTCGGCTGATCCCACGGATCAGCGCGCGCCGCGAGGCACGTAGTTGCCGTCTTCGAGGCCCGCGAGGATCTCGAAGCGGTTGGTGAGCGGGTTGCGCCCCGCCAGCAGGTAGAGCAGCGGCATCAGGAAGCCGTACCGCCGCCACTGGCGTGCGTGCGTCGCCTCGTGCCGGAGGAGCGCGTCGGTGACCGGTGCAGTCCCGGTGAGGAAGCACCCGCCCACGCAGACGCCGCCGCGGCCGTAGCTCCACGACGGCATCCCCGTGAACACCCACAGGCCTTCCCGGCGCTCGACGCGCCCGGTCGACCACAGCGATCCCCACACCCACCCGACCGTCGTGCCCCACGCGTAGCCGAGGAGGCTCAGGGGGGAGTCGAGCAGGATGCCGGGAATCCACCGGTCGATGCGCTCGCCGCGCGTGACGGCGAGGGCGGCGCGATCACGCCACCCGGCCGGCGGGCGGGCGATCACGCGAGAGACCCCACGACGCGGAGGATCGTGCCGAGGTCGTCCACCGCCGCGTGCGGCGACGAGGGCGAGAAGCCCGCGATCGAGGCGCCGGCGAGCGGGAGGCGCTCGCGGAGGGCCCGGATCGCGCCGGTGAGCTCTTCCGCCTGCAGCCCGAACGGGAAGGGACGCGCGACCCCGGAGAGCACGGCCGGATCGAGCACGTCGAGGTCGACGTGGATGTAGAGCGCGTCGGCGTCGAGGGTGTCGACCGCGGCGAGGAGGGCGGCGGGGTCTCCGAGGGCATCGGCGGGCACGTGGTGCACGCCCGCGGCGGCGACCGCCGCCCCTTCGGCCTCGTCGAACTCGCGCGCACCGGCGAGGACGACCCGCTCGGCGGGCACGCTCGCGTCGCCCAGCGGCCCGCCGTCGGTGACCGCGCGCAGCACCATGCCCGCGAACGCCCCCGACGGGGAGGTCTCGGGGGTGTGGAAGTCGCCGTGGGCGTCGAACCAGACGACGGCGAGCTTCGGATGCCGGGCTGCCGCGTGCGCGATCGCGGGCGCCGCGACGCCGCAGTCGCCACCGACGACGAGAGCGACCTCCTCGGACGCGTCGAGCGCCTCGGTAAGGCTCTCCCGCACGCGTCGGAGCGCACTGAAGCGACGGATGCCGGTGTCCAGCGACTCTCCGGCCTCCACGGGAACTTCCACGCGCGTGCACGACGCACGGGGGAGGTCGCCGGCGATCGCATCGGCGCCGTCGACGAGCAGCATGGCCCGGGCGGCGGGCGAACCCTGCCACTGGGGCACGACCAGGAAACGCGTCATGATGTCATCTTCCTCCCGTGCGAGCGCCTCGCGGCCCGCCGCACGACGACGCAGCGCCGGGCGTCGCGGACGACACCCGGCGCTGCGTGTGGTTGCTTACTGCTCGAGAGCAGGTGCGGACGTGCCGCCGGTCTTCAGCGCGGCCAGGCGCGCCTCCACCTCGGTGAGCTCGCCGACATCCTCCAGCTCGTTGAACTGGGCGTCCAGCGACGACGCGGCGATCTCCGCCTTGCCGGCCGCGAGGGCCTCCTGACGGCGCACCTTGTCCTCGAAGCGGCCGAGGTCGCTCGTCGGGTCGAGCACGTCGATCGACTTGACGGCGTCGTGCACCTTGTTCTGCGCTTCGGCGGTCTTGGCGCGGGCGAGGAGCTCGGAGCGCTTCGTCTTCAGCTGCTCCAGCTTCTGCTTCATGCCGTTGAGGCCGTCCTTGAGCTTGTCGACGACCTCCGTCTGCGCCGCGATCGACGGCGCGATCGCGGCCGCTTCCTTCTCTTCGCCGATCTGACGCTGCAGGGCGATCTTCGCAAGGTTGTCGAACTTGTCGGCATCCGTCGTGTTGCCCGTCGCGCGCAGCTCGTCGGCCTTGCGGCTGGCGGCGATCGCCTTGTTGCCCCACTCGGCGGCGGCCTTGACGTCCTCGGCGTGGTCGCGCTCGAGGAGGCGCAGGTTGCCGATCGTCTCGGCGATCGCCGACTCGGCGTCGGCGATGTTGTTGGTGAAGTCGCGGACCAGCTGGTCGAGCATCTTCTGGGGGTCTTCGGCCTGGTCGATCAGGGCGTTGATGTTCGCCTTCACGAGGGTCGAGATGCGGCCGAAGATGGACTGCTTTGCCATCGGTTTTCCTTTCCTAGCGGGAGGTGTGGGTGGTGTGAGGTGCGGGGCGTCGCCCGCGCACGTGGTCGAGGGGAGTCAGAATCGGCCTCCTCCGCGGCGGGAGCGGGTGCCGCCGCCGCCGAAGCTGCCGGAGCTCATGCCGCCGCCGCGGCTTCCGAACGAGGGCATGCCGCCCCCGCCGCGCCGGCCGCCTCCGCCGCCGCCGAGCATCGAGTTGATGAGGATGCCGCCGAGCACGGCGCCCATGACGTTCCCGCCCCCGCCGCCGTTGCCGCCGCCGAACCCCCCGCCGCCGAACGCGCCGACGTCGTTCTGCGCGTGCTGGAGGGCCTGGGCGGCGAGATCGTTGGCGCGCTGGGCGGCCGCGAGCGCGTGTGCCGGGTCGGTCGCGGCGAGCTGGCGCGCCTGGACGAGGGAGGAGCCGGCCTCCGCGAGCCGGGTGCGTGCCGTCGCTCCTACCGCGCCGCGCCGGGAGCTGATGTAGTCCTCGGCGGCGGAGACCTGCGCCTGGGCGTGCGCGAGCAGCTGGCTGAGCTGCTGAGCCGCGCGCCGCTCCTTCTCCTGCGCGTCGCGGACGTCGGCGAGCACGGCGTCGATCTCCGCGTTCGCCCTCTCGAGGTTCTCGAGCGCGAACAGGGGGCGCTTGGCCGATCCGGCCAGGAGCGGGCGGGCCGCGTCGATCTGCTGCCGAGTCGCCGCGATCGCACCGGCCACGCGGCCGTCCGCGTCGGGGAGGGCGCTCGCCGTCGCGATGTCCTTCTCCAGTTCGGCCATGAGCGCCGCCGCGTCGCGCTCGCCCTCGGCAAGGTCGTCGGCGAGCACCCCGATGGCATCCTGCAGCGTCCGAGCCTGCGCGACGGCGTCTTCGGCCGCGCGGATGCTCACGGCCGCCTCGCCGCCGTCGCCGGCGCCGATGGCGGTCTGGGCGGCGTTCAGCTGCTCCTGCGCGAAGGTGAGGCGCTGACGGGCCTGCTCGGGGTTGTCGACGACGGGAGCGAGGGCTTCGGGGGCGTACGCGGTCTGCAGCTGCGTGAGCCGAGCGGCGGCGGCGTCGATCGTCGCGGCGACCGTCGTGTGCATCTCCTGCACGCGGGTGAGCGCTTCGGGCGCGTTCTGCTCGAGCTGGCGCAGCTCGTCGAAGGCGGCCGCCTTCTCGTCGAGCGCGGCGTTGGCGCGGGCGCAGAGCTCGAGGATCTGCGCGTTCCACGCACGGGCGTCCTGCTCGCTGTCGGGGTTCTCGTCGTCGAGGCGCTGCTTGAGCGAGAATGCCGTGTCGAGGTCGGCTTTGGCCTGTGCGAGCACGGTCTCGAACTCCGCGGCGGCCGCGTCGCCGAACTGGGCGCGCGCGAAGCCGAGCTCCTGCTCGCTGGTCTTCACGGCGTCGTCGGTGTCGACGAGCGCCGACGAGGCCTGCCGGGCGAGTTCCTCCAGCGGCACCTGCGGTGCCTGCGGGGTCGCGCCTCCGGTGGTGACGCGCGACTTCCGGCGCGCGCGCACGACGAAGAAGATGAGCGCGCCCACGACGACGACGAGCAGCACGACGAACAGGACGCCGCCCAGGCCGCCGGACGAGTTCGCGTCGCCGCCGGAACCGCCGCCGACGGCATCCGCCAGTCCGTCCGCCGCGGCCGTGGCCGCACCCGCCCAGTCGCCGGACTGCAGTGCCGGCGCGATCCGGTCCTGCTCGATCGCGCCGAGCTGATCGAACGAGACGGGGCCTTCGGAGTAGCCGGACAGGAAGAACGCGCGCCCTTCGGTGGAGATCGCGAGGAGGTACTGGGTGGGGCCGAGGTTGTTGAGCTCGGCGGTCGCGTTCGCCCAGCCTTCCGCGCTCGTCGGATCGGTGAACTGGTCGACGTAGACGACCCAGAGGTCGACGCCGGAGGATGCCGACAGGCCCTCCGAGCGTGCCTGCACCGCCTGCTCCTGAGAGGCGGAGAGGACGCCCGCGTCATCGAGGACGCGCCCGCTGCCGAGCGGGATCGGGTCGGTCGCGGATGCCGGCAGGGCACTGCCGAGCACGATCGAGACGGTGGCTGCGAGCGCCAACATCCAACGCGATCGCATCGGTGGATCCTCCTCGTTCGGGGACCTGCGCCCCGCCCCTTCGGCGAGTCTATGCCCCGTCGCGCATGTGGCGATAGGCGATCCGGCGCCCGCCGCCTGTGGATCCGCCCAGACCTTCCGTTGTGTGCGCGCGACCGCTCCGGACGGGCTCCGAGGGATGCGCCGGGGTCGCCGTGCGCGTGCCTCCCCGAGCCTCTTCGCGATCCGGGTTAGGCTCGCGCACTCGGAGGAATCGATGGACGACAGATACGGAAGCGACGTGCTCGCGGCAGGGTGGCGGGATGTCGGGCGGCGCGTGGTGCCGACGGTGCCGGCCGACCGCGACCTCGTCGTCGAGGTCGCCGGAGACGGGTACTGCGGGGCGGTGGTCGGCATCGAGGCCGGTCATGTCGCGCTCGAGGACCGGCACGGACGGCGACGCCTCTTCCCTCTCGGCAGCGGGTTCCTCGTCGACGGTGAGGCCGTGCAGCTCGTCGCGCCCGCCGCGGCGGCATCGGCGGCTCCGACGCGAACGGCATCCGGTTCGTTCGCCGCACCGCAGGCGCGCGCCCGCGTCGCCCGCGCGTCGCGCATCCTCGTGGAGGGGAAGCACGACGCGGAGCTCGTGGAGAAGGTGTGGGGCGACGACCTGCGCGCGGAGGGCGTGGTCGTGGAGTTCCTGCAGGGGGTCGACCTGCTCGACGCCGTCTTGCGCGACGACCCGCCGTCGGCCGACCGGCGCTACGGCGTGCTCGTCGACCACCTCGTGCCCGGTTCCAAGGAGACCCGCATCGCCGAGGCGGTCGCTCGCGGCCCGCACGGCCGGTACGTCCGCATCGTGGGTCACCCGCACGTCGACGTGTGGCAGTGCGTCACTCCGCGTGCCCTCGGCATCCCGGCGTGGCCGGAGGTGCCGCGCGGCATCGAGTGGAAGGTCGGCGTGAGCCGCGCGCTCAGGTGGCCCGCCGAGACGCCCGTCGACCTCGCGCGCAACTGGCAGCGCATCCTCGGCCGGGTCCACAGCTACCGCGACCTCGATCCAGCGCTGCTCGGCCGCGTCGAGGAACTCATCGACTTCGTCACGGTCGACGGCTGACACGGGCGGCGGCGCTGTGGTTGGTGCACCGGCTAGTCCAGTGGCCGGCCCTGTGGCTGGGTAGCCTGGACGGGTGACCGAGCCCGAACCGTCCCCGGCCGCCCCCCGCTACCGCGACAAGCCCGTCTCCTTCGTGCGCCGCAGCGGGCGCATGAGCGACGCGCAGGACCGGGCGTGGGAGGAACTGTCGGGACGGTATCTCCTTCCGGTCGAGCGCGACGCGGCATCCACGAGCGTCCTTCCCGGGTCGACGGTCGATCCCGGGGCCGTGTTCGGACGTGTCGCGCCGCTGATCGTCGAAATCGGATCGGGTCAGGGGCACGCGATCGTCCACGCCGCCGGCGCGCAGCCCGAGATCGACTTCCTCGCCGTCGAAGTGTTCCGCGCAGGGCTCGCGCGCGCGATGCTCGACGCCGACCGCGCCGGCGTGCACAATCTCCGGCTCGTCGAGGCGAACGCCCCCGAAGTGCTGGAGCACCTCCTGCCCGAGGGGTCGGTCGATGAGATCTGGGTCTTCTTCCCCGACCCGTGGCACAAGGCGAAGCACAACAAGCGTCGCCTGATCGCGCCCGCCTTCGTGCCGCAGGCGGCTCGGGCGCTCCGCGACGGTGGCGTGCTGCGGCTCGCGACCGACTGGGAGGACTACGCGCTGCAGATGCGCGACGTGCTCTCGGATGCCGACGTGTTCACTCCCGACTTCGAGGGGGAGTGGGCACCGCGGTTCGCGGGGCGCACGATGACCGCCTTCGAACGCAAGGGGCTCGCGAAGGGCCGGGAGATCCGCGACCTCGCCTACCGGCGCCGTCCCCGGGGGTGATGGCGCCGTGATCGAACGCGCCCCGGCATCCCCTCGTCCGATCGTCTCGTTCGACGTCGTGCCGGCCCTCCTCGTGTGCCTGGCGGCACCGGCGTTCTTCGTGCTGCTGCTGCCGTGGCTCGGGTGGCTGCTGCTCGCCGCGGGGCTCGGGATCGCCCTCGCTCGCGAGCGTGGACGCGTGAGGGATGCCGGTCCGTCGCTCACCCGCGACCTTTCGCTCATCGCCGTGGGGCTGCTGATCGTGAGTTCGGTGCCGTTGAAGGCCGAGCTCGACAACCTCGCCATGCTGCGATTCACGCTGGCCCTGGGCGGTGCCGTCGTCGTGCCGTACGCGCTGTCGCGGTGGTTCTACCGCGACCACGCCATCCGCTTCCCGTGGCGCGGCGGCGGACGGTGGCGCGGCTGGCAGTGGGCGTGGCTCGGTGCCGTGCTCGTGCTCGGCTGGCTGATCCTGCCCTTCTACTTCATCACCTCCGGCGTCTATCAGAACTGGCCGGTGGTGGACACGCCCGACCTCATCGCGCGGCTGTTCGTCGGCGTGGGAGCCGTGGGCATCTGGGACGAGCTGTTCTTCATCTGCACGTGCTTCGTGCTGCTGCGCCGTCACTTGGCCGACGCGACCGCGAACGTGCTGCAGGCCATCGTGTTCGTGTCGTTCCTGTGGGAGCTCGGGTACCAGGCGTGGGGACCGGTGCTCACCATCCCGTTCGCGCTGCTCCAGGCGATCATCTTCCTGCGCACCCGATCGCTCGGTTACGTCGTGACGGTGCACCTGCTGTTCGACGCCGTCGTGTTCGGGGTGCTGGTCCACGCGCACAATCCGGGGCTCCTCGACGGCCTCTTCCTCGTCGCCGCGCCCTGAGGTTGGCGGTGGCTGTCGGTGCACAGGCGGTGATCAGGGCGCTCGGGTAGCCTCGATCGCGGACCTCGACAGGGTCCCCGGACGACGGATCAGTACCCGGTGAGCGACAAGACTGGCCAAGGAGCTCGTCATGTCGTGGGTCATCCTCATCGTGTCCGGAGTGCTCGAGGCCGTGTGGGCCACGTCGCTCGGCAAGTCCGAAGGCTTCACGCGCCTGTGGCCGACGGTCGTCTTCGGCGTCGCGCTCGCCGCCAGCATGGGCGGTCTCGCGTGGGCCATGCGCGACATCTCCACCGGTACGGCCTACGCCGTCTGGGTGGGGATCGGTGCGTCGCTCACCGTCGCGTGGGCGATGATCACCGGCGACGAGGACTTCTCGATCGTGAAGACCCTGCTCATCCTCGGTCTCGTCGGCTGCGTCGTGGGCCTGAAGCTCGTCGGCGAGCACTGACGCCCCCGGTCGGGCGGTGCCCCCGGGGTCGTTGAGCGAGCGCAGGAGCCCCGGTCGTTGAGCGAGCGCAGCGAGTCGAAACGCACCCGCCGCGTCCACCCCGGTCGTTGAGCGAGCGAAGGTGCCCCGGTCGTTGAGCGAGCGAAGGTGCCCCGGTCGTTGAGCGAGCGGAGGAGCCCCGGTCGTTGAGCGAGCGCAGCGAGACGAAACGTACCCCCGCGTCCCCTGGCCGGTCGTTGAGCGAGCGCAGCGAGACGAAACGTACCCCCGCGTCCCCTGGCCGGTCGTTGAGCGAGCGCAGCGAGACGAAACGCACCCGCCCTCAGCGCAGCAGGTCGAGCAACACCGGCCCGAACACGACCAGCGCTGCGACCGGCACCACCAGCAGGCCGAGCGCGGCGATGCCGATGGCTGCCATGCTGCCGAGGATCGACAGCACCGCCGCGACCGTCGCCGACGCCCCGCGAGCAGCGACCGTCCGGGCGGATCGGGCGGGGGAGAGCGGGAGTGGAACGGTCGCGGTGGCCATGATTCGACGGTACGAATCCGCACGCGGATGCCGCGTCGCCCGCGGGTCGCATCGGCATCCATCGGAAGGATGATCCTGCGCGCGAGGAGGGCCCCAGTTTCACCTTCAACGTGAACGAGAGGTGACTTTCGGGCGAAGTATTGACGCGGATTCGGGGCTGAGTATCTTTGGTCTCGCGAAGGAAAACGGAAACGAAAGAACCTCGGAAGAGGAACCGACACAGGAACCGAGAACGCACTGATGATCGCCCCGGAGCTTCGGCTCCGGGGCGATCTTCGCGTGTGCCCGGGGCAGGATTGCGGAGATGTGCAGGATCGCGGAGCCCCGGATGCCGCGGCGTCCGCGATCGTGCATATCTCCGCAGTTTTGGCATCCGTGGTGGCAGGTGGGACCCGCGTGGGCGGGTGGCACCCGCGTCGGGCACTACGGCCGGTAGCGCACCCACGTGCGGCGCCTCCCGGGACAGGATTGCGGAGATGTGCAGGATCGCGGAGCCCCGGATGCCGCGGCGTCCGCGATCGTGCATATCTCCGCAGTTTTGGCATCCGGGTGGGTGGCGCGCGTCGGGCGGTGGCGCACCCGCGTGTGGCATCCACGTGGCGCACTCGCGTGTGGCACCCGCGCCGGGTGGCGCACCCACACCCACCGACACCCGCGCACCCGCGCCCCGCGCGCGGGCTAGAGCAGTGCAGTGAACGCGGCCGCGACGGCGATCGCGGCGGCGAGGACGCCGACGCTCGACCAGGCGATGACGCGCGGCCAGTCGATCCAGCGCCGCGAACGTCTGCCGATGCCGAACCCCGCGGCATCCGTGAAGGCGACGAACTCCTCGAACCGCATCGTCACGCGGGGCGCCGCTTCCGGACGTCGGGTTTCGCTCGTGCGCGGACGGGCGCGCCGGCGCGGCGGGGGATCGGTCGGGGCCTTTTCCGGGTGCGAGGGCGCGTCCGCGGGTGAGGATGCCGATGACGCGCGGTGCGATGCATCCTCCGGCCCCCGCGCAGCCTCCCGCCCCGACGCCGCACCCGACGCCCCACCCGGCGACGCCGGTGCGAGCGCGGCCCACGAGAGCAGCGCGTCGCGGGCGGCCCGTGCGCGGTCGAACTCGCTCGCGAGCCGTGCGCGGTCGGCGTCGTGCGCGCCGGGGTGACGGTCGGGATGGACCTCGCGTGCCCGTGCGCGGAACGCCCGGTGGATGTCGCTGGTGCTCGCGTCGCGGTCGAGGCCCAGGCAGGTGCGTGCTTCGTCGAGGGTCATCCGGCATCCAGGAGATAGCGCTGATACTCGCGCGTGAGGTACCGGCGCCGGCTCTCCTCGGCGATCTCGGCGAACCGCTGGAGGGTGCCGCGCGTGATGCGGGCCCAGACGACGGCGTGCACGATGTAGCTCGCCAGGGCGACGCCGAGGAGGGCGAACGAGAGGAGGGCGAATGCGTCGTCCCGCGTCACGCTGCCGAGGATCCGGGAGCCGACCCCGAGGAGCATCAGCGTGAAACCGGCGTACAGCCAGATGCGCGCTCGCCGGTAGAGCTGCGCCTGGCTCTGCGACCAGAGGGGGTTGGGCTGCCAGAATCGCCACCCGCGGGGCGCGGGTCGGAGGTGGGTTGTGGGTGTCCAGTCGGCCGGCGGCACCCAGAACGCGTTCGTGCGGATCCAGCGATCGGTCGGCACCGGCCATCCGCGAGGCACGCGGAAGTCGGCGGGCACGCCCGCGACGCGGATCGTTCTGGCCACGGGCTCCCTTCCCAGATGAGAACGCTCTCATCTGACGATAGCGCCCTCGACCCGTGACGTCACGGGTCGAGGGGCGTCGCTTTCCGGGCTGAGCGGTGCCGGTGCCATCGGTCGTAGCCGAGCCCGACGAGCCACGCGACAGCGGGGACGGCGAACGGCCAGGGGGCGGCGATGACCCCGAACGCGGCGACGAGGCCGAGCGCGAGCAGGGCCAGCCCCGGCACGACCCAGCGACGGAACACGCCGGATGAACCTCCGCTCCACGCCATCCGACTCGCCGCGACCACGGCGGGGGGAACGATGAGCGCCGCACTCGCGACGGTGATCACGCGGTCGCCGGGAAGGAGGAGCGCGGCGGCGCCGGCGACCGAGACGAGGAGCATCGTCGCGGTCAGGGGCGCGCGGGTGCTCTGGTGCACCCGGCTCAGTCGTCGCGAGGCCGCGGCGGGCAGCACGCGGTCGCGCGCCGCGGAGAAGATGATGCGCGCGCCTTGCATGGCGATGACGATCGCGGCGTTGAGGCACGCGATGGCCGCGCTGCCGAGGACGGCGGCCTGAAGTGCGGGAGACGCGTGGAACCCCGACAGTGCCGTGAGGAGTCCGCCCTCGGCATCCGGCGGGACCGGGCCGCACCAGTTGCCGAGCAGAAGCGCCAGGAGCGGCACGAACTCGAGCACGAACGTGAAGGCGAGGGTCCACCCGACGGCGCGGGCGGCGAGCCGACCGGCGTCGAGGTCTTCCTCGCCGAGAATCACCGCCGACCCGAAGCCCGCCAACGCGAAGTACGCGACCGCCACGAACGCCAAGACCACGCCCGGATCGAGCGTCGAGAGCGATGACCGTGCCACGTCGAGGCAGCTGCCGACGGATGCCTCGGAGTTCACGAACGCGATGATCCCCACGGCGGTGATCCCGAGCACGGCGACGATCTCGATGAACAGCATCACGGAGGTGATGCGCGCGCCGAGTCGCACGTGCTGGGGAGCGACGAGCGCCACCGCGGCGCACAGCCCCAGCGCCGACCACGTCTCGGTGCCAGGTCCGAGGATGCCGGAGAGCAGCCCCGCCGCCCCCTGGATCATCGCGGCGATCGCCAGGACGAGCCCGACGATCGTGACCGCCCACGTCGCGCGGGCGACGCCGGTTCCGAGGAGCCGTCGGGCGAAGGCGTACTCGCCGCCGGCGCTGGGGAACCGACGGCCGAGCGACGAGTAGCAGTAGGCGAGAGGGACGCATAGGAGTCCGGCAGCCAGGAGGGCGATAGGCGCTCCCCAGTGCAAGGCGAACAGTACGGCGGGCAGGATCACCACGACCGACGACGCCGGCGTCACCGACGAGATCGATACGCGGATGACGTCGCCGAGGCGCAGCGCACGCGCCAACGCCGGCCGGGCGTCACGATGGGATGCCGAAGCCACGGAGCCTCCCCTCTCCTCAGGAGAGAGGACGACGGTGAGGCGAGAATCTGACGGTCGGCTGCGGAAAATGCCGACTCGGCCGTCAGGACGGGTGGGGGAGGAGGGCTACGGCTGCGCGCGCCGGTCTTCCCACCCGGCGAGCAGTGCGCTGAGGAGGTCGGCGAGGTGGCGCTTGCCGTCGTCGTCCAGGGCGGAGGCGAACTGCTTCTCCACCGTGTTCATCAGGCGGAAGAGGTCGAGCATCATGCGGTCGCCCTCGTCGCTGAGTCGCACGAGGCTCCGCCGGGCGTCGTCCGGGTCGCCGCGCCGCGTGACGAGGTTGCGTGCGGAGAGCTGCGCCAGGATGGTCGTCAGTCCCGACTTGGAGACCATGGCCGCCTGCGCCACCCAACCGGCATCCCGCTCGCCGAACAGCCAGAGGTTCCACACCACTTCGAATTGCGGCCAGGAGAGGCCGTACTCGTCGAGTACGTTGGCCGTCTGGAATGACCGGGCGGCATCGGCGGCCTGATGGAGGAGCCAGACGGCGCGGAACGAGTCGCGGTCGAGGGAGCCCTCGTAGCGCGCGAGGACGTCCTGCGTCGCATGCTCGTACTCGGCCTGGGACACGAATCCGGGACCACGGTTCGTCGACATGTCGTTCCTCCGCCCTTGGCTACGAGCACAACACTACGTCCGCGAACGAACTTCTTGCGCATCTGATCTTTGGTAGGTACAGTCTAGTTATTCGTTCGAGAACGAACTAAAGAAGCCCAGAAATGTGCTCGTCTCCGCGTCCTCCCTCACGCGTGACGGGCCTCGGGCTGTCCTTCCCCCCGGGGCCAGCCGGGAGGCGGGGGACCGGCGCTCGCCGGCCCCGCCTCCTCTTCTTCCGGCGGCTCCGATGCGCGCCTCGCTATGGTCGGCAGTGACACCTTCGCCCTCGATCGGAGCAGACCATGAGCGTTCACGCGACCACCCCACGTCCGCCGTTGCCGCAGCCGATCGCCTGGCTCTACGCGATCGCCGTGCTCGTCTTGATTCTCAGCGTGGGCGCGGCGGTGTGGGTCGGGCTGCTGGTGGGATTCGATGCGTCGCTGACGTTCACGGCATCCATGGCCGGGGTCGCGATCGGCGCGTTCGTGCCGGCGCTCCTCGGTCACGGGATCGTCGTCGCCGTGCACGACACCGTGTGGTCGCGTCGCGGCTGACGGGCGAGCGGATGCCGGTGACTGGCCGTCAGCTCACGGCCCGAGCGCCTCGCGAACGTCGAACCCCAGCGACTCGGCGGGGGAGTAGACCGAGCCGCCGTCATCGGTGTACGACGAGTGGATTCCCATGCCGTCCTGGAAGTAGCCGCCCACGTCGAGCACACGCGGGAAGGTAAGAATCCAGCTCGTGTCGCACACCGCGTCTCCCTGACCGCAGAGCTCTCGCGTGTCTGAGATGAGGCCGGAGGGATAGCTGAAGTCGTTCATCTGCACCTGGGGCACGGTCGGGAACTTGTCCAGATTCGCTGCCGAGGCACGGACCCACTCCATCCACGTTAGTCCCGCCGCGCCGACCCACGTGTGCGCGACGCCGTCGCCGGCCTCGGCGATCGCGGAGTTCGGGAAGTCGAAGATCTTCGACCGTAGCGGGTCGGCGATGAGTCCGACCGCGCCGATGTGGTCGAGGAGGGGCGAGTCGATCGCGCCCAGGTAGGAGAGTGCGGCGTGCGCGGCCCAGGCCCCCTGCGAGTAGCCCGCGATGATGAGGGTCTGACCGGACTCACCGCACTCGTCGACCGCCTCCTGGATCTGCACGATGAGCTTCACGGCACCGTCCCACGCGCCGGGCGTGTACTGCGCGATGTCGCCGAGGTGCTGCCAGACGTTACGGCCGCTCGTGCCGAAGATCGGTACGGCGTTGGCCTCGTAGGCGACGCCGATCGCGCCGAACGTCGCGTCTTCGGGCAGCGGGTCGCCTACGCTCCCGACGCGCAGTTTCGACCACATCGCGCGCACCTCGGGTCCGAGCAGATCGGATGCCGATTGCCCCGAGCCGCGCATGCCCAACAGGAGGTAGTCCTTGCACTCGTCGTCGATCAGCACGGGCTGGGGCGTGATCGGCGTCGTGATCGGGGCGGGCGTGGGCGCGCCGACCCACGGGAACACGTCGACCGGACCCTCGACGATCGGGTTGCCGTCGATCCCGGGTGCGCTCTGTGCGCCCCAGTCCGTGTGCCGAGCGTCGAACGCGTCGACGGCCCGGACCCCGACGTCGCATCCGAGTACCTTTCCTCGGAACGAGCCGGTGACGTCGTCTCCCACGGACAGGCAGACCTCCTGCTCGTTGTCGAGGGTGAGGTCGTCGGATGCCAGGCTGCCGCCGCTGGCGATCGTGAGGTTCCCGAAGCGGATGACGGTGTGCTGCAGATCGGCGGTGACGGCGCTCAGGCCGTAGCGC
The DNA here is from genome assembly GCA_029202445.1 of Candidatus Microbacterium phytovorans. Classification (NCBI taxonomy): domain Bacteria; kingdom Bacillati; phylum Actinomycetota; class Actinomycetes; order Micrococcales; family Microbacteriaceae; genus Microbacterium; species Candidatus Microbacterium phytovorans. The sequence continues at coordinate 297,211 of CP119321.1, forward strand.
CATCCGCTGTCGGCTCCGGTCGTCGCGGTGCCGTCGCCGTTGGAGTCGCCACCGTGCGCGTCGTCGGTCGCGGTGGTGAGCACCACGGGCTTGCTCGTCGTTCCGCGGGTGACGAGGCTGCCCTCGACGGCGAACTCGACGTTGTTGGCGTCGGTGCAGCCTCCGCACCACGTTCCGTTCGCGAGCTTCAGGACCGTGCCGGCGCGGAGGGTCAGGGTGCTGCCTTCGGCGACGGTGAGTCCGCGATAGGTCTCATTGACGTTCTTGATCGTGAGCCCCAGTCCGTTGGTCGCGGTGGACGGGGTCCAGTCCCAGTCGGCCGACACGCGGCCGGCGACCGTCAGCCAGTTGCCCTTGTTGCCCGAGCCGGTGTTACCCGTCAGCTGCGCGCCGACGAGCCGATCGGATGCCACGACCACGGCTTCGCCGCCGGAGCCGGTGGCCGTGTTGTTCTCGACGGTCACGGAGGTGGCACCCTCGAAGCTCCACCCACGGCCGTCGGTCACGGTGATCCCCGCACCCTCGCTGCGGGTGGCGGTGTTGCCGCGCACCGCAATGGTGCCCGAGGCGCCGGCCACCGTGATGCCGTCGCCGGGGCTGTCGAGCACGGTGTTGCGTTCCACCAGCACGTTGCCCGACCCGCCGTGGACGGCGAGGCCCGCGTACTCGAAGCGGGAGTCCGTGACCCGGGCGCCCGTTCCGTTTCCGCCCGCCGCGAGGCTGCCGTAGCGGAAGACCGTGTGACGGATGTCGGCGGTCGCGACGGCCACGCCGTAGCGCCACATGCCCGGCGTCGGCGCAGTGGCGGCGCCGTCGCCGTTGGAGTCGCCGCCGCGGGTGTCGTCGGTGTCGGTCGTGAGGACGACCGGCTGTGCCGCGGTGCCCTGGGTGACGAGGCTCCCGTCGACGCTGAAGAGGACGTTGTTCGCGTCGGAGCAGCCTCGGCACCAGTCCCCGTTCTTCACCTTCAGCACGGTGCCGGCGCCGAGGGTGAGCGTCGTGCCCTCGGGCACCGTGAGTCCGCCGAAGTCGCCGTTGACGCTCTTGATCGCGAGGGCGAGGCCGTTCGGCGCGGGCGTCCAGGTCCAGTTCGCCGACAGCTGCCCGGCGACCGTGAGCCAGTTGCCCTTGTTGCCGGAGCCGGTGTTCCCCGTCAGCTGCGCGCCGACGAGGCGGTTCGAGGTGAGGACGATGGCCTCCTCGTCCGAGCCGGTGACGGCGTTGTTCTCGACGGTCACCGAGGTCGCGCCCTCGACGTTCCACGCCGTGCCGTCGGTCACGTCGATGCCGACCTCGCCGCTGCGGGCGACGGTGTTGCCGCGCACGACGATCGTGCCCGGGGCGCCGGTCACCGTGATGGCGGCGCGGGGGCTGTCGGTGACGGTGTTGCGCTCGGCCGCGACGTTGCCCGAGCCGCCGTGGAGCGTCATCCCCGCGTCGATGAAGCGAGAATCGACAACGCGCGCGCCAGTGCCGACGCTGGTCACCGCCACGTCTCCGTAGCGGACGCTGGCATGGCGGATGTCGGCCGTGCCGACCTCGATCCCGCTCCACCACCCGGCCGAGACGGGCCAGGGGTGATCCTCGTCGAGGATGTCGCCGCGCACGGACGTGTCGCCGAGCGCGGTGAGCACCACGGGAGCTGCGGCCGTTCCCGCGACCGTGAGTGCGCCCTCGCCACTGAGCCCGGCGCCGGCGGCGAACTTCACGACCGTTCCCGCCGCGATGGTGAGGGAGCCCGTCGCCGAGATGTTGACCGTCTCGCGCACGACATAGACGCTGCCGGCGCCGGCATCCCACGTCTGGGCGTCGGTGATCGGGCCGGTCACCTCGATGACGTCGGTGACGGCCTCGATCGTCTTCGCCGCGCTGATCTTGCTCGCCGTCGCGTAGCCGCTGCGGCTGGCGGTGACCTTGACCTTCAGCTCCTGGCCCGCATCCGAGGCGGTGAGCGTGTAGGTCTTCGCGGTGGCGCCCGAGAGTGCGGAGCCGTTGCGGTACCAGCGGTAGGCGAGCGTGGTCGGTGTCGGCGACCAGGTGCCCGGAACGGCCGTGAGGGTCTGACCGACGGACGGCGTTCCCGAGATCGTCGGCGTCGGCGTGGTGGTGAAGACGGCCGACACGGTCTTGGCGGCGCTCGTCTTGCGCGTGGTGGCGTACCCGCTGCGGGTGGCGGTCACGGCGACGGTGATCTTCTTACCGGCGTCGGATGCCGTCAGCTTGTAGGTCTTCGCGGTGGCGCCCGAGATGGCCGACCCGCTGCGGTACCAGCGGTAGCTCAGCTTCGTGGGAGTGGGTGTCCAGGTGCCGGGGACGGCGGTGAGCGTCTGGCCGACGGTCGTCGTGCCCGAGATCGTCGGGGTGGGCGCGGTCTTGAAGGTCGCGCTGATCGTTTTGGACGAGCTCGTTCTGGTCGTGGTGGTGTAGCCGCTGCGCTTGGCCGTCACCTTCACGGTGATCTTCTTGCCGGCATCCGCGGTGGTGAGCTTGTAGGTCTTCGAGGTGGCGCCGCTGATGGCGGACCCGCTGCGGTACCAGCGGTAGCTGAGCTTCGGCGTTGGCGACCAGGTGCCCGGGACGACGGTGAGCGTCTGCCCCACCGTCGTGGTGCCCGAGATCGTCGGCGTCGGCGCCTTGGTGAAGGACGAGGCCGCGTCTGCCGGCGATGCGCCCAGCAGCAGCGCGAGCAGCAGGAGGGCTGTGGTGATCCACACCGCCAGCGGGAGGCGGTTGCTCGTCGAGGTGGCTGCAGCGTGAGGGCCCTCCGGCATCCCCAGGCGCGGCTCGATCAGCGTGCGGCGAACTCGTCGCATGTATTCCCCCAGTGTCGTGCCGACACCGTCGAACGCGCGACGCTGCTCGGCATCCCGTGCCCATCCCCGTGACCGACCGCGAAACGCGACCGTTGAGCCTGAGCCTCACGCTAGGGGAGCGGTGGGGCGGGGGTCAAGGAAGAGGGTGGGTGGGGAGGGGAGGGAGCGGTGGCAGTTGTGGCTGACCGTTGCGATGCGTGCTGCCGCGACCGCGGCGGCCGCATGTGGGACGAGATGCCGCGCCCCCTCTCCTCGCCGCTGGCGCTTGATGTCCGAGGGAACTGCGACACTCAGTGCTGCGTTACAGCTACGTGTGAGTGATAACGTGCGAGATAGGGGGTAGGAGCGTGACACATGACAGCGTTGACGCGCGACAGGTCGCTCGCTGGTTTGTGGCCTACTCGGGCATGGACGACGAGGGCGTCATGTCGAATTTGAAGCTCCAGAAGCTTCTGTACTACGCACAGGGCCATTATCTGGCCCAGACTAACGGGACGCCCCTCTTCTCGAACCGCGTGGAAGCCTGGGCGCACGGCCCCGTCGTCCCCGACGTATACCACCAGTACAAGGACTTCGGGTCTTCTCCCATCCCCGCCGATCCTGAGTTCGACTTCGGCACCTTCTCTCAGCAGCTCAACGACTTTCTCGCGTCTATCTGGATCACTTTCGGCTCTCGTTCTGCGTGGAAGCTCCGCGAGATGACTCATTCAGAGTCGCCCTGGCGCAACGCGTTCGCGCCTGATGAGCGCGGCACCGAGATCACGACGGACAGCATGTTCGGATATTTCCGAGGCCTGTATAGCGGCGCCATCCCGGTCTGATGGCCGGGAAGGCAAAGGGCAAGCCGCAGTTCGCTGCGAAGGAGCTTCCGGTAGAGGAGCCGACGTCGTCGGACAAGCTGAGGCCCGTTTTCTGCCTAGAGCACATCCGCACTCCGCACGACGTCAAGAACCCGGATCTAACGAAAGACCAGCGGTCCGCGTTCGCCGAGCGACTCCAGGAGCTGGCCTCCGTGCCTTGGTCTCAGCTCAAAATGTCAGGGCGTCACGCACAGGGGTTCGAACTCCTGCCCGTTGAGAAGCTGAAGTTCAAGATGCCGAGCGCTTTCGAGGACACCACCAAGGTGCACGTCTTCCGGTACTCGGGGAAGTTGCCCATGGTCGGGGTTCGCAGCAATGCGACGTTCCATATCCTCGCGATCGAGCGCCAGTTCGGCGAGGTCTACGACCACGCGTAGCCCTCGACCTGGGTCCTGCGGAAACCGTCCAAGAACTTCACAGCAGGCGCGCAGTCGGCGTGTAACTGCTTACGGAGCTAGCGACGCGTGCGTTCTGACTGAGCCTCCCAGATGTGCTGACGCGTTGCTTTACTGACGTGGGAGGGACCCCTGGGTCGAGTTGACGCTGTCCAGTTCTTCGACTGGGGCCAACGGAGTCCTTTCGTGTCTCACGCGAGTACCCGCCTGGCTCGGGCCGGCAGGTCGAGAATCTCTGATCCCGCACGGCTCGCAAGCGGTCCGTGGCGGCCGCCTCGCCGGCTCAATAGTCACTCCTCTGCGGGCGGTGGCGCGATCAGGGGCGCGCTACGCGCAGCGACGCCCGCCGTGGCTCGAGCCGCGTCCCGACCCGCCTCCATCGGCGGCTCCGTGCCATTCCGCGATCGCGTTCGGCGCGAAGTTTCTCGAGGGGGCTGACTTCGCAGCGGCGCCGCACAGAGCAGCTGTCGACCTGGCCGCCGAGGAGCTGGGTCGCAGGAAGCGCTGGCGCGAGATTTGCAGCAGTCGTCGCCACCAAACCCGGGATCGACGTTCCGCTTCGAGTTGCGCGAGTCGCCGGTGCTCGAGCGCTTCGCGCTCCCGCTGAAGATGCTCCTCATGTTCCTCATGCTCGAACTGCACGATCGAGACCAGCACGAGCGCGATCACGAGCACACTGCCGCCGAAGAATATCCACACGAAGATCGAAACGAAGAATGGCAGCCCGTCGATCTGTACGCCGATGATCGAGGCGACGAGTCCGGCGAGCGACGCTGTCATGCCGTAGCCGATGATGTTGTTCAGAACCGGGCCGTTGCGCTGAACATGGCGAAGCACCCGCGGATGCTCGATTGCCAGAGTCACGAGGATGAGCGGGAAGACCGCCGACAGCGCACCGCAAGTCGCCTGTGTCATCGCTGCCTCAATCAAGCGTCATCACCGAGTGATGCTTCTCGCCGTTCGGGCGCTCCCAGCGGAGCTCGGCGGAAATCTGCGAAGCAGCCATCGACTGCCACCAGTTCAACGTCACCGATTCGCACGGTCGCATCGTTTCCGCGTCGGGCTTCACGAATCTGAACTTACTCGTCCTCGTGTGGTGGTCGTCGATCTCGATGCGCACATCGCTGACCGTCTCGTCGCCGCCGAGATGGAACTTAAAAGACTTCCCGCTCTTCACGTACTGCGGCATCATCGTCCACGGGTTTCTGTACTTCGCACGATCTTCGTCGTCACGACGTGCACGCGCAGCCATGTCTTCCATCGCGGCGGCGATGCGCTCGTCCGCCTCGACTGCACGACGTTCATGCGCTTCTGCCTCGGTCGCGGATCGCTTCGCATCCGAGCGTGCCCGACGGGCCTCGCAAGCCTGCCACCCGGTGAAGAGTGCTGCGACGACCGCGATCGTCGGCCCCAACCAGTCCCAGCTCATGGTGCGGACGCTACCGACGAGCACCGACACTCAAAGCACGTCGCCTGCGTCTCATTCAATACCCACTTCGACGTCGCGACGGGACCCGCTGCGAGTTCAGTTTGCGGCCTGTGCCCACCGTATCGGCGCTGGTAACGCCTCTGGCGCGTCGAAGTAGGTTGGCCCCATGGAAATCCCCGGCCTCTGCCGAACATGCGACGACACAACGGGACGGTGCGCGTGGAAGCGAATGAAGGGCCTCGGCCCGTGCTGCGACGCATGCACCCACGTCCCCGCGCGGGATGTTTCCGGGGGGTTACCGCTAAGCGCGCCCCCGCTGGTCGGGCTCGCTGGCATCGGCGGCTCGACCGGTGAGCGTTTCACCGGTCGTGACCCAATGGCTGATGCGATCGCTTAATTCGAAGTTGAGCAGGTATCGGGCACCCTTCAAAGCGGCTTCGTCCGTCGTGTCGTCTGCCCGATTCGGGTCGATCGCATTATGACGTTCCGCGATCCACTGCGCGAGGTTGGCCGCGCCACCCCCCTGCCGGAGAGCGTCAACGAACCCGTCGAGCTCGGCGGCGCCCATCTGCCCTCCTTCGGTTCGAATGTTGGAATAGACGCGGAGTTTCTCTCCGATGACTCGGCGCGCATCGCGTTGCTCGAGCTCTTGGACCCTCGCCTCGGCTGCGGCCTCTCGCATGCGCGCGGTGATGGCCATGAGTAGACCGACCGCGGCAAGAATGAGGGCAGGTACCGGAATGAGGATGCCAGTCACCCAATCGAAAAGGCTCGGATCGTTTGTCACCAAGACGGGCAACGGCGTCGGGGGCGGTGTAGGGGTAACGGTCATGGGATGTTCAGCTCTACGGAACCGCCATCCCATTTCATCCGAACACGGGGCGTCGTGCCCCCGGGCCGAGCAACCGCGAACGACAGGCTGTCGCCGGGGGAGATATCTTGCACGCCATCCTGCAACGCGAACACGTGTCCACCCGCCTGCTCGATACGGGCATTCTCGGCAATCAACATCCCCACGTTGACCGCTACGTACTTGTCTCGGTCAATGCGGCTCACTTCCCATTTGACGATGGGGCGCGGACGCGAGGACTCAGCAATCTCATTCGCTCGCTCGAGAGCTGATGCCGAGCGCGCGAGTTCTTGCCGCGCCTCGCTCGCAATTCGGTTGGCGTCGTCTCGCGCAGTCTGCGCGGCATCCCGCGCGAGACGCGCCTCAACCTGCGCCTCGAGCGCCTCGCTTCTGGCGCTTCGCGCTTCGCGTGCCTGCGCCCATGCCAACGCGGCAGCCCCCAGCGCGGCGACCGCGCCGACTCCGGTCCACAAGAGCGTCCAATCCACGCGTTCTCCTTCCCCAGTACGTCCGCCGAGCGTATCGGCCCCACCACGAAGAGGAACAGTGAGCGGCGCCACCGAAAACACCTCGATCTTCATCCGGAGAGCCACACTCACGAACACCCTCGCCGAAGCATGGGCATTCGTCATGGGCGAGGTCGACCACATCCCCGCCCCCACAGTCGAGATCCGGCCCGTCTACCGGGACACCGATGAGTCGTACGCGTACGACGTCAGCGTGTCCGGATTCATCAAAACGTGATCATGGGGCAAGCGTCACCGACACGCTCGGTACGTGTGGCACCCCAGAGTCGACAACGCCGGGCGCGCTCAGAACTGCAGTCACGGCGATCCCCACCGCCGCGACTAGCACGCCCACCCCGGCGATAATCGCGGCAGCCCACGCACCCCGCGCAGCTGATCGCGCGACCGTCTCAGCCGCACGCCGGTCGGTGCGTTCTTCTTCGGCGATCTGCTTGGAGTGCTCGAGTGCTTCCGTCATTACCTCGATCTGCCGCTTCATCAGATCGAATGCCGCATCATCGATCTCCCTCGAACGCGCCGCAATCGCTGACGTCACCGATGCTGTTGTGAGCGAAGCGGGCGGTGGCGTTGGTGGTGGTGTCACACCGCCACCGATCTTCGGGGGCTTGAATCCAGAGACCGACGAAGTGCCCTTCATCGCCTCCAGAATCTTGCTGAACTGCTCGTCGTAAGGCTTGGCGATTTCTCGCAACATCTTGTTGACCGGTTCGACCGACGTCTCGAGCAGTCGTTCGACTGACCGACGGACCGGCGCCATCAGCAGAGCAGCGAACCGCTTTGCCGGTTCGTGATCCGGATGGTCTTCGTCTTTCAAGATCTCGTCAAGCTCATCAATGGTGAGTCGAGCGATCCGGTTTGTCGTGTCGTCCCCGTAGTCCCGCTTGGGCGCATCGGGATCTCCGAGGTTGTACTCCGGGGTGTCGTTCTCGTCTTCCGTGCCTTCGTCGGCCGGCTCATTGGCGTCTGTCATGGCATCAGGTTAGGGGGGCACCCCATCACCTACTTGCCCGTGTTCGCTAACGGTGAGCACGGGCACCCCACTCAGCTGAAGGGACTCAGATGACCGATCAGAAGCACGAACCCTCGGAACAGATCACCAATGATCATGGCCCGATGGAGGGCTGGTGCACCCACGACGAGGCTCCCGGATCTTGCGCGGTCGATAGGTGCGGCAATCACAAACCCAGCGAACAGGAGTCGGAGCGGTGAGCGTCTACGTGGACGACATGTTCAGGAAGGCCACCGTCCCGAACGGCGCACGCAGCGTGACCGGCGAGTGGTGCCACATGCAGGCCGACACTCGCGAGGAGTTGGACGCCATGGCGGACCGGATCGGCCTTCGCCGCTCGTGGATTCAGTACCTCGACGATGACGTGAAGCGGCAGTACGACGTGACTCGTCCACGCCGAGCGGCCGCCGTCGCCGCCGGAGCTATCGAGGTCGGGATGCTCGACCTCGCGCGGATGCGAGCGAAGTGGCGGGCCGAGCGTCGGAAGCGGGCCGCACACGAATCAACCGGACAGGACACGACCGATGAAGCACTGGCGCGTGGACTACGACCTCCTCTCGCTCGACCGAGCCCTCGACACGATCAGGCGACTCGCCCGGATGGACCCGACCGCGCTCGATCAGGAACCGAGCGATTAGGTGCCAGGTCCACCGAGGTTGCGGACGCCGGAGCCTTCATTCGGGTCGGGAAGCTGCCAGGATTTCCGGCGCAGGCGCCCGAGATTGGGATGCTGCCGCCACTGGACGCGCACAAGGTGCGGGTGCCACAGTACTGTCCTCGTGTCAATGTACTCGCCAGACTCGTAGCCGTTATCTCCGGATGCCGGCGTGCCAATACTCACCTGGACCTCGCCGGATGGGCCGACCTGAGCGGCCCCAGGTTGAGGATTCCAGCGGGCACCTCGGATTGCCACGCCAATCGCCACGTCGTACGCGGATGCATCGCCGCGGTTCTCGATGCTCCATGTGACGATCGAGCGCATCTGATCGGTGCCCTCGCCTGAGAAGCTCACGCCCCACACGACCGGTTCCTTCCAGAACGGCCTGGGCGTGTAGCGCCATCGCTGGTACACGGCCCATCCGGTAAACGCAGCCGTAGCCAGCGTCGCACCGAGAACAATCAGATCGATGATCGAAGGTCCAGCCTCGTTCATCGCCAATTCCCCTTGCCGGGCCGTCCCTCGTTCCACGCGTCTACTGTCTCCGGCAGCCACCCCCGCGTCGTCCCGACCATCGCGTCAGGTTCCGGGAGCTTGTACCTGGAAAGCGTCCCCACTGCGACACCGATGCGTTCGGCGAGTTGCGCGCGCGACAGGTACTCGATCACTTCGCCGCTCCCTTCGCGAACGTGCCCGTGAGCACGACAAAGCCGGCGGTCAGAGCGACGAGTCCCACGATTACGGGGGATACGCCGACGAACGCGAGTACAGCGGTGAGGCCCATCGTGGCCGCGCCCGCGTAGTTGGTTGATTTCATGCTGGATCGGGTGTGACCCTAGAGGGTGGGGCCGGAGGTACTAACGCTACTTCCGGCCCCTCTTCGGGCTATGGCTTGATCGCCAGGATCAGTGCGGCTATCGCTGTGACGATGGTCGCGATCGCTGTGGAGATGGTCGCAGGGCCCGAACCTCTTTGGGTTTCATCCCTCCTCCTCCCTCTTGTGTTGTATCTCCACTCTACACACGCCCGTATGTATTGTCAAGAGACCGAGCGCGATGAGAGCAAGGCGACCCAAGAAGCTACGGATTCGAGTCGGTCTCGACGTGATCGGCGTCGCCATCCTGAGGCGCCGGCAACCACAGGCACCTTGATGTTCAGCCCGAGGTTCCGGTGGATGTGCGGGTCGAGCGCGCGCGAGCGCCGATGCTGCAGCTCGACGACCTCGACGCGGGTGATCTCCTCACGAATGAGACCTCCGTGCCCGCGTCGCGCGTTGAGCTCGATCTGCCATGTGAGCAGGATCAGGTCACGCAGCCGGTCTTGGAGAGCTTCGAACTCGGTGGCGAGCGCGGGATGCAACACCGCGGCGATGCTGTACGACTTCGGGTGGTTGAGCGTTCCGTCAAGCAGCAGGTCGGCGTCCGGGCTCAGTCGCTGATGGCTGCGCTCTTTCCCAGTGATCGGGTCGTGCCCGGTGAGCGAGACTCGAAGGCCGCCAGCGCTGAGCTCGTCTCTGCCAATCCTGCCGCTCGCGACGATGAACCGGTCGACGGTCGAAGCGGATGCCGCACTGTACGCTTCGAGCGCGTCGACGGCGGGGGAGCGCTGCCGGTGAGCATCGCAGGAGCCCTCGAGCGCGTAGGCGATCGCGTGTCGAACCCCTCTGGATTCGACACCTCGCTTCCACCGCTCAAGTCCTCCGCGCATGGCGCCAGGGTAGAACCTGTTTTAAGATCCATCCAGGGATTTTCCGGCGATGCAGCTACCTGTCTGTGAGTGGTTCTAAGTGGTGTCGGTCACACTGGGTGCCCGCGTGCATTGTGAGCTGACCACTCCGCCTATTAGCGTTGTAGGCACTTCCGTCGAGTTTGGCGTCGAGACATAGTTTGGGGCCAGGTCCGCGATGTGGCGCGAATTGGCCTGGAGTGCTCCAGGTCACCTTGGTGACGTGCGCCCGTGGCGTGTCCGGCTGGGCAGATAGAGTCGGTGCTGTGCGGGCCACAGCGGATCCGCCGTAGAACGAAGGTCTTTCCGGGGATCACAGATGGCGACACTTGGGGCGAGGCGCATGGGCGCCAATTCTGACGATCAGCTGGTCAGGTCGCGTCAGCGCGTGGCCGACCACGGGGAGGTCTTCACTCCCCGCTGGCTTGTCGAAGACATGCTTAACTTGGTCCGGTCCGAGACTGAACGCATCGATTCTCGGTTCCTCGAACCCGCCTGCGGATCAGGCAATTTCCTCGTGCCGATCCTGGAGCGCAAGCTCGCCGCAGTGCAGGCGCGCCACGGGCGTAGCGACTTCGAGAAGCGCCACTACGCGCTCTTCGCGCTCATGTGCGTCTATGGCATCGAGCTGCTGCCCGACAACGCCGCCGAGTGCCGCGAGCACCTCACAGCTACCTTCACCCGGTTCCTTGGACCGGGAGCGGGAGGCGAGTGGAAGCGCGCGGCGACGGCCGTGACCGCCATGAACATTGTGCAGGGCGACGCCCTGAAGATGACGGAGGCCTCGGGCGAGGCCATCACATTCCCAGAGTGGGGCTACCTCGGTCGCGGCAAGTACCAGCGGCGCGACTTCCGGTTCGACGACCTGACCCAGCGCGCCGGGGCCTCGGTGGGTCTGTTCGAGGCGTTCGAAGAGCACGAGATCTTCACCCCGGTGCGCACGTATCCCGCCATGACCGTGCAGGAGATTGCGGCATGAGCGCGCCGGTCATCGACGGTAAGGCGTCGTTTGCCCTTCGCGGTCACAACCCCGATGTGCTCACGTGCATCGCGAACCTCTCGAACGACGAGGTGTTCACTCCGCCCGAGCTCGCGAACCAGATGCTGGACACGCTCGAGGTCGCGTGGGCTGAGGCGAACCGCGGCGCCTCGATCTGGTCCAACCCCACGGTCACGTTCCTCGACCCGTTCACGAAGTCGGGGGTCTTCCTGCGCGAGATCACCCGGCGGCTGACGGACGGGCTCGAGTCGCACATCCCCGATCTCGGCGAACGTGTTGATCACATCCTCACCAAGCAGGTCTACGGCATCGGGATCACGCAGCTGACCTCACTTCTTGCGCGCCGGAGCCTGTACTGCTCGAAGGATGCCACGGGCAAGCACTCCATCGCGACTTCCTTCGCCCGAGACTGGGGCAACGTCTGGTTCGAGCGCACCGAGCACACGTGGGCCGGGGACAAGTGCGCGTACTGCGGGGCGAGCAAGTCGGGCTACGAGCGCAGCGATGAGCTCGAGACGCACGCCTATGCGTTTATCCACACGACCGATATCAAGGCGCGACTCGCGCGCATGTTTGGAGCCGACGTGCAGTTCGACGTAATCATCGGCAATCCGCCGTACCAGCTCGATGATGGTGGGTTCGGCACGAGCGCTGCGCCGATCTATCAACTCTTCGTAGAGAAGGCACTCGCACTCGACCCCAGATTCGCAGTATTCATCACACCGTCACGCTGGTTCGCGGGTGGAAAGGGGCTCGACGCGTATCGCGGACGCATGCTCGGCGACCATCGGATGCGTCGCATCGTCGACTTCCCGAAGCTGTACGACGGATTCCCCGGAGTGAAGATCCGCGGGGGCGTGTCGTACTTCCTGTGGGAGCGCGACTACGACGGCCCGTGCGACGTGCAGACCATGTGGGATGATGCACCGCTGGGCGATTCGGTGGCACGGTACCTCGACGCGTTCGACGTCCTGGTGCGTCGCAATGAGGCCGTGCCGATCCTCGAGAAGGTACGTGCCAGATCGGAGCCCACCCTCGACAAGCGCGTCTCGAGCCGAAAACCATTCGGGCTGGCGACGAACTTCAGGGGTGAATCCTCGGAACGTGGGATGACCCACCCTGTGAAGCTGTTCGCCAATCAGCGCATCGATTGGATCGAACGCGACGACCTTCCTGTCAACCGCGCCTGGGTCGACGAGTGGAAGGTCTTGATGACTCGCGTCCAGGGCACGAGTGCCGCGATCGAAACGAAGTTCTTGAGCAAACCGATCCTTGCCGGACCGGGAACGGCGTGCACCGAGACATACCTGGTGGCGGGTCGATTTTCGTCGGAGGCAGACGCGCAAGCGTATGCGCGCTATCTGGAGACCCGATTCGTTCGTTTCCTCGTCTCGTTGCGCAAGTCGACTCAGGATGCGGCGCGAGGCGTCTATGCCTTCGTTCCGGACGTCCCACTCGATCAGCTGTGGACCGATGCCACACTGTACGACCGCTACGGGCTCACCGACGACGAGATCGCGTTCATCGAATCTCAGGTGGCGCCTTACGATGACATGCGCGTAGATCAGGAGACCGATGCCTAAGCCCATCGAGGAGCTTCTTCCCGAGAAGCAGACGGCCCGCCTGCGCGTCTACGCGTATTCGATCGACGATCCCGCGCACGCGGGGCTCCTCAAGGTCGGGCAGACGACGCAAGACGTGAAGAAGCGCGTCGCGCAGCAGCTCAAGACCGCGGCGATCGAGAACTTCGAGATCGTGCTTGACGAACCCGCCGACCGGCCTGACGGCACGGTGTTCCGCGACTTCGATGTGCGCGAACGGCTGAAACAAAAGAAGTTCGCCAACCCGACGCTTGAGTGGATGCGCTGCTCGGTCGAAGACGTGCGTCTCGCGATTGCTGAGTTGCGGGCGAACAAGGCCTACGAGGGCACACCAACGCTCGACTTCCCGATGCGCGCCGAACAGCAGGCGGCGGTTGACAAGACGCACGACTATTACCAGTCGATCTGGTCTGAAGACGACGATGGCGTCCCAGAGTTCCTGTGGAACGCGAAGATGCGCTTTGGCAAAACCTTCTCGACGTACCAGCTCGCGAAGAAGCTGGGCGCGAAGCGTGTACTCGTCGTTACATTCAAGCCTGCGGTCGAAGACGCGTGGGACACAGACCTCAGGACGCACGTTGACTTCGACGGGTGGCAATACCTGTCGCGCAAGACCGGCGGGGATCCAACGTTCGTCTCTCCCGACCAGCCCCTTGTATTCTTCGGATCGTTCCAGGATCTCTTGGGCCGTGACGCCGCCGGCAACTTCAAGGCGAAGCACAGGTGGCTTACCGAGGTGATGTGGGATCTCGTTGTGTTCGACGAGTACCACTTCGGGGCCTGGCGAGACACGGCCAAAGAGCTGTTCGAGGGTGAAGACGATGCCGTCCGCAAGAAGGAGCAGGCGCTCGAGTTCACTGCCGCCGAGGAGACTTTCGCAGAGGAGCTCGAGGAGCGGGGCAGCGACGAGGACGCGTTTGTGCCGATCAAGACTCGCGCCTACCTCTACCTCTCGGGAACCCCGTTCAAGGTTCTCAACGAAGGCCGGTTCATCGAAGAGCAGATCTTTAACTGGACGTACACCGATGAGCAGCGCGCAAAGGCGGACTTCGCGGCACGGCATCCACTCGACCCCAACCCGTATGCCTCACTGCCCGAAATGCGCCTGCTCACTTATCAGATGCCCGACGAGATCATTGCGATCGCGAGTCAAGGCGAGTTTGACGAGTTCGATCTCAACGCGTTCTTCGAGGCGAAAGGAATCGGCAAGGACGCGGAGTTCGTCCACAAGGATGACGTGCAGAAGTGGTTAGACATCATCCGCGGTGCCTATCTGCCGACGCAGGTTGATGCGATGAAAGCCGGCACGCGGCCGCCGTTCCCGTACTCGGACTCGCGGCTGCTGCCCTACCTCCAGCACTCCCTGTGGATGCTGCCGCGCACCGCGTCGTGCGCGGCCATGACAAACCTGCTCGCCGAGCCGCAGAACGCGTTCTGGCATGACTATCGGGTCGTGAACGTGTCGGCTGCGGGTGTTGGGGTCGGACTTGATGCGCTACCGCCGGTCCGCGAGGCGATTGGTGGCGGACACGACACCAAAACGATCACCCTCACAGTCGGGAAGCTGACGACCGGTGTTACCGTGCCGCAGTGGTCGTCGATCCTCATGCTGCGCAACCTGCAGGCACCTGAGACGTACTTCCAGGCAGCGTTCCGCGTGCAGTCGCCGTGGACGATCCGCAACCCGAATGGCGACGATCCGAACGAAGAGGCGATCCTCAAGCCGGTTTGTTTCGTCTTCGACTTCGCGCCGACGCGGGCGCTGCGCCAGATCAGCGAGTACGGGCGCGGGCTGTCGCCAGAGAACCCAAATCCGGAACGTGCCGTCGAGGAGCTCGTATCGTTCCTGCCGGTGCTGGCCTACGACGGCTCGAACATGACGCAGGTCGATGCCGCCGGGATCCTCGACATCGCGATGTCGGGCACCTCCGCGACGCTCCTCGCGCGCAAGTGGGAGTCGGCGGTGCTCGTCAACGTCGACAATCTCACCTTGAAGAAGATCATGTCGTCGGATGCCGCGATGAAGGCGGTCATGAACATTGAGGGCTTCCGCGCGCTGGGGTCATCCATCTTCGAGACGGTCGTCAACAAGAGCGAGTCGGTTGGTAAGACAAAGAAGGAAAAGGGCGACGCGATCACGCCGGCCGAGAAAAAGGAGCTGACCGCCGCGGAGAAGGAGTACAAGTCCAAGCGCAAGCAGATCCAGGAGAAACTGATCAAGTTCGCGACGCGGATCCCCGCGTTCATGTACTTGACGGACTTCCGCGAGAACACACTGTACGACGTTATTACCAAGATCGAGCCCGAGCTGTTTCAGGCCGTGACGGGGCTCACCGTCGAGGACTTCAACTTGTTGGTCGGGCTCGGCGTCTTCAACGCCGGGCACATGAACCAGGCCGTATTCGCGTTCCGCCGGTATGAGGACGCGTCGCTCAAGTACACGGGAATCGAGTCGCACGAAGGGCTGCGCCACTACGGCCTCTACGACACCGTGGTGGCAGCCGAAGAATAACCCCATCCAAGAGGCACAGCTCGAAGCAGGGCATGCTTAAGCACCTCGCAGGGTCAACGGAGGAACCTTGTCGAAATACACAGTTCAGCAGCACTCAGTCGAAACACTCCTCACGTGGGTCAAGACAGGTCAAGTTGCAATTCCCGAGATGCAGCGACCATTTGTGTGGGATTCCACGAAAGTGCGCGACCTGCTGGACTCGCTGTACAGCGGCTTCCCGATCGGTTACCTCATCACATGGCAAAGCGCCGACGTGGGGCTAAAGGATGGGTCAAAGTCGTCTTTCCGGCAGATTCTCATCGATGGCCAGCAGCGGATAACCGCGATGACCGCTGCGCTTGTGGGCCAGTTTGTGGTGGACAAGAGCTACAAGCGGAAGCGCATCAAGATTGCGTTCAACCCCACGACCGAGCAGTTCGCGACGCTCACCCCCGTCATTGACAAGGACAGTGCGTGGATCTCGGACGTCGCCGACTTCGTCAACGCGACCTCGACCTTCTCCGCGACGAAGGAGTACATGGAGGCGAACCCGGACGTGGATGTCGCGCACATTGAGCAGGCTCTTCAGCGGTTGTCAGCGATAAAGCAGGCTCAGGTTGGCATCATCACGCTCGCCGAGGACCTCGACATCGAGACGGTGACAGAGATCTTCATCCGTATCAACTCCAAGGGCGTCCCCCTGAGCAGCGCAGACTTCGCGATGAGCAAGATCTCCAGCCATGGTCAGCTCGGTAGTAACCTTCGGAAACTGATCGACTACTTCTGTCATCTCTCGGTCGCCCCGCACGTCTTCTCGGACATCGCCGAGAACGACACAAGCTTCGCGGCATCTGGGTACCTCCCTGCGATCTCCTGGCTGAAGCACGACAACTCCGACCTCTATGACCCGACGTACACCGACGTCATTCGCGTCGCGGGGATCAAGGAGTTCTCGCGCGGCAAGGTGGCCGCGCTGGTCAGCGTTCTATCCGGTCGCGACTTCGAGACCCGCACTTTCAGCGAGGAGCTCGCCGTCGAGTCATTCGACCGCCTCGAGAGCGTACTTCTCGAGATCGTGAATCAGTACAACTTCCAGCAGTTCGTGCTGACGATCAAGTCGGCCGGGTTCGTCGCCCCACGCCTCATCAGCTCGAAGAACGCGTTGAACTTCGCCTACGCGCTCTACCTCAAGCTCAGAACCGAGAAGGAGCTC
Source organism: Candidatus Microbacterium phytovorans (assembly GCA_029202445.1). NCBI lineage: Bacteria > Bacillati > Actinomycetota > Actinomycetes > Micrococcales > Microbacteriaceae > Microbacterium > Candidatus Microbacterium phytovorans. The sequence goes on from CP119321.1 coordinate 313,782, forward strand.
AATGAGGGTGAGATCAAGTACGTCGTTCGTCGATGGTTCGTGATGTCTCTGCTCACCGGCCGCTACACGGGAAGCTTCGAGACCGCTTTTGAAGCCGACATTCGGCGAGTCAACGAAGTCGGCGCGCTTCAAGTGCTCCGTGACATCGAATCTTCGCAGCTCGCAGACACATTCTGGAACGTCGCGCTGCCGATGGAGATGGAAAGCTCTAGCGTCCGCAGCCCTTACTTCCTCGCGTTCCTGGTCGCGCAGATTCATGGGGGCTCTCGCGGGTTCCTCTCAAAGAACGTGACTGTCGGCAGCATGATCGAAGAGGTCGGTGACATCCACCATGTCGTCCCGAAGAATTACCTCATCAGGCAGGGCTTGAACGACCGCAGCGAATACAACCAGATCGCAAATTTCGCGCTCACCGAAACCCCGATCAACATCGCGATAAAGGACAAGGCCCCCGGCGACTACATGTCGCTGATCGATGCGCAGATCGCAGACGGTGTCCTCCGACTGGGCGAGATCACGGCTGACCTCGACCTCGAGACAAACCTGCGCGTGAACGCCATCCCGGCGAGCGTGCGCACGACAAGTGCCGAGTCGTACCATGCCTTCCTCAAGGAGCGGCGATTCTTGATGGCTCAGGTCATCAAGAACTACTACCTCGCACTCTAGGGTCAAGGCGGCGGGCGATCCCGTTGCGTGACGGACCTAGATCCGGCAGCCGGTTCGATTCGAAAGGCGGATTGTGCGTAAGCAGATCAACGTGGTCGGTGCTGTGATCCTTCGCCACGGCGAGGTGCTGTGCGCAAAGCGCGGCCCGTTGGGCAGCCTTGCCGGGCACTGGGAGTTTCCGGGAGGGAAGATCGAGTCGGGCGAGACCGCACGGGCCGCTCTCGAGCGGGAGATCGCCGAAGAGCTCGCTTGTCGCGTAAATGTTGGTGCCGAGCTGACAACCACAACGCATGACTACGACTTCGGTACCGTGACCCTCACGACCTTCTGGTGTCAGCTAATCGAAGGCACGCCTCAGCTGATGGAGCACGCCGAAGTTCGATGGTGCCCGCCAAACGAGCTCGAGAACCTCAACTGGGCACCAGCTGACATGCCCGCAGTGCGAATGATCGTCGCCGGCGCCAGAGCTTGAATTCTATGGCCGCACCAGCTCGAATGAGTCTCCGTCGCGAGAGGCAAGAGTGATCCCGAGGTCGGCCGTGAGCTGCTGCAGGTCGGACTCTGCGCGTCCAGGCAGCAGGATCATCGGGGTGACCTCCGCGTCGAGCGCGCGGGCGTTGTGGGTGTAGTCGAGCACCTGACCGATCGCCATTCGGACGTACTCGCGACCAGTTGACTTCTTCGCCTCGACCACCCATCCCTCGGCCTCCACATACATGTCTGGCTCGATGATTGCGCCTGCGACCGGGAGCCGCAGTCGGCTGGGCGGAGTGCCCCGATCGGTGAGCCATCGCCCGAAATCTGCCTGAAGCTGAAACTCCTGGCGCGAGACGACACGATCCCCTGGCGGGAGTTGGGTGGCGTCGACGATGACATTGATATCTGAAGCGTCGGGCGGGTCCCAGCGACCAACCTGGGGCTGGAGCAGCTGAAGCTGGCCGGGGTTTGAAGCGAGCAACGTTGGGTTCGCGTCCAGCGGCACGAGGTTGAAAATGATTGCGCGTCGAAGATTGCCATCCGCGCCCGGAATCTGATGAAAGGAACACAGCGGATCACCCGTGGTGAACGCACCCACATAGGTCGCGTAGGGAGGCTGCGCGTTGAACACACGTATCATGCGCCCTCCGTCAGCAGCGTTCAGCAGCGCCTTGTTTCCGCGCGTGAACTCCTGGTCGCCAGACTGACCTTCGCCCGTGTACGAGAAGCTTCCGTCCGGCTGCAGACCTTCGTGAAGGTCATACCCGTACCGCGACCCGCGCGCCGGGTTTGTGAAGATGAAGATGTCGGTGGTTCGGCTGGAGGACGAGATCCCGCCTTGTTGCCCACCCCCGTACTGACGATGGATCTGCCGACGTCGAACCGTGTCTCCGACTTCAAGGGCCCACTCGCGGGGGGCAACTTCTGCACTCGGAAGCCTTGACCGCACTTCTTGCGCCTGGAGGTCGTCGAGTGCCCATCGCGTCGTGTCGTCGGGAAGTGTTCCGTACAGGTCGCGGAGAATCTGACGGACCCGCTTCTTGCTCACGCCGGCCTCCAGCGCGAGCATCGCGGGAGTCGTCGAGTCCATAGCCGGCAGCGTATCGGTCTTAATGTGTCCGCTGGTGAATGTTGATCAAGTCGAACGGCGGCCCGTCGCGGCGTCGGCGAGTGTGGGGAATGGCCTTGTCCAGACATGACCTCTGCTCGAGAGCGAGTAGAGCAGGCTAACGCGTGGCCGGGGGCGCCCTATGCGGCACCGTCGGGACCGACCGATAACGTCGAAACAACCCGACCATCCAGCATTGGAGGAGCTCCATGGACGTCATCGCATGGATCATCAGCGGCGCGGCACTCGTTATCTCCGTCGCCGCTCTCGTCACGGCTCTGCAGGCACGCCGTGGCCAGCGCTGACAACCCGTACGCGGCCGCGTTGCGTGACATCGACGCGACGATGGAACGCCTGCTTCAGCGTCGCGACGAGCTCATCCGACTGGCTGCTGCGGCGAACGTTCAGCCCACGGTGATCGCGCGCGACTCCGGCCTCAGTCGCTCGCACGTGTACCGCATCATCAACGGCGAGCGCCGACGAACAAAGAGTGCCCCCGACAGGAATCGAACCTGCGACCTTTGGTACCGGAAACCAACGCTCTATCCCCTGAGCTACGGAGGCGCACTGATCGAGGTTATCACCGCGTGATGGCTTCGACCGCCGCGGCCAGCCGCTCGGCGAGGTAGCGGTGTCCTGGGGTCGACGGGTGGAGTCGGCCGATCTCGCTGGTGTCGATCACGTCGAAGTAATCGGCATCCGTGATCCAGTTCTCGGCGACGGGGGAGATGTACCACCAGCTGCGCGCGGCGGCGAGGCGGGCCAGCTCGGCGTCGACTGCCGCCGTCGAATCCTCGAGAGGAAGGATGTGGGGCGCCGGCCCGAGTACGACGATGGGCGCCTCGGGGTAGAGCGCGGCGAGCTCGTCCCACGCGCCTGTGACGGCATCCCGGTAGCCCTCGGGGTAGAGCTTGCGGTCGTTGATCGACCCCTGCACGATCACGAGGTCGGGATCGAGCGCCGGGTCGAGCAGGTCGATGCGCTGCCCGAAGGTGAGGCCGTTCTTGCCGGGGCGGAGGTATCCGCTGCCCTGGATGCCGTCGACCACCGTGGTCCAGCCGGTGAGCTCGGCCACGACGTACGCGTACCCCTGGCCCGGCGCAGCGGCTTCTCCCCAGGTCCACGAGTCGCCGAAGATCAGCACCCGCGCGCCCTCGGGAAGCGTGATCGGCTCGGGCGGGGTGGCCACAGCGACCTCGTCGGCGCCGGCGACGAGCGCGGCCGGCGGGGGAGCCCAGGGGCGCCAGATCGTGAGCACCGCGATGACCGCAACGAGCACCGCGAGGGCCGCGATCGACCATGCGGGAAGGCGTGCGGGCGCGCGCCGCGTCGAGAGCCCCATCGTCCCCATGCGATGAGGGTATGTCACGAATCCCACAGCGGGAAACGGTTTCTTGACCCCTCCTCATGTGGGGGTCGACCACCACCCCTGAGGGCATGCGAGGATATCCCGGTGCATCGCATCGTCACCGCCGAACTCGACCTGGAACTGGGGTCGCCCGTCGACCTCATCTTCCAGATCGCGGCGGCCCAGCCCGCACCCGTCGTGCGCGAGGAACTCACCTTCCTCCAGGGGGATCGCGTGTACATGCCGACGGAGATCGTCGACCAGTCCGGCAGTCGCCTGCACCGCCTCCAAGGCGAGGCGGGACCGCTCCACATCCGCTACGAAGCGCTGATCGACGGACAGGTCTCCCCGCGCGCCACGAGCGACCTCGAAGCCATCACCTACCTGCGCCCGAGCCGCTACTGCCAGTCCGACGAGGTGTTCTCGCAGGCGCGTCGCCAGTTCCGCGGCCTGCAAGGCCAAGAGCTCATCACGGCGGTGAGCGAGTTCGTCGCCACGTCCACCACGTACACGCCCGGCCTCAGCCAGGGGACCGACTCGGCCGTCACCACCCTCATGACGGGCCAGGGCGTCTGCCGCGACTACGCGCATGTCGTCATCGCGCTCCTGCGTGCCATGGACATGCCCGCCCGCTACGCCGCCTGCTACGCCCCGGGCCTGCGCCCCATGGACTTCCACGCCGTCGCCGAGGCCTATCACGACGGCACCTGGTACGTCATCGACGCGACGCGTCTCGCGAACCGCCGCTCGCTCGTGCGCATCGCGACGGGCCGGGATGCCGCGGACTGCGCCTTCCTCAGCTACCACGGCGGCTACGTGGGCCTGCAGCGGATGCGCGTCGACGCGCTCGTCGTGCCCGACGACACGGCCGATGTGGAAGCCCTGGATGCCGCGGCCGCGGCATCCGATCCGGCGCTCGACGACTTCGGATCGCTGGTTCAGCTCGCCTGAGTGCGTTTCGTCTCGTCGCTGCGCTCCTCGCTCAACGACCGGGGGAGCGGAGGTGGCGTTTCGTCTCGGGCGCTGGGCGCCCTCGCTCAACGACCGGGGGAGCGGCGGTGGCGTTTCGTCTCGGGCGCTGGGCGCCCTCGCTCAACGACCGGAGGCCGCACCTCGGGCGTTGAGCGAGCGGAGCGAGACGAGACGCCGCACCCTCGTAGAATCGGAGGGTTATGAATCCTGAAGCGCTCGCCGTCGCCCTGCTCGCCGTCGTCACCCCCCTCGCGGAGGCCCGACGCCCCGGCTCCAGCGAGGGCCTCACGGTGCAGGACTTCGCGCTCGAGCGTCCCAAGAGCCGCGACCACGGCGACTGGGCCTCCAACGCCGCCCTGAAGCTCAGCAAGGTCGTCGGCGCCAACCCGCGTGAGTTCGCCGCCGAGATCGCCGAGGCGCTCGCCACCACCGACGGCGTCGCGAGCGTCGAGGTCGCCGGGCCCGGGTTCATCAACATCCGCCTCGACGCCGCCGCCGCCGGCGCGCTCGCCCGCACGATCGTCGAGGCCGGCACCGCGTTCGGCACGAACGACTCCCGCAGCGACGAGGTCATCAACCTCGAGTTCGTGAGCGCGAACCCCACGGGCCCCATCCACCTGGGCGGCACCCGCTGGGCCGCGGTGGGTGACGCGCTCGCCCGCATCCTCTCGTCGCAGGGCGCCCAGGTGACCCGCGAGTACTACTTCAACGACCACGGCGCCCAGATCGACCGCTTCGCCCGCAGCCTCGTCGCCGCGCACGAGGGACTGCCCACGCCCGAAGACGGTTACGGTGGCGGCTACATCGCCGACATCGCCCAGCGCGTCGTCGCGGCCTACGACGGCGACATCGACGCCCTCGACCCCGCCGCAAAGCAGGAGGCGTTCCGCGAGGTGGGCGTCGGGCTCATGTTCGACGAGATCAAGGCGTCGCTCCACGACTTCGGCGTCGACTTCGACGTGTACTTCCACGAGAACGACCTGCACACCTCCGGCGCGGTCGACCGGGCCGTCGCACGGCTGCGCGAACTCGGCCACATCTACGAGGCCGACGGCGCGACCTGGCTGCGCTCGACCGACTTCGGCGACGACAAGGACCGCGTCGTCATCAAGAGCGACGGCCAGCCCGCCTACATCTCGGGCGACCTCGCCTACTACCTCGACAAGCGCGAGCGCGGCTTCAACCGGTGCATCATCATGCTCGGGGCCGACCACCACGGCTACGTCCAGCGCCTCATGGCGATGACGGCCGCGTTCGGCGACGAGCCGTACGTCAACCTCCAGATCCTCATCGGCCAGATGGTGAACCTCGTCAAGGAGGGTCAGCCGGTGCGCATGTCCAAGCGCGCGGGCACCGTCGTCACGATGGAGGACCTCGTCGAGATCGTCGGCGTCGACGCGGCCCGCTACGCCCTCACGCGCAGCTCGGCCGACTCGAACCTCGACATCGACCTCGACGTGCTGCAGAAGCGCACGAACGACAACCCCGTCTTCTACGTGCAGTACGCCCACGCGCGCACGCACAACGTCGCGCGCAACGCCGCGGCGGCCGGAGTCACCCGCGACGCGTTCGCGCCCGAGCTCCTCGACCACGAGACCGAGTCGGCGCTGCTGGGAGCCCTGCAGGAGTTCCCGCGCGTCGTCGCGTTCGCCGCGGAGGTACGCGAGCCGCACCGCGTCGCCCGCTACCTCGAAGAGCTCGCCGGGCTCTACCACCGCTGGTACGACAACTGCCGCGTCACGCCGCTCGGCGACGAGGAGGTCACCGACCTCCACCGCACGCGGCTGTGGCTCAACGATGCCACCGGCCAGGTGCTCCGCAACGGACTCACGCTCCTCGGGGTCACCGCCCCCGAGCGCATGTGACGGATGCCGCGATGAGCGCCGACAGTCAGCCCACGCAGCCGCTTCCCGACCCGGAAGCGCAGTGGGTGCTGTCGAGCCCGACCTCACCGCCGCGCCGTCGGCGGCGGTGGCCGTGGATCGTCGCGCTGATCGTCGTCGTCGCCCTCGCGATCGGCGCGTGGTTCGCGGGCGACGCGATCGCCCGCAGCATCGTCAAGCAGACCATCCGCGAGCAGGCGATCACCCAACTGTCGCTCCCGGCCGATCAGCAGATCGATGTGGAGCTCGACGGCGCCGTGCTTCTCGGCCTCATCGTCGGGAGCCTGCCCGAGGTGCGCGTGGCATCCGACGACGTGCCGCTCGGCCAGCTGACGGCCGACATCTCCGTCGTCGCGCAGGACGTCCCGGTGCACGGCGGGGGCGACTGGAGCGGCGCATACGCCACCGCGACCCTCGACGAGGCGCAGTTGGAGGGTCTTCTCGCGACCCTCGACGGCTTCCCGGCCGACACGGTCGAGATCGACGCCCCCGATGTCGCCGTGACGTTCGAGCTCAACGCGCTCGTCACGAAGGTGCCCGTCGGCGTCGCCCTCACGCCGCGCGCCGAGAACGGCGACCTCGTCCTGTCGCCGGCGTCGCTGCGGATCGCGGATGCCGAGATCTCCGCCGAGTCGATCGTGCAGCAGTTCGGCGCCCTGGCATCCACCGTCGTGCGCGACTGGGACGTCTGCATCGCGCAGTACCTGCCCGCCGCGGTCACCCTGACGGGCGTGCGGGTGGATCCGGATGCCGTCGTCGCCGATTTCGAGATCGACAGCGCGATCCTGCGCGACACGTCGGCCCAAGAGAACGGCACCTGCAGCTGAGTCTCGCCGCCTGTCATCGGGGCAGGACCGGGTGGCCCGGTGCCCTAGACTTTGACCACCGCATGTCCGGACTGTCCAGGCGTGATCATCCCGCCGGCAGCCCCCGTCTCCACCCGATTGGTGCTCACCGTGTCCGCCTCTGAGAACCGTGCGCCCGTGCCGGAGTGGCTCGTCGCGCCGGACGACGCGAACGCGCTCGTCGCAACGGTCTGGCCGGCATCCGCTCATCGCGACGACCACGGCGCCCTGTCGGTCGGCGGGGTCGGCGTGGCCGAGCTGCGCGAACGCTTCGGCACCCCGCTCTACGTGCTCGACGAGCCGGAGGTGCGCGCTCGCGCCCGCGCCGTCCGCGAGGCGTTCACCGCCGCGACCGGCCGCCACGGCGTGCAGGCCCGCGTCTACTACGCCGGTAAGGCGTTCCTGTCGACCGAGGTCGTGCGCTGGGTCACGAGCGAAGGCCTCGCCGTCGACGTCGCGACCGGCGGGGAGCTCGCCATCGCGCTCGCCGCGGGCGCCGACCCCGCCCGCATCGGACTCCACGGCAACAACAAGTCGGTCGCCGAGCTCGAGCAGGCCGTCTCGGTCGGCGTCGGCTCGATCATCGTCGACAGCCCCATCGAAGTGGAGCGGCTCGGCGCGATCGCCGAACGCCTGCTCCCCTCCGGCGAGGCGCAGAACGTGCTCGTGCGCGTCAACAGCGGCGTCCACGCCGAGACGCACGACTTCCTGGCGACGGCGCACGAAGACCAGAAGTTCGGGTTCGCTCTCTCCGACGCGGCGGCCGTCGTGGCCCGCATCCGCGAGATCCCGTCACTGCGCTTCATCGGACTCCACTGCCACATCGGCTCGCAGATCTTCGGGACGGCAGGCTTCGCGGAGTCGGCCGCCCGCCTCGTCGAACTGCACGCCGAGCTCCTCGAGGGCGGTGACGTCCCCGTGCTGAACCTCGGTGGCGGCTTCGGTATCGCGTACACGTCCGTCGACGACCCGACCCCGATCGAGGACCTCGCCGACGGCATCGTCGAGGCGGTCGCCCGCGAGTGCGACGTCCGCGGCATCCCCATGCCGAACCTCGCCTTCGAACCGGGCCGCGCCATCGTCGGCCGCGCCGGCGTCACGCTCTACGAAGTCGGCACGGTCAAGCCCGTCCGGGTGTCCGACGACCTCAGCCGCCTGTACGTGAGCGTCGACGGAGGCATGAGCGACAACGCGCGCCCCGCCCTCTACGGCGCGCAGTATTCCGCCCGCATCGCGTCGCGCACGTCGGATGCCGTTCCCGCTCTCGCGCGCGTCGTCGGTCGGCACTGCGAGTCGGGCGACATCGTGGTGGATGCCGAGTACCTCCCGGCCGACGTGACCCCCGGCGATCTGCTGGCCGTGCCGGCGACCGGCGCCTACTGCTATTCGCTCGCGAGCAACTACAACGCCGTGCCCCGCCCGCCGGTGGTCGCCGTCGGAGAGGGCCGTGCCCGCCTCATCGTGCGAGGCGAGACGATCTCCGACATCCTGGCGCGCGACGTGGGCGCCGATCCGACCACGACCGAGGGAACCGATGACTGAGAACCGTCGCCTCCGGGTGGCACTGCTGGGGGCCGGCTCCGTCGGCTCGCAGGTCGCCGCCCTCCTGCTGCAGCACTCCGCGGAACTGGCCGACCGGGCCGGTGCGGAACTCGAGCTCGTCGGCATCGCCGTGCGCGACCTCGACGCCCCGCGCGACACCGACCTGCCGCGAGAGCTGTTCACGACCGACGCGGAGCCTCTCATCGTCGGCAGCGACATCGTCATCGAGCTCATGGGCGGCATCGAGCCCGCCCGCACGGCGCTCCTGCAGGCGCTCAACGCCGGCGCGGACGTCGTCACCGGCAACAAGGCGCTCCTCGCCACGCACGGACCGGAGCTGTTCGAGGCGGCCGACCAGGTGGGCGCGTCCGTCCACTACGAGGCGGCCGTCGCCGGCGCGATCCCGATCATCCGGCCGCTCCGCGACTCGCTCGCGGGCGACCGCGTGCGTCGCATCCTCGCGATCGTCAACGGCACGACCAACTACATCCTCGACCGCATGGACAGCGAGGGCGCCGAGTACGCCGACGTGCTCGCCGACGCCCAGCGGCTGGGCTACGCCGAGGCCGACCCCACGGCCGACGTCGAGGGCTTCGACGCCGCGCAGAAGGCCGCGATCCTCGCCTCGCTCGCGTTCCACACGACCGTTCCGCTCGAGGCGGTGCACCGCGAGGGCATCTCCAGCATCGACGCGCAGATGATGGATGCCGCGCGCACCGCGGGCTACGTCATCAAGCTCCTCGCCGTGTGCGAGCGGCTGGAAGACGGCGACGGCGAGGCGATCTCGGTGCGGGTGCACCCCGCCCTCGTCCGCCGCGACCACCCGCTGGCGAGCGTCCGCGGCGCCAACAACGCCGTGTTCGTCCAGGCCGAGGCCGCCGGCGACCTGATGTTCTACGGGGCCGGTGCCGGCGGCATCCAGACCGCGTCCGCCGTGCTCGGCGACCTCGTCTCCGCGGCGCGCCGCCACATCGCCGGCGGGGTCGGCGTGGGGGAGTCCACGCGCGCGAACCTGCCGATCGCACCCGTCGGCCGCGCCGTCACGCGCTACCAGATCACCCTCGAGGTCGACGATCGTCCGGGCGTGCTCGCGACGATCGCGGGCATCCTCGCCGACGGACGCGTCTCGATCGCGACCGTAGAGCAGTCGATCATCGCGGAGGAGCTCGACGGCGAGCCCACCGCGGAGCAGACCACGGGAGCGGAGGGCCGGGCGCGCCTGGTCATCGGCACCCACAAGGCACAGGAGCAGGACCTCGCCGAGACGGTCGACCGTCTCGGCGCGAGCGACGTCGTCGAGCGCGTCGTCTCGGTCCTGCGCGTGGAAGGGAACTGACATGGCACACGTCTGGCGCGGAGTCCTCCGCGAATTCGCCGATCGGCTGGACGTCACCGACGCCTCGACGGTCGTCACCCTCGGCGAGGGCGGCACGCCGCTGATCCCGGCGCCGTCGCTCTCGCAGATCACGGGCGCCGACGTCTACGTCAAGTTCGAGGGCATGAACCCGACGGGCTCGTTCAAGGACCGCGGCATGACGGTCGCGCTCTCCCGCGCGGTCGAGCACGGCGCAAAGGCCGTCATCTGCGCGTCGACGGGGAACACCTCGGCATCCGCTGCGGCCTACGCCGCCCACGCCGGCATCACGGCCGCCGTGCTCGTGCCCGAGGGCAAGATCGCGATGGGCAAGCTGAGCCAGGCCGTCATCCACAACGGACAGCTCATCCAGATCCGCGGCAACTTCGACGACTGCCTCGAGATCGCGCGCGAGCTCGCCGACCACTACCCCGTCCACCTCGTGAACTCGGTCAACCCCGACCGCATCGAGGGGCAGAAGACGGCCGCCTACGAGGTCGTCAGCCAGCTCGGCGACGCCCCCGACTTCCACTTCATCCCCGTCGGCAACGCCGGCAACTACACCGCCTACTCCCGCGGCTACCGCGAGGAGGTCGAGCGCGGCGTCTCGACGCGCGTCCCGCGCATGTTCGGGCTGCAGGCCGCCGGCTCCGCGCCCCTCGTCCGCGGCGAGGTCGTGCGCAACCCCGAGACGATCGCATCGGCGATCCGCATCGGCAATCCCGCATCGTGGGAGCTGGCGCTGGAGGCCCGTGACGCGACCGACGGCTGGTTCGGCGCCATCGACGACGACCGCATCCTCGCGGCACAGAAGCTGCTCGCCGGCACCGTGGGCGTCTTCGTCGAGCCCGCGTCGGCCATCAGCGTCGCCGGGTTGCTCGACCGCGCCGAGGCGGGCATCGTCCCGGCCGGCTCGAAGGTCGTCCTCACCGTCACCGGCCACGGACTCAAGGACCCGCAGTGGGCCCTGCGCCAGGCCGACGGCACCGAGGTGAAGCCCACGGTCGTCGACGCCGAGACGAGCGAGGTCGCCTCCGTCCTCGGACTGGCACCCTCGGCATGACGGGCGCGGCGTCCGCTACGCCGGCGCGCGCCGTCGCGGTGCGCGTGCCCGCGACGAGCGCGAACCTCGGTCCGGGATTCGACACGCTCGGTCTCGCGCTGAGCGTGTACGACGAGCTGACGGTGACGACCCTCGCCGAGCCCGGACGCCTGGAGATCACCGTGACGGGGGAGGGCGCCGGCGAGGTGCCCACCGACGCGTCGCACCTGGTGGTCCGAGCGATCGCGCACGCGTACGCCGCCGTCGGCCGCACGATGCCCGGCATCCACCTGTCCGCGCACAACACGATCCCGCACGGACGCGGCATGGGGTCGTCGGGCGCGGCGGTCGTCGCCGGCCTGCTGGCGGCGAAGGGCCTTCTCGCCGGCGACGTCGACTTCGGACCCGACCTGCTCCTGCGCCTGGCCACCGAGCTCGAGGGCCACCCCGACAACGTCGCGCCCGCCCTGTTCGGCGGCCTCACGATCGCGTGGATGGACGAGAGCGGCCCGCAGCACAAGAAGCTCCTCGTGCACCGTGGCGTCTCGCCGCTCGTGTTCCGCCCCGACTTCACGATGTCCACGAGCGTCGCCCGGGGGCTCGCGCCCCTGCAGGTGCCCCGTGAGGATGCCGTCTTCAACGTCTCGAGGTCGGCGCTCCTGATCGCGGCCCTCACGCAGAGCCCCGAACTGCTCATGGCGGCCACCGAGGACAAGCTGCACCAGTCGTATCGCGCGTCGGCGATGCCGGCCACCGACCAGCTCGTCCGCCGCCTCCGCGCAGCGGGTTTCGCCGCCGTCGTCTCGGGTGCGGGGCCGAGCGTGCTCGTGCTGGCGGACGGTCCCGGACGTCGCCTCGAAGCCGTCGAGGTGGCAGCCGGGGGAGACACCCCGTGGGAGCCGCTCCTGCTGGCTGTCGACGTCAAGGGTGCTACAGTGAGGGAGTATACGGAGGGTTCCACGACCAGCTCGTGAATCTGGCCTCCGTCGCAAATCTGCGAACCACCGTGTTACCCCCCGCTTCGGCGATCGCCGTCCTCTTCGGTCGCGAACGCGCCACTGCGGGGCGGGAGGGCGCCGCTATGGACGGGCCCGAGACACGGTCAGTCCTATCCATATGTAAAAGGGAGAACTCGTGGAGTCCATCTCCGAGATCCAGACCGATGACGCCGCGCGCGAAGACGCTGCCGTGGATGTCCCCACCGATGCGGCTCAGCCCGCCGAGAACGTAGAGGCCGCCGCGGCGGACGCTGCCACCGAGGAGCCCGCCGTTGCGGACGCTCCCGTTGAGGAGCCCGCTGCCGAGGAGGCTCCGGCCGAGGAGCCCGCCGTCGCGGACGCTCCCGCCGAGGAGCCCGCCGCCGAGGAGGCTCCCGTCGAGAAGCCCGCCAAGGCGCCCCGCAAGCGCGCCCCGCGTCGCGCCAAGAGCACCGACGTCGCCGCCGCTCCCGCCGAGACCCCCGCCGAGGCGGAGGCGTCCGTCGAAGCCGCCGCTGCGGCGTCGGGCGAGGAGACCGCGGTCGAGGCGCCGGTCGAGGCGCCGGCCGACGCGGCTGAAGCACCCGCCGCCGAGACCCCCGCCGAGACCCCCGACGCGGAGAAGAGCGACGCCGAGAAGGCCGACGCCCCCGCGAACGACAGCGCCGACGCCGACGCGACCGCTGACGGCTCGACCGATTCCGGCGACAACGGCGACGGCACGGCGGAGACCTCCGGCCGCAGCCGCAGCCGCTCGCGCAGCCGCAGCCGCAACCGCAACAAGGGCGGCGAGGGCGCGCAGAACGCGTCCGCCCAGAACGGCCAGGGCAACCAGAACGGCCAGGGCAGCCAGAACGCCCAGAACGCCCAGAACGCCCAGGGCAACCAGAACAACGCGCCTGCCGAGGTGTCCGACGACGACGACCAGAGCCAGGGCCAGGGACGCGGACGCCAGCGCAACAAGCGCCGCGGTGCGCAGACGGGCGACGAGTTCGAGACCGAGATCGGCGAGGACGACGTCCTCATCCCGATCGCCGGCATCCTCGACGTGCTCGACAACTACGCCTTCGTCCGCACGACGGGCTACCTGCCCGGCACGAGCGACGTCTACGTCTCGCTCGGACAGGTCAAGAAGTACAACCTCCGCAAGGGCGACGCCGTCGTCGGCGCGATCAAGCAGCCGCGCGAGGGTGAGCAGTCCAGCCGCCAGAAGTACAACGCCCTCGTGAAGGTCGACTCCGTCAACGGCCTCTCGGTCGACGACGCCGCCGAGCGCGTCGAGTTCGGCAAGCTCACGCCGCTGTACCCGCAGGAGCGCCTCCGCCTGGAGACCGCGCCCGAGAAGCTCACGCAGCGCATCATCGACCTCGTCGCTCCGATCGGCAAGGGTCAGCGCGGCCTCATCGTCGCCCCGCCCAAAGCCGGCAAGACGATCGTGCTCCAGCAGATCGCCAACGCGATCGCGACGAACAACCCCGAGGTCCACCTCATGGTCGTGCTCGTCGACGAGCGCCCCGAAGAGGTCACGGACATGCAGCGCACGGTCAAGGGCGAGGTCATCGCCTCGACCTTCGACCGCCCCGCCGAAGACCACACGACCGTCGCCGAGCTCGCCATCGAGCGCGCCAAGCGCCTCGTGGAGCTCGGTCGCGACGTCGTCGTGCTGCTCGACTCGATCACTCGCCTCGGTCGCGCGTACAACATCTCCGCGCCGACCTCGGGTCGCGTGCTCACCGGTGGTGTCGACGCCTCGGCGCTCTACCCGCCCAAGCGCTTCTTCGGCGCCGCGCGCAACATCGAGAACGGTGGCTCGCTCACGATTCTCGCGACCGCGCTCGTCGAGACCGGTTCCAAGATGGACGAGGTCATCTTCGAGGAGTTCAAGGGCACCGGCAACAGCGAACTGCGCCTGAACCGCTCGCTCGCCGACAAGCGGATCTTCCCGGCCGTCGACGTCAACGCGTCGTCCACGCGCCGCGAGGAGATGCTCCTGTCGTCCGACGAGGTCAAGATCACGTGGAAGCTGCGTCGCGCCCTCGCGGGACTCGACCCGCAGCAGGCTCTCGAGGTCGTCCTCGGTAAGCTCAAGGAGACGCAGTCCAACGTCGAGTTCCTCGTGCAGATGCAGAAGTCGATCCCGACGCCCACCGGGCACGGCGGCGGCCACAGCCACGGCCACGAGAACAGCATCCGCTGACCCTCGCCGCCCACGATCGTGTTCGAGTCCGTCCAGGGGCTGATCGACGAGCATAAGGCGGTCCAGGAGGAGCTCTCCGACCCCGCCGTGCACGCCGACGCCGCCCGCGCCAAGCGGGTGAACCGCCGCTACGCCGAGCTCAGTCGGATCGTCGCCGCCCACGATGCGTGGGTCGCGGCATCCGACGACCTCGACGCGGCGCGCGAGCTCGCCAGGGAGGACGACGCCTTCGCCGCGGAGGTGCCGGCGCTGGAAGAGAGCCTCGCGGCCGCGCAGGAGCGCCTGCGCCGCCTGCTGATCCCGCGCGACCCCGACGACGCGCGTGACGTGATCATGGAGATCAAGCAGGGCGAGGGCGGCGCGGAGTCCGCTCTGTTCGCGGCCGACCTGCTGCGGATGTACATCCAGTACGCCGCGTCGCAGGGGTGGAAGACCGAGCTCCTCGAACGCAACGAGAGCGATCTGGGCGGCTACAAAGACGTCCAGGTCGCCATCAAGGGCACGTCGTCCGACCCCGCGCAGGGCGTGTGGGCGCACCTGAAGTACGAGGGCGGGGTGCACCGCGTGCAGCGGGTGCCGGCCACGGAGTCTCAGGGGCGCATCCACACCTCGACGACGGGCGTCCTGGTCTTCCCCGAGGTCGATGAGCCCGAGGAGATCCAGATCGACCCGAACGACCTGAAGATCGACGTCTTCCGCTCGTCCGGGCCCGGCGGGCAGTCCGTCAACACCACCGACTCGGCCGTCCGCATCACGCACGTGCCGACCGGGATCGTCGTCTCGATGCAGAACGAGAAGAGCCAGCTCCAGAACCGCGAGGCCGGCATGCGCGTGCTGCGGGCGCGGCTCCTCGCGAAGCAGCAGGAAGAGCTCGATGCTGCGGCATCCGATGCGCGGCGATCGCAGATCCGCGGCATGGACCGCTCCGAGCGCATCCGCACGTACAACTTCCCCGAGAACCGCATCGCCGACCACCGCACCGGCTACAAGGCCTACAACCTCGATCAGGTGATGGACGGAGCCCTCGGCCCGATCATCGAGTCCGCGATCGCTGCCGACGAAGAGGCCCGGTTGGCGGCGCTCGGCTCCTGACACGGTCGGAAACGTGTCGCCGACAGGGCGGCGCTGAGCGCTACGCTCGCGTCATGGTCATGTTCCTGCTGCGTGCGCTGATCTTCCTCGTGTCGGCGGCTCTCGGACTCATCGTCGCCGATCTCGTCCTTCCGGGCTTCGCGATCGAGTGGCGGAGCCCGATCGGCTTCATCCTCGCGATCGTGATCTTCGCGGTGCTGCAGAGCGTGCTGGCGCCGTGGCTCGCGCGCGTCGCTCAGCGCAACGCACCGGCGCTTCTGGGCGGCATCGGGATCGTGTCGACGTTCGTCGCGCTCGTCGTGGTGGTGCTCATCCCGGGCGCCGGCCTCACGATCGGCGCGCCCTGGTGGACGTGGATCATCGCGCCGGTCATCGTCTGGCTCGTCACCGCGCTCGCGACGCTCCTGCTGCCGATGCTCTTCATCAAGAAGAAGGTCGCCGAGCGCCGCAGCTGACGCGCCGCGTCAGATATAGTACTCGGGTGCCGTCAGCACCGCGCGCGTGTCCTCGCCGGGAGTGCGCTTGCGGGGCTTGGCCGGGATGCCGACGAGCACGGAGTCCTCGGGGGCATCGACGGTCACGACGGCGTTCGCCCCGATGACCGAGCCCGCACCGATCGTGATGGGGCCGAGGACCTTCGCCCCCGCGCCGACGGCGACGCCGTCGCCGAGGGTCGGATGCCGTTTGCCCGCGTCACGCGTGCGTCCGCCGAGCGTCACCCCGTGGTAGAGCATGACGTCATCGCCGATCTCGGCGGTCTCGCCGATGACGACGCCCATGCCGTGGTCGACGAAGAAGCGTCGACCGATCTGCGCCCCCGGGTGGATCTCGATCCCCGTGAGCCACCGGGTGACCTGGGAGCCGCCGCGGGCGAGGAAGCGCACGCGCCGCACCCACAGCGCGTGCCAGACGCGGTGCGCCCAGATCGCGTGGAGACCGGGGTAGAGGAGCGCGATCTCGATGCTGGACCGTGCGGCGGGGTCCCGGAGCTTCGCCGCGGCGATGTCCTCACGGACACGAGCCGACGAGCGTCGCAGCGCCCTTGCCACGCGGCCGACGGCGCTCACGCGGCATCCTCGCGCAGGTGCGCGTAGAGCGCGGTCGACAGGTAGCGCTCACCGGCATCCGGAATGATCACGACGATCCGCTGTCCCGCCGCTTCGGGGCGGGCGGCGATCTGCAGGGCCGTCCAGACGGCGGCGCCGGCCGACATCCCCGCGAGGATGCCCTCCCGCGTCGCGAGATCGCGGGCCGTGGCGATCGCGTCGTCGAACTCGACGTCGGAGATCTCGTCGATCACGGTGCGATCGAGGACGTGGGGCACGAAGTTGGGCCCGATGCCCTGGATGCGGTGGCCGCCCGCGCGACCCTCGCTGAGCATGGGGGAGTCCTTGGGCTCGACGACGACCACGCGGACGTCGGGATTGCGCTCTTTCAGCACCTGTCCGACGCCGGTGATCGTGCCGCCCGTTCCGGAGCCGGCGACGAACCAGTCGACCTTGCCCTCGGTGTCGCGCCAGATCTCTTCGGCCGTCGTGCGGCGGTGGATCGCGGCGTTTGCCTCGTGCTCGAACTGACGCGCGAGGATCGCACCGGGAGTGTCGGCGACGATGCGGTGGGCGGTGTCCACGGCCTCCGTCATGCCCTTGTACGGATCGGTGAGCACCAGTTCGGCGCCGTACGCCTTCAGGAGCGTGCGCCGCTCCTTCGACATGGAGGCGGGCATGGTCAGGATCACGCGATAGCCGCGGGCGGCGCCGATGAGGGCGAGTGCGATGCCCGTGTTGCCGCTCGTGGACTCGACGATCGTGCCGCCGGGCACCAGTTCGCCGCTGGCTTCGGCCGCCTCGATGAGCGCGAACCCGAGACGGTCTTTGACGCTCGCGCCGGGGTTGTAGAACTCGAGCTTGACGACCACCTCTGCGGCGAGCCCCTCGGTCAGGCGGTTCAGCCGGACCAGGGGAGTGTCGCCGAAGGCGGTGGTGATGTCGGGATGGATGCCGGGCACGTGTCGGATCAGTCCTCGCGCAGGTGCTCGTAGAGCGCCGTCGAGAGGTACCGCTCGCCGAACGACGGCACGATGACGACGATGTTCTTGCCGGCGGCCTCCGGGCGGGCGGCGATCTGGAGCGCCGTCCAGATGGCGGCGCCCGACGAGATGCCGACGAGGATGCCTTCCTTTGTCGCCACCTCGCGCGCCGTCGTGATCGCGTCGTCGAAGGCCACGTCGACGACCTCGTCGATGACGGACTGGTCGAGGATCGGCGGGATGAAGTTCGGTCCGATGCCCTGGATCTTGTGGGGACCCGGGGTGCCCTTGGTGAGCAGCGGCGAGTCGGCCGGCTCGACGGCGACGATCTTCGCCTCCGGCAGGCGCTCCTTGAGCACCTGCCCGACGCCCGAGATCGTGCCGCCCGTGCCGATGCCGGCGACGAAGTAGCCGACGGCCCCGTCGGTGTCGCGGATGATCTCCTCGGCGGTGGTCTTGCGGTGGATCTCCACGTTGGCCTGGTTCGCGAACTGCTTCGCGAGAACCGCACCGGGAGTCTCTCCGGCGATGCGCTCGGCCTCGGCGACGGCGCCCTTCATACCCAGCGAGGGGTCGGTGAGCACGAGCTCGGCGCCGTACGCCTTCAGCAGCAGACGACGCTCGACCGACATCGACGACGGCATCGTGAGGATCACCTTGTAGCCGCGCGCCGCACCCACCATCGCGAGCGCGATGCCGGTGTTTCCGCTCGTGCCCTCGACGATCGTGCCGCCGGGCTTCAGGTCTCCCGACGCCTCCGCGGCGTCGACGATCGCGATCCCGAGACGGTCCTTCACCGACGAGGCGGGGTTGTAGAACTCGAGCTTGGCCAGCACCGTCCCCGGCAGGCCTTCGGTGACGCGGTTGAGCTTCACGAGCGGGGTGTTGCCGAATGCGCTCGTGATGTCGGAGTGGATGCCGGACATGGCCTGCCTTTCGTGCGGGTGTGCAGCTTTCGCGGGCGTCTCGGGCTGGTCCGAGGCGGTCGCACCAGCCTACGGGCGAGCCCCGGGAGAGAGCCGTATGTGACGATTCTTCACGATTAGGCTGGACGTACTCATGAAAACCGCCGACGACTCCCGCGCGCCCGAGCGCCTGAGCGAGCTGCTGAGCAGCGCGACCGCGCGCCTGGCCGCCGCCGGCGTGCCGACGCCCGACGTGGATGCCGAGCTGCTCGCCGCCCACGTGTGGGGGCTGTCGCGAGGTGCGCTGGCCGCTGCGGCGCTCCGCGGCGACCCGGTGCCCGCCGACCTCGACGTGTTCGAGAGCCTCATCGCGCGCCGCGCCGCCCGCGAGCCGCTGCAGCACCTGACGGGTCGGGCGCCCTTCCGCCATCTCGAGCTGCGCGTCGGGCCCGGCGTGTTCGTGCCGCGACCCGAGACGGAGATCGTCGCGCAGCTGGCCATCGACGCGCTCCGCGCCTCGGCATCACCGGCGCCCACCGCGGTCGATCTCGGCACCGGCTCGGGCGCGATCGCGCTGTCGCTGGCGACCGAGGTGCCGCACGCCCGCGTGTTCGCCGCCGAGAACTCGGTCGACGCGTTCGTGTGGGCCAAGGAGAACTTCGCGGAGCACGCGCCGAGCGCCACCCTCGCATTCATCGATCTCGCCGCCGCCTTCCCCGACCTCGACGGCAGCGTCTCGGTGCTCGTGTCCAACCCGCCCTATGTGCCGGACGACGCGATCCCGCGCGATCCGGAGGTGCGCCACTGGGATCCGCCGGCCGCGCTCTACGGCGGTCCCGACGGACTCGACGTCGTGCGCACGCTCTCGGAGGTGGGCAGGCGACTGCTGCACCCGGGCGGCATCCTGATCCTCGAGCACGGCGAATGGCAGGGCCCCGCGATCCGCGAGCTGCTGACCGCCGACGGCTGGCGCGCGGCGGCGACCCACCCCGACCTCACGATGCGCGACCGCGCCACGACGGCCATCCGGGCCTGAGCGGCGGCCGACACAGGGAACGCTGACCCGGCGACCGTAGACTGGAGCCGCTATGTCCACTGTGTTCGACACCCGCGACGCCGACCAGCTGCTTCCCGCCCTGCGTCAGGCGCGGCAGGCGATCGCCCGCGGCGAGCTCGTCGTGCTCCCCACCGACACCGTCTACGGCATCGGTGCCGACGCGTTCAGCCCGGCCGCCGTCGCACGCCTGCTCGCGGCGAAGGGCCGGGGCCGGCAGTCGCCGCCTCCCGTGCTCGTGGGCGGGATGCCGACCCTCCGTGCCCTCGTTGCGGAACTGCCCGAAGCCGTCGAGCGACTCGTCGAGCGCTTCTGGCCCGGCGGGCTCACGATCGTCCTCCCGGCGCAGCCGTCGCTCACGTGGGACCTCGGCGACACCGGCGGGACGGTCGCCGTCCGCATGCCTGCCGAACGCATCGCGCTCGAACTTCTCGCCGAGACGGGACCGCTCGCCGTCTCGAGCGCCAATCTCACCGGCAAGGCGGCAGCGACGACCGTCGACGATGCGGTCGACATGCTCGGCGACAGCGTCTCGATCTACCTCGACGGCGGCGCCTCGCCCACAGGAGTGGCGTCGACGATCGTGGATGCCACGGGCCTCGTCGGCGACGAGAGCCGCCCCGTGCGCGTGCTCCGGGAGGGTGCCGTGGCGCGGTCCGCCCTTCGCGAGGTGCTCGGCGACCTCCTCGAACCCGATCCCGCCGACACCGACGCGGTCGGCGACTCCGCGTGAAGCACTACGTCTTCATCCTGATCCTCACGGGGGCGCTCACCTTCGTCCTCACGTGGGTCGTGTGGCGCGTGAGCATGCGCTACAAGCTCTACCCCGGCATCCGCGAACGTGACGTGCACAAGAATCCGACGCCGCGCCTGGGCGGGGTGGCGATGTTCCTCGGTGTCCTCGGGGCCTTCGCGCTGTCCACCGCGGTGCCCTACTTCCAGATCATCTGGCAGGAGCCGGTGCGCATGTGGGCGATCCTCGGATCGACCCTGCTCATCGTCCTCGTGGGCGTCGCCGACGATCTGTGGGACCTCGACTGGTTCCTCAAGCTCGGCGCCCAGTTCCTCGTCGCCTGGATCATCGTCGGCCCCGGCGGCGTGCAGATCTACTCGCTGCCGATCGGCGGCAAGACCATCTTCTCGGGATGGCTGAGCGTCATCCTCTCGGTGTTCGTGATCGTCGTCGTCATGAACGCCGTCAACTTCATCGACGGCCTCGACGGATTGGTGGCCGGCGTCGCCCTCATCGCCAACGGCGTGTTC
This sequence comes from Candidatus Microbacterium phytovorans, assembly GCA_029202445.1. Classification (NCBI taxonomy): domain Bacteria; kingdom Bacillati; phylum Actinomycetota; class Actinomycetes; order Micrococcales; family Microbacteriaceae; genus Microbacterium; species Candidatus Microbacterium phytovorans. The sequence continues at coordinate 334,536 of CP119321.1, forward strand.
TTCGCCTACACCTATCTGCTGGCACGCGACTTCGAGTTCACCAGCTACTCGAACCTCGCCGCCTTCATCGCGATCGTGCTCGTCGGAGCGTGCGTGGGGTTCCTGCCCTTCAACTGGAATCCCGCGCGCATGTTCATGGGCGACGGGGGAGCGCTCATGCTGGGGCTGCTCATGGCCGTCTCGGCGATGCTCGTCACCGGCAGCCTCCCCAACCAGCTCATCGCCGACAACGATCAGTTCGGCCGGTCGCAGCTCCTCGGTGCGTTCATCCCCGTGCTGCTGCCGATCGTCGTGGTGCTGCTGCCGCTCCTCGACTTCGGGCTCGCCGTGATCCGCCGTATGTCGAAGGGCAAGTCGCCGTTCTCGCCCGACCGCAAGCACCTCCACCACCGCATGCTCGACATGGGGCACAGCGACCGCGACGCGGTGCTGATCTTCTACGCCTGGACGGCGGTCGTGAGTCTGTCGGTGCTCCTCATGTACATCGGCACGACCGCCGACTGGCCGGGCCTGTACTGGCCGGGCCTCTCCTTCGCCGTGATCGGCGTCGCCGCGTGCCTCATCGTCACCCTGTTGCCCTCGCGCCGCGCCGCTCGCGCGGTCGTCCCGCTCCCGCCTGAGCCCGAACGGAAGCCCGTCTCATGAATCGCCCCGTCGTCTCCAGTACCCCGGTCCTGCGCACCACTCTGCTGTGGTCCGCGATCGCAACCGCCGTGTTGGCGGTGATCGGCGCGCTCATCGGCTGGAGCGTTCGCGGCACCGACGGGTTGTGGAGCGCGCTCGTCGCGGTCCTGCTCGCCGCCGTCTTCCTGGGGTTCACCGGCGCCAGCATCCTCATCGCCAATCGCTGGTACGGAGACGCGCTCTACGTGCCGATCTTCTTCGGGCTCGTGATGGGCGCCTGGGTACTGAAGTTCGTGGTCTTCATCGTTGTCCTCGTCGTGCTGCGCGGTCAGCCCTGGCTGGATCCGGCGGTGTTCTTCGTCGCGCTCATCGTGAGCGTCGTCGCGTCGCTCGTCATCGACGTCCTCGTGATGCTGCGGATGCGCATCCCGCACGCCAGCGACGTGACCCTCCCGACGGCCGCCGACCTCGACAGCGCCGGTGATCCGCCACGAGATCTCCCCCACGAGGACGAGACCCCGCGCGGGGCCTGATAGGCTGTCCTCAGAGCCCGCCCTGTTCCTCCGGGAGCGACTGCGGAGTCCGCTCAATCGACCATCGTCGCCCCGGCCCTGGCCGGTGCCCCGAAGCTGGAGCCAGCGCTGTTTACCCAGACTGCGACCCTGATCGCCACATCCGCCGGAGAAGGCCCTGAGTTTCACGGTCCGTCGATCGACGAATTCTTCCCCGAGGTCATCTTCAACGCGTTCGGCGTCATTCCGGTCACGCGTATCCACCTGATCCAGTTCCTCGCGGTCATCGCGATCGTCCTGATCTTCTGGCTCGGCACGCGCCGCATGACGGTCGTGCCCGGGCGGTTCCAGAGCCTCGTGGAGATGGGCCTCGACTTCGTCCGCGTCAACGTGGCGGAAGACCTTCTGGGCAAGAAGGACGGGCAGCGGTTCCTGCCCATCCTGACCACCATCTTCTTCATGGTGCTGTTCATGAACATCACGGGCATCATCCCGTTCCTGAACATCGCCGGCACGAGCATCATCGCCGTGCCGCTCCTGCTGGCCGTCGTGAGCTACGTGACCTTCATCTACGCCGGCGTCCGGAAGAGCCCGAAGAACTTCTTCAAGAATGCGCTGTTCCCCTCCGGGGTCCCGCCGTTCCTCTACATCGTGGTGACGCCGCTCGAGTTCATCTCGACGTTCATCATCCGGCCGGTCACGCTGACGCTCCGACTCCTCATGAACATGATGGTCGGTCACCTCATGCTCGTGCTGTTCTTCGCAGCCACGCAGTTCTTCCTTCTCGACCTGGGTGGCTGGTGGTCGGCGCTCGCAGCGGGCTCGCTCGCGTTCGGCCTCGCCTTCACTCTGTTCGAGATTCTGGTGGCCGTCCTCCAGGCCTACGTCTTCACCATCCTCACCGCGGTCTACATCCAGCTCGCGGTGGCAGAAGAGCACTGAGCGGGCGGGCACTCGCCCTCCCACCCAACCGAAAGGAAAACACCCGTGGACGCAACTACGGTTCTCGCCGAGGTCTCCGGTTCCATCGCGACGGTCGGCTACGGCCTCGCCGCCATCGGCCCCGCCATCGGCGTCGGCATCGTCGTCGGTAAGACGATCGAGGGCGTCGCCCGCCAGCCCGAGCTGGCCGGTCGCCTTCAGGTCCTGATGTGGATCGGTATCGCCTTCACCGAGGCGCTCGCCTTCATCGGCATCGCCACAGCCTTCATCTTCGGCTTCTGATCCCGCCCGCACTGACCCTGAAGGAGACAGGATGCTGAACGCTCTTGTCCAGGCCTCAATCGTGGCCGCGGAGGAGGGGGAGGCCAAGAACCCCCTCATCCCCGCCTGGTACGACATCATCTGGTCGGGTGTCTGCTTCGCCGTCATCCTCTTCGTCTTCTGGAAGGTCGCCCTTCCGCGGATGAAGGCCCTGCTCGACGCACGCTCTGCTGCCATCGAGGGCAACATCGCGAAGGCCGACGAGGCCCAGCGTCGTGCCGAGGCCGCACTCGAGGAGTACACCTCGCAGCTCGCCGAGGCGCGCAAGGAAGCCGGCGAGATCCGCGACGCCGCCCGTGAGGACGGCAAAAAGATCGTCGCCGAGGCGCGCGAGAACGCCTCCACCGAGGCTGCCCGCCTGACGGCTGCCGCACACACGCAGATCGAGGCCGAGCGTCAGTCGGCTCTCGTCTCGCTGCGCAGTGAGGTGGGCACGCTCGCGCTCGACCTGGCCGGCGGCGTCATCGGCGAGACCCTCGCGGACGACACGAAGGCCAAGAGCGTCGTCGACCGCTTCCTCGCCGACCTCGAGTCGGAGACGGCCAAGTAATGGGCAGCGCGACCACGCAGGCGCTCGCCGCGACCGACGCGGCGCTCGCGACGACGAAGATCGGCGACCTGAGCATCGCTCAGGAGCTGTTCCTCGCCGCGCGCTCGATCAGCGAGTCGTCGCAGCTGAGCAGCGCACTCTCGTCCTGGGGTATCCCGGGCGAGGCGCGTGCCGGCGTGGCCGCTCAGGTGTTCGCCGGGCTGCAGCCTGCGACGGTGTCGCTCGTGACCACCGCCGCTGCGCAGCGCTGGTCTTCGCTCGACGACCTCGTCGCCGGCATCGAGGCGCTCGCCATCCGGGCCGCCTCGCTCGCCGCTCCGCAGGTCGACGTCGAAGGTGAGCTGTTCGAGGTCACGCGCACCGTCGCGGCGAACCCCGAGCTCGAGCTGGCCCTCGGCAGCCGTCTGGGTGAGGCATCCGCGAAGGGGAAGCTCATCGAGTCGATCCTCGGCGGACGCGCCAGCGAGGCGACGACGCTCATCGTGTCGTCGCTCGTGCAGCAGCCTCGCGAGCGGAGGGTCCGCACCCTGCTCAACCGTGCGCTGCGCCTCGTCGCCGACCAGCGCGGTCGCACCGTCGCCACGGTGTACGCCGCGAGCCCGTTGGATGCCGACCAGCTCACACGGCTGCGGGCGTCGCTCGCCTCGAGGTACGGCGCCGATGTGGCGCTCAACACCGTCGTCGACCCGGGTGTCCTGGGCGGCCTGCGGATCGAGATCGGTGACGACGTCATCGACGCGACCGTCTCCGCCCGCCTCCACGATCTGCGTCAGCGACTGGCTGGCTAGAACTTCCCCGCTCCCACCGGGGAGCGGACCGCAGGCATCGCCTGCATCGACTTTCACAACAAAGGAAGACCATGGCAGAACTGTCCATCAGCCCCGACGTCATCCGTGACGCGCTGAAAGACTTCGTCGCCGCGTACGAACCCACCGCGGCTTCCGCGACCGAGGTCGGCACGGTCATCGACGCCGCCGACGGCATCGCCCACGTCGAGGGTCTCCCCGGCGCCATGGCGAACGAGCTCGTGCGCTTCGATAACGGTGTCGAGGGCCTCGCGCTGAACCTGGACGAGAACGAGATCGGTGTCGTCGTGCTCGGAGACTTCTCCGGCATTCAGGCCGGCCAGAAGGTCACCCGCACGGGTGAGGTGCTCTCGGTCGCCGTCGGAGACGGCTACCTGGGTCGCGTCGTCGACCCGCTCGGCAACCCGATCGACGGCCTCGGCGAGATCGCGACCACCGGCCGCCGCGCACTCGAGCTCCAGGCGCCCGGCGTTATGGCGCGAAAGAGCGTCCACGAGCCGATGCAGACCGGCATCAAGGCGATCGACGCCATGATCCCCGTCGGCCGCGGCCAGCGTCAGCTCATCATCGGCGACCGCCAGACGGGCAAGACCGCGATCGCGATCGACACGATCATCAACCAGAAGGCGAACTGGGAGTCGGGCGACCCGAACAAGCAGGTCCGCTGCATCTACGTCGCGATCGGCCAGAAGGGCTCGACGATCGCGTCGGTCAAGGGCGCCCTCGAAGACGCCGGCGCGATGGAGTACACGACCATCGTTGCCGCCCCGGCATCCGACCCGGCCGGCTTCAAGTACCTTGCGCCGTACACCGGCTCGGCCATCGGTCAGCACTGGATGTACGACAGCAAGCACGTCCTCATCATCTTCGACGACCTCTCCAAGCAGGCCGAGGCCTACCGTGCGGTGTCGCTGCTGCTGCGTCGCCCGCCGGGCCGCGAGGCGTACCCCGGCGACGTGTTCTACCTGCACTCGCGTCTGCTCGAGCGTTGCGCGAAGCTGTCGGACGAGCTCGGTGCCGGGTCGATGACGGGTCTGCCCATCATCGAGACGAAGGCGAACGACGTGTCGGCCTACATCCCGACCAACGTGATCTCGATCACCGACGGCCAGATCTTCCTCCAGTCCGACCTCTTCAACGCCAACCAGCGGCCCGCGGTCGACGTGGGCATCTCGGTGTCCCGTGTCGGTGGCGACGCGCAGGTGAAGTCGATCAAGAAGGTCTCCGGAACGCTCAAGCTCGAGCTCGCGCAGTACCGCTCCCTCGAGGCGTTCGCGATGTTCGCGTCCGACCTCGACGCCGCGTCGCGCCGTCAGCTCGACCGCGGTGCGCGTCTGACCGAGCTGCTCAAGCAGCCCCAGTACGACCCGTACCCCGTCGAGGAGCAGGTCGTCTCGATCTGGGCCGGCACCAACGGCAAGCTCGACTCGATCGCCGTCGAGGACGTCCTCCGCTTCGAGCGGGACCTCCTGGACTACCTCAAGCGCAACACGTCGATCCTCGACACGCTGCGTGACACGAACGTCCTCGACGACGACACGCTCGCCGAGCTCGAGAAGGTCACCGACGCGTTCGTCCTGGAGTTCCAGGGCGGCAAGGGCCAGGCCATCAACAAGCCCGGTCACGAGGAAGTCGAGGCGGCCAACGTCGACGACGTGAACCAGGAGAAGATCGTCAAGGGACGTCGCGGCTGAGCCGCGTCGTCTGACACCTGAGACGCAGAACCTATGGGCGCACAACTCCGGGTCTACAAGCAGAAGATCTCCTCTGCTCAGACGACCAAGAAGATCACGAAGGCGATGGAACTCATCGCGGCTTCGCGCATCCAGAAGGCGATGGCGCGCGTGCGCGCGTCCTCGCCCTTCGCGCGGGCCGTGACGCAGGCCGTCGCTGCCGTCGCCACCCACTCCAACGTCCAGCACCCGCTCACCACCGAGCGTGACGTGATCCGCCGCTCCGCGGTGGTCATCTTCGCGTCCGACCGCGGTCTCGCCGGCGCGTTCAACTCGCAGATTCTCCGTGAGGGTCTGCAGCTGGGTGAGCTGCTGCGCAGCGAGGGCCGCGAGCCGGTCTACTTCCTCGTCGGACGCAAGGCGGTCGGCTTCTTCCAGTTCCGGCAGATGCCGTGGGCAGGGGAGTGGACGGGCGACACCGATACTCCGCACTTCAACACGGCGGAGCAGATCGCGGGCGCGCTGCTGGAGGCGTATGACCTCGGCGGCGAAGACGGCGGCGTGGACGAGATCCACCTCGTGTACAACCGCTTCATCAGCATGATGACGCAGTCGCCCGAGACGGTGCGCCTGCTGCCGCTCGAGGTCGTCGAGGCCGATGAGGCCGAGGCGAGCGCTCCGTCGCAGGTGTACCCGCTCTACGAGTTCGAGCCGAGCCCGGAGGTCGTCCTCGACGCGCTCCTGCCGGTGTACATCCAGAGCCGAGTGTTCAACGCCCTCCTGCAGTCCTCCGCGGCCAAGCACGCCGCGACGCAGAAGGCGATGAAGTCGGCCAGCGACAACGCCGACAAGCTCATCACCGACTACACCCGCCTGCGCAACAACGCGCGTCAGGCCGAGATCACGCAGCAGATCGCCGAGATCGTCGGCGGCGCCGACGCCCTGGCATCGGGCAAGTAACGACCACACCGAAAGAGACACATCATGACCACCACCGCCACCGCTGAAGCGACCACGGTCGTCGGTCGCGTCGCGCGCGTCACCGGCCCCGTCGTCGACATCGAGTTCCCGCACGACTCGATCCCCGACATCTACAACGCGCTCAAGACCACCATCACCATCGACGGCGCGTCGACGGAGATCACCCTCGAGGTCGCGCAGCACCTCGGCGACGACCTCGTGCGCGCCATTTCGCTCAAGCCCACCGACGGCATGGTCCGCGGCCAGGAGGTGCGCGACACCGGCGGCCCGATCAGCGTTCCCGTGGGTGACGTCACCAAGGGTCGCGTCTTCGACGTGACCGGCGAGGTGCTCAACGCGGCGCCCGGCGAGACGATCGAGATCACCGAGCGCTGGGGCATCCACCGCCAGGCGCCGAACTTCGACCAGCTCGAGTCGAAGACCGAGATGTTCGAGACCGGCATCAAGGTCATCGACCTCCTCACCCCCTACGTGCAGGGTGGCAAGATCGGCCTCTTCGGTGGTGCCGGTGTCGGCAAGACCGTCCTCATCCAGGAGATGATCCAGCGCGTTGCGCAGGACCACGGTGGTGTGTCCGTGTTCGCCGGCGTCGGCGAGCGTACCCGTGAGGGCAACGACCTCATCCACGAGATGGAGGAGGCGGGTGTCTTCGACAAGACCGCTCTCGTCTTCGGTCAGATGGACGAGCCGCCGGGGACGCGTCTGCGCGTCGCTCTCTCGGCCCTGACGATGGCGGAGTACTTCCGCGACGTCCAGAAGCAGGACGTGCTGTTGTTCATCGACAACATCTTCCGCTTCACGCAGGCCGGCTCCGAGGTCTCCACGCTGCTGGGGCGCATGCCCTCCGCGGTGGGCTACCAGCCCAACCTCGCCGACGAGATGGGTGTGCTGCAGGAGCGCATCACCTCGACGCGTGGTCACTCGATCACCTCGCTGCAGGCGATCTACGTGCCCGCCGACGACTACACCGACCCGGCTCCGGCGACCACGTTCGCCCACCTGGACGCCACGACCGAGCTCTCCCGTGAGATCGCCTCCAAGGGTCTGTACCCGGCCGTCGACCCGCTCGCCTCGACGAGCCGCATCCTCGACCCGCGGTACATCGGCGCCGACCACTACCGGGTCGCGACCGCGGTCAAGCAGATCCTCCAGAAGAACAAGGAACTCCAGGAGATCATCGCGATCCTCGGTGTCGACGAGCTCTCGGAAGAGGACAAGGTCGTCGTCGCCCGCGCGCGCCGCATCCAGCAGTTCCTTTCGCAGAACACCTACATGGCGAAGAAGTTCACCGGCGTCGAGGGCTCCACGGTCCCGATCAAGGAGACCGTCGAGTCGTTCGACGCGATCGTCAAGGGTGACTTCGACCACGTCGCCGAGCAGGCATTCTTCAACGTCGGCGGCATCTCCGACGTCGAGGAGAAGTGGGCGAAGATCCAGAAGGAGAACAGCTGACATGGCACTGACGGTGACCCTCGTCTCCGCCGAGGAGGAGGTCTGGCACGGTGAGGCATCCCTCGTCGTCGCGAAGACCGTCGAGGGCGAGATCGGCTTCATGTCCGGTCACGAGCCTGTTCTCGCCATCCTCGCCGAGGGCCAGGTCCGCATCACGCAGGTCGACGGCACGAAGGTCATCGCCAGCGCGCAGGACGGTTTCCTCTCGATGGAGGCCGACGAATTGCGGATCGTCGCCGGCCACGCCAGCCTGCAGTCCTGACACACGTCGCAACGCCGCCCGGTTCCGCCGGGCGGCGTTGCCGTTCCCGGAGTCCGATCCTCATGCTGATCCTGCTGCCGCCCTCCGAGACCAAGCGTCCGGGAGGCACCGGAGCGCCGCTCGATGTGGATTCCCTCGCGTTGCCGTCGTTGCGTGAGGCGCGGGACGCGGCGATCACCGCGCTCGTCGGCCTGAGCGCCGATGAGGACGAGGCGATGCGGGTCCTCAAGCTGAGTGAGCGTCAGCGCGGTGACCTCATCGCCAATGCGACGTTGCGCGAGAGCCCGACGATGCCCGCCGTGGACCGCTACACGGGCGTCCTGTTCGACGCGCTCGACGCGGCGACGTTGCCCGCTCCGGCGCGACGCTGGCTGCACGGCCACGTGCTCATCCACTCTGCGCCGGTGGGCCCCGTCGCCGCCCTGGACGGTCTCCCCGCCTATCGCCTCGCCGCCGGCGCGTCGCTTCCCGGCATCCCTCCGTTGCGCCGTCACTGGGCGGATGCCGTGACCGCCGCCCTCGGCGAGCTGGCGCCGTCGTTCGTGCTCGACCTGCGTTCGGAGGCGTACGCGGCGCTCGGGCCCGTGCCCGCCGACATCCCGCACGCGTACGTGCGCGTCGTGACCGCGGGCGCCGACGGGGTGGTGCGGGCACTCAACCACTTCAACAAGCACGCCAAGGGGGAGCTGGTGCGTGCGCTGGCGCTCAGCCGTCCTCGAGTGCGGTCTCTCGGCGGCTTCGCGTCCTGGGCGTCGTCGCACGGGTGGGAACTGCGAGACGGGAAGCCCGGCGAGATCGAGCTGATGGTCTGAGCTGTCTCAGCCTTCGTGCGTGTTCTGCGCCGTGCGTTCGGTGTTCTCCGCGATCGCGATGAGCGCGACGACGGACTCGATCACGAACCTCAGCACGACGACAGCGATGAACGCGAGGATCGGCACGACGATCACGGTCGACACGATGAGGGAGATCCCTCCGCCGAGGTTCCACCAGAGCGCCCTGATGCCGCCGATGATGCCCCCGAAGAACGCGGCGATGAAGCCGATCCCGACGGCGATGAGGCCGACGAGATAGAACGCGCTCGCAAGCCGACGGGTGATGAACGTCGTGAAGGAGATGTCGAACAGGGCGGCGAGGAATCCGCGCCCGATGTCGTCGACCTCGCCCACCAGACGGGGAACGCCCGTGTCGTCGACCGCTGCCGGAGCGGATGCCGCGGCGGCCTCGGACGCCGGACGGTCGGGAAGCGGAGGAGGGGTGGGTGTGCTGTCGGTCATGGCGGTTCCTTCCGTCGGCTTCATCGCGCGCAACGGCGGTCGCGACCCGTGAAGAACTCCCGGTGTGGAGATCCTGTGCACCGCTGCGGCTGCTCGCTAGCATGGCACCAGCCGAGACCCTCGGCCGACGGCTCGCCGTCGTCATCGCCCTCGGAAAGGGATCGAGATGGACTATTCGGACGGAACCGCACTTGCCGCATTGGCGGTCGTGGGTTTCTTGACCTTCCTGCTCGGCGTCGCCGTGTATGTGGTGACGGCCTACTTCCTCATGAAGATCTTCGACAAGGCCGGCGTGCAGGGCAGGTGGCGCGCCTGGGTGCCGATCTACAACTTCATGGTGTTCAGCAAGCTCGGCGACCTCAGCCCGTGGCTCGTACTGATCGCCGGCGGTGCCGCGGTGGTGCTCTTCTGGGTCCCCGGGCTCGGCACGATCCTCGGCCTCGCGATGCACATCATCGCGCTCCTCGCCGCATGGCGTGTGGGGCTCAAGCTGCAGAAGGAAGCGGTGTGGGTCATCCTGTACTTCTTCCTGTCCCCGGTCTGGCTCGGAATCAACGCCTTCGACAAGTCGCGCTGGAACCTCAACGTTCCGGCTGCTCCGTGGGCCGGCAACGCGTTCCTCTCGGACACCACGACGTGGGCCGGCATCCCGAGCCAGGCGCCGGCGGGAGGCTACCCGGCGAACCCCGTGACCGCCCCCGGCTACGTCACGCCGCCGCCGGCCGCTCCCGCCACCCCGCCAGCCGCCAGCACGACGCCTCCGGCCGCTCCCGCCGCGCCCGAGACGCCCGCTGCGCCTGAGCCGCCCGCCGCGCCCGAGCCGCCCACGACAGAGCCGCCGACCGCGCCGGAGCCGCCCACGACGGAGCCGCCGACCGCGCCGGAGCCGCCCCGCACCTGAGGATTCTGAACGGCACGGGCCTGTGGCGCTGTCCGGGCGCCACAGGCCCGTCCACTAGAGTGTGACCACGTCCACCGACGATCAGGAAGGGTGGGAGCGTGGCCGAATCCGCGACGCAGAGGCATACGGTCTCGTTGCCGGATGGCGATATCGAGCTCGCCTGGTCGGAAGTGACCCATCGGGGTCGTCGGCGCGATGTGAATCAGGATGCCGTGCTCGCGCTGTACCCCCTCTTCGTCGTCGCTGACGGCATGGGCGGTCACATCGGCGGCGAGATCGCCTCCACCAGCACGATCACCCGCCTGCGAACGGTCGCCGAGAAAGGCACCGTCACGACCAAGGCGGTCGAGAAGGCACTCGGGCGCGCGGTCGCCGACATCGACTCTCACCCGGAGGCGACCGACGAGGGCACCGGCACGACCGTGACGGGCGTCTACCTCGACGTCAGCGGTCAGGAACCGACGTGGGTGACGCTCAACATCGGCGATTCCCGCGTCTACCTCTTCCGCGACGAGAGCCTCGCGCAGATCACCACCGATCACTCGGTCGTGCAGGAGCTCATCGCCGCCGGCAGGTTGAGTCCGGAAGAGGCGGAGAACCACCCGTACGGCAACGTGATCACGCGTGCCGTAGGCCCGTCCGACGGTGTCGCTCCCGACTACGTGAAGCTGGAGGTCGTCGACGGCGACCGGTTCGTGGTGTGCAGCGACGGCCTCACGAAGGAATTGACCGACTACGGCATCCTGCACTTCCTGCTCCAGCACGAAGACCCGACCGAGGCGGTCGACGCGATGCTCGAGGCTGCGCTGGAGAACGGCGGCCGCGACAACATCACGATCATCGTGCTTAACGTCGCGCGCGCGGGCTCCTCCCCGGCTGAGGACTGAGCCAGCTCGTCCACAGATCGACGTTCCGGCGGACGGACGCGGCGCGGTGGACGCTGGACTGTGGGGGTGACCTCACTCCTCGATGAGCCGATTCGCATGCCGACGGCTCCGGCCCCGCCCGTGCACCCTCCGTTCGCGCTGTGGACGGCGATCGTTCCGGTCGGCGGTGCCGTCGTGTTGTGGGCGGTCACGGGATCGCCCTACGCGCTCTGGTTCGCAGCCCTCGGTCCCGTCGTCGCCGTTGCGGCACTCTTCGACGGCAAGCGGAGCAGTCGCCGTGCCCAACGTCGGTCGCGCGATGAGTACGTCCGACAGCTCGCGGAGGTTCGCGACGGCGTGCAAGATCGCCATGAGCAGGAGCGGCGCACGCTGTGGGCGCGCCATCCGGATGTCGCCGAGTTCGCGAGACGCCCCGACGACGTTTGGCGCCCGGTGGAAAGGCGCGGATCGCTCCTCGTTATCGGCAGGGGAGAGACTCTCAGCACGGTTCGGCTCGACGGCGGCGCAGGCGACGACGACGGGCGCGAGCTTCGTCGTGTCGCGCGGTCACTGGAAGGCGCTCCCGTCGTCGTACCGGCGAGAGCGGGCATCGCCATCGTCGGCCCCGCGGTGTGGTCGACTGCGGTCGCACGGGGTCTCGTCCTTCAGATGTGTCTGATCGAACCGCCGAGGCGTCTGCGGCTGGAGGTCGCCGGGGAGCCGGACCTCGCCGCGCTGCCGCACCACGAGAGCCCCGGGGCGACGTCACTGGGCTTGTTCACCGCGGTGAGTGCTGCCGCGGATGCCGTGGACATCCCGATCGTCTGCATCGGCGACGGGCCACCCCCGCCGCGGTGCGCGGTCGTCGTGACACTCGTCGCTGCCGGGCGCGCACGAGTGGAGCACGGCAGCATCAGCACGGAGGTGGAGGTGGAGCTCGTCTCCCACGATCGTGCTCGAGACGTGGTGAGGTGGCTCATCGACAGGGCTGGGCACATGCGCGATCGCTCGGAGGAGCCGCCGGCGCTCTCCGCGCTCCTCGCGTCGGCATCGGCATCGGCATCTGCTTCGGGCCGGGAAGCACCGGCTGGCGATACGCTGCCCGCGATCGTCGGTGTCGACGCGACCGGTCCTGCCGTGGTCGACCTCGTTGCAGACGGGCCGCACGCGGTCGTCGTCGGCGTGACGGGCGCGGGCAAGAGCGAACTCCTCACCAGTTGGGTCGCGGCTCTTGCTGCCATCCGAACGCCTCACGAAGTGTCTTTCCTGCTGGTCGACTTCAAGGGTGGTCGCACGTTCGACGCGCTCGCGGGGCTGCCCCACGTGACGGGGGTGCTGACCGACCTCGATGAAGCCGCCGCGGTCAGAGCGATCGGGAGCCTTCGCGCGGAACTACGTCACCGAGAGCGTGTGTTGGCCGACGTCGGTGCGCGCGACGTCGAGGAGGCGGGAGATGCCCTCGGCCGCCTCGTCGTGGTGGTCGACGAGTACGCCGCCCTGGTGGCCGCCCACCCGCCGCTCCACGATCTCTTCGCTGATATCGCCGCGCGAGGCCGTGCGCTCGGGATGCACCTCATTCTCGCGTCGCAGCGATCCGCAGGGGTGTTCCGCGACGCGGTGCTCGCCAACGCGCCGCTGCGGCTCGCGCTGCGCGTATCCGATCCCGCGGACTCTCGCGCCGTCCTGGGCGTCGATGACGCGGCCGCGCTGTCGGGTCGGCCCGAGGAACGCGGTGTCTGCCTCGTGCGAGGGCCGGCCGACGCCGCTCCCCGCACCGTGCGGGTCTCCCGGAGCGACCCCGCCGTGCTCCCGTCGATCCTGGCCGCCGGTCACCCGCCGGCCCGAAAGCCGTGGCTGCCCTCGCTGCCGGAGCGAATCGAACCGGGAAATCTCGTGACGGGGTCACCGCCCGGAGCGATCGTCCTCGGAATCGCGGACGAACCCGACCTCCAGCGGCAACGTCCGCTTCTTCTCTCCGCTGATGAGCCGGGCCTCCTGGTGCTCGGCGCCTCCGGCAGCGGACGCACGTCGGTCCTTCGCGCGATCGCCTCGCAGACGCACCACGCGATCGTGATCTCCGCGGAGCCAGAAGAAGGGTGGGATGCCGTCGGGCGCGCCGAGCAGGCCACTCCCGGTTCGGTCATCCTCGCCGACGACCTCGACCTGCTCCTGGCCCGACTCGGCGCCGATCATGCTCTGGTGGTGCGGGACCGGCTCGAGCAGCTGGCGCGCGAGTCGAGATCTCGGGGCATCCGGCTCATCGTGTCCGCCCAGCGTCCGGGCGGCGCCGTCGCGCGCGTCGCGGATGCGATCCCGCGGCGGTTCCTGCTCGATCATGCGTCTCGCACCGATTGGGTTGCCGCCGGGGGAGAGAGCGCCGACTACGCGCGGTGTCGCCCGGGCCGCGGGCGGTGCGACGGCATCCTCGTACAGAGCCTCTGGGTTGAGCCCCAGCACGCGCCCACCTCGGAGCCTGCCGTCGCCGTGGAGACGTGGATGCCGGCGCGTCAGCCGGTGGCGTTCATCGCCCCCGACACATCCGCGACGCGAGCGACGCTCGATCGCTGGCGTTCCGGCGGTGTCGCCATCGACCGCATCGACACGACAGGCGCCGAGCTGCGCCGCGGGGGCGTGCTGTGGGGCACGCCGGACGGATGGCTGGCGCAGTGGCGGCTGCTGGCGGGTGCGCGGGCAGAGGCGCAGCTCGTGGTCGACACGGCGTGTGCGAGTGAGTACCGCACCATCACCGGATCTTCGGAGATACCGCCCTTCGCGCTCCCGAGGGCGCGTCGGGCATGGCTGCGCACACCCGACGGGTCCACACGACGTATCGTGCTGCCGGTATGACGGGGCTCAGCTCAGGACGTCGGCCAACGGCGTCAGTTCGAGACCGTGCGCCGCCGCGACGCCGGGGTTCACGACAGCTCCGCCCGTCGTGTTCAGACCCGTTGCCAGCGACGCGTCCGCCGTGAGCGCCTGCTCCCACCCGAGCGAGGCGATGCGCCGAACGTAGGGGAGGGTCGCATTGGTCAGCGCGGATGTCGACGTATTCGGCACCGCACCGGGCATGTTGGCCACGCAGTAGAACATGCTGCCGTGCACTGCGAATGTCGGATCGGCGTGGGTGGTGGGGCGGGTGTCTTCGAAGCAGCCCCCCTGGTCGACGGCGATGTCCACCAGCACCGATCCTGGCCGCATGCGGCTGACCATGTCGTTCGTCACCAGCTTGGGCGCCTTGGCACCCGGGATGAGCACCGAGCCGATCACGAGGTCGCTTCCGACGACCGCGCGATCGAGGTCGAGGGGATTGGAGGAGGCTGTCTTGACGCGTCCCTGGAAATGATCGTCGAGGAAGCGCAGACGCTGGATGTTCGTGTCGAAGATCGTGACGTCGGCGCCCAGACCGGCGGCGATCACCGCAGCGTTGGCACCGGCGACACCGCCGCCGATCACCGTCACCGTCGCAGGGCGCGTGCCCGGGACGCCCGACATCAGCAGACCGAGCCCCCCAGCGGAGCGGAGGAGGGTGGCAGCACCCACCGTCGGCGCGAGACGTCCGGCGACCTCGCTCATCGGCGCGAGCAGGGGCAGCCCGCCACCTGCCTGCTGAACCGTCTCGTACGCGATCGCCGTCACTCGATCGGCGACGAGCCGTTCGGTGAGCGGGCGATCCGCCGCCAGATGGAGGTAGGTGAACAGCACCAGATCGTCGCGGAAGTAGTCGTACTCGGCGGCGACCGGCTCCTTCACCTTGAGGAGCAGCTCTGCCCGCGCCCAGACCTCGGCGGCGTCGTCGAGCAGGACCGCCCCGGCATCCGTGTACTCCGCGTCGGACATGGATGAGCCGAGACCCGCTCCCCGCTGGACGAGCACCTCGTGGCCCGCAGCGACGAGATCGTGCACACCCGCAGGGGTGAGGGCGACGCGATACTCGTTGTTCTTGATCTCGGTGGGAACGCTGATCCTCATGGGGTTTCCTCTCCGCGCCCGGGTACGGGCTCCTAGACCGTCGGGCGGATCGCGCCGACGTCCTGACCGCCGCCCGAAACGGACAACGGAAGCTGTGCCATGGTCGCGGCCACGTCGGCGGATGCCAGTGCGCCGTGCTTCTCCAGAAGCGCCACAGCGACAGCCGTCGCCGCCCGTCCGCTCCCGTCGAGCATCTTCAGCGCCACCGACGTGCCGTCGGGCGCGACCATCACCATGACGCCCTCGGCGCCGCCCTTCGCGAACACCCCGAGGCGCTCGATCGCGATCGTGTCCGGCCGTCCGGGGCCGTCGATGGTCCACGGGTTCTCGCGGACGGCCCGCACGAGCGCCCCCGCCGACCGGTGCAGCGCGAACGGCGAGCGTTCCGACGAAGCGCCGATTCGGTGAACGGCGCGCACGAGCGCCGTGAGACTCATCCCGTACACGGGTGCCCCGCAGCCGTCGACCGCCGTCGCTGACACGCGGGCCCCGGTGAGGCGCTCGATGACCTCCCGGAGGTGCGCCTGGAGGGGATGCGCGGGGTCGAGATACGACGCAGTGTCCCAGCCGTTCACGGTGCACGCGAGCAGCATCGCGGCGTGCTTGCCCGAACAGTTCATCCGCACCCGTGCGGGGGACCCGTCGTGACGCACCAACTCGTCACGCGTCTCGGTGTCACCCGGCCACGCCGGAGGGCACCCCAAAGCGGACTCATCGAGCCCAGCGGCGTCGAGGATGTCGCGGACGACGGCGACGTGGCGGTCGGTGCCCGAGTGGCTGGCGGTGGCCAGCGCCAACCGCTCGCCCTCGAGGGCGGCGCCCGCCGTGACGCATCCGAGGGCCTGCAGCGGCTTGAGGCTCGAGCGGGGCAGGATGGGCGCCTCGACATCTCCGAGGGTCTCGATCACCACACCGTCCTTGTCGAGGACGATCGCCGACCCGCTGTGACGCGACTCGACGAAACCGCTGCGCTCCACGACCGCGAGTTGGACGGCGGCGGGCACGGCGAAAGTCTGCGTCACGTCCGCCAGCCTATCGCCGCGGCCCTCGTTCGCCATGGAGCCGGAGGCGCGTTCCGATGGCAGACTGGCGACATGATCGGCGAACACCGCTACGCGCTCCGCGCCACCTGGACCGGCGACCGGGGCACCGGCACCAGCGGCTACCGGGACTACGACCGTTCGGTCACGCTCTCGGTCGCCGGCAAGCCCGACATCGCGGCGTCCAGCGACAAGCCGTTCCGTGGCGACCCCAGTCGCTGGAACCCCGAGGACCTGCTCCTGGCGGCCCTCTCCGAATGCCACCTGCTGTCGTATCTGCATGCGTGCGTGCAGGCGGGTGTCGTCGTCGTCGCCTACACCGACGACGCGACGGGCACGATGGTCGAAGACGGACGCGGCGGGGGTGGCTTCACCGAGGTGATGCTCCACCCGGTGGTCACGATCGCCGACGAGAGCATGCGCGACGCCGCGCTCGCCGCCCACGCGCAGGCGCACGAGTGGTGCTTCATCGCGAACAGCGTGAACTTCCCCGTGCGGCACGAGCCGACCATCCTCGTCGCGAACTAGCGATCCGGCGGGCGGGTCGCTCCCCGGAGAGCCGACGAACGGATGCCGTCAGCGGCGCTCGTGCGGCAGGACCTGCTTCAGCCGCTCGACCGGGTTCTGAGCGGGGGCCTCGTTATAGGCGCCCGCCAGCTCCTGACCCGACAGCGCGTGGATCGCGGCCATGATCTCGTCGGTCGCGAGTCGGCGCGCGCGACCCGACGAAGCAGGCCCGTGGTGGGAGAGGTCGATCGGCTCGCCGTAGCGGATGGTCATGCGGGGGGAGAACCTCGGCCACTTGGCGCCGACGGGCATCGCCTCGTTCGTGCCGATGAGCCCGACCGGCACCACGGGGGCACCCGTCTCGAGCGCGAGGAACGCGACGCCCGTGCGGCCCTTGTACAGCCGGCCGTCGAGCGATCGGGTGCCCTCGGGATAGAGCGCGATCGCTCGACCCGACTGCAGGATGCGCCGCTGCTGGTCGAGGGCGTCGAGGGCCGCCTGGCCCGCACCGCGCTCCACCGGCGTGGCGCCGATAGCCGTGAAGAAGTGACGGCTGATCCAGCCGCTGAAGCCCTTGCCGTCGAAGTACGACGACTTGGCGAGGAAGTAGACGGGACGCGGCGCGAACATCGGGATGACGAAGGAGTCGATGAACGACAGATGGTTGCTCGCCAGGATGATGGGGCCCTTGCGCGGCATGTGCTTCACGCCTTCGATCCGCGGGCGATACAGGAACCTCGCGAGCGGTGCCACGATCCAGCGGCCGACGAAGTAGGTGAAACCGACCCGCGAGACGTCCTCTGCGTTCGGGGGAGGGGTCTGCGCCTCCGGCGTCTGCTCTTCGGTCACCAGACGAGGGTACTCCCGATTCCATGCTCACCTCGGCATGGCGGGGCTCACAGCCGGGACAGAAGAAAGTGAGCAAGGATGGGAGCGTCCCCGTCTTCCCATCGTGAGGTACCTCCGTGCGTCTGCGCCCGCTCGTCACCGTGTCCATCGCCGCCGCGTCGGCCGTTCTGCTGGCCGGGTGCTCCGGTCTCGGAGGCAATGCTGCGTCCCCTGCGCCCACGTCCACGGCAGCCGTGGATCTGTGCGACGCGATGGCTCCGTCGGGCGCGGCATCCGAGTCGGTCACGGTCGGCGGCGACTTCGGCTCCGCCCCCACGATCGAGTTCGACTCTCCCCTGAAGGTCGACGAACTCCAGGCCACCGTCCTCACCGAGGGCGACGGCGAGCAGACGTCCGCCGGCGACTACATCTCTTACGCGCTGACGGCCTACGGTGCCGACGAAGGCGACGAGTTGGTCACTCTCGGCTACAAGCCCGGTGAACTCATGCCGTCTCAGATCTCGGCGGAGAGCCCGCTCGGTCAGATCCTGGGCTGCAACGGCCCCGGCACCCGCGTCGTCGCCACCTTCCCCGCGACCCCCGCCACCGAGACGGCAGCGGCGATCGCCGCCGAGGTCTACGTGATCGACGTGCTCGACATCGTGCCCACGGCGGCGTGGGGCGCGTCCCAGGATCCGGTCGACGGGATGCCGGTGGTGACCCTCGCCGAGGACGGCACGCCGAGCGTGGAGATCCCGGACGCCGACCCGCCCACCGAGACGGAGGTCGCGACCCTCAAGAAGGGTGACGGCTACGAGGTGCAGGACGGCGACTACGTCCTCATCCAGTACTACGGCGTGCGCTGGTCCAACGGCGAGGTGTTCGATCAGACGTGGGACGGCACGCCCTACGCGGCGCAGACCACGGGCTTCGTCGAAGGCTTCCAGAAGGCCCTCACCGGCTTCCCCGTGGGCTCGCAGGTGCTCGTCGTCATCCCGCCCGCCGAAGGCTACGGCGAGGGCGAGATCAACGAGACCGACCTCAAGGGCGAGACGCTCGTCTTCGTCGTCGACATCCTCGGCGCCCAGCACGTCGAATCGGAGTGACGCCCTAGGCTGACGTCTATGCGTCGCGTCCTGATCCTGGGTTCCACCGGCTCCATCGGCACACAGGCGCTGGACGTCATCCGTTCGCGCCGCGACCGCTTCGAGGTTGTCGGTCTCGCCGCCGGATCGGACCGCGCAGGACTCGCGGCGCAGGCGGCCGAGTTCGGCGTCGCCGATGTGGCATTGGGAGCGGCGGAGGCCGAACGCCTCGTCCGCGACGTCGAGGCAGATGTGGTGCTCAACGGCATCACGGGGTCGGTCGGACTGGGCCCGACGCTCGCCGCCCTCGAAACGGGGCGCACGCTCGCGCTGGCGAACAAGGAGTCCCTCATCGTGGGCGGCGACCTCGTCACCGCGCTCGCCGCGCCGGGCCAGATCGTGCCCGTGGACTCCGAGCACTCCGCGATCGCCCAGGCGCTGCGTGCGGGCACCGAGGCGGAGGTGCGGCGTCTGGTGCTCACGGCATCCGGGGGACCCTTCCGTGGTCGGGCGCGCAGCGAGCTCGCGGGCGTGACACCCGCCGAGGCTCTCGCCCACCCGACGTGGGACATGGGGCGGGTCGTCACCACCAACTCGGCGACCCTCGTGAACAAGGGGCTCGAGGTGATCGAGGCGCACCTGCTCTTCGGTGTGCCGTACGACGCCATCGACGTGGTCGTGCATCCGCAGTCGATCGTGCACTCCATGGTCGAGTTCGACGACGGGTCGACCATCGCGCAGGCATCGCCCCCCGACATGCGTCTTCCGATCTCGCTCGGCCTCGACTGGCCCCACCGGGTCGCGGGTGTCGGTGTGCCCCTGGACTGGACGCAGGCGACGGCCTGGACGTTCGAGCCGCTCGACGAGCGCGCCTTCCCCGCCGTCGCGCTCGCCAAGCGGGTGGGTCGCGCCGGCGGCACCTACCCGGCCGTGTTCAACGCCGCCAACGAGCAGGCGGTCGACGCCTTCCACGAGGGCCGGATCGCGTTCCTCGACATCGTCGACACGATCGAGCGCGTCGTGGACGCGCACGATGCGCCGTCCGAGCTGACGCGGGAGACCCTCGCCGACACCGAGCGGTGGGCGCGCGCCGAAGCCGATCGGCTCATCGCCGCGGGTCTCGCACGCTGACGTATGCCGCTCGCCCCGCCCCGGAAGCGGAGGGGCGGGTCGAGCGACGGGCCCGCGCAGGGAGCGGGCGGTCGGAGGGGCGTCAGTAGGTCGTGAGCCCGTGCGAGCGGAACACCTCGCGCACGCGGTCGACCAGTTCGGCCGTCGGGGCGGGCGTGTCGTCGAGTTCGTAGGTGCGGCCGAGCGATTCCCACTTGTCGCGCCCCATCTGGTGGAAGGGGAGCACCTCGACGCGGGAGACCGCGCCGGGACGGATCTCGTTCAGCGAGGCGGCGTAGGCCGCGACCCGCTCGATCCCCGCCGCGTCGTCGGTGAGACCCGGCACGAGGACGTAGCGGATCCAGACCTCGGGACCGTCGGCCATGGCGGCCAGGCGCCGCCCGAACTGGAGCGTCGGCTCGAGCTCGCGTCCGGTCACGCGGCGGTAGACATCGGGGTCGCCGCTCTTGACGTCCAGGAGCACGAGGTCGGTGTCGGCGAGCATCGCGTCGCCGGCATTGCGTCCGAGGTAGCCGGACGTGTCGATCGCGGTGTGGACGCCGAGGGCTTTCGCGCCGCGCAGGATGCGGGCCGCGAAGGCCGGCTGCATGAGCACTTCGCCGCCCGAGAGGGTGATCCCGCCGCCCGTAGCCTGGAAGACGGCCCGGTATCGAGCGATCCGCGCGAGCAGCTCCTCTGCCGTCACCGGGGCGCCGTCCTTCATCGCGAGGGTGTCGGGGTTGTGGCAGTAGAGGCAGCGCAGCGGGCAGCCGCTGAGGAACGTGGTGAGACGCGTGCCCGGCCCGTCGACGGCCGTCACGAGCTCCCAGGAGTGAACCGACCCGAGACGCCCGTCGCGCATCGCCGCGAGGCGATCGTGGTGGTCGACGGCCTCGACGTGCAGGCCGTCGAGGCCGGCGCCGGTGCGACGACCGCCGGCCGCGGGCGCCTGGAGGGGAACCTCCAGGCGCACCGCGTCGTCGGGGAGGGCAGGGACCTCCGGTTCGGGGTGCGGGCGACCGGGGTCGTCGCTCGCGGAGCGACGGAGCATCGTCGCGGCCATGTCGTCAGCTCTTCTCGGGTCGAGGTGAGCCGGCTCAGAGCGACCCGTGGAACGTCCGCGACAGCACGTCCAGCTGCTGCTCGCGGGTCAGCCGCACGAAGTTGACGGCGTAGCCCGAGACGCGGATGGTGAGCTGCGGGTAGTTCTCCGGGTGCTCCATGGCATCCTCGAGCGTCTCGCGGTTCAGCACGTTGACGTTCATGTGATAGCCCTCGGAGCCGACGTACGCGTCGAGCAGGCCGGCCAGGTTGCGGATCTGCTCGTCCTTCGTGCGTCCCAAGCCCGCCGGGACGACCGTGTTGGTCAGCGAGATGCCGTCCTGTGCCTGGTCGTAGGGGAGCTTGGCCACCGAGAGGGCCGAGGCCAGCATCCCGTGCGTGTCCCGTCCGTTCATCGGGTTCGCTCCCGGCGCGAACGGCTCACCCGCCCGGCGACCGTCGGGAGTGTTGCCCGTCGCCTTGCCGTACACGACGTTGGAGGTGATGGTGAGCACCGACTGCGTCGGAAGGGCGTTGCGGTACATCGGGTGGCGGCGGATCTTGGCCATGAAGCGCTCGACGAGGTCGACGGCGATGTCGTCGGCCCGGTCGTCGTCGTTGCCGTAGGTGGGGAAGTCGCCCTCCGTCACGTAGTCCACGACGATGCCGCGCTCATCGCGCACCGGCGTCACCGTGGCGTACTTGATGGCCGTCAGCGAGTCGGTCGCGACCGACAGGCCGGCGATGCCGCACGCCATGGTGCGCAGCACATCCTTGTCGTGGAGGGCCATCTCGAGACGCTCGTACGCGTACTTGTCGTGGGACCAGTGGATGCAGTTGAGCGCTTCGACATAGGTCTCGGCGAGCCAGTCCATCGTGACGTCGAACTTCGCCATCACGTCGTCGAAGTCGAGCGGTCCGTCGCCGACGGGGGCGGCGACGGGCGAGATCTGGGCGCCCGTGACCTCGTCGCGGCCGCCGTTGATGGCATACAGCAGAGTCTTGGCGAGGTTCACCCGAGCGCCGAAGAACTGCATCTGCTTGCCGACGCGCATGGGGCTCACGCAGCAGGCGATGGCCGCGTCGTCGCCCCACGCGGGCCGGATGATGTCATCCGACTCGTACTGGACCGCGGACGTGTCGATCGAGACCCGCGCACAGAAGTCCTTGAAGCCCTGGGGGAGCGCGGGGCTCCAGAACACGGTCATGTTCGGCTCCGGGGCGGGGCCGAGGTTGTAGAGCGTCTGGAGGTAGCGGAAGGAGTTCTTCGTCACGAGAGGGCGGCCGTCCTCGCCCACGCCGCCGATCGTCTCGGTGACCCAGGTCGGGTCGCCGGAGAACAGGGCGTCGTACTCGGGGGTGCGCAGGAACCGCACGATGCGCAGCTTGATGACGAAGTCGTCGATGATCTCCTGTGCCTGCTCCTCCGTGAGGGTGCCCGCGGCGAGATCGCGCTCGATGAAGACGTCCAGGAACGTGGAGGTGCGGCCGAGCGACATCGCGGCGCCGTTCTGCTCCTTGACCGCGCCGAGGTAGGCGAAGTACAGCCACTGCACGGCCTCTCGGGCGTCGGTGGCCGGCCCGGAGATGTCGAAGCCGTACGAGGCGGCCATCGTCTTCAGCTCCTGCAGGGCGCGGATCTGCTCGGCGTGCTCCTCGCGCTGGCGCACGACCTCCTCTGTGAAGGGGGTGGTGTCCAGGCCGAGCTTGTCGACCTTCTTGGCGGCGATGAGCGCGTCGACGCCGTAGAGGGCAACTCGGCGGTAGTCGCCGATGATGCGGCCGCGGCCGTAGGCGTCGGGAAGGCCGGTGATGATGTGGCTGCTGCGAGCGGCGCGGACGTTGGGGGAGTATGCGTCGAAGACGCCCTGGTTGTGGGTCTTGCGGTACTCCGTGTACACGGTCTTGAGCGTCTTGTCGACCTCGTAGCCGTAGGTGTCGAGCGCTCCTTCGACCATCCGCCACCCGCCGTTGGGCATGATGGCGCGGCGGAGGGGAGCGTCGGTCTGCAGGCCCACGATGATCTCGTCTTCGCGGGAGATGTAGCCCGGCGCGTGCGCCGTGATGCCGGCGGGGGTGTGAGCGTCGACGTCGTAGATGCCCTTGGCGCGCTCTTCGGGGAACATCGCGGCGAGCGTGTCCCACACGCGGGTGGTGCGCGCGGTGGGGCCGGCCAGGAACGCGTCGTCGCCGTCGTAGGGCGTGTAGTTGCGCTGGATGAAGTCGCGCACGTCGACGTCGTCCTGCCAGGGGCCGGGGGTGAATCCGTTCCAGGCGGCGGGCAGTTCGTCCTGTGCGGTGGGGGTGACGATGGTCATTTCGCTTCCTTGCTTCCTCGTGGGATCGGTCACGACGAGGGGTGCGATACCCGCCCGGCGTGCCGGATGACCCCAGGGTACCGCGTGTGGTCAGACCACAACAGGAGGGTGTGCGAAGTATGGCGGAGAACCCGCCGGGAAAAATCGTGCGTTGTCGTCAGTCGACAATCGTGCTCTTGCCGTGGGCGGCGTCGGTCGGCCAACCGGATGCCGTCAGAGCGGCTCGGGCAGCCTCGGCGGCATCGAACGGAACGCGCACCCCCGAGATCTCTCGGTAGTGCTGATGCCCGGGACCCGCCCACACGATCGCATCGCCGGCAGCGGCGAGCTGGACGGCGACCTCGATAGCGCGTTCCGGCGGGACGACCTCGTGGATGTCGGCATCCGGGCGCGCCGCGCGGGCGCCTGCGATGAGCGCGGTGCGGATGCCGGCAGGGTCCTCGGACCGAGGGTGCTGGTCGGTGATCACCAGGATGTCGCTGCCCTGCGCCGCCGTCGCGCCCATCTCGGCGCGCTTGGTGACATCGCGGTCGCCGTTCGCGGCGGTGACCATGATCACGCGGCCGGGGGTGACGTGGCGGACCGCGTCGAGGGTCTTCACGAACGCGTCGGGGGAGTGGGCGAAGTCGATGTACACCGCGGGACCGTCGGGTCCGGACACCCGCTGGATCCGCCCCGGCAGCTCCGCCGGGATCCGCGCGTCGCGCACCAGCCCGAAGAGGTCGTCGGCGGCGACGCCCGCCTCCAGGAGCATGACGATCGCGAGCCCGGCGTTGGATGCCATGTGGCCGCCGATGACCGGCACGGTCGTCACCACGTCGCGACCGTCGCGGTGGTGCAGGCGGAACCAGGTGCCGTCCTGCCGTTCCTCGAGGATGTCGACGGTCCAGTCGGCCTCGACGGGGCCGTCGGCGAGCGCCGGGGTGAGCACTGTCGTGACCGGCACGCTGCTGCGCCTCGCGACCTCGCGGCCCTCCGGCGAGTCGACGCACACCACGGCGCGTCGTGAACGTTCGGGACGGAACAGGTCGAGCTTGGCCTCCAGGTAGGTCGCCATGTCCCCGTAGTCGTCGAGGTGATCGTGGGTGAGATTCGTGAAACCCGCCACATCGAAGACGATGCCGTCCACGCGGTGCCGCGACAGCGCCTGTGCGCTCACCTCCACCATCGCCGCCTCGACGCCGCGCTCGCGCATGAGGGCGAGGAGTGCATGCATCTCGGAGGACTCCGGAGTGGTGAGACGCGAGGGGATCACCTGTCCGGCGATGTGACGTTCGGCGGTGGAGGACAGCCCCGTCGTCATCCCCAGGGCGCGCAGCATGCCTTCGACGAGGTGCGACACGCTCGTCTTGCCGTTGGTGCCGGTGATGGCCAGCAGCAGGGGCATGTCGCGATCTGTCCCGTACACCCACGACGAGATCTCGCCGAGGCGCGACCGAGGCTCCTCGACGACGAGCACGGGGAGCCCGGCGGCCCGTGCCTCGGGCACGCCCGCCTCGTCGGTGAGCACGGCGATCGCGCCCTTCGCGGCGGCGTCGGCGGAGAACTCCGCTCCGTGCCGATTCACGCCCTGCAGGGCGACGAAGACCTCACCCGGACGCAGGTCGGCCGTCGCGAGCGTGATGCCGGTGACGGCCGCGTCGGCGAGCTCGCCGACGGTGCGCTCCGCGAATCGGGCCGCGAGCTCGGCGAGGAGGTGACCCGGCGGGTTCTCCGGACGCAGGACGGGCGGGGTCGGGGCGATGTCGGCCATAGCGCCTCCATCCTCTCACCCGAGCCCGTCCGTCACCGTGAGGTCGCCGCGGACGCGTCAGCGACGATCAGGCGCGGCGCCGGCGCACGATGGTGACCGCCAGAGCCGCGAGGGCCGCCGCGAGCGCGCCGCCCGAGAGCCACCGGGCCACGGGGTCGGCAGCCGACGACTCGGTGGCCGCGGCATCCGTCTCTTCGTGGTCGCCTTCCGCGTGGTCGCCTTCCTCGGCCGCGTGACCGTGGTCGTCGGTCTCGGCGACCGACCCCACGGAGACAACGGGCGCGGGCGCCTCGAGGTCATCAACGCTCTGGCCTTCGTCGGCCACCTCGATCCAGTCGGTCTGACCGGTCTCGCACTGCTGGACGATCGGGAAGGCCACTTCGGAGTTGGCCACGGACGAGGCGAACACGACATCCATCGCGACCGCGGCGCTGAGGCCGTCGTCGACGGGCGTGACGGCCGTGTAGGTGACCTGGGTCGCGACGCCATTCGCGCCGAGCTCGCGCTCGATCGTCCACGCCCCGTCGACGACGGGCGTCACGGCGTCGACGCCCTCGGGGATCGTCACGACGAGACTCGTCGTGGGCGACTCCTCGCAGCCGTGGCTGAAGCTGAAGGACAGGCGGGTGGATGCCGAGGCGCTGGCCGCTTCGGGGGTGACGTGGACATGCGCGGAAGCGGCCAGGGGTGCGGCCAGGACGAGCGCGCCGCCGAGGACGAGTCCGCCCGTGAGCAGACGGGAGCGGCGGGCAGGGACGAAGGTGGTCATGGTGTGCTTTCTGTGGTCGTTCGACGAGGGCCGCGGCGCGGTGCGCGCCACGGAGGTTCTGCCTTCGGGGTGAGGGCAGGCTGAGGTCACCGCGCGAGCGCGGGAGGACCTCGTCGAGACAACGCGGACAGGAAGACCGGGCGCGGGAGTGCGCCGGCGGGAGTGCTCCGCGCCGCGCGTGCGACGGGGATGTCGAGCGTCGGGAGCGCGCGGGTGAGCAGTCGACGGATGCCGCGGGCGATGCGGCGGAGCGCCCGCTCGCCGTATTGGAGGAGGAGCACGGTCGCGGCCGCAGCGAGGACGTGGGCGACGATCATGGGCGCATCGAGGTGCAGGTGCGACACCGACACGGGAGAGAGCGCAGGGAGGGCGTGGTGGGGTGTGGTCGTGACCGACGCGCCTCCCGTTCCCACCGCGGCGAAAGCAGCGTGCAGCGCAGCCTGCGAGACGATCGCTGCGGCGACGGTACCCCGCAGCGATGGGCGCCGACCGACCAGGACCACGGCGATCGGGGATGCCAGCAGCGTCACGGCCAGGAGGAGCCACCAGGCCGGTGCCCCGCCGCCGGCGAGCGTATGGGCGGTGGCTGTCACCGTGACGGCGACGGCACTGGACGCGGTGCCCCGCAGCGCGCGCTGCCGACGGGTCACACGTCGCACGCCCTGCCGCTCCCGCTCCACACCACGAGCCTACCTGGGCGGCGCGCGGCCAATTCCTAGCCGGTCGGGGTACTGTGTGCGATCGTGACCGTCCTCGCATTCGTCATCGGCGTGCTGCTGCTCGTCGTGGGCCTCGCCGTCTCGATCGCTCTCCACGAGATCGGGCATCTCCTGCCCGCGAAGAAGTTCGGCGTGCGCGTCGGCCAGTACATGATCGGGTTCGGCCCGACCCTGTGGTCACGGCGGATCGGCGAGACCGAGTACGGCGTGAAGGCCCTTCCTCTCGGGGGCTACATCTCGATGGCCGGCATGTACCCGCCCTCGCGCCGCGAGGGCCGAGCCACGGGCGGCTTCTTCGCGACGATGGTGCAGGACGCCCGGGCCGCCAACGATGAAACCCTCGACGGCGCCGGGGAGCGTCGGGCGTTCTACGAGCTGTCGGTGTGGCGGCGCGTCGTCATCATGCTGGGCGGTCCGCTGATGAACTTCCTGCTGGCGATCGTCCTGCTCACCATCGTGCTGTCCGGCATCGGCCTGCAGACGGCGACCACGACGATCGCGTCGGTGAACGAGTGCGTGCTCCCGGCCGGATCGACGCAGACCGCGTGCACCGCCGACGACCCGGCCTCGCCGGCCGCCGAGGCCGGCATCCTTCCGGGCGATGTGCTCGTCTCCGTCGCCGGTACCCCCGTCTCGACGTTCGCCGAGGCGTCGATCATCATCCAGGCCGCCGCCGACGAGACGATCCCCGTGGTCGTCGATCGCGACGGCGAGCAGGTCACCCTGTCGGTGACGCCGATGCCCGCCGAGCGGGAGGTCATGGGGCCCGACGGCGAGGTGATGACGGCGGAGGTCGGCTTCGTGGGCATGACGGCGACGGTCGCCTACGTACCGCAGCCGATCTGGGAAGGCCCGCAGACCGCCGTCGAGCGCACGGGTCAGATCGCCGGCATCCTGTGGCAGCTCCCGGCCAAGGTCTATCAGACGGCCGTCGACATGTTCACGGGCGCCGAACGAGACCCCAACGGTCCGCTGTCGGTCGTCGGCGCGGGTCGTCTCGCCGGTGAAGTGGCGGCCGTCGACGCCCCGATCCTCAATCGCGCCGCGGCGATCCTGGAGCTGCTCGCGGGCCTCAACATCGCCCTCTTCGTCTTCAACCTCATCCCCCTTCTCCCGCTCGACGGCGGCCACGTCGTCGTCGCGCTGTGGGACGGCATCAAGCGCGCCTGGGCGCGGATGTTCCGCCGCCCGCCGCCGAAGCCGGTGGACGCCACGAAGCTCGTGCCGGTGACCTTCGTCGTCGTGATCGCCCTCATCGTCATGGGAGGCGTCCTCATCCTGGCCGACATCGTCAATCCGGTGCAGCTGTTCGGCTGACGTCGCGCTGACGATTTCTTCGTGACGTGTCGAAATCGCACTTGTCCGTTCGCTGTGGGGATGACACGGTTCCCATGACGAAAGGACGCCACCGTGAAATACGTCATCATGTTCACCTCCACCCCTGAAGTCGACGCGCAACTGTCCGCAGAGGAGGGTCAGGCCCTCTACGCGAAGGTCTACGAGTGGTTCCAGCAGCACGACGCGGTCCTCGCGGACGGCGGCGCCGAATTGCAGCCCGCCGACACGGCGACGACCGTCCGCGGCGGCGGGGTCGTCGTCGACGGTCCGTTCTCGGAAGCCAAGGAGGTCATCGGGGGCTTCTCGGTGCTCGACGTCGACGACATCGACGCCGCCATCGCGGTCGCGAGGACCTGGCCGATGCTCGATCTCCCCGGGACATCGGTCGAGATCCGCCCGATGGTCACGGACTACAGCCAGTTCGAGCAGTGAGCCCGACGGATGCCGCGACGCCGCCCCGCTCCGGAGCACCGGCCGGCGGAGGGGTCGCGGCATCCGATCACGAGCTGGCGCGCCTCGTGCGCGACGAGGCCGCACGCATCGTCGGCATCCTGACGGCCGCGACCGGCAACCTCGACGTCGCCGAGGAGGCGACCGCCGAGGCGATCGAGGAAGCTCTGCGCGCCTGGCGACAGCACGGTGCTCCCGCCCGGCCAGGGGGCTGGCTCCTCCAGGCGGCGCGGCACAACGCTCTGGACCGGCTGCGCCGGGAGACGCGATACCGGGAGAAGCTGGAGGCCGTCCGCGCGCTGACCGTCGAGGACGGACACCCGGCCCGGGGCGACGAGGGACCCGACGAACGCGTGCCGCTGCTGTTCGGGTGCTGCCACCCGGCGCTGGCCCCCGAGGCTCAGCTCGCCCTCACGCTGCGCGCGGTGTTGGGAGTGACCACCGCGCAGATCGCGCGCGCGACGCTGGAGCCGGAGAGCACCGTCGGCCAGCGCATCTCGCGCGCCAAACGGAAGATGGCGGCGGTCGGCATCCCCCTCGGCATTCCCGAGGGAGCCGAGCGGGTCGACCGGCTCGACATCGTGCTCACCGTCGTCTCGGTGCTCTACGACGCCGCGCACCTGCGCGCGGGCGCGGATGCCGTCGCCGATCGCGACCTCGCCGACGATGCGTTGTGGCTCGCCCGCGTGGTGGCCGGAGCGTTGCCGCGCGAGGCTGAGGCGGCCGGCCTCCACGCACTGCTCCTGTTCCACCGTGCGCGCGAGCCTGCCCGGTCGAGGGGCGGCGATCTCGTCCTCCTCGAGGCGCAGGATCGGAGCCTCTGGGACGCGGCGCTGATCGCGCGCGGGCGCGCCGAACTCGATCGCGCGGCCGCCCTGCGCTCCCCGGGACGGTGGCAGCTGCACGCCGCCATCGCCGCCTGCCATGTCGACGCCCCGACGATCGCCGACACCGACTGGGTGCAGATGCTCGTGCTCTACGACATGCTGCGCGGGTACGACGGTTCGCCCATCGTCGCGCTCAACCGTGCCGTCGTGCTGTCGCGTGTCGCCGGTGCGCAGGCCGCGCTCGCCGATGTCGATGCCCTCGCCGGCCCGCTGTCCCGGTATCACCTGTGGCACGCCGTACGCGCCCGCCTTCTCCGGGATCTCGGGAGGGAGGCCGAAGCCGACGAGGCCGACCGGCGCGCGGCGGAGCTCACCTCCAACGTCGCCGAGCAGCGCCTGCTGGCCGCCCGACGCGCGCGCTGACCGCTACTCGCGCGTGCGGGCACCGGTCGTTTAGGCCGGCGCCGTCTCCAGCGCGTGCCGCACGAGCCGTTCGAGGGTCTCGAGCCCGTCGCGCGACAGGATCGATTCCAGATGGCCCTGCACGGTGGCAAAGCCCGGCCCGCGGAGCGCGTACACGTCGCCGGACACGGCATCCGCGGCCACCTCCGTATCGCCGACGCGGGTCGTCCCCGGGCTGACGCGCGCCGTGAACGTGTTGTAGAACCCGATGGATGCCGGACGTCCGAAGATGTCGACCTCCTTCTGGAGACCCTGATGGGGCGTCGCGAGCGGGGCGAGTTCCAATCCCAGGCCGTCGGCGACGATCTGGTGGCTGAGGCATACCGCCAGGAGCGGCCGTGCCGACGCGCGCCGCGCCGCGACGACCGTGCGCATGCGCTCGAGGCGTGCGCTGTCGGGGTCGCGGGGATCGCCGGGGCCGGGGCCGCAGACCACGAGATCGGCGAGGTCCAGCGACGCGGGATCGGCGTCGGCCCACGGGACGATCGTCACGTCGAACCCGAGGTGGCGCAGCTGATGCGCGAGCATCGTCGTGAAGCGGTCCTCGGCGTCGACGACGACCGCCGTGCGTCCCCCGCCCCATGTCGAGCGGGGCGCCGCACTCGGGGCGTCCTGCGGATTGAGCCAGAACGAGGCGAGTCGCTCGTTCCGCGCGGCGAGAAGAGCCGCCACCCCGGAATCGTCGGCGAGGCGGCGCGGCTCGGCGGAGGGCGCGTCCTCGTCGACGTCGGCACGCCGCACGTCGCGCTCGACGGCGCCGAGCGCTCCGAGGACGCCCGCCGCCTTGCCGTGTGTCTCGCTGACCTCGCCGTACGGGTCGGAGTGGCGCACGAGCGTCGCGCCGACCGGTACGCGCAGACGGCCGTCGACGAGATACGCCGTGCGGATGAGGATGGGGGCGTCGAGGTCGTGGCCGTCGCCGGCCGGCGTGAACAGCGCCGCCACGCCGGAGTAGTAACCGCGAGCGGAGCGTTCGTGGCGACGGATGACAGTGCACGCGTTCTGCATCGGCGAACCCGTCACGGTCGGGGCGAACATCGTCTCGCGGAGGATGTCACGCGGGTCGAGCGTGCTCCTGCCGCGCAGCATGTACTCGGTGTGGGTGAGGCGCGACATCTCCTTGAGATGAGGTCCGGTGATGCGTCCGCCGTCGCTGCACACGGCGGACATCATCTTCAGTTCCTCATCGACGACCATGAACAGTTCCTCGGTCTCCTTCGTGGAGGAGAGGAACTCGGTGAGCGTGTCGACCGTCGCACCGCCGTCGGGGTGGCGGAACGTGCCCGAGATCGGGTTCATCGTCACGACGCCCGCCTGGGCGCTGACGTGGGCCTCC
The DNA here is from genome assembly GCA_029202445.1 of Candidatus Microbacterium phytovorans. NCBI lineage: Bacteria > Bacillati > Actinomycetota > Actinomycetes > Micrococcales > Microbacteriaceae > Microbacterium > Candidatus Microbacterium phytovorans. The sequence continues at coordinate 365,252 of CP119321.1, forward strand.
GGGCTCGCGCCCACCGCGACGTGACCGGGGGTGACCACGAGGAACGTCCAGTAGGCGCCGCGTTCGTGTTCCAGCAGGGCGCGGAACCAGGTGAGTCCCGCCGTCACGGGGTCGACGTCGACCGTCGCCGTGAAGTCGCGGCGGATGACGAAGTTGGCGCCTTCGCCGCGGCCGATCTCGTCGGCGATCACGCGGCGGACGATCGTGGCGTATTCCTCGTCGGGAATGTCGAAACCGGCGTCCGCGAGGGCGACGTCTGCGGCGGGGAGCGAGGCGAGCACCTCGTCGCGCGGGGCGGACTCGTGCGCGCCGACCACCAGGCAGCGCAACGGCGCGTCGTCGTCGTGGCATTCGAACCCGCGCTCGACGACCTGACGGAAGGGAACGAGGGCGAGCACCTCCTGCGGCGCACCGTCGGCGTCGTGGAGGGGGATGTCGGCGAGCCGCGGAACGTCGACGATATCGCCGGTCAGCACCTCGACGCGCGCGTCGTCGCGCGCGATGAGGGCGAACGGCGCACCGGCGGCGACCGCGGCTTCGAGGCTCGCGGGGAGTGAGGAGGGGCGCGCGGTCATCGCCGGGCCTTTCGTCTGGTCGGGCGGTCGTCGCGGGAACGAAAAGACCGCCTCGGCGGGCGGTCTGTGATCAGGGTTGCGAACACACCGCCTCAGCGGGTGGGCCACCACGTGGTGTTCGCGAACATGCGGTCACATTATCACGGTGCCTCGCCCGTGCCTGTCCGTCAGGCGCAGCCCGGACTCGCTGTCCGTCACGCCCCGAGACGGGACAGATCCTCGTCGAGGTGGCGATGGCCGACCACTTCGTAGCCGACCACGATGACCAGCGGCGCGAGCCCTGTGATCACGATCGTCGTACCGAGGGACGCACCGGCCAACGATGCGGCCACCGCCGCCGCCAGAATCGCGGACGAGCCCGCCAGCAGCCACAGGTGGAAAGCGTCGAAGCGACCGACGAGCGTGGCGTACAGCACCCCGAGGATCACGATGAACACGAAGGCGGGCGCGGCGATCGTCAGGAGCGCGTATGTGGCATCCACGTGGGCTTCGCCCTCGATCACGTACGCCGCGACGTGCAGACCGGCCCCGATCGCCGCGACGGCGGCGAACAGCACGATGTGCAGGTAGCCCCACACGAACGACACCGACGGGCGCCGACTCAGGATGCGCGCGGCGGGGACCGTGAAGTACGACCACCAGACGGTGAAGGCGAGCAGCATGCCGCCGAAGGCGACCAGCCCGGCCTCGACGCTCCAGACGGTGTTCTCGACGGCCGCGGAGATCGCCAGGACGGTTCCGAGGATCACTTCGCCGAGGGTGATGATCACCAGCAGCCCGTAGCGCTCGGCGATGTGGTGGGGATGCCACGGGGTGGCGCCGCCGCGCCGCTCGGCGACGAGAGGCACGATCATCTCGAGCAGCCCCAGCGCGACCATCAGCGTCACGCCGATCCCCAGCGGCGGATCGATCACGATCGCCACGACCCAGCCCACTTGGACGATGCCGAGACCCGTCGCATACGTGAGCGCCGTGCGACGGTGCTGCGGGTTGTGCGCGGCGACGCGGATCCACACCGCGATCAGCGCGACCCGCATGATGACGTAGCCGGCGATCATGAGGGCGTTGTCGACGTGTTGACCCTCGTCGAGTGAATGGAAGAACGGGGGCAGTCCGAGGGCGAGGACGGCGACGCCGATCATCTGGACGAATGTCGCGATCCGCACGAACACGTCGTCGGCGTCGAACGCCGACCACAGCCACGTCGCGTTGATCCACGCCCACGTGACGGCGAACACCGCGATGAAGAAGCCCCCGGCGGCCGGAACGGTGTGACCCAGCTCGAACAGGTGCGCTGCCTGAGAGCCGGCCTGACTGAAGGCGACGACGAAGGTGAGGTCGAACAGCAGCTCCAGCGGCGTCGCGGTGCGGTGCGGTTCCCGCGGGTCGCGGCCGGTGAGGCGGGCGAACCCGCGTGTCAGGGAGCCGTGGTTCTCGGCGGCGGGGGTCGTCGTCATGCAGGAAAGGTACACCGCTCACAGCCTCCTTATCGGTCGGCGGCGTAGGCTGTGGATGTGCCAGCTGTGAACCTCGGGATGCCGCGCGTGCCGGACGTCCTCGCCCCCCGTCGCAAGAGTCGCCAGATCAAGGTCGGCAAGGTTCTCGTCGGCGGTGATGCCCCCGTCAGCGTGCAGTCGATGACGACCACGCCGACGACCGACATCAACGCGACGCTGCAGCAGATCGCGGAGCTCACGGCATCCGGGTGCGAGATCGTGCGGGTCGCCGTGCCGTCGCAGGACGACGCCGACGTGCTCCACATCATCGCGAAGAAGAGTCAGATCCCCGTGATCGCCGACATCCACTTCCAGCCGAAGTACGTCTTCCAGGCGATCGATGCGGGCTGTGCCGCGGTGCGCGTGAACCCGGGCAACATCCGCAAGTTCGACGACCAGGTGGGGGCCATCGCGAAGGCCGCGAAGGATGCCGGTGTGTCCCTCCGCATCGGCGTGAATGCCGGTTCGCTCGACCGGCGGCTGCTCGAGAAGTACGGCAAAGCGACGCCGGAGGCGCTCATGGAGAGCGCCGTCTGGGAGGCGTCGCTGTTCGAGGAGCACGACTTCCACGACTTCAAGATCTCGGTCAAGCACAACGATCCCGTCGTCATGGTGAAGGCCTACCGTCTGCTGGCCGAGCGGGGCGATTGGCCCCTGCACCTCGGCGTGACCGAGGCCGGTCCCGCCTTCCAGGGCACCATCAAGTCGGCGACGGCTTTCGGCATCCTGTTGTCCGAGGGCATCGGCGACACGATCCGGGTGTCCCTGTCGGCGCCCCCGGCGGAAGAAGTGAAGGTCGGCCACCAGATCCTGCAGTCGCTGAACCTGCGCGAACGCAAGCTCGAGATCGTCTCGTGCCCGTCGTGCGGGCGCGCGCAGGTCGACGTCTACACGCTGGCCAACGACGTCACCGAGGGGCTCAAGGACATGACGGTCCCGCTTCGCGTCGCCGTCATGGGCTGCGTCGTCAACGGTCCGGGAGAGGCGCGCGAGGCCGACCTGGGTGTGGCGAGCGGCAACGGCAAGGGCCAGATCTTCGTCAAGGGCGAAGTCATCAAGACCGTTCCCGAGGCCGACATCGTCGCGACCCTCATCGAAGAGGCCAACCGCATCGCCGACGAGATGGGCCCCGACGCCCCGCTCGGCACGGCGCAGGTCGTCACCACCTGATCAGACGCGCATCGCCTCGACCGGTTCGGGCACGGCGCCCGACGGGATGCCATCCAGCGCCTGCGCGAGATCGTCGATGAGATCGTCGACGTGCTCCAGCCCGATCGAGAAGCGCAGGATGCTGGCATCCGGCTTGGCCTCGGACGCTACCGGGCGGTGCGTCAGCGCAGCAGGATGCTGGACCAGTGAGTCCACGCCGCCCAGGGAGACCGCGTGCGAGAACACGCGCAGGACCGATGCGACGCGCGCGGCCGCGTCGTACCCGCCGCGCAGCCGCACGGCGAGCATCGCGCCACCGCCGCGCATCTGCGACCCGATCAGCGGGCTCCCCGACAGCCCCGGATAGAACACGTCGGCGACGGCCGGATGGGTCTGCAGCCACGAGGCGATCGTCGCGGCGGTCTGCTGCTGCGCGCGGACACGCAGCGGCAGGGTGGGCATGCCTCGGTGCAGGAGGTAGGCGGCGAGCGGATGGAGGATCGCCCCCGTGATTGCGCGGACGGGGCGCAGCGCCTCCGCCGTCTTCTCGTCGCAGGCGATGACCCCGCCGATGACATCGCCGTGCCCACCCAGGTACTTGGTCGCGCTGTGGAGCGACATCGCCGCTCCGTGTGCGAGCGGGTTCTGGAGCACGGGCGTGGCGAACGTGTTGTCCACGAGGACGGGCACGCTGCCCGCCTGCGTGACGACGTCGGCGATGTCGACGAGGTCCAGGGTGGGGTTGGCCGGGGTCTCCACGACGACCAGGCCGGTATCGGGGCGGAGCGAGGACGAGATCTCGGAGGCTTCGCAGTAGCTCACCTCGGTGCCGAGGAGTCCGCTTGCGAGCAGGTGGTCCGTGCCGCCGTAGAGCGGACGGACGGCCAGCACGTGGGGCCGTGCTCGCGAGGTCGTGTGTGCCAGCAGCGCGGCGGTCATCGCGGCCATCCCCGAGGAGAACGCCACGGCCGCTTCTGCTCCCTCGAGGCGCGCGAGCGCCTCTTCGAACCGCGCGACGGTCGGGTTCCACAGGCGCGCGTAGACGTTGCTGCCGCCCGGGAGCGGCGTGCCGCCGGTGGCCAGCGCTTCGTACGAGTCACCGCCGAGTTCGACGTCGGGCAGCGGGTAGGTCGTTGACAGATCGATCGGGGGAGCGTGGACCCCGATCTCGGTGAGGTCGTCTCGACCGGCGTGGACGGCGATGGTGTCGGTGTGGGGAGCGCGGGTCATGCGACGAAGTGTTGTCGATATCACCGAGGATTGCGATAGAGGCTGTTGAGGATCGGCATCCTGGCACCGCGGATTACGATGTCGACAAGAATCCGTGATGAGGAGGGTCCTCCCTTGGCCGAACCGCAACCGCGCGCATCCGCGCTCGATGCCCTCGATCTGCGCCTGCTTGCGGCCGTCGTCGCCCATCCGGCACGATCCAACCGCGCGCTGGCCGACGACCTCGGCATCCCGGAGTCCACCGCGGCGTACCGACTGCGCATGCTGCGCTCACGCGGCGTGCTGGGCGGTCTGCGCGTCGAGGTCGACGCTCCGAGTCTCGGACTGCCGCTGCAGGCCGTCATCCGGGTGCGACTCGGACGTCACACGCGAGAAGGCGTGGAGAGCCTCTTCGATGCGCTCGTGCGCACGCCCGGAGCGATCGAGGTGTTCCACGTGGCCGGCGAGGACGACTTCCTCGTCCATGTCGCCGTCGAGGATGCCGCGGCCCTCCGCGACGTCGTGCTCCAGCACATCACGGTGCATCCCATCGTGCGGACGACGGAGACCAATCTCGTCTTCGAACGTCGGGACGGCGTGGGTCCGCTCGCCCGTGTCTCGTCGGAAGGTCAGCTCCAGAGCGAGTGATACGCGTTGATCGCCGGCTGTCCGCCGAGGTGGGCGTAGAGCACGGTCGAGTCCTTCGGGATGTCGCCTGAGCCCACGAGATCGATGAGACCCGCGAGCGACTTCCCCTCGTAGACGGGGTCGGTGATCATCGCCTCCAGCTGGGCTCCGAGGGCCATGGCATCCATCGTCGACTCGACCGGCAGGCCGTAGAGCTCGCCTGCCCAGCCCTCGAGCACCTGGATCTCATCGTCGCGTAGGTCGCGGCCGAGCTCGATCAGTTCTGCCGTGTTCCGCGCGATGCGGGCGACCTGGGCGCGGGTCTTCTCCAGCGTCGCCGACGCGTCGATGCCGATCACGCGACGCTTCACCCCGGTCAGGTCTTCGAGTGCCGCGAAACCCGCGATCATGCCGGCGTGGGTGGAGCCGGTCACCGTGCAGACGACGATCGTGTCGAAGAAGACGCTGAGCGACTTCTCCTGCTCCGCCACTTCAAACGCCCAGTTGGCGAATCCGAGCCCGCCCAGTCGGTGCTCCGAGGCGCCCGCGGGGATCGGGTAGGGGGTGCCACCAGAAGCCTCCACCTCCGCGAGGGCGTCTTTCCACGAGTCGCGGATGCCGATGTCGAACCCCGCGTCGTCGAGCCGCGAGTCGGCTCCCATCATGCGCGACAGCAGGATGTTGCCGACCTTGTCGTTGGTGGGGTCGTCCCACGGCACCCACTTCTCCTGGACGAGGCGTGCCTTCAAGCCCAGGTGGGCCGCGACGGCGGCGACCTGGCGGGTGTGGTTGGACTGATAGCCGCCGATGGAGACGAGCGTGTCGGCGCCGGAGGCGAGGACGTCCGGCACGATGTACTCCAGCTTCCGCACCTTGTTCCCACCGTAGGCCAGTCCGCTGGAGACGTCCTCGCGCTTGGCCCACACCTGCGCCCCGCCCAGGTGCTGCGTCAGCCGCTTCAGATGCTGCAGAGGGCTCGGGCCGAAGGTGAGCGGGTAGCGGGGGAACTCGGCGAGCTTCATGGGGTGATCCATTCGTCGGTGGGGCGTGGGGTGGTCTCGAGGGTGAGGGTCTGCCAGGTCTGTTCGGCGAGGCGCGCTGCGCCGTCGGCGTCGCCCGCTTCGCACAGTTCGATCAGTCGGTCGTGGCGTGCGATCGACTCGGCGCCCTCGACCGAGGCGAAACGGAGCCGTTCCGCACGTCGCAGCACCGGCTCGTACTGTGCGAGCACCGCGCGGGCGGCCGCGTTGCCCCCGGCGTCGACGGCGATCGAGTGGAAGCGTTCGTCGGCCTCCAGCGCCGCCTCGACGTCGCCGCGGCGTTGCGCGTCGGCGAACGCGGCGTTGGCCGAGCGCATCGCGGCGAGGTCTTCGGTGGTGAGGCGCGTGACGGCATCCCGCACGACGAGCGCGTGCATCGCCGCGACGACCGCCTGCGCGTCGCGGACGCTCGACGAATCGAGCGGAGCGACCACGGTCGACCGCCCCGGCGTGGCGCGCACGAGCCCGGCGCGAGCCAGCTCGAGGAGCGCCTCCCGCACGGGCGTGCGGCTCACGCCCAGCCAGGCAGCGATCTCGGAGTCGCGCAGCTGCTCGTCGGGCGCGAGCGTGCCGTCGACGATCGCCTCGCGCAGATGGCTGAGCACGTCGTCGCGCAACAGCGGACGCGGCGGCAGCTGGTGTGAGGGGATCGGCACGATATGCAATATATCGCATCGAGACGAGCGGTCACCGGGTCGGCAGCCGCACTCAGTGCAGGGCGCCGCCCGGGAGATCGCCCGTCTCCGCGTCGCCCGCGGGGTTCGCCGCGGCGTCGAGCGTCGTGCGGACGGCGATGCGCAACGCCTCGACGATGTCGGCGAGAGGCAGTTCGGGGGAGTCGGGACGATCAGGCTCCGCAGCAGGCGCCTGCCCCGTCGCCCACGGAACGTGGAGGAATCCTGCGACCGCGCCGTCGGGGACGGCATCCAACGCGGTGAAGAAGACGTGGTTGCACACGAAGGTGCCCGCCGAGTGCGAGACCTCCGCCGGGATGCCGGCCTCTCGGATGCGCGCCGCGATCGCCTTGACCGGCACGGTCGCGAACGCGGCGGGCGGGGCGCCCGCGATGCTCGGTTCGTCGATCGGCTGGGCGCCCGCGTTGTCGGGGATGCGGGCGTCGACGAGGTTCACCGCGATCCGTTCCACGCCGATGGCCGCGCGGCCCCCGGCAAGCCCGGTCGCAAGGACCACGTCGGGACGATGGATGCCGATGAGCTCGCGGAGCCGGCGGGCGGCGCCAGCGAAGGTCACCGGCAGCACCTCGACGATGAGCTCCTCCGGTCCGCTCCACGTCGTCGCCACCTCCCGGACCGCGTCGCCGCTGGGATTGGCGCGGTCGCCGCCGAAGGGCTCGAACCCGGTGAGCAGCAGAGTTGTCACCTCGACCGCCCGTCTGCAGCACGGTCCACCGGCGCGAAGACCACCGTGCCCGCGGAGACGTCGGCCTGAACGAGGCGGAGCCGGACGGTGCTGCCGGGCGTGGCATCCAGCCCGCGCACCTTCGCCTCGACGGGCGGACTCTGCAGCTGTACGCGCGCAGCGTCGGCGCGCACGCTGAGCACGACCGCCTCGAACTCCTCGCCCTCGTGCCCGTGGAGCACGGCGGCTTCTACGCGATCGAGTGCTCCCGCCGTGAGCTGCGACACTCGCTGCCCGCTCGCGCTCATGAGCGACGGCAGCTCGGGGAGGCTCTCACGAGCCCAGTCCGGTACCTCGCGCTCCTGCACGAGTGCTTCGCACACCACGAGGACCCAGCGGTCGACGAGCCGGCGCAGAGGCGCCGTCGCGTGCGCGTAGGGGGCCCCGATCGCCGCCTGCGTCGTCTCTTCGGGGAGTTCGCCGTCGAACGCCGCGTAGCCCGCGCCGCGGAAGAGCCCCGCGGCGTACTCCTTCACCGCTCGCGCGGCCGGGGAGCGGTCCAGCCCGCGCAGATAATCGCCGTAGGGCGTGTCGGTTGGCCAGGGGATGCCGAGCGCCACCGTCTGTCGGCGGAAGTCGGCGACGTCGTCGGCGTCGGCGGGCGGCATGGTGCGAAGGATGCCGATCCGTCCGCGCACCATGATCTCGGCGGCGGCCATGCCCGTCAGCAGCGAGACGTGCGCGTTGTGGTCCTCGAGCGGGACGCCCTCGCTCCGCTCGAGGCGATAGCCGTCGCCCTCGGCGACGATGCGCGTCTCAGGGAGGTTCAGGCTCGCGCCGCCGCGCTCGCGCTCGCGCTCGGCGCGCTGCTGGCCGAACCACGGCATCAGCGCGAGCGACTCGGGAGCCGAGCCGTCGTCGATGGCACGCTGACCCTCCTCGTAGGTCCATTGCCGTCGCGAACGCACCACGGCGCGCGTAAGAGTGGTCTCGACGGGGCGGGCCCCGCTGTCGAGCACGAACCGCCACACGAACGCGCGTCGGTCGCGGTCGGGGAGGAGCGACGCGGCATCCTCGCTCAGGATCTCCGGGTGCAGCGGCACACGTCCATCGGGTGCGTACATCGTCTGTCCGCGGCGGCGGGCCTCAGCATCGACCTCACCGCCGGGAGCGACGAACGCCGCCACGTCGGCGATCGCATAGTGGAGGACCGCGCCACCGTTATCGGTGCGAGCGAGATGCAGCGCCTGGTCGAGATCGGTGGAGCCGGCGGGATCGATCGTGAGGAACGGGATCTCGCGAAGGTCGGCCACGTCTCCGCTCGGTGTCGTCGGCACCCGTCGGGCGACCTCCTCCGCCTCGGCGAGCACGGCGGCGGGAAAGGAGTCCGGCACGTCGAGACTCCGACGCAGCTCGGCGAGGGAGGCGGCGAGCTCGGCGCGCACCTCGGTGGGGACGAGGCGGGAACGACGGGGCGGCACGGCCCCAGTGTAGGCGGGGCCAGGCCCTAGGCTCGGGTCATGGACAGAGCCGCTGCCTACCGTCATCGCTTTGCCACCGCGTGCGTCGCGCTGCTGCTGGGATTCGGCGTCATCGGCTGTGCGGCCGCTGTGTCGCCAGAGGCGGAATCGACGGTGCCGCCCGTCACGCCCACGACATCCGCGTCGCCGACAGCCGATGCCGCGGTGACGACCCCGGTGGCCCCGTTCGGTGGCGATTGCGACGCTCTCTTCCAGGAAGACGGCGTACTCGCCGCGATCGGCCCCGCCGAGCAGCGCACCCCCAGCGAGCGGTGGTGGGTGGGTCTTCAGACGGCCGGCGGCCTTTCGTGCGGCTTCTCCGCGGATGCCGTCGGCGGGTCGGTCGTCATCCTGCCTGCCGCCCTGACGGGCTCGCTGTCGGTCGATGAGACGGAGCCGAGCTGCCGTCGTGCGTACGACGAGGTCTGGTGTTCGGACACGCGCACCGGCGGCGACTTCTGGGTGCTCGCCCTCGGGGTGTACGGGGACGATCCGTCCGCCCCGTCGATGGAGGGCGCACCGGTTCCGGAGGTGCTCACCGAGCTCGCGGATGCCGTCGCCGTCGCCGTCAGCGATGAAACAGCCACACCGGTGACGCCGTCCGCGACCACGGTCGCCTTGCCGCTGGACTGCGCCGACCTCGCCGACGAGATCGATGTCCCGTCGCTTCTCCGCGACGGCGAGATCTTCCCCACTCGCATCGAGGAGGGCGGCGGTCCGCTCGATCGCATCCTGGCCGAAGCGGTTGCCGTGTCGGGTCGCTGTGACTGGGCAGAACTCGAGGACTTCCGCGAAGTGGGCCTGGTCGTCTACCCGGATGCGGCGTGGGCGTGGTCGGAGCCGGAGCTCGCCGAGAGTCTCGAGGCGCCGGAGGCGCTCACTGTCTCCGGACTCGACGCACAGGTCTCGGGCAATGAGTACCGGACCGTGGTGCTCGTCTCGGACGGGACCAACCTCGTCGAGGTGATCGGTCACGGGATCGACACCGACGACCTCGTCGCGGCGACGGAGCGTGTGCTCGCTGCCGTCTCGGCGCCGTAGACGCTCCCGCGCGCAGATCGCGCAGATCAGCGGGCGCGGGTGCGCCCCCGTAAGCTTGACCCTCGTGGTCACACGTCTGTCGAACTTCTTCCTCCGTACGCTCCGTGAAGATCCCGCGGATGCCGAGGTCACGAGCCATCGGCTGCTCGTGCGCGCGGGCTACATCCGTCGCGCCGCGCCCGGCGTCTTCACGTGGTTGCCGCTCGGACTCCGGGTGAAGGCCAAGATCGAGGCCGTCATCCGGGAGGAGATGGCCAACGCCGGTGCCTTCGAGGTCCACTTCCCGGCGCTGCTGCCGCGCGACCCGTACGAGGCGTCGGGTCGCTGGACGTCGTACGGCGACGGCATCTTCCGACTGCAGGACCGTCGCGGTGCCGACTACCTGCTCGCGCCCACGCACGAGGAGATGTTCACGCTGCTCGTGAAAGACCTGTACTCCTCGTACAAGGACCTGCCGCTGACGATCTACCAGATCCAGGACAAGTACCGCGACGAGGCGCGTCCCCGTGCCGGACTCCTGCGCGGCCGCGAGTTCACCATGAAGGACGCGTACTCGTTCGACTACACCGACGAAGGGCAGGACGTCTCGTACCAGTCGCAGCGCGACGCGTACGAGCGCATCTTCCAGAAGCTCGGACTCGAGTACGTCATCGTGGCCGCCGACAACGGGCTCATGGGCGGTGCGCGCTCGGAGGAGTTCCTGCACCCGACGCCCGTCGGGGAGGACACGTTCGTGCGGTCGGCGGGCGGCTATGCCGCCAACGTCGAGGCGTTCACCACGGTGGTTCCCGACCCGATCCCCTTCGACGGGCTCGCCGAGCCGGTGATCTTCGATTCGCCCGACACTCCGACGATCGACACGCTCGTCGCGCACGCCAACGCGACGCTGGCCGGCGAGTACTCGGCCGCCGACACGCTCAAGAACGTCGTCCTCGCTCTCACGCATCTCGACGGCACGCGCGAGCTGGTCGTCGTGGGGCTCCCCGGCGACCGTGACATCGACGACAAGCGCGCCGAGGTCGCCTTCGCCCCCGCGGCGGTCGAGCCGGCCACCCCCGACGACTTCGAACGCCACCCGCTCCTGGTCAAGGGCTACATCGGCCCGTGGTCGCCGCAGGGCGCGATCCTCGGCGAGGAGTCGGCCACCGGCATCCGCTACCTGCTCGACCCGCGCGTGGTCGACGGCTCGTCGTGGATCACCGGCGCGAACATCGACCAGAAGCACGTGCACTCGCTGGTCGCGGGGCGCGACTTCGCCGCCGACGGCACCGTGGAGGTCGCGACCGTCCGGGCCGGCGATCCCGCTCCCGACGGTTCGGGTCCCGTCGAGCTCGCGCGCGGCATGGAGATCGGCCACGTCTTCCAGCTCGGCCGCTTCTTCGCCGAGACGCTCGGGCTCCAGGTGCTCGACGAGAACGGCAAGCGGGTAACCGTGACGATGGGCTCTTACGGCATCGGCGTCACGCGCATCCTCGCGATCATCGCCGAGCTCAACAACGACGAGAAGGGCCTCGTGTGGCCCGAATCGGTGGCTCCGTTCGACGTGCAGGTGGTGGCGACGGGGAAGGATGCCGTCGCGTTCGACCTCGCCGAGAAGCTCGCCGCCGACGTCGAGAGCGCCGGCAAGTCCGTGCTCTACGACGATCGGCCGAAGGTGTCGCCGGGGGTGAAGTTCGCCGACGCCGAGCTCGTCGGCGTACCGCGCATCGTGATCGTCGGTCGGGGAGCGGCCGACGGCCAGGTCGAACTGTGGAACCGGCGAACGGGTGACCGTGAGGTCGTGCCCGTCGCCGAGGCGGTCCGCCGTCTGAGCGCCTGACCCGCACCCGCGCCCTGGCGTCAGGCGGCCTCCGCTGTCCGGATCAGGACTCGCGGTCGGCCGACCCGGCGATCCACGGCGGGCCGAGCGGCACGATGCGCCGGCCCATCGTCCGCCAGTAGAACTTCTCGATCAGCAGGTACGTCGCCAGCGCAGACGCGAGGAGGAGGACGATCGCGCCCGCCGTGCCCAGCGCGTCGATCCCGGCGAACGCGCCGACGGACTCCAGCGCCAACCCGACCGCGACGCACAGGAGGGTGACCGGCAGGACGGTGTTGTGGGTCGCTGCGGCGACGGCGAAACCCACGGCGAGAATCGCGAACATCAGCGAGAAGACCCCGCGCGGGGTGCCGGTGACCTCGAAGAAGCCGAGTTCGCCGCCGAGGAGGAACCCGGGCATGCAGATCCAGTACCAGCCGAACGCGTTGTACACGATGAAGTGGAAGTCATCGCCGACGAAGTAGGACAGCATCCCCGCGATGACCTGGACGACGCCGCCGAAGACCGCGCCCACCCAGAAGACCGAGCTCTCGGTCTGCACGCCCAGGTGCTCGAGCTGCGCCGTGAGCGTCGCGATGACGAAGCCGAGGAGTCCGATGAGTCCGGGGTCGGCGCGACGCAGCGCGGATGTCGCCAAGCTCGGCGGGGGAGTATCGGTCACGCCTTCACGCTAGCGGCACGGGGCTCGGCGCCGGAAGTCGACGGCGAGGCGCGCACGTCGCGGAGCCGGCGAGGCCGCGTGCTCAGCGTGAGATGCGGCCGTGGCGCATCGTCCCGTCCGGCGTCTCCCGGGTGACGAGGGCCTTCAACATCCCGGCGGCCATGACGACCTTGCCGTGGGCGGGCTCCCAGAACTCCGTCTCCCGCGGTGTCACACGCAGAAGCGCGATGCCGGGAGTGTCGAGCCCGTCTTCGAACCACACGTCGAGCGACGGCGTGTAGAGCTCCTCCATGCGCGCGCGGTCGTGGACGATGCGGGCGGTGCCGGCGACCGAGACGAAGCGCATGCCCTTGGCGTCGAGATATGAGAGCCCCACGTCGTGGTCGGCCTCGACCTCGTCGACCTTCTTCGTGTCGTCTGAGGTGAAGAACCAGATGTCGCCCGCGGCATCCATCTCGCGCGTGCTCATGGGACGGCTCACGAGGTGCCCATGATCGTCCCGTGTGGTCAGCATCGTGAAGTCGATGTCCTCCACGAGCTCCTTCGCGCGCGCCACCGCATCGGGGCCGGTCAGCTCGTTGTCAGTGTCACTCATGGGGGGAGAGTCGCACGATCCCCGTGGGCGGCCGAGGGGGTTGACAGCGCGGATGCGCTCGTCCCGGCACCGGAACCACGGCACCTCGGGACCCTGCTCACCGGATGTTGGTCGTCGCGTAGCCGGCCGTGACAGGCTGGGCCCATGACGGACAGCACCATTCCGCCCGAGGTCACCGACGACATCCGCTCGCTGCTGGCCGACGCGGGCATCACCGAAGACGTCGAGCTCGTCTCCCGCATCCTGGCGACGGGTGTCGGCCTCGGGCTCGACGCCACCAGCCGACTCGACCTCAAGATCACCTCCGCGGCACTGTCCGAGATGCGTCTCGCCTTCCGTCTCTTCGCTCCCTACCGCGACGTCCCCAAGGTGACGGTCTTCGGATCCGCGCGCACACGCCCGGACGATCCGCTCTACCTGCGCACGGTGGAGCTGGCGCGGGAACTCGCCAGCCGCGGCTGGATGGTGGTGACCGGCGCCGGACCGGGGATCATGCAGGCCGCCGCCGAGGGCGCGGGCCCCGACAACTCCCTGGGGGTGTCGATCCGGCTGCCGTTCGAGGAGAAGCCCAACGCGATCGTCGCCGCGAGCGCGCGCAACGTCGCGATGAAGTACTTCTTCACCCGCAAGCTCATGCTCGTGAAGGAATCGAGCGGGTTCGTCTGCATGCCCGGCGGTTTCGGCACGCTCGACGAGATGTTCGAACTGCTGACCTTGCAGCAGACGGGCAAGGCCGAGCCGACGCCGATCGTGCTGCTCGACGCCACGGGAGGAGACTTCTGGCAGGGCCTGCAGCGGTTCGCCGACGACCACCTGATTCCGTCGGGCGTGATCTCACCCGACGATCTCGACCGCGTGCTGATCACCGACTCCGCCGGCGCCGCCGCCGAGGAGATCACCGGCTTCTGGCGCAACTACGACTCGCTGCGGTGGATGGGGGATCGCCTCGTGCTGCGGCTTCGGGCGCGCCCGAGCGACGCCGAGATCGACGATCTCAACGAGAGGTTCTCGCATCTGCTCACGCACGGTCGCATCGAGCGCACGGGGCCGCGGCGCCGCGAGGTCGAGGAGGACGACCGAGTCGATCTCCCGCGGCTGATCATGCACTTCGACCAGTTCCGCGTCGGCGAGCTTTTCCACCTCATCCGGGCCGTCAACGCGTGGGAGAGCGCGCCGCCGGCGTCGCCTCCCGATCAGAGGCGGGCGTAGCGGGCCCGGAGGAAGCAGAAGAGGCCGTAGGCGATCAGGCCGCCGCCGATCGACGCGACGAGGAACGGGCCGCCCGTCATCTCGCGGAGTGCGCGCACCGCCCCATCGAGGCCCCCCGCCGCCTCCGGCTCGATGCGGATGGCCGCGACGATGAGCAGGATGCCGATCGCCACCAGGGCCGCGCCCTTCGCGAGGAACCCGACGACGCCGAGGATCGTGACCGCCTTCCCCGCCGCACCGGGCGGGATCTCGACTTTCGTGCGGAACGAGCGCCGCACCCCCATCACGACGAAGGCGACCCCGCCGATGCCGAGCCCCAGTCCGACGAGGCCGAGCAGGAACGGTCCACCCGCGATCGCCAGCACTCCACGGCTCGCGTCCTGCGCGGTCTCGTCCGCGTTGGGGCGGGCGCCCAGGGCGACGCTGACGGCGATGACACCGAGGGCGATGAAGACGAGGGCCTGTCCGCCCTCCCCGATCCGCACCCCCCACTTCTTGATGTCGGAACCCCGCGTGATGACGACGGCGTTGGCGAGGTGCCAGACGCCGAGCGCCGCGAGCAGGAGCGCGAGAGCCCACAGAGCGAGGAACCCCGCCGGCGCCGCTCCCACCGCCTTGAACGCCCCCGCCTGATCGCCGTCGGCCCCGGCGCCGGCGGCCACAGCGATCACGATGCCCCCGACGAGGAGGTGCACGACGCCGTTGGCGGCGTAACCGCCGCGGGCGAGCAGGCGCAGTGCGGGGGAGGAGCGGGCTTCACGGGCCGCCTGTTTGGCAGCGCCTTCGGCGCCGGATGGCGAAGTCATGCGTTCACGGTAGCCCGCGCGGCCCCCCGGGGCATCGGGTAACGTTGTGTGGATGCCGCGGCGGCGACGCCGGGGCGGGACAGCTGAAAAGGGAGGCACCTGTGGACATCGATCTGGGACTGCTGCGCACGGTCGAACGCGAGAAGGAGATCCCCTTCGAGGAACTCGTGCGGATCATCGAACAGGCCATCCTCACGGCCTACGCCAAGCACACCTCCCCGACCGGTGAGCTGCCCGAGGGCGCTCGCGCGGTGCTCGACCGCAAGTCCGGCCACGTGGCCGTGTTCGTCCCGCTGCTCGACGACGAGGGAGTCGTCATCGGCGAGGAGGAGTCGACTCCGGAGGACTTCGGCCGCATCGCCGCGTTCGCCGCCAAGCAGGTCATCAGCCAGCGGCTGCGCGACATCGCCGACGACGCGATCCTCGGGGAGTTCCGCGGCAAGGAGGGCGACATCGTCGCCGGTGTGATCCAGCAGGGACCCAATCCCCGCATGGTCCACGTCGATCTCGGCACGATCGAGGCGATCCTTCCGCCCGAGGAGCAGGTTCCCGGCGAGGACTACTCCCACGGTTCGCGCGTGCGCGTGTATGTGACCTCGGTCGCCAAGGGGATGAAGGGTCCGGCGATCACGGTCTCTCGCACCCACCCCGGCCTGGTGCGCAAGCTGTTCGCCCTCGAGGTGCCCGAGATCGCGTCGGGACTCGTCGAGATCGTCTCGCTCGCTCGCGAAGCCGGTCACCGCACCAAGATCGCTGTCAAGGCCAACGACCCTGCCATCAACGCCAAGGGCGCGTGCATCGGTGAGCTCGGGCGCCGCGTCCGGGCCGTCACCGAGGAGCTCGGCGGCGAGAAGATCGACATCGTCGACTACGACGCGGAGCTGGCGAAGTTCGTCGCCAACGCGCTCTCGCCCGCGAAAGTCACGTCGAGCTTCATCCTCGACGCGAACACCAAGGCCGTCCGCGCTCTCGTTCCCGACTATCAGCTGTCGCTGGCCATCGGCAAGGAGGGGCAGAACGCCCGCCTGGCGGCCAAGCTCACCGGCGCGAAGATCGACATCCAGCCTGACAGCATCCTGGAGTCGTGACGGCGACGACCGGCAACGGGGGTAGGATGGAACCTGTTCGAACGTGCGTGGGATGCCGCGCGCGTGCCTCCCGATCCTCACTCCTGAGGGTCGTCGCCCGGAACGGCGAGCTCGTCGCAGACGAGAAGGCCGTTCAGCCGGGTCGGGGCGCGTGGGTGCATGACACGGATGCGTGCGTGGACACCGCCATCCGGCGCCGCGCCTTCGGACGAGCATTGCGTGTGTCAGGCCCGCTTGACACGCAGACCTTTCAAACCACCCACCAGCGAAACGGCTGAACGGCTATGGACTCAAAGTGAACGGCTCGAAATGAGACCCGTCCGCACGTAACGGTCTGCCCTGTCCGGGGTAGGCCCCAGACAGGAGAATTGTGGCAAAACCACGCGTACACGAGATCGCTTCCGAACTCGGCGTCGACAGTAAAGTCGCCCTCGCGAAGCTGAAGGAGCTCGGCGAGTTCGTCAAGAGCCCCTCGTCCACCATCGAGCCCCCCGTGGCTCGCAAGCTCCGCGCGGCGCTCGAAGCAGAGGGCGCGGCCAAGCCCGCCGCTGCGCCCGCGCGTCCGTCGGCGAGCCCGGCATCCACCGGCGCCAAGCCCGGTCCCGCGCGTCCCGCGGCGCCGTCGGCCAAGCCCGCCCCGTCCGCTCCGGCTCCCGCCGCGCCCGCTGCTCCGGCTGCGGAGACGCCCGCCGCCTCCGCTCCGACGCCTGCTCCGGCGGCTCCGTCCGCTCCGGCGGAGGCGACGCCCGGCCCGGCCACTCCCGGCCCTGCGGCGCCCGCGGCACCGCGTCCCGGCGGCGCACGTCCCGGAAACAACCCGTTCGCGTCGTCGCAGGGCATGGGGCAGCGTCCCGCTGGCCCGCGTCCCGGCAACAACCCGTTCGCCTCGGCGCAGGGTATGGGCCAGCGGCCCACTCCCGGCAACATCCCGCGCCCGCAGGCTCCGCGTCCCGGTGCCCCGCGTCCCGGTGCCCCGCGGCCCGGCGGCGCCGGTCGTCCCGGCGGCGGCGGTCGTCCGGGTGCTCCCTTCCAGCAGCGTCCGGGCGGTCCCGGTCGCCCCGGTGGTGGTGGCGGCTTCCAGCGTCCGGGTGCTCCCGGTGCCGGTGCGCCCGGCGGCGGTTTCGCCGGTCGTCCCGGTGGCGGCGGTGGTCGCGGCCGTGGACCCGGCGGCGGCACGGCCGGTGCCTTCGGCAAGGGAGGCGGCAAGTCCAAGCAGCGTAAGTCGCGTCGGGCGAAGCGGCAGGAGTTCGAGATGCGGTCGGCGCCCGTCGTCGGCGGCGTCAACGTCTCCCGCGGCAACGGCGAGATCATCCGGCTGCGCCGCGGCGCGTCGATCGCCGACTTCGCCGACAAGCTCGAAGCACTGAACGGCTACACCGTCCAGCCCGGCACGCTCGTCACGATCCTCTTCAACCTGGGTGAGATGGCGACGGCGACCGAGTCGCTCGACGAGGCGACCTTCGAGGTCCTCGGTGCCGAGCTCGGTTACAAGATCCAGATGGTCTCGCCCGAGGACGAAGACAAGGAGCTCCTCGAGGGCTTCGGTCTCGACCTCGAGGCCGAGCTGGAGGCGGAGAGCGAGGACGACCTCGAGATCCGGCCTCCCGTCGTGACCGTCATGGGTCACGTCGACCACGGTAAGACGCGCCTTCTCGACGCGATCCGTCAGACCAACGTCGTGGCGGGCGAAGCGGGCGGCATCACGCAGCACATCGGTGCGTACCAGGTATGGACCGAGCACGAGGGTATCGAGCGCGCCATCACCTTCATCGACACCCCGGGTCACGAGGCGTTCACCGCCATGCGTGCCCGTGGTGCGCAGGTGACCGACCTCGCCATCCTGGTCGTGGCCGCCGACGACGGCATCATGCCGCAGACGGTCGAGGCGCTCAACCACGCGCAGGCCGCAGGTGTCCCGATCGTCGTGGCGGTCAACAAGATCGACAAGCCCGAAGCGAACCCCGCCAAGGTGCGTCAGCAGCTGACCGAGTACGGCCTTGTGGCCGAGGAGTACGGCGGCGACGTCATGTTCGTCGACGTCTCGGCCCGTCAGGGCATCGGCATCCAGGACCTTCTGGACGCCGTGCTGCTCACCGCCGACGCCGGTCTCGACCTCACGGCCAACCCGAACAAGGCGGCGCGAGGCGTCGCGATCGAAGCGAAGCTCGACAAGGGCCGCGGTTCGGTGGCGACCGTCCTCATCCAGTCCGGAACCCTCCGGGTAGGCGATGCGATCGTCGCGGGCACCGCCTACGGCCGCGTGCGCGCCATGATCGACGAGAACGGCGACCCGGTCGAGGAGGCCTACCCGTCGCGTCCCGTGCAGGTGCAGGGACTGAACTCCGTGCCGCGAGCCGGCGACACCTTCATCGTCACCGAGGAAGATCGCACGGCGCGTCAGATCGCTGAGAAGCGCGAGGCTGCCGAGCGCAACGCTCAGCTGGCGAAGGCCCGCAAGCGCATCTCGCTCGAGGACTTCACGCGTGCTCTCGAAGAGGGCAAGGTCGAGTCGCTCAACCTCATCATCAAGGGTGATGTCTCCGGTGCCGTCGAGGCGCTGGAGGAATCGCTCCTCAAGATCGAGGTCGACGACTCGGTGCAGCTGCGCATCATCCACCGCGGCGTCGGTGCGATCACCGAGTCCGACGTGAACCTCGCGACGATCGACAACGCGATCGTCATCGGCTTCAACGTACGTCCCGACGCGAAGGCGCGTGAGCGCGCTGCTCGCGAGGGTGTCGACATCCGCTTCTACTCCGTCATCTACAACGCGATCGACGACGTGGAGCAGTCGCTCACCGGCATGCTCAAGCCGGAGTACGAAGAGGTCCAGTCGGGTGTGGCCGAGATCCGCGAGGTGTTCCGCTCCTCGAAGTTCGGCAACATCGCCGGTGTCATCGTCCGCTCGGGCACGATCACGCGTAACGCCAAGGCGCGCGTCATCCGTGACGGTGTCGTGCTCGCCGATGGCCTCGCCATCGAGTCGCTGCGACGCTTCAAGGACGACGTCACCGAGGTGCGTACGGACTTCGAGGCCGGTATCGGGCTCGGCAAGTACAACGACATCCAGATCGGCGACGAGATCGAGACCACGGAAATGGTCGAGAAGCCGCGCGGCTGATCGTCTCGGTCGTAGCTGCGGCTACGGCCTCCGGACTCGGATGTCTCCTTTCGGCAACTGCGGGCCCCTGCCCCGATTGCCTCAGGGAGACATCCGAGTCCTCCGGCCTCCGTCTCCACGGGGGCCGCGCCCATCCCGCCGTGTGGCGAGGGGTAAAGCAGAGGAGAAGGACATGAGTTCGGAACGACAGGCACGACTGGCCGACCGCATCCGGGTGCTCATCGCGGAACGTCTCGACAAGGGGCTGCGCGACCCGCGGCTCGGGTTCGTGACGATCACCGACGTGCGCGTCACGGGTGACCTGCAGCACGCTTCCGTGTTCTACACGGTCTACGGGAGCGACCAGGAGCGCGCCGACTCTGCGGCAGCGCTCGCTTCGGCGACGGGCATGCTCCGCAGCGAGGTCGGGCGCCGCCTCGGCATCCGGCTCACCCCGACGTTGGAGTTCATCCACGACGCCCTGCCGGAGAACGCGGGTCACATCGAAGACCTGCTGCGTGAGGCGCGCGAGCGCGACGCCGCCGTCGCCGGTCTCGCGAGCGAAGCGCACTACGCCGGCGACGCCGACCCGTACGTCAAGCCGCGCGACGAAGACGCCGACGACTCCGACGACGACGACGAGGACGACGAGGACTAAGGAGCGTCATCGGCCCAGCCGACGGCCCCACTCCTGAGCGCGTTCCAGCTCGCCCTCCTCCAGGGGGCCGGCCTTCGTGATCACGAAGAAGTCTTCGACGTCGCGCGCCACGGTGTCGTGAGCTCGGAGCGCTTTCGCGGCTGACTTGGCCGCCGACCCCGAGACGAACGAGTGTCCCTGCCGTGTGGAGAAGGTCACCACGCGCGGCACGGGCAGAGGCGTCGGCAGCCCGTGAAGCCATTCGCGCACACCGCGACCCGTTCCGGGAGCGCCGTCGTTCGCAGCCGACGCCCTCGTCTCGGGGCGCGACAGCGAGAACGCATGCGTCGGGCCGCCGATGACCAGGAGATCGACGTCGTCGGGCAGGGTATCGGGGGCGTCGTCCACGGCCACCAGGCCGACCTGGCCGCTCTCGCCCAGACCGCTCGCGATGGCGCGTGCGACGCGCTCGGTGTTGCCGTACTGCGACTCGAACACGATGAGGCTGTTCATGGTGCGCACTCTAGGCTCGGACCGGGTGTGCCCGCCGGCCGCCGGCCCGTGAAAAGCCCGGGCTCAGGAGGGGCCGAGGGGAAGGCGGAGCCGACCGTGAAGCGCCTCGGCCAGGCCGTCCGCAACGAGGGAGTCGATCGCGCGATCGCGCTGCGCGGCATCGGGCCAGTCGGCGAGGACACCCTTCAGGTCCACCGGCTCCGGCGCGGCCTCGCGGAGCACGCGCAGCAGCGCCCCGCGCGCCTGCCGATCACTGCCCTCGTAACGCGCCTGGCGGCGGCGGGTATCGCCCGTGTCCGGGTAGCCGGCGGCCCGCCACGCACAGCGATCGGCGAGCGGACAGCGCTCGCAGCGCGGTGACCGCGCGGTGCAGACCGTGGCGCCGAGCTCCATCGCGGCCGCATTCACGCCGGCCGCGGCGACATCGTCGTCGGGGAGGATGGCATCCATGGCAGCGAGATCGCTCTTCGCGGGTGGTCCGGGCTGGGAGCGACCGTCGACGGCGCGCGCGAGCACGCGTCTCGTGTTCGTGTCGACGACAGGATGCCGGTCGCCGAAGGCGAACACCGCCACCGCGCGTGCCGTGTAGTCGCCGATCCCCGTGAGCGCCAGGAGGGCATCGACGTCACGCGGGACCTCGCCGTCGTGACGATCGCGGATCTCCACAGCGGCACGGTGAAGCCACAGCGCCCGTCGGGGGTACCCGAGGTTCGCCCATTGCTGCACCGCGTCGGCCGGTGCGGCGGCGGCGAGGTGTGCGGCCGTGGGCCAGCGTGCGAGCCAGGCCTCCAGGTGCGGGATCACCCGGGCGACGGGCGTCTGCTGGAGCATGAACTCGCTGACCAGAATGCCCCACGCGCCGAACCCGTGCTCGCGCCACGGCAGTTCCCTCGCGTGGGTGCGATACCACGCCAGCAGCGGGGTCGCGAGGTCGGGCACCCGCTCAGCCTACGTCGCTCAGGGCTCCGCCTCCGCGCCGTAGGCTGGACGCATGCGTCTGCCGGTCACCCCCGCCTCCACGCTCTGGCGTTCGTTGCGTGACGAGGTGCGTCGCGACTATCCGCGGGGGCGTGTGATGGTCGCCGTCGACGGGGAAGACGGTGCGGGCAAGACCCGTTTCGCCGACAACCTCGCCACTGTGTTCGCCGAAGACGGGAGTGCGGTCTTCCGCGCATCGATCGACGGCTTCCACCGTCCCCGGCAGGAACGCTACGCGCGCGGTCGCACCTCGCCTGAGGGGTTCTACGCCGACTCCTACGACTACGCCACTTTCCGCCGCGTGCTCGTCGACCCGTTCCGATCGGGAGCCGTCGCCGACACGGGCTTCCAGCTCGCCGCCTTCGACGTGACGCGCGACGAACCAGTCGCCTCCGAGTGGGTCACCGCCCCGCGCGACGCCGTCCTCATCGTCGACGGGATCTTCCTCCACCGGCCGGAGCTACGCGGAATCTGGCACTGGTCCGTGTGGCTCGATGCTCCGCTCGACGTGCGATACGAGCGCATGGCGGCCCGCGACGGCTCTGATCCCGACCCGGCATCCGAGCGCAATCGGCGCTACCGCGTCGGGCAGGAGCTGTACCTGCGGGAGGCGAATCCGCGCGCCGCTGCCTCGGCGATCGTCGACAACACCGACCCGGCCGCACCCCGGCGCACCTTCCAGGACTTCTGCTGATGGCGGCTGCACCCGCCCCGCAGGGCATCCTCCTCGTAGACAAGCCCGGGGGCATGACCAGTCACGACGTCGTCGCTCGCGCCCGGCGTGCGCTGGCGACCCGGAAGATCGGGCACGCGGGCACACTGGACCCGATGGCCACGGGCCTCCTCGTGCTGGGAGTGGGCGGCGCGACACGGCTCCTCACCTACCTCGTCGGGCTCGACAAGACCTACGCCGCGACGATCCGCCTCGGCGTGGCCACCGATTCCGACGACGCCGACGGTGTGGAGACGGCGCGCGCCGACTCCGCACGCGTGGATGCCGTGACCGACGCGCAGGTGGCCGACGGCATCCGTGCGCTGACCGGGCGCATCTCCCAGGTGCCGAGCACCGTGTCGGCCATCAAGGTCGGCGGACGCCGGGCCTACGACCTGGCACGCGCGGGGGAGCAGGTCGAATTGCGGGCTCGCGAAGTGACCGTGTCACGCTTCGAGGCACTCACCGCACGCCGCACCGCCGGCATCCTCGACCTGGACGTCGTCGTCGACTGCTCCAGCGGCACCTACATTCGTGCGCTCGCCCGCGACCTCGGCGCCGGTCTCGGCGTCGGCGGCCATCTGACGGCGCTACGACGCACGCGGATCGGTCCGTTCGAGGTCTCCGACGCCGCGACCGAGATCGTGCCGGACATCCCGCTCCGCGCAGCGGCGGAGGTGGCCGGCTCTGTGCTCGGCGTCTTGGCGGTCTCGTCGGACGAGGCGCGCGACCTCCGTCACGGCAAGCGTCTCGTCGGCGCGGCGGCACGCATCGCCGCCGGAACGCCCGCCGCGCTCGATCCCGACGGCCGCCTCGTGGGGATCGTCGGCGTTCGCGGCGACGACGTCAAGAGCATCATGAACATGCCCGAGGAGGCCGCCGAATGATCCTGTGGTTCACGATCGCGCAGATCGCGGTGGCCGCGGGAGCCGGCGTGCTCTGCGTCGTCGCCGGCCTCGCCGGGCGGCGACCGGGAGATGTGACCGTCGGGAGTCTCGCGCTGCTGCTGCTCGCGCTCATCGCACAGGTCGTTGTAGCCGTCGTGGCGCCGTTCGCCGGGAACTCCCCGAGCGGAAGCCTCCTGGAGTTCTGGGTCTACCTGATCTCGGCCGTGCTGCTCCCGCCGCTCGCTGTCGGCTGGGCGCTCGTGGAACGCAGTCGGTGGAGCACGGTCATCATGGGGATCGCAGCGCTGTCCGTCGCCGTCATGGTGTGGCGCATGTACGTGATCTGGACGGTCCAGGTGGGCTGATCCGAATCGACCTCCCTCCGGCCCCGCCTATCATTGACGAGTCATGTCTTCGCCTCGTCCCCGGATGACCGGAATCGGTCGTGTGCTCGTCATCGTCTACGCGATCATGGCGCTCGCCGCCACCGGCCGCTCGTTCGTGCAGATCGTCGAGGACTTCGAGGTCGCGCCGGTCGCCTACAGCCTCTCGGCAGCGGCCGCCGTCGTTTACATCGTCGCCACCGTCGCTCTCGTGAACGCGGGTTCCCCCGGCTGGTACCTCGTCGCGTGGATCGCGATCTGCTTCGAGCTCGCGGGCGTGCTGATCGTGGGCACGCTCAGCTTCGCGGCGCCGGAGCTCTTCGCGCACGACGCGACCGTGTGGTCGGGCTACGGCTACGGCTACTTCTGGGTGCCCCTGGTACTCCCGATGCTCGGCCTGTGGTGGCTGGTCAAAGGAGGGCGGGAGAGCGCCGAAGCGCCGCCCGCGCTGGTCGAGGAGGGATCGTCGTGGTGATCGTGTTTCACGACCCGTCCGAGGTGCCGGCCGGCTTCGGGCCGAGCGTCGTCGCCATCGGCAAGTTCGACGGGGTCCACTCCGGGCATCGAGCCGTCGTGGCGCGCGCCCGTATCGAAGCCGAGGGCACGGGGGCGCGTGTCGTGGCGGTGACCTTCGATCGCAATCCGTTGAGCTTCCTCCGGCCCGACCTGTGCCCGCAGCCGCTGTCGAGCCTGGACCAGAAGATCGATCTCCTGGCGGGGGAGGGTGTCGATGCCGTCCTCGTCCTCGCCTTCGACGCCGACCTGGCGGCGGTACCGGCTCGTGCCTTCGTGGAGCGCTTCCTCGTCGAGGCGCTCGGGGCGACCACGGTCATGGTGGGCGATGACTTCCGCTTCGGACGCGGCGGTGAGGGCGATCCCGACCTGCTGCGCGAGCTGGGGCGCGAGCTGGGATTCTCGGTCGACGTCGTGGGCGACGTCCAGGGTGCCGGGCGTCGCGTGTCCTCCACCTGGGTGCGGTCGCTTCTGGAGGCCGGCGACGTGGAGGGTGCGGGCCGACTGCTCGGTCGACCCCACACGATGCGCGGCGAGGTCGTCCACGGGCTCAAGCGCGGCAGGGAACTCGGGTTTCCCACGGCGAATCTCTCCGCGGATGCCGAGGGGTTCATCCCCGCCGACGGCGTCTACGCGGGCTGGCTGGTCGACCAGGGTCCCGTCGACGCGTCGTCGCGAGCCGTGACGAAGTACCCCGCGGCGATCTCGGTGGGGACCAACCCGACCTTCGACGACGTGCCCGTCCGTCAGGTCGAGGCGTACGTGCTCGACGAGACGAGCCTCGATCTCTACGGCCACCGCGTCGAGGTGCAGTTCACGCACCGCATCCGCGGCATGGTCGCCTTCGAGGGGATCGAGCCCCTTCGCGTGCAGATGGCCGACGATGTCGACCGCGTGCGGAAGGCCCTCGCGGGCTGACGGAAGGTCAGTACGACGACGCGTGCACGGCGCCCGTGGCTTCGCCGCCGGCGTCGATGCGACGCGCCTCACCGAGGATCACGGCGCTGCCGCTGGTGCCCAGCCGGGTCGCGCCCGCCTCGAGCATCGCCAACGCGTCGGCGTAGCTGCGGACACCGCCGGATGCCTTGACCTGCACGTCGGGGCCGACGTTCTCCCGCATGAGGGCGACGTGGGCGACGGTGGCGCCGCCGCCGGCGAAACCGGTCGACGTCTTCACGAAGTGGGCGCCTCCCGCCTCTGTGAGGCGGCTTCCGCGGGCGATCTGCTCGTCGTCGAGCAGCGCAGTCTCGAGGATCACCTTGGTCACGTGGCCTTCGGCGGCGGCCACGACGGCACGGATGTCGGCGACGACGGCGTGGTCGAACCCGGAGCGGAGCGCCCCGATGTTGATGACCATGTCGAACTCGACAGCGCCGTCGGCGAGAGCCTGCTGCACTTCGGCGACCTTCGCGGCGGTGGAAGTGGTGCCGTGCGGGAAGCCGATGACGGTGCCGACCGCGACGTCCGTCTCGGCGAGCCGGGAGACCGCGTGCGGGATGTCGCTCGGACGCACGCAGACGCTGAAGACGCCCCATTCGGCGGCAATGTCGAGTTCGGCGTCGACGTCGGCGCGCGTGAGTTCGGGCTTGAGGATCGCGTGGTCGAGGGTGGCTGCCAGCGCGCGCTCAGAGATGTGGGGCATACCGCCAGCGTACGCCTGGGAATACCCCAGGGGGGTATCATCGTTATCGTTCGAGAACCGTGAGGAGCACGCATGAACGTTCAGACCTACACCGTCGAAGGCATGACCTGCGGGCACTGCGCCGCCGCCGTGAGCCGCGAGGTGTCGGCGCTCGAGGGCGTCACCGACACCGCGGTCGATGTCGCCGCCGGCACCCTCACCGTGACCGCAGCGTCAACCCCGAGCGACGAGGCCGTCTCGGCGGCCGTGACCGAAGCGGGCTACACGCTCGTCGGTCGCGCCTGACCCATCACCGTTCACGACACTCACCATCAGGGAGGCCACGGATGTCGCAGACCACCGGTCCCGACCAGCGAGACGCCGTCCTCGACATCGAGGGCATGACGTGCGCGAGCTGCGTCGCCCGCGTCGAGAAGCGGCTGTCCACCGTGGCGGGCGTCACGGCATCCGTCAATCTCGCCACGGAGTCGGCGCGTGTCACCTACCCCGCAGACCTCGACCCGCAGCGCCTCGTCGAGGCCGTCCGTGAGGCGGGCTACGACGGCCGCGTGCGATCGCCGCGCCGGGCGAGCGGCCCGGATCACGACGACGATCATCCCGGCACCCATGGGGAAGGTGGCCACACCCACGACATCGAGGACCGACCCGGGGCCGTGACGCTGCGCACCCGGCTCCTCGTGAGCGCCGTGCTCGCGGTGCCGGTGGTGGCCCTCGGGATGGTGCCCGCGTGGCAGTTCCCCGCCTGGCAATGGGTCTCGCTGGTCCTGACCACCCCCATCGTCGTATGGGGCGGGTGGCCCTTCCACCGGGCGACCTTCGCCAACGCCCGCCACGGCGCCATGACGATGGACACGCTGATCACCCTCGGCACCGCCGCCGCCTACCTCTGGAGCGTGTGGGCGCTGCTGTTCGGCTCGGCCGGACGCATCGGCATGATGCACGAGGTGACGCTGTTCGGCGTTCCGCACGACGCGACCTCCCTCATCTACTTCGAGGTGGCAGCCGCCGTCACCGTGTTCCTTCTCCTCGGCCGTTTCGTCGAGCAGCGCTCGAAGCGGCGTGCGGGGGCGGCGCTGCGCGCCCTCATGGAACTGGGCGCGAAGGACGTCGAGCTCGAGGATGGCCGCCGCGTGCCCGTCGACGCGCTCCGACCGGGTGACGTGTTCGTCGTCCGCCCGGGGGAGAAGATCGCCACCGACGGTCGCGTCCGCAGCGGAGGCGCGTCGGTCGATCAGAGCATGCTCACGGGGGAGTCGGTCCCCGTCGAAGTGGCCGCGGGCGACGACGTCACCGGCGGCACCATCTCCGTCGACGGTCGCCTGGTCGTGGCGGCGACGTCTGTCGGCGAAGACACTCGACTGGCGCACATGGCGCGGCTCGTCGAGGAGGCGCAGGCGGGCAAGAGCCGCGTGCAGCGCCTCGCCGATCGCATCTCCGCCGTCTTCGTCCCGATCGTCATCGGACTCGCCGTCCTCACGCTCCTGCTGTGGATCGTGACGGGCCAGCCGGTCTCCCTCGGGTTCACCGCCGCCGTTGCGGTGCTCATCATCGCGTGCCCGTGCGCGCTGGGTCTTGCGACACCGATCGCGATCCTCGTCGGCACGGGGCGCGGTGCGCAGCTCGGCATCCTCATCACGGGCCCCGAGGCGCTCGAAGGCGCCGAGAAGATCGACACCGTGGTGCTCGACAAGACCGGGACCGTCACGGAAGGGCGCATGACCGTCGCCTCGGTCGTCACCGTCGAAGACACGGATGCCGATGTCGTCGCCCACCTGGTCGGCTCGCTCGAGTCCGCCTCCGAGCACCCGATCGCTCGGGCGCTCGGCGCTCTGGCGACGGCCCCCGCGCCCGTCGAGGAGTTCGCGGGACTCGCCGGGCGCGGCGTGACGGGAACCGTGGACGGGCGCGCTGTGTTCGCCGGTCGTGCATCGTTCGCGGCAGAGATGCTCGGAAACGGCCTCACCGACGAGGTGGCGGCGGCCGTGACAGTCGCGGAGGACTCGGGTGCCACAGCGGTCGTGGCGGGGTGGGACGGCCACGTGCGCGCCGTCATCGCCGTGGCCGACACCGTGCGGCCCGACAGCGCCGCCACCGTCGCGCGCCTGCGCGAGCTCGGCTTGCACGTCGTTCTCCTGACCGGTGACAACCCCGGGGCCGCGGGCGCGGTCGCGAGTTCGACGGGTATCGACACGGTGATCGCCGGCGTGCTGCCCGAGCAGAAGGTCGCCGAGGTCCGTCGGCTTCAGGCCGAGGGCCGCCGCGTCGCGATGGTCGGCGACGGCGTCAACGACGCGGCCGCGCTCGCGACCGCCGATCTCGGCATCGCGATGGGCGGCGGGACCGACGCGGCCCTCCACGCGAGCGACATCTCCCTGGCCGGGAGCGGGCTTGCTCCCGTCGTCACGGCGATCATGCTGAGCCGTCGCACGATGCGCGTCATCCGCGGCAATCTGTTCTGGGCCTTCGCCTACAACGTCGCCGCGCTGCCGCTGGCAGCGCTGGGGCTGCTCAACCCCATGATCGCTGGCGCCGCGATGGCCTTTTCGAGCGTCTTCGTCGTGCTCAACAGTCTGCGACTCCGCGCGGCGGGATGACCGATCACGCTACAATGACCGCTGGGCCCTTCGTCCGTCGTCGCCGCAGCTCGCAGAAGCGAGTACCCGCAGCCGGCGTATGAAGACCCGAAACTCACACCGCGGCATCACGTCGCGACACGACCGCCCGTTCACGGTACGAGCGGGCAGCACCGGCATCCGCCGGTCCACACGCTCAGGAGGAGCATGCCGACTACGGCACCCACTGCCGCACCCACGTCGTCGAACCGTCGCCGCCGCGGCTCTTCGGCGCGTCGCGAAGACGACGCGCCCCTGATTCCGATCCTCGCCCGAAAGGTGCGCGAGGTCGAGGCCAAAGCGCAGCGCGGCAAGCTCGGCCCGACCAACCGGGTCAAGTTCCAGGTCATCGCCTTCCTCGTGCGCGAGGAGCGCGCGCGGGTGAAAGCGGAGGCGGAGATCCCGGCCGCGACACGCGCCGAGCTGCTCAAGCGGCTCGACGGCGTCGCGACGATCCTCGCCAAGACCGCCGCACGCGACACCTCGCTGATCCAGCTCCTCGAGGTCGATCAGGCCGCGTCTCCCGTCGCGCGACGCATGCGCCGGGACTGGCTGCTCGAGTCGGGCGCCGACCTCGCCGAGGACGAGCTCATCATCACCGATGCCGCGCCGGTCCAGGCGCCCGTCGTGCCCGCCGCTCTCGCCGAGCGGCAGGTCGTGCCGCCGCAGATCGAGGCGCGTCGCGAGGCGAACCCGTTCCTGGCCCCCGACCTCGCGCTTCGAGCGCCGGTCGAGAACGTGCGCCGCCGTCTGGACGGCTGGGAACTCATGGGCCCGCTCTACAAGGCGTTCGAGATGGGCGCCGGAGGCGGCGCCGCGTCGATGGACCTCCCGCCCGTCCCCGAGTTCGACCGGCTCTCGCCGCGCGGCCTCGAGGTCATGGCGCACCAGTCCCGTTTCCTCGAGGCGGTGCGCCTCGGCCACCGCAGCTTCCTGCTCGCCGACGAGCCGGGCCTCGGCAAGACCGCCCAGTCGGTGCTCGCGGCATCCGTCGCCGATGCCTACCCGCTGCTGGCGGTCGTCCCCAACGTCGTCAAGATGAACTGGGCCCGCGAGGTCGAGCGGTGGACTCCGCAGCGTCGTGCCACGGTCATCCACGGCGACGGCGACACGGTCGACGCCTTCGCCGATGTCTTCATCGTCAACTACGAAGTGCTCGATCGGCATCTGTCGTGGCTCGGCGAGATCGGGCTGCGCGGCATGGTCGTCGACGAGGCGCACTTCATCAAGAACCTCACGTCGCAGCGGTCGCAGAATGTCCTCGCACTGGCGGGACGCATCCGCGGGCAGGTGCGCGATCCGCTCATGCTGGCTCTCACGGGCACGCCCCTGATCAACGACGTCGAAGACTTCGACGCCATCTGGCGCTTCCTCGGCTGGACCAACGGTGAGAAGCCCGGTCCGACCCTCATGCAGCGCCTCGACGCGACGGGGCTGACGCCGGCCGACAAGGCGTTCTATCCGGAAGCCCGCGACGCGGTGATCTCGCTCGGGATCGTGCGGCGCAAGAAGAAGGATGTCGCCGCCGACCTTCCCGACAAGCTCGTGGCGGACCTGCCCGTGGAGCTGGACGACGAGTTCGGACGGTCGATCCGCGCTGCCGAGCAGGAGCTCGGACAGCGCCTGGCCGCCAAGTACCGCCGGATCGTCGAAGCGCGCGGCGATCGCGTCGTCCTCGACGACATCGACGAGGACATCGTGCGCCTCGTCGCCCACGGCGAACTCGAAGAGTCCAAGGCTGCCGGCACCGGCGCGGACAACGTCTTCACGATGGTCCGCAAGATCGGCCAGGCCAAGGCGTTGCTCGCGGCGGACTACGCCGTGCAGCTGCAGCGTTCGGTGGGCAAGGTGGTCTTCTTCGCGAAGCACATCGACGTGATGGATGCCGCGGAGGCGCACTTCGCCGCCGCGGGACTGCGCACCGTGTCGATCCGAGGCGACCAGACCACGCCCGCACGCCAGCAGGCCATCGATGCCTTCAACGGCGAGGACGATGTCGCGATCGCGGTCTGCTCGCTCACCGCGGCCGGTGTCGGACTCAACATGCAGGCGGCCTCGAACGTCGTCCTCGCGGAGCTGTCGTGGACGGCTGCCGAGCAGACGCAGGCGATCGACCGCGTCCACCGCATCGGGCAGGACGAGCCTGTCACGGCGTGGCGCATCATCGCCGCCCACACGATCGACACGAAGATCGCCGAGCTCATCGATTCGAAGCAGGGCCTCGCCCAGCGCGCGCTCGACGGCGACCAGGTCGACCCGAGCTCGAGCGACTCGGTGCAACTGTCGGCGCTCATGCACCTGCTCCGCGAGGCTCTCGGCGCATTCTGACCGCGGTGGCACCGCGTCCGTCGTCCCTCGGGTTATCGACGGCGGGCGTGGTGGCACGGGCAGTCCAGCGACGATAGTGTCAGGGAGGCAGCGTCGCCACCAGCTCCATCCCGAACACCTGAAGGATCTCTCCATGAAGATCGGCATCCTGACCAGCGGCGGCGACTGCCCCGGGCTGAACGCCGTCATCCGCGGTCTCGTGCTCAAGGGCACGACGACCTACAACATCGAGTTCGTCGGCATCCGCGACGGCTGGCGAGGCGTCGTCGACGGCGACTTCTTCCCGCTCACGCGACACGAGGTCAAGGGCCTCTCCAAGGTCGGCGGCACGATACTCGGCACGAGCCGCACGAACCCCTACGAGGGACCGCGGGGCGGAGCCGAGAACATCGCCAAGACCCTCTACGGCCACCGCATCGACGGCATCGTCGCGATCGGCGGTGAGGGTACGCTCGCCGCCGCCAACCGTCTCTACGGCGATGGCATCAACGTCCTCGGCGTCCCGAAGACCATCGACAACGATCTCCGGGCCACCGACTACTCGTTCGGTTTCGACACGGCCGTCAACATCGCCACCGAGGCGATGGACCGGCTGCGCACCACCGGTGACTCTCACCAGCGCTGCATGGTGGCGGAGGTCATGGGCCGTCACGTCGGGTGGATCGCCCTGCATTCGGGCATCGCTGCCGGTGCCCACGTGATCTGCATCCCCGAGGTGCCCATGTCGCTCGACGACATCGCCGCCCAGGTGCAGAAGGCGCACGACCGCGGTCGCGCGCCGCTCGTGGTCGTCTCGGAGGGCTTCAAGCTCCTCGGACAGGACGAGGCCTACTCCGACAAGGGGCTCGACGCGTTCAACCGTCCGCGGCTCGGAGGAATCAGCGAGGTGCTCGCCCCCGAGATCGAGCGCATCACCGGCATCGAGACGCGGGCGACCGTGCTGGGCCACATCCAGCGCGGCGGATCGCCGTCGGCTTTCGACCGCGTGCTGGCCACGCGCCTCGGCCTGCACGCCGCCGACGCGGTCGTCGAAGCCGCGTGGGGTCAGATGGTCTCCATGAAGGGGACCGACATCGTGCGGGTTCCGTTCGAGGAGGCGCTCGGCGAGCTGAACACCGTGCCCCACTACCGCTACGAAGAGGCCGCCGCCCTCTTCGGCTGAGTCGCCGCCGCGGGGCCTGGTCTCGCGTCGGCTGCGTGTTCCCGTTCGGGTCTGGCATGTCCCGGTTCGGGTGTGGCATGTCTCAGTTTCGGTCGGCCGTGTCCCACTTCGGGTGTGGCATGTCCCACTTCCGGTTAGTCATGTCCCGCTTTCGGTTGTTCTCGCAGGTCGAGAACAGCCGATAGTGGGACATGACTGTCCCGCGCGCTCCTCCACAGTGCGCCGAAGTAGCAGCGATTCCCCGACTTTGTGACTCAGCCTCGCCGGCTGCCGGTTATCGGTCAGGGTGGGCGACATGACGCCCCGCACGCCGCTGACTTCCTCCCTGCCGACCTCGTTCAGTGTGGCCCAGGCGACAGCTGCCGGAGTTCCGCGCGGGCGTCTTCGCACGAGGACGCTCGACCGGCCGTTCCACGGCGTGCGGTCACGGCGGACCGGTGAGTCCGCGGGCCTCGTGGCGCTGTGTCACGCGTATGCCCCTCGCCTCCGTGACGGCCAGTTCTTCAGCCACGAGACTGCCCTCCTGCTGCACGGGGCGCCGATGCCCGAGTGGCCCTACATGCCTGCCCTCCATGTGTCGGCGCATCGCCCGCTGCGCGAGCCCCGTACGCGTGGAATCACCGGCCACCGGCTGCAAGGACGCGGCTCCGCGGTGCGAAACCTGGCGGGACTCCCCGTCGAGGATCCGGTGCGGGCGTGGCGGCAGTGCGGGTCGCTCTGGACAGTCGGCGATCTTGTGGCAGCCGCGGACTTCCTTCTCACCGGCTCCCGGCCGCCGGTGACCGTCGCAGAACTGCGCGGCGAGGTGGCGCGGATGGGCGATGTGCGCCACGGCATCCTGTCTCGTGCCCTCGACGACGTGCGAGCCGGAGTGCGCTCGGCGCGGGAGACCCGGTTGCGGCTCCTCCTGCGGGATGCCGGGCTTCCCGAGCCCCAGACGGCCTGGAATCTCTACGACGAGCGTGGCACGTTCGTCGCGGAGCTCGACCTCGGGTACCCGGAACTCGGGGTGGGGATCGAGTACGACGGCCGCGTCCACGCGCAGGACGCTCGACAGTTCGCGCGAGACGCGGACCGGTGGGATGCCGTCCGGGCGCTGGGGGTGGATTTGGTCCGCATCCTGTCGCACCATCTCGACGGAGATGGGTTCGCCGCGGTGGAGAAGGTTCGCGCTGCGCTCGCCCGCGCGGGCGCCGGACCGCTCCACTGACCTAGCCCAGGGCGGTCATGTCCCACTTTCGGTCGATTGAGAGCGCCGGGAACGACCGAAAGTGGGACATGGTCCACCCGAAGTGGGACATGGTCCGGGGTCAGTCCGCGAGGCCCAGGACGTCGAGCAGCCACGCGAGTTCGAAGGCCCGCTGGCGCCACGCGTTGTAGCGTCCGCTGACGCCGCCATGACCGGCGACCATCTCGCAGCGCAGCAGCGCGTCGGCGCCGACCTCGCGCAGTCGCGCGACCCATTTGGCCGGCTCCACGTACAGCACGCGCGTGTCGTTGAGCGACGTGGTCGCCAGGATGCGCGGGTAGGTGACGCCGTCTCGGACGTTCTCGTAGGGCGTGTACGACTTCATGTACGCGTACACATCGGCGTCGTGGAGCGGATCGCCCCATTCGTCCCACTCGATGACGGTCAGGGGGAGCGAGGGGTCGAGGATCGTCGTCAGCGCGTCGACGAACGGCACATCGGCGAGGATGCCGGCGAACAGCTCGGGCGCGAGGTTCGCGACGGCGCCCATCAACAGTCCGCCGGCCGAGCCGCCCTCGGCGACCAGCCGATCGGGCGTCGTCCATCCCTCATCGACGAGATGGCGGGCGCAGGCGACGAAATCGGTGAAGGTGTTGCGCTTCGCGAGGAGTTTGCCGTCCTCGTACCACTGCCGACCGAGCTCTCCGCCGCCGCGCACGTGAGCGACGGCGAACACGACGCCGCGATCGAGCAGCGACAAGCGGGCGACGGAGAATCCGGGCTCGATCGAGTGCTCATACGATCCGTACCCGTAGAGGTGGACGGGACGCGGGCTCGAGCCGGGCTCGCCGAACGAACGCTTCCACACGAGCGAGATCGGAACCTGCGTGCCATCGTCGGCCGTCGCCCAGACGCGCTGCTGGCCGTAGTCGCGCGGGTCGTACCCGCCCAGCACGGGCTGCCGCTTGCGCAGCAGGAGTTCGCCGGTCGCCACGACGTAGTCGTAGACGGTGCCGGGGGTCGTGAACGACCCGTAGCCCAGGCGCAGCACCGGAGGCGCCCACTCGGGGTTGCCCGCGGTCCCGACCGCGTACAGCGGCTCGTCGAAGGGAATCTCTGCGACGGTGGAAGCGGCGTAGTCCAGCACGCCGAGACGAGGGAGGCCCTCCCGGCGGTACGCGACGACGCCCCAGTCCCGGAATGCCGACACGTCGAGCAGGCGCCGGCCGGGCACGTGAGGCACGACGACCTCGGGGGCGGCGTGCGGGTCGGATGCCGGCACCCGCACGAGTTCGAAGTCGAGCGCGTCCCGGTTGTGCAGCACGTACAGCACGTCCTGACCGTCGACCACGGCGTGGGTGGAGGAGTACTCGACGCCCTCCACTCGCGGCCACACGACGCGAGGCTCCGCGCGCAGGTCGTCGGCGGGGACGAGGTACTCCTCGGAGGTGATGGACGATCCCACGTCGATGACGAGGAACCGGTCGCTGCGGGTGAATCCGGCGCCCACCCAGTAGCGCTCGTCGGGCTCGTGGAACAGCCGGGCGTCGGCATCGGCCGCGGTGCCCACCTCGTGGAGCCAGACGGTGTCGGGGCGCCACGCGTCGTCGACGGTCGTGTAGACGACGAATCGACCGTCGGGGGAGAAGGACGCGCCCGCCGAGGTGTTCTCCACGACGTCGTCGAGATCGGTCCCCGACGCGAGGTCGCGGATGCGCAGCGTGTACCGTTCGTCGCCCTCGACGTCGACGCCGTAGAGCAGGCGGGTGCCGTCGGCGGACACCTCGAGGCTTCCGAGCGAGAAGAACTCGTGCCCGGCCGCTTCCACGTTGCCGTCGAGCAGGATCTCCTCGCCCGGAACGGGCGCATCGGGGGAGAGCTCGGGCGGTGTCCAGTCGTCCGGCGATGCGAGTGGGGCGCGGCAGTGGATGCCGTACTGCTTCCCCTCGACGGTTCGCCCGTAGTACCACCACTGGCCCCGGCGCGACGGCACGGACAGGTCGGTTTCGAGCGTGCGGCCCTTGATCTCGTCGAAGATCCTTTCGCGGAGGCCCTCGAGGTGGGCGGTGCGCTCGTCCGTGTAGGCGTTCTCGGCCTCGAGATGAGCGATCACCGCCGCGTCGTCCTTCGCGCGAAGCCATTCGTAGGGATCGACGACGTCGTCGCCGTGATGGCTGCGGGTCGTGGGGCGGGCCGGGGCGACAGGAGGCTGCGACGTGCTCACGGTTCCACGCTAATGGACCCGATATGAACGGGCGCCCCGGGTTCTGCGTTCCCTGCCGGATGTGCGAAGATTTCTGTCGTCCGGTTGCCGGATCATGAACACACGGTGAACTCTTCGTTCGCACTGCCGACGCTCTGTCGGCATCCCCACACAATCTCCTACGGAAAGCGAACTGTGGAAGCCGCAGTATTCATCGTGGTGCTGGTGATCGCACTGGCCCTGTTCTTCGACTTCACCAACGGATTCCACGACACGGCCAACGCCATGGCGACGCCGATCGCGACGGGGGCGCTCAAGCCCAAGGTCGCGGTGCTGCTCGCTGCCGTGCTGAACCTGGTGGGGGCGTTCCTGTCGACCGAGGTCTCCAAGACGATCTCGCACGGCATGATCAACGAGTCCGGCATCGATCCCGGCACGTTCCTGCCCATCATCTTCGCCGGCCTCATCGGCGCCATCACGTGGAACATGCTCACGTGGCTCCTCGGTCTGCCGTCGAGCTCGTCGCACGCGCTGTTCGGTGGTCTGATCGGCGCGACGCTCGTAGGCACGATGAGCGCGACGGCCATCGACTTCGGCGTGGTGCTGAGCAAAGTGATCCTCCCGGCCGTGATCGCGCCGTTCACCGCCGGTGTCATCGCCTTCGTGACCACCAAGATCGCCTACGCCGCGACGCGCCGCTACGACAACAAGCCCGACGGACGCGACGGTTTCCGCTGGGGGCAGATCTTCACGTCGTCCCTCGTGGCCCTCGCTCACGGCACCAACGACGCGCAGAAGACCATGGGCGTCATCACTCTCGCCCTCATCACGGCCGGTCTGCAGGACCGCGAGCACGCCGATCCCCAGTTCTGGGTCATCCTCGCGTGCGCGTTCACGATCGCCCTCGGAACGTACATGGGCGGGTGGCGCATCATCCGCACGCTCGGCAAGGGCCTCACCGACGTCAAGCCGGCTCAGGGCTTCTCCGCCGAGTCGTCGACGGCCTCCACGATTCTGGCGTCGAGCTTCTTCGGGTTCGCGCTCTCGACCACGCAGGTGGCCTCCGGCTCCGTCATCGGCTCGGGTCTCGGTCGCCGCGGATCGAAGGTCCGCTGGCGTACGGTGGGCCGCATCGCCATCGGCTGGCTTCTCACGCTGCCGGCCGCGGGGGCCGTCGGGGCACTCGCAGCCCTCATCGTCGTCTGGCTCGGCCCCATCTGGGGTGTGCTGGTGGGCGCGGTGATCGCCGTGGTCATCATCTTCGCGATCTTCTGGCGTTCCCGCCGCGACGCCGTTCACGCGGGCAACGCGATGAGCGAGGTCGCCGACTCCGGGCACGCCGTCAAGGTCAAGCGCAACCCGCCGCCCACGCGTCGCCAGCGCGCGATCCTGCGCGAGCAGGCGCGGCTGAAGGCCGAGCAGGAGGCGCGGGAGAAGGCGGCCCGGAAGGCGAAGGCGAAGGCGGATGCCAAGAAGGCCGCCGAAGACCGGCGCGCGGCCGATCGCGCTCGTCAGGCCGGAACGAAGTCCAAGGGGAAGAACAAGTGAGCGTCGCGATCGACTGGTTCGCCTTCCTTGAAGTGTTCGCGGCGGCATTGGCCGGCGCGGCACTCGTCGTCGGCTTCTATGCGCTCGGCCTGCGACTGCTCGTGCGTGCCGGCCGCGCGCCGGTCGTCGCCCCCGCGGAGTTCACCGACGCGATCACGATCATCACGGAGAAGGAAGCCAACCGAGCAGCCAAGGCGGCCGCGAAGGCCGCGAAGAAGAGTCCGTTGACGGAGGGGCAGAAGACGCTCGCGCTGATCGCGGCCTACGGCTCCTTCGCGGTGTCGGCGCTCGCCGTCCTGGGCGGACTCCTCCTGCTCGTCCTCCACTGACCTCGTGCCCCTCCTCGGGGCCGACGTCTCTGTGAGCTCGGCCGGGACCGTCGGCGCCGCCGCGTAGGCTGACGGACATGGATGCCGCCCCCGTGCAGTTCGGTCTGCACCCGCCCGCCCGTCGCACCCTCGTGCACCTGAGCGACACCCACCTGTTGGCGGGCAACCGTCCGCTCGGCGGCAGCTACGACACCGCGGCGAACCTCGACGCGACCCTCGCCGCCGTGGAGCGCAGTGGCGTCCGTCCCGACGCGATCGTCTTCACGGGTGATCTCACCGACCTGGGGGAGCCCGACGCGTACCGCGCACTGCGAGAGACCATCGAGCCGTTCGCCGCTCGCCTGGACGCGCCCGTCGTGTGGGTCGCGGGGAACCACGATGAGCGTCCGGCCATGCGGGCGGGTCTGTTCGGATCGCCGGCGACTGAGGAGCCCATCACCCAGGTTCTCGACCTCGACGGGCTCCGCCTCGTCGCGCTCGACTCCACGGTGCCGGGCTGGCACCACGGCGACCTCGACGACGCCCAGCTGGCGTGGCTGCGGGACGTGCTGGCCGAGCCCGCACCGCTCGGGACGATCCTCGCGCTGCATCACCCTCCGCTTCCCAGTCACGTCCCGTTCTTCGACATCCTCGAGTTGCGTCATCAGGCGGAGTTGGCCGAGGCGCTTGCCGGCTCCGACGTCCGGACGATCCTCGCGGGCCACCTGCATTACTCGATGAGTGGCACGTACGGGGGCATCCCGGTCAGTGTCGCGGCTGCCACCTGCTACACGATGAACCTGCAACGGCCTCCCGCGTCGGTGAACGGGATGGATGCCGGTCAGTCGTTCCACCTCGTCCACGTGTACGACGACGCCGTCACCCACACGGTGGTGCCGGTGGTCGAGGCGCCGACGGGAGAGTACTTCTCGCCGGAGTGGGTGGCGGCGATGGCCGCGCTCACCCCGGAGGAGCGGCTCGACGCGTTCTCGCGGAAGGCAAGCGCGTGAGGGCTCGTGCGGCGATCGCGCTCGTGACGGATGCCGTGCTCGTGACGACGTTCGCCGCTGTCGGCCGTGCGAGCCACGAGTCGGCGGTGCTCCCGGGTCTCGCGCAGACGGCATGGCCGTTCCTCGTGGCCCTCGCGGCCGGCTGGACTCTCGCGCGCGCGTGGCGGGATCCGCTCGCACCTTGGCGGACGGGAATCATCGTCTGGCTGGTGACGGTCACCGGCGGCATGCTCCTGCGTGCCGCCAGCGGTCAGGGCACGGCGTTCGCGTTCGTCGTCGTCGCCACCCTGACGCTGCTGCTCTTCGTGGTGGGCTGGCGCCTCCTGGCGGCTGCGCTGAGATCGCTCCGCGCACGGCGGACGGTGGTCCCGTGAGTCGCACCATCCTCATCACCGGCGCGAGCGACGGCATCGGGGCCGCCGCCGCGCGTCAGCTGCACGACGCGGGGGAGCGGGTGATCATCGTCGGGCGCGACCCCGTCAAGACGGCGCGTGTCGCCGATGCGCTCGAAGCACCGCGGTATGTCGCCGACTTCGCCGACCTCGACCAGGTGCGCGCCCTCGCCGCCGACGTGCGGACCCATCACCCGCGGATCGACGTGCTCGCGAACAACGCGGGCGGGGTCTTCGGCGAGCGCACGCTCACGATCGACGGGCACGAGCGCACGTTTCAGGTGAACCACCTGGCACCCTTCCTGCTGACCGCGCTGCTGCAGGACCTGCTGACCGAGAACGGAGCGTCGGTCATCCAGACCTCCAGTGCGGCCGCGCAGCGCTTCTCACGGTTCGACGTCGACGACCTCGACGGTACCCGTCGGTTCTCGCGGACGACGGCGTACGGCAACGCGAAGCTGGCGAACATCCTGTTCACGGTGGAGCTGCAGCGTCGGCACGGCGCATCGGCGAGCCGTCCGGGGGTATCGGCCGTCGCGTTCCATCCGGGGGTGATCGCGAGCGGTTTCGCCGCGGACTCCCGAGGGCCGTGGCGCTGGCTGTACACGAACCCCCTCTCACGTCGCCTGCTCACACCGGTCGATGTCGGAGGGGCGCGCCTGACGTGGCTGGCTCTCGGGGTGCCCGGTCGGGACTGGACGCCGGGGGCCTACTACGAGCGGAACCGCCCCGCGAAGCCCCACCCGCGTGCCGCCGACGCGCACCTCGCGGCCACTCTGTGGGAGCGCAGCGCCGAGATGGTCGGCCTTCCCGGCTCGTGAGGGGTCTGGGGCGTGAGGCGTCTCAGAGAATCCGACCGATCGGCTCGCGCTTCTCCGCCTGGAAGCGGTCCTCCGTGCGCCCCCGTGCCCAGTAGCCCGACAGCGACACCTGCGCCCGGTCGAGGCCGCGCTCGTCGAACAGCACGCGGCGCAGCGCCTTCATCGACTCCCGCTCGCCGTGCGCGAAGACCTGCACGTCGCCTTCCGGCCAGTCCAAGGCGCGCAGGCGGGATGCCAGCAGGTCGACGTCGTGCGTCGGGTCGATGACCCACGTGACCGTCACGCCGGCGGGCGCGGCCAGCGGGAACTCGGCGTCTGCCGCGTCGATCTCGATGAGGACGTGCCCGACGGCGTCCGCGGGAAGGGCCTCCAACGCCGCGGCGATCGCCGGGACGGCGGCCAGGTCGCCGAGGAGCAGGTGGGCATCGGCATCCGCTCGCGGCGCGTAGCCTCCGCCGGGGCCGATCAGATCGATCGTCTGGCCGGGAACGGCCCGGGCGGCCCATGGTCCGGCGAGTCCCTCGTCACCGTGGAGGACGAAGTCGATGTCGAGCGTGCGGGCGGCGTGATCCACGCGGCGCACCGTGTAGGTGCGCGTCACCGGCATCCCGTCGGGGGAGGTGAAGCGGAGCTTGACGTACTTGTCGGTCTCGGGACGATCCTCGAACTGGGAGAAGGCGTCGCCACCGAGGGTCACTCGCGCCAGGTGGGGGGTCAGCCGGTGCGCGGCCACGACCTCGAGCGTGAGGACCGGGCGGGGCGGGCGGGGGGCGGTACGCGAGGCGAGTGGCATCCTTCCACGCTAGCCGGGCCGCGAGGGGGTGGGGTTGACTTCGAGTGCACTCGAAGTTCTAGCGTGGCGTCATGACCATGATCCGCGAAGGACTCTCGATCTCGGATGCCGCCGCCGCGACGGGACTGTCGACGCACACCCTGCGCTACTACGAACGGGCCGGGCTCATGCTCTCGCCCGTAGACCGCGCATCGTCGACCCACCGCCGCTACAGCGATGCAGACATCGCGTGGGTGCAGTTCCTCACGCGCCTGCGCTCGACCGGGATGCCGATCGCCACCGTGCGGGCTTACACCGAGCTTGTGCGTGCGGGGGAGGACACGGTCGACGAACGGCGGGAGCTCCTGCTGCGCCATCGCATCGGGGTGCTCGCGCAGCTCGAGGAGTTCACGGCGAGCCTCGCCGCCATCGACTACAAGATCGCCGTGTATCGGCAGAAGGAGGAGAACGCATGAAGAACATCCGGTTGGGACAGGACGGTCCCCACATCGGTCGGTTGGGCCTCGGGCTGATGGGCATCAGCGCCTTCTACGCGGGAGCCGGCGAAGACGACGAGGGAGGCGTGCGGACGATCCACCGCGCGTTGGAGCTCGGCGTCAACTTCCTCGACACGGCGGAGATCTACGGGCCGTACGCGAACGAGGAACTGCTGGGGCGCGCGCTCGCCGGACGGCGGGACGACGCGGTCATCGCGACGAAGTTCGGAACGATCCGCCACACGGCCGGTGACGTGAACGGTCTCGACGGGTCACCCGCCAACGTCCGGCTCTCCGTCGAGGGCTCGCTTCGCCGTCTCGGCACGGACCACATCGACCTGTACTACCAGCACCGGATGGACCCCGCGACTCCGATCGAAGACACGGTGGGGGCGCTCGCCGAGCTCGTGCAGGAGGGGAAGATCCGCGGTTATGGGTTGTCGGAGGCGGCGGTATCGACGATCCGCCGCGCGCACGCCGTGCACCCCGTGACGGCCGTGCAGACCGAGTACTCCCTGTGGAGCCGCGACCCCGAGACGGAGCTCCTGCCGGCCCTGCGCGAGCTCGGCATCACCTTCGTTCCCTACTCACCGCTCGGGCGTGGGTTCCTCACGGGAACGATCCGCTCCGCCGACCAGCTCGCCGAGGGTGACTTCCGCCGCTCGAACCCGAGGTTCGCCGCCGACGCCCTCGCGCAGAATCTCCAGCTCGTCGCCGAGGTGGAGGCCGTCGCGGCGGAGGTGGACGCGACGCCCGCGCAGGTGGCCCTGGCGTGGCTGCTCGCGCAGGGCGACGACATCGCTCCGATCCCCGGCACGCGCCGTGTGGAAAGGCTCGAGGAGAACGTCGGAGCGGACGCGCTCGTGCTGTCGCCGGAGCAGCTGGCGCGGCTCGGGGCCCTGGACGCGCCGGTGGGCGACCGCTACGCCGATATGTCGCCACTCAACCGCTGAGCGCCGCGTCGTACACGTGGAAGGCGACGATGTACACCGCGTACATCGTCGCCTTCCGCGCGTCGGGCTAGGCTCGATGGCGATCCGCCGACCCCCACCGAGACCCACAAGGACTCCACACATGGCTCTGGACGCAACGACGCGCACCGAATCCGACTCCCTCGGATCTCTCGAGATCCCCGCAGATGCCTACTGGGGCATCCACACCGCGAGGGCCCTCGAGAATTTCCCGATCTCCCAGCGCCCGATCTCGGTCTACAAAGACCTGGTGAAGGCGCTCGCGATGGTCAAGCAGGCCTCCGCACGGGCCAACCTCGAGATCGGGGTGCTCGATCCGGAGCGTGCCGACCTCATCGACCGCGCGGCGCAACGGGTCATCGACGGCGAGTTCCACGATCAGTTCGTCGTGGGAGTCATCCAGGGCGGCGCCGGCACGTCGACCAACATGAACGCGAACGAGGTCATCACCAACGTGGCCCTCGAGATGGCGGGCCGGGAGAAGGGCGACTACGCCTACCTGTCGCCGATCGACCACACCAACCGCAGCCAGTCCACCAACGACGTGTACCCCACCGCGGTGAAGATCGGCCTCAGCCTGGATCTCCTCACCCTCCTCGAGGAGCTGGACCTCCTGCGAGAGTCGTTCCTCGCGAAGGCGGTCGAGTTCCACGACATCCTCAAGATCGGTCGCACCCAGCTGCAGGATGCCGTACCGATGACGCTGGGGCAGGAGTTCCACGGGTTCGCGACGACGCTCGGCTACGACCACCAGCGACTCAC
Organism: Candidatus Microbacterium phytovorans; assembly: GCA_029202445.1. Classification (NCBI taxonomy): domain Bacteria; kingdom Bacillati; phylum Actinomycetota; class Actinomycetes; order Micrococcales; family Microbacteriaceae; genus Microbacterium; species Candidatus Microbacterium phytovorans. Next base: position 407,386 of record CP119321.1, read on the forward strand.
CGAGAACGCCTACCTGCTGTACGAGATCAACATGGGGGCCACGGCCATCGGCACGGGGATCACGACCCACCCGGGCTATGCATCCGCTGTCCTGCGGCACCTGCGCGAGATCACGGGTCTCGACCTCGCCACCGCGGACGATCTCGTGGAGGCCACGAGCGACACCGGCTCGTTCATGTCGTTCTCCTCGTCGCTCAAGCGCAACGCGATCAAGCTCTCGAAGATCTGCAATGACCTGCGGCTGCTCTCGTCGGGCCCGCAGGCCGGTCTCGGGGAGATCAACCTCCCCGCACGCCAAGCCGGATCGAGCATCATGCCCGGCAAAGTGAACCCGGTCGTGCCGGAGGTCGTCAACCAGGTGGCGTTCGCCGTCGCCGGTGCCGACCTCACCGTCACGATGGCCGTCGAGGGCGGGCAGCTGCAGCTGAATGCGTTCGAGCCGGTGATCGCGCACTCGATCTTCCAGTCGATCACCTGGATGCGTCGCGGCATGCGCACGCTGCGCATCAACTGCGTCGACGGCATCACGGCCAATCGTGACCGCCTCGGCGCCATGGTGGGGGCGTCGGTGGGGGTCGTCACCGCGTTGACGCCGTTCATCGGATACGCGGCGTCCGCGGCTCTGGCCAAGACGGCGCTGCTGACGCACCGCAACGTGGGGGACCTCGTCGTGGAGGCCGGGCTGATGTCTCGGGAAGAGGTCGACAAGCAACTCTCCCCGGCGCGCCTTTCGGGTCTCGAAGCGATCACGCAGGCGATCCCGGTCATCCAGCCGGCTGAGAACGTGGTGGGCGGCTGACGGCGCGGCCCTTTGCTCCGGCGGGCGGATGCCGATAACGTCACCATGCCGGGACGTCCGGCCACGTGAGGAGATCCGCATGACCGACCCGCAGAACCCGCAGCAGCCGCCGGCCTACGAGACCCCTGCCTACCCGGCCGCACCGCCGGCAGCGCCCGCGTACAACGCCGGCGGACCGGCAGCCACACCGGCAGGACCCGTTCCCGGCAAGACGATGGGCATCATCGCCTTCGTGCTGTCGTTCTTCTTCCAGCTGCTCGCGCTGATCCTCGGCATCGTCGCGCTCGTCCAGAGCCGCAAGGCCGGCCGCAGCAACGGCTTCGCCCTGGCCGCCATCATCATCAGCGTCGTGCTGATGATCGTCGGCGCGATCCTATTCTTCGCCTTCCTGCTTCCCACGTTCTCGGCGGCGGCGACGTGCGCGGCAGATCCGTCGGCCGTCGTCACGCTCTGGGGCGTCGAGGTGCCCTGCAGCCAGGTCACGAGCGGCTACTGAGCCTTCGCACGACGGGGGCGGTGCCGCGTGGCACCGCCCCCGTCGTCGTTCGTCCGCCGGTTCAGCCGAGGATGCGGCAGTGCGTGGTCAGGGAACCGATGCCGTCGATGCCGACCGTGACCGTCGAACGGTCGCGGAGGAAGATCTGAGGATCCCGCGAGTATCCCGCTCCGCCGGGACTCCCCGTCGAGATGAGGGTGCCCGGAAGGAGCGTCGCGGACTGCGAGAGGTGCGAGACCAGCGTCGCCACCGACCGGATCATCTGACCGGTCGTGGCATCCTGGACCGTCTGACCGTCGACCACCGCCCAGATGTGGAGGTCTTGCGGATCGTCGATCTCGTCGGCTGTCACGACGACAGGACCCGTGGGCGTGAAGCCGTCGAACGACTTGCAGCGCGACCACTGCGCCTCCGAGAACTGGATGTCACGCGCGGTGATGTCGTTGACCACCGTGTAGCCCCACACGTACGAGAGCGCGTCGGCTTCGGCGACGTCTTTCGCGGGGGAGCCGATGACGACGCCGAGCTCCGCCTCGTAGTCGACCGATTCGCTGAGGGATCGAGGCCAGCTGGTGGTCGCGTCGTGGCCGGTGAGCGAGCCAGGCCACAGGACGAACACCGTGGGGGCCTTGTCGGCCTTCAGGCCCAGTTCGCTCGAGTGCGCCGCGTAGTTCAGCCCCACCGCGAGGACGACGGGGGGCCGACTGACCGCCGTGGCGAATCCGAGGTCGTCGAGCGGCATCCACCCGGTCGCGCCCGCGGTGGCTGCCCGCACGCGCTCGAGCAGTCCGGGGCCGCCCTCGATGAGGGTCTGGAGATCGTCGGGCGCACCGTCGAACAGTGCCGCGACGGGGAGGGCACGACCGTCTTCGACGACGGCCAGCCGCGGATCGTCGGACGCGGCCGAGGTCACGTGGGCGAAGCGCATCCCCCCAGGCTACCCGGCGGTTCTCCCGACCGGGGGAGGGGGCGCTCCGGCCCGTCGTCCGATCCGGTTCGTTCGCGCGCCGGCCGCCGACCCTAGGCTGAGGGCATGGCCCACCCGTCGCCGTTCGCCCAGCCTCCGCACGGAGCGCCCGCGGCCGTCGCCTCGACGGCATCCGCCCCGGCCCTTCCGGTGCCGGTTCGCCGGGGACGCACGGCACCGGTGTGGCTCTTCGCGCTGCTGGTCGTGCTCGCTCTCGGCCTCGTCGCCTACGTGGTCTCCTTCCTCGGGGTCGCCGCGCCGGCGATCGGCGGCGTGCTCGCGCTGATCCCCCTGGCGGGCGTACTCCTGGCCGTCCGCATCGTCGACCGGTGGGAACCCGAACCGCGGGGGCTCGTGATCGCCGCGGTCGCCTGGGGCGCTGTCGCGGCCGTTGCGCTCTCGCTTCTGGTCGACCTCGCGCTCTCTCCGGCGATGATCGTCGTCGACCCGAACGTGGGCGACGCGTTCTCTTCGGTCGTGCAGGCGCCCGTCGTCGAAGAGGTAGCCAAGGGCATCGGCGTGCTCCTCATCTTCATCTTCGGTCGACGTGCCTTCGACGGTCCCGTCGACGGCGTCGTCTACGGCGCGCTCGTCGGGGCGGGGTTCGCGTTCACCGAGAACATCCTCTACTTCGCCACCAGCCTCATCGAGGGCGGCGTGACGGAGGTCACCTTCACGTTCGTGCTCCGCGGCATCCTCTCGCCCTTCGCGCACGTCATGTTCACCGCCGTCACCGGTTACGCTCTCGGGCGGGCCGCACGCGACGGCGCGACGACATCCGCAGCTCTCGGTCCGTGGGCACTCGGGCTCATCGGGGCGATCGTCCTCCACGCGATCTGGAACGGCTCGGCCGTCTTCGCCGACTTCTTCGCGCTGTACGTGACCCTTCAGATTCCGCTCTTCCTCGCCTTCGTCGCCGGGGTGCTCCTGCTGCGACGGGAGGAGGCGCGCCTCACCCGGGCGCGCCTGGGCGAGTACGCGGCCGCGGGATGGTTCAGTGCGGGAGAGGTGGAGATGCTCGCGACGGGGCGGGGCCGTCGTCACGCGCTGGCCTGGGCACGGACCCTTCCGGGCGACCGCCGTGCACTCATGGCGGACTTCATCGCCGAGGCGACCGCGCTCGCCGCCGCGCGTCAGCGAGCGCTCACGGGAAGGGATGCCGCCGCTGCCGACGACGAGCGGGTGTACCTGGCTCGCACGATCGCGGCGCGGTCCCGACTCCTCACGCCCTGAGCGGCCCCTCGGCTGCGTCGCTTCGACGAGCCACCGCGGGGTGCCCCACACAGACTCAGCGCCCGGTGCCGCGGCGATGCCTGCGTGTCTACCGAGCGCTGAGTTGGTCTTCTCCCATTGTCCCCACGCCCTCGCGGCGCTGTCAAGGGACCCGCTGGCGAGGCCGGTGGGGCGGCGTGACACGCGCCGACGTGCTTGGATGGACGCATGACTGACGACCGCACCAAGCCCGAGTTCGATGCGCCCGAGGGCCCCGCTCCCTCCGACCTCGTCATCCGCGACCTCATCGTGGGCGAGGGCGCCGAGGCGAAGCCCGGCGACACCGTGACCGTCCACTACGCCGGTGTCGAGTACGACTCCGGTGAGGAGTTCGACTCGTCGTGGGGTCGCGGCGAGAGCATCCAGTTCCCGCTGCGCGGCCTCATCCAGGGCTGGCAGGACGGCATCCCGGGCATGAAGGTCGGCGGGCGCCGCGAGCTCGTCATCCCGCCCCACCTGGCCTACGGTCCCGCTGGCGGCCACTTCCTCGGCGGCAAGACCCTCGTGTTCATCATCGACCTCCTCGCTGTCGGCTGAGTCACGCGTACCCGAGGAGGGGCGGATGCCACGGCATCCGCCCCTCCTGCTTTTCCCGCCCGTGCGAATCGTGGGCGTGCGGATCCCGGTCGCGCAGATCGCGGTGTGTGCAGAATCGCGGAGATGTTCAGAATCGCGGATGCCTCGGGCATACGGGATCCGCGATCGGGTACATCTCCGCGATTCGCGCACGCGGGACCGCGAACACGCGCCGCTCAGGCGCCCCCGCGGGGAACGCGCCACAAAGTTTTGCATGCATGGGAATAGATTCGTTCACGCCTGCTGTTGGACCAGTCATGCCTGCCGCACAGAGCGGCGACCGACACGAAGGAATGACATGACCGACTCCACCGCCACGATCGAGATTCCCGGATACAAGACGGGCACCTGGGTGCTCGACCCCGCCCACAGCGAGGTCTCGTTCAGCGTCCGCCACATGATGATCTCGAAGGTGCGCGGCTCCTTCGGCCTGAAGAACGCCACGATCGTCGCTCCCGAGAACCCGCTCGAGGCTCGCGTCGAGGCGTCGGTGGACGTCGCGTCCATCGACACGAAGGACGAGGGGCGTGACAACCACCTCCGCTCCGGCGACTTCTTCGACACGGAGAACTACCCGACGCTCGACTTCGTCTCCACCGGCGTGCGCTACGAGGGCGGCGATTTCCTCGTCGACGGCGATCTGACGATCCGCGGCACCACGAAGCCCGCGACGTTCGAGCTCGAGTTCGGCGGCTTCGGCACCGACCCGTGGGGCAACTACAAGGCGGGCGCGACCGCGAAGACGGTCATCGACCGCGAGGACTTCGGCCTGACGTGGAACGCCGCGCTCGAGACCGGCGGCGTGCTCGTGGGCAAGGACGTCACCATCACGCTCGACCTGCAGGGGTCGCTCCAGGCCTGACATCAGACCTGAAACGGGGTGGATGCCAACCGGCATCCACCCCGTTTTCCTTGCCCGACCAGGCCGTCGTGTAGTCTGACGCCACAGTCTGGGGAGCACCATCATGACGACGACCGTTCGCGGGCGCCTTCTCGCCGTCGGCACGGCGCTGGTCGTCGCGCTCTCGCTGGTCCCGCCCGCCGCCGCCGACGAGGGCGAACCCGTACCGTCGCCGAGCGTGACGGAGACCATCGCTCCCGACGAGAGTCCGGCCCCGACGAACTGGCCGACGCCGACGCCGACGCCGACGCCCACAGCGACCCCGAGCCCGACACCGACGCCCGCTCCGGCGCCGACCGTGTACGGCTATTACTCGCTCCCGTGGACGACGACCGTCTACCAGTCGTGGACCAACGGCACGGTCAAGGAGATCTCGCAGGCCGCGTGGAAGGCCACCGGTGTCGCCAAGAAGCCCGCCCCGGTGCGGTTCGTCAAGACGTCGTGGTCCGACTCGCGCTACGCGCTCATCGTCTTCCCGCAGCGCGCCGGCGACACGAAGGTCGATCGCGTGCGCACCCTCACCGCGACGCAGTACCGCGCGGCCGGTGCGCCGCGTGTGTCGACGGTCCCGCACGTACCGACCTCGACGTACTCGCGATACGCATCGAGTTCCACCGACCGCTACGTTCGCACTCCCGACGGGATTCGACACAAGCTCACTGCCTCGCAGTACCGTGCCGCAGGGGCTCCCGCGCTGAAGATCGTCTACGGCGGGTACTACCGCGCAAGGTGGTCGTCAAACATCTACTTCGTCTCCTCGAGCGGGACCAAGCGTGCGGTGTCGTCGACGCAATACGCTGCGGCCGGTCGGCCGCGCGTCGCGATCGCACCCACCGTCTACGTCAAGACGTCGTACAGTCCGGTGCACGCGCTCATGACCTGGCCGCACAAGAAGGGCGACCGCTCCGTCGACCAGGTCGTGCGTCTGACGTCCGCCCAGTACGCCAAGATCGGCAAGCCGAAGGCCGAGGTGCGCCCCCGTGTCCCGGGCGACTCGTTCGTGCGTCTGTCCATCGGCACCACGATCTACCACCGCTCACGGGGTTACCTCACACCCGTCACCCGCGCGCAGTGGAAGGCTGCCGGGTCTCCGACGGTGCGCACCGTCTCCCCGAGCAAACCGATGTACATCCGCGACCTCCTGATCGTGAACAAGTCGCTCCCGTTGCCGTCGACCTTCGGCAACGGGCTCCGACCCGAACTCACTTCGGCGTTCTCGAAGATGCGTGCGGCGGCGGCGCGAGACGGCGTCTCCCTCTGGATCATCTCCGGGTTCCGTTCCTACGCGTCGCAGAAGTCGGTCTACGCCTCGAAGATCCGTCAGTACGGCTTCGAGATGGCGGAGAAGCGTTCGGCACGTCCGGGTCACAGCGAGCACCAGACGGGGCTCGCCATCGACGTCAACTCCATCTCGCAGGCGTGGGGCGACTCCCGCGCGGGCAGATGGGTCGCCAAGAACGCGCACCGCTACGGCTTCATCGTGCGGTATCCGAAGGGCAAGACCTCCTTCACCGGCTACTCGTACGAGCCGTGGCATCTGCGCCACGTCGGAGTCGAGGTCGCGACGCACCTCTACAAAAACGCGCTCACGCTCGACGAGTACCTGGGCGTCCCGTCGCGCTACTGAGCGCCGACGGCCCGTAGCGCCACGGCGCCGGGCGTCGGGGCGCCGGCGTCAGGGCGCCGGCTCGAGCGCGTCGTAGGCGCGGAACCGAGGGCTGAGTCGCACGAGCACGCCCACGAGGACGACGATGAGGATGCCGCCCAGCAGCGGCGGGAACCACAGAGCCGCGATCGTCGCGAGCGATCCCGCGTACAGCGATCCGAGCCGCGGTCCGCCGGCGACGACGACGATGAAGATCCCCTGGAGTCGGCCGCGGATGGCATCCGGCACGGCCGCCTGCACCATCGTGTTCCGGAAGATCGAGCTCACGTTGTCCGCCGCTCCCGCTCCCGCCAGAGCGACCATCGCGAAGGCGATCACCGCGATGTTGGCGTGGGAGGCGTCGACGGGTGTCGGCGCGAACAGCCCCAGCGATCCGGCGAGGACGGCGATCCCGAACAGGGCGATCGATACCCCGTAGGCGGTGATCGCTCGCTGGATGCCGAGGCCCTGATGCCGCACGCGTCCCACCGGCCCGGAGAACACGCTGGAAAGGAATGCGCCCGCGGCGATCGACGCGGTGAGCAGCCCCGTCGTGATCGCCCCGCCGCCGAGCACGACCGTGCCCAGTGCGGGAAAGAGCGCGATCGGCTGCCCGAACGTCATCGCGATGACATCGAGCAGGAATTGCAGTCGGATGTTCGAGGCTCGACGCAGGAACCGCCAGCCGTCCCTCAGCGATGCCCACCCCGGGCGCATGACCGTCCCCTCGGGGAGGATCGCCGGCAGCGTCCACAACCCGAGGAAGTTCGCCAGCATGAGCACGACGTCGATCGAGTAGGTCCAGGCGTAGCCGGTGAAGGCGACGAGCACGCCGGCCAGGGCCGGCCCGCCCATGACCATGATCCCCATGGTGATGCCGCCCAGCGCCGATGCCGCCGGCAGCAGCTCGCGGGGGAGCAGGCGCGGCACGATCGACTGCCGCGCCGCCATCACGATGGAGTTCGCCGCCGAGTTGATGATGCTGAGCGCGTACAGCCACCACACGGTCTCCTGCGCCGACCAGGCGAGGACGGCCAGTACGAGCGTGGAGGCGAAGGTCACCGACGCGGCGACCAGCGCGACGCGGCGCCGATCGAACGCATCGGCGAGCATGCCGCCGTACAGCCCCGCCACGACCATCGGGAGCAGACCCGCGACCGCGATCATCGCGACCGCGAAGGTCGAGCCCATGAGGGCGAACATGTGCAGCATGACGGCGACCACCGTGAGCTGTCCGCCGAGTCCCGCGAGGGTCGACCCGATCCACATTCGAGCGAACGCGGGGCTGTGGCGGAACGGGCGCAGGTCGAGGAAGGAGTCCCGGGTCAATCGGGCCATCATCGCCGCGCGTCGACGGGGGAGCGGTCGGTCGCGGAGGGGCGGGGAGACGGCACGGATCGAGCCTAATCGCTGGTAGACTCGTCAGGTTGCCGTTCGATCGGCCGCGGATAAAGAGAGCCCACGCATCAGGCGTCGGGCGCCGCGCAACGAAGAGAGAGGGGATCAACTATGGCACTGGAAGCAGACGTCAAGAAGGCGATCATCGAAGAGTACGCGACGCACCCCGGTGACACCGGATCCCCCGAGGTGCAGGTCGCGATGCTGACGCAGCGCATCAAGGACCTCACCGAGCACCTCAAGGAGCACAAGCACGACCACCACTCGCGTCGTGGGCTGTTCCTGCTCGTCGGTCAGCGTCGTCGTCTGCTCGGCTACCTCCAGGACATCGACATCACGCGATACCGTTCGCTGATCGAGCGTCTCGGACTCCGCCGCTAAGCATTGCGAGCAGCGTTCAATCGCGCAGAACATTCTTGAGAAGGCCGCCCCAGGTGTGGGGCGGCCTTCGTCATTCCCGCACCGAGCGGATGCCGGTCAGGCCCGCGCGACGAGGAGGTCGGCGTGCCACCGCTCCGCGACGTCGGGGTGGGCCCGCAGGCGCGACTTGAGCGCGTTCTCGCCATAGAGGGCGTGGATCGGGTTCGACGGGTCTTGGGTGACCCCGCGCGCCTGAGCCGCGAGCTCGCCGGGTAGGTCGATGAGGGGGAGTCGGCTGTCCAGCGCCGGGTTGAAGAAGAACGGCACCGAGATTCGGTCGTCGGGAAGGCGCGGCGAGACGACGCGGTGGTTCGTGGCGAGAAGATACCCGCGGGTGGCGTATTCGAGCATCTCCCCGATGTTGACGACGAACGCCCCCGGCACGGGCGGTGCATCGACCCACGCTCCGTCGCGCTCGACCTGCAGGCCGCTCTTGCCCGGTTCCACCCACAGGAGCGTGAGGACTCCCGAGTCCTTGTGCGCGCCCACGCCCTGCTGCGGCTCGGGAGCGTCGGTGCCGGGGTACCGGACGATCTTGAGCAGCGTCGAGGGTTCTCCGAAGTGCTGGTCGAAGTAGCTCTCTTCGGCTCCGAGGGCGAGCGCCCACGCACGTAGCAGCCGGCGTGCGACGCCGGTGAGGTGGGTCTGCCACCGGTCGGTGACGTCGCGCAGCTCGGGAAGGGCCGCCGGCCACAGGTTGGGCCCGATGAGTCGGGCGAAGTCTGGCGCGGCGGGGTCGTCCACGGCATCCCGTTCGGGCCCGATGTCGATCTGCTCGCGCCAGTCGATCGCTCCCTGCGTGCGCTCGCCGCCGATGCGGGTGTATCCGCGGAAGTGCGGGCTGCCGACATTCTCGATCGCGAGCTTGTCCGCCTCGGACAGCGCGAAGAAGGCGCGCGCGGTCTCGTGCAGCCGGCTTTCGAGCCCGGCGGGAATGTCGGTGCCGACGAGGTAGAAGAACCCGACGTCGTGTGTGGCGCGACGCAGATCGTCGCGGAAGCGGGCGGCGGCCTCAGGCCCCTGCGTCAGGAGGGACAGGTCGAGGACAGGCAGGTTCAGCTCCGGCATCCCCCGAGGATAGGCAGCCGCGCATTCCGGCGACGCGGTTGTTGCCGTTCGTTACCGCCCCGCACGGCCGGGAATAACCTGGACGTGGCCACGTTGTACGAGATACATTCACTTGCATGGATCGGATGCCGCGGGCATCCAGGAAGCGGAAGAAACCGTGAGCGAGACCACCACCACCTGGCCGGGGATGCAGTTCGGCATCTTCACCGTCAGCGACATCACCCAGGACCCGACCACGGGCCACACACCGAGCGAGGGCGAGCGGATCGCCGCGACGGTGGAGATCGCGAAGCACGCCGAAGAGGTGGGACTGGACGTCTTCGCCCTCGGCGAGCACCACAACCCGCCCTTCTGGTCGAGCTCTCCCACCACGACCCTCGCCTACATCGCCGCACAGACCGAGCGGCTCGTGTTGTCGACCGCGACGACCCTCATCACGACGAACGACCCGGTCAAGATCGCCGAAGACTACGCCATGCTGCAGCACCTCTCGGGTGGTCGCATGGACCTCATGCTCGGCCGCGGCAACACCGGCCCCGTCTACCCCTGGTTCGGCAAGGACATCCGCCAGGGACTCCCGCTGTCGATCGAGAACTACGCCCTCCTGCACAAGCTCTGGCGTGAGGACGTCGTCGACTGGGAAGGCAAGTTCCGCTCCTCCCTGCAGGGCTTCACCTCCACCCCGCGGCCCCTCGACGGCATCGCGCCCTTCGTGTGGCACGGATCGATCCGCACGCCCGAGATCGCCGAGCAGGCCGCCTACTACGGCGACGGCTTCTTCGCGAACAACATCTTCTGGCCGGCTGAGCACTACCAGCGCCTCATCGCCCTCTACCGTCAGCGTTGGGAGCACTACGGCCACGGCGGTCCGGAAACGGCCATCGTCGGCCTCGGCGGCCAGGCGTTCATGGCGAAGAACTCGCAGGATGCCGTGTCGCAGTTCCGTCCCTACTTCGACAACGCACCCGTCTACGGCCACGGGCCCTCGCTGGAGGACTTCTCCGAGATGACGCCGCTCACCGTGGGTTCGCCGCAGCAGGTCATCGACCGCTACGCCGGGATGCGTGAGCTGTTCGGCGACTACCAGCGTCAGTTGTTCCTCGTCGACCACGCCGGCCTGCCGCTGAAGACCGTGCTCGAGCAGCTCGACTTCCTCGGCGGCGAGGTCGTCCCCGTCTTGCGCCGCGAGTTCGCCGAGAACCGCCCGACCACGGTGCCCGACGCTCCGACCCACGCCGCTCGCGTGCTCGCCGAGTACGGTGACGGCCCGGTGCGCGAGGCGCGACCGCGCGCCAACCGCGGCGACAACCTCAGCGGACCCTCGCCCTACCAGGACACCCCGGCTCCGGCCGGCGCCGCCTTCGGTCTGGGGGCAGGACGATGAGCGCACGCAGGATCTCCGTCATCTCGGCAGGGCTGTCGAATCCTTCCTCGACCCGCATGCTCGCCGACCGGCTCGCCGCCGCCACCGTTGCCGAACTCGCCGCGCGGGGCATCGAGGCGACGGTCGACACGATCGAGCTGCGCGACTACGCGCACGATATCGCGAACAACCTGCTGACCGGGTTCGCGCCGGCGGCGCTGGAATCGGCCATCAACGCGGTGGTCTCGGCAGACGCCGTGATCGCCGTCACGCCGATCTTCTCGACGAGCTACTCCGGGTTGTTCAAGTCGTTCATCGACGTGCTCGACCCCGATGCGCTGACCGGCACGCCCGTGCTCATCGGGGCCAACGCGGGGACCGCACGACACTCGCTCGCGATCGACTACGCGATCCGCCCCCTGTTCACCTACCTGCACGCAGAGCCCGTCTCGACGGGCGTGTTCGCCGCGTCGAGCGACTGGGGAGCGGCAGCCGACGAGGTCGCACCGCTGAGCGCGCGCGTCGAACGCGGCGCGCGCGAACTCGCCGAAGCGGTCGCGCGCCGCGAGCCGGCTACGGCATCCGATCCCTTCGATCCGGACAGCTATCTCGGCGAGGGCCGCTCGTTCGGTCACCTGCTCGGCGGCCTCGCGGGGGAGTAGCCGGACGCCGCTCAGCCGATCGCGGGTGCCGCCCGGCGCGCGTGCACGAGATCGGCGAACGCCGCGAACGGCGCGGACGCCAGCGCGGCCGGCGTGCCCTCGGCCTCGGGATGCCACTGCACCGCGAGGACGGGGGCGTCGCTGTGCTCCACCGCTTCCACGATGCCGTCCTCGGCCACGGCGGTGGCGACGAGCCCGGTCCCGAGTCGGTCGATCGCCTGGTGGTGGCCCGATGCGACGCGGATCCGCGTCGCGCCGACAACGTCGTGCAGCCGGCTGTCCGCCGTCACGTCGACGTCGTGCCATGCCCACGCGAGCCCGCCGCATCCGTCGGAGGCGGCGGTGTGGCGTACGTCGGAGGCGGGAAGGTCTTCGATCAAGGTGCCGCCGAACGCCACGTTCACGACCTGGAGGCCTCGGCAGACGCCGAGCACGGGGATGCCGCGCTCCACGGCCGCCGCGAGGATGTCGAGGTCGAGGGCGTCCTGAGCGGGGTTGACGTCGTAGACCGGCGCTGCCGGGTCGCCGCCGTAACGAACCGGGTCGACGTCGCCTCCGCCGGGGAGGACGAGGCCGTCGAATCCCGCGAGGTCGGCCGTCCGCACGACGACCACGTCGAGGTCTTCCGCCCGCACGAGCTCGGCGACGTCGTCGAAGATCGCGTTGGCCAGACCGACACGCGCATCGGCGCCCTCGGCGTCGGACAGGCGGGCGGGCATCGCGATGCGCGGAAGAGTCATGCCTCCATTGTCGGACACGCGGCGGATCACTCGTCTGCGGAGGGGCGGATCGAGGCCTCCTCGCGTGCACGGGTGATCGCATCGACGGTGCGCACCAGCGCCAGATGAGACAGCGCCTGCGGGGTGTTGCCGACGTGACGCTCTCCCACCGGGTCGTACTCCTCGCTGAGCATGCCGACGTCGTTGCGCAGCGCGCACAGCCTGTCGAGCAGACGCTCCGCATCGGCGAGTCGTCCCGACGCCGCGTATTGCTCGGCGAGCCAGAAGCTGCAGGCGAGGAACGGATGCTCGTCGCCGCTCAGCCCGTCCACCCCGGTCGCCGTGCGGTAGCGGTGCACGAGGCCCTCGTGGACCAGGGTCTTCTCGATGACGGCGACCGTGGCGAGCATCCGCGGATCATCCGCCGCACAGAAGCCCACCATGGGGAGCTGCAGCAGCGCGGCGTCGACATCGTCGGTGCCGTACGACTGAGTGAAGCCGCCGTGGGCGCCGATGCCCTGCGACTCGATCTCCTCCCGCATGCGGTCTCGAAGGCGTTCCCAGTGCTCCACGGGGCCATCGAGGCCGAACGAGCGGACGGCGCGGACGCCTCGGTCGAAAGCTGCCCAGATCATGACGCGGGAATGGGTGAACATTCGCGGTTCACCGCGGATCTCCCAGATGCCGTGGTCGGGCTCGGGCAGGTGCGCCTCGACATTGCGCAGCAGCGCGCGCTCGAGCGACCACGAGAATGCGGACTCTTCGAGCCCCGCCTCGCGGCCGGCGTGGAGGGCGACCATGACCTCGCCGATGACGTCCGCCTGATACTGCCCGGCTGCCTCATTGCCGATCCTGACGGGTCGGGAGTCCGCGTAGCCGGGCAGGCTCGTGAGGGTGCGCTCGGCGAGATCGCGCTCGCCGGCGATCCCGTACATGATCTGCATCTGCTCGGGATCGCCCGCGATCGCGCGCAGCAGCCACGCCCGCCAATGCTCCACGACCCCGAGGAAACCGTGCGCGATGAGGGCCTCGAGAGTGAGGGCGGCGTCGCGCAGCCACACGTAGCGGTAGTCCCAGTTCCGCTCCCCGCCGAAGTCCTCCGGCAGCGAGGTCGTGGCGGCCGCCACGATGCCGCCGGTGTCGCGGTGGGTCAGGGCGCGCAGCAGCAGCAGCGAGCGCACGACGGCGTCGCGATGGACGCCGTCGGCCTCGATACGGTCGGACCAGCGCTGCCACCAGTCCTCGGTGTGGGAGATCGCTTCATCGACGTCGAGCACCGCGGGCGGCTCGTGGTGCGACGGGTGCCACGTGAGCACGAGGTCCCGGCGGTCGCCGGCGTCGACGGTGAACCCTCCGGTGTGGGCGTGATCGGTCGCGGTGACCGGGGCGCCGGTGAAACGCAGCGCGTCGGGCCCAGCGATCGCGCGGATCTCGTCGCCGGCTCCGACCCGACGGACCCACGGCAGCGCGCGGGCGTAGTCCAAACGCAATCGCAACTGCTGGGCGAACTCGACGGACCCCTCGACACCCACGACGCGGCGGACGAGGTCCATCCGGTGGACCGTGTCGAGGCGGCGGGTGTCCACCGGGAGGATGTCGCGGACCTCCGCGACCCCCGAGGCGGTCGTCCACCGAGTGACGAGCGTGAAGGTGTCGCCTTCGTAGCGGCGCTCCGCGACCGCGGCGGGATCGCTGGGCCGCAACCGCCAGCTCCCGTGATCGTCGTCGCCCAGGAGCGCCCCGAACACCGACGCCGCATCGAACCGCGGCAGGCACAGCCAGTCGATCGAGCCGTCGCGCGCGACCAGGGCGGCGGTGCGGCAGTTGCTCAGCAGGGCGTAGTCCTCGATGGGGGAGCTCATCATACGAGTCTCCCAGCGTCGGCCACCGATCGCGCGTCTAGGGTGGCGAACATGGCCTCGGACACCACTCTCGTCATCATCGGAGGCGGCGGCGATCTCGCCTCGCGCCTGCTCCTTCCCGCACTGGGCGACCTCATCGCCGCCCAGGAGGACCGTCGGGTTCGCGTCGTGGGGGCGGGGCAGTCGCCCTGGGACGACGCGCGGTGGGCCACGGCGGTGCATGCGGCGGTCGGGCGGGAGCTGCCCGCGGACCGGTTCCAGGTGGGTCCCTTCGTCACGGCCGACGCGACCGACCGTGATGGCATGCGGGCGATCATCGAGGCCGCCGGTGCCGGACCTGTGGTGCTCTACTTCGCGGTTCCGCCAGCGGTAACCGCGGCAGCGTGCCGCGCCCTCCACCCCGAGGACCTGCCGGCCGGCTGCATCCTCGCGCTCGAGAAGCCCTTCGGCTCGGATGCTCACAGCGCCGGCGAGCTGAACGCGGTGCTGCGCGGCCTGGTGCCGGAGGAGCAGATCTTCCGCGTGGACCACTTCCTCGGCAGATCGACTGTTCTGAACGTCCTCGGGGTGCGCTTCGCCAACCGGATCATCGAGCCGGTGTGGTCGGCCGACAACGTCGCCGCGGTCTCGATCGTCTTCGACGAGACCCTGGCGCTGGAGGGCCGCGCCGGCTACTACGATCGCGCCGGCGCGCTGGAGGACATGATCCAGAGCCACCTGCTCCAGGTGCTCGCCGTCGTCGCGATGGAGCCTCCCGCAACCCTCGATGAAGCCGACTTCCGGTCCGCGACGGCGGCGGCGCTCCGTGCGACGAGGGTGTGGGGCGACGACCCGGTCGCATCTTCCCGCCGCGCCCGCTACACCGCGGGGACGATATCCGGACGCCAGGTGCCGGACTACGCGGACGAGAAGGGCGTGGACCCTCACCGTGAGACCGAGACCCTCGCGGAGATCGTGTGCGCCGTCGACACCGCACGGTGGAGCGGAGTGCCTTTTACGCTGCGATCGGGCAAGGCGCTCGGCGACGCGCAGATGCGGATCGATCTTCACTTCCGGCCGGTGCGGCACCTCCCGCGAGGATTCACCGGTGACGAGGAGGGCGGCCTGCTGCGCTTCTGGCTCGGCCCCGACCGCATGGAGTGCGTCCTCAATGTGAACGGTGAGGGCGACCCCTTCCGCCTCCATCGGGCGACGCTGGCCGCCGAGCTCGGCTCGGGTGCGGAGCGTAGTTACACGGAAGTGCTCGGCGCGATCCTCGACGGCGATGCGACGCTGTCCGTGCGCGGAGACGCCGCCGTCGAGTGCTGGCGCATCATCGCACCCGTGCAGGAGGCGTGGCGCGCGGGGGCCGTCCCGCTACAGGAGTATGCCGCGGGTTCGCACGGTCCCGCGGACTGGCCTGAGGCCTGAGGCCTGCCCCCCGAAGGCTCAGGACCGCCAGCGGTACTCAGTCTCCGGACGGCCCTGGCCGCCGTAGCGCGCGATCCGTTCGAGCCGCTCCACCTGCACGAGGTGCTCCAGATAGCGCCGCGCGGCGACGCGTGACATCCCGAGCCGCTCCGCGAGTTCCTTGGCAGAGACGGCGCGCGCCTCGCGGACGGCGGCCGTCACGCGCTCGAGCGTGTGCGCGGCGAGCCCCTTGGGCAGCGACGGGACTCGAACGGCTCCCGTCGCCCGCGAGGCGGAGAGCAACGCGTCGATCTCCTCCTGTGTCGACGGGCCAGACGACTCCTGCGTGCGGCGGTGGTAGGTGCGATACTGCGCGAGGCGGTCCGCGAACACCGCGAAGGTCACCGGTTTGACGAGGTACTGCACGACACCGAGCCCCACCGTCTGGCGGACCGCGTCGGCATCCCTCACTCCGGTCACGGCGATGACGTCCACGGCGCTGCCGCGTGCACGGACGTGGCGCAGCACGTCGAGCCCGCTGCCGTCGGGCATCGTCATGTCGAGCAGGACGAGGTCCAGATCGGGACGCGACAGCACGGCCTCGATGGCCGCGTGGGCGCCCGTGCACTCCGCGACGACCGTGAAGCCTTCGAGCCGGGCGATGTAGTCGCGGTGCAGTTCGAGGGTCAGAGCCTCGTCGTCCACGAGCAGCACCGAGATCATGACGCCTCCGTCGGGAGCACGATGCGGAAGGTGGTGGGCGGGCCGTCCACGAGCGTCAATGAGCCGCCGATGTCGTCCACGACCGATCGCGCCAGGGCGAGACCGACGCCGCGACCTTCCGCGCCGGCTGGCTTGGTCGAGAAGCCGCGTTCGAAGACGCGCTCGCGCAGCGTGGAGGGGACGCCGGGGCCGCTGTCGGCGACCTCCAGCAGCAGCTCGGACTCCGACGTACGCGTCACCCGCACCCGCACCCACCGCGGCTCCGCGCCCCCGGCGGCGGCATCGAGGGCGTTGTCGAGGAGGTTGCCGACGAGGGCGACCTGGTCGATGGGGGACAGGAGGGACGAGGGAGCGCCCGGATCGAGGTCGACGATGAGCTCGACGCCTCGCTCGGCAGCCTGCGAGGTCTTCCCCAGCAGCAGCGCCGCCACCGTCGGGTCGCCGTCGGTGCGCGCCGTCACCTGGTCGACGAGCGTCTGACTGCGCTGCGCCGATTCCGACAGGAGCTCGATCGCCTCGTCGGTGCGTCCGAGCTCCAGCAGCGCGACGGCCGCGTGCAGGCGATTGCCGTGCTCGTGCGTCTGCGCGCGCAGGGCCTCCCCGAGCGTTCGCATCGACTCGGCCGCGGCAAGCGTGTCGCGGATCTGACCGGCGGGCAGGTCCCCGGCGACCCGGCGCGTGAAGCGGCGCGCGAACAGCGCCCCGGCGACACCGGCCACGACGAGCGCGGCGCCGATGCCGAGCGCGGCGAGCAGCCGGGGAACTAGCGCGGCCGAAACCGTCTCGACGGTGACTCCGACGGCCACCCAGCCCACGAGACGGCCCGCGGACTGCACGGGCACGATCGTCCGAAGCGACGGGCCGAGCGTTCCGGTGAACTCCTCCGTGAGCGGGCGAGGCGACCCGGGGACGGTCCCGAGGTACGGCCGACCGATCTCATCAGCGTCGGGGTGGGTGACCCGGATGCCGTCGGCATCCATGATCGTGACGAAGTCGACCGGCGCGTCGGCGACGACCGCGGTCGCCACCGGCTGGAGAAGGGCCGTCGCATCCACCCCGTCGGCGGCGTCCGTCAGCGCCTCGCGTACGTCGGGGGAGTCGGCGAGCGTCTGCGCGACGGCACGCGTGACACGCTCGGCCTCCGCGCGGCCGCTGCGCTGGCCCTCCAGGAGCAGGAGCCCGGAGGTGAGGAGCGCGGTGACGATGACCGCCGCCGAGAGGGCGAGGAACACGCGCGACGCGGCGCTGCGCCCTTCGCTCCGTCTCATCACGGTCCTTTCCGAAACCTCGCGACCAATACGACCACAAATCGACGGGGACGGGAATGGCGCCGAATCTGAAGTCAGCGCCACCGTCGGCGACTTCGAACAACGACCGTTCACCCTGGAGGAAGACATGGCCCTCTCGACGACATCCATCCGCATCCCGGACTTCATCCGGCGTCCCGGGAAGTCCTGGGACAAGCACACCTGGCTCTATGTCTCCGTGATCGCCGCGGTCGTCCTGGGGGCGACGATCGGTCTCGTCTGGCCGGAGGTCGGCATCTCCCTCGAGCCGCTCGGCAAGGCGTTCGTCGGGCTCATCAAGATGATGATCGCGCCGATCATCTTCTGCACGATCGTCGTCGGCGTCGGTTCCATCGCCAAGGCCGCGACGGTCGGCAAG
Organism: Candidatus Microbacterium phytovorans; assembly: GCA_029202445.1. Taxonomy (NCBI): domain Bacteria; kingdom Bacillati; phylum Actinomycetota; class Actinomycetes; order Micrococcales; family Microbacteriaceae; genus Microbacterium; species Candidatus Microbacterium phytovorans. Next base: position 425,311 of record CP119321.1, read on the forward strand.
ATCGGCGGCCTCGCTCTCGGCTACTTCATGCTCATGTCGACGTTCGCGCTCGGCATCGGACTGGTCGTCGGCAACCTCATCCACCCGGGCGAGGGGCTGAACATGCAGTCCGCCGTCTACGACACGAGCGAACTCCCCGAGGCCAAGTCCACGACCGAGTTCCTCCTCGGGATCATCCCGACGACGTTCTTCTCGGCCTTCACGGGGGAGAGCGTGCTGCAGGTGCTGTTCATCGCGTTGCTCGTCGGGTTCGCGCTGCAGGGCCTCGGTCAGAAGGGCGAACCGATCATGTTCGCCGTCAAGCAGCTCCAGACGCTCGTCTTCCGCATCCTCGGCATGATCCTCTGGCTCGCCCCCGTCGGCGCCTTCGGTGCGATCGCCGCTGTCGTGGGCAAGACCGGTGCCGCCGCGATCGTGAGCCTCGGCATCCTGATGGTCGCCTTCTACATCACCTGCATCCTGTTCATCGTCGGCGTCCTCGGGACTCTGCTGTGGGCGGTGTCGCGAATCAACATCTTCCGTCTGATGAAGTACCTCGGCCGCGAGTACCTGCTCATCGTCGGCACGTCGTCGAGCGAGTCCGCTCTGCCGCGCCTCATCGCCAAGATGGAGCACGTCGGCGTCTCCAAGCCCGTCGTCGGCATCACCGTCCCCACCGGGTACTCGTTCAACCTCGACGGCACCGCGATCTACCTGACGATGGCGTCGCTGTTCATCGCGGCCGGTATGGGAGCGCCGATGTCCATTCCGGAGCAGATCGGTCTGCTGGTGTTCATGATCATCGCCAGCAAGGGAGCGGCCGGCGTGACCGGCGCGGGCCTCGCCACCCTCGCCGGCGGCCTGCAGGCCTACCGCCCCGACCTCGTCAACGGCGTCGGTGTGATCGTCGGGATCGACCGGTTCATGTCCGAGGGGCGCGCGCTGACGAACTTCACCGGCAACGCGGTGGCGACGCTGCTCATCGGGACGTGGACCAAGCAGTTCGACCGCACGCGGGCCCACGAGGTGCTCGCCGGTCGCCTCCCGTTCGACGAGTCGACCCTCTCCGGCGACCACGACCACGGCGGTACGCCCGCGCCGCTGCCCGAGCGCGAGGTCGTCGAGGTGCGCTGACGGTGTGAGCACACGACGACGGCCCGGTCGCTCCTTCGAGCGCCGGGCCGTCGTCGTGCGTGTGCGGGTCAGCCGCTCTTGCGGCGGAACTCGCGCCTGGTCATCGCGTTGTGCGTGCCGTGCACGGCGGAGTCGCCGTCCAGGTGCGACTCGCCTTCGCGGTGCTGCGCGTTCTTCTTGTCGAGCGCCTCCTTGAACTTGCGCTTCATGTCCTCGGACGCCCCGGGGGCGGTCTCGTCACTACTACTCATACCCCCACGATACGCAGGCGAGGAGCCGACTGGTAGGCTTGGTCAGGTTGCCGTCTGGCATCCGCTCAACTACACACTGAGCTCTCAATGACACATTGAGAACCTGGAGCAGGCCGGCAGGAAGCTGGTCCCCTGTGGTGGGTTCCCGTCTCGCACGGTGACTTTCTACTGGTGGCCAGTGCTGACGAGTCCCGCGACCGCGTGGCGCGTCGAGATCTGCCTGTTCCTGCTCCTTCGAACGACCTCGTGCGCGAAACGCGCGTGCGAGTCTAAACAAAGAAGGAGAGACCTCTTGGAAGGTCCTGAAATCACCGCCGCCGAGGCCGTCCTGGACAACGGACGTTTCGGCACCCGCACCATCCGCTTCGAGACCGGCCGCCTCGCGCAGCAGGCCCAGGGCGCTGTCGCCGCCTACCTCGACGAGGAGACGATGCTCCTGTCGGCCACGAGTGCCGGCAAGAACCCGCGCGAAGGGTTCGACTTCTTCCCGCTGACGGTCGACGTCGAGGAGCGCTCATACGCCGCCGGCAAGATCCCCGGCTCGTTCTTCCGCCGCGAGGGCCGCCCCTCCACCGAGGCCATCCTGGTCTGCCGTCTCATCGACCGCCCGCTGCGCCCGTCGTTCGTCGACGGCCTCCGCAACGAGGTGCAGATCGTCGTCACCGTCCTGTCGATCGCTCCCGGCGAGTTCTACGACGCGCTCGCGATCAACGCCGCGTCGCTGTCGACCCAGATCTCGGGTCTCCCGTTCTCGGGCCCCATCGCCGGTGTCCGCCTCGCGCTCATCCCGGGCCACGGCGAGCACGCCGACCAGTGGGTCGCCTTCCCGACCGTGACGCAGCTCGAGGAGGCCGTCTTCGACCTCATCGTCGCCGGTCGCGTGCTGCCCGACGGCGATGTCGCGATCATGATGGTCGAGGCGGAGGCCACCGAGCACAGCTGGAACCTCATCAAGGCCGGTGCCGTGAAGCCCAGCGAGGAGATCGTCGCCCAGGGCCTCGAGGCATCCAAGCCCTTCATCAAGGAGCTCGTCGCCGCCCAGAACGCGGTCGCCAACACCGCCGCCAAGGAGATCCAGCCCTACCCGGTCTTCCCCGCGTACAGCCAGGAGGTCTACGACTTCGTCGCCGGCCGCGCGTACGACCAGCTCGTGCCGGTCTACCAGATCGCCGACAAGCAGGAGCGCCAGAACGCCGACGACGCGATCAAGGATGCCGTGAAGGCCGAGCTGCTCGCCGCCGTCGAGGCCGGCCAGCTGCCCGCCGTCGCGACGCTTGAGTTCTCCGCGGCGTACAAGTCGGTCACCAAGACGATCGTGCGCGGCCGGATCCTCAGCGAGGGCGTCCGCATCGACGGTCGCGGCCTCGCCGACATCCGCGCGCTCGACGCCGAGGTCCAGGTGATCCCGCGCGTGCACGGTTCGGCGATCTTCCAGCGCGGCGAGACCCAGATCCTGGGTGTCACGACGCTGAACATGCTCAAGATGGAGCAGCAGATCGACTCGCTGTCGCCCGTCACGAGCAAGCGCTACATGCACCACTACAACTTCCCGCCCTACTCGACCGGTGAGACCGGTCGTGTCGGCAGCCCGAAGCGTCGCGAGATCGGGCACGGCTTCCTCGCCGAGCGCGCCCTCGTGCCCGTGCTGCCCAGCCGCGAGGAGTTCCCGTACGCGATCCGTCAGGTGTCCGAGGCCCTCAGCTCCAACGGGTCGACGTCGATGGGGTCGGTCTGCGCGTCCACGCTGTCGCTGCTGAACGCGGGTGTGCCGCTGCGCGCCCCCGTCGCCGGTATCGCGATGGGTCTCGTCTCCGACCAGGTCGACGGTCAGACCCGCTACGCGGCGCTCACCGACATCCTCGGCGCCGAAGACGCGCTGGGCGACATGGACTTCAAGGTCGCCGGCACGAGCGAGTTCGTCACGGCGATCCAGCTCGACACGAAGCTCGACGGCATCCCGTCGTCGGTGCTGTCGGCTGCGCTGACGCAGGCCAAGGAGGCGCGCCTCACGATCCTCAACGTCCTCAACGCCGCGATCGACGGTCCGGACGAGATGGCTCCGACGGCGCCGCGCGTCATCAGCGTGCAGATCCCGGTCGACAAGATCGGTGAGCTGATCGGCCCCAAGGGCAAGACGATCAACGCGATCCAGGACGAGACCGGCGCGCAGATCTCGATCGAGGAGGACGGCACCGTCTACATCGGCGCGACCGATGGTCCGTCGGCCGAGGCGGCCCGTGCGCAGGTGAACGCGATCGCCAACCCCACCAACCCGGAGGTCGGCGAGCAGTTCCTGGGCACGGTCGTGAAGATCGCGACGTTCGGTGCGTTCATCTCGCTCCTGCCCGGCAAGGACGGCCTGCTGCACGTCAGCGAGGTCCGCAAGCTCGCCGGCGGCAAGCGCGTCGAGAACGTCGAGGACGTGCTGGGCGTCGGGCAGAAGCTGCTCGTGCGCATCACGAAGATCGACGACCGCGGCAAGCTGTCACTCGAGCCGGTGCTCGAGGAGGCCGCTGACCAGGAAGGCTCCGCTGCTGCCAGCGAGGGTCCGGGAGACGCGCCCGCCGAGGGCTGATCCCTCCGAGTCCGCACGGATGCCCGTCGCCTCGCGTCTCACGACGCGGAGCGGCGGGCATCCGTCGTTTTCGTTTGGACCCCGCACGAAAGGGCAGGTCGTCACGGGAAAGATGATCGGCGGAGCGACTCGTCTCCGTCGGGGCAAAGCGTTATGCAATGTTTACCCCGTGTTGGCCGCAATACCGCACCTGCACACGAGCAGGGCCTACCCTCGGAGGTAACGCATCGGGGTATGCGTGCACGCCACGGATCTCCACGACAACGTGAGGGGGTGCGTGCAGATGGGATTCTTCGGAGCCGGATCCACCGCCGCGACTCCTCACGCCTCGCCTCCCGTCTCTGAGGGAGCGGGTCGTGTCGCGACCGTCGCCGATGCCGCGCAGCATCCTTCGGCTCCCATTCCCGTGCAAGGCAGCGGTGTGGGTGAGGCGCTCCGCGTGCCGCTGGGGGAGAGTGGCCTACACGCCTTTCCGCTGATCCTCGGGGGCGGCGAGTTCGGCTGGCACGTCGACTCGGGCGCCGCGCAGACGATCCTCGACACCTATGTGGCGCGGGGCGGCAATGCCCTCCACACGTCCGACGGGTACAGCGCGGGGCGCAGCGAGCACATCATCGGACAGTGGATGCGCTCGCGGGGCAGCCGCGACGATCTCATCGTGAGCGTGCGCGTCGGAACCAACGCCGACCACCCGGGACTCGGGCCGGTGAACCTCATCCGTGCCGTCGAGGCCTCACTCACGCGCCTGCAGACCGACCGTATCGATCTGCTCTATCTCGATGCGAGCGCAGACGGGAAGACGGCGCTGGAGGACACCTTGGCGACCGCGGAGTGGCTCGTCGAGGCAGGCAAGGTCCGCGCCCTCGGCGCCTACGGTCACTCGGCCGCTCAACTGGTCGAAGCGCGCATCCTGGCATCCGCGGGGTACCCCCGGCTCACCGTGCTCGACGTGCCGTACAACATCTTGCGACGGGGTGATCTCGACGGTGACCTGCGGCTCGTCGCCGGGGCGCAGAACATCGCCGTCACGTCGTCGCAGGCGCTGGAGCACGGCTTCCTCGCGGGTGCGCACCGGTCGCGCGAACGCGTCGCCTCGACGGTGCGGGGAGTCCAGCTCGCCGCGTCGATGAACCGTCGTGGCACGCGCACGCTCCGGGCGCTCGACCGTATCGGTGCGGAGCTCTCGGTGCCGGCGGCAGCGGTCGCGATCGCGTGGCTCCTCGCACAGCGCATCGTCGCCGCGCCGATCGTCAACGTCTATGCCGCGGCACACGTGGAGGAGATTCTCCAGGGCGTGGGAGTGCGCCTCAGCCGCACCCAACTGGCCGAGATCGCGCGCGCATCGGAGTGATCTCCGACTCGCTGACGTAGGGTGGGAAGGACCCCCCTTCGCTGCGAATCGAGACGCCTGTGACGCACTATCTCTACCTCGTGCGCCACGGCGAGCACCTCGACGCGGAGCACGGACTCGAAGACGGCCCGCTGTCTCCCCGTGGGCGCCGACAGGCTGAGCTCCTCGCGGATCGACTGTCGGGAGTGCCGCTGTCGGCCGTGTGGCACTCGCCGTTGGAGCGCGCCGCGGAGACCGCCCGCGCGGTCGCTCAGCGGCTGCCGTCGGTCGCTCCTGAGCCGTCGGCGCTCCTGTTCGACTGTGTGCCGACGGGGATGACTCTCGACACTCCCGCCGCCTACGAAGCCTTCTTCGGGGGCATCACCGAGGCCGAGATCGAAGCGGGTGCGGCGCAGATGTCCGACGCGATCGGCGAGTTCCTGGCGCGTAAGCCCGACGCTCACGAGCTGCTCATCACCCACAACTTCGTGATCGCCTGGTTCGTGCGCGAGGTGCTCGAGGCGCCCGCCTGGAGATGGCTGACGCTCAGCCAGGCTCACTGCGGGCTCACGGTGCTGGCCCAGCGCCCCGGCCGGCCGTGGACGCTCGTGTCGCACAACGATCTGGCGCACCTTCCCATGGAGTTGCGCACGGGACTCCCCGAGACCCCGCGCATCTGAGCGGATGCCGCAACCGCCCGCCGAGATCTCGCTGACGACGGCTGACGTCGCCCGGCTCCTCGCCGCCCAGCATCCTGCTCTCGGCGGCGCGCTGCGCCACGTCGCGCACGGATGGGACAACGACGTCTTCCGCCTCGGCGACGCCCTCGCCGTGCGTCTCCCGCGTCGTGAGGCCGCGGCCCGCCTCGTCCGACACGAGCAACGCTGGCTGCCGCACCTCGCGCCGCTGCTGCCGGTGCCCGTCCCGGTGCCGGTGGCCGTCGGCATCCCGGATGCGGACTACCCCTGGCACTGGAGCGTCGTCCCCTGGTTCGCGGGGGACCGCGTCGCCGACCACGCCGTGGCCGACCGAGACGGCCTCGCGGGCGACGTCGCGGCCGTTCTCCGGGCGCTGCACCGGAACGCGCCACCCGGTGCGCCGCGGAATCCGGTGAGGGGAGTGCCCCTGCGCGATCGCGACGCCGTCGTGCGCCCGAGACTGCGGGACTCTGGGCTGGAGCAGCTGTGGGATGCCGGGCTGCAGGCGCCCGTGTGGGCGGGACCCGACGTCTGGGTGCACGGCGACGTGCACGCGGGCAACCTGATCTCCCGAGACGGTCGCCTCGCCGCCGTCATCGACTTCGGTGACGTGTGTGCGGGCGACCCGGCGTGCGACCTGGCAGTCGCGTGGACGGTGTTCGGGCCTCGAGGTCGACTTCGGCTGCGTGAGGCTCTGGGCGAACGATACGACGACGCGACGTGGGTGCGCGCTCGGGCCTGGGCGGTGTCTTTCGCCACCCTCCTCGCCGATGCCGACGACGCGTGGCTTCGTGACATGTCCGCGCACGCGATCGACCAGCTCCGCGCCGAGTGACGCAGGAGCGCCGGGCGAGCGCCCGCTATCGGAGCGGCTTCCCGTACCAGCGCGTCGCGTTGGGGTTGTCGTTGTAGGGCTCCATCGTGGTGTACCCGCCACGGGTGTAGAGCGCGCCGGCGGCTTCGAGGGTGTGGTGCGTGTCGAGCACGATCTCCGCGGCATCCCATGCCCGGGCCTGCTCTTCGAGGGCGGTGAGCAGCACGCGGCCCCATCCACGCCCCCGCGTTCGGGGCTGCAGGTAGAGGTGCTTCACTTCGTATCGGATGCCGTCCGGCCCGTCGGGTATGCGCCGGATGCCCCCGCAGCCGGCGTCGATGCCGTCGTCGTCCACGACGACCAGGAAGACTCCGGCCGGCGGGGTGAAGACCGCGGCGTCGGGGAAGACCGGCCGGTAGGTCTGACCCTGCGGAAATGCCTCACCGCGCATGGCGAAGTACTCCGTCAACAGCGCGCGCGATCGGGGGTCGTCGGCGGGGAGTGGCTCCAGGGACACCATGCCTTCGAGGCTACTCCGCGCGCCGCGCCCTCCCGGCCGGGAGCTGGGCGCGCGTCTAGGCTGGAGGCATGACGACGACGCGCGTCGCCCTCGTGGGCGGGACCGGCAAACTCGGCGGGATCATCCGTGACGTGATCGACGCGAGCGAGGATTTCGAGGTCGTGGCGGTCCTGGGCTCCTCGAGCGATCTGAGCGAGATGGACGGCGCGGATCTCGTGGTCGACGCGTCCGTCCCCGCCGTGTCGATCGATGTCGTGCGTGCGGCGATCGACCGTGGCCTCAACGTCCTGGTGGGTACCTCCGGGTGGTCGTCCGAACGCATCGCGCTCGTCCGTCCGCTCGTCGAGGCGGCGGGAACCGGTGCCGTCTTCATCCCCAACTTCTCCCTCGGATCGGTGATCGGATCGGCGATCGCCGCTGCCGCCGCGCCCTTCTTCCCCTCCATCGAGATCATCGAGGCGCATCGCGAGACGAAGATCGATTCGCCCAGCGGCACGGCCGTGCGGACCGCGGAGCTGATCGCGACCGCGCGAGCAGATGCCGGCCCGGTCGAGTCGCCTCACGTCGATCAGCGCGCGCGGGGCCAGCAGGTCGCGAGCGTTCCGATCCACTCCCTGCGTCGCCCGGGTGTCGTCGCACGGCAGGAGACGATTCTGTCCGGAGCGGGCGAATCGCTCACCGTCACCCACGACACGATCGACCCGGCGGCCGCCTACGGCCCCGGCATCCGCGTGGCCCTCGCCGCAGCGCGCACGCAGCGTGGCGTGGTCGTGGGTCTCGACAGCTTCCTCGACATCGGCTTCCGCTCGCCGCGCACGCATGCGCCCGTGCCGTTGGACGAGGGTGGCGTGCCGGGGCAGGTCGCACGCACCACCGGCGCATGACCGCGCGACTCGGGGTCGTCCTGATGGCGGCGGCCCTCGCGCTGTACATCGTCCTCGTCGCGCAGCGCGCCTGGCTCCTGCTCGCGAGTGGTGAGCCGATCGCCATCGCGATGGGCGCCTCGCTGCTCCTGCTGCCCGTGCTGGGTGCGTGGGGGCTGTGGCGTGAGCTGCGGTTCGGTTCGCGCGCGCAGTCTCTCGCGCGCCGTCTCGAGGCCGAGGGTGGACTTCCCGCCGAGGAGATCGACGTGCGTGAGAGCGGCCGGCCCGACCGGACGCAGGCCGACGCGCTGTTCCCCGCCTACCGCGCCGATGTGGAGGCGCACCCCGACGACTGGCGGGCCTGGTTCCGCTTGGGACTGGCCTACGACGGCGCGGGCGATCGCCGCCGAGCGCGCCATGCGGTCCGCACCGCCATCGCATTGGAGCGTTCCGACCGCTGAGGCCCGTGGTCAGGAGGCCGGCACGACAGCCGCGACGGCATCCTCCACGGTGGCGTGCACGAAGGTGTACCCGGAAGCCGTGAGCCGCTCGGGCACGACGTCCATGTCGCTCGTCAGCAGCGCCTCGGTCGCGTCGGCGCCGAGGACGAGCTTCACGCCCCACACCGGGGCGCGGAACAGGTAGGGCCGGTTCATGCGGCGTGCGAGCGCGAACCCCAGATCGTTCGCCGTGGCCCGCTGCGGACCGACGAGGTTGACGGGGCCGTCGAGGCCGGTGTCGATGATGTGACGGATCGCGCCCACCTCGTCATCGAGCGAGATCCACGGCCACACCTGACGGCCCGAGCCGATCGGGCCGGCGAGCCCGAGCCGGGTGAGGAGGAGCAGCGGCTTGAGTACGCCCTCGGGGTGGATGAGCGGAGCCGTCCGAAGCATCGACACCCGCGCGCCGGGGCCGGCAGCGCGCGCCGCCGCTTCCCACTCGCCGCACAGATCCGCCAGGAAGGTGTCGCCGCGCGGCGAGGTCTCGGTCAGCCGCACACCGGGGAGCGACGGGTAGTACCCGACGGCCGACGCGCTGACGAAGTGCGGCGCATCGTCGCCGAGAGCGCGCAGGGCGGCCGCGATCGCCTGCGTCGGTTGGATACGCGACCACAGCAGCTCGTGCTTGTACCGCTTGGTCCACGGGAAGCGCCCGATGCTCGCGCCGTTGAGGCACACGACCGCGCGAGCGCCGCGCAGGACGTCGGGGTCGAGGGGTCGGGATGCCGGATCCCACGAGACCTCGTCCGGGGACCCGGCCTCTCGCCGCACGAGGCGCGTCACCGGGATGCCGTCGGCCACGAGGGAAGCGGTCAGCGCTCTCCCGATGAGGCCCGACGCGCCGGCGACGACGACTCGCCCGGCGTCATCAGCCAAGCGTCGCCTCGAGCGTGATCTCGATGCCCGACAGTGCGGCGGAGACGGGGCAGCCCGCCTTCGCCTCGTTCGCGATGCGCGCGAAATCCTCCGCGGACAGGCCCGGCACGACGGCGTTCACGTTGAGGTGGGAGCCGGTGATCCCGGTACCCGGGATGAACGTGACCGACGCCGTCGTCTCGACCGTCTCTGGCGGTGTTCCGTTCTCGGTGAGGGCGTGGGACAGTGCCATGCTGAAGCACGAGGAGTGGGCGGCGGCGATGAGCTCCTCGGGCGTCGTCACCGACGTGGAGCCCTCACTGCGAGCCTTCCAGTCGACGCGGAAGGGGCCCTGGTTGGAGCTCTCCAGCGCGATCTCGCCGGAACCTTCGAAGAGGCTCCCCTTCCAGCTGGTGCTCGCTTCGCTCGTGACGCTCATCGGTGTCCTCCCGTCGGTCGGCGCCGGATGCGCCCGTTCCGAGCGTAGACCGGGGGCCGGGCGGAGGGAACCGGTCAGACCCCGACGCCGGCGCTCACGCGGGCGAGCTCGAGCTCGACGACGTCGCGGTGGGGCGCTCCACCGAAGCGGGAGCGGATGACACCGTCCCGGTCGAGGATGAACGTCGTCGGCGTCTGCAGCACGTGGAAGTGCTGGGCGATGTCGGGGCGGTGCGTGAGATCGACGTCGAGATGGACCACACCGGGCTGAGCCGAAGCGATCGCGTCGAGCGTGCGGTGCACTCCGGGACAGCGGGAGCACAGCTCGGTGCTGAACTGCAGCAGAGTGGCGCGCTCGCCGAGGGCAGGGGCTCCGAAGCGGGCGGGGTCGACCACCTCGTCGGGGTTGAGTCGTCGGGGGCGGTTCTGCTGCCAGCGGAGGTAGATGCCCAAGGCGATCGTCGCCACGAGCAGGGCGGCGAGGACGATGAGAGCTCCGACGAGGGTCACGACCCACCATGGTAACGGGATCGGCGCACCGCGGGCGCCCTCGGGCCGGGTATGACGCCGGGCGTGTAACAGAGCCGGTGTCGCCGGGCGCCGGTAGTCTGGCAGGCGTGACAGACGTGGCATCCGTTCCCACCCCGTACGAAGACCTCCTGCGCGACGTGCTGGCCGAGGGTGTGCACAAGGATGACCGCACGGGCACCGGCACCACGAGCGTGTTCGGCCGGCAGATCCGCTTCGATCTCTCGAAGGGTTTCCCGCTCATCACGACCAAGCGGGTGCACTTCAAGTCGGTCGCCTACGAGCTGCTGTGGTTCCTGCGCGGCGAGTCGAACGTCCGGTGGCTGCAGGACAACGGCGTCTCGATCTGGGACGAGTGGGCCGACGCCGACGGTGAGCTCGGACCCGTCTACGGGGTGCAGTGGCGCTCCTGGCCTGCGCCCGACGGTGCATCGATCGACCAGATCGCTCAGGTCATCGAGCAGATCCGTACGAACCCCGACTCGCGCCGGCTGATCGTCTCGGCGTGGAACCCTGCCGACATCCCCGAGATGGCGTTGGCGCCGTGTCACGCGCTCTTCCAGTTTTACGTCGCCGACGGCCGGCTCTCGTGCCAGCTGTATCAGCGCAGTGCCGACATGTTCCTCGGTGTGCCGTTCAACATCGCTTCCTACGCCCTGCTCACGCTCATGATCGCCCAGCAGACCGGGCTGGAGCCCGGTGACTTCGTCTGGACGGGCGGCGACTGCCACATCTACGACAACCACCTCGACCAGGTGCGCGAGCAGCTCAGCCGCACGCCGTACCCGTACCCCACGGTACGCATCGCCCGCACGCCCGACTCGATCCTCGACTACTGCTTCGACGACTTCGTCGTGGAGGACTACCAGCACCACCCCGCGATCCGCGGAGCCGTCGCGGTATGACCGTGAGTCGCGTCGGCGCGATCTGGGCGGAGGCGCACGGCGGTGTGATCGGTGCGGACGGCGGGATGCCCTGGCACGTTCCCGAAGACCTCGCGCACTTCCGGGACGTCACGATGGGAGCTCCCGTGATCATGGGCCGACGCACGTGGGAGTCGTTCCCGGATCGCTTCCGCCCACTGCCGGGCCGACGCAACATCGTCGTCACGCGCTCGCCGGAGTGGGCGGCCGAGGGTGCTGATCGCGCGGGGAGTCTCGCCGAGGCCCTCGCCCTCGTCGACGGCGTGGCAGACGCGTGGATCATCGGCGGCGGCCAGCTCTATGCGGAGGCGATGGACGTCGTGGACGTCCTGGAGGTCACCGAGCTCGACCTCGACGTCGACGGCGACACCCGTGCGCCGTCTCGCGACGGGTGGCCCGTCACCGCCATCGGCGACTGGCAGGTCTCACGCACCGGCATCCGCTACCGCTTCGTCACGCACGAACGCTGAGCTCGTCAGCCGCCGCGTAGGCTGGCGCGCATGGCGAAGACGGCACTCATCACGGGCGCGAGCTCGGGCCTCGGCGCGGAGTTCGCTCGGCAGCTGGCGGCCTCGGGTGCCGACGTCGTACTGGTCGCGCGTGACCTTGCGGCGCTCGACGAGGTGGCCCGAGAGGTGCGCGACCGCTACGGGGTGAGGGCCGAGGTGCTACCGTCCGACCTCACGTCCGAGGCTGGACGGGATGCCGTGGCCGCACGGCTCGTCGACCCCGACCGCCCCATCGGCATCCTCGTCAACAACGCGGGATTCGGGCTCGACCTCGACTTCGCCTCCAACGACATCGTCGACGAGGAGCGTCACCTCGATCTGCACGTGCGCGCGACGATGCGCCTGTCGCACGCGGCACTCGGCGCGATGACGGCGCGGGGGAGCGGACGTATCATCAACGTCGCCTCGGTCGCGGCCTTCCTTCCCCGTGGCACGTACGGGGCGGTCAAGGCATGGATCGTCTCGTTCAGTCGTTGGGCGAACGCGGCCTACGCACCGGTGACGGTGACGGCGGTCTGTCCCGGCTTCACCCACACCCACTTCCACGAGCGGCTGGGTCTGCCGCCCGGGCAGGAGGGCGTTCCGGGGTGGATGTGGCTCTCGGCCGACGACGTCGTCCGGGAAGGGCTGCACGACGCGGCCCGCGGCAAGGCCGTGTCGATTCCGTCGCTGCGGTACAAGTTGCTCGTGGCGGCAACACGCCTCGTGCCGGCCGCGCTCGCGGCCCGACTGGCGCGCACCGGTCGCTGACCCGCCCCGTCGATCCGGTGGGGAGGGCGAAAGCGGGTGCCGTGGCCGAACCGATACCCTGGGGGCATGACGCATTCGGGCAATCCCTTCGGACAGGTCCTCGTCGCGCTGGTCACCCCGATGACCGCCGACGGTGAAGTCGACTGGCCCGCCGTGGAGAAGCACATCGACGACGTCATCACGGCCGGTGCCGACGGCATCGTGGTCACAGGGACGACGGGGGAGACGAGCACGCTCACCGACCCCGAGAAGCTCCGACTCGTCGAGGTCGGCAAGTCCGTCTCCGCAGGCAGGGCGAAGATCATCACGGGCGGCGGGTCGAACGAGACCGCGCACGCGATCGAGTTGTACCGCGCGAGCGAGAAGGCCGGCGCCGACGGCATCATGATCGTCACGCCGTACTACAACAAGCCGACCCAGGCCGGCATCCTCACGCACTTCCGACTCGTCGCCGATGCCACCGATCTGCCGGTGATCCTGTACGACATCCCGGGCCGCACGGGCGTCCCGATCAGGTACGAGACCATCCTCCGCCTCGCCAAACACCCCAACATCCTCGCCATCAAGGATGCCAAGGGCGATTTCAGCGAGGTCAGCCGCGTGCTCAACCAGACCGATCTGCTCTACTTCTCCGGCGACGACGCGAACGTCCTCCCGCATCTCGCCATCGGCGCTGCCGGGCTCATCGGTGTCACCGCCAACATCGCCCCTGCTCCGTACCGCACCATCGTCGACGCGGTGAACCGCGGCGATCTGGCCACGGCGACCGCCGCACACCGCAAGCTCGAGCCCCTCGTCCGCGCCGTGATGACCCACGTGCCCGGCACGGTGAGCGCGAAATACATCCTCCACGGCCTCGGCCGCATCTCCAGCCCTCGCGTGCGCCTTCCCCTCGTCGGCCCGGAGGAGTGGGAGGCGGCCGTGATCGAGGACGAACTCGCCCTCGTCACGGAGGTCGAGGGTGCTGACTTCTCGAACTTCCGCCCCGATCGCAATGCCGCCGCCGGCGGCGCGCTGCCCAAGGTGCACGGCACCACGCGCTGAGAGCAGCACAACCGAACATCGGATGCCGTGACGGCATCCACCACCGACAGCGGATGCCGTGACGGCACCCGCGAAAGGCGTGTCATGCCCATCATCCTGTCCGAACCGGCCCCCCTCGAACCCGGCACCCTCCGCGTCACCCCGCTCGGCGGGTTGGGCGAGGTCGGCCGCAACATGACCGTGTTCGAGTACGACGGCAAGCTCCTGATCGTCGACTGCGGCGTGCTCTTCCCCGAGGAGCATCAGCCCGGCGTCGACCTGATCCTGCCCGACTTCGAGCCCATCAAGGGCCGTCTCGACGACGTCGTCGGTGTCGTGCTCACCCATGGACACGAGGACCACATCGGCGCCGTCCCGTACCTGCTGCGGCTGAAGAACGACATTCCGCTGCTGGGTTCCGGCCTGACGCTGGCGCTCATCGAGGCGAAGCTCAAGGAACACCGGATCAAGCCCTACACGCTGACCGTGAAGGAGGGCCAGCGAGAGCAGGTCGGCCCCTTCGACCTGGAGTTCGTCGCGGTCAACCACTCGATCCCCGACGCTCTGGCCGTCGCGATCCGCACGCCCGCCGGCCTGGTTCTGGCCACCGGTGACTTCAAGATGGACCAGCTTCCGCTGGACGGGCGCATCACCGATCTGCGCGCGTTCGCGCGCCTCGGCGAGGAGGGGGTCGACCTCTTCCTCGTCGACTCCACGAACGCCGACGTACCGGGGTTCACGCCGCTCGAGCGGTCGATCGGACCAGTGCTCGACCAGGTCATCGCGAAGGCGCCCCGCCGCGTCATCGTCGCGAGCTTCTCCAGCCACGTCCATCGCGTGCAGCAGGTGATCGACGCCGCGCACGCGCACGGACGTCGACTGGCCTTCCTCGGTCGCAGCATGGTGCGCAACATGACGATCGCAGAGGAGCTGGGCTACCTCCATGTGCCCGAGGGGGTGCTGATCGACTACAAGAAGGCGAAGGACCTCCCCGACGACCGCATCGTCTACATGTCGACCGGCTCGCAGGGCGAGCCCATGGCCGTCCTCTCGCGCATGGCGAACCTCGATCACGCCATCGAGCCCGGTCCGGGAGACACGGTCATCCTCGCCTCGAGCCTCATCCCGGGCAACGAGAACGCGGTCTACCGGGTCATCGACGGTCTCACCAAGCTGGGGGCGAACGTCGTCCACAAGGGCAACGCGAAGGTGCACGTCTCCGGACACGCTGCGGCCGGCGAACTGCTCTACTGCTACAACATCCTGACCCCGCGCAACGTGCTGCCCATCCACGGCGAGTACAGGCATCTGATGGCCAACGCGAAGCTGGCGCAGGACTCGGGTGTGCCCGCGGAGAACACGATCCTCGGCGAGAACGGCACGGTCATCGACCTGAAGGGCGGTGTCGCTCGCGTCGCCGGCCAGTTGGACCTCGGATTCGTCTACGTCGACGGGTCGACCGTCGGAGAGATCACCGACGCCGACCTCAAGGACCGCCGCATCCTCGGCGAGGAGGGGTTCATCTCCGTGATCGTGGTCGTCGACGCGTCGACGGGTCGCATCATCACGGGGCCGGAGATCCACGCCCGCGGCTTCGCCGAGGACGACGCGGTGTTCGAGTCGGTCAAACCGAAGATCGCTGCGGCGCTCACCGAGGCCGCCCAGTCGGGGGTGCGCGACACGCACGCGCTGTCGCAGGTGGTTCGCCGCACGATCGGACGCTGGGTCAACCAGTCGCTCCGCCGACGGCCGATGATCGTCCCCCTCGTTATCGAAGCGTAAGCACCACAGGCCCATCCCGGCGTCGGCCCCGGGTGCGGCTGCTTCTACAATCGCCACATGCCCGCTGTCTTTCGTGTGCGCCCTGCCGTCCAAGGCGATGGCGCGTTCCTCGCGGACATGGTGGTCGAGGCGGCGAACTGGCGTCCGGAGGGGGCGCGGCCCCGACACGAGGTGCTGTCCCAGCCCGACCATGCGCGATACCTCTCCGGCTGGATGAGGCCGGGCGACGCGGGGGTCGTCGCGATCGACCCCCACGACACGCCCATCGGGGCGGCGTGGTACCGGATGCTGCCGCGCACCGAACCCGGCTTCGGGTACGTGGGAACCGGGGTGCCGGAACTGATCATCGGCGTCCGGCCCATCTGGCGCGCCCACGGTGTCGGTCGCGCCCTGCTGCAACGTCTGTGCGACCAGGCGCGCGCGGAGGGCTACGGACGACTGAGCCTCTCGGTGGAGCGCGGCAACTTCGCCCGGACGCTGTATCGGAGCGAGGGTTTCGCGGTCACGACCGCCGGTATCGGGCGCGACACGATGGTCAAGCGCCTGCGCTGACCGTCCGGTCCGTGCCGCCGGAGGGTCGCGTCGCTACGCGGGAACGTCAGGTGTCGGTCGTACCGTGGAGGAATGGCCAGGAGCACGAACCCGACCACGAGCCCGCGCACGTCCGCGAAGAGCTCGACGTCGTCGCGCGCCAAGAAGCCCGAGCCGGCTCCGAAGCGATACGTCGACGACGTCGACCGGCCTCCCGCGCTCGTGCGCGCGTGGCTCGGCCTGGCCCATGGTGTCGGGGGTATGTTCCGTGCGTTCGGGCCCGAGACGCTCGAGAAGGAGCAGCGTCGCGACGGCTTCCCGTTCTTCCTGGTGCTGCTGGCTGTCGCCGGCGGCGTCAACGAGTGGTTCTTCATCGGCACCGACATCGGCACGAATATCAGCGCCTACACGTTCGGGCTCATCATCGGACGCGCGTCGTTCCTGCTCCCGATCCTTCTCGTGCTCCTGGCGGGGTGGCTGTTCCGGCATCCCTCCTCCGTGTACGACAACGGACGCATCGGGATCGGCTTCGGCTTGTTCGTTCTCACTCTCTCCGGCTTCTGTCACCTCGCCGGGGGTGCCCCGCAACCCGCTCAGGGTGTGCTGAAGCTGAGCGCGGCGGGCGGCTTGTTCGGCTGGATGATCGGGCAGCCGCTGAGCTACCTCACTCTCATCCCCGCCTACATCGTCCTCGGACTGCTGGCCGTGCTGAGCGTCCTCATCCTCACTAAGACTCCGCCGAACCGCATCGGAGCGCGCCTGGGCGATCTGTACGCCTGGATGTTCGGCGCAGAGCGCAGCGAGGCCGGCTCGGATGCCGCGACCGTCGCCTTCGGCAAGGCCGACAAGGACGAGAAGGACGACGACGCGTTGCCGTGGTGGCGCCGCAACAAGTCGGGCCGAGAAGAGGATGTCGACGGGCACCTGGGTTCGGACGACCTCACGGCGCTGCTGGAGTCGTCGGCCACGGGAGGCTTCGACCAGGCCGTTCCGGCGGTCGCGCCTCCCGCACCGCCGTCGGAGGCTCCGACGGAGATCATCGATCCGCGCGTCGTGGCCGGTGCGCAGCGCGCCGCACGGGGCGCGGATCTCGGCATCCGCGAAGACGCGGAAGAGGTCCACGACGACGGTCTGCTTCCTGGACTGTCGGGTCTCGGCGGCGACCACGACGGTCGTCCGCCTGCTCTTCCCTACCGGCTGCCCTCGGTCGAGGCGCTCGCCGCAGGCACGCCGCACAAGGCGCGCTCGGAAGCCAACGACCAGGTCGTGCGGGCCATCATGGGCGTGTTCGAGCAGTTCTCCGTCGATGCACGTGTCACCGGCTTCTCCCGTGGGCCGACGGTCACGCAGTACGAGATCGAGCTCGGCCCGGGCGTCAAGGTGGAGCGCATCACCGCGCTCACCAACAACATCGCCTACGCGGTGGCCTCCAACGAGGTCCGCATCCTCGCGCCCATCCCTGGCAAGAGCGCGATCGGCGTGGAGATCCCCAACGCCGACCGTGAGATCGTGACCTTGGGCGACGTGCTGCGCTCTCAGGCCGCCGCCGCGCAGACCCACCCCATGACCATCGGCGTGGGCAAGGACGTCGGCGGCGGGTACGTCGTCGCGAACCTCGCGAAGATGCCGCACCTCCTGGTCGCAGGCTCGACCGGTTCGGGCAAGTCCAGCTTCGTGAACTCGATGATCACGAGCCTGCTCATGCGCGCGAAGCCGAGCGACGTCCGCATGGTGCTCATCGACCCCAAGCGGGTCGAGCTGACCTCCTACGCGGGCGTCCCGCACCTCATCACGCCCATCATCACCAATCCCAAGAAGGCGGCCGAGGCGCTGCAGTGGGTGGTGAAGGAGATGGACATGCGCTACGACGACCTCGCGTCGTTCGGCTTCCGTCACATCGACGACTTCAATCGCGCGGTCGTCGCGGGGGAGATCACCCTCCCCGCCGGCAGCGAGCGCGTGCTCAAGCCCTACCCGTACCTTCTCGTGGTGGTCGACGAGCTCGCCGATCTCATGATGGTGGCACCCCGCGACGTCGAAGACTCGATCGTGCGCATCACCCAGCTCGCGCGGGCCAGCGGCATCCACCTCGTCCTGGCGACGCAGCGACCGTCGGTCGACGTCGTGACGGGGCTCATCAAGGCGAACGTGCCTTCGCGCCTCGCCTTCGCCGTCACGAGCGTCACCGACTCGCGCGTCATCCTCGACCAGCCGGGCGCAGACCGGTTGATCGGGCAGGGTGACGGGCTCTTCCTTCCGATGGGCGCGTCGAAGGCGGTCCGCGTGCAGGGGGCGTGGGTCGCCGAGAGCGAGATCGAGAAGGTCGTCGCGCACGTCAAGAAGCAGGCGCAGCCGGAGTACCGCTCCGATGTCCAGGCGGTCGCGGAGAAGAAAGAGATCGATGCCGACATCGGCGACGATCTCGAGCTGTTGCTGGCTGCGGCGGAGCAGATCATCTCGACCCAGTTCGGCTCGACGTCGATGCTGCAGCGCAAGCTCCGCGTCGGCTTCGCGAAGGCGGGCCGCCTGATGGACCTCCTCGAGTCTCGCGAGATCGTGGGCCCGTCCGAGGGTTCGAAGGCTCGTGACGTGCTGGTCACGCCCGAGCAGTTGCCGACCGTACTCGCCCGACTCCGCGGCGTAGATCCGCCCGCCGGGGCCGCCTCCGGTGGATCGTCGGATGCCGTGGAAGCCCAGTTCGACGGGTACGAGGTCGTGGACGGCGACGCGGGAGATGAGGATGCCTGGGGCCTCACGGGACGCGATTGACCGGTTCGCGGTGGAACCGGCTCGGATAGGCTCGGCGACGTGACGATCCCTCGGCAGCTCCCCAACGCGATCACGATCGTTCGGATCCTCTGCGCCCCTGTCTTCGTCTGGATGCTCCTGGCGGACGACGGTGCCGACGGCCCTCTTCGATGGGGCGCGGCGGCGCTGTTCGTCGTCGCGATCGCGACAGACGGCATCGACGGCTACCTCGCGCGCCGGCACGACATCGTCACCGATCTCGGCAAGCTGCTCGATCCGATCGCCGACAAGGTGCTGACCGGCGCGGCGTTCGTGGGGCTGTCCCTCCTCGGCGAACTGGACTGGTGGATCACGATCCTCGTCCTGGTGCGGGAGGTGGGGATCACGGTGCATCGACTCGTCGTCGCGAGCGATCATGTGGTGGCCGCCGCGTGGATGGGAAAGCTCAAGACGGTCGCTCAGGCGGTCGCCCTCTCGCTCGCGCTGCTGCCGTTGTGGACGGTGGTCGGCGAGTGGATCCACGTCGTCAACGCGGTCGCCATGACCGTCGCGGTGGTCCTCACCGTGGCGAGCGGTCTCGACTACGCCCTCACCGAAATCCGCGGCGCGCGCTCGACACGGAGGAAGAGCGCATGACGACACGTCGTGAAGCCCGGGCCGCACGTCAGGCGGGGGAGGTGGACGATGTCGAAGCGACGCTCGTGTCGCATGGACGCCCCTCGGATGCCGAACGCCTCGTCAACCGGCTCAAGGAGCTCGGCTGGACCCTCGGGGTCGCGGAGTCTCTGACGGGCGGAGCCGTGGCGGCATCCGTCGTCTCGGTCCCGGGTGCGTCTGCCGTGCTGCGCGGCGGCATCGTCGCCTACGCGACCGACATCAAGCAGACCGTCCTAGGGGTCGATGCGACGCTCCTCGCCGCCCACGGACCCGTGCATCCGCGCGTCGCGCGCCAAATGGCTGAGGGCGCCCGCCGCGTACTCGGACGTGGAGACGACGCGGCCGACGTGGGCATCGCGACGACGGGCATCGCGGGGCCGGTGTCACCCGACGGGCAGCCGGTGGGCACCGTGCACCTGGCGGTCTCGACCCCGCTCGGTTCGCGCGTGGAATCGCTGGTGTTGACCGGCGATCGGCAGGAGATCCGCGCGGAGGCGGCGGCACTCGCCCTGCGTCTCGCGTTCGACGCACTCTGACACCGGGAATAGCCGGTGTTTCTCCTCCGTTACATCTGAGCGATTCCCACCCTTTCTCCAGCACTACGGGGCTAGGGTGACAGCCAAGTGCTGTACCGTGGTCCATCCGCGACCGCGGAATCATCGTCACAGAAGGGGGCCTGACATGATCCTGGTTCGTCAAGAGATCGGTGACGTCCTTCGTGACATGCGCCTGCAGAAGGGCAAGACGCTCCGGCAGGTCGCGGGACGCGCCAGTGTGGCGCTGGGCTACCTCAGCGAGGTAGAGCGCGGTCAGAAGGAAGCCTCCAGCGAGATCCTGGCCGCCGTGGCCGACGCGCTCGATGTGCCCATCTCGACCATCATGCGCGAGGTGGGCGACCGCATCTCCGTCCTCGAGGGGTTGCAGACCTTCCCCGATGTCGTCCCCGACGACCTCGCGTCGCTCGACGAGGACTTCGCGCAGCCCGAGCTGTCCCTGCGCTGAGCGCGGTTTCGTTCCGTTCATGCGTTTGAGTGAGTTCACGCGCGCCGTGACGGCGGAGTTCGGTACGCAGGGCGATGCGCTCGTCTCGGATCTGGCGCTGAGCGCGCTGTCGTATCGCACCGCGTCGCAGGCCCTGACCGACGGGGTCGATACGCGCGAGGTGTGGCTGGCGCTGTGTGCTGAGGCCGATGTCCCGATGGCGCGGCGTCACGGCGTCGGTCGCGTCGAATCTCGTCGGTGACTTTCCGCGTGTCGCATCGAACAGGTGTTCGATAGAGCGTAGTGTCCTCCACAAGAGGTATCGCAGAGAAGTCGTCCCCCGTGAGCCGGAGACGCCCGACAGATGTCGGAACCCCGGCGTAGCGTCGACGGCGTCATCGAGACACCTCCGCCTTGTCGCAGCGTCCCTCCACCGGTGGGAGCGCGACAGCCTACAGGCGACGGAAACGCGAGCACGAAGGAGCACGTCATGCCATCACCCGCAGACCGCGAGAAGGCCCTGGAGTCGGCCCTCGCCCAGATCGACCGCCAATTCGGAAAGGGCTCGGTCATGCGGCTGGGCAGTGACGAGCGTGCACCGGTGGAGGTCATCCCCACCGGTTCCATCGCGCTCGATGTCGCTCTCGGCGTCGGCGGATTGCCGCGTGGTCGAATCATCGAGATCTACGGACCCGAATCATCCGGCAAGACCACTCTGACGCTGCACGCGATCGCCAACGTCCAGCGTGCGGGCGGCATCGCCGCGTTCATCGACGCGGAGCACGCGCTCGACCCCGACTATGCACAGAAGCTCGGGGTCGACATCGACCAGCTGCTGGTATCCCAGCCCGATACGGGTGAGCAGGCGCTCGAGATCGCCGACATGCTCGTGCGGTCGGGGGCAATCGACCTCGTCGTCATCGACTCGGTGGCCGCGCTCGTGCCGAAGGCGGAGATCGAGGGCGAGATGGGAGATTCGCACGTCGGTCTGCAGGCTCGCCTGATGTCGCAAGCACTTCGCAAGCTCACCGGTGGTCTCAACCAGACCAACACCACGATGATCTTCATCAACCAGCTGCGCGAGAAGATCGGTGTGTTCTTCGGATCGCCGGAGACGACCGCGGGAGGAAAGGCGCTGAAGTTCTACGCGTCGGTTCGTCTCGATATCCGTCGCATCGAGACGCTGAAGGACGGCACCGACGCAGTCGGCAACCGTACGCGCGTCAAGGTCGTCAAGAACAAGATGGCTCCGCCCTTCAAGCAGGCAGAGTTCGACATCCTGTACGGGGTCGGCATCTCCCGCGAGGGAAGTCTCATCGACTTCGGCGTCGAGCACACGATCGTCAAGAAGTCGGGTGCGTGGTACACGTACGACGGTGAGCAACTCGGGCAGGGCAAGGAGAACGCTCGCAACTTCTTGATCAAGAACGTCGATGTGGCGGCCGAGATCGAGACGAAGATCAAGCAGAAGCTCGGCATCGGTCAGCCCAAGACGGCGGCGCCCGCAGCCGACGAGCTGGCCGCGCGCCGACCCGCGTGAGCCGGACGAGCGCTCGGTTCATTCATGTTGACGGGGGACTCGCACGGGGGTGGGCCGGACCGGGGGGACCGGCTCGCCCCCGTCATCCCGCTCTTCGGGGCGGGTGAGCGGGCGAATGCGGCCGAGCCGTCTGCTTCACCGCATGCGCGTGCAGGCGACTGGCATCGCAGTTGGATCGTCGACCACACAGAGGCCGAGACCTCGGCGGGGGACGTCCCGTTACTGGAGAGCGATCGGGCCGACGTCAGAAGGCACGCCGAGACGGCCTTACTGACGAAGCTGCGAGGGCGCTCGTTGTCCGAACGCGAGGCGAGAGGCGTGCTGGCGCAGCACGAACTCGACCCGCAGGAGATCGACGCGATCGTGGCGGCGTTTCTCGGGCACGGCTACCTCGATGACATGCGTCTGGCCGAGCAGCTGGTGCACGTGGCGACAGATCGTAAGGCGCAAGGCCGGCACTCGGTCGCACAGACGCTCGCGGCGCGGGGTCTCGGTCGAGAGGTGATTGATGCCGTTCTGGCGGAGCTTCCCGACGACGATGCCGAGCGTGCGTTGGCGTTTGCGCGGCAGAAGGCCCGCAATCTCGTCTCGCTCGATCGGGACACGGCGATGCGGCGTCTGCACGGTCAGTTGGCGCGCCGCGGGTTCGCGGGGAGTCTCGCGATGTCGGCGGCGCGACAGGCGCTCGACGAAGCGGGCGGCCCATCGTCGGGTGTCCGATTCCGCTGACGCGCAACGATGAGTGCGCCGCTCGGTCGGTCGGAGAGGTGAGGGGAGGGTGGCTCGTACAATGGAGCCCATCATGACTTCCCCGTCCTCCGCCCCGACGATCATCGAAAGCTCGCCGGCGTCTATCGCCGCCGACGGTACGGCGCGCACCTATGAGGTGCGCACCTTCGGCTGTCAGATGAACGTGCACGACTCCGAGCGGCTTTCCGGCTCCCTGGAGAGCGCAGGCTACGTCCGCGCGGAGGCCGGCAGCGAGGCCGACGTCGTCGTGATCAACACGTGCGCGGTCCGCGACAATGCCGCCGGCAAGCTGTACGGCACGCTCGGGCACCTCAAGAGCCGCAAAGACCGACACGAAGGCATGCAGATCGCTGTCGGCGGGTGCCTTGCCCAGATGGACAAAGACGCGGTGCTCCAGAAGGCGCCGTGGGTGGATGTCGTCTTCGGTACCCACAACATGGGGTCTCTGCCGGGGATGCTCGAGCGCGCGCGACACAACGGTGATGCGGAACTGGAGATCCTCGAGGCGCTGGAGGTCTTCCCGTCTACGCTGCCGACCAAGCGCGATGCCGTCCACAGCGGCTGGGTCTCGATCTCGGTCGGCTGCAACAACACCTGCACCTTCTGCATCGTCCCGAGCCTCCGCGGCAAGGAGAAGGACCGCCGTCCCGGCGACATCCTCAGCGAGATCAAGCTGCTCGTCGACGACGGCGCGATCGAAGTCACGCTCCTCGGACAGAACGTCAACAGCTACGGCGTGGAGTTCGGCGATCGCCAGGCCTTCGGCAAGCTCCTCCGCGCCGCGGGCGAGATTCCCGGGCTCGAGCGCATCCGGTTCACCAGTCCACACCCCGCCGCCTTCACCGATGACGTCATCGACGCGATGGCCGACACCCCGGCGGTGATGCCGCAGCTGCACATGCCGCTCCAATCCGGGTCCGACCGCATCCTCAAGGCCATGCGCCGCTCGTACCGCAGCGAGCGGTTCCTCGGCATCCTCGATCGCGTGCGTGCCCGCATGCCGCACGCGGCGATCACCACCGACATCATCGTCGGCTTCCCGGGAGAGACCGAGGAGGACTTCCAGGAGACTCTCCGGGTCGTCGAGGAGTCGCGCTTCGCGAGCGCGTTCACCTTCCAGTACTCGATCCGCGAAGGCACCCCCGCAGCCACCATGCCCGACCAGGTGCCGAAGGCCGTCGTCCAAGACCGGTACGAGCGCCTCGTCGCCCTGCAGGAGCGCATCTCGCTCGAGGAGAACCAGCGTCAGCTGGGGCGCGAACTGCAGGTGCTCGTCTCCGCCGGCGAGGGCAAGAAGGATGCCGAGACCCACCGGCTCACCGGACGCGCCGAGGACAACCGCCTCGTCCACTTCGAGCTGCCGGCCGGATCGGCCGTGCCCCGTCCGGGCGATGTCGTCACCGTCACCGTGACGCACGCCGCCCCCTTCCACCTCCTCGCCGACAGCACCGACGGCGGATCGCTGCGCATCCGACGCACTCGCGCAGGGGACGCATGGGATCGGGCGCAGGCAGAGTCGTGCGGCGTCCCCGCGTCCGCTGTCGACGGGGCACCGCGCGCCGTGTCGTTGGGGCTGCCGGCGCTGCGTCCCGCAGGGGCGTGACCACGCCAGGGCCATCCGTTCGGGCAGCCGGCGAATCGACCCGCCTGCCACGCCTGTGGACGGTGGTGGGCGCTACCGGAACCGGCAAGACCGAGCTGTCGCTGCGGCTCGGCGAAGAACTGGCCTCGCGGGGCCGCCCCGCCGAGATCGTCAACGCGGATGCCATGCAGTTCTACCGCGGCATGGACATCGGCACCGCCAAGCTGCCGCCCGCGCAGCGGCGCGGCATCCCGCATCACCTCTTCGACGTCCTCGAGGTGACCGACGAAGCAGCAGTCGCGTGGTACCAGGGCCAGGCACGGGGCGCCATCGAAGCCATCTTCTCCCGCGGCTCGGACGCCATCCTCGTCGGCGGGTCGGGCCTGTACGTGTCCAGCGTCGTCTACGACTTCCGATTCCCGCCACACGACGACGCGCTCCGCGCGCGGTTGGAGGAAGACCTCGCCCGCGAAGGGACGCAGGCCCTGCACGCCCGACTGCGCGCGCTCGACCCCGACACGGCCGACCGCGTCGATCCGCGCAACGGGCGTCGCATCGTGCGCGCACTGGAAGTCCTCGCTCAGGGTGAGCCCACGCACGGCGCGGCCCTCCCCGATACGCCGGTGCTGTGGCATCCGCGCACGACGCTGCTCGGCGTCCATCTCGACCGCGCAGAGCTCGTGGCCCGCCTCGACCGCCGCGTGGAGCAGATGTGGGCGAGCGGGCTCCTCGACGAAGTTCGCCACCTGCAGGGGCTCGGGCTCGCCGACGGACCCACTGCCTCCCGTGCCATCGGGTACGCGCAGGCCGCGGACCAGCTCGATGGACGGCTGACGGAGGCGGAAGCGATCGCCGCCACGCAGTCGCTCACCCGCCGCTATGCCCGTCGGCAGGTGTCCTGGTTCCGTCGGTACCCGGAGATCGCCTGGTATCCGCCCGACACGGACCCCGGTGCGCTGGCAGACTCGACGGCATGACCCTCGACATCCGCGCTTTCGAACTCGCCGACACGGAACCCGTCATCTCGCTGTGGCAGGAGACAGGGCTCACCCGCCCGTGGAACAATCCGCACCAGGACATCGCACGCAAGCTCCGCGTCCAGCCGGAGCTGTTCCTCGTTGCCGTCGACGGCTCTGAGATCGTCGGCTCGGTGATGGCGGGCTATGACGGCCACCGCGGATGGCTCTACTATCTCGCCAGCAGTCCCGATCGCCGGGGCGAAGGCATCGGCCGCCGTCTCGTGGAGCGCGCGGAGGAACTCCTGATCGACCTGGGGTGCCCGAAGGTGCAATTGATGGTGCGCACCGAGAATGTCGAGGTGCACGACTTCTACTCCTCGCTCGGTTTCGAGCCCTTCGAGGTGTGGACGACCGGGAAGCGACTCATCGCGGACTGATGCCCCGCATCCGGCCCGCCTAGACTTGACGGGTGTCCACTGCGCTCACCGTCCCGTTCACCAAGGGCCACGGCACCGGCAACGACTTCGTGATCGTCCCGGATGTCGACGGCGTGCTGTCGCTGAGCGATGGGCAGGTTGCGGCGCTGTGCGACCGCCGGTTCGGCATCGGCGGCGACGGCATCCTGCGGGTCGTGCGCTCCCGAGACCTCCCGGAAGGTGCCGCCACCCCCGACGCGGAGTGGTTCATGGACTACCGGAACGCCGATGGGTCCGCTGCCGAAATGTGCGGCAACGGCATCCGCGTATTTGCGCGCTACCTCGTCGACAGTGGACTCGTCGACCTCCCCGACGGTGCGACGCTCCTCGTGGGCACGCGCGCCGGAACGAAGACGCTGACGCGGAGTGAGGACGGCTTCGAAGTCGACCTCGGCCGGTGGCGCGGCGAGGCAGACGAGGTCACCGTGCGGGCTCGAGGGCTCGACATCCCGCGCCCGGGCCAGGCGATCGATGTCGGCAACCCTCACGTCGTGGTGGCTCTCTCGAGCGCGGACGAGCTCGAGGGGCTCGACCTCACCGTGCAGCCGCGGCTCACACCGGAGCCGCCCGCAGGGGCGAACATCGAGTTCGTCGTCCCTGCCGATCCCCTCGTCGACGACGGCGTCGGTGCGGTGACGATGCGCGTCTTCGAACGTGGTGTGGGTGAGACGCTGTCCTGCGGCACGGGAGTCGCCGCGACGGCGCTCGCGGTGCGGCTGTGGGCGGGTGAGCGAGCCCCGGAACGCTGGCGCGTCGACGTTCCCGGAGGCCGCCTGGGTGTGCGCATCACCCACCACGAAGACGGCGAGCACGTGCTCCTGTCCGGCCCGGCTGTCCTCGTCTACTCGGGACAGGTCACCCTCGCCTGAGCGCGAGGCTCCTCACGCGGTCTCGGTGCCGTCCGGAAGCGGGATGGCTGCGGTCGGCGGCGATCCGTGCCGCCGCACCCTGAGGACCCGGAAGCCGCGACCTGTCGCCGCTCGAGACACGCTGTAGCCGTGCTCCCACGTGGCGGCCAACCAGCGCTGCAGCGAATCGGAGCCGAGATTGCGCTGCACGACGAGCCACGCGTCACTGCGTTCATCGAGCCGCGGTATCCAACGCTCCAGCAGGCCGTGGAGCTCGTGCTTCCCGACCCGGATGGGGGGATTGGACCTTATCGTGCGGAAGGTGACGTCGTCGGGAACATCGTCGGGGAGCGCGGCGTTGATATTGGTAAGGCCGAGGGCGGCAGCATTGCGTCGCACAAGGTCGAGTGCGCGTTCGTTGACATCGACCGCCCACACCGTCGCGTGCGGTGCTTCCAGCGCGAGAGTGAGGGCGATCGGACCCCATCCTGACCCGAGGTCGAGGATGTGGCCTCCCGGGGGCGCGGGCGGCATGTTCGCCAGGAGAACGGCCGTGCCGGAGTCGACATGGTCAGGACTGAAGACGCCGCCGGCCGTGGTGACCTCGACGTCACGTCCGGCGAGCGAGACGCGGATGCGACGGAGGTTCTCCGCACTGGCCGGGGACGCACTGAAGTAGTGATCGCTCGACATCGACTCCGAGCGTAGCGGAGGACCTCCCAGTACGGGAGGCTAGAGTGCACGATGGCCGCACGTCTGTGCGGACCACGGCGAAAGGACCACATGACCGACACGACCACCCCGCAGAGCACCGACGAGACGCCGGTGGACCCGGTGGACCGCGTGCTCGCACACGCCGACGGGCGATCCGGGGTGCGCGTCTTCGGTGCCGCGCAGGCGCTTCAGGACGCATCGACCGTCGCGTACGGCGACGTCGACGGTGAACAGTGGGACCGCGAAGAGCGGGCCGCGCTGCGCCGTGTCGCGGGCCTGTCCACCGAACTCGAAGACGTCACGGAGGTCGAGTACCGGCAGCTCCGGCTGGAGAACGTCGTGTTGGTCGGCGTGTACGCCCAGGGCTCGCAGGACGATGCCGAGAACTCGCTCCGCGAGCTCGCCGCCCTCGCAGAGACGGCCGGCGCCGTCGTCCTCGACGGTGTCCTGCAGCGTCGTCCCCACCCCGACCCCGCGACCTACATCGGCCGTGGCAAGGCTGCCGAGCTGCGCGACCTCGTCGCCGCCGTCGGCGCCGACACGGTCGTGGCCGACACCGAACTGGCCTCCAGCCAGCGGCGCGCCCTCGAGGACGTGGTGAAGGTCAAGGTCATCGATCGCACCACCGTCATCCTCGACATCTTCAGCCAGCACGCGAAGAGCCGTGAGGGCAAGGCGCAGGTCGAACTCGCCCAACTCGAGTATCTTCTTCCGCGCCTGCGCGGATGGGGTGAGTCGATGTCCCGTCAGGCCGGTGGACAGGTCGGCGCGGGAGGTGCGGGAATGGGCTCGCGCGGACCGGGTGAGACGAAGATCGAGCTCGACCGGCGCCGCATCCGTACCCGCATGGCTCAGCTTCGACGTCAGATCCGTGACTTCGCGCCGGCGCGCGAGGCGAAGCGGGCGGAGCGCAAGCGCCACACCATCCCCTCCGTGGCCATCGCGGGATACACGAACGCCGGAAAGTCGAGCCTCTTGAACCGGCTGACCAGCGCCGGAGTCCTGGTGGAGAACGCGTTGTTCGCCACCCTGGATGCCACGGTGCGCCGCGCGCAGGCGACCGACGGTCGTATCTACACGCTCACCGACACCGTCGGCTTCGTCCGCAATCTCCCGCACCAGCTCGTCGAGGCGTTCCGTTCCACGCTGGAAGAGGTCGCCGATGCCGATGTGATCGTCCACGTCGTCGACGGCTCGCACCCGGACCCCGCGGCTCAGCTCGCGACCGTTCGTGACGTGATGGCCGACGTCGGCGCGCGTTCGGTTCGTGAGCTCGTGGTGTTCAACAAGGCCGACCTCGTCGACCCCGACACCCGGCTGGTGCTGCGGGGTCTCGAGCCGGATTCTCTCTTCGTGTCGTCACGGACGGGGGAGGGCGTCGCCGAACTCCGCGCGGCCGTCGAATCCGCGCTGCCGCTGCCTGCCGTGGAGGTGCGTGCCCTCGTGCCCTACGACCGTGGCGACCTCGTCAACGCGGTGCACGAATCGGGTCACATCGTCTCGACCGCTCACGAGGAGGGCGGCACCGCGGTGCACGCCCACGTCGACGCGCGTCTGGCCGCAGAGCTCTCGCCCTACCTCGTCTGATCCTCCGTCGTTCGACCCTCGGTCGTCTCAACGTCGGTCGCCGGAGCTCCGGCATCCCGAGTTCCGGGACGGAGGTCGATCGGCGGCACGTCCGGCGTGGGGAATCCGAACACCGCCCCCAGGAAGGCCAGTTCGGTCTCCAGGGCGTGGACGACCGTCTCCTGGCGCCGGAAGCCGTGGCCTTCACCGTCGTACAGCACGTACGCGCGAGGCACCCCGCGCGCGGCGAGGGCGTCGCGGATGGCTTCGGACTGCGCCGGCGGCACGACGGCATCCTCGGCGCCCTGCAGAATGAGCAGCGGCACGCGGAATCCTTCGGGGCGGCTGAGGGGCGAGCGCTCGACATAGAGCTGCTCCGCCTCGGGCAATGGGCCGATCAGGCCGTCGAGGTAGCGGGCCTCGAAGTCATGCGTGTCGGCGGCCAGGGCGCGCGCATCGCCGACGCCGTACCTCGACACCCCCGCCGCGAAGGCGTCGCTGCCGACGAGGGCGGCAAGCACCGTCCACCCGCCCGCGGAACCGCCCTCGATGGCCAACCGGGCGGGATCGGCTCCACCCTCGGCTGCGAAGCCCGACGCTGCTGCCACGACATCGTCGACATCGACGACCCCCCACTGGCCACGCAGCCGCTCGCGGTACGCGCGCCCGTACCCCGTCGACCCGCCGTAGTTGACGTCCAGGATGCCGATGCCGCGGCTCGTGAAGTAGGCCACCTTCGGCTCGGCCACGTCGCCCACGTGCGCCGTCGGCCCGCCGTGCACCCACACGAGGTAGGGAGGCCGCTCGCCGTCGGGACCGACGACATGAGGATGCGTCGGCCGGTAGTCGACGGCGTGGACGGGGCCGTGGGGGCCGTCGAAGGTGACGCCGCGCCCCTGCGGCAGCCAGGCCGGATCGCCCTCGAAGCCGCCGCCGCGGACGAGTTCGACCGATCCATGGACGGTGTCCACGGCCCACACGCCGCTCACACCCGGCGCGGCGCCTGACAGGAGTACGCGCGGACCATCGACGGCCTCCACGAGTGCACGGCTGCGGACGGGGATGTCCACAGACGTGACGACTCCAGCCCGGTCCACCAGGACGACCTCATCGTGACCGTCGGTGCGCACCGCCAGGGCACCGCCGTCCGGTAGGGGCGCGTACCAGCGCGAACCCAAAACCCACAGTGCTCCGCCGGTGTCGGCATCGGCGGGGGACACGGCCGCGGGAGCGGTCTCGTCCGAGACGCGGAAGATGTTCCATCGTCCCGTCGGGTCGTCGAGGAAGAGTAGATCTCCCTCCGCGGTCCACTCCGGCTGCAGCGCCGCCGTGCGGCCCGACGAGACGGTGCGCACCTCGGTCACCCGGCCGTGCGCGACCCGTCCCAGCTGGAGGGTCGTGCGATCCCACGGCATGTCGGGATGATTCCACGCGACCCACGCGAGTCGTCCGCCGTCGGGGGAGAGCGCGGGCTGGGCGAGGAAGTCGCTGCCCTCGGTCAACGTGGTCAGGTGCCCCGCCGTCGAGATCGCGACGATCGATCGTGCGGGAACGGGCGAGCGCCCGTGCGCTTCGCGTACGGCCAGCAGCGTCCCCTGCTGCCAGGACAGTCCGCCGTAGCGGACGTCGCCGTCGTCGTCGGTGAGCGCGACGGTCGTTCCGTCGGCCCGGAGGAGCCAGATGCGCTGATCGCTCTTCTCCACGAAGAACAGGAGCCCGTCGGGCGACGCCGCCCACGATCCACCGCCGTACTCGTGCACCCGGGAGCGGGCGTTCCACGGTGCGGGGAGCACGTCGACGATCCGCCCGCCCGCGTCACGGCGGCGTACGGCGGTCCGTCCGCCCTCCGAGGGGATCGATTCTCCCCACCAGATCTCGTCGCCGACGAACGCGGCCCCGTCGAAGCGCGGCGCGGCCGCGGCGGCAGCGGCGGCGGACAGCGGGGACGGCCAGGAGCCGTAGGGGAGTGTGTCGACCATCCCTCCACGGTACGCGCCGTGCCGGGACCGTCGATGCGAAACAACACGTCACAGAAGGGCGGCTCGTCCCGGCGGGGTCCTAGAGTGGGGGCATCGACCCGGCTCCGGCCGGGACAGCCCGGAGGCCGCCTATCGCGCCACGGGCAGGAGCGACAGCCGAGCCCGGCACCCGCCCGCAGACCGCAGCCTGTTGCGGTCGCGGCCGACCGGCCTCACCCCCGCTGACCCGCCCTGGACCCATCTGTCATGTCGCATCCCGCCGCCGAGGCCGCCGCCCCGGCATCCGTGCCCGTTTCCTTCGAGGTGTACCCGCCGCGCCGGCCCGAAGGGATGCCGGCGCTGCACGAGACCATCCGGCAGCTCGCGCGCGTGTCGCCCGAGTTCATCTCGGTGACGTTCGGCGCGGGCGGCTCGTCTGGTGGCCGTTCGCTCGAGGTGCTCACGCACATCCTGCGAGAGACGTCGGTGCCGCCCTTGGCGCATCTGACCTGCGTCGGCAGCACGCTCGCCGACGCGACGGCACTCATCCGCGAGTTCCTCGACGCCGGAGTCACCCGTTTCCTGGCGCTGCGCGGAGACCCGCCCGTCGGCGCGTCCGAGGGTGACGCCTTCCTCGGCGACCTCGAGAGCGCCGCCCAGCTCGTGCAGCTGATCGATCGCGTCCAGGCGGAGCGGGCGCCGTACAGCGAGGCGGAGGTGCCCGGCGTCCCCGGGGCCGCTCGAGTCGCCCCGCGCGAGCGCGTGCAGATCTCGGTCGCCGCCTTCCCCAACGGCCACCCCCGGTCACGCCACCGATACGAGGACATCGACGCGCTGCTGGCCAAGCAGGCCGCGGGCGCGACTTTGGCCATCACGCAGCTGTTCTTCGAGGCCGACGACTATCTCGACTTCGTCGATCGGGCCCGGGATGCCGGTGTCCGCATCCCCATCCTTCCCGGCTTCATGCCGCTCACCTCCCCGGGACGTCTCGCTCGGGTGCTCCAACTCACCGGCGACGCGCGCCCCGCCGGGCTCGGCAGCGCGCTCGATCGGGCATCGAACACCGAGGAACAGCGTGAGGTCGGTATCGCCCACGCGGCCGGGCTCGCCCACGCCGTCCTCGACGGTGGTGCCCCTGGTGTGCACCTGTACGCCTTCAACAATCACGACACGGTGCTCGCGGTGCTCCGCGAGGCCGGTATCCGTCCCCTCGAACAGGAGAACCCCGCATGACCTTCCCCGCCGGAACGATCCTCGGCTATCCCCGCATCGGTCGACGTCGCGAACTCAAGCGTGCGGTCGAGTCGCACTGGGCAGGGCGGTCTTCGGAGACGGAACTGGAGCAGACCGCGGCGACGCTGCGCGCTCAGACGCGCGCGCGCTTGGCGAGCCTCGGGCTCGGGCGTGACGACTCTTCCATCCCGGAGACGTTCTCGTACTACGACCAGGTCCTCGATCTGGCGGTGGCCGTCGGAGCCATCCCGTCGCGGTTCGATCCGCTGAGGGATGCCGACGGCAACATCGGCCTTTCGGCGTACTTCTCCGTCGCGCGCGGCGACGAGGAGCGAGCGCCGCTCGAGATGACGAAGTGGTTCGACACCAATTACCACTACCTGGTTCCCGAGATCGGGCCCGAGACGCTGTTCTCGCGGTCGGGCGACCGATTCGCCGCGCAGCTTCGGGAAGCGCGCACCGAGGGCTACCTCACGCGGCCCGTGCTCGTAGGCCCGGTGACGTTCCTCGCCCTCTCCAAGCCGTCGGACGGCGCACCCGAGGGTTTCCGTCCCCTCGACCGGCTCGATGACCTCCTGCCCGTCTACTCGGCGCTCCTCGCGGAGCTCCGCGACGCGGGCGCCGAGTGGGTGCAGGTCGACGAGCCGGCGCTGGTCAGTCAGTCTCTTGCGCTGACGGAGCGCGAGTTGGCTGACGCCGCCGAGCGCGCCTACGCCGTACTGGGAGCAGCCGCCGGGCGACCGCAGCTGTTGGTGGCCGCCGGGTACGCTCAGCTCTCCGACGACGCCTGGCGGGTGCTCGCGGCCGCGCCCGTCGAGGCGATCGCGCTGGACCTTCGGCGTGGTGAAGTGCCGGCATCCGTGCCGGGCCTGACCGAGAAGGTGCTCCTGGGCGGTGTCATAGACGGCCGAAACGTCTGGCGCGGTGACCTGGAACGTGCCTGGAGCGACCTCGGCGCACTGAGCGGCCTGGGTGCTGCGCAGGTCGTGGCGACCACGTCGACGTCGTTGCAGCACGTGCCGCACGACGTGACCGACGAGCCCGACCTCGACCCCCGACTCGTGGGCTGGCTGGCCTTCGCCGACCAGAAGACCGCGCAGGTCGTCACGCTGGCGCACGGACTCCGCGAGGGTGTCGACGCGATCCGGCCCGACCTCGACGACGCCACAGCCGCGCTCGCCGACCGTGCCGCGGCGCGGGGTGTTCGTGACGGTGCGGTGCGGGAGCGCACGGCCGCACTGAACGACGCCGATTTCGTTCGCGTCGACGACGAAGCGCGTCGACAGGCGCAGCGTGACCTGGATCTGCCGGTCCTGCCCACGACGACCATCGGCTCCTTCCCGCAGACCGCAGACATCCGACGTGCTCGCGCGGCGCATGCGCGGGGAGAGCTCTCCGCGGGGGAGTACGACCGGTTCCTGCGCGAGGAGATCGCACGCGTCATCGCTCTGCAGGAGGAGCTGGGTCTGGACGTCCTCGTGCACGGCGAGGCCGAGCGCAACGACATGGTGCAGTACTTCGCCGAGCATCTTGACGGCTTCGCGGTGACGCGCCATGGGTGGGTCCAGTCGTACGGATCTCGAGCCACGCGACCGTCGATCCTGTGGGGGGATGTCGCGCGTCGGGCGCCCATCACGGTCGCCTGGACGGGGTTCGCGCAGTCGCTCACGGATCGCCACGTCAAAGGCATGCTGACGGGACCGGTCACGATCCTCGCATGGTCCTTCGTACGCGACGATCAGCCGTGGAGTGAGACGGCGAACCAGGTGGCCCTCGCGCTGCGCGACGAGATCACCGACCTGGAGGCAGCAGGGGTCCGCATCATCCAGGTCGACGAACCCGCGTTGCGCGAGCTCCTTCCCCTCAAGGCCGCGGATCAGCCCGCGTACCTCGACTGGTCCGTCGGATCGTTCACGCTGGCTACCGCCGGCGCGCAACCGCACACGCAGGTGCACACCCACCTCTGCTACTCCGAGTTCGACGTCGTGATCGGCGCGATCGAGGCCCTCGACGCGGACGTGACCTCGATCGAAGCCGCGCGCAGCCGCGGAGAGGTGATCGACGACATCGCCGCGTCGGGCTTCGGGCATGGCGTCGGCCCGGGTGTCTACGACATCCACTCACCGCGCGTCCCGTCCACCGACGAGGTGGCCGAACTGCTCGAACGCGCCGCGGCGCGTCTACCGCTCGCGCAGGTGTGGGTCAATCCGGACTGCGGGCTCAAGACCCGCGGTTACGACGAGACCGTCGCGTCGTTGAGGAATCTCGTCGATGCCACGGCGCGTGTGAGGGAGAAGCTCGCGGCCTCCGTATGATCGGCGCTGCGCTCAGACGGCGCGGAGCACCGCCACGACCTTTCCGAGGACGACGGCCTCATCGCCAAGGATCGGCTCGAAGGCGGTGTTCCGCGGCAGGAGCCAGGTGTGACCGTCGCGCTGGCGGAACGTCTTCACGGTGGCCTCGCCGTCCAGCATCGCGGCCACGATCTCGCCGTTGTCGGCCGTCGCCTGCGATCGGACGACGACCCAGTCGCCATCGCAGATCGCCGCGTCGATCATGGACTCGCCGCTGACCTTCAGCATGAACAGGTCGCCCTTGCCGACGAGCTGGCGGGGGAGCGGAAAGATCTCTTCGACCTGCTGGTCGGCCGTGATGGGGATGCCGGCGGCGATCCGGCCGACGAGCGGCACCATCGCCGCGTCCCCCACCGAGGGGGTTTCGTCGGCGGGGTTCTCGGCGGCGCTGCCGGGAAGGTCGATGAGCACCTCCATGGCGCGCGTCTTGCCCGGGTCGCGCCGCAGGTATCCGCTGAGCTCGAGCTGGTTGAGCTGGTGCGTGACGCTCGAGAGTGACTTCAGGCCGACCGCGTCGCCGATCTCCCGCATGCTCGGCGGGTAGCCGTGGTGGGCGATCGAGCGCTGGATGACCTCGAGGATAGCCAGCTGCTTGTCGCTCAGCGACGTGCGCCGTCGGGTCTGGGGCCTGTCCCGGGATGACCGGATCTCGTCCATGGCCGCGCTCCTCTCGAGCCCTCCGGAAGGTCTACGCCTTCGAATGTCGGAGGTAGGTGATGGGGTCTTGTTGTCGAAACCGTATCCGGTTCCGCCGCTGGTGGACGGGAGTGGATCGCGTGTCGCGTTCGATTCATCTCCGATGTCGGACGTGCTTGACACTCTAGATGTATCGAAGATAGATTCGGAAAAGAACTTCGTACCCGGCTCTCCCGGCCGAGGGTCGGGTACGAAGTTCCGAACCCCAGGAGGACTCATGACCACCATCGATATCGCCGCAGCACCCTCGCTGACCTCGGCGACGCGTCTGCGCCTGACGGTGCGCGGCCGCCGTGTCGTGGCCTTCCTCGCCGCTCTCCCGGCGATCGCCGCGCTGAGCATCGCGATCGTCTCCGGAGGTGGCGCGCTGGCGTCGGCCGATCACGGGGCGCCGGAGGGGGCGTTCACCTCTGTCACCGTGCTTCCCGGTGACAGCCTGTGGTCCATCGCGGAAGAGGTCGCGCCAGCGGCCGATCCCCGTGACGTCGTCGACGCGATCGCCCGGCTCAACGCCCTTGGCTCCGCGGAGCTCGTCGCGGGCGACACTCTCGCGATCCCGGCCGAGTACGCGCCTCGCGACTGACATTCCTGCAGCTCGTGAGCGGCTCCCCGCGCGCGTCGTGATGTGTCACTCTCGGCTACGTGCGTTTCTCGCTCGCGTTGAGGCGCGCCGTAGCATGGGGGAGTGAGTTCTCCTACCGACGGACGCGCCCGCCTCGAGGATCTTCCCCTCCGCGACGATCTTCGTGGGCTGACGCCCTACGGTGCTCCGCAAGCGCCTCTCCCCGTCGCGCTGAACGTCAACGAGAACACGCACCCGGTGCCCGAAGAGGTCGCCGACGACATTCTCGATAGCATCGCCCTCGCTCTGCGTGAGGTCAATCGCTATCCCGACCGGGAGTTCACCGCCCTGCGCGAGGGCTTCGCGGACTACCTGGGACACGGGCTCGATCGCGATCAGATCTGGGCGGCGAACGGGTCGAACGAAGTGCTCCAGCACCTGCTCCAGGCCTTCGGAGGGCCGGGACGCCGGGCGTTCGGATTCGGACCCACCTATTCGATGTATCCGCTCCTCACCCGGGCGACCGGCGCCGAGTACGTCGCCGGCGTGCGCGACCCCGACTACACGGTGTCGTCGGACTCGGCATCCGCTCAGGTCGCCGCGGCCGACCCGGACGTCATCTTCCTCTGCGCACCCAACAACCCCACTGGCACCCCCATGTCGCTCGAGGTCATCGACGCCGTCTACGAGGCATCCCGCGGGATCGTGATCGTCGACGAGGCCTACCAGGAGTTCGCGCCGCGCGAGGAGCGGTCGGCATTGACCCTGCTGCCCGGCCGGGAGCGGCTGGTCGTCTCGCGCACGATGAGTAAGGCCTTCGCTTTCGCGGGTGCGCGTGTCGGGTACCTCGCCGCCGACCCGGGCGTCATCGACGCGCTGCGTCTCGTGCGCCTTCCGTACCACCTCAGTGCCCTGACGCAGGCGGCGGCGACGGCCGCGCTGCGCCATGCTCCCACCATGCTGTCGATGGTCGACGAGATCGTCGCTCAGCGCGATCGGATCTCCGCCACCCTCGATGCGCTCGGTTACACCCCGTTCGAGAGCTGGACCAACTTCGTCCTCTTCTCGGGAGTCGACGATCCGGCCGCGACGTGGCAGGGCCTCTACGACCGGGGCGTGCTCATCCGCGACGTCGGGATCGCCCACAGCCTTCGTGTGACGGCGGGAACGGCCGACGAGTCCACCGCCTTCCTCGAGGCGCTCGCCTCGCTCTGACGTTCGTCCACCCTGGGTCGCGAGCGAGGTCACCGCCCCCGCAACACGACGCGGGGTGCGCCCCCGCCTCGGTACAATCGGCCCATGAGCACCTCCCGGACGGCGACACTGCGCCGCGCGACGAGCGAGTCCACCGTCGAGCTGGAACTCGACCTCGACGGGTCCGGGGTCAGCCACATCGACACGACCGTCCCGTTCTTCGATCACCTGCTCACCGCGTTCGCGAAGCACTCCCTCACCGACCTGACGGTGCGCGCGTCGGGCGACACCGACATCGACGCACACCACACGGTCGAGGATGTCTCCATCGTGCTCGGCCAGGCGATCCGCCAGGCCCTCGGCGACAAGACCGGCATCTCCCGATACGGCGACGCACTCGTCCCGCTCGACGAGGCGCTCGCGCAGGCCGTCGTCGACATCAGCGGCCGGCCCTACCTCGTGCACACGGGTGAGCCCGCCGGCTTCGAACACCACCTCATCGGCGGCCACTTCACGGGTTCGCTCGTGCGCCACACCTTCGAGGCGATCGCCTTCAACGCGGGCCTCACGATGCACGTGACCGTCCTGGGCGGCCGCGACCCGCACCACATCGCGGAGGCCGAGTACAAGGCGCTGGCCCGCGCGTTCCGGCAGGCGAAGTCACTCGATCCGCTCGTGAAGGGTGTGCCCAGCACGAAGGGCGCTCTGTGAGCGACCCCGCACCTCTGGTCGCCGTACTCGATTACGGATCGGGCAATGTGCACTCCGCCGTCAAAGCGCTCGTGGCCGCGGGGGCGGACGCACGGCTGACCTCCGATCGCGGACTCATTCAGGACGCGGCGGGGCTCCTCGTACCGGGCGTCGGTGCGTTCCGGGCCGTGATGGATGCCCTGCGTGCCAGCCGAGGCGACGAGGCGATCGAGCGGCGCCTGGCCGGAGGGCGCCCCGTCTTGGGCATCTGTGTCGGAATGCAGGTCCTCTTCGAGCAGGGTGTCGAGCGCGGTGACGTCACCGACGGACTCGCGCAATGGCCGGGGACGGTGATCGAACTCGACGCCCCCGTGCTGCCGCACATGGGGTGGAACACGGTGCGTCCCGGTGAGGGTTCCGTGCTGTTCCGCGGTCTCGAGCAGGAGCGGTTCTACTTCGTCCACTCGTACGGTGTGCAGCAGTGGACGCTCGAGGTCATGCGTCCGTTCCGGGAGCCGGCTGTGACCTGGTGCGACTACGGCAGCCCGTTCCTCGCCGCCGTGGAGAACGGGCCGCTGTCGGCGACGCAGTTCCACCCCGAGAAGAGCGGCGAGGCCGGCATCCGTCTTCTCGCGAATTGGGTCGATTCCCTCCCGCAGGGATAACCTCTCTCCTTGTGCATGCGCGCCAGACGCGCGCCCTCGACAGATCTCCCGGAGCCATGAACGATTTCGCGTCAACCCCTGAACTCATCCTCCTTCCCGCCGTCGACGTCGCCGGCGGCAAGGCCGTCCGTCTGACGCAGGGCGAGGCCGGCACGGAGACGAGCTACGGCGACCCCGTCGACGCCGCGCTCCAGTGGGCGCAGGACGGCGCTTCCTGGGTGCACCTCGTCGACCTCGACGCGGCATTCGGCCGGGGGAGCAACACCGCGATCCTCCGCAAGGTCATCAAGCAGCTGCGGGGCGTGCGGGTGGAGCTGTCCGGAGGCATCCGTGACGACGCGACCCTGGAAGCCGCGCTGGAGTCGGGCGCGGCGCGCATCAACCTCGGCACGGCGGCCCTGGAGAACCCGGAGTGGGCAGCCGACGTCATCGGCCGCTACGGCGACGCCATCGCGGTCGGCCTCGACGTGCGGGGCACGACCCTCGCGGCGCGCGGCTGGACGCGTGACGGCGGCGACCTGTGGGAGGTGCTGGAGCGTCTCGAGGATGCCGGGTGCAGCCGTTACGTCGTCACCGACGTAACGAAGGACGGCACCCTCCGCGGCCCGAATCTCGAGCTGCTCCGCGAACTCGTCGCGCGCACCCCGAAGCCCGTGGTCGCATCGGGTGGCATCTCCAGCCTCGACGACATCGCCGCGCTTCGCGCGCTCGTCCCGCTGGGCGTCGAGGGTGCGATCGTCGGGAAGGCCCTGTACGCCGGGGCGTTCACCCTGGCCGAGGCGCTGGATGTCGCCGCAGGCTGACGACGCCTGTCACCCCGCCGCCGACTCCGCGGGAGTGCCCTGGGAGGGGCGACGTTTCCAGGACAACCCGCACGCGGCCGACGATGGGTCGGCCGACCCAGCCCTGCTCGCTGCCCTGATGAGGTTTCGCGCCGGCACGGGCGATCAGGTGGAGGTCGTCGACGCGCTGCGGTCGGCGCGTGTGCTCATTCCGTTGATCGCGGAGAAGGGCGAGGAAGGACTCGCGCCCAGCGGTCTCCGCGTCGACAAGACGCAGGAGCTCTCCATCGTGACGGTCGCTGCGCCCGACGGTCGACGCGTGCAACCGGTGTTCAGCTCGGTCGACACGATGCGTCGATGGGATGCCACGGCGCGGCCGATCCCGGTCGAGGCGGTGCGCGTCGCGCTGTCGGCGTCGTCGGAGGACACCGATCTGATCGTCATCGATCCGACGTCCGAGACGGAGTTCGTGGTGAGGAGACCCGCCGTCTGGGCCATCGCCCAGGGCATCCCGTGGGAGCCGAGCTTCCACTCGCCGGAGGTCTTCCGCGCCTTGCAGGAGAGCGTGGCATCCGAGTTGTCCGTGATCGACGTCGCCGTCGTCGCGGGTGACCCCGACGCGCGGCTGCGCGGTCCCGAGCTCGTGGTGGTGTTGGAGCTGATGGACGGATTGGCCCGCGAAGCGCTCGACGCCGTGCTCGGCCGGCTGGCTCAGCGCTGGGCCGCCGACGATCGGATCGCTGTGCTCGCCGACTCGGTGACCGTCAAGCTTCGACGAGGAGCCTGATCCCGGCGTTCAGTTCACCGGTCCGGTGTACTTCTCGCCCGGCCCCTGCCCGATGGGGTCCGGAAGGACCGATGCCTCCCGGAAGGCGAGCTGCAGCGACCGCAGACCGTCGCGCAGCGACCGGGCGTGCATGTCGCTGATCTCTGGTGCTCCGGCGGTGATGAGGCCCGCGAGCGCGTTGATCAGCTTGCGCGCTTCGTCGAGGTCGGTCTGCGTCTCGGGTGCGTCGGCCAGCCCCACCTTGACGGCGGCGGCGCTCATGAGGTGAACGGCCGCTGTCGTGATGACCTCGACGGCGGGCACGTCGGCGATGTCGCGCGTGGCTGCCTGTGCCGCTCGCTCCTGCTCCTCCCAGCGCTGGTGCCGCGCGTCGTGGCTCTCGCCCTGGTCGCCGTGTTCGGGCCGAATCGTGTTCACGTGCTGCTCTCTGCTAGACTTGGCGCGCACCGGAGTGTTCTACTCCGGATCGAAAGAGGATCACATCCCACCCGCGCTTGCCGCTCCAGGCTACCGGGTCACGCACTCCGCCCCGCTCGCGCAGGGTAGTCCGTCATGGAACAGGGTGCAGAAGACGGGAAGCCGATGCGCGCGCATCGTGCTGGTGGACGTGATCATCTTCCGCCCGCGACACTCATCTGTGTCACGGTGGCAGTCCCCGCACGAAGAGGAGTTCCGCACATCAGCGATCCCCGCACCAACGACCGCATCCGTGTCCCCGAGGTCCGCCTCGTCGGCCCCGCGGGTGAGCAGGTCGGCGTCGTCCGTATCGAGGTGGCGCTGCGTCTTGCACAGGAAGCCGATCTCGATCTGGTCGAGGTGGCTCCCAACTCGAAGCCGCCCGTGGTCAAGATCATGGACTACGGCAAGTTCAAGTACGAAGCGGCGCAGAAGGCCAAGGAAGCACGACGCAACCAGGCCAACACCATCCTCAAGGAGGTGCGCTTCCGTCTGAAGATCGAGGCGCACGACTACACGACCAAGCTCAAGCGCGCGGAGGGCTTCCTCCAGGCGGGCGACAAGGTCAAGGCGATGATCCTCTTCCGCGGTCGCGAGCAGTCGCGCCCGGAGCAGGGCGTGCGGCTCCTCCGCAAGTTCGCGGAAGACGTGGCCGAGTTCGGAACCGTGGAGTCCAACCCCACGATCGACGGCCGAAACATGGTGATGGTGATCGCCCCGCACAAGAACAAGTCCGAGGTCAAGACCGAGCAGAATGCCGCCCGCGCAGCGAACAAGCAGGCTGCTCGCGAGGCTCGTACCGGTCAGGCTCCGGCCACCGAGACGGTCGAAGCGGAATAAGCACTCCGGCCACGCCGGCCCCCAGACTCCCGCTCAGCGGGAACCACAACGAAGGAAGAACCATGCCGAAGCAGAAGACCCACTCGGGTGCCAAGAAGCGCTTCAAGGTCACCGGAAGCGGAAAGATCAAGAAGCAGCAGGCGAACCTCCGCCACAACTTCGAGGGCAAGCCGACCAAGCGTACGCGCCGTCTGTCGGCCGACAAGATCCTGGCCCCCGGCGACGCCAAGGTCGCCAAGAAGCTGCTCGGCATCTGATCGCCGGCGCATCGAGCGTTTGAAGAACACAGGGAAGTAAGAAGAAATGGCAAGAGTCAAGCGGGCTGTCAACGCCCACAAGAAGCGTCGCGTCATCCTCGAGCGCGCCTCCGGTTACCGCGGCCAGCGTTCGCGTCTGTACCGCAAGGCGAAGGAGCAGGTCACCCACTCGCTCGTCTACGCGTACCGCGACCGTCGCAAGCGCAAGGGCGACTTCCGTCGCCTGTGGATCCAGCGCATCAACGCTGCGAGCCGCCAGAACGGCCTCACCTACAACCGCTTCATCCAGGGCCTCGGCCTGGCGGGTGTGCAGGTCGACCGCCGTATGCTCGCCGAGCTCGCCGTGAACGAGCCCGCCGTGTTCACCTCGCTGGTCGAGACGGCCCGCAAGGCGCTGCCGGCTGACGTCAACGCACCCAAGGCGTAAGCGTCCACGCACTCCCGACAGGGCGTCCTCCTCGGAGGGCGCCCTGTCGTCGTTCCCGGCGGGGGAGCGCGTCGGCTCTACACTGAGACCGTGCTCGAGAACCCCCGTTCCCCGCGTGTGCGCGCCGTTGCCAAGCTGACCAAGCGCAGCGCCCGTCAGGAGACCGGACTCTTCCTCCTGGAAGGTCCCCAAGCGGCTCGTGAGGCTCTCGCCTACCGCCCCGACACGATCGTGGAGATCTTCGCGACTCCCGCGGCGATGGACAAGCACCAGGATGTGCGCGACGCCGCCCGGAACGCCGGTCTGGACATCGAGTTCACGACAGAGGCCGTGCTCGACGCGATGGCGGACACCGTGACGCCTCAGGGGATCGTCGCGGTGGCGAGGCAGTCGCCGTCTGCGGTGAAGGATGTGTTCGCGGCTTCGCCCTCACTCATCGCCATCTGTGAAGAGGTGCGCGACCCGGGCAACCTCGGAACCATCATCCGCGCGGCGGATGCCGCAGGT
This sequence comes from Candidatus Microbacterium phytovorans, assembly GCA_029202445.1. Lineage (NCBI taxonomy): Bacteria > Bacillati > Actinomycetota > Actinomycetes > Micrococcales > Microbacteriaceae > Microbacterium > Candidatus Microbacterium phytovorans. The sequence continues at coordinate 467,546 of CP119321.1, forward strand.
GCGGATGCCGTCATCCTCACCGGGAGGACGGTCGACCCCTACAATCCGAAGGTCGTCCGCGCGACGACGGGCTCGCTCTTCCATCTGCCGATCGCCGTCGGAGCCGACCTCGCCGACATCGTGACGCGCGCGCACAGCGTCGGGCTGCGTGTGGTCGCGGCGGATGTCGGCGGCGAGGACTTCCTCGCGCATCGGCCGACACTGGCCGAGCCGACCGCCTGGCTCTTCGGCAACGAGGCGAGGGGGCTGGAAGACGGCGCGCTCTCGCTGGTCGACCTCACGCTGCGCCTCCCGATCTACGGTCGAGCCGAGTCGCTGAACCTCGCGACCGCCGCGAGCGTCTGCCTCTACGAGAGCGCGTTCGCGCAGCGCAGCGGAGCGCGGCCGTGAGCCCGTTCTCCAAGACGAACAGCCGCACCGAGGGCCCGCGTCCGCCCTGGTGGCGCCGTGTGGCAGCCTGGCTGCGATCGCTGTTCCGCCGATCCTGAGGACAGCGGGCGACGCGCGCGTGCCAGGTTCCGGACCTGTTACAGATCGGTAAAGGTGCTGTGGAAAACCCCAGCACGCACCCCCGGTAGCGCCTACGCTGGCCGGATGACGGCTTCTGAGCACGACGCAGCACACGAGTCAGCACCGGCCACGTCCAACATCTCCGTCCGCCGCGGCGACCCCCTCGTGGTCATCGAGAACGTGCAGAAGCACTACGGAGATTTCCACGCCCTGAAAGATGTCGACCTCACGGTCAACCGCGGCGAAGTCGTCGTGGTCATCGGTCCGTCGGGTTCGGGGAAGTCGACGCTGTGCCGCACGATCAATCGCCTCGAGACCATCACGAGCGGCAGCATCACGATCGACGGGAAGGAACTCCCCAAGGAGGGGAAGGGTCTCGCCGCCCTCCGCGCCGACGTCGGCATGGTGTTCCAGTCCTTCAACCTGTTCTCCCACCTCACGATTCTCGAGAACGTGACGCTCGGACCCATCAAGGTGAAGGGCATGAAGAAGGCGGAGGCCGAGAAGCTCGCCAAGGAGCTGCTCGACCGCGTCGGCGTCGGGCATCAGGCGGCGAAGCTCCCCGCGCAGCTCTCGGGCGGTCAGCAGCAGCGCGTGGCCATCGCCCGCGCGCTGGCCATGAAGCCGAAGGTGATGCTCTTCGACGAACCCACGAGCGCGCTCGACCCCGAGATGATCAACGAGGTGCTCGACGTCATGGTCACCCTCGCGCAGGAAGGCATGACGATGATCGTCGTGACCCACGAGATGGGATTCGCGCGCAAGGCCGCCGACCGGGTCGTGTTCATGGCCGACGGGCAGATCGTCGAAGAGGCGACCCCCGACGAGTTCTTCACGAACGCGAAGAGCGACCGCGCCAAAGACTTCCTCTCCAAGCTCATCACCCATTGAGACCCACGCGTCCTGCAGCGACGCGTGCCCCAGAAGATACGAAACGAAACCAGGAGAATCACATGCGTATCACCCGTGTCGCCGGCGCTTTCGCCGGCATTGCCGTCGCAGCGCTGGCCCTGACCGCGTGCAACAGCGGCACGCCCGGCGCCGACCCCAGCCAGGGCGGTGACGAGCCGGCGGAGAACCCCTGGACCGTCGCAACCGACGTCACGCTCGAGGGGAGCCCCACGTTCGACGCGATCACCTCGCGCGGCTCCGTCAACATCGGCGTCAAGGAAGACCAGCCCAACCTCGGCTATCTCGACCCGACCACGGGTGAGCGCAGCGGCTTCGACGTCGACATCGCCCGCTGGATCGCGGCATCCCTCGGCTACGACGAAGACAAGATCACGTACACGGTCGTCGACTCGGCCAACCGTGAGCAGGCCATCATCAACGGACAGATCGACTACTACGTCGGCACCTACTCCATCACCGATGACCGCAAGGAGCAGATCAGCTTCGCGGGTCCCTATTTCATCACCGGTCAGGGCCTGCTCGTAGCCGCGGACTCTGCGCTGACGGGCGTCGACGACCTCACCGCCGACACCGTCGTGTGCTCGGTCACGGGTTCGACCTCGATCCAGCGGATCAAGGAGGAGACCCCGTCCAAGACGGTCGAGCTCAGCAAGTACTCCGAGTGCGTCGAGCAGGTCAAGAACGGTCAGGCGGATGCCGTCACCACCGACGAGGCGATCCTCATCGGCTACGCGGCCAACGACCCCGACAACCTGAAGGTCGTCGGTGAGCCCTTCAGCGAGGAGCGCTACGGCGTCGGCATCGTCAAGGGCGACACCGCATTCGTCGAGCACGTCAACACGCTGTTCACCGACGGCGGCGACGTCTGGCAGGAGATCTTCGACAAGAACCTCGGCGCTGCCGGCGTCGAGGGCACCCAGCCCGCCGTCGATCCCGCGGAGTGAGTTACGTCCGGGGCGGCGTAGCGCCGCCCCGGACCCCGTCCGACGCCAGGAGGAGCGTGATGGACCAGATCTTCGAGTACCCGGAGCTGTGGCAACAGGCCGTGGTGGGCACCCTCGTGCTCTTCGCGGCAGGTGGGGTGATCGCGCTCGTGCTCGGCTTCGTCGTGGGTGCGATGCGCGTCTCGCCGATCCCGGCGGCGCGAGTCGTGGGGGCCGTCTACGTCAACACGATCCGCAACACCCCGCTCACCCTCGTCCTGTTCTTCTTCGCCTTCGCGGTACCGATCCTCATCGAGGTCCCGCGCGGCAGCTTCCTCCTGCTGGCGATTCTGGGGCTCGGAATCTACACAGCGACCTATGTGGCCGAGACTCTGCGCTCGGGCATCAACACCGTGCCGGTGGGGCAGGCCGAAGCAGCGCGCGCCCTCGGCATGGGCTTCGGCCAGGTCATGGGCTACGTCGTGCTCCCGCAGGCTGCGCGCTCGGTCATCCCGCCGATGATGAGCGTGTTCATCGCCCTGTTGAAGAACACCACCGTCGCATCGGGGTTCTCCGTCATGAACCTCGGAAGCATCCGCGCCAACATGAGCGAGAACGGCGAGAACCAGATGGTGACCATCCTCCTCGTCATGGCCATCTTCGTGGCGCTCGTGCTGGTGCTGGCAGCCGCCCAGCGGGCATTCGAGAAGAAGTGGAGGATCGCACGATGAGCTCTGTGCTCTACGACGTCCCCGGTCCGCGCGCGATCGTCCGCAACCGCCTCATCGGCATCCTCACGGTCGTCGTGGTCGCCGCCGTCCTCGCATTCTTCTTCTGGCGGCTGCTCGACACCGGCCAGCTGTCGGCCGAGAAGTGGAACCTGTTCACCTACACGCGCGTGTGGGAGATGATCGGGCAGGCCACCCTCGCGACCGTCTCCGCCTTCGCCGCTGCCGGAGTGGGCGCGGTGATCCTGGGCTTCGTGCTGGCCATCGGCCGGATGTCGGATCACGCCTGGGTGCGCGGACCGTTCGCCGCCGTCGTAGAGATCCTTCGCGCAGTGCCCGTTCTCGTCTTCATGATGCTGCTGTTCTACGGCCTGCCCGTCATCGGCGTCCGGGTGAGCAGCTACTGGGCGGTGGTGATCGCCCTCATCGCCTACAACGGATCCGTCCTGGCCGAGGTGATCCGGGCGGGAGTCGAGTCGCTTCCCCGCGGCCAGAAGGAGGCCGGGTATGCGATCGGCCTCCGTAAGGCGGGGGTCCTCCGTCTCATCCTGCTGCCCCAAGCCATCCGGGCCATGATGCCGGTCATCATCGCGCAGCTCGTGGTCACCCTCAAGGACACAGCGCTGGGCTTCATCATCACCTACCCGGAGCTCCTCTACACCGCGAAGCTCCTCGGCTCGAACGCCCAGTTCGGATCGCCGCTCATCCCGTCGGCGATGATCGCGGGCGTCATCTACATCGCGATGTGCCTCGCGCTCAGCTATCTGGCCTTCATCGCGCAGAAGCGACTGGGGCGCTCTCCGCGCAACTCCGGGATCACGCGCGCGGATGTCGCTGCGCACGACATCACCGACACCCAGGTCATCGGCGCGCAGAGCGCCGCGGACATCGCGGCGGCGCGTCGTGGGCTCGGAAAGCACGACTCGAACGCCGTGTAGCGCGCGCGGTCGCATCACCGGCCGCCGGTAGACTCGATTCTCGTGTCTGACGCACCCGACAACCAGCCCGTAGAGATCACGCCAGAGGCGGTGGAGTCCGCCATCGACGAGGCGCTGCGTGCGTTCGAGGCGTCCGCGACGTCTGCGGACCTGAAGATCGCGCGCAACGCTCACACGGCCGAGGGATCTGCTCTGGCGCGTCTGAACGCGCAGCTGCGTCACGTGCCCAACGACAAGAAGGCCGAGCTCGGCAAGCTCGTCGGACAGGCTCGTGCGCGGGTGACGCAGGCATACTCCGCACGTGAGGAGACACTCGCCGAGGCCGAGACGGCTGCCCGCCTCGAAGCGGAACGCGTCGACATCACCGCGCTGCCGCAGCGCACACGCGTCGGCGCACGGCATCCCCTCACGCTCCTGCAGGACCAGATCGGCGACATCTTCGTCGGGATGGGCTGGGAGGTCGCGGAAGGGCCGGAGCTGGAGCACGAGTGGTACAACTTCGATGCTCTCAACCTCGATGCCGACCACCCCGCCCGGCAGATGCAGGACACTTTCTACGTCGACCCGGTCGCCGCCCACCTCCTCCTGCGCACGCAGACCAGCCCCGTGCAGATGCGGTCGATGCTGACCCGCGAACTGCCGATCTACATCGTCTCGCCGGGGCGCGTGTACCGCACCGACGAGTTCGACGCGACGCACCTGCCCGTCTTCAGCCAGTTCGAGGGTCTCGTCATCGACAAGGGCATCACGATGGCGAACCTGCGCGGCACGCTCGACCACGTGGCTCGCGCGCTCTTCGGGGCCGAGGCGAAGACCAGACTCCGCGCCAACTACTTCCCCTTCACCGAACCGTCTGCGGAACTCGATCTCTGGCACCCCACCTTCAAGGGCGGGGCGCGCTGGATCGAGTGGGGCGGGTGCGGAATGGTCAACCCGAACGTGCTGCGCGCCGCCGGGATCGACCCGGAGGAGTACTCCGGCTTCGCGTTCGGCATGGGCATCGAGCGGACCCTCATGTTCCGTTCGGACGTGAAGGACATGCGCGACATGGCCGAGGGCGATGTCCGCTTCAGTGAGCAGTTCGGAATGGTGGTCTGATGCGCGTCCCGCTTTCGTGGCTCCGCGAGTACGTCGATGTCGCCGCCGATGCGACCCCCGACGACGTGCTGGCGTCGCTGGTGTCCGTCGGCTTCGAAGAGGAGGACGTCCACGGCTTCGACCTCACCGGCCCGATCGTGGTCGGTCAGGTCGTCGAGTTCGTCGAGGAGCCCCAGGCCAACGGCAAGACGATCCGCTGGTGCCAGGTCGACGTCGGCGACGCGCACGGCGGCGTCCGCGGCATCGTGTGCGGTGCCCGCAACTTCTTCGCCGGTGACAAGGTCGTCGTCACCCTTCCCGGTTCCGTACTGCCCGGCCCGTTCCCGATCGCCGCGCGCAAGACCTACGGTCACGTGTCCGACGGCATGATCGCTTCGGCGAAGGAGCTCGGACTGGGTGAGGAGCACAGCGGCATCCTTCGCCTGGTCGAGCTGGGCCTCGACCCCGAGGTGGGATCGGATGCGATTGCGCTCCTCGGTCTCGACGACGTGGCCGTGGAGATCAACGTGACGCCGGATCGCGGTTACGCGCTGAGCCTGCGAGGTGTGGCGCGAGAGTACTCGCACGCGACCGGCGCGCCGTTCCGCGACCCCGCGGACCGGCCGTTCGACGAGCTCGCCCAACCGACCCACGGCTTCGAGGTGCGCGTGGTCGATGACGCGCCGGTGCGGGGACGCGTCGGCGCCTCCGAGTTCGTCGTGCGGGCCGTGCGCGACGTCGACCCCACCAAGCCGACGCCGGCGTGGATGGTGGCGCGTCTGACACTCGCCGGCATCCGTCCTCTCGGCATCCTCATCGACATCACGAACTACGTGATGCTTGAACTCGGCAACCCCATCCACGGCTACGACCTCGACCGGCTCTCCGGCGGCATTACGGTACGCCGGGCACATGCCGGCGAGAAGCTGACGACCCTGGACGGCAAGGAGCGCGCGCTCCACGCCGAAGACCTCCTCATCACCGACGAGTCCGGTCCGATCGGACTGGCGGGCGTGATGGGCGGCAGCACGACCGAGATGACCGACGCGACGCGCAACGTTCTCATCGAGGCCGCGATCTTCGATACGGTCACGATCGCGCGCACCGCCCGTCGCCACAAGCTGCCGAGCGAGGCCTCCAAGCGCTTCGAGCGCGGTGTCGATCCGCTGGTGCCGTTCGTCGCGGCGCGGCGGGTTGCCGACCTCATGGTCGAGTACGCGGGCGGCACGCTCGACGACCGTGGCGGCGCGCTGTTCGCCGAGGTCTTCGTCGAGGCCGTCACCCTGCCACGCCCGTTCGTGTCGGGGCTCATCGGCGTGGACTACACGGATGCCGAGGTGGTCGCTGCGCTGGAGACCATCGGAGCCGAGGTCGCCGCCGACGATGACGACGCCTGGGCGGTCATCCCGCCGTCGTGGCGCCCCGACCTCACGGACAAGTGGACGCTGGCGGAGGAAGTCGCTCGCATCACGGGCTACGACCGCATCCCCTCCGTTCTGCCCGTGCCGCCTTCGGGACGCGGATTCACCCCCGAGCAAGCCGGGCGTCGGCGCGTGGCGAACGCACTGGCGGCGGCGGGGTTCGTCGAGACCCCCTCATTCGGCTTCACCACCGAAGAGCAGAACGACCTCCACGGGTCGGCCTCCGGAGAGCACCTGCCGAGTGTGAAGCTCGCGAACCCGCTCGACGGGCAGGCGCCCTTCCTGCGCCGCTCCCTGGTGCCCGGCCTCCTGCAGGTCGCTCACCGCAATCAGTCGCGCGGTCTCACGGATCTCGCGTTGTTCGAGACCGGAACCGTCTTCCTCCCCGCCCCCGGCGTGCGCTACGGGACGACCGTGGTCCCGCCCGCCGCGGTGCGCCCGGATGCCGCGACCCTCGCCGCGCTCGACGCCTCATTGCCCCCGCAACCTCGTCGTGTCGCCGTGCTGCTGACGGGCGACCGCATCGCGAAGCAGCCCGGTGTCGCGGCGGAACCCTTCGACCTGGCCGACGGCGTCGACGCGGTCCGTGCGATTGCGGCAGCGGCGGGGGTAGACGTCGACATCGCGCAGTCGCAGCGCGCGGCACTGCATCCCGGCCGCGCAGGTTCGGTCTCGGTGGCGGGCGCAGAGGTCGGCTATGTCGGCGAACTGCTGCCGGCTGTCGCGGCCTCCGCTGACCTGCCGGGTCGCGTGATCGTCGCCGAACTCGACCTCGATGCGCTCCTGGAGGCCGCCGGAACTCGTGTGGTCGCCGAGTCGCTGTCGGGCTATCCGGCCGCCACGCAGGATGTGTCCCTCGTGATCGGTGCGGACATCCCGGCGGCCGAGGTGCGCCGCGCGCTCACCGAGGGCGCGGGTCCGCTCCTGGAGTCGGTCCGCCTGGTCGATGACTATCGCGGTCATGGCGTCGAGGACGGCACGAAGAGCGTCACCTTCGCACTGCGCTTCCGCGCCGACGATCGTACGCTCACGGCGGCCGAGGCAACCGAGGCGAAGCTCGCCGGGGTGGCCGTGGCAGCGGAGCGGTTTGGCGCCGCACTTCGGGAGTAGCACGCCGGCCACGCGGCACGGCGGTCGGGATAGGCTCGGGACGGTGAGCGATCCGACGTCGAGCCCTCCCGCCCTGCACCTGACCGGGCTTCGGAAGCAGTTCGGTCCGAAGGTCGCCGTGGACGGGATCGACCTCACCGTGCCGACCGGCTCCTTCTTCGGTCTCGTCGGCCCCAACGGCGCCGGAAAGACCACGACCCTGTCGATGGCGACGGGATTGCTGCGGCCGGACGCCGGCGGAGCGTACGTGCACGGCGTGGACGTCTGGGCCGACCCGATCGCCGCGAAGCGCATGATCGGGAACCTCGCCGACGGTGTTCGGCTGTTCGACCGGCTCACGGGCGAGCAGCTCATCACCTACACCGCGATGATGTTCGGCATCCGGCGCCCGCAGATCGCTCCGCGCGTCGCCGATCTGCTCGACCTGATGGACCTCGGTGAGGCGGCGGGAATGATCGTCGCGGACTACTCCGCCGGCATGACGAAGAAGGTCGCCCTGGCGTGCGCGCTCGTCCACGCGCCCAGGCTGCTCGTGCTGGACGAGCCGTTCGAGTCCGTCGACCCTGTGTCGGCCGCCAACATCGAAGACGTGCTGCGCGGCTACACCCGTTCAGGAGGAACGGTGATCGTGTCGAGCCACTCGATGGACCTCGTTCAGCGCATGTGCGACCACGTCGCGATCATCGCCGCCGGGCGGGTGCGGGCGGCAGGAACGGTCGACGAAGTGCGTGCGGGGGAGTCGCTGCAGGACCGTTTCGTCGCGCTCGTGGGAGGCCGGCACACTTCGGAGGGTCCGCAGTGGCTGCGACCGTCCTGACCGTCCTGAAGCTGCGGTACCGGGTACTCGGGAACAACCTGTCCCGGCGCCCCTGGCAGCTGGTGGGCTTCTGCTTGGGCGTCCTCTGGGCGCTCGGACTGCTCGTCGCGGTGGTCGCCGCGTTCGTGCTCCTTTCGGCGACGCAGGCGGTCGAGGTGAAGGGCGCCGTGATGGTCCTCGGGGGATCAGCGCTACTGCTCGGCTGGCTCCTCGGACCGCTGCTGCTGGCTGGCCTCGATTCGACCGTCGATGCGGCCCGGCTGGCACCCTTCCCACTGCGCCGAGGAGAGCTGATGGCCGCGCTCGCCGCGACCGGTCTTACCGGCATCCCCGGCATCATGACCTCCCTCGCCGCGCTCTCCTCGCTGCTGCTGTGGATGCCGCAGCCCGCTGCCGTGGCGGCGGCGCTGCCGGCGGTCGTCGTCGGGGTCGCCACGTGCATCGTGGCCACGCAACTGATGGCGTCTCTGGCACAGTCGAGCGGCTCGCGGCGCGGCCGGGAGGTCATGGGCACGATCGTGCTGATCCTGCTGGTGCTCGCCGGTCCGATCGTGACGGGGCTGCTGTCGGTGCTCGATCGGGCGACGAGCGATCTGGCGGAGAAGTTCGCGGATGCCGCCGCGGTCCTCGGCTGGACGCCGCTGGGCGCTGCGTGGTCGGTGCCCGCCGCCGTGGCTGCCGGCGCCGGGGGAGAGGCGGTCGCCAAGTTCGCGATCGCCGTTGCAGGGCTCGCGGTGCTCGCGGGCGCATGGTGGCGAACCGTGGACACGACGACGGGGTCGCCCGCGCGCGCGAAGGTGCGCTCCGCCCGCTCCGGCGCCTTGCACGTGTTCGGTCGGTTCCCGACCGGCGCGACGGGTGCGACGTGGGCGCGATCGCTCTCCGGCTGGCTCCGCGATCCCCGCTACCTCCGGCAGTTGCTCGTCGTTCCGCTGTTTCCCGTCGTCTTCGGCCTGGTCGCCGGTGTCGACCGCTGGCTCTTCGCGGGGTCCGCCGTGCTCGCCGCCCTCGTCCTTTCGATCGCGGGGTACGCCGACGTGTCGTACGACGGGACGGCGTTCGCCTCCGTCCTCGCCGCCGGCGTCAGGGGTCGCGACGACCGACGGGGACGACTCGCCGGGGCGGCCTGCGTCGGCATCCCGCTCCTGGTCGTACTCGCCGTCGTCACGAGCGTGCTGGCGGGATCGACCGCGTGGCTTCCGGCGCTCCTGGGGGCAGCCCTCGGGCTTCTGCTGTGCGGCTACGGCGTGACAGCCGTCTCCTCCGCGCTGATCGTCACGCCGGTACCGTCGCCGGGCGACAGTCCGTTCCGCTCCGTTCCCGGTCAGACCTTCCTCAACAGCCTGCTGGTGTTCGTGGTGTGGGCGGCGACCCTGGTGCTGGCCTCTCCCGCGGTCGTTGTCGCGGTGGTCGCGGTGGCGAGCGACGACGCTGCCCTGGGATGGGTCGCGCTGGGGGTCGGCCTCGTCCTCGGGGCCGCGTCGATCGTTGTCGGCGTCCTTCTCGGGGGCCGAACGTTCGACCGCACGGCGCCCGAACTTCTGGCGCGCATCAAGGCCTTCCCCGTCTGACGCTCCGCCCATAGCGGACGCGCTGGCGTCTGCGGTCGTCGCGTGATGGGCTGAGCGCATGACGGATGTCCTGATCCTCGGCGGCACGGGATGGGTGAGCGGGCGCATCGCGCAGGCGTGGCTCGACAGGGGAGCGCAGGTGACCTGCCTGGCTCGGGGCGGCCGACCCGCCCCGGCAGGCGCGCACCTCGTGACGGCAGATCGGGATGGCCCGGGCGCGTACGAGGAAGTCGCCAGGCGGGAGTGGGACGAGGTCGTCGACATCTCCTCCCATCCGCGTCACGTCGTGGATGCCGTATCGGCGCTGGAGTCTCGGGCCGTGCACTGGAGCTATGTGTCGAGCGTGTCCGTCTACGCTTCGGCTGCGGAGCCCGGAGCCGACGAGTCGGCCGCGATCGTCGAACCCGCGCGGTACGGGGCGGCGGACGACTACGCCCGTGCGAAGGCTGCGGCCGAGGAGGCGGTCGGAGTGCTGGGCGATCGCCTGGCGATTTCGCGACCGGGTCTGATCGTCGGCCCGGGCGATCCGACCGACCGCTTCGGCTACTGGCCGGCCCGGTTCGCGGCGGCCGCCGCCGAACCCGTCGTGATCCCCGAGCCGGAGGGATCGTGGGCGCAGGTCATCGACGTGGACGATCTCGCCGCTTTCGTCGTTTCTGCCGCCGCGAGGGGTTGGCGCGGCGTCGTCAACGCCGTGGGGGAGTCGACTCCCCTCGCCGAGGTGCTGACGGCGGCGAGGGAGGCGGCCGGTCACACGGGCGCCGTCGTTCCCGTGCCGGCCGCTCGACTGGCGGCACATGACGTCGCGTACTGGGCCGGACCGCGTTCGTTGCCGCTGTGGCTGCCGGACGACATGCCCGGATTCGCCTCCCGCGACGGGCGCGCCTTCCGGGCGGCCGGCGGACGCTCCCGGGCGCTCCCCGAGACGATCGCGCGCGTCCTCGCCGACGAGCGGGCGCGCGGATTGGATCGTCCACGGCGCGCGGGCCTCAGCCGCGAGGACGAGGTCGCCCTCCTTGATGCGCTCGCCGCCGACGACCGCGGATGACGGTCGATTTGGCGCACCGGCGGCACCGGCGATATGGTCGCCGCATGTCCTCGGCCGCCCCGTTCACCGTCTCGACGGTGCTCGACGTGCGCCGACGCCGGGCCGGGCGCCGACGCTAGGCGATGCTGCGCGCTCCCCGCACCCGCGGGTCGAGCTCCCGGTGTCGCCGTGGTCTTCCGAGTCCCGTCCCTCAAGCCGCGCCCCGTCGAGGGGCCCGTTCCCCAGACAATAAGGTTGAACAATGACCTATTCGGTCGCCGTCTCCGGCGCATCCGGCTACGCCGGCGGCGAGATCCTTCGCCTGCTCGCCGCCCACCCCGACGTCGAGATCCGCACCGTCACGGCCCACTCCAACGCGGGGCAACCCCTCGCCGAGCATCAGCCGCACCTGCGCTCGCTGGCACACCTCACGCTGCAGGACACGACCCCCGAGGTCCTCGCGGGTCACGATGTCGTCTTCCTCGCCCTTCCCCACGGGCAGTCCGGCCGGTACACCGACGCGCTCGGCGACGTGCCGCTCGTGATCGATGCGGGTGCCGACCACCGGCTGACCTCCGCGTCGGCATGGGACGCGTTCTACGGTGGCACCTTCCATGAGCCGTGGGCGTACGGCGTCCCGGAGCTGCCGGTCGCCGGCGGACGTCAGCGCGAGCGGATCGAGGGGGCCACGCGGATCGCCGCGCCCGGCTGCAACGCCTCCACCGTCGCCCTGAGCCTCGCGCCGGGCGTCGCGGCGGGGGTGATCGAGCCCGGCGACATCGTGAGCGTCCTGGCCGTCGGCCCGTCCGGCGCAGGCAAGAGCGCGAAGACCCACTTGCTGGCATCCGAGATCCTCGGTTCGGCCAACCCCTACGCCGTCGGCGGCACGCATCGTCACATTCCGGAGATCCGGCAGGCGCTGGTTGCCGCGGGGTCGGGGATCGACGAAGCCGACGTGCGGCTGTCGTTCACACCGGTCATCGTCCCGATGGCCCGCGGCATCCTCGCTACCAGCTCCGCACGGATCGCACCCGGCGTGTCCGACGCCGAGATCCGGCAGGCATGGGAGTCGGCGTACGCGGACGAGTTGTTCGTACAGCTGCTTCCCGAGGGGCAGTTCCCCCGCACCGCAGACGTGCTCGGAGCCAACACCGCACTCCTGGGGCTCGCCATCGACCGGTCCGCGGACCGCGTGATCGTCGTGGCCGCCGTCGACAATCTCGTCAAGGGCACGGCCGGAGCCGCCGTGCAGTCCATGAACATCGCCCTCGGTCTCCCCGAGGCCACGGGCCTGACCGTGAACGGAGTCGCCCCGTGAGCGTCACCGCAGCACAGGGCTTCGTCGCCGCCGGCGTCGCGGTCGGCCTCAAGTCCACCGGAGCCAAGGACGTCGCCGTCGTCGTCAACCGCGGCCCCCGCAAAGCGGCCGCGGCCGTCTTCACCAGCAACAGGGCAAAGGCCAATCCGATCCTGTGGTCGCAGCAGGCGATCGCCGACGGCGTCGCGGAGGCCGTGGTGCTGAATTCCGGGGGAGCGAACTGCTTCACGGGTGCCTTCGGCTTCCAGACGACGCATCAGACCGCCGAGACCGCCGCGACGCTCCTGGGTGTCAGCCCGGGAGATGTCCTGGTGTGCTCGACAGGGCTCATCGGCACCGGCGACGAGGTCTTCCGCGCCAAGGTCCTCGCCGGAACGACCGCCGCCATCGAAGCCTTGTCCGAGGACGGGGGAGACGACGCGTCGCTCGCCATCATGACCACCGACTCCCGCCCGAAGCGCTCCGTGGTCACGCGCGACGGCTGGACGATCGGAGGCATGGCCAAGGGCGCGGGAATGCTCGCGCCCGGACTGGCCACGATGCTCGTCGTCGTGACGACCGACGCAGTGGTCGACTCCGCAGACCTGGATGCGGCTCTCCGCCGCGCGACGGCGGTGACCTTCGATCGCCTCGACTCGGACGGCTGCATGTCGACGAACGACCAGGTGACCCTGCTGGCGAGCGGTGCCAGCGGCATCCGTCCCGCCGCGGATGCCTTCGAGTCCGCGCTCGTGCAGGTGTGCCAGGACCTCGCCACCCAGTTGCAGGGTGACGCCGAGGGTGCCAGCCACGACATCGCCATCCGCGTCGCGCACGCCGCGACCGACGCCGACGCCGTCGTGGTCGGACGCTCCGTCGCGAGGAACAACCTCTTCAAGGCGGCCATCTTCGGCAACGACCCCAACTGGGGCCGCGTGCTCGCCGCGATCGGCACGACCGACGCGGCGTTCGACCCCTACGACGTCGATGTCTGGTTCAACGGCGTCCGGGTGTGCAGCGCCGGAGCTCCCGACCGCCCGCGGGACGACGTCGATCTCACCCCGCGCGCGACCGACATCCTCATCGACCTCAAGGTCGGCCCGGCCGAAGCGACGATCCTGACCAACGACCTCACGCACGACTACGTCCACGAGAACAGCGCCTACTCCTCATGACCGATCTCCAGCACACCACTCCGGAGGAGGCCGCGGAGAAGGCAGCCGTCCTCATCGAGTCGCTGCCGTGGCTGCAGCGCTTCCGCGATCAGATCATCGTCATCAAGTACGGCGGCAACGCGATGATCTCGGAGGAGCTCCAGGACGCGTTCGCGCAGGACATCGCCTATCTCCGCTTTGTCGGGGTAAAGCCCGTCGTCGTGCACGGTGGTGGACCGCAAATCTCCCGGATGCTCGACCGGCTGTCGATCCCGAGCGAGTTCAAGGGTGGGTACCGCGTGACCTCGACCGAGGCGATCGGCGTCGTGCGGATGGTCCTCACCGGTCAGATCAATCCCCAGCTCGTCGCTCGTATCAATGCTTTCGGGCCGTTGGCGACCGGTATCTCGGGTGAGGATGCCGGTCTCTTCCGCGGTCGCCGCCGGGGCGTCCTGCTCGACGGCGTCGAACACGATCTGGGTTACGTCGGTGATGTCGTCGGCGTTGACCCGCAGCCGGTCATCGATCAGCTCAACGCGGGTCGTATCCCGGTCGTGTCGTCCATCGCGCCCGATCACGACAACCCGGGACACTCCCTGAACGTCAACGCGGATGCCGCCGCGGCGGCGCTCGCCGTCGCCCTCGGAGCGACCAAGCTGGTCGTGCTCACCGACGTCGCGGGCCTTTACGCCGACTGGCCCGACCGCGACTCCCTCGTCTCCCACCTCACCGCCGCAGAGCTGCGGACGATGATGCCCCGTCTGGAATCGGGCATGATCCCGAAGATGCAGGCGTGCCTCGACGCGGTCGACGGCGGCGTCGAGACGGCGGCGATCATCGACGGCAGGCAGCCGCACTCGGTGCTGGTGGAGATCTTCACGGAGCAGGGAATCGGAACAGAGGTGGTGGCGAAGTGACCGACACGACGACGCAGGCACGCTGGCAGGAGGATGCCTCGCGCGACCTCGTACGCAACGCCTCCGACCGCTTGGCGATGTTCACGCGGGGCGAGGGTGCGTACCTGTGGGACCAGGACGGGCGACGCTATCTCGACTTCCTCGGCGGGATCGCCGTGACGTCGCTGGGTCACGCGCACCCCGTCTTCGTCGACGCGATCTCGCGGCAGGCCGCGACCCTCGCGCAGGTGTCGAACTTTTTCGCGACCCCGACTCAGTTGGAGCTCGCCGCGCTGCTCAAGGAGCTCGCAGGTGCGGGCGACGCCGGTCGCGTGTACTTCGGCAACTCGGGCGCCGAGGCCAACGAGGCGGCGTTCAAGCTCGCTCGCCTCCACGGCGCTGCTGATCGCAACGGCGGCACCGCCCGCCCTCGCATCCTGGCTCTGAAAAACGCCTTCCACGGGCGCACGATGGGCACCCTCGCCATCACCGGGAAGCCCTCCATGCAGGAGCCCTTCCTTCCGATGATCCCGGGCGTCGAGTTCATCGACGCCACGGTGGAGGCGCTGGAGGCGGCGATAGACGACCGCGTCGCCGCATTGTTCGTCGAACCCATCAAGGGTGAGGCGGGTGTCGTCGAACTGCCCGAGGGGTTCCTCGTCGCCGCGCGCGAATTGACCCGTGCGCATGGTGCACTGCTCATCATCGACGAGATCCAGACCGGCGCCGGGCGCACGGGCGCCTGGTTCGCCTTCCAGCACAGCGGGATCGTGCCCGACGCGATCACCGTCGCGAAGGGGATCGGGGGCGGCTTCCCAATCGGTGCGCTCATCACCTTCGGCGAGGCCGGTGACCTGTTCTACCCGGGCACCCACGGGTCGACCTTCGGCGGCAACCCGCTGGGCACCGCGGTCGCCACGGCTGTGCTGCGCGAGATCGAGCGCGCCGATCTCCTGACCAACGCGACCGAGCGCGGCACTCAGCTCCGCTACGCGATCGAGCATCTCGGTTCCCCGCTCGTCGAGTCCACTCGCGGGCAGGGCCTTCTGATCGGGGTGAGCCTGCGGCATCCCGTCGCCGGCGCCGTCGTCGCCGCCGCGCAGCAGCACGGACTGATCGTGAACGCCGCCAACGACGAGACGGTGCGTCTGGCCCCGGCGCTGAACATCGGCGATGTCGAGGTCGACGAGTTCCTCGACCTGTTCGCGCGCGCTCTTCACACCGTCGCGGACTCGCTGCTCTTGGAAGACACCCCCACGACCCCGGAGGATCCCGCATGACCCGCCATCTGCTTCGTGACGACGATCTGAGCCCCGCCGAGCAGGCGGAGATCCTCGACCTCGCACTCGCGCTCAAGAAGGATCGCTGGAAGCTCAAGCCCCTCGAGGGACCGCAGACGGTCGCGGTCATCTTCGACAAGTCCTCCACCCGGACGCGCGTGTCGTTCGCCGTGGGGATCGCCGACCTCGGCGGATCGCCGCTCATCATCTCGACCGCCAACAGTCAGCTCGGAGGCAAGGAGACGCCGTCGGACACCGCACGGGTGCTCGAGCGGCAGGTGGCCGCGATCGTGTGGCGCACCTATGCGCAGGCCGGTCTCGAGGAGATGGCCCGTGACACGCGCGTCCCGGTGGTGAACGCTCTCAGCGACGACTTCCACCCCTGCCAGCTGCTGGCCGACCTTCTCACGATCCGTGAGCACAAGGGAGATCTGGCGGGACTCACGTTGACCTTCTTCGGCGACGGCAAGTCCAATATGGCGCACTCGTACGTGCTGGCCGGCGTCACGGCCGGGATGCATGTGCGAGTGGCGTCCCCTGAGGACTACGCCCCCCGGGAGGACGTCGTGGCGGATGCCGACGCGATCGCCGCGCAGACCGGCGGCTCGGTGACCCTCTACACGGACCCGCTGGAAGCGGCTGGCGGCGCCGACGTCGTCGTCACCGACACCTGGGTGTCGATGGGTAAGGAGGAGGAGAAGATCGCGCGGCTCCGCGACCTCGGCGCGTACAAGGTGACGCAGGAGACGATGTCGCTGGCACACGACGACGCGATCTTCATCCACTGCCTCCCTGCCGACCGCGGCTACGAGGTGGACGCGGAGGTCATCGACGGACCGCAGAGCGTCGTGTGGGACGAGGCCGAGAACCGCCTGCACGCGCAGAAGGCTCTCCTGGTGTGGCTGCTCCGACAGCAGTGACCCGGTCGCCGTGACGCGGGCGAGAACCCTGCTGGACGCCGACGGCCGGTTGGCGGGCGTCGACCTCGCGCGCGGGCTCGCCGTTCTCGGGATGCTCACCGCCCATCTGGCGACGACCGAGGAACTGCGGTGGGGTGACCCCGGTACGTGGAGCGGAATCGTCGACGGCCGATCGTCCATCCTGTTCGCGCTCCTGGCAGGGGTGTCGATCGCGCTTCTCAGCGGTGGCAGGTCCGCGGTCGATGGAGACCGGCTGAGGATCGTGCGGGGGAGGCTCGCCGTCCGGGCACTTGTGCTCTGGGTGCTCGGTGCGGCTCTCATCCTCACGGGGGTGCCGGTGTTCGTCATCCTGCCGGCGTATGCGCTGTTGTTCCTCCTGGCTGTTCCGCTCCTACAGTGGCGTCCGCTCGCTCTCTGGGCCTTGGCCGGCGCCACCGCCCTGATCATGCCGCTCCTTCAACCCGGCATCGACGAGGTCGTCGCGCTCGCCGGCCCCGACGTGGAACTGGTCCTGGGCTGGCACTACCCGTTCACCGTCTGGATCTCCTTCGTCGCCGCGGGGATGGCCGTGGGGCGCAGCCGACTGACCGCACTGCGCACGCAGCTCGTGCTCCTCGTCGGCGGGATCGGGGCCGCTGCCGTCGGGTACGGCGCGGCGGCGTGGGGTTCGGCGGCGGGCGTTGCGCGCGAGGGATGGGCGGCCGCGGTGTGGAGCGCTGCGCCGCACTCCGTCGGCATCCCGGAGGTCATCGGCTCGGGCGGTTTCGCGGTCGCCGTCCTCGGGGCATCGCTCCTCGTGTGCCGCACATTCGTGCGCTGGGTCGCCTTTCCGATTCGCGCTGTCGGCTCGATGCCGTTGACGGCCTACGTCGGACAACTCGTGGCCTGGGCGATCGTCGCGTCCCTCGTGCTCGGCGACACCGGCGACCTCGGCGGATTCCGCGCCCTCGATCCGCTCGGTCCGTTTGTGTGGACCACGCTCGCCCTCTGCACGGCGTGGGCGCTCCTGTGGGGGCGCGGCCCGCTCGAGCGCGTCACCGCGTGGGCCGCCGCGGTGGTCGTCCGTCCCTGACGTCGAAGGGTGCCCTCGACGGCCCGGCTAGGCTGGGCTGGTGAGCGAAACTGCAGCGCATGGCACGAACGAGGGGGCGCTCTGGGGCGCCCGATTCGCCACCGGACCTTCTCCCGAGCTCCAGGCACTGAGCAGGTCCACCCACTTCGACTGGGTGCTCGCACCGTACGATCTGGCCGGGTCCCACGCCCACGCCGCCGCGCTCGCTGCCGCGGGGTATCTCACGGCCGACGAGGAGGCGCGCATGCACGCGGGCCTGGATGTCCTCGAGCGCTCCGTGCACGACGGCTCGCTCGTCGCGTTGCCGGGCGACGAAGATGTCCATGGTGCGCTGGAGGCGGCGCTCATCGCGGAGGTCGGCCCGGAGCTGGGCGGGAAGCTGCGCGCCGGCCGCAGCCGCAACGACCAGATCGCGACGCTGGTCCGCCTGTATCTCCTCGATCACGCGCGGGTGATCGCCCGCGACCTGCTGCGGCTGGTGGACGCGGTGGTGGCCCAGGCAGAGGCGCACGCGGCGGCGATCATGCCGGGGCGCACGCACTTGCAGCACGCGCAGCCCATCCTCCTCGCGCATCACCTTCAGGCCCATGCATGGCCGCTGGTGCGGGACCTCGAGCGTTTGCGCGACTGGTCGGCGCGCGCGGCGGTCTCTCCCTACGGCGGGGGAGCGCTCGCCGGTGCGACGCTGGGGCTCGATCCGCAGCGGGTCGCCGACGCGCTGGGCCTGGCCCGGCCGGCGGAGAATTCGCTCGACGGCACCGCGGCCCGCGATGTCGTGGCGGAGTTCGCGTTCATCGCGGCCATGATCGGTGTCGACCTGTCGCGGTTCGCGGAGGACGTCATCATCTGGAACACGCGTGAGTTCGGTTTCGTCTCGCTCGACGACGGCTACTCGACGGGGTCGAGCATCATGCCGCAGAAGAAGAACCCGGACATCGCCGAACTGGCGCGCGGGAAGGCTGGTCGCTTGATCGGCAATCTGTCCGGGCTGCTCGCGACGCTGAAGGCTTTGCCGCTGGCGTACAACCGCGACCTTCAGGAGGACAAGGAGCCGGTGTTCGATTCCGTGACGACCCTCGAGGTCGTCCTTCCCGCCTTCGCCGGGATGATCGCGACGTTGCGCTTCGACACGGCGCGCATGGCGGCGCTTGCACCGGAGGGATTCTCGCTCGCCACCGATGTCGCCGAGTGGCTCGTGAAGCAGGGAGTTCCCTTCCGCGACGCGCACGAGGTCTCCGGCTCTCTCGTGCGCGCGTGCGAGGAGAAGGGGATGGGACTGGAGGACGCCGATGACGCTCTCCTGGCATCCGTGTCCGCCCACCTGACCCCCGCGGTGCGAGACGTGCTCTCCATCGAGGGATCGGTGGCCAGCCGCACGGGTGCAGGCGGCACGGCACCGGTTCGCGTCGCCGAACAGCGTGCCGAGCTCGTAGCCCGAGCTCAGGAGGCTGCTCGCGCGCTGGGCATATGAGCTTATGCGGGCAAGTAATAAGCAATAGGCTTATCGATCCGAGAAATAAGTGATAGTCTTATTGCATGACCTCTGCCGTTGTAGTCATCGCCGACATCGTCGGATCGCGCACGCTGCCTGACCGCACGGCCGCCCAGCGCGCCATCGAAGACGCAGTCGCCCGCACGGAGCGTGACCACCCGATCGCACGTCGACCTCTGGCGGCCACGGTGGGCGACGAGTTCCAGGGGGAGTACGGCTGTGTGAGCGACGCGCTCCGGTCGCTCCTGCTCATCCAGCTCGCACTGCCGGAGGGAATCGAACTGCGTTTCGGCGTCGGCATCGGCACCGTCGACGCGGTCGGCTCGGCCACGGATGCCATCGTCGACGGTCCCGGGTGGTGGGCCGCCCGCGCCGCCGTCGATGAGGCGCACCGGCTCCAGGATCGCGGCATGCCGCGGGCGCGCACGTGCGTCGTCGGAGCCCAGGAGGAGGATGCCGCTATGTCTGCACGTGTCCCCTTGGCAAACGCGTATCTCCGCGTGCGCGACGAGCTCGTCGGCGGCATGAGCGAGCGCGCGCGGCGGCTGGCCTACGGTCGTGCCCTCGGGCGCACGCAGCGCGAACTCGCGCTTGACGAAGGCATCACCCAACCCGCGGTTTCGCAGACGCTGTCGTCGGCCGGAGTGCCCGCACTGCTGGCGGGTCTCGCGGCGCTCGAGGAGGACGCATGATCGGTGCGGGACTTATCCTGCTCGCAGTCGGGAGCGGAGACCTCATCCGGAAGTACACCCCGTCGCGAGGACGGCCGTTCGCGCTGGCCGGCGCCGCCATCGTGCTGCTGGTGCTGTCTGCCGGTGCCGACGCCGTCGCGTGGATGTTCGTCGCGGTCGGCGCCACGGTCCTGTGGATGCTCGGCACTCCTCGCCGCACGGGCGGAAGGGCGGGTCTGTGGCCGGTGGTCCTGATCGCGGCGCTGTGCGTCCTCGCCGTCGCTGCGCTGGGGGTGCGGGCGGAGCAGGGGCCCTTGTCTGACGCGTGGCCGACCGATACTCCGCTGGGTGCCCTCAGTTTCGACGCCGCCGTCCTCGTCGTCGGAGCCCTGGCCTTCCTGGCCGAGTCCGGCAACGTGGTCGTGCGCGCCGCCCTCCGAGACGGCGCGCTCTCCGACGAAGAGCCTGCGGCGCTGAAAGGCGGGCGCCTCATCGGACCACTCGAACGCATCCTCGTCTTCTCGCTCACCCTCACGGGCGCATTCACTCTCTTGGCGGCCGTCCTGGCCGCCAAGGGGATCGTCCGCTTTCCGGAGATCTCTCGCGACACGGAGAACGGCACGCGTGCGGAGTACTTCCTCATCGGCAGTCTCGTCAGTTGGGCGACGGCGCTCGGGGCGGCGTTCCTCTTGTGGTGGGGCGGCCAGGGCTGACACCGCCCGGACGGCTGTTCCGCCGCTGATAGCCTGGAGCGCGTGTCTGATTCCGACGTGAGCGCGCTTCCCGAGATCAGTGCGCTGGCGCCCGCGAACGATCCTGCGTTCGACAACGTGTGGGACGAGATCGTCTGGCGTGGCCTGGTGCACGTGTCCACCGATCAGGAGGCGCTGCGTGCGCTTCTGGGCGGCGAGCCGATCACCTACTACTGCGGGTTCGACCCGACGGCATCCTCGCTGCACCTCGGTCACCTCGTGCAGCTGCTGACGCTGCGTCGCCTTCAGTTGGCGGGGCATAAGCCGCTCGGTCTCGTCGGCGGGTCTACCGGCCTCATCGGCGATCCGCGCCCGACCGCGGAGCGCACGCTCAACTCCCGCGAGACGGTCGCCGCCTGGGTGGCCAGTCTGCGTGCGCAGGTCGAGCGGTACCTCAGTTTCGACGGCGAGAACGCTGCGCGCATGGTCAACAATCTCGACTGGACCGCGCCGCTCAGCGCGATCGACTTCCTGCGGGAGATCGGCAAGCACTACCGCGTCGGCACGATGCTCAAGAAGGATGCCGTCGCGGCGCGACTGAACTCCGACGCGGGCATCAGCTACACCGAGTTCAGCTACCAGATCCTGCAGGGTCTGGACTTCCTCGAGCTCTACCGGCAGTACGACTGCGTGCTGCAGACGGGCGGGTCCGACCAGTGGGGAAACCTCACGAGCGGCACCGATCTGATCCATCGGGTGGAGGGGGTGTCGGTGCACGCCATCGGCACGCCGCTCATCACCAACAGCGACGGCACCAAGTTCGGCAAGAGCGAGGGCAACGCCATCTGGATCGATGCCGAGCTGACGAGCCCGTACGCGTTCTACCAGTTCTGGCTCTCGACCGCCGACGCGGACGTGATCGAGCGGCTGAAGGTGTTCACCTTCCTCACGAGCGCGCAGATCGGCGAGTACGCACATCTCGTGGAGACGGAGCCCTTCCGTCGTGCCGCCCAGAAGCGGCTGGCGCTGGAAGCCTGCACAATCGTCCACGGCGTCGACGCGACGCTGGCGGTCATCGCGGCATCCGAGGCTCTGTTCGGACAGGGTGACCTCGCGGCACTCGACGCCGAGACCTTGCGGAGCGCGCTGCGTGAGCTTCCGCACGCAGAGGTGGCGCGGGGATCGCTCGTCGTGCAGACGCTCCTCGACACGGGTCTCGTCGCGAGCCTGAGCGAAGCGCGGCGCGCGATCGCACAGGGCGGCGTCACGCTCGACGGCATCAAGGTCGACGACGAGGGTGCGGTCGTGTCGGGGGCGCTTCCCGGGGGAGTCTCCGTGCTGCGGCGCGGCAAGAAGACGCTCGCCGGTCTCTTCGTCGTCTGATCGTGCCCTTCACGCCGTCGCACGCGATCGTCGCGTTGCCGTTCGTCCGCACGCCGCTGCTTCCCGCGGGGATCGCCGTCGGCGCGATGACTCCGGATCTGCCGCTCTTCGTCCGTTTCACGCCGCTCACGTACCAGCTCACCCACACCAACGTCCTCCTCACGATGCTGCTGGCGCTCGTGCTTCTGGCGCTCTGGTACGGCATCCTGCGGCCGGCGGTGCGGGAGCTTTCGCCGGCGTGGCTCGCCCGGCGTCTTCCCCCGGAGTGGGATGCCACGGGCGCCGCCGCCTGGCGGCACGTTCGCGCCCCCCGACGTGGCTCGCGCGCTCACGTCTGGCGCACGGGCGCGGTCTTTCCGGTACTCGTCGCCCTCTCGCTGCTCATCGGCGTCGTCTCGCACATCGTCTGGGACGCCTTCACGCACGAGGGTCGGTGGGGTCTTCAGGTCCTTCCGGCGCTCCAAGAGCAGTGGGGTCCGCTGCTGGGCTTCAAGTGGCTTCAGTACGGATCGACGGCGCTCGGTCTCGCGGTGCTCACCGTGTTCACGGCCGTGTGGTTGCGCCGTCGTCCGGTTTCGGAGCCCGTCCGGATGCTGCCGCCCGTCGTCCGCGCAGTCTGGTGGCTGTCGTTGCCGGTGATCCTGGTCACCGCGTGGCTCATCGGATTGGCGGTCCTCGGGCCGATCGAGGGCACCTTCACGGCAGCCCACTTGAGCTACCGCGTGCTTCCCCCGGCGTGCGCCGTGTGGGGAGCCGGATCGCTCGCCCTGTGCGTCGCGCTTCTGGTGATGCGACGTCGTCAGAGCGAGGGCGGCATGCCCAGCACGCGCCACGCTTGAGCTCGCACTCTCGCCACCGGGTCGTCGGTGCACGAGTCGACGTGCCCGAGCGGATCCTCGAGGTCGTGGGCGGCTATGACCTTGAGGGCCATCTCTCTCACCCGCCATGCCGGGTCGTCTAGCGCGGCGAGCACGATGGCGGGATCCGCCGGCGGTCCGAGGTGGAGCAGCCCGCGCGCTCCCCACACCCGCGCCCAGTACTCGGGCCACCCGACGGTGCCTCCCAGCCAAGCGATGTCCGGCCAGTGGGGATCGTCCTCGCGCGCACGACCGGATAGCAGCTCGCCGCACCACGTCACCACACGCTGGTGGCCGAACAGTTCGCACGCGGCGAGGGCGCGTTCGCGTGGACGCAGACGCGAATCAGGGAGCATCGCGGGTGTCCTTCCATGCGGGGGAGTCGTCCGCCCAGGGGCGGGGAGGCGCGAAGGCGGCGGGGCCGTCGAGGTAGGAGATCGCCGGTGCCGTGGTCGTGAGCGCGTGCTCGCCCACCGTGAAGTGCTGAAGGTGGCTCGCCGCGTCGAAAGGTCTGTGTTCGGCGACCGGGAGATCCGGTTCGTCGCGGTGTTCGCCGCGGTGTTCGCCGCCGCGCTCGCCTCGGTGCCCGTCGAGCAGTTGGGCTGCCATTCGCCGAAGACTCGTGGTCGCCAGCCACGAGCCTCCCTCCTCGGTCTGCCTGTCGATCGCGGTGAGGATCGCGGCGGCGAGGTGATAGCCGGCGCTGTGGTCGAGGGCCTGGGCCGGCAGCGCCGTAGGGGTGTGACCGTTCGCTGACTCGTGCAGCGCGATTCCGCTCGCTGCTTGCACGAGGCTGTCGAAGCCGCGCCCACCTGTCTCGCCCCAGGCGCTCACCCGCGCGATGACGATGCCGGGGCGCCGCTCGGCGAGAGCGCTGGGCGAGAGTCCGAACCTCTCCAGGGTGCCGGGGCGGTACCCCAGCACGATGACGTCTGCGGTCTCGAGCAGGCTGTCGAAGACCGAACGGTCGGGCGCCGTGGCGAGGTCGAGCAACGTCGAACGCTTGCCGTGGCCCGTGTCGAGGTGCTGCCAGGCGATCTCCGGGAGTCGCGGACTGTCGATGCGGAGGACATCCGCGCCCAGCAGGGCGAGGGTGCGCGTGGCGACGGGCCCCGCGAGCACGCGCGTGAGGTCGAGCACGCGGATGCCGCGCAGAGGCGCGCTGGCGTCGCCGACGAGTGCCGCCCGTCGGGGAGACCGGCCGATGCGGTCGAGGTGCACGAGCGGTTCCTTGCGAAGGCGCGCGTCCTCGGTCTCGGACACCGGGAGCACGGCGACGCAAAGCCCGCCGCTCGCCGCGACGGAGGCGACAGCCGTCTGCGTCGTCCCCGCAGCGAGTGCCGAGGCGACCTCTGTGGCGGTCGACGAGGAGGGGAGTCGGAGGGCGGCCAGAAGTGCCCGCGCGTGATGCGGGTAGGTGGCATGCGTGCGCACCCATCCGTCGCGCGTCGGGAAGAAGGCCGATTCCGGAGCGAAGGCTCGGGGTTGTCGGGCGTCCAGACGGAACCAGCGTTCGCTCGAGTAGGCCACGGCGACACGATCGGGGTCTACGTCGGAAGCGGGACGGCCTGCGAGGCGCGCCGCCGCCGCATTCGCTGCGGACACGGCCGCGACGGCGAGTCCCAGGACGGGAGCGCGTGCTGCACGCAGGGGATTGCCGTCGCTCATGGCCCGACGTTACGCCGCGGCGCGCGGGGCACGGAAGCCGGATCCTCGAGAATCCGCGGAATTACGGGGTTCTCGCGCGCGACACGCCCGGGATGCGAGCCCGATTTGCCCAAGTGCCAGAACCCACGTAACTTATTACTTGTTCGCCCCACAGGGAAGAGCGAGAAGGCCGGAAGGCCTCGCCCCCTCAAGCGGAGAACCACCTCCAACCCAAACTCCTCGTAGAGGAAACATGACCTTCGGGTCTAGGATGGAGTTTCCACCCCGTGGACCGCGGTCGTTGACTGTCTCCGTGGATCTGAAGATCCCGGCGCGTCGATTTGACAGACGGAACGGGACGGATAAGATAGAGAAGTTGCCCTGCGGGGGAGGCTGAGAGGCCGAACAGCAGGAGCATCCGATCCTTGAGAACTCAACAGCGTGCACTTGTCAAATGCCAAAAAACCTCGATTCAGCTTCGGCTGAATGAGATTCCTTTGGATCAAAGTCCGGCACTTCGGTGTCGGCAACGGATAGTCAGCAATGACATCCCTTTGGTCAGATCAAACTCGCTGCTTCAGTCAATTTCCGACTGATCGCAGCAACATTTCTTTACGGAGAGTTTGATCCTGGCTCAGGATGAACGCTGGCGGCGTGCTTAACACATGCAAGTCGAACGGTGAAAGCGGAGCTTGCTCCGCTGGATCAGTGGCGAACGGGTGAGTAACACGTGAGCAATCTGCCCCTGACTCTGGGATAAGCGCTGGAAACGGCGTCTAATACCGGATACGAGCTGCGAAGGCATCTTCAGCAGCTGGAAAGAACTTCGGTCAGGGATGAGCTCGCGGCCTATCAGCTAGTTGGTGAGGTAACGGCTCACCAAGGCGTCGACGGGTAGCCGGCCTGAGAGGGTGACCGGCCACACTGGGACTGAGACACGGCCCAGACTCCTACGGGAGGCAGCAGTGGGGAATATTGCACAATGGGCGAAAGCCTGATGCAGCAACGCCGCGTGAGGGACGACGGCCTTCGGGTTGTAAACCTCTTTTAGCAGGGAAGAAGCGAAAGTGACGGTACCTGCAGAAAAAGCGCCGGCTAACTACGTGCCAGCAGCCGCGGTAATACGTAGGGCGCAAGCGTTATCCGGAATTATTGGGCGTAAAGAGCTCGTAGGCGGTCTGTCGCGTCTGCTGTGAAAACCCGAGGCTCAACCTCGGGCCTGCAGTGGGTACGGGCAGACTAGAGTGCGGTAGGGGAGATTGGAATTCCTGGTGTAGCGGTGGAATGCGCAGATATCAGGAGGAACACCGATGGCGAAGGCAGATCTCTGGGCCGTAACTGACGCTGAGGAGCGAAAGGGTGGGGAGCAAACAGGCTTAGATACCCTGGTAGTCCACCCCGTAAACGTTGGGAACTAGTTGTGGGGACCATTCCACGGTTTCCGTGACGCAGCTAACGCATTAAGTTCCCCGCCTGGGGAGTACGGCCGCAAGGCTAAAACTCAAAGGAATTGACGGGGACCCGCACAAGCGGCGGAGCATGCGGATTAATTCGATGCAACGCGAAGAACCTTACCAAGGCTTGACATATACGAGAACGGGCCAGAAATGGTCAACTCTTTGGACACTCGTAAACAGGTGGTGCATGGTTGTCGTCAGCTCGTGTCGTGAGATGTTGGGTTAAGTCCCGCAACGAGCGCAACCCTCGTTCTATGTTGCCAGCACGTAATGGTGGGAACTCATGGGATACTGCCGGGGTCAACTCGGAGGAAGGTGGGGATGACGTCAAATCATCATGCCCCTTATGTCTTGGGCTTCACGCATGCTACAATGGCCGGTACAAAGGGCTGCAATACCGTAAGGTGGAGCGAATCCCAAAAAGCCGGTCCCAGTTCGGATTGAGGTCTGCAACTCGACCTCATGAAGTCGGAGTCGCTAGTAATCGCAGATCAGCAACGCTGCGGTGAATACGTTCCCGGGTCTTGTACACACCGCCCGTCAAGTCATGAAAGTCGGTAACACCTGAAGCCGGTGGCCCAACCCTTGTGGAGGGAGCCGTCGAAGGTGGGATCGGTAATTAGGACTAAGTCGTAACAAGGTAGCCGTACCGGAAGGTGCGGCTGGATCACCTCCTTTCTAAGGAGCATCTGGCACCCTCGGGTGTCCAGGCGCCGGATCAGGACCGAATGCGTCCTGCCGGTTAGCTCATGGGTGGAACATTTGACAAGGTGCCGGAGGGCGACCTCCGAACTCAGTACGCTGCTTGCAGCTGGAAACGTTCGGGGCAAGCCAGCCGGCACATGCACGCTGTTGGGTCCTGAGGGACCGGATGAGCTCTTCGGAGCCAGCCAACCTCAGGACCTTTTCTGGCTGCCGAATCGGCAAGCGGGGAAGGTACCGCCCGTACTTTGAGAACTACACAGTGGACGCGAGCATCTTCGAGATGATTCATCATCTCGTGAAGATGATCTTAAAGATCATTAGTCAATTTCAATTGACGATTCAAACTCATGTGATTTCAAGTCTTTAAGAGCAAACGGTGGATGCCTTGGCATCTGGAGCCGAAGAAGGACGTAGCAATCTGCGATAAGCCTCGGGGAGTGGATAAGCACACTTTGATCCGAGGATTTCCGAATGGGGAAACCCCGCTGGGCGGCGTGCCGACCCAGTGACTCCCGCCTGAATATATAGGGCGGGTAGAGGGAACGTGGGGAAGTGAAACATCTCAGTACCCACAGGAAGAGAAAGCAACCGCGATTCCGTTAGTAGTGGCGAGCGAAACCGGAACAGGCTAAACCGAGTACGTGTGATATCCGGCAGGAGTTGCGTATTCGGGGTTGTGGGACTTTTCAGGCTGCTCTGCCGAGCAGCCGGCGTTACAAGAAGGTATAGACGAACTGGATTGAAAGCCAGGTCATAGAGGGTGCCAACCCCGTAGTCGAAATGCCTCCCTTGGCGCGAAGAGTATCCCAAGTAGCACGGGGCCCGAGAAATCCCGTGTGAATCTGTCAGGACCACCTGATAAGCCTAAATACTCCCAGATGACCGATAGCGGACAAGTACCGTGAGGGAAAGGTGAAAAGTACCCCGGGAGGGGAGTGAAATAGTACCTGAAACCGTTTGCTTACAAACCGTTGGAGCAGCCCTAGCAGCTGTGACAGCGTGCCTTTTGAAGAATGAGCCTGCGAGTTAGCGATACGTGGCGAGGTTAACCCGAGAGGGGTAGCCGTAGCGAAAGCGAGTCTGAATAGGGCGATTCAGTCGCGTGTCCTAGACCCGAAGCGAAGTGATCTATCCATGGCCAGGCTGAAGCGACGGTAAGACGTCGTGGAGGGCCGAACCCACTTAGGTTGAAAACTGAGGGGATGAGCTGTGGATAGGGGTGAAAGGCCAATCAAACTTCGTGATAGCTGGTTCTCTCCGAAATGCATTTAGGTGCAGCGTTGCGTGTTTCTTGCCGGAGGTAGAGCTACTGGATGGCCGATGGGCCCTACAAGGTTACTGACGTCAGCCAAACTCCGAATGCCGGTAAGTGAGAGCGCAGCAGTGAGACTGTGGGGGATAAGCTTCATAGTCGAGAGGGAAACAACCCAGACCACCAACTAAGGTCCCAAAGCGCGTGCTAAGTGGGAAAGGATGTGGAGTTGCCTTGACAACCAGGAGGTTGGCTTAGAAGCAGCCACCCTTGAAAGAGTGCGTAATAGCTCACTGGTCAAGTGATTCCGCGCCGACAATGTAACGGGGCTCAAGCACGCCACCGAAGTTGTGGCATTGACATTATTGGTAGGCCTTCGTGGTCCAGCCGTGTTGATGGGTAGGAGAGCGTCGTGTGGCCAGCGAAGCGGCGGTGTAAACCAGCCGTGGAGGCCACACGAGTGAGAATGCAGGCATGAGTAGCGAAAGACGTGTGAGAAACACGTCCTCCGAAAGACCAAGGGTTCCAGGGTCAAGCTAATCTTCCCTGGGTAAGTCGGGACCTAAGGCGAGGCCGACAGGCGTAGTCGATGGACAACGGGTTGATATTCCCGTACCGGCGAAGAACCGCCCCAATCTAATCCAGTGGTGCTAAGTGCCCGAATTCCTCTGTATCGATCCCTTCGGGGTGAGAACGTTGGAGCTAGCGCACGACCCCATGCTGGTGCGGTTAGCGTATTAACAGGTGTGACGCAGGAAGGTAGCCCAAGCCAGGCGATGGTTGTCCTGGTGCAAGTGCGTAGGCCGAGAGATAGGCAAATCCGTCTCTCACATAGGCTGAGACACGATGCGGATAAAAAGTGGGTGATCCTATGCTGCCAAGAAAAGCATCGACGCGAGGTTCTAGCCGCCCGTACCCCAAACCGACTCAGGTGGTCAGGTAGAGAATACCAAGGAGATCGAGAGAATCGTGGTTAAGGAACTCGGCAAAATGCCCCCGTAACTTCGGGAGAAGGGGGGCCTTCGACGTATTAGGACTTGCTCCGAAAGCGTTTGGAGGCCGCAGAGACTAGTGGGTAGCGACTGTTTACTAAAAACACAGGTCCGTGCCAAGTCGCAAGACGATGTATACGGACTGACGCCTGCCCGGTGCTGGAAGGTTAAGAGGACCGGTTAGCCGCAAGGCGAAGCTGAGAATTTAAGCCCCAGTAAACGGCGGTGGTAACTATAACCATCCTAAGGTAGCGAAATTCCTTGTCGGGTAAGTTCCGACCTGCACGAATGGCGTAACGACTTCCCAACTGTCTCAACCGCGAACTCGGCGAAATTGCATTACGAGTAAAGATGCTCGTTACGCGCAGCAGGACGGAAAGACCCCGTGACCTTTACTACAGCTTGGTATTGGTGTTCGGTGTGGCTTGTGTAGGATAGGTGGGAGACTTTGAAGCAGGGACGCCAGTTCTTGTGGAGTCATTGTTGAAATACCACTCTGGTCACTCTGGATATCTAACTTCGAACCGTAATCCGGTTCAGGGACAGTGCCTGGTGGGTAGTTTAACTGGGGCGGTTGCCTCCCAAAAAGTAACGGAGGCGCCCAAAGGTTCCCTCAACCTGGTTGGCAATCAGGTGGCGAGTGTAAGTGCACAAGGGAGCTTGACTGTGAGACTGACAGGTCGAGCAGGGACGAAAGTCGGGACTAGTGATCCGGCAGTGGCTTGTGGAAGCGCTGTCGCTCAACGGATAAAAGGTACCTCGGGGATAACAGGCTGATCTTGCCCAAGAGTCCATATCGACGGCATGGTTTGGCACCTCGATGTCGGCTCGTCGCATCCTGGGGCTGGAGTAGGTCCCAAGGGTTGGGCTGTTCGCCCATTAAAGCGGTACGCGAGCTGGGTTTAGAACGTCGTGAGACAGTTCGGTCCCTATCCGCTGCGCGCGTAGGAAATTTGAGAGGATCTGACCCTAGTACGAGAGGACCGGGTTGGACGAACCTCTGGTGTGCCAGTTGTTCTGCCAAGAGCACCGCTGGTTAGCTACGTTCGGGATGGATAACCGCTGAAAGCATCTAAGCGGGAAGCCGGCCTCAAGATGAGATTTCCATGCCTTCGGGCGAGAGGCTCCCAGCCAGACTACTGGGTTGATAGGCCGGATGTGGAAGCGTGGTAACACGTGAAGCTGACCGGTACTAATAAGCCGATGACTTGATAACACACCGTTTTAGGTGCTTGCGTCCACTGAGTGGTTCTCGATGTACGGTCGAGAACCGCATAACGAAATGATCTTCGTGATCAACGTTGTGCAGACTGAAACATCAATAGTGTTTCGGCGGCCATAGCGTGAGGGAAACGCCCGGTTACATTCCGAACCCGGAAGCTAAGCCTCACAGCGCCGATGGTACTGCAGGGGGGACCCTGTGGGAGAGTAGGACACCGCCGGACTTCTTTCGTGAAATGGCCACCCAAAGTTGGGTGGCCATTTCTCGTTAACGCGCATGAGAGGACTGCTGCGATGGCAGAAGAAGAGCGACCCCGCCGCGACGATAGGCCGCGGTACGCCCCTGCCGATAGTGGTTCACGTCGTGGCCGCCCCGACCGCCAGGGCTCGCGAGACTCGAGTCCTCGTGACGGTCAGAAGCGGGATGGCGAGAAGCCCCATGCGAAGCGCGACGGTGACCGTCCGTACGCTAAGCGTGACGGGGATCGTCCGTACGTCAAGCGCGAGGGTGACCGCCCGTACGCGAAGCGGGAGGGTGATCGTCCGTACGCGAAGCGCGACGGGGATCGTCCGTACGTCAAGCGCGAGGGTGACCGTCCGTACGCTAAGCGTGACGGGGATCGTCCGTACGTCAAGCGCGAGGGTGACCGTCCGTACGCTAAGCGTGACGGGGATCGTCCGTACGTCAAGCGCGAGGGTGACCGTCCGTACGCTAAGCGTGAGGGTGACCGTCCGTACGTCAAGCGTGACGGGGATCGTCCTTATGCGAAGCGTGACGGGGATCGTCCTTATGCGAAGCGCGAGGGTGACCGTCCGTACGCTAAGCGTGACGGGGATCGTCCTTATGCGAAGCGCGACGGCGACCGTCCGTATGCGAAGCGCGAGGGTGACCGTCCGTACGCCAAACGCGACGGCGATCGTCCGAACGCGAAGCGCGAGGGTGACCGCCCGTACGCGAAGCGGGAGGGTGATCGTCCGTACGCGAAGCGCGACGGGGATCGTCCGTACGCCAAGCGGGAGGGGGACCGCCCGTACGCGAAGCGCGACGGGGATCGTCCGTACGCGAAGCGTGACGGGGATCGTCCGTACGCGAAGCGCGACGGGGACCGTCCGTACGCGAAGCGCGACGGGGACCGTCCCTACACTCAGCGTGACGGAGACCGTCGCGCGTCCCGTCCTCCCCAGGATGACGATCGGCGTCGTGAGCGCGGGCCGGTCATCCCGGACGACGTCACGGGTCGCGATCTCAACGGGCCGGCACGCAACGAGCTGAAGACCCTCAGCAAGGAGAATGCCGAAGAGGTCGCTCGACACCTGGCCATGGCCGCACGGCTGATCGAGGAAGATCCCGCGCTTGCGCACGAGCACGCCCTCGCCGCATCTCGTCGTGCCGGCCGCATCGCCGTCGTCCGCGAGACCGTCGCGATTACGGCCTACGCGACAGGTGACTTTGCGCTCGCGCTGCGCGAGCTGCGAACCTACCGTCGGATCTCCGGACGCGACGACCAGATCGCGCTCATGGTCGACAGCGAGCGCGGCGTCGGACGCTCCGACAGAGCGCTCGAGGTCGGGCGCGCGGTCGACCGCGCGTCGCTGCCCGTCGATGTGCGGGTGGAACTCGCCATCGCCATGTCCGGCGCGCGCCTCGACCTTGGCCAGAATGAACGCGCGCTGCAGGAGCTCGACATCCCGGAGCTCGACCCGAATCGGGCGTTCACCTGGAGTCCGGGCCTGTTCGCCGCTCGCGCGGCGGTGCTGGAGGAACTTGGCCGCGCTGATGAGGCAGCCCAGTGGCGTGAGCGGGCCGAGATCGCTGCCGAGGCACTCGGGGCGAACGACGCTGATCTCGAAGAGATCGAGGTCGACGAAGTCGAGGAGATCGACGTCGACGACGACCGCGTGCTGGACGGGTACGACGACGACTCGGACGTCGACGACTCGGACGTCGACGACCCGGGCGACGACTCGAATGAAGAGGACGACGTCAGCGACGCGAACGCCGAGGACGACAATGACGCCGACGAGGTCGAAGCGACGGAAGCGGCATCCCGGATCGACGGTTCTTCGGAACGAGAGGACTGATGGCGCTGTTCTCGCGTGCACGACCGACACCGCTCGAAGGCGTCGATCTGCTCCTGGCGGACCTGGACGGTGTCGTTTACGCCGGTCCGGGTGCGATCCCGCACGCGGTTGAGAGCCTGAACCGGGCAGCGGAGGCGCGCCCTCTGGGCTACATCACGAACAATGCGTCACGACGAGACGCAACCGTGGCCGGCCACCTCCGTGATCTCGGCCTCGGCACCGAACCGCAGGACGTCGTCACCAGTCCCCAAGCCGCGGTGCGTTTGCTGCGCGATCGCGTGCCCGCAGGGGCGCTCGTGCTCGTGGTCGGCGGCGACGGCTTGGTCTACGAGCTCGAGAAGGCCGGCTTCCGTGTGACCCGAAGCGCCGACGACGGCCCCGCCGCGGTGGTCCAGGGGTTCGCACCCGACGTCGGCTGGTCGCAGCTCGCGGAAGCCGCGTACGCGTTGGCACTGCCCGAAGACGAGGGTGGCATCCCCTGGATCGCCACGAACACCGACTGGACGATCCCGCAGGCGCGCGGCATCGCGCCGGGCAACGGCACGCTGGTGTCGGCGGTGCACACCGCGGTCGGCCGTCTGGCCGTCGTGGCAGGAAAGCCCGAGCGTCCGATCTTCGACGAAGCCGTCGCCCGGTTCGCCGCCGACAGCCCCCTCTTCATCGGCGATCGGCTCGACACCGACATCGCCGGCGCCCAGACTGCCGGGATGGCATCCGCCCTCGTCCTCACCGGCATCGACCGACCCAAGCATCTTCTTGCCGCGCCCAGCCACTCGCGACCCGACTTCATCCTGTCGGACCTCCGCGAACTCCACGAGCCCTACCCGGAAACCGTGGTCAAGGGCGACGTGACCACCGTCGGCGGCGCCTCCGTACGCATCGACGGCGCCGACGTGCACATCGTCACCGAAGGCGACCGACCTGTCGACCTCGTGCGCGCGGGAACAGCGGCGATCTGGTCCACCGGGCGTGCCATCTACGGATTCCGCGTGCCGGAACGGCTCTACGCCGATCCATTCCACCGTCCCTGAACCGCCGCCCCGTAGGCTGGGGGCATGTCGATGGATGCCGAGGACCACGAGGCGCGTCGTGAAGATCTGCTCTCGACGCTCGAAGTGATCGAGGAGCAGCCGCTCGCGGAGCGGGCGGTCGCCTACGCGGCGTTGCACGACGAGCTCGCGAGACGCCTCGAGTCCGGGCCGCGCGACACCCACGCATGAGCGGTCGGCTGGACGCCACGGTCGCTGCCCGAGGGCTCGCACGTTCGCGCACGCACGCGACGCAGCTCATCGAGGCGGGACTGGTTACCGTCGACGGCGTGGGGGTGGTCAAGCCGTCCGCGAAGGTCGCCGAGGATGCACGGATCGAGGTCGCGGCATCCGATCATTACGTCAGCCGCGCCGCACACAAGCTGATCGCCGGCCTCGCCGCCTTCGAGATCGCCGTCGACGGGAGAGTTGCGCTGGACATGGGCGCCTCCACGGGCGGGTTCACGCAGGTGCTCCGCGAGCGCGGGGCGGCGCCGGTCGTCGCGGTCGACGTCGGTCACGGCCAGTTGTCGCCGCTGATCGCCGACGACCCCGACGTGGTGTCGGTCGAGGGGTTCAACGTGCGGCACATGACGACCGCCGCCCTCGCCGAGGCCGCGGGGTTCGACGTGCGCCCCGAGATCGTCACGGGCGACCTGTCCTTCATCTCGCTCGCGCACGTGCTCCCCGCCGTCGCCGCCGTCCTCGACCCCGGAGGCGACGTCGTCCTGCTGATCAAGCCGCAGTTCGAGGTGGGCCGGACGGGCGTGCGCGAAGGCGTCGTGACCGACCCCGGGAAGCGCGCCGACGCTGTCGCCGGAGTGCTCTGGTCCGCGTGGGATGCCGGCCTCGGCACGTTCGGGGTGATCGCGTCGCCGATCGTCGGCACACACGGCAACGCAGAGTATCTCGCCCATTTCCGGAGGCGAGAAGACGGCTCGGACCACGGCAATCCGACAGAATGGTTGAGCACCGTGAACCGACTGGCGGGAGCCTGATGACCACTCGCGACATCCTCGTCGTCGCCCATGCGCACCGGGCCGACACGATCGCCGCCGCCGCGCGCGTCGTGTCCGCGCTGTCGTCGGCCGGTGCCCGTCCGGTGCTTCCCGGCGACGACGACGCACTGGTCGATGCGCTGCGCAGCGTCGGCGGATTCGCCGTGCTCGGTGCCGAGGTGACGATCGATCAGATCGAGCTCGCCATCGTCCTCGGCGGCGACGGCACGATCCTGCGCGCGGCGGAGATCGTCCGCGAGGGCACGGCGCCGGTGCTGGGAATCAACATGGGCCATGTCGGGTTCCTCGCCGAAATCGAAGCCGAAGACCTCGACGAAGCGATCCGTCGCGTGATCGACCGCGAGTACACGGTCGAAGAGCGTATGGCGCTGTCGGTGCGGGTCAAGGACACCGACGGGTCGGTCATCTACGAGACGTGGGCACTCAACGAGGCGACGGTCGAGAAGGCGTCGCGTGAGCGCATGATGGAGGTCGTGATCGAAGTCGACGGCAGGCCGCTGTCGACGTTCGGTTGCGACGGCATGGTCGTCGCAACCCCGACGGGCTCCACCGCGTACAACTTCTCCGCGGGAGGGCCCGTCATCTGGCCCACCGTGGAGGCCATCGCCGTGGTGCCGCTGTCGGCGCACGCCCTGTTCGCCCGTCCTCTCGTCGTCGGCCCCGAAGCGGCCGTCGCGATCGAGGTGCTCGCGCGCACGTACGGCACCGGCATCCTGTGGTGCGATGGCCGCCGCTCCCACGATCTGCCGCCCGGTGCGCGGGTCGTCGTGCGTCGCTCGAGCCGTCCGGTGCGCCTCGCGCGTCTCCACCCGGCATCGTTCACAGACCGACTGGTGCGCAAGTTCCGACTTCCGGTCGCGGGTTGGCGGGGTCCCGCCGGCACGGTCATGGAGGCCGAGTGATCGAGCAGATGAGACTGCGCGATCTGGGCGTCATCGCCGATGCGACGCTTCCGATCGGCCCCGGCTTCACCGCGATCACGGGTGAGACGGGGGCGGGCAAGACGATGGTCGTGACGGGCCTCGGTCTGCTCCTCGGCCAGCGCGCCGACTCCGGCGCCGTGCGCTCGGGAGCCGCCCAGGCATCCGTCGAAGGGGTTTGGATCGTCCCCGACGGTGGGCGCGTCGCGGAGCGAGTGCGCGAAGCCGGGGGAGACGTCGAGCCGGTCGGTGCGGGACGCGCCGAACTCTACCTCGGACGCACGATCTCGGCGGAAGGGCGTGGCCGCGCCACCGTCGGAGGCCGCACGGCCCCCGCGGGCGTGCTGGCCGACCTCGCCGACGATCTCGTCGTCGTCCACGGACAGTCCGATCAGCTCCGCCTGCGCAGTGGCGCAGCGCAGCGCGACGCCCTCGACCGCTTCGCGGGAGCGCCCGTCGCCGACGCGCTCGACGAATACCGGTCGACGTTCGCACGGGTGCGCGAGATCGCCGCCGAACTCGACCGGCTCACCGCGCACCGCGACGAGCGGTCCCGCGAGGCGGAAGAGTTGCGCACGGCGCTCGCGGAGATCGAGATGCTCGAACCGCAGCCCGACGAGGACCTCGACCTGGCCCGCCGCGCCGAGCGACTGGCCAACGTCGAGGAGCTGCGGTGGGCTGCCGCGACGGCGCACGATGCCCTGGCCAACGACGATGACCGACCGGATGCCGCGGGCCTTCTCAGCGAGGCGAGGCGAGCGCTGGAGCGTTCCTCGTCGAGCGATCCTCGGCTTGCGGCGCTCGCCGATCAGGTGGCGGAACTGGGCTACCGGGCCGCCGACCTCGCGGCGGAGCTCGGGGGCTACGTCGCCGACCTCGACGAGGCGGGACCGCAGGAGCTCGCGGCCGTCGAGGAGCGCCGTGCGGCGCTGGGCGCGCTGATTCGCAGGCACGGGTCGCTCGCCGCCGCGATCGACCTTCAGCAGACCGGGTCTGCGCGCCTGCTCGAGCTGGACGACGACGGCGACCGCGTGGAACGTTTGGCGAGTGAGCACGCCGCTGCGGCATCCGCCTTGGATGATGCTGCAGCGAGACTGACGCGCGCCCGCGGGGACGCAGCGACGCGGTTGAGCTCCGCCGTCACGGAAGAACTCCGACACCTCGCCCTTCCCGACGCCCGCGTGCAGGTGGCGGTCGAGCCGGGGGCGGAGAGCGCGTCGGGCCGTGACGACGTCACGATCCTCCTCGCGCCGCATCCGGGCGCCGATCCGAGGCCCGTCGCCCGGGGTGCGTCCGGTGGGGAGCTCAGCCGAGTGATGCTCGCGATCGAGGTCGTCATCGCGAGCACCGACCCCGTTCCCACGTTCGTGTTCGACGAGGTGGATGCCGGGATCGGCGGCGCTGCGGCGATCGAGGTGGGTCGCCGCCTGGCTCAACTCGCGCGATCGAGTCAGGTGATCGCCGTCACCCACCTCGCCCAGGTCGCGGCCTTCGCCGGCAATCATCTCAGCGTCGTGAAGTCCGGTGACGGATCGGTCACCGCCTCCAGCGTCCGCCGCCTGGACGGCGCCGAGCGCGAGGCCGAGATGGCGCGGCTGCTGTCGGGACTGGCCGATTCGGACACCGCACTCGAACACGCACGGGAGCTCTTGAGCCTCGGTGCCGCAACGGCCTGATAGGATGAAAGCCCGTGACGGACACTTCAGACGCGGGCATCATTTCGAACGACACCACCAAGCACATCTTCGTGACGGGCGGTGTCGTTTCCTCGTTGGGCAAGGGTCTGACGGCCGCTAGTCTCGGCAACCTGCTGACGGCGCGCGGGCTTCGCGTTGTCATGCAGAAGCTCGACCCGTACCTCAACGTCGATCCGGGAACGATGAACCCGTTCCAGCACGGCGAGGTGTTCGTGACGGACGACGGCGCCGAGACCGATCTCGACATCGGCCACTACGAGCGCTTCCTCGACATCGAGCTCAGCCAGGCCGCGAACGTCACGACGGGTCAGATCTACTCGCAGGTCATCGCGCGCGAGCGGCGCGGGGAGTACCTGGGCGACACCGTTCAGGTGATTCCGCACATCACCGACGAGATCAAGCGCCGCATGCGTCTCCAGGCCGACGAGTCGCCGAAGCCCGACGTGATCATCACCGAGATCGGAGGCACGGTCGGCGACATCGAATCGCAGCCGTTCATCGAATCGGCCCGCCAGATCCGCCACGAACTCGGCCGCAAGAACGTCTTCTTCGTCCACGTCTCGCTCGTGCCGTTCATGGGCGCCTCCGGCGAGCAGAAGACGAAGCCGACGCAGCACTCCGTCGCCGCGCTCCGCTCCATCGGCATCCAGCCCGACGCGCTCGTG
This sequence comes from Candidatus Microbacterium phytovorans, assembly GCA_029202445.1. NCBI lineage: Bacteria > Bacillati > Actinomycetota > Actinomycetes > Micrococcales > Microbacteriaceae > Microbacterium > Candidatus Microbacterium phytovorans. The sequence continues at coordinate 504,979 of CP119321.1, forward strand.
CTGCGCAGCGACCGGCCCGTCACCGAGTCGAACAAGCGCAAGATCGCCCTCATGTGCGACGTGGACGAGGATGCCGTCGTCAACGCGGTCGATGTCCCGAGCATCTACGACATTCCGTCGATGCTGAACGAGCAGGGCCTCGACGCCTACATCGTCGACAAGCTCGGGCTGGCGAAGGCCGCCGACGTCGACTGGACGCGGTGGGGGAAGGTGCTGCAGGCCGTCCACAACCCGAAGCACGAAGTGACGATCGGCCTGGTCGGCAAGTACATCGACCTCCCGGACGCGTACCTGTCGGTGACCGAGGCGCTGAAGGCCGGTGGGTTCGCCCAGGAGACGAAGGTCCAGGTCACCTGGATCCCGTCCGACCTGTGCGAGACCCCCGAGGGAGCCGAGAAGGCGCTCGCTCCGCTCGACGGGATCGTGGTGCCCGGTGGCTTCGGCATCCGGGGCATCGAAGGCAAGCTCGGCGCGCTGAAGTTCGCCCGCGAACAGGGCATCCCCACGCTCGGCATCTGTCTGGGCCTGCAGTGCATGGTGATCGAGTACGCGCGCAACGTCGCCGGATTGGCCGGCGCGTCGTCGAGTGAGTTCGACCCGGACACCGAGTTCCCCGTCATCGCGACGATGGCCGAACAGGTCGACATCCTCGCCGGCGGCGACCTGGGCGGCACGATGCGTCTCGGGCTGTACGAGGCGGAGCTGGCCGAGGGCTCGCTCGCGGCGGAGGTGTACGGTGCGACCCGCGCATCGGAGCGGCACCGTCACCGCTACGAGGTCAACAACAAGTACCGCGACCAGATCGCGGCGGCGGGGTTCTCGTTCTCGGGACTGTCGCCGGATCGGAACCTCGTCGAGTACGTGGAACTGCCGCGCGACGTGCACCCGTACTACATCGCGACGCAGGCGCACCCGGAACTGCGGTCTCGGCCGACGGAAGCGAATCCGCTGTTCCGCGGGCTGATCGCGGCGGCGCTCGAGCGGCACCGCGCGAGCGAGCTGTTCGACGACGAGCCCTACGTCACCGCTGCCGATGCGTGACGCGCGTGCAACCGCGGCGATCACGTCGCTCGCCGACGAGCCGGTGACCGCCGAGGTCGTGGCGAGCGACCTCGTCTACCGGGGGCGCGTGTGGGACGTCCGCAGCGACACCGTCCGCTACGGCGACGACGAGATCGTACGCCAGTACGTCGCGCATCCCGGCGCGGTCGCCATCGTCGCGATCGACGACCAGGAACGTGTGGCGCTCATCCAGCAGTACCGTCACCCCATCCGCCATCGTGACTGGGAGATCCCCGCCGGCCTCCTCGACATCGCGGGAGAACCGCCGATCGACACGGCACGCAGGGAACTCGCCGAAGAGGTCGACCTGGTCGCCGCGTCGGTCGAACCGCTGCTCAGCATCTTCACGACGCCCGGCGGCAACGACGAGATCGTGCACATCTTCCTCGCCCGCGGCCTGTCACCGGCGCCTCACACGCACGACCGCGAGCAGGAGGAGGCCGACATCCGACTGGAGTGGGTGCCGCTCACGGATGCCGTCGACGCGGTGCTGGCCGGACGCATGCGCAACGGCATCCTGGCGGCCGGGGTGATGGCGGCGGCGGAGCGGGCCCGGCGGTCCGCGCAGGGCTGACGACGCGGCCATGAGGCTCTCCCGCGCGGTCGAGACGTATCTGCGTCACGTGACGATCGAGCGCGGGCTGTCGGATCACACGGTCTCGGCGTATCGCCGCGACCTCGCGGTGTACCTGGCGTGGCTCGCCGAGCAGGGCGTCGACGACACCGACGGCGTCACCGCGGCGCTCGTGGTCGCGTTCGCCGCCGATCGCGCGTCCGCGCAGCCGCCCCCGGCGGCGACGTCCCTCGCGCGGCTGCAGTCCTCCGTGCGCGGATTCCACCGATTCCTCGCCCGCGAAGGAGTGACCGTCGACGACCCGACGGGTCGCCTCCGTCCGCCGAAGACACCGCAGCGGCTTCCGAAGGCCCTGACCATCGATCAGGTCGAGGCGCTGCTCGACGGCGCAGGCCCGGCGCCCACGACCGGGGGAGAGGCGCCCGGTGCCGGGGCGACGACTGCTGTCGCGGTCGAGACGGGGGAAGCCGGTCTCGTGCGTCTGCGGGACAGGGCGCTGCTGGAGCTCCTGTACGCGACGGGTGCGCGGGTGTCGGAGATCATCCAGCTGGATGTCGACGACCTCGCCCACGGCGATGTGCTGCGCGTGCGCGGCAAGGGGTCGAAGGAGCGGATCGTTCCCGTCGGATCGTATGCGCGCGCGGCCGTGGACGCCTACCTCGCCCGTGTGCGGCCCGAACTGTCGCGGCGGGGGAAGGCGACACCGCGGCTCTTCCTCGGCGCTCGCGGCGCTCCGCTGTCGCGTCAGAGCGCGTGGCTCGTGATCCAGCAGGCGGCCGAGCGCGCGGCGCTCACCGCTCACGTCTCGCCACACACCCTCCGGCACTCCTTCGCGACGCATCTCCTTCAGGGCGGCGCAGACGTGCGCGTCGTGCAGGAGCTCCTCGGGCACGCTTCGGTGGCGACGACGCAGATCTACACGCACGTGACCGTCGATGCGCTCCGCGACGTGTACGTCACCGCACACCCGCGAGCGCGCTGAACGGCGCCGGCATCCAGCTCGCACTCCCGGGCCAGGGGATTTGTCACGGCCGACATGACGGACCTCGGATGCCGTCGGCGCCGACACTGGAACGGTGACCGTCCCCACCGAAGGCCCCCGCCGCCCGGGCCGTGCCCTGTCGATCTTCTGGATCGCGGCGGGCGTAGCGGGGTGGATCGTGTCGTTCCTGCTCTACCTGGAGTACATCGGTCAGCTGACGGGGGCCGATGCGATCATCTCGTGCGACATCAGCCCCATCGTCACCTGCGGACCCAACCTGCTCTCGCCGGGCGGGAACCTGCTCGGCTTCAGCAACTCGCTCATCGGTATCGTGCTGTTCCTCGGCCCTGTTTTCGCGGGTGTGAGCGCGCTCGCCGCGCGAGACGGGCTCGCGGACTGGTACTGGCGCACCTTCGCCGTCTTCGTGACGGGGGCGTTCCTGTTCGTGCATCTCCTCGCCTACCGCAGTGTGTTCGAGTACGGATCGCTGTGCCCGTGGTGCATGGTCGTCTGGCTCGTCACGATCCCCCTGTTCTGGACGGTCGCGGGGTGGACCCTGCGCGCCGGGGTGTGGGGGAACGCGCCGCGGCGAGCGGGCCGCTGGCTGCTGTCGTGGCTGCCGGTGGTCGTGCTGCTGGACTACCTCGTGATCGCCGTCGCGGCGCAGCTGCGACTCGACGTGCTGGGCAGCCTGTAGCCCTCGATTTTCACGGCGAACCGGCGCTCTGTGCGTCCCGATGGGAACGCACAATGGGGCCATGGCCGCGACCGCCCCGCTTCGTTCGCTCTTCGGTCGTCGGGCGGCTACCGTCGCGGCGACGCGGGACGACTTCGACTATCTGAGCGCTGATGACGTCTATCTCGACAGCGCCTGTCAGACACTGAGGCCGCGCCCGGTGATCGACGCGCTCACCGAGTACTACACGGGCTACGGTGCGTGCGGCGATCGCGTGAAGTACGCCTGGGGTCGTCGCGTGGAGGACGGCGTGGCAGCCACCCGCAGCCGCGTGCTCGCTGCGCTGCGCCTGCCGGCTCGTCGCTATGTCTGCGCGTTCACCCTCAACACGACCTATGGGATCAACCTGCTGCTGCAGCAACTGCCGGTGGGGCGTTTCGCGCGGGTCGTGACGACGCACACCGAGCACAACGCGGTGTTCCTGGCGACCATGACCGCCGCGCGCCGGCTGGGGGTGCCGCGCATCCTCGTCGCCCGCGGCGACGACGGCCGCATCGTCGCTGGCGACGGCGATCTGTCGGACGCCGTGGTCGTGGTCTCCGCGATGGACAACGTGTCGGGCACGTTCGCGGCGGGGCTGCCGGAACTCGTCACCGACGTGCACCGCCGAGGAGGCGTCGTGATCGTCGACGCGGCGCAGGCGGCGCCCCACGCCCTGACGCGCTTGCGCGGTCTGGAGGCCGACGCGCTGTGCTTCTCCGCGCACAAGATGTACGGGCCCTCGCTGGGGGTGATCGTCGCCGATACCGAACTCGTGGCATCCCTGGACATCTCGTTCATCGGAGGCGGGCAGGTCTCCGACGTAGCCGAGGAGGGGTACACGCTCCTCCCGGAGCTGAGGACGAGGCTGGAGCCGGGACTGCAGGCGTGGGGCGAGATCATCGCCTTCGGGACGGCGCTGGAATGGCTGGAACCTCGCGTGGACGCGATCGAAGCGAACGAGTCGCACCTTGCGCGAACGCTGCACGCCGGCCTCAGCGAGCTGCCCCATCTCCGCCTCCTGGGAGGAGCCGCGCCGGTCATGTCGGCCGTGCCCGCGCGCGTGGACGCGCACCGGCTCGCCGTGTTCCTCTCCCAGGCGGGCGTCATGGTCCGAAGCGGCTACTTCTGCAACCACCACTGGCTGAAGGAGCGGCTCGGCCTCGACCCTCTCAACCGGTTCAGCCTCGGCGCCCACAACACCGACGAGGACGTCGACCGCACCCTCGCCGTCGTGGGCCGTCTGATGCGGGGGCTCTGATGCTGTGCGTCGTCGCGTTCGTCGTCGTGCTCGTGCTCTCGGCGGTGTCGGCGAAGTATCGTCGGCTCCTCGGGCGCGCGTGGGGCTGCGTGTGGCGCAGAGTCACCTTCCGTCCGTGCGACACGACCTTCCGCGAAGACCTGAAGAGCTCGATGCTCGCGCCGCTGGCGTTGCGGGCACCGCGACTCGTGCGCCCGGCGAGCATCGCGATCGAGGTCGTGGCCTGGATCATGGTGCTCTCGTTCGTCGTGAGTCTGTTCATCCTCGGGCGTAGCGGATTGAACCTCTTCGTGTACGGCACGTGCGACAAGCAGGACGGTCAGTCGTGCTCGCTCGCCGCCGAGATGTGCTCGATCGACGCGGGGCCCCCCGGCTTCTGGGAGTCGGTGGGCGCGGGCGACGTCATCGGCGCGTTCGGCAACGAGTTCGCGTCGCTGGGTGAGACGATCGGCGCCGTTCCCAGCCGCCTCCGCGAATGGGATGCCGCGGAGTTCGCGACCGACGACGCGACCTACCTGGGCGGGTACGTCGAGGGCCGCCCGGTCGCGCTGGAGGTCATCGATCCCGGATGCCGGTTCTGTGCGCAGCTGTTCCGGAACATGCGCGAGGCCGGGTTCGACGGCACGCACAATGTCACGTACCTCGTCTACCCGATCACCTCGGACGACGGGCCGCGGTTCGCGAACTCGCCGCTCGTCGCGTCGTACCTCACCGCGATCCGGCTCTTCGAGGCGCGGACCGAGAATCCGCCCGAGGGTGTGACGGCCGACTGGTTCATCCTCGAGAAGCTCTTCTCGGAGCAGAACGACGACGGGCTCGACTGGCAGCTCTGGATGAACAACGCCACCGACGCTGAGGCGCGCGCGCAGCTCGAGGTCTGGCTCGGAGAGGCCGGTTACGACCAGCCGCAGATCACCCAGCTGGTCGCGCTCGCCGCGTCGGACGAGGTGGCCGCCGCCCTCGCCCGCACCCGGAAGGTCGTCGAGGACGACATCCGCACCGTCGCCATCCCGTCGCTCATCTCCGGGGGGCGGCTGCGGGCCGGGCTGGTCGATGTCGACACCCTGCGGGGCATCGACTGACGCTGCCGCTGCTGTGCGAGAATCGAACGCACGCAACAGAAAGCAGGAGTGTCGGTGGCGGAGATGACGCGGGGGACGAAGAAGGCCTCCCCGGACGAGACCCCGATGGGGCCGACCGGTCGTCCGTACCACGGCTTCCCCACTCCGCCGGCGCTCGACGGTCACGGTCCGGCGCGGATCATCTCGCTGTGCAACCAGAAGGGCGGCGTCGGCAAGACGACGACGACCATCAACCTGGCGGCCTCGCTCGCCCAGTACGGTCGCCGTGTCCTCGCCGTCGACTTCGACCCCCAGGGCGCGCTGTCGGCGGGCCTCGGACTCCAGACGCACGACGTGCCGACGATCTACGACCTGCTCCTGGACACCAAGCGCGACCCGCACGAGGTCATCGTGCCGACGTCGGTCGACGGCCTCGACGTCATCCCCGCCAACATCGACCTGTCCGCCGCGGAGGTGCACCTCGTCAACGAGGTCGCCCGCGAGACGATCCTCGCTCGCGTCCTGAGGAAGGTCGCGGGGGAGTACGACGTCATCCTCGTCGACTGCCAGCCCTCCCTGGGCCTGCTGACGGTCAACGCGCTCACCGCGAGCCACGGCGTGCTCATCCCGCTGGAGTGCGAGTTCTTCGCGCTGCGCGGTGTCGCGCTCCTCATCGAGACGATCGACAAGGTGCGTGACCGGCTGAACCCGTCGATCACGCTCGACGGTGTGCTCGCAACGATGTACGACCCGCGGACGCTGCACTCGCGCGAGGTGCTCGAGCGGGTCGTCGAGGCGTTCGGCGACGATGTGCTCGAGACCGTCATCGGCCGTACGGTCAAGTTCCCCGATGCATCCGTCTCGGGCGTGCCGATCACGAAGTTCGCGCCCGAGCACGCCGCGGCACAGGCCTACCTGCGCCTGGCGCGGGAGCTGGTCGCCCGTGGCGCCGTCGCCTGACGAGAGCGGCGAGGTCACCGCGACGGACGACGTCGCAGCGTCCGACGGGAGTGGGGGTGCCGATGCTTCCGGGGCGCCCGATGCCGCCGCCGAAGGCTTCCGGGTCTCGCTGACGAACTTCGACGGTCCGTTCGATCTGCTGCTCAGCCTGATCTCCCAGCACGAGCTCGACATCACCGAGGTCTCTCTCAGCAAGGTCACGGACGAGTTCATCTCCTACCTCAAGGGGCTGGAGGACGATGAGGAGCTCGAACAGGCCTCAGAGTTCCTCGTCGTGGCCGCCACGCTGCTGGACATGAAGGTCGCCGGACTCCTGCCGCAGGGTGAACTCGTCGATGCGGAGTCGGTAGCGCTGCTGGAAGCGCGCGACCTGCTGTTCGCCCGCCTGCTCCAGTACCGCGCCTTCAAGGAGGTGTCGGCCTGGTTCCAGCGCTGCATGCAGCGTGAGGACCGACGGCACGTGCGGGCCGTTCGCCTCGACGAGAAGTATCGACGCGCCGTGCCGGAGCTTGTGTGGACGCTGTCGAAGGAGGACTTCGCCGCCCTCGCGATGATGGCCTTCGCACCCAAGGAGATTCCCCATGTGGGCCTCGACCATCTGCACGCACCGCTCATCTCGATCCGGGAGCAGGCGGCCGTCGTCGTGACGCTGCTGCGCGGCGCCGGACAGCTGAATTTTCGCGACCTCATCGCCGGTGTGGATCAGACCGGTGTCGTCGTGGCGCGGTTCCTCGCGGTGCTCGAGCTCTACCGTCACGCCGCCCTCACCTTCGAGCAGTTGGAGCCGCTGGGCGAGCTCACGCTGCGCTGGACCGCCGAACGGTGGTCCGAAGAGAATCTCGCCTCGCTGGGAGCCGACTATGACCGATGATGTGACCGAACCCGTGATGGATGCCGTGCCCGGCGATGCCGACGACGAGGCGCCCGCGCGCTCGTCCGAGCCCGCCGATGTGGCCCGGCGGCTGGAGGCGATCCTCCTCGTCGTCGACGAGCCGCACAGCCTGGTCGCGCTCGCCGCCGCGGTGAGTGCGCCCGTGCCTGCCGTGCGGCAGGCGATCGAGTCTCTCGTCGCCGACTACGACGGCGAAGGCGCGGGGCCGCGGCGCGGGTTCGAGCTCCGGGAAGTCGGTGGCGGCTGGCGCCTGTACGTGCGCGAGGAGCACGACGACCTGGTGAGCGAGTTCGTCAACGCGCAGGCGCCGTCGCGGCTGTCGCAGGCGGCGCTGGAGACCCTCGCCGTCATCGCCTACAAGCAGCCCGTGACCCGCAGCCAGGTCGCGTCGATCCGTGCCGTCAACGTCGACTCCGTCGTGCGCACCCTCGTGGCCCGCGGCCTCATCACGGAGCTGTTCACCGACCCCGACACCGGGGCCATCAACTACGGCACGACCGACGCCCTACTGGTGAACCTGGGCATCAACTCGCTCGACGAGTTGCCGCACATCTCGCCGTTGCTCGATGACGGCGCCGAGGGATTTGAGAGCGAGGTCCTGCGATGAGCAGCATCCTGCCCGAGCGCACCGACGGTGTCCGACTCCAGAAGGTGCTCGCCAATGCGGGCGTGGCGTCACGTCGCGTGTGCGAGCAGTACATCGTCGACGGGCGCGTGCGGGTGAACGGCACCGTCGTGACAGAGCTGGGCAGCCGCATCGACCCCGCCGTCGACCTCGTCGACGTCGACGGTACGGCGATCCAGCTCGACGCGACGAAGCGGTATGTCGTGCTCAACAAGCCCACCGGTGTGGTGTCGTCGATGAGCGACGAGCACGGCCGCCCCGACCTGCGGCGATTCACGAAGGACTGGCCCGAGCGCCTGTACAACGTGGGCCGGCTGGATGCCGAGACGAGCGGACTGCTCGTGCTCACGAACGATGGCGACCTGGCGCACGTGCTCGCACACCCCTCGTTCGGCGTCACGAAGGTGTACATCGCGAAGGTCGACGGGCGCGTGACGCCGCAGACGATCGCAACGCTCACACGCGGCGTCGACCTCGAAGACGGTCCGATCGCCGCCGACAAGGCGCGGCTCCTGGATGCCAGCAGCGACACCAGCCTCGTCGAGCTCACGCTCCACTCGGGCCGCAACCGCATCGTTCGTCGGATGATGGCCGCCGTCGGCCACCCGGTGATCGAACTCGTTCGACGACAGTTCGGCCCGCTCCACCTGGGCACGCTCCCAGCGGGCCGAGCGCGCGAGTTGACTACGATGGAACGCGGCGCGCTGCTCACTCTCGCGCGCCAGGCCGCTCCTTCGGCCGATGCCGACGCCACCTGAGATGGATTTGCCGTGACCGACTCGACCTCCGTTGCTGCGCGCGCCCGCGCGGCGCGCACGTCGGGGACCGTCCGCATCGTCGGCGCCGGTCTGCTCGGTTCGAGCATCGGCCACGCTCTGCGGTCTCTCGGCGTCGACGTGGTCCTCGCCGACGCGTCGCCCGCGCAGCTGCGGCTGGCGGTCGACTACGGTGCCGGGCGGCCCGCCGCCGACGGCGACCGCCCGTCGCTCATCGTCGTCGCCGTGCCGCCCGACGTGACCGCCGCCGTGATCGAACGTGAGCTGGGCGCCTTTCCTGATGCCGTCGTCACCGACGTGGCGAGCGTCAAGCTCGAGCCGCTGCGCACCCTGCGTGCCCGCGGCGTCGACCTCACGCACTACATCGGGTCGCATCCGATGGCGGGACGGGAGAGGGGCGGTGCTATCTCGGCCCGGGCCGACATCTTCATCGGTCGCCCGTGGGTCGTCTGCCGCGACGAGGAGACGTCGGCCGCCGACCTCGCCCTCGTGGAAGGTCTTGCGCTCGACCTCGGCGCCACACCGATCGAGATGACCCCCGAGGAGCACGACCAGGCCGTCGCGCTCGTCTCCCATGTTCCGCAGCTCGTGGCATCCCTTCTCGCCGGGCGTTTCGTCGACGCGCCCGACGGCTCGCTCCGCCTCGCCGGGCAGGGTGTGCGCGACACGACCCGCATCGCCGCGTCGGGCCCGGAACTGTGGGTGCAGATTCTCGGCGCGAACGCGGCCCCCGTCGTCGACGTGTTGGAGGCGCTCGCCGACGACCTGTCGGCGGTCGCGGCGGCCCTGCGGTCTCCGGAGGAGCCGGGCGCCCGGCGTGCGGTCGCCGAGACGATCCGCCGCGGCAACGACGGCGTGGAGCGCCTGCCGGGCAAACACGGGCAGAACCGCCGCTTCGAGCAGCTGGTCGTCATGGTCGACGACACGCCTGGCCAGCTCGGACGACTCTTCGGCGAGCTCGGTGAGCTCGACGTGAACGTGGAAGACCTGCGCCTGGAGCATTCTCCGGGTGCCCAGTTCGGCCTCGCCGATATCAGCGTCGATCCCGCGGTGCTTCGCCACGCGGTCGACGGTCTGGAAGCGCGCGGCTGGAAGATTGCGAGCCTCTCGAATGACTGACACCCCGACCATCGACGGCGCCGAAGTGCGCGCCGTCGCGATCGACGGGCCGGCGGGAAGCGGCAAGTCGAGCGTGTCGAAGGACGTCGCCCGCCGCCTCGGCTTCGGCTACCTCGACACGGGCGCCGCCTACCGGGCGCTGGCCTGGCACGTGCTGAACCGTGGTGCCGACACGGCGGATGCCGATGCCGTGCTCGCGGCGGTGGCCGACTTCGACTACGCCATCTCCCTCGACCCCGACGACTACTGGGTGCGGGTGGGCGACACCTCGGTGACCGAGGCGATCCGTGATCCGCGGGTCTCCGGAGCCGTCAGCGGCGTCGCGCGCGTTCCCGCCGTCCGTGAGTCGGTCAACGCCCTGTTCCGCTCGCTGGTCGCCGAGGCCGACGTGCCGGGCGTGATCGTCGAGGGACGCGACATCACGACGGTCGTGTTCCCCGATGCGCCCGTGCGCATCCTCTTGACCGCGGCGCCCGAGGTGCGGGCCGCGCGGCGCAGCGCAGAGGTGACCACGCAGGATGCCGCCGCCGTCGCCGCGGCACTGCATCAGCGTGACGCGGCCGACTCGAAGGTGGTCGACTTCTTGACGGCCGCGCCGGGGGTGACGGTCGTCGACTCGACCGAGCTGGACTTCGCACAGACCGTCGAGGCCGTTCTGGCCGTCGTCGGCGAGGGAACGGGAGCGCGCTGATGGCCGCAGTGGACGACGAGTACGAGGGCGGTCCCGACCAGCTCGAGGAGAAGCTCGCGAACCTCGACGAGGAGCTCGCCGAGCAGCGCGCCGCCGCGCTTCGGGCGTCGCTGGCCGAGTACGAGCTCGACGACGAGGACGACGCGCTCCTGGCCGGCTTCACCGCCGGCGGCGAGGTCGTGGAGGTGCTTCCGGCCCTTCCGGTCGTCGCGATCGTCGGGCGCCCGAACGTCGGCAAGTCCGCGCTGGTGAACCGCATCCTCGGTCGTCGTGAAGCCGTCGTGGAGGACACTCCCGGCGTCACGCGCGACCGGGTGACCTACAAGGCCGAGTGGATGGACCGCAAGTTCACCCTCGTCGACACCGGTGGGTGGGAGCCCGACGCGAAGGGCATCGACCGGTCGGTCGCGGCGCAGGCCGAGGTCGCCATCGACCTGTCCGACGTCGTGATGTTCGTGGTCGACGCGATGGTCGGCGCCACCTCCACCGACGAGCAGGTCGTCCGCCTGCTGCGCAAGTCGGGCAAGCCCGTCTTCCTCGTGGCCAACAAGATCGACGATGCCCGCCAGGAGCCGGAGGCCGCCGCGTTGTGGAACCTCGGCCTCGGCGAGCCGCATCCGGTCTCGGCGATCCACGGCCGTGGTGTGGCCGATCTCCTCGACGAGATCATGAAGGTGCTGCCGGAGGTCTCCGCCGTCGCCAAGAACGAACTCGGTGGCCCGCGTCGCGTGGCGATCCTCGGTCGCCCGAACGTCGGTAAGTCGTCGCTGCTGAACAAGGCCGCCGGTGAGGAGCGCGTTGTCGTCAACGACCTCGCGGGCACCACCCGTGACCCCGTCGACGAGATCGTCGAACTCGGCGGCAAGCTGTGGCGGCTGGTGGACACGGCCGGCATCCGTCGTCGTGTGCACCTGCAGCAGGGGGCGGACTTCTACGCGTCGCTGCGCACGTCGGCGGCGCTCGAGAAGGCGGAGGTCGCGGTCGTCGTCCTCGACGTGACCGACTCGATCAGCGTGCAGGACCTCAACATCATCGACCTCGTGCTGGAGTCGGGCCGTGCGCTCGTGCTGGCGTTCAACAAGTGGGATCGCCTGAACGATCCCGACATGGACAACGCCGACCGGCGTCGCTACCTGGAGCGGGAGATCGAGCAGGACCTCGCGCACGTCACGTGGGCTCCGCGCGTCAACCTGTCGGCGCGTACGGGACGGCACCTCGACAAGCTCGTGCCGGCGCTCGAGACCGCACTCGAGTCGTGGGATCAGCGCATTCCGACGGGCAAGTTCAACGCCTTCCTCGCCGAGCTCGTCGCCGAGCACCCGCACCCGCTGCGCGGAGGCAAGCAGCCGCGCATCCTGTTCGGCACGCAGGCCTCGACCCGGCCGCCGACGTTCGTGCTGTTCACGACCGGTTTCCTCGACCCGGGCTACCGCCGGTTCATCCAGCGGCGTCTGCGCGAGTTGTTCGGCTTCGTGGGCACGCCCATCGTCACCAACATGCGCGTGCGGGAGCGTCGCCAGCGCTGACGCGACCGGTGGTGGGTGGCGTTTCGTCTCGCTGCGCTCGCTCAACGACCGGTAGTGGGTGGCGTTTCGTCTCGCTGCGCTCGCTCAACGACCGGTGGTGGCGGGTGGCGTTTCGTCTCGCTGCGCTCGTTCAACGTCCGGTGGTGGGTGGCGTTTCGTCTCGCTGCGCTCGCTCAACGTTCGGTGGTGGGCGGCGTTTCGTCTCGCTGCGCTCGCTCAACGACCGGGTAGGGGCGGGAGGGAGCCTCGGTCGTTGAGCGAGGAGCGAAGCGACGAGACGAAACGGAGCCGGTCAGCGGATCTCGAACGACGCGAACCGCTCCGTCGGCAGCGCGTCGAGGTGCAGCTGCGCCGCCGTCTCGCTGACGCGGGGGAGCGGACTGCGCACCCCCGCGTCGCGGAACCGCTGCACCGCCCACGACTCGACGCCCGCGTCGGCCAACCGGCATCCGAGCTCGGTCAGTCCGGCGTCGTCGATCGCGGCCGGGTGCACGGTCGTGCGCACCTCGTAGTCGAGCGGATGCCGCGTGCCGGCGCGCAGGAGATTGTGCGCGAGCACGAGCTCCAGCGAACGCCACGCATGATCGCCACTGGGTCCGCGCCCCGTCACCCCGGCGTAGTCCTCCCTGGCCGCTTTGATGTCGAGGCCGACCCAGTCGACGAACGGCAGCGCCCGCGCGAGGAGCGACGGGTAGGCACCGCCGGTGTGGAGTCCCACGCGGAAGCCGAGTGCACGGGCGATCTGCATCGCCGGCACGAGGCCGCGCTGCATCGTCGGTTCGCCGCCGCTGAAGACGACACCGTCGAGCAGGCCCATGCGATCGCACAGGAGGTCGGTGACGTCGCTCCACTCCAGCACCGTCTCGGCGCGCGGGTCGATGAGGGCGGGGTTGTGGCAGTAGAAGCAGTCCCACGGGCAGCCCTGCAGGAAGACGGTGGCCACGAGCATGTCGGGCCAGTCCACGGTGGAGAACGGCGTGAGGCCGGCGATCCTCAGGTCGTAGGGTGCAGGCTGTCGCTCCATGAGTCCTCCTCGACGGCGTCGGCGACGAAGTAGCGTCGTTCTTCAGCTTCGCCCCTCTTGCCGATGTTGAACGAGGCGATCGGCCGGAAGTAACCCATGACGCGCGTCCACACTTCGCACACCGCTCCGCATTCGGGGCACTGCGGGTGCTCGCCCGACCGGTAGCCGTGCCGGGGGCAGATCGAGAACGTCGGGGTGACGGTGATGTACGGGAGGCGGAACCGCTCCAGTGCCCGCCGGACGAACTGCTTGCACGCCGTCGCCGACGACATGGCTTCGCCGAGGTAGAGGTGCAGCACCGTGCCGCCCGTGTACTTCGCCTGCAGCGGCTCCTGCATCTCCATCGCGAGGAACGGGTCGGCGGTGAAGCCGACGGGGAGCTGCGACGAGTTGGTGTAGTACGGCTGCGCGTCCGTGCCGGCGTGCAGGATGCCGTCGGCTCCGAACCGGGCGATATCCTCCTTGGCGAATCGGTAGGTGGTGCCCTCGGCGGGGGTCGCCTCCAGGTTGAACATGTGGCCGGTCGACTCCTGGAACTCGACCATGCGGCCCCGGACGTGGTCGAGGAGGCGCACAGCGAGAGCGGCCCCGGCATCCGTCGTGATGTCGTCGGTGTCGCGGGTGAGGTTGCGCACGTACTCGTTGATGCCGTTGACGCCGATCGTCGAGAAGTGGTTGTCGAACGTGCCGAGGTAGCGCTTCGTGTAGGGGAACAGGCCGTTCTCGAGGTGCTGCGCGACGACGGCGCGTTTGGCCACGAGGCTGTCGCGGCCGATCTCGAGCAGTTCGTCGAGGCGCGCGATGGCTGCGGCCTCGTCGCCCGAGTGGACGAAGCCGAGGCGGGCGCAGTTGATCGTCACGACGCCGATGGAGCCGGTCTGCTCCGCCGAGCCGAACAGGCCGTTGCCGCGCTTGAGCAGTTCGGTGAGGTCGAGTTGGAGGCGGCAGCACATCGAGCGGATCATGTGCGGGTCGAGGTCGGAGTTTACGAAGTTCTGGAAGTACGGGAGGCCGTACTTCGCGGTCATCGCGAAGAGCGCGTCGACGTGAGGGCCGTCCCAGTCGAAGTCGCGGGTGATGTTGTAGGTGGGGATGGGGAAGGTGAAGGCGCGGCCGTCGGCGTCGCCGGAGGTCATGACCTCGATGAAGGCCCGATTTATGAGGGCCATCTCGTCCGCGAGGTCGCCGTAGGAGAACGGCTGCACGGTGCCGCCGACGAGCGGGTGCTGGTCGGCGAGGTCGTCGGGGCAGACCCAGTCGAACGTGAGGTTGGTGAAGGGGGTCTGGGTTCCCCAGCGCGAGGGGACGTTGAGATTGAAGATGAACTCCTGCATCGCCTGGTGCACCTGCTCGTAGTCGAGCCCGTCGAGGCGCACGTACGGGGCGAGGTAGGTGTCGAAGGAGCTGAACGCCTGCGCCCCCGCCCATTCGTTCTGCAGGGTGCCGAGGAAGTTGACGAGCTGACCGAGGGCGCTGGAGAAGTGCTTCGGCGGAGCGGAGGAGATCTTGCCCGCGACGCCGTTGAAGCCCTGTTCGAGCACCATGCGCAGCGACCAGCCGGCGCAGTACCCGGCGAAGACGTCGAGGTCGTGGATGTGCAGGTCGCCGTCGCGGTGGGCGCGGCCCGCTTCGGGGGCGTACACCTCGTCGAGCCAGTAGTTGGCGACGAGTTTGCCGGCGGAGTTGAGGATCATGCCGCCGAGCGAGTAGCCCTGGTTCGCGTTCGCGTTGACGCGCCAGTCGGCGCGGGAGAGGTACTCGTCGATGGTTTCGGCGACGGTGACGGTACGGGGGGACGGCATGGGGGTTCCTCTCTGAGAAGACGAGCAGCGGGCAACCCGCCGATGTGGTCTGACCACCATATGTAGTGGTGGATCGCGCTGTCGAGCGCAGATGTGGCGTGTCGCGGGTTTCGTTGGCCGATTCGCGTCCCCCGATGTCGTGCTCCGGGCGGTCGGGTGGGCGGGTGTGACAGGGTGGGGGAGTGACGATCGTCCCGCCCGCCCCCGGAGAACCGCGCCGTCCGCATGGTCCGCGCGATTCCGGTGACGCGTGGGTGGTGGCAGACGACGGCACCCAGTACTGGGGTCGGTACGGCGCCGCGGGACTTCTCGCGCTCGACCCGCGAGCGGATGCCGAGGGTGCCGTGCTCCTTCAGCACCGGGTCTCGTGGAGTCACCACGGCGACACGTGGGCCCTTCCGGGCGGTGCGCGTCACGAGGGCGAGTCCGCGTGCGACGGTGCGCTGCGCGAATCGGCCGAGGAAGCCGGTGTCCCCGCGGATGCCGTGACCCCGCGCCTCATCAGCGTCTTCGATGCGGGCATCTGGACGTACAGCACCGTCGTAGCCGACGTCGTCCGCCCGTTCGAGCCCGTCATCAGCGACCCCGAGAGCCGCGAGCTCGCGTGGGTGCCGGTCGACGCCGTCGATTCCTACCCACTGCACCCCGGGTTCGCCGCGTCGTGGCGGCGCCTGCGCCCGCTGCTATCGGTGCGCCCCGCGCTCGTGATCGACGCGGCGAACGTCGTCGGCTCGGTGCCCGACGAGTGGTGGAAGGATCGCGCCGGCGCCGCCGAGCGGCTCCTGCGACGGCTGGCGGACCTGCGGACCGTCGGCGTGCCGGGGGAGGCGCTGGGCATGAGCGAACGCGTCTGGTTCCCCGAGGTGTCGGTGGTGCTCGAAGGCGCCGCGAAGGGTGCCGTCGCGCCCGACGTCGAGGGCCTGTCGGTCGTGCTCGCGCCGGCCGCCGGCGACGACGCCATCGTGGGCGAGGCGGAGCGGCTCAGCGCGGCCGGGCGGGCCGTTACCGTCGTCACGAGCGACCGTGGACTGGCGGCGCGTGCCGACGGCATCCGGGGTGTGTCGGTACGGTCCGTGTCGTGGCTGCGCGACCTGGGCTGACGCGGCCTACGCCGGTTACTCGCGGCCGCGGAGGCGGTCGATGTCGCGGCGCTCGCGCTTGGTCGGGCGTCCGGCTCCGCGGTCGCGGACGGCGAGCATCGCGACCGGTTCACGTGCGGGGGTGCGATCCTCCGCCGCGACGGCGGCCATCGGTGCGCCCACCCGCTTGGTGAGCAGCTGACGCACGACGAGGATGCGGTCGAAGCCGGCGATCCGCACGCGGAGCTCGTCACCGATCCGCACCGCTTGCGCAGCCTTGGCCTTCTCGCCGTTCACGCGAACGTGGCCGGCTCGACACGCGGTGGTGGCGGCGGATCGCGTCTTGTATACGCGGACGGCCCACAGCCACGCGTCGACGCGCGCAGTGTCGCTCATCGCAGGCCTCGCCGCAGGAGAAGCACGATCCCGAGCACGAGAAGGCCCTGACCGGCGGCGTAGGTCGCCATGATCCACGGGCCGGTGGCGTCAGCGGAGACGCCCGGCAGGAACAGGCGCAGGGCCAGCAGGGTGTCGGATGCCAGGAACAGGGCGCCGCCGACTGCGGTGATGCGGCTGCCGCGGGTGGCGAGCACAGCGGTGCCGGCGAGCACTGCGCCGTAGATGACCACCGGCACGAGGAGTGCGCCGAGGTGGGGCCAGAGGACGGCGATCATCACTCCCCACCATGCGGCGTAAGAGAGTGTCCACGGCGGGATGGCGCGTTCGCGAACCCGGAACGCGAAGAGTGCAATGTAGGCGAGGTGGGCGAGTCCGAAGCAGGCGAGCATCGCGGGGAGTTCGTCGTCGAGGTAGGGGAAGAACCAGGCGGCCCCGTCGCCGAGCCAGGAGAAGGCCAGTGCGAGGTACAGGATCGTCGCCGCTCGGTCGAGACTGCTCCCGCGGAGCGCCCACATCGCCGCTAGGGCGAGTGCAGGCATAAGCATGAGCTTGGTCGGATACTCGATCGCGTCGAGTCCGAAGGTGATGGCGGCGACGTGCGCGAGGGCGACCGCTCCGTACAGCCAGAAGCCCCACCAGCGCGTGACCTCCAGGCGGGATGCCAGGGTGCGCTGTTGCGTCATCTCGTGCTCTCGGGTTGCGCCACTGCGGGCGGGTGAGCCCATCGTACGGCGGCTCAGGTGAGGGTGAGCGACACGATCGGCCGGCTGGGCGTCGGGCGTGCGACCTCGGTGAAGCCGGCCGCGGCGAAGGTGGACATCGCGCCGTGGAACAGGGCGTTCGATGACGTGCGGGCGACCTCGGTGTCGACGGGGTAGCCCTCGATCACCCGCGCCCCATGTGCGCGCGCGTGGTCGATCGCGGCGTCGAGCAGGCGTTCCGATACTCCCTGCCGGCGATGCTCCTTCCTCACGACGAAGCAGGTGATCGCCCAGACCGACGGATCGTCGAACGGTTCGGGCGACTGCTGGAGGTTCCGCGTGTGCGCGAGCCGCGGCTGATCGGGACGCGAGGACACCTTCACCCACCCACCCGGCGCGCCATCGATGTAGGCGACGAGCGCCGACGCGGGCTCCGCCTCGAGATCGCGCCGGAGGAGTTCGCGCTTCTCGTCGTTCGAGGTGGCCTCGAAGTCTCTCGCGCGCAGCATCCACCACTGGCACCAGCACGAACCACCGTCGCCTCCGCCGGTGAGTGCATGCTCGACATCGTCGAAGCGAGCAACGGATGCCGGCACGATCTCGATCTCTGACATGGCCAGACGCTACCGCGGGGTGCCGACACCCGCTGCTCGGTTCGCGGGTCGTCGCGCGAACGGGTAAGATGGGGGAGTTGTCCGCGTGCGGATGACGGACCGGGATGTGGCGCAGCTTGGTAGCGCACTTGACTGGGGGTCAAGGGGTCGCAGGTTCAAATCCTGTCATCCCGACGGTTCAGGCCGTTGGCAAAGCGGTCGAAATGCAAGAAGGGCACTGGCAGCGAGCCGGTGCCCTTCTTCGTCTCCGTGGTGTCGGTGGTCCTGCCGGTACACGTCTAGTGGCAGGGCCGGCGTGAGCGCATTCACTACGCTGGACGGACCATGGTGAGCGACCCGAGTTTCGAGCTGTTGTTCGGAGTCACTGTTGCCTCCTTGCTTGTGGGCTTCTTTGGCGTCGCTACGATCTTTCGTGTAGAAGTATCGAGGCTGATGGCATCCCACATTCGATCGGGCACGCCGCGGCTGCTCGGCAGGGAAGACGGCGCCAAGAACTCCACGCCCGGGAATCTGCTGTTTGTGGCGGTAATGGGTGTGCCTATATGCCTCTTGATCATCGCCAACATCCTTCCTCGCTTGTGGAAGCTGTCCCCCGGCGCAGCCATCTTTGCGTCTGGTGGGGCGGTCGCGGTCGGCGCCGGACTAGCGCTCCTCCTCGTCGCTTCGGAGCGACGGAGTGAGCGGCCCAGGCGACGTACACGGTGGATCGGCGTCGCGCTTGTGGGCGGCGGAGTGGTCAGCGTCGCGTCAGCTCTGTTGCTTCTGTAGTTCGCGTCCGACCGAAATGGCAGCGGCATAATTCGCTCTCGTCGCTGAGGCATACTCCTCGCACTCGCACTGGTGTCGGCAGCGCTTGTTGCTCGCTTGTGGGTCGCAAGCTCGGGACGGGAATCCTCCGGCCTTGCTGCTCTCGATGTGATCCTGCTCTCGATCGTGCCCGGCATCCTCGTCGTGTTGGGCGTTCTTCTTTGGTACGGCTGGAGGGTGTCGGCGAGCCTTCCCGAGTTGCGTCGTCGCTATCCGGACGCGGTTGTGGTGCCGTTCAATCTCGACCCAGCTGATGTGGGTGAACTGATCGATCTCTCAAGCCTCAGCAAGTTCCCGCGGCTTCTCACGGCTGTGTTCACGTCGGAGTCGGTTTCCTATTGGGAAGGAGTGCGACGGTTGCGTCAGGTCGCTCAGACGTCCCTCGAGGACGCTTCTTTCCGTCAAGAGCTGACCCCCACCATCTACGGAGATGCCCCGAAGCTCGTATGACGATGACAGGGATCTCCTTCCGCGCGCGTGTTCGGGTGCTCTACTCTGAAGTTCTGCGCGCTGGGGGCGCTCTTCTCGTCTGATGTCGACGCGAGGCATACTCGCGACGACTGTCGCGCGTCACTCCCTGGTGCTGGAGCTTCAAGGAGAGAGATGCCCACTGCACACCGTCTCGTCGCGCTTTCCACGGCCGTTGCCGTCGCCGCTGCTGTGCTGACCGGCACCGCACCTGCCGTCGCCGCAGAGACCCCGTCTTTGTCAGTGTCTGCCACCGCTTCTGCTTCGTCCGCGGTGGCGGGCGGTGAGGTGGAGTTCACCGTCTCCGTCACGAACGAGGGCTCCTCGACGATCGATCTCACCGGATTCGATGAGTACGACGGCCCTGGTGCGTCCGTCGGGCTGTGGCTACCGGACCCGTCCAGTTGTACCGAGCCGGTCGGAGGCGACGGGTGGGGCGGGTCGGAAAACGTGTGCTTCGGATCGGGCACCACGCCCACGAATACGGGCTGCAATGGGGCCAGCATGGGCTGGCCGGATGGGTGGACGTGGCGCGGAGCGTTCAGCTCGACGCGCCCCGCGACCCTCGCCCCCGGCGCCTCGTTCTCCTGCACGATTTCGGTCACGATTCTCCGCGACCTCGCTCCAGGGTCCGGAATCGCCCTGGAAGCGTGGGCATCCCCGGACGGCTACGAACACTTCCCCGGAGAGCACCACGCCGACTCATCGTTCACGGCGGTCACCGTTCCGGGCGCAGGGACGACGGACGGGCCAAGGATCGCAGGCTCGGCCGCTGTGGGGAAGACGCTCACGGCGACTCGTGGGTTCACCGGGCCGTGGGACGAGTCGTCGACGTTCCGCTGGCTGCGTGATGGCACACCGATCTCCGGGGCCACCGGGACAACCTACACGCCGTCCGCGGCCGATGTCGGGGCGCGGCTCAGCGTTGCGGTGACGGCACAGAACTCGAAGGGGCTGTCCCTGACGTCGGCGCGGTTCACGTCGCCGGCCACACCGAAGATCGCCTCGGGATCGTTTTCCTCGGCACCCACGCCGAAGATCAGCGGGACTGTCAGGGTCGGCCAGAAGCTGACGGCCGTGCCCGGCAGTTGGAAGCCGACCGCGGCCCTGTCATACCAGTGGTATCGCGGGTCGACAAAGATCAGCCGTGCAACCAGATCCTCCTACGTACTCACCGCCGCCGATCGCGGAGCCACGATCACAGTGAAGATCACAGGCAAGAAGGCCGGGTACACCTCGACGACGGTCACCGCCGCGAAGACCGCGAAGGTCGCAGCAGGGAAGCTGACAGCGCCCACCCCGAAGATCTCGGGCACGGTGGCGGTCGGGAAGAAGCTGACCGCAAAGCCAGGGACGTGGACGTCGGGCACGTCGTTGAGTTACCGGTGGTACGCGAGCGGAAAGCCCATCTCCGGCGCCACGAAGTCGACGTTCACTCTCAAGTCCGCACAAAAGGGGAAGAGCATCACCGTGAAAGTCACGGGCAAGAAGTCCGGCTACACCGCGGTCACGAAGGCCTCCGCCTCCACCAAGAAGGTCGCATGAACACCGCACTCCGTCCGACCACTCGCGGCCCGGCCGCTCTCGTGAGACTCGCCGTCGTATCGCTCGCCGCCACCGGCCTCGTCGCGTTGGGGACGCCCGCCTATGCTGCGGACACCGCTACCGTGTCAGGCACGGTCACCTTCCCCGCCGGTGTGTCCCTGACTAGCGACTACACCTTCGTAGGGCTCGTCGATCCGGAGACCGGCTGGGCGGGCGGTGTCGACAGCGTCGAGGCGGACGGGTCGTACACGATCGAGGATGTCGCCGCGGGAACCTACAAGCTCGAAGTCCGCTCCTACAACGAGGCTGTGCCGTTGTCGACATGGTGGGGCGGGGCGTATGAACTCGCGACAGCTCAGAGTTTCACCGTCAGCGACGGTGAAACGGTCAGCAAGAACGTCACCGTACCGCGCGGTGCGACCATCAGCGGGAAGGCGGTCGACTCCCTCAAACGCCCCGGCGCGGGTAGCGTCGCGACCGCCTACCGGGCGAACAACGATGGGTCGTGGACCTACAACAACAGCGTGGGCGTAGAAACCGATGGTGCGTACACCATCGGGCAACTGTCGCCCGGGTCCTATCGTGTGAAGTTCGACCGGGCCCGCGGGTGCGGGTTCGGATGCGTCAGCGAGGGCCTCGAGTACTGGCCGGATAAGTTCACTCTCGCCGACGCGCAGACCATCACATTGACAGTCGGCGCCGTCCGCGCGGGCATCGACGCGGACTTCGCCACGATCAACGGTCACAGCACCGCTGTCACACTCGCCGGCACCCTCGCGGTCGGATCGACTCTCACTGTCAACACGAAGACCGCATCCTGGGCGCCCGATTCGACCCTGGAGTACACCTGGTTCGCCGACAACCAGCTACTCGCCGGACAGACCGGCCGCACCCTCACACTCACCTCCGCGCAGGCGGGGAAGAGCATCAAGGCTTCCGTGTTCCGTGAGGTCGAAGAAGACGAGTACGAACGCCGCGAAAGCGCGACATCGGTGAAGGTCGCCACCACAGGAACCCCGGTGGTCTCGGGGACAGCCGCGGTGGGGCGCAAGTTGACCGCGAATCCCGGCTTGTGGACGTCCGGGACGACGTTCACCTACCGGTGGTTGGCGGATGGCAAGTCGATCAGCAAAGCGACGAAGCCGTCTTACACTCTCACGGCCGCTGAGAAGGGCAAGAGGATCACGGTCTCAGTGACCGGGTCGAAGCCCGGGCACGCGACCGTGGCGAAGACGTCGAAACCGACTGCCACGGTGAAAGCGGGGATCCTCGCCGCGTCGGTCCCGAAAATCTCGGGGACATTGAAGGTGGGTAAGAAGCTGACCGCAAAGCCAGGGACGTGGACGTCGGGCACGTCGTTGAGTTACCGGTGGTACGCGAGCGGAAAGCCCATCTCCGGCGCCACAAAGTCAACGCTCACCCTCAAGTCGGCCCAGAAGGGAAGGACCATCACTGTGAAGGTCACGGGCAAGAAGAGCGGCTACAGCACCGCGACCAAGACGTCCAGTGCCACGAAGAAGGTGGGCTAGGCCGCCAGATGCGGCCCTTGCGGCACTTGGTGGGCGCCTGAGCGTGGGCTGACCGCGAGTCCCCGCCGATCGCCACCACCCCTTGATATGCAAGTGATCACTTGCATAAACTCTCCCTCGTGGGAGACGTCTATCAGGCACTCGCGGACGCGACGCGACGGCTCATCCTCGATGAGTTGTCGGAGCGCGACGGGCAGAGCCTGTTCGAGCTGTGCGGGCGACTCGCGATGCGGCACGGCGTCGCATCCACCCGGCAGGCGATCTCCCAGCACCTCAGCGTCTTGGAGGACGCCGGGCTGGTCCGTTCGGAGCGTGCCGGGCGGACGAAGTTCCTGCACCTGAACACGGAACCCCTGCGTGCCATCACCGAACGCTGGCACATCGAACCGAAGGAATGACCCATGAGCATCCGCATCAACCTGACGAGCGTGTTCGTCGATGACCAGTCGAAGGCGCTCGACTTCTACACCGAGAAGCTGGGCTTTGTGTCCAAGCACGACGTGCCGCTGGGGGAGTTCCGGTGGCTGACGGTCGTCTCGCCCGACGCCCCCGACGGGCCCGAGCTCCTTCTCGAGCCCGACCAGCACCCCGCGGCGAAGACCTTCACCGCCGCTCTGGTGGACGACGGCATCCCGGCGGCATCGTTCGCCGTCGACGATGTGCGGGGCACCCACGCGCGTCTCGCGAGTCAGGGCGTGCGCTTCACGCAGGAGCCGACCGAGATGGGACCGGTCGTCACCGCCGTGCTGGATGACACGTGCGGCAACCTCATTCAGCTGAGCAGCCTCGCGTAGTCGCGTAGCCCAGCCGCGAACCCGCTCGGACGCGAGCGATCAGAGTCGTTCGAGAGGGTTCGCGGCCAGCTTGGCCACGAGTCCGCCGTCGACGAGGCGCCGAGCCTGCGTGTCGGGCTTGCGCGCGGCCTGGTCCACGACGCACGCACCGAACTCGGCGGCGAGCGCACCGCGGGGGTGCGCCGTCAGCACCTCGCGGCGGAACCCTTCGGGAAGGGCGTCGGGTCGCGCGCCGGAGATGTCGAGCCCGGTGGCGATTTCGAGCAGGTAGCCCTCGGCATCCATCGCGGGATCCACGCTCGGCCAGTTGTGCCGCACGATCACCTCGTGCACCCGGCGTCGGCGGGCGGCGGCCCATCCGGCGCCCGCGGTCAGGGCGACGGCCGCATGTCCGCCGGCATCCTCGTACGACAGCGTGTGGTTGTCGAACGCTGGCGTGATGCCGAGATCGTGGAGCAGGGCGGCGACGTACAGGAGCTCGTGATCGATGTCGGGGAAGCCCTCGACGGCGGCGAAGGCCTCGGCCCACAGCCACGAGCGCAGCGCGTGATTCGTCAGCGACGCCGTCTGATACTCACGAGCGATCTCGAGCGCGCCGCGGGCGGCGAGCGTGTCGGGAGGGGAGAAGTCCGCGAGGTGCATGGTCCCAGTGTGGAAGGCCGCGGATGCCACGGGCGAGCGCCCGACGGACGACTCCCGCACGGTTTCTGCCACTGACGTGCCGTTGCCGGAGAAGTTTTCCGGTGCGCTCGGCTCTCCGGACCCCTAGGCTGGCGCCGAGAATGCTCGCGTTGAGGACTGGGGGGTCCCTCATGCACCATGTCCTTCGTCGTCTGTTCCCCGCCGGAGCGCCCGACACCGTCGCCGCTGCCGAGCCGTCGTGGCGTCGGCGGACGGTGGCAATCGTCTCGGCCGCCGCTGTCGCCGGAGCGCTGCTGCTGGCGCCGTCGGCGTCGACGCCCGCCTCCGCTGCGGCGCCGGCGTACTTCACACAGGTCGGCTCCGTGCGTTCGGTCGAGTACGCCGGCTACCGCTACTTCTTCGCCAACGACGACCAGCACGGGTTGGAGTTGTGGCGGACGAACGGGACGGCATCCGGCACGTCTCTGTTCATCGACATCAACCCGGGTGATGCCGCCTCTCACGGGCTCTACGCCACCTCGTTGAACAGTGACGCGAACGACAACCACTACCTCCTTCCGACCTCCAACGGCCTCTTCCTCGTCGGTGCGCTGTGCGCCGGGGGCACGTGTTCCAGTGCTTCGCAGTCGAGCCCGGGGCTGTACCGCATCGACGTCGCCCAGAAGAAGGTGACGCTCGTGGCGTCGGGCAAGTACGACCTGCTGGCCAACCTGGGCCGTCGGGTGCTCCTGACCGATTTCCTCGCCGACCACGTCATCGCCTTCGACAGCGCGGATCTCTCGCTCACGCAACTCTCCGGCTACCGTCGTCCGGTCGTCGACGTGCTCCACCGGGAGCACGCCGCCGCCGTGGTGAAGGGGGTCGCCTACTTCCCGGCAGAGGATGCCGACGGCGACCGCGAGCTGTGGAGGTCGGACGGCACACAAGCCGGCACGTCGAGGGTGAAGAACATCCGCGCGTCGTCGAGCTCTTACCCCGCGTACTTCACGGCCGGCACGTCGCGGTTCTACTTCACCGCCGACGACGGCACGAACGGCTACGAGATCTGGACGAGCGACGGCACCAGCTCGGGCACGGTCAGATTGACCAACCACGGCACGGGCACGCAGAGCGTGTCGATCGTGCCCAACGCGCCGAGCCTGGTGACGGTCGGCAACCGTCTCTACTACTACGCGAACACCACGGCGTACGGTGCCGAGCTGTGGACGACCAGCGGAACGCGCGAGTCTGTGAGACTCGTCCGCAACCTCGGTACCGGGAAGACCGGTGCCGGCATCAAGCACATGACGAAGGTGGGGTCGAAGCTCGCCTTCGTTCGGCCGGGTACACGCGGAGACGACGTGTGGGTCACCAACGGAACGAGCAAGGGAACCGTCCGCATCGCATCGGGAACCGATCGCGGGATGACGCCGGGAGCCGCCGCCTACTATCGGGTTCCGCAGAACGAACCCGTGTCGGTGGCGGGTCAGTACATCTACGTCCGCTCCGTCTCCGGCTACCAGGATCTGTGGCAGAGCGGCACGGTCGCGGAGACGACCAAGCGCATCGCTCGGCACCAGGGCACTTCCGGGCGGCCGACGCAGTTGCTGCCCGTCGGCTCGCGGCTCTTCTACACGGTGCCCACGAAGGAAACGACTTTCGCGCCGACGCACTACGTGCCGAAGTTCCTGACCATCACGGCCAAGAAGCCCCCCGCGTCGTTCACCAACGTGACCGCACCGGTCATCAAGGGCACCGCGCGCGTCGGCTCGACGCTCACGGCCAGTGTGACAGCGTGGAAACCCAGCAAGATCACCTACACGTGGCAGTGGTACGCCAACGGCGCCAAGATCTCGAAGGCGACAAGCAAGACCTACAAGATCACGTCGTCCATGAAGGGGAAGGTCATCACGGTCAAGGTCACCGGGAAGAAGTCGGGATACAAGACCACGGTGAAGACCTCCAAGCCCACGAAGAAGGTCGCGGCGAAACCGTAGGCTCCGCATCGGCAGATCCCTGCAGGATCGGTTGCGAGGCCAGAGTCGGGTCGGTCAGGCGAGCATGAGGAAGAGCTTCTCGAGCTCCTCCGTCGTGATGCCGTCGTTCTCGAGTGCGGCGTCGGGGTCGCTGATGCAGTCCTTCATCGCGGTCGAGACGATGGCGAACCCGGCGCGGTCGAGGGCGCTGGACACCGCGGAGAGCTGCGTCACGATCTCCCGGCAGGGGCGTTCGTTCTCTACGGCGGCGATGACGGCATCGAGCTGTCCCCGCGCGCGGCGCAGGCGGTTGAGGATGCGCTTCTGTGCGTCGGCGTCTGTCATGGTCATGAGATCACTCCCGTTCGGTGTCGCTGTCGGTGGGGCGGGCGGGGCGCTGCGGATCAGGCATCCTGCGGCACGGAAGGTGCGGTGAGCACGTCGGACTGGCGCTCGCCGAGCCACGCGCGAAGGGTGAGCATGCCTCCGGAGAGCGACGCGGAGTCGAACCCCGCTTGCGTGAGCACGCGGTGGGCGATCGCCGAACGCACCCCCGACTGGCACGTGACCCGGACAGGACGACCCGCCGCCGCCTCGCGCACCTCGTCGAGGCGCTCGCGCAGCTCCGTGTGAGGGATGTGCAGCGACCCGGGGATCGCGCCGGTGGCGTACTCGGCCGCAGTGCGGACGTCGAGGATCAGCGCGCGGCCCGTCAGGTCGTCGAGCTCCTCGGCGTACCAGAGGGCGAGCGCCCCCGACAGCACGTTCTCGCCGACCATGCCCGTGAGGTTGACGGCATCCTTGGCCTGTCCGTAGGGCGGCGCGTAGGCGAGGTCGAGGTCGATGAGGTCGGTGACGGTCATCCCCGCGCGGAGCGCCGTCGCGAGCACGTCGATGCGCTTGTCGACACCTTCGGTGCCCACCGCCTGTGCCCCGAGGAGAAGTCCGTCGTCGGTGCGGACGTGCACGACGAGGTGGATCTGTGTCGCGCCGGGGAAGTACCCCGCGTGCTGGTTCGGGTGCAGGTGGTGCGTGCGGTACGGGATGCCGGCGGCGTCGAGCGAGGAACGGTTCGCGCCCGTGAGCGCTGCGGCGAGCTCGCCGACCCGCACGATCGCGGTGCCGACCGGGCGGGGCACCGCGCGGGCCAAGCCGGGTCGAAGGATGTCGTCGGCGACGAGACGTCCCGCCCGGTTCGCCGGTCCGGCGAGGGCGACGGGACGACGGATGCCGGTGACCGCGTCGACCGAGACGGTGGCGTCGCCGACCGCCCACACGCCCGCCGCGGAGGTGCGGCCGTGGGCGTCGACGACGATCGCACCGCGTTCGCACGCGATGCCGGCAGCCTCGAACGGTGCCGTGTCGGGGCGGACGCCCACCGAGAGCACGATGAGGTCGGCGGGGATGCGGGTGCCGTCGGTGAGGACGACCGTGTCGGCATCGTCACCGGTCTCGACCGCGGCGGCGCCGACGCCCGCCTGCACGTCGATGCCGAGCCGCCCGAGTTCCTGCGCGACGAGGGAGGCGAGCTCGGTCTCCAGCGGCGGCAGCACGTGGGCCGCCAGCTCGACGACCGTCACCTCGAGGCCCTGGCCCGCGAGCGCCTCGGCCGCTTCCAGGCCGATGAAGCCGGCGCCGAGCACGACGGCGCGCCGTGCGCCGTCGTGCACACGGTCGCGGAGGGCGACGGCGTCGTCCACCGTGCGGAGGGTGCGGACGCGGGGGGAGTCGAGTCCCGGGAGGGGCGGGCGGAGAGCGGTCGCGCCGGGGGAGAGGACGAGGGCGTCGTAGGAGAGCGCGCTCTCGCCGTCGGCCGTGCGCACCGTTACCTGCCTCGCGTCGGTGTCGACCGCCACGACGTCGCTTCCCGTGCGCACGTCGAGCGCGAGCGCGGCCCGCAGCGAGGCGGGCGTCTGGACGAGGAGCTTCTGCTCGTCGGTGATCTCACCGCCGACGAAGTACGGCAGACCGCAGTTCGCGAACGAGACGTGGGCGCCGCGCTCGAGCACGATGATCTCCGCGCTCTCGTCGAGACGGCGCGCGCGTGCCGCGCAGCTCATTCCTCCGGCGACCCCGCCGACGACGACGATCCTCATCGCGAGGCGCTCTCGTCGTGGCCGGGGCAGCGGTCGGCCGCCGCGACACCGGCCAGGGCCTGCTCGACATGCTGGCCGCACCCGGCCCACGTCGCTTTTCCACACGTCTCACACGTCACTCTGCTGCACATGATGCGGCTACTCCTCGTCTTGATACCCCCTGGGGTATAACGAGAATACGCCCGGGGGTATCCCTAGTGCAAATCGACGACCCTTCCACGTCGCGTCCGAGGCGTGGCCTAGGCTCGACCGGTGAGCATCGGAGAGTGGGTCGCGCCGCGGCGACTGGGACGAGACTTCCGGTGGCTGCTCTCCGCGTCCTGGACCAGTAACGTCGGCGACGGGATCGCGCTCGCCGCCTCGCCGCTGCTCATCGCGTCGATGACCGACTCGCCGGTGCTCGTGGCATCCGGGGCCGTGCTGCAGTTCCTGCCGTGGCTCCTGTTCGGACTGCACGCCGGCGCGATCGCCGACCGAGTCGACCGACGCGTGCTGATCATGGTGGCCAACGGCATCCGGGCCCTCGTGCTCGTGGCGCTGTGCGCGTTCCTCGTGACGGGTGTCGCCACCATCTGGATCGTGCTCGTCGTGGCGTTCGTCTACGGCTGCGCGGAGGTGTTCGTCGACACGACCAGCAGCACCCTCCTGCCGATGATGGTGAAGAAGAAGGACCTCGGGATCGGCAACGCGCGCCTTCAGGCGGGGTTCCTCGTCGCGAACCAGTTCGGCGGGCCGCCGCTGGGAGCCTTCCTCTTCGCGCTCGGGTCGTTCTGGCCGTTCGTCGCGCAAGCGGTGTGCGTCGCGCTGGCCGTCGTCCTGATATCTCGAATCGCGACCACGCGGGTGCCGAAGAAGGACGCCGACGTCCCGCGCACCGCCGTGCACACCGACATCCTCGAGGGCATGCGCTGGCTCTGGCGCAACCCGCCCGTGCGCACCCTCGTGATCATCATCCTGACGTTCAACATCACGTGGGCCGCGCCCTGGGGCGTGCTCGTGCTGTACGCGACCGACTACCTGCAGATGGGGCCGGTCGGCTACGGCGCCCTGACGACGGCATCGGCGATCGGCGGCCTGCTGTCGACGTTGAGCTTCGGCTGGCTCGAACGCCGCTTCTCGTTCCGCTTCCTCATGCGCGTCTGCCTGAGTGCGGAAGTGCTCATGCACCTCGCCTTCGCCCTCACGACGTCGGGCGCGGTCGCGTTCGTCATCATGTTCGCCTTCGGCGCGTACGCGTTCGTGTGGGGAACCATCTCCACGACAGTGCGTCAGCGCCTCGTGCCCCACGAGCTCCAGGGACGCATCGCGTCGGTCAACATGGTCGGGGTGTTCGGCGGCCTCGTGATCGGTCAGGCGCTCGGTGGCGTGATCGCGCAGGTGTGGGGTCTCACCGCGCCCTGGTGGTTCGCCTTCGTCGGGGCGGCCCTCACCCTGCTCCTCGTGTGGCGTCCGATCGCGCACATCGCCGCCGCGCGTCCTACCGAAGACGAGGACGACGCGGCGGCGACGTGAGCCAGAAGAGCCCCCGCGGGCGGGCGATCAGACGCGCGCGACGGGTGCCTGCAGCTCGGTGAGCCAGTCGGGCCCGGGCTCGTGGCCGTCGGCCTCCAGGTACACCTCGCGGCAGGCGCCGATGACCTGGTAGCCGTCGGCGACGATCTGCTCCATGAGTCGTGACCACGCCTCGCCGATGCCGCTCATGTCGCCGCGATGCTGCAGGGTCGCTGCTGTCTCGAACGCCGGCAGCTCGACGACGTCGTAACCCTCGCCGGCCACCGGCTCGGCCTCCGCGACGTAGGACACGTGCACGCCGACGCCGTCCTCGTTCTGCGCGTCGTACCAGAAGATGCCGGGCTCGATCAGCGGGCGCCCCGCGGCCTCCAGCGCCGCATCGAGCCGCCCGATCAGCGGGCCGATCAGCGGACCGATGTTCTCGTTGCCCATCCCCTGCGCGACGCCGTGCGCGGCGTAGACGGTGACGGGGGAGAGGGAGGTGTAGATGACATCCGACATGGTGGTTCCTTCCAGAAGGCGAAGACGCCGCTCGATCCGGGCGATGCGCTGCCGGTCCTCGGTGACGGATGCCACGAGGTCGCGGTGGCGCTCGACCAGCACGGAACGCAGCGCGGCATCCGGGTCTTCCGCCCCGGCGAGCACCGCGATACGTTCCAGCCCGACGCCCAACTCCCGCAACTCCGCGATGCGCAGCAGCAGCGGCAGCTGGTCGATCGCATAGAGGCGGTAGCCGGTGCGCGCGTCGACCTGCGCCGGTGCGAGCAGGCCGATGGCGTCGTAGTGACGCAGCATCCGCACGCTCACCCGTCCCAGGGCGGCGAACTCTCCGATGGTGTACATGATGTCGATCACTGTCGACCATGACACAGTGTGAGGGTCAAATGGCGTTCAGCGCGGCATCCAGTTCCGCCATGATGGCTGCGCACCGCTCGACGTCTTCTCTCGTGCCCGACAGTTCGAACTCGAACAGGATCGGTCGGCCCGACCGCTGAGCGAGGCGCCGCGCCGCCGCCTGGTAGTAGATGCCGAAGTTCCGGTTGCCGGATCCGATGATCCCGATAAGTCGCCGGCGATTCATCGGCGACTTCAGGAAGCTCCGCACTCCCGCGGGCAGCGTCACCTCGTTCGCGTTGCCGGCCTTGTATGACGGCGTCAGGAGCACCCACGGTCCGGTAGCTTCGGTGCGACGCACTTTCGGGTCGGCGAGATTGAACACGGGGCGCGCGTCGGTGCGCGCCAGGCTCTCCGCGAACCGCCCGGTCAGATTCGATGAGGACGAGTAGTAGTAGAGCGGAACCTTCGCCATGACCTCAGTGTGATCCGCAGCGCTCGCTCCCGCCCGCGCGATCGACGTGGATAACCGGATGCCGCGGCATCCGATTTATTCACACCCCCTACCCCCTTGTGTGGTCAGACCACACGCGTGATAATGAGAACACAAGGGCGGGGAACCATCCCGACCCGAATCAGCAAGGGTGCGGATGCAGCATCCGCGCCGGGTAGGAGACCCACAATGTCAACGTCGATCGATGCTCTGGTCGAACGGGCGCAGGTCGCCCTGGCGGAGTACGCATCATTCACCCAGGAGCAGGTCGACCACATCGTCCGCAAGGCGTCTGTGGCCGCGCTCCACCACCACGGCGACCTCGCCGTCATGGCCGTCGAGGAGACCGGTCGTGGTCTGTTCGAGGACAAGGCCGTGAAGAACATGTTCGCGTGCGAGCACGTGACCAACTCGATCATCAACCAGAAGACGGTGGGCGTGATCTCGCACGACGAGCTCACCGGCATCACTGAGATCGCCGACCCCGTCGGTGTCGTCTGCGCGCTGACCCCCGTCACGAACCCCACCTCGACCGCGATCTTCAAGTCGCTCATCGCCCTGAAGACGCGCAACCCCATCGTCTTCGGGTTCCACCCGTCGGCGCAGAAGTGCTCCGTCGAGGCGGCGCGCATCGTGCGTGACGCGGCCGTCGCCGCCGGCGCCCCTGCGAACTGCATCCAGTGGATCGAAGAGCCCTCCATGGAGGCCTCGGGCGAGCTCATGAACCACCCGGGCGTCGCTCTCATCCTCGCGACCGGCGGCAACGCCATGGTGCGCGCCGCGTACTCGTGCGGCAAGCCGGCTCTCGGCGTCGGTGCGGGCAACGTCCCCGCCTTCATCGAGCGCACCGCCAAGGTGGGTCGCGCCGTCAACGACATCGTCCTGTCGAAGTCGTTC
The DNA here is from genome assembly GCA_029202445.1 of Candidatus Microbacterium phytovorans. Lineage (NCBI taxonomy): Bacteria > Bacillati > Actinomycetota > Actinomycetes > Micrococcales > Microbacteriaceae > Microbacterium > Candidatus Microbacterium phytovorans. The sequence goes on from CP119321.1 coordinate 536,414, forward strand.
GACATGGGCATGGTGTGTGCAAGCGAGCAGGCCGTCATCCTCGACGAGCCGATCGCCGAGGAAGCCCTCGCCGAGTTCGCCCGTCTCCACGCCTACCGGGCCACGCCGGCCGAGAAGAAGATGCTCGAGGAGTTCATCTTCGGTGTCGCCGCCGACAGCGTGAACTGCGCCGACGCGAAGCTCAACCCGCGTGTGGTGGGTCAGTCGCCCCAGTGGATCGCCGAGCAGGCCGGGTTCACCGTTCCCGAGGACACCTCGATCATCCTCGCCGACGTCTCCGGGGTCGGACCCCACGAGCCGCTCACGCGCGAGAAGCTCGCCCCCGTGCTCGCGGTGCTCCGCGCGGCGACCCCCGACGAGGGCATCGACCTCGCCCGCCAGATGGTCGACTTCGACGGTCTCGGCCACTCGGGCGCGATCCACTCCAACGACCAGGCCGTCATCGCCAAGTTCGGCGAGGTCGTCCGGGCCGTGCGCATCATCGAGAACAGCCCGTCGGCGCTCGGCGGCATCGGTGACATCTACAACGCCTTCATGCCCTCGCTGACCCTCGGCTGCGGCTCCTACGGACACAACTCGGTCTCCAACAACGTCTCGGCGGTGAACCTCTTGAACGTCAAGCGCATCGGGCGTCGCAACAACAACCTGCAGTGGTTCAAGATCCCCGCCAAGACCTATTTCGAGCCCCACGCGATCCGCTACCTCGCCGACATGCGCGGTGTCGAGCGCGTCACGATCGTCACCGACGAGACCATGACCAAGCTCGGCTACGTCGACAAGATCATGGACGTGCTCAACCGCCGCGAGAACCGCGTGCAGGTGCAGCTGCTCAACCAGGTGCGTCCCGAGCCGAAGGTGTCGGAGGTGCGCGCCGGTGCCGAGGCGATGCGCCAGTTCCAGCCCGACACGATCATCGCGCTCGGCGGCGGCTCCCCGATGGACGCCTCGAAGGTCATGTGGCTGCTGTACGAGAACCCGGGCATCGAGTTCTCCGACATGCGCGAGAAGTTCTTCGACGTCCGCAAGCGCGCCTTCACCTTCCCGGAGATGGGCAAGCTCGCCAAGCTCGTGTGCATCCCGACCACGTCGGGCACCGGCTCCGAGATGACGCCGTTCGCGGTGATCACCGACGACGAGTCGGGGATGAAGTACCCGCTCGCCGACTACGCGCTCACCCCGTCCGTCGCGATCATCGACCCCGAACTCACCAAGGTGCTCCCGGGCTTCCTCGTCGCCGACGCCGGATTCGACGCTCTCACGCACGCCACCGAGGCGTACGTGTCGGTCTACGCGAACGACTACACCGACGGCCTGTGCCTCCACGCGATCAAGCTGATCTTCGAGAACATCGAGAAGAGCGCGAAGGCGCAGCCGAACTCGACGGATGCCGCGGAGCTGAAGGCCCGGGAGAAGATGCACAACGCGGCATCCATCGCGGGCATGGCCTTCGGCAACGCGTTCCTCGGGATCGTGCACGCCATGGCCCACGTGACGGGCGCGACCTATCACCTGATCCACGGGCGCACGAACGCCGTCTACCTCCCGCACGTCATCCGCTACAACGGGCGCATCCCCACGAAGCTGACGAGCTGGCCGAAGTACGAGCGGTACATCGCCCCGGAGCGCTTCCAGGAGATCGCCGCCCACCTCGGGCTGCCGGCCTCCACGCCGGAAGAGGGCGTCGAGAGCTACGCCCGCGCCGTCGAGGAGCTGCGTGACCGCGTCGGCATCGAGCGCTCGTTCCAGCAGCAGGGTGTCGACGAGACGGCCTTCATCGCGGGTCTGCACGACCTCGCCATGGCGGCCTACGGCGACCAGTGCGCGCCGGCGAACCCGCGGATGCCGATGATCGCCGACATGAAGACGCTCATGGAAGCGGCCTACTACGGAACGTCGTTCGACGAGGTGCGTGCCCAGCGAACGGGTGCGCACGCCGAGAGCGACGCAGTGACCGGCACGATCAAGACCGCCAAGACGAAGGGACGCGCCAAGGCGAGCGCCTGATCGGAGCCGCAGCGAGGGCCGGGGGAGCATACCCGGCCCTCGCTGTTTCGTTCGTGAGTCCCGTATGTGCGCCCCGCGCCCACCTCCGAGGCGAACGGCGCCGCATCTTCTAGGCTGGGGGCATGCAGCAGCGTCGCCTCGGCTCCACCGGTCGTACCGTCTCCGCCATCGGTCTCGGAACCTGGCAGCTGGGAGCCGACTGGGGCGACGTCTCCGAGTCCGACGCCCGCGCGGTGCTCGCGGCATCCGTCGACGCGGGGGTGACCCTGTTCGACACGGCCGACGTCTACGGCGACGGCCGCAGCGAGTCGCTCATCGGCGACTTCCTCGCAGAGCGGCCCGGCCACGGCATCACGGTGGCCACCAAGATGGGGCGCCGACTGCCGCAGGAGCCCGAGAACTACACGCCCGAGAACTTCGCCGCGTGGACCGAGCGTTCTCGTCGCAATCTCCGCGTCGACACGCTCGACCTGGTGCAGCTGCACTGTCCGCCCTCAGCCGTCATCGACGCCGACACCACCTACGACGCTCTCGACGCGCTCGTCGCGCGCGGCGACATCGCCGCCTACGGGGTGTCGGTGGAGACGGTCGCGCAGGCACTATCGGCCATCTCGCGCCCGCATGTGACGAATGTGCAGATCATCGTGAACCCGTTCCGGCTGAAGCCGCTCGACGAGGTGCTGCCCGCCGCGGAGCGTGCCGGGGTGGCCGTGTTCGCGCGGGTGCCGCTGGCATCCGGGCTCCTCAGTGGGAAGTACTCGGCGTCGACGCGGTTCGCGGCCGACGACCACCGCTCCTACAACCGGCAGGGCGAAGCCTTCGACAAGGGCGAGACATTCTCGGGCGTGGACTACGAGACGGGTCTCCAGGCCGTGTCGGAACTCGAGCGGGCGCTCCCCGAGGATCTCACCCTCCCGGCCGCGACGCTCGCCTGGATCGCCTCCCGCCCCGGCATCACGAGCGTCATCCCCGGTGCGCGCAACGTTGCGCAGGCCCTGGCCAACGCGAAGGCGGGGGAGTCTGAAGCGGATCTCACAGCCTTCGACGCCGCCGTCGTCGACGTCTACGACCGCTACCTGAAGGCCGAGATCCACCCTCAGTGGTGACCCCTGGCGGCGCCGCCGACCCGATTTCTCATCTTCGGAGCAGCCTCCACGCGACGATTTCCGAGTCGGAGAAGATTTTTACGCTCACGCGTCGAGGCATTTCGCGGCCATCGAAGACACCCTGCGCGGGCTCGTCGAGGGCACCGCGCGAGGGCTCGGAACGCGTCGTCTAACGGCGCGAGACGGCGTGCCGATAGACCATCGGAAAGGGTGCGAACCCGGTCGATAGTCTCGGACCATGAGGGTAGATTTCACGGCATCCGTCTACCGCTGGGACGCCCGTGCGGAGGCCTGGTTCTTCGTCGCGCTGCCGGTCGAACTGTCGGAGGAAATCCGCGAGATTCCGCGGATTCCGAGGGGTTTCGGCGCGGTCGCGGTGCGCGCGACGGTGGGGTCGACCACCTGGCGAACGTCGATCTTCCCGGCGGGTGACGAGGGCGCCTACGTGCTGCCGTTGAAGCGCTCCGTGAGGGATGCCGAGGGCGTCGCCGAACGGGACGTCATCGGGGTGGTCCTCGAGGTGCTCGACGCCTGATCCGGACCCTGCGGATTCCCTTGCACGAATTTCGTCACATCCGTCACACGAAACACAGAATTCACATTTCTCCCAGATTTCTCATTGACAACAACATGAGAGACCTCTAATGATTGGTGTCGGAGAGGGAGAAACGTCCTCGCGGCGGGCCTCTCAATCCAACCCGGCACAAGTCTCGGAGTTCTCCCCCCGGATTCCGAGATTCCCCCCAGTTGTGCACCTTCCCCCCCGAAGTGCACTCCTACCGTGCCGGTGAAACCTGTTCACCCCCCTAGGAGAAGGCACGCACATGCGCACTATCCGCAACATTGTCCAGGCTGAGAAGGCCCGCCGCGAGGAGAACGGTGACGAGGGCTTCTCGCTCATCGAACTGATCGTCGTCGTGGTCATCCTCGGCATCCTCGCCGCCGTCGCGATCCCGGTCTTCCTGGGTCTGCAAGGCCAGGCCGAGCAGACCGCGCAGGACTCCGTCGCCGCCAACGCCGCCAGCCAGGCGGCCGCGTCGATCGCGGACGGCGACACGGTCGTTGTCGCCGACTTCGCGAACCTCGCCGACGGTGGAACGTACACGTTCGCCATCGCCGACGGTGGAAGCCTCGACGACTTCTGCGTGACGGTCACCGGCCCCGGCGACGCCGCGTCGACGTCCGGCCCCGGCTGCTAACCAGCTGCACTGACGCGAGGCCGGTCCGCCCGAACGGGCCGGCCTCGCGGCATCTCCCCACACCCCACCTCGTCCTCCCGGAGGTGACATGTTCCAGCGTTCCGCCGACGACGGATTCAGCCTCGTCGAGGTGCTCATCTCCCTGTTCCTCCTGGCCATGCTCGCCCTGGCGGTGCTGCCGCTCCTCGTCGGAGCGACCCGCGTCAGCGTGTCGAACCGCGATCTCGCCACCGCCACCGCCTTCGCGAACGCTCAGCTCGCCCCCATCAAGACCGCGTTCCCAACGGACTCCGCGACGACGAGCTGCGCCTCGCTCCGCACGCAGGCCCGCACCGGCATCGCCGGCCCGGACGGCACCACCGCCGCGATCGCGGTGAACCCCTGCCCGGCGACGTCCGCCGGCTACCCCGCTTCCGTGCCCGTCACCGTGACGGTCACCGACTCCGACGGCGACACCGTCGTGCGCCTCGTCACGCGCCTTCCGGTCGGAGCGCCCTGATGACCCCCCACACGTTCCGGAGAGATGAAGGAGGAGTGACCATGATCGAACTCATCGTCACCATCGTCATCGCCGGCATGTTCGTGGGGTTCCTCGCGCTCATGTTCGTCAACGGACTCCAGGCGCAGGAGCAGGCCACCGCCCGCGACACCGCGACAGGCCGCGCCAACGTCGTCTCCTCGCAGCTTCACTCGTCGATCCGCCACGCCGCGACCATCCGGGTGAGCGAGAGCGGCACGCGCGTCGACGCGACCGTTGCGCAGGTCTCCTCGACCCTCACGTGGGAGTGCCGTGCCTGGAAGCTCTCCGGCGGCTCCCTCTACTACAGCGTCGGCGCCACCGCGCGACCCGCCAACATCGTCACCGGCCGCAACCCCATCGCCACCGGACTCACCGGCATCCTCGGTTCGGGGGCGGGTTTCCAGCAGGGGACCGGCAGCGTCGAGGCGCAGAAGCGCCTGACGATCGGCATCGACGTCGCCGCGGGCGGCCAGACCGTCCGCCTGTCGGACGCCGTCACCGCCCAGGTCGTCATCCAGGGAAGCGCACCGACATGCTGAGCCGTCTCCAGCGTCTGCTGCGCAGCGACGAGGGTTCTTCGCTCGTCGCGGTGCTCGTCGTGATGCTCGTCCTCACCATCGGCGGTCTCGCCCTCGCGACCATCGTGACGAACACGACCGGAATCGTCGTCGACACCCGCAGCCAGTCGCAGTCGCGCGTCACCGCGGACGCCGGGCTCGCCGAGGTCGTCGCGAGCCTCAAGCGCGGCGAGGTCGCCTGCGGCGCGACCGGTCACAACGTGGCGGTCGACGGCACCGGTTCGCTCCAGTACGACTACGCCGTCACCTGCGGCTCCGGATTTGCGACGGTGCGCGTGAACTCCGCCGTGAACGGAGCGCGCACGGCCGTCCAGTCCGTCTACGCGCAGGCTCCCGCCACCAGCTCCGGCGGAGACATGGTCTTCTTCGGGAGCGGCAACGTCACCTTCACCTCCGAAGTGAAGACCTCCGCCGACGGCAGACTGCTCAACATCGTCGTGCCGCAGGCGTCGTTCACGTGCCAGTCACTCATCCCGGGGAACATCACGGCCCGCGGCACCGTCAGCGCGAACGGCGGCTGCACGATCAAGGGCACGGTGACCTCCGCCGCGGGCGTCCTCGACATGTGCTGCGGCAGCGACACGATCGAGGGCAACGTCGCGACCTCGGGAACCGGCTCGAGCACCGTGCGCGGCACCCTCAAGGGGAGCCTGCACACCAACGGCGAGATCGCCTTCGGCTGGGAGGGCAAGCAGGTCGCGGGCGCCGTCATCGCCAACGGCAACGTGCAGCTCGGCAACGTGCGCATCAACGGAAGTCTCACGATGCCGTCCGCCCGCACGCTCTCGATGCAGAGCGGAACGATCGTCGGCGGCACCGTGCGCCCGACGACCGTCGCCGGCCCGACGGCGCCCACGCTTCCCGGCTGGTTCGAGTACAAGTTCAAGACCTCCGACTGGCCCGGCTATCAGGTGGTCACCCTGAAGACCTCGGGCACGGCGAGCGACACGTGCAACGGCTTCAACAGCTCGCCCGGCGCGGCGTGGACGTCGTTGCAGACGTACACGAGCCCCGTCATCATCGACGCGCGCGCCTGCTCCACCCTGAGCAGCAACAACGGGAGCAAGCCCACGGTGGGCATCAAGACCAACGTCGTGCTGCTCGCCAAGAAGTTCGACCTCTCCGGGCTCACCGTGAAGGCGGGCACCGGTGTGGCCGGCAAGCCCAAGTTCTGGGTCATGACGGAGGACCCCACGCCCACCGACGCCGCGCCTACGTGCGGATCGGGGTACGGCGAACTGCTCATCAACGGCACCGTCACCGATCTCACGGTGAAGGCGATGGCCTACTCGCCGTGCAAGATCAGCGTCGCCGGCGGCGCCTACGGACTCCAGGACAAGTGGAACGGCTCGTTCTACGGCGGCGGCTGGAGCTACGGCGGCGGACTCACCTTCACCGCCGACCCCATCGGGGTCCCCGGCATGGGTATCAGCGAGAGCGGCTCCTCGGGCAGCGGCGGCATCGGTGGATTGATCTCATCGCGAGACGTCCCTTACGAGACGATCAACTGATGTCCACTCTGACTCCCGCCCTCACCGTCTTCCTGCTCGTCTTCGCGGGCCTCCTGGGGCTCGTCATCGGCTCGTTCCTCAACGTCGTCGTCTACCGCGTGCCGGCCGGCATCCCGCTCACACGCGAGAGCCGCTGCCCGTCCTGCGACGCGCCGGTGCGGCCCTGGCAGAACGTGCCGCTCGTGTCGTGGGTGCTCCTGCGGGGACGCTGCGCGTCGTGCGGCGCGTCCATCTCCGCCCGGTACCCGCTGGTCGAGCTCGCGACCGGTCTCGCGTTCCTGGCCGTCGTGTGGGCCTCGCTCGGCTCCGGTGCCGCGGCCTGGTCGCCGGCGACGATCCTTCAGAGCGTCGCCTACCTGTACCTCGCGGCCATCAGCATCGCGCTGGCCCTCATCGACGCCGACACCCATCGGCTGCCGAACGTGATCGTGCTTCCGGCCTACGCGGTGCTCGCGGTGCTCTTCACGGCATCCTGCGTGGTCGGCGCCCCCTGGGAGTCGCTCCTGCGCGCCGCGATCGGGGCCCTTGCCCTCTTCGCCTTCTACGCCGTGCTCCGGCTGGCGCGCCCGGGCGGCATGGGCGGGGGAGACGTCAAGCTCGCTGGGGTGCTCGGCATCGCGCTCGGATGGCTCGGCTGGGGAACCCTCGTGGTCGGCGCCTTCGCGGCGTTCGTGCTCGGAGGGCTCATGGCCGTCGTTCTCCTCTTCACACGGCGGGCGGGGCGCAAGACCGCCATACCGTTCGGTCCGTGGATGCTGGCGGGCGCCTGGGTGGGAATCTTCGCGGGCGAGACCGTCGCTCGTTGGTACGTGGGAATGCTCGTCATCGGCTGAGCCGGCGGCGGAGAGAAGGGAAGAGAGCATGGCGAAGACGATCGTCGGGCTCGAGATCACCGAGGAGGGGGTCCGAGCGGCGGAGGTGACCGTCGGGCGCAGCCCGCGCGTGGTCGCGTTCGGTTCGGTGCCGCTCCCTCCCGGCGCCGCGAAAGACTCCGAGGTGTTCGACACGGATGCCGTCGTGCTGGCGCTGCGTCAGCTGTGGTCGCGGGCGGGCATCAAGAGCAAGAACGTCGTGCTCGGCATCGGAAGCCGCCGCATCCTCGTTCGCGACTACACCATGCAGGCGATGCGACCCGATCTTCTCGCGCAGGCGCTGCCCTTCCAGGTGCAGGACCTGCTCCCCGTGCCGGCGGAGCAGGCGGTGCTCGACTTCTACCCGATCTCGCAGCAGGGCGATCAGGTGTCGGGGCTGCTCGTCGCGGCGGTCGCCGAGACCGTCGACGAGCTCGTCTCGGCCGTGACGAAGGCGAAGCTCACCGTCGACGTGGTCGATCTCGCGCCGTTCGCGCTCGCCCGTGCCGTCACAGCGGTGGCCGCAGCGGGCGAGACCGTCGCCGCCCTCCACCTCGGCGACCATACGACCTACGTCGTCGTGGTCCAGGACGGCGTGCCGCGGTTCGTGCGCATCATCCCGACGGAGATCGTGACGGAGGCCGTGCGCGCGCGGGCGGCAGCCCAGACCGACACGGATGCCGCGGCCCCCGTCGTCGAGGAGCTGCTCGAGACCGTTCCCCCTGGCGACGCCCCCATGCGGCGCCGCGCCGCGTCGCGCGGGACGGGCCGCACCCTCACCATGAGCGACGCAGACGTACGCGACGTCGTGGCACGGTTGGGGAGCACGCTCCGCTTCTACGCCGACCGATCGGCCGACGCCCCCGTGACCCGCGTGCTCGTCAGCGGCGCCGGCGTGGCCGTCGACGGCATCGTGGCGTCTCTCGCGGCGAGCCTCCCGATGCCGGTGCACCCGGTGGGGCTGTCCAGCGTCGTCGAGACCAAGGTCGCCGCTCCGGTCGGCGACGTCGACTTCGATCTCGTCCCGACGGTCGGGCTCGCGCTGGGAGGCGGACGCTGATGGCACTACGTTCCGTGACGCCCGCACTGGCTCTCGGCGGCGCTCCGCGTGTCAACCTCATGCCCCGCGCCGCGATCGAACGGCGCCAGCGTGCGACGCTCTTGCGGCAGTGGATCTGGGTGCTCGCCGCCACCCTGCTGGTCATCGCTATCGTGAGCGCCGGCGCCTACACGCTCCAGGCGGCCGCGCAGCAGCGGCTCGACGCGGAGCAGGCCCGTACCGACGGGCTCCTCACCGAGCTGGCAGGCCTCCAGCCCGTCCGCACCAAGCTCGCACTGCAGACCGATCTCACCGACTTCCGCAGCCGCGCGATGGGAACGGACATCGCGTGGACACCCGTCATCGCCGAGTTCACCCGGGCGCTGCCGGACGGGCTGTACTTCGAGGGCTGGGACCTCTCGCCCGGCGGCCTCCTCCAGGGCGATGACCCCGCCGCGGAGATCGGGCTGCAGGGAGATCTGCTCCTGACCGGGGGAGACCCGCGCGACATGGCTCCGCTCATCCGTTCCATCCGTGCCCTGCCGGGCGTGCTCGACGCCGACGGCTGGACGCAGAGCTTCGAGGAGAACAGCTATCACCACGTGGTGAGGGTCACCCTCGACCAATCCGTCTACACGGGCGCCTTCGCGACGGAGAGCGACGGATGAACGCCAGCAAGCAGCTCGTCAACCTCGCCGGCACGCTGGTCGTCGTGATCCTCCTCGTGGCCGGTGTGGTCTTGGTCGCGCTTCCCTTCTACAGCGAATCGCTAGCGATCGACAGTCAGAAGCGCACCGTCGCGCAGAGCAACTCGACGTACGAGCAGCAGATCGCCCGCCTGTCCGCCGCCGAGGAGGACATCGCCGCGGTCGACGAAGACCTCGCCACGCTGCGGACCGAGATCGCCAGCTCCCCGCGCCTCGACGAGGTGCACTCCCTGATCGCCCGCTCCGCCGCGCGGGTCGACGCCCGCGTCGAGTCGATCGCCGCCGAACCCGCAGAGTCGTGGCTGGCGCGCGACGTCATCGACGAGGAAGGCGTCGCGGTCGCCGCGGAGGAGGAGCCGGCCGACACCGCCGCCTCGCCGACCCCCGCCGCGACCGACGGCGACGGCGGCGACGGCGAGTCCGCTCCGGCGGCGGAGCCGGAGACGCCCGCGACGGAGCTCACTCCCCAGCAGCAGGTGCTCCTCACGATCACCCTCGACATGACCCTGCCGTTCCTCGGCGGAGGCGACGAGGGCACCGACGTCGAGGACAGCACGGATATCGACGAGGAGACCCTCACCTCCACCGCGAAGCGGGTCTCGGCGTTCGTCGATGGTCTCCGCGCGGGGCCACGGCTCGTCTCGATCATCGATGTGAACTTCGCGGACGGGAAAGTCGTCGTGTCCGCGCTCGCGTTCTTCCAGACAGAGGATGCCTCATGACTCAGAATGTCGCCCCCCTGCAGGGCCTGCTCGCCGTCGCCGCCCGGTCGCGTGCATCGGATGTGCACCTCACCGCGAACCACCCGCCGCAGATGCGTGTGGACGGAGACCTGGAGACGATCCCCGGCTACGAACAGCCCACGTCGACGAACTGGCTCGAGTCCGCCATCGGCGGCATCCTGTCCAACGACCAGGTCGCCGAGTTCCGCACCTCGGGCGAGGTCGACCTGTCGATCACCGTGCCCGATGTCGCACGATTCCGCGTCAACATCTTCCGCCAGCTCGGCCAGGTCGCCGTCGCGCTCCGTTTCATCCCGGACCGGATCAAGAGCTTCGACGAACTGGGTGTGCCCCGCGTCGCGGCCGACCTCGTCATGAAGCCGCGCGGACTCGTCCTCGTGACGGGACCGACCGGATCGGGCAAGTCCACCACGCTCGCGTCGATGATCGACGTCGTCAACCGCACCAAGCCCGCGCACATCGTGACCGTCGAAGACCCGGTGGAGTTCCAGCACACGAGCAAGCGCGCACTCATCCACCAGCGCGAGATCGGGAGCGACACGGCATCCTTCTCCGAAGCGCTCCGACGCGTGCTGCGCCAGGACCCGGACATCATCCTCATCGGTGAGCTCCGCGATCCGGAGTCGATCTCGACGGCGCTGACTGCGGCCGAGACCGGCCACCTCGTCATGTCGACGCTGCACACCCAGAGCGCGGCGAAGTCCATCAACCGCATCGTCGATGCGTTCCCCTCGGATCAGCAGAATCAGGTGCGCACCCAGCTGGGTGACACGCTCCGGGGGATCATCACCCAGACGCTGCTTCCACGTGCGCAGTCGGAAGGACGGGTGATCGCCACCGAAGTGCTCGTGAACACGCCGGCGATCGCGAACCTCATCCGCGAGGGGGAGGTGAGCCAGATCTACTCGATGTTGCAGGCAGGCGGTTCGCTGGGCATGCACACGCTCGACCAGGACCTGCAGCGGCTTGTCGCGGACGGGTCGATCTCGCTCGCTCTGGCCCGCGAGATCGCGGAAGACCCGAAGTCGTTCGACGACACGCGCGTGCGCCCGGTGGACTACGACGCGGAGGCGTGGACCATGCACGCGTCGGAGCGCGCCTCGGTGGGTTGGGGCAACTGATGTCGCTCATCGAGGAATACACCTACCGTGCCGTCGACGCGACCGGCGGCGGCGTCGTCAAGGGCACGATCGAAGCGTCGAGCGACACCGCGGTGGCCGCCAAGCTCCGCGCGCAGGGGCTGACGCCGCTCGAGGTGGCCCTGACGTCGAAGACGGGTCTCAACCGAGAGATCTCGCTCCCGGGGTTCGTCAAGCGCGTGAAGGTCGCGACACTCGCCGTCTTCGCCAAGCAGATGGCCGGGCTCATCAACGCGGGCCTCCCGCTCATGCGCACCCTCTCGATCCTCATCGATCAGTCGGAAGACCGGATGCTGCGCGACGCGCTCGTCAAGGTCCATGGCGCGGTGGAATCGGGCAGTGCGTTCTCGGCAGCGCTCGGACAGCATCCCGACGTGTTCCCGCCGCTCATGGTGAGCATGGTGAGGGTCGGTGAGTCGGGCGGCTTCCTCGGTCAGGCCCTCACGACGGTCGCCGACACGTACAAGAACGAGGCGGAGCTGCAGGACAAGATCAAGTCGGCGACGACGTACCCGCTGATCGTCCTCAGCATCGCGATCCTCGGCGTGATCGCCATGGTGACCTTCGTGGTGCCGATCTTCGAGGGGATGTTCAAGAACCTCGGGTCGGAGCTGCCGCTTCCCACCCAGATCATCGTCTCCATCTCGAACAACATGTTCTGGATCTTCCCCCTCCTGCTCGTCGTCGGCGTCGTCGGGTGGCTGTGGTGGATGAAGAACCGGAACGAGGAGGCGGTCCGCAAGGCGGTCGATCCTCTGAAGCTGCGGCTGCCGATCTTCGGTCCGCTCGCGACCAAGATCGCCGTCGCCCGGTTCAGCCGCGGCCTCTCGATGATGCTGAAGGCGGGCGTGCCGCTCGTGCAGGCGCTCGCGATCGTCGGTTCAGCGGCGAACAACCACAAGATCGAAGAGGCCGTCCGCGCCGTTCAAGAGTCCGTCAAGCAGGGGAAGTCGTTCTCCGCCCCTCTGGCCAAGGCCGGGGTCTTCCCGCCGATGGTCGCGCAGATGGCGGCGGTGGGCGAGGAGTCGGGCACGCTGCCCGACATGCTGGCCAGCATCGCCGACTTCTACGAGGGCGAGGTCCAGACCGCCACGGAGCAGCTCACCTCCGCCATCGAACCCATCCTCATCGTCGGCATCGGCATCATCATCGGCGGCATGGTCATCTCGCTGTACCTGCCGATCTTCTCGATCTACGGAGAGCTCGGACAATCCGGCTGACTCCGTCACAGACGGCAGGGCGCGCGGAACTGGGGAGGGACGCGCGCCCTGCTCTTTCTCCTCGGCAACGAGGTGTCAGAGCGAAACCCGCATGACCTCTTCGATGGTCGTGATGCCTTCGGCGACCTTGCTGAAGCCGTCTTCCCGGAGGGAGATCATGCCCTCCTCCAGCGCCGTCGACCGCAGCTCCGTTCCCGTGGCGTGCGTGACGACGAGCTGCTCGAGCTTCTCGGTCACCTCCATCACCTCGTGCAGCGCCACCCGGCCGCGGTAGCCGGTGCCGGAGCACTCCTGGCATCCCACCGCTCGGTAGAGCACGGGCGGATCGAGCGGATTATGGGGGAATCGCACCGAAGAGAGCACCTCGCGCGTCTCTGTATACGCCTCGCGGCATTTCATACAGAGGCGCCTGGCGAGGCGCTGCGCGACCACGGCCGACAGCGCCGTACCCACGAGGTAGGGCTCGCAGCCGACCTCGACGAGACGTGTGAGGGCACTAGGGGCGTCGTTGGTGTGCAGCGTCGACAGCACGAGGTGTCCCGTGAGGGCCGCCTCGATGGAGATCGTCGCGGTCTCCTCGTCGCGGATCTCGCCCACGAGCACCACATCGGGGTCCGATCGCAGGATCGAGCGGAGCGCCGCTTGGAAAGTCATGCCGGCGCGGGCATTCACCTGCACCTGGTTGATCCCCGCGATCCGGTACTCGACGGGATCTTCGACCGTGATGACGTTGATCCGAGGGTTGGCGACGGTGTTGAGCGCCGTGTACAGCGTCGTCGACTTGCCGGAGCCCGTGGGGCCGGTGACGAGCACCATGCCGTGCGGGCGCGTGATCGCCGCGCGGAACCTCTGTTCGTTGCGGATCGAGAAGCGGAGGTCCGACATGGTCAGCGACTGCGCCGAGCTATCGAGGATGCGCATGACGATCTTCTCGCCCCACACCGTCGGCAGTGTCGCGAGACGCAGGTCGATCTGGCGGCCGTCGTGGTGCACGGACAGGCGACCGTCCTGAGGCTTGCGTCGCTCGGCGATGTCGACGGATGCCATGATCTTCAGCCGCGAGATGACGCCGTCCTGGATCGCCCGGTCGGCGCGCTGCATCTCGTGCAGCACCCCGTCGATGCGGTAGCGGACGGTGAGGTTCTTCTCGCCGGGCTCGATGTGGATGTCGCTGGCCCGGTCGTTGATGGCCTGGGCGATGAGGAGGTTCACGAACCGCACCACCGGCGCGTCGTCGACTTGCTCCTCGATCGATTCGGTGCCGCTCGCCCCATCGGCGGCGGCGATCTCGCCGATCTGCTCCGAGAGGTCGATGAGCTCTTCGTCCGAACGGAGGAATCGGGAGAAGGCCGTCTCGAGCGCGTCGGCCGCTACGACGACCGGGCGCACGTTCAGCTCCGTCGCCGTGGCGATGTCGTCGATCGCGATGAGGTCGGTCGGGTCGACCATGCCGATCGTGAGGCTGCGGCGACCGCGCTCGATCGGGATGATCTGATAGCGGCGGCAGAGGGTCGGGGGAACGGCGGCGATGACCTCAGCGGTGAGCTCCGCTTCGGGCAGGTCGACGAACTTCAGTCCGAGCTGGCGAGCGATGCCCTGCGCGAGCTGCGTCTGAGAGATGAGCTGGGACTCCACGAGCCGTCGACGGAGTTCGGGACCCTCGCCGAATTCGGCGACGGCATCCCACATGTCGTCTGCACTGACAGCCCCAGATTGCACGAGGCTTTCCGCGAGTCCCTTCACGGCGCATCCTCTCCCCGCCTGTATCCTACGACGCCCCGGTGTCGGTGTGAAAGAAGAATATTCCTGAGGCTGGTGTGACTGACGTAGGGGCCTTTCCGCGGCTGTCAACCCCGTGAGGTGCCGCAGACGCCCTCGATATCCTGACCGGATGGACGTCGCTCGCCTCATCGCCTGGGCTCTCGCCCGCAGACCGGTCCGCGCCTTCCTGCGGTACAGCGAGCACCGCGGTCCGATGCTCGCCGACAGCGTGACGTATCGGGCCCTGTTCAGCATCTTCGCCGGCGTGCTGCTCGGCTTCTCGTTCGCCGCCCTGTGGCTTGCGGGGAACCCCGCCGCGTGGGCCGCGCTCGTGGATGCGGTCGATCAGGCCATTCCCGGCCTGGTCGGACCCGACGGGCTCATCGACGCGGATGCCATCAGCGCTCCCGCCGGACTGACCATCGCCGGCGCGGTGTCCCTCGTCGGATTGATCGGCGCCGCCATCGGCGCGATCGGGTCGCTCCGGACCGCGCTCCACACGATCGCCGACCGTCCCCTCGACGACGTCCTGTGGATCTGGGTCATCCTGCGCAACCTCCTGCTGGCCCTCGGTGTGGGCGTCGCGCTCGCGGTGTCCGCATCGGTGACGGTGCTCGGCACGGCCGGGGTCGGCACGGTGGCGGCATGGTTCGGCTGGTCCGACGACCACCCGGCGGTCGCGATCGGAACCCGCGTGGTCGCCATCGCCGTAACGTTCGCGCTCGATGCGATCGTGCTGCTCGTCGTGTTCAGGATGCTCTCCGGCATCGTCGCCCCCGCACGGGCGTTCTGGGTGGGCGCGCTCATCGGAGCGGCGGGCCTCACCGTGTTGCAGACCCTCTCCGGCCTGTTCGTCGGGGGAGCGACGTCGAATCCGCTGCTCGCCACATTCGGTGCGCTCATCGCCCTTCTCCTGTGGGTGAACCTCTCGTCCCAGGTGATCCTCATCGCCGGTGCATACGTCGTGGAGTCCGCGGCCGAAGACGCCGACCGGCTCCGTGTCCGACACGGCGCCCGCACGTTCGCGGAACGAAAAGTGCAGACCGCGGAGGATGCCGTCGCCGTGGCGGCGTCGGAGCTCGCGTCCGCACGGGAGGCGCTGGCGGCCGAGCGATCCTCCTGACGGCGTCGGAGCCGACCGCCGTTCGCGGCGCTATCCGGTATGCGAACGAGGTCGCGGATGTGAAAGTCGTATTACCGCCACCTGAGAGCGGTCACAGCGAGCCCGTCGAGTGTGTACCTTCGTATCGTGCCCGAGATCGAGTCCGCTGCAGCGCTGTCCGTCACCCACCCGCTCGCCCTCGCCCCCGTCACGGGGCCCGCGAGCACCGTTGACGGGTTCGTTCGTCAGTTCCTGCGCAATCTGAACTACGAGCGAGGCGTCGCGCTTTCGGCCGCCAACGCCAACGATCGCTACTTCGCATTCGCGATGACGGTGCGCGACTACCTCATGGCGCGTTGGCTGGAGGATCAGCGCCGGCAGCGCGAGCAGCAGGCCAAGGGCGTCTGCTATCTGAGCGCCGAGTACCTGCTCGGACGCCAGCTGGACAACAACCTCCTGGCATCCGGGCTCGCCGACATCGCGCGCGAGGCGATGGCATCCTGTGGCATCGACATCGACCAGCTGCGTGCCGAGGAGGTCGAGCCGGGGCTCGGCAACGGCGGTCTCGGCCGGTTGGCGGCCTGCTTCATCGACTCTCTCGCGACGCTTGGCGTGCCCAACATCGGCTACGGCATCCGCTACGAGTACGGCATCTTCCGTCAGACGTTCGTCGACGAGCAGCAGGTGGAGCAGCCCGATGCCTGGCTGTCGATGGGCTCGCCGTGGGAGTTCCCGCACCCGGAGGCCGCGCAGACGATCTCGTTCGGCGGACACACGGAGACCTACGACGACGACGGCGTCCTGCGCTCGCGCTGGGTTCCGGGCTGGAATGTCCAGGCCGTGCCCTACAACTACATGGTCCCCGGCTACCAGAACGGCCGCGTCAACACGCTTCGACTGTGGAGCGCCAAGGCGACCAATTCGTTCGATCTCCGTGTCTTCAACTCGGGTGACTACGAGGAGGCGGTGCGCGCGCAGACCTTCGCCGAGAACATCTCGAAGGTCCTCTACCCCGAGGACTCGACCCCCCAGGGCAAGGAGCTGCGCCTTCAGCAGCAGTACTTCTTCGTCGCCGCTTCCATCGCGGACTTCTTCGAGCACCAGCTGGTCGACGGCTTCGACATGACCAAGCTCGCCGATCGCGTGATCTTCCAGCTCAACGACACCCACCCCGTCATCGGTGTGCCCGAGATGATGCGCGTGCTCGTCGATGAGAAGAAGCTCGACTGGGACGTCGCGTGGTCGATCACGCGCGAGTGCTTCGCGTACACGTGCCACACGCTGCTTCCCGAAGCGCTGGAGGTCTGGTCCGTCGAGCTGCTGGGACGCCTGTTGCCGCGCCACCTGGAGATCATCTACCGCATCAACGACGAGTTCCTCGCCGAGGTGCGGGAGCGATTCGGCGACGACGAGATGCGCATCCGGAACATGTCCATCATCGGCGAGGTGCCCTACCGCTCGGTGCGGATGGCGTTCCTGGCGACCGTGGCGGGCGCGAAGGTCAACGGCGTCGCCGAGCTCCACTCCCAGCTGCTCCGCGAGAAGGTGCTTCCCGACTTCGACGAGTTCTTCCCGGGGAAGTTCACCAATGTCACCAACGGCATCACACCGCGAAGGTTCGTCCGGCTCGCCAACCCCGAGCTCTCCAGCCTCATCACCGACGCCCTGGGCGCGGGCTGGATCACCGACCTGGAGCGGCTGCGCGAGCTCGAGGCCTACGCCGAAGACCCGGACTTCCGGGCGAGCTTCCGGGAGGTGAAGGCGGCCAACAAGCGGCGCCTCTCGCAGGTGCTGCACGCGCGCGACGGCTTCGACGTGAGCGACGGGCACATGCTCGACGTCATGGTCAAGCGCCTGCACGAGTACAAGCGTCAGATGCTGAAGCTGCTCCACATCGTCACCTCCTACGAGGCGATCGTGTCGGGCCGGGTCGCCGCCGCCGACGTCCAGCCCCGCACCTTCATCTTCGGCGCGAAGGCCGCGCCCGGCTACGTGATGGCGAAGCGGATCATCCACCTCATCAACGCCGTGGGGTCGGTCGTCAACGCCGATCCCCGGGTCGAGGGGCGCCTGAAGGTCCTGTTCCCGCCGAACTACAACGTGACGCTCGCGGAGCGCGTCATCCCCGCCGCCGACCTGTCGGAGCAGATCTCGCTCGCCGGCAAGGAGGCATCGGGAACCGGCAACATGAAGTTCGCCTTGAACGGCGCTCTCACCATCGGTACCGACGACGGCGCGAACGTCGAGATCCGCCAGTTGGTCGGCGACGACAACTTCTTCCTGTTCGGCATGAGCGAGCCGGAGGTCGAGGCGCTGTGGGCGCGCGGGTACAAGCCCGCCGACTTCTACCAGGCCGACGACAATCTCCGCCGGGCCATGGATCTCATCGCCTCGGGCGCCTTCTCCGGCGGTGACCGGAGTGTGTTCGAACCGGTCGTCTCCAACCTCCTGTACGACGACCGGTTCATGGTGCTGGCCGACTACTCGTCCTACATCGCCGCGCAGGCGAAGGTCGACGCGGCGTACCAGGACGAGGAGGGCTGGACGCGCTCGGCGATCCTCAATATCGCCCGCTCCGGGTTCTTCTCCTCCGACCGTTCGATGCGCGACTACATCGAGCGCATCTGGCACACGCCGCCGGTCATCTGATCGCGATCAGCGCGCGTACCGTTCGACGAACGCGCGAAGGATGCGGCCCGTGTGGGTCACCGGCATCCGCCGCACGGCTGCGAGCGTGAGGTCGAGCTCGTCCGCCGCGAAGTAGCCGTGATCGGCGTAGGCGTGGATGCGCGTGACGATGCCGTCCACGTCGAGTTCGGGATGGAACTGCGTCGCGTACACGTGGGTGCCCACGCGGAACATCTGCACGGGGCAGGCGATGCCGCTCACGAGGAGAGTGGCCGACCGGGGAAGTGCCGAGATGGCCTCCTTGTGCCCGACGAAGGCGGTGAACTCGTCGGGCATCTCCGCCAGGAGAGGGTCGGTGGTCCCGGCGGGAGTGCGTCTCAGGTCGACGACACTGATGGGCTCGCCGTACGTGCGGTCGATGACGGCGCCCTGATGGGTGCCGAGCGTGCCGATGCCGTAGCAGGCGCCCAGGAAGGGGAAATCGCGGGCGACGACCTCGTCGAGCAGCGTGTCGAACTCCGCCTCGA
Source organism: Candidatus Microbacterium phytovorans (assembly GCA_029202445.1). NCBI lineage: Bacteria > Bacillati > Actinomycetota > Actinomycetes > Micrococcales > Microbacteriaceae > Microbacterium > Candidatus Microbacterium phytovorans. The sequence goes on from CP119321.1 coordinate 555,049, forward strand.
CGCGGCGCTGCACCGGCGACTTGCGTTCCAGGGGGTCGGATGCGTTGAAGGGTCCGCCGCCGACGAAGATGCCGGACCAGTCGTCGAGGTGGAGGTCGCCGAGCGGGGTGGCCTCCATCCGCACCCGCACCAGCTCGTCCTCGGATAAGCCGGCGAACCGCCGGAACAGCGCGTACTCCTCGTCGGCGGGACCGTCCTCGGCGCGGGTGGCGAGCAGGAGGAACGGCTTCATCGGCCTCCCTCTCGGTTCGCAATCTGGTCTTGGATCGCGGCCAGGGTCGCGGCGACGACGGGATTCCTCGCGCCTTCGTCGCGGGCGACGGCCCAGTACGACAGTCGATGCTCCCACGTGTCGGGTAGCACGGGCACGAGCCGGTCGTCTCGGTCGGCGACGAAATCCGGCAGGAGCCCGATCCCGGCGCCCGCGGCGGTGGCCTCGAGGTGCGCGAACACGCTCGTGGATCGTAGTGACGGGGGAGAGTCGGGAAGCGCGTGGAGGGCCCGGTCCAGTTCGTCGACTTGGAGCGCCGACTCGATGTAGAAGACGAGCGGATGCCGGGCGAGCCCGCCGACGTCGGAGGGGGCTCCGTTCCCGTCGAGGTAGTCGCGAGACGCGTAGAGACGCAGCGAGTAGTCGAAGATCGCGGTCGCGTACGCCCGGAAGACCTCCGGGCGGCCCGCGACGATCTCGAGGTCCACGCCGGAACGATGCTGGCGTGCGCGCTGCGTGACGGCCACCAACTCCACGGCGAGGGAGGGGTGGGTGCGACGCAGGGCGGTCAAGGCGGGCGCCAGGACATGGGCCGTGAAGGCCTCGGGTGCGGCGATGCGCACCGCGCCGCGCAGGCCGCCGGCATGCTCGCCGCCAGCGCTCGCGTCGGACGGGACCGCTTGGTCGCCGCCCGAGAGGTCTCGCAGCGATGCCTCGACGCGTTCGGCGATCGCGACGACGCGCTGGCCCTCTTCTGTGACGTCCCACCCGGCCGCGGAACGAACGAGGAGGCGCACCCCGACCGTGCGTTCGAGCGTCGCGATCCGACGGGACACGGTGGAGTGGTTGAGGCCGAGGGCGTCCGCCGCGGCGGTGTAGCGCCCACGTCGCGCGACGGCCAGGAACGTCATCAAAGCGTCGAGCGGCGGTTCGTCGGCGACAGGCATCTCTTGAGTGTGCAGGAATGCACAGTGCCGGTGCAAACTCGCTCGACTCTGTGCGTTGAACGCAACCTGTAGCACGCGTACCGTGACTCGCATCGGCCTGCCGTGCCGGTGGCTCGCGAGGAAGGGAGCGGCGATGGCGACGATCGCCTGGATAGGACTCGGACACATGGGCTTGCCTATGAGTGGCCATCTGATCGAGGCCGGACATCGCGTCGTCGGCGTCGATCCCGATCCTCGCGCGACGGAGGCCGCTGCGGCGAAGGGCGTGGTGATCGCCGACTCCGTGGCCGACGCGGTGCAGGGCGCCGACGCCTGCGTCACGTCGTTGCCGCGCCCCGAGCACGTGCGCGCCGTCTACGGAGGAGAGGACGGCATCCTGGCGCACAGCGCCCGCGGGACGCTGCTGCTGGACACGTCGACCGTCGACGTCGAGACCACCGCCTGGTGTCATCGCGAAGCCGCCGCGCGCGGTCTTGCCTTCGTTGACGCGCCGATCTCCGGGGGAACCGCCGGAGCGGCCGCGCACACGCTCACCTTCATGCTGGGCGGCGAGCCGGATGCCGTCGAGCGCGCCGCCGGTCTCGTCGCACCGATGGCCGGAACCGTCGTCCGCTGCGGCGGCGCGGGCGCCGGGATCGCCGCCAAGCTCACGAACAACATGATGCTGTTCGTGAACGTGATGGCCATGGCTGAGGGCGCTCAGCTCGCCGCACGCCTCGGCCTCGACCCGCGGGTGTTCTGGGAGGTCGCCAGCGCCTCCTCCGGATCGTCGTGGGCGGTGCGCACCTGGTACCCGGTCCCGGGGGTCGTGGAGACTGCGGCGGCCAACCGCGACTTCGAGGCATCGTTCTCGGTCGATCTGGCCCTCAAGGACTGTTCGCTCGCCGTCGCCGCCGGAACCGCGGCCGGACTCCGGCTGCCGGCGGCGGAGCTGGCGCAGTCGCAGCTGGAGCAGCTCGTCGCAGACGGCCTCGGAGGCAGGGACTGCACTCTCGTCGCCCGATTCCCTTCCCCCGACGGCACCATACCCGGATGGCATCCGTCGCCGTCCCTCGACCCCGCCCAGGAGCTCTCATGACCACCGCCCCCGACCTCGTCCTCATCCCTCACGTCATCGGCGGCGAACGCATTCTCGATGCCGAGCGCGTCGGGCCCGTGTTCGATCCCGCCACGGGGAGGCAGACGGGGGAAGTCGTCTGGGCTTCGGCCGAGCGCGTCCACGAGGCAGCGCTGATCGCTCAACGGGCCCAGCGCGCGTGGCGGGAGACCGGACTCGGTCGTCGCCAGCAGATCATGTTCCGGCTCCGCGAGATCATCTCCTCGCGGGCGGAGGAGCTCGCCCGGATCATCACGGCCGAGCACGGCAAGACCGTCGACGACGCGCTCGGCGAGGTCGCGCGCGGACTCGAGAACGTCGAGTTCTGCACGGGGCTCATGCACCATCTCAAGGGAGACCACTCGGAGCAGGTCTCCGCGGGTCTGGACGTGCATCAGCTCCGGCAGCCGGTCGGCGTCGTCGCCTGCATCACCCCGTTCAATTTCCCCGCGATGGTGCCCCTGTGGATGGTGACGACCGCGATCGCCGCCGGGAACGCGGTCATCCTCAAGCCCAGCGAGCGCGATCCCTCCGCCGCGGTGTGGCTCGCCGACGCGTTCCGTGAGGCCGGGGTGCCCGACGGCATCCTGAACGTCGTGCACGGCGATCGCGAGGCCGTGGATGCCATCCTCGACGATCCCGTGATCCGGGCGGTGTCCTTCGTGGGCTCCACCGCGGTCGCCCGCCACATCTACGAGCGCGCAGCCGCTGCCGGCAAGCGGGTGCAAGCCCTCGGCGGCGCGAAGAACCACATGATCGTCATGCCGGACGCCGACCTGGATGCCGCGGCCGACGCCGCCGTCTCGGCCGCCTACGGTTCGGCGGGGGAGCGCTGCATGGCGATCTCGGTCGTGGTGGCCGTCGGCGACGTCGCCGACGGCCTCGTGGCGCGGATCGCCGAGCGGCTGCCCGGCCTCGTCGTCGGCGACGGGCGCGACCCCGCCACCGCGATGGGCCCGCTCATCTCGCGTGACGCGCTCGATCGCGTCACGGGCTTCGTGGCGGGCGCGACCGCGGAAGGGGCTGAGCTCGTCGTCGACGGTCGTCAGGGGAGCCTCCCCGACGATGGCTACTTCATCGGACCCTCGCTGGTAGACCGGGTGCGACCGGGAATGCGCGTGTACGACGAGGAGATCTTCGGCCCCGTGCTCTCGATCGTCCGCGTCGCCGACTATGCGGCGGCCGTCGACCTCGTCAACGCCAGCCGCTACGCCAACGGCACGGCGGTGTTCACTCGCGATGGGAAGACTGCTCGTCAGTTCGGGTTCGATATCGAGGTGGGAATGGTCGGCGTCAATGTGCCGATACCGGTTCCGATCGGCGCATATTCCTTCGGCGGGTGGAAGGACTCGCTGTTCGGCGATACGCATATGTACGGCCCCGAGGCCTTCGAGTTCTACACGCGTCGCAAGGTGATCACCACGAGGTGGCCCGAGGCGAGCGAGAGTCAGATCAGTCTCGGATTCCCGACGCACTGAGCCGGGAGCGCGGCCTGTCGTAGCCCCGGACTAGGCTGGAGTCGACGCGGAAAGGGAGGTCATCATGGCCATTGCACGGCTGCACGGAGGCCCGCTCGACGGGCAGGTCATCCCGATCGACGACGCGACGGAGGATCGTCTGATCCTTCCCTACAGCGAGACCCAGGTGGTCTACGAACGCGGTGGCGCTCCCGAGCACACGGGAGAAGGCGACGGCCCCACCTCGTCCGACTTCCACTACCTCGAGGCTCAGGACGACATCGATCCCGACCCCGACAGCCGGGACGAGTGACCGGCGGCGACGCCGAGCGCTCGCTCGAGATCGAGCGGAAGTACGACGTCGACGACGACACGGCGATCCCTGACTGGCGCGGGCTTCCGGGAGTGATCTCGGTCGGCGTGCCGGAACGCAGGTCGCTCGATGCCCGCTATCTCGATACTGACGACGGCCGGCTCGGACGCTCGGCCGTGGCGCTGCGGCGCCGCACGGGGGGCCCCGACGAGGGCTGGCACATCAAGCACGCGACGCCCGAAGGAAAGCACGAAGCGAGGTGGCCGCTCGACGATGCGGCGGCAGACGCAGAGATCGTCGTGCCGGATGCCGTGGCGGCGTCGCTCGTGGGTGAGCACGGCTTCGACGGCCTTAGTGAGCTCTCGATGGTCGCGCGGATACGCAACGAGCGCACGGCGTATGCGCTGCGGGACGAGCGGGGCGACCTCGTCGCGGAGTTCGTCGACGACCGGGTGTCGGCGACTGACGCGCGTCGAGGCACCGAGACGCACTGGCGCGAGTGGGAGCTCGAGCTCGGGCCGGCCGCCCCCACCGACGACGAGGGACGGCACGCACTCTTTTCGGCCGCCGATGTGCTCGTGTCGGCGGTCGGCGGTTCGGTCTCGGCATCCGGGTCGAAGTTGGGCCGAGCACTCGGAGTCTGACGTCGTCGCTCAGACCTCAGAACGGCACTGACGCCGCCCCCGGCTTCGTCGGGGCGGCGTCAGTGGTGGAGGCTCAGCGTACTCCGTCGACCTATGCAGTCAAATGCAATCTGGTCAGAGGGCGATCGATCAGAAGTTGATCATGTGGCCCGCGAGGCCGTGGAAGGCCTCCTGCAGCGCCTCGGACAGCGTCGGGTGCGTGTGCACGTTGCGGGCGAGTTCGAGCGCCGTGAGGTCCCACTTCTGCGCGAGGGTCAACTCGGGGAGCAGCTCCGACACGTCCGGCCCGATCAGGTGGCCGCCGACGAGCTCGAGGTGCTCGGCGTCGGCGATGAGCTTCACGAAGCCGACGGGCTCGCCGAGGCCGTGCGCCTTGCCGTTCGCCATGAAGGGGAACGTGGCCACCTTGTACTCGCGGCCGGTCTCCTTGTACTGGGCCTCGGTGTAACCGAAGGACGCGACCTGCGGCGAGCAGAACGTCGCTCGCGGCATCATCCGGTAGTCGCCCAGCGGCATCGTCTCCGCACCGCCGATGGTCTCGGCGGCGACGACGCCTTGCGCCTCGGCGACATGGGCCAGCTGGAGCTTGGCGGTGACGTCCCCGATGGCGTAGATACCCTCGACATTCGTCCGCATGAACTCGTCGATCGCGATGGCTCCGCGGTCGGTCAGTGCGACACCCGTGTTCTCGAGACCGAAGCCCTCGACACGCGGGGCGAAGCCGATCGACATGAGCACCTTGTCGGCCTCGATGGATCCCTGTGCACCGCTCTTGTTGTCGGTGTAGGTGACGGTGACCTTGTCGCCCGCGTCGACCACCGACTCCACCTTCGTCGAGACGAGGAGGTCGATGCCGTAGTTCTTGTATTGACGCGCGATCTCCTTCGAGACGTCGGCGTCTTCGTTGGGGAGGGCGCGATCGAGGAACTCGATGATCGTCACCTTCACGCCGTAGTTCGACATGACGTACGCGAACTCCATACCGATTGCGCCCGCGCCGACGATCACGATCGAGCCGGGGAGCTCGCGCGAGAGGATCTGCTCCTCATAGGTGACGACGTTCTCGCTCAGTGTCACGCCGGGGAGGAGGCGCACGGTCGAGCCGGTGGAGATGATCACGTTGTCGAACGTGACCTCCTCGACCTGACCGTCGCTCTTGGTCACGGAGATCGCCTTGGGCCCGGTGAACGAGCCGCGGCCCTCGTACTCGGTGACCTTGTTCTTCTTCATCAGGTAGTGGATGCCCTTGACGCGGCCATCGGCCACGTCGCGGCTGCGGTCCCAGGCGACGCCGTAGTCGAGAGAGAACTCGCCCGAGATGCCGAAGAACTCGGCCTTGTGCTTGAGCGTGTGGGCGATCTCGGCGTTCTTCAGCAGCGCCTTCGAGGGGATGCAGCCGACGTTGAGGCAGACGCCTCCCCAGTACTTCTCTTCGATGATGGCGGTGGACAGTCCGAGCTGCGCGGAGCGGACCGCTGCGACATACCCACCAGGGCCGGCACCGAGGACGACGACGTTGTAATGAGGCATGCCTCCAGCCTAGTCCTCGCGGGAGGGGCGTCTCCTCGTCACGGCGAAGGCGACCACGGCTCCCGCGACGGCGATCACGCCGATCCCGATCCACACCGGAAGCAGCCCGTCGCCGGCGCCCTCGGACGGCGACGGAGGTGCGGGCGTCTCACCGTCACCGGGAGAGGAGGGGGCGCCGACGGAGAAGGCGAACTCGCCCGAGATGGGGTGGCCGTCACTGGACACCACGCGCCACGCGACCTCCACGGTGCCGGAGGCGTCGCCCGAGAGCGGCTGCGAGACACGCACCCCGTCGAGGACGGGTTCTCCCGCAGTGAGGTCGGTGCCAGAGGCATCCGTCACGACGACCTCCGTCGCACCGTCGCCCGCGAGGAGCACTCCGCTGAAGGTGAGAGTGAGCGCATCGGGCAGGGTCTCGACGACCGCGTCCGCGACGGGATCGGACCCGACGAGTTCGTCGTGGGCCGACGCCGGCGCCGCGACACCGACGAGGAGCAGGGCGGCGAGGGCCCCGAAGATGGCGAGGATACGGGGACGGAGGCGCTCGACTGTCACCCGATCCAGCCTACCGAAGCCGGGCATTGCACGCCCTGTCGCCAGAGCGCATGCGGGCCTACCATGGCGGCAGGTGCGCGCCGTCCGGGCGCGCCGTCGAGGGAACAGGGGTGTCGAATGGACGCCATGATGCGGGATGCCATGACGCCGGAGATGATGTCGATGGAAGGCATGCCCGACCTCGACATGGCGCTGATGCAAGCGTGCATGGACGCGTGCGCGGCGTGCGAGCAGGCGTGCACGGTGTGCTCCGCCCAGATGATGGACGGGCGTCCCATGGACTGCGCACCGGCCTGCTCGAACTGCGCCGACATGTGCAACACGATGATGCGCGCCATGATGCGGATGTCCGGCATGACCGCGCCGGTGATGATGGCGATGCTCGACGCCTGCATCGCGATGTGTCAGGCCTGCATGGACATGTGCATGATGCACGCGGACATGAGCCCCGTGTGCAAGATGTGCGCCGACGCGTGTCAGGCGTGCATGGACGCGTGCATGGCGATGAAGGATGCCATGTCCGTGGCGTGACACGTCTCGTCAGCGCAACGCTGCTCACTCCAACGGCGCGACGTTGAACACGCGTCCGGCGGCGTGGACCGCGTGGTGGCGCGGGTGGTAGGCGACCGGAGCGCCGGGGACGACGGCATCCACGATGCCGGCACCGTTCCACAGCTCCAGGTCGGCCTCGTCGGACAGCCGGTGAAGGACGATTCGGCCGGTGCTCCGTTCCACCGTCGTCACGATCGCGTCCTGCCACTGCGCCGGCGTCGCCGATACGAGCCGCGCCTGGATCAGGTGGACGGCGTGCCCGGGAGCGAACGACGAGCACGCTCCGCCGTGGGCGCACATGCACGGCGCATCCTGACGCACCGGTGCGGGCGTGAGGCGGTTGTGCGGGGCGTACACGGGAACTCCTTGTCGTGGGGCGCGGTTTCCGACAGGCTAGGCGAACACCCGTCGCCCCGTCGCAGCCGAAGAAATGGGGGGAAACAATCCGATCGCCCGTGCCCGGGGTGGTTCGGTGCCCGGATCTGATCTTCCGTGAGCATGGTGATCCGTTAGGGTGAATGAGGAGGAGGAAAGCGTGGACGAGAACCGTCGCCCCGACGAGATCCGGCGAGAAGCCGAGTCGCCGCAGCGTGTGTCGTCAGACACGACCCAGACGTTCGGGCACGACTCCGATCTGTCCTTCATCCCCTTCGGCAGCGACCTCAGTGAGGTCGAACTGGAGGCCATCTCGGCGCTTCCGTCGCGCTCCGCGATGCTGCTCGTGCGGTCCGGCCCCACGGCGGGGGCTCGCTACCTGCTCGACAACGACGTGACGACGGTGGGTCGCCACCCGGAAGCCGACATCTTCTTCGACGACGTGACCGTGTCTCGTCGTCACGCCGAGATCACGCGCACCGGCGCGACCTTCGAACTCGTCGACCAGCGCTCGCTGAACGGCACGTACGTCAACGGAGAGCGCGTCGATCGCGCGGTCCTGGCGAACGGCGCGGAACTGCGCATCGGCAAGTTCCGTCTCAACTTCTTCGCCTCGCCGGCCGATCGCGAGTCGGCCGGGTGAGCCCTGCGACTGCTCCCCGCGGACGTTCGACGTCCGCGGGTCACCTCAGCATCGGCCAGGTGCTCGCCCGACTCACCCCCGAGTTCCCCCTCCTCAGCGCGAGCAAGCTCCGCTATCTCGAGGTTCAGGGCATCGTCACGCCCGTCCGCACCGAATCGGGGTACCGCAAGTTCTCACCCGTGGACGTCGAGCGACTGCGCACCACGCTCACGATGCAGCGCGACTACGGCATCCCTCTCGCTCGCATTCGCGAGTACCTCGACGACCCCTCCGGCGACCTCTCGTCCATGCCCGCCTCGATCGTTCAGACCGCGCGTCGGCATCGGCGCGACGAGATGCTGGCCGCCTCGGGCGCGTCGGCGGGGCTCCTCACCGATGCGATCAGTGCGGGCCTCATTCCCGCCGGCGACAGCTTCGACGACAGGGCACTGTCGATGCTGCGTTCGCTGGTCGCACTCGATGCGCACGGCATCCAGCCGCGCCATCTCCGCAGTCTGAGGCAAGCCGCCGAGCGCGACGTCGCGCTCGTGGAGAACGCCCTCGCGCCGCTCCTCCGCAAGGCGGATGCCGCTTCTCGCGGCCGTGCGCACGAACTCGCGCCCGAGCTCGTGCGTCGACTCGATGAGCTCCGCGCCGGCATTCTTCAGACGGCGCTCGAGCGTCTGACCCCCTGACCGCAGCGCGACACGCCGAGGCGACACGGCCCGATGTCGTTGCCGGGTGAGCATCCCTCATCTAGCGTGGAACTGACAACCCGACGTAGGAGGCGAAATGACCGCGCATGACGCGATCGGCGAGCCGCAGTTCATGACTGATCTGCTGTTCACCGACGGCCTCCCGCAGATGGACGACGAAGTCGGATACCGCGGTGCAGTCGCCGCCCGCGCAGCGGGCATCACGTACCGCCAGCTCGATTACTGGGCGCGCACGGAACTCGTGGAGCCCACGGTCCGAGGCGCGTCGGGTTCGGGATCGCAGCGCCTGTACGGTTTCCGCGACATCCTCGTGCTCAAGCTCGTCAAGCGCCTTCTCGACACCGGCATCTCCCTGCAGCAGATCCGCACGGCGGTCGAGCAGCTCCGGGCTGCCGGCATCCGTGATCTGGCGGGTACCACGCTCATGAGCGACGGCGCCTCGGTCTACCTGTGCACCTCGAACGACGAGGTCATCGACCTCGTCAGCCGCGGACAGGGCGTGTTCGGCATCGCGGTGGGCAAGGTCCTCCACGAGGTCGAGTCGACGCTCTTGGAGTTCGACCCGCAGGCGCCCGACCCCGTCGACGAGCTCGCGGCGCGTCGCGCCGTGCGGTCCGCCTGACCTTCACGCGATTCGATCGCTTCATTTCGAGGCGGCCATCGGCGAACGTCGACGCTTCGCCTCTGAACGAAGGTCGTTACGCGCGTGCTTCGCCAGCCGACGGAATACGGCCCGTGCGCATGACCCGGTCGAGGAGCGCGTCGAAATCGCCGGCGAGTTCCTGGGCGGAATCTCCCGGCCAGATGTGGAGCGGCTTCGCGGCGCCCTGCGCCTGCTGCAACGAGGTGCGCTCGGGCAGTTGCGGGGATAGTACGAGGGGACCGAACATGTCGCGGAGCTCCTTGATGCGGAACTGGTGCTCGATCGACTGCGGTCGGACGCGATTGACCACGATGCCCAGCGGCTGCAGCCGCGGCGAGAGTCCGCGACGGATCTCTTCGATGGCGCGGAGTGCGCGATCGGCGGCCGCGACAGAGAACAGGCCGGGCTCGGTCACGACGATGACGCGGTCGCTCGCCGCCCACGCGGTGCGCGTCAGCGCATTCAGCGAGGGGGCGCAGTCCACGAGGACGAGGTCGTAGTCGGCCTCGATCGTCGCGAGCGCCTCCTCCAGCTTCCAGACATCACGCACGCTCGGGTGCGGACCGTCGAAGTTGATGGCCGACGGGCTGCCGATCATCACGTCGATCGTGCCGGGATGCACCTTCGCCCAGCCGCTGGAGGTGATCGCCTGGCGAACGACCTTCTCCTTCGGGTTCGCCAGCACGTCGGCGATGTTCAGTCGACCCGCGACCTGGATGTCCATCCCCGTCGACACGTCGGACTGCGGGTCGAGGTCGACGACGAGGGTACGGACACCTCGGGCGAACGCCGCCGAGGCGAGTCCGAGGGTCACCGTCGTCTTGCCGACCCCGCCCTTGAGAGAGCTGACGGAGAGTACGTGCACGAGGCACTACGTTACCGTCCCCTAGGCTGTGAGGACACTCAGGCGCTCCGGCGCCTCCCGGCATCCGGCGTCCGATGACGTGAACGCCCCGGTCATCCCACGTGAGGTGAGCATGTTCCGAAAGATCCTGGTCGCGAACCGCGGAGAGATCGCCATCCGCGCTTTCCGTGCCGCCTTCGAACTCGGTGCTCGCACCGTCGCCGTCTACCCGTACGAAGACCGCTACTCCCTGCACCGCCTGAAGGCCGATGAGGCCTACGAGATCGGCACGAAGGGTCACCCCGTCCGCGCGTACCTCGACGTGTCGGAGATCATCCGGGTCGCCCGGGAGAGCGGTGCGGATGCCATCTACCCCGGGTACGGTTTCCTGTCCGAGAACCCCGAGCTCGCCGCCGAGGCTGCCGCCGCGGGGATCGCCTTCATCGGCCCGCCGTCGCGCGTGCTGGAGATGGCTGGCAACAAGGTCACTGCGAAGGAGCACGCGATTGCGGCCGGTGTGCCCGTGCTGCGGTCGACGCCCGCGTCCGACGATGTGGACGCGCTCGTCGCGCAGGCACCGGAGATCGGGTTCCCGATCTTCGTGAAGGCCGTCGCGGGTGGCGGCGGACGGGGGATGCGGCGCGTGGAGACGCCTGAGCAGCTGGCGCCCGCGCTGGCCGAGGCGATGCGGGAAGCGGATAGCGCCTTCGGCGACGCCCGCGTGTTCCTCGAGCAGGCCGTGCAGCGTCCGCGCCACGTCGAGGTGCAGATCCTCGCCGACGGCACAGGTCACACCGTTCACCTCTTCGAGCGCGACTGCTCCGTGCAGCGTCGCCACCAGAAGGTGATCGAGATCGCGCCGGCGCCCAACCTCTCCGACGAGATCCGCGAGTCCCTGCACCATCACGCGGTGGCGTTCGCGAAGTCGATCGGCTACCAGAATGCGGGCACCGTCGAGTTCCTGCTCGAGACGGCCGGTCCGCGCACCGGTGAGGTCGTCTTCATCGAGATGAACCCGCGCATCCAGGTGGAGCACACCGTCACCGAGGAAGTCACCGACGTCGACCTCGTGCAGTCTCAGATGCGGATCGCCGCGGGGGAGACCCTCGAAGACCTGGGTCTCCGTCAGGAGCAGATCCGTCTCCGCGGAGCTGCCCTCCAGTGCCGCATCACCACCGAGGATCCGACCCAGGGCTTCCGCCCCGACACCGGCAAGATCACCACATACCGATCGCCCGGCGGCGCCGGTATCCGTCTCGATGGCGGCACCACGGCGGCGGGCTCACAGGTCAGCCCGCACTTCGACTCGATGCTCGCGAAACTCACCTGCCGTGGGCGTGACTTCGAGGCCGCTGTGGTGCGGTCGCGGCGAGCGCTGGCGGAGTTCCGGATTCGCGGGGTGTCGACCAACATCCCCTTCCTCCAGCAGGTGCTCGACGACCCCGCCTTCGTGGTCGGCGATCTGAGCACGGCGTTCATCGACGAGCGTCCTCAGCTGCTCAAGGGACGGGAATCGAAGGACCGTGGATCGAAGATCATGGCATGGCTGGCCGACGTGACGGTCAACAAGCCGCACGGCGAGAATCCGATCTCGATCACACCCGCGTCCAAGCTGCCCGCGATCGCGCTGTCCGGTGAGCCGCAGGCCGGGTCGCGCCAGCGTCTCCAGCGGCTCGGCCCGGAGGGTTTCGCCGCGGCACTGCGTGCTCAGACGGCTCTCGCCGTCACCGAGACGACCTTCCGCGACGCGCACCAGTCCCTCCTGGCGACCCGGGTGCGCACGCGTGACCTCGTGACAGTCGCGCCGTATGTCGCGCGACTCACGCCGCAGTTGCTCTCGGTGGAGGCCTGGGGCGGCGCCACGTACGATGTGGCCCTTCGTTTCCTGGGCGAGGACCCGTGGGAGCGACTCGACGCACTGCGGGAGGCTCTCCCCAACGTCGCCATCCAGATGCTGCTCCGCGGGCGTAACACGGTCGGTTACACCCCGTACCCGACCGCCGTGACGGATGCCTTCGTCCGGGAGGCCGCGGCATCCGGGGTCGACATCTTCCGCATCTTCGATGCCCTCAACGACGTCTCCCAGATGCGCCCCGCGATCGATGCGGTGCTCGCGACCGGCACGTCCGTGGCGGAGGTCGCACTCTGCTACACGGGCGATCTCCTCGATCCCACCGAGGACCTGTACACGCTCGACTACTACCTCCGACTCGCGGAGCAGATCGTCGACGCCGGCGCGCACATCCTCGCCATCAAGGACATGGCGGGACTGCTGCGCCCCGGTGCGGCCGCGACGCTGGTCTCCGCTCTTCGGGACCGGTTCGACCTTCCGGTCCATGTGCACACGCACGACACCGCGGGAGGGCAGCTCGCGACCCTGCTGGCGGCGAGCGCCGCGGGCGCGGATGCCGTGGATGCCGCGGCCGCTCCCATGGCGGGAACCACCAGTCAGCCGTCGCTGTCGGCGTTGGTCGCCGCGCTCGCGCACACCGACCGCGACACGGGACTGAACCTGCCCGCCGTCGCCGATCTCGAGCCGTACTGGGAGGCGATGCGTCACCTGTACCACCCCTTCGAGTCCGGTCTGCCGGGACCGACCGGCCGCGTGTACACGCACGAGATCCCCGGCGGACAGCTGTCGAACCTCCGGCAGCAGGCCATCGCACTCGGACTCGCGGACGACTTCGAGCTCATCGAGGACATGTACGCCGCGGCCAACGACATCCTCGGCCGGGTGCCGAAGGTGACGCCGTCATCGAAGGTCGTCGGCGACCTCGCACTCCACCTGGCCGCGGTGAAGGCCGACCCCGCCGACTTCGCGGCGAACCCGGAGAAGTACGATGTGCCCGATTCGGTGGTGGGCTTCATGGCCGGCGAGCTCGGCGATCTCCCGGGCGGGTGGCCGGAGCCGTTCCGGACGAAGGTGCTGCGCGGGCGCGAGGTGAAGATCGGGGTGACCGAGATCTCGACCGCACACCAGGCGGCGCTGGCCGCGGATCCCGCGACCCGTCGTCGCACGCTCAACGAGCTGCTGTTCCCCGCGCCCACGAAGACCTACCGCGAGGTGAAGGCGACCTACGGCGACTTGAGCGTGCTCGAGACGGCCGACTACCTGTACGGCCTCACCCCGGGTACCGAGCACGTCGTCGAGATCGAGCGCGGCGTGCAGCTGTATGTCGGCCTCGAGGCTATCGGCGCGGCCGACGACAAGGGCATGCGCACCGTCATGACGACGCTCAATGGGCAACTTCGCCCGGTGTTCGTGCGCGACCGCAGCATCGCCGTCGAAGGCCGACAGGCGGAGAAGGCGGATACGTCACGACCGGGGCAGGTGGCGGCACCGTTCTCGGGCGTCGTGACCCTCAAGATCGGTGTCGGCGACGCTGTCAGCGCGGGACAGCCCGTCGCCTCCATCGAAGCGATGAAGATGGAGGCGGCCATCACCGCACCCGTCGACGGGGTCGTGGAGCGGGTGGTGATCCCCACGACGGCGCAGGTCGAAGCGGGTGATCTTTTGGTCGTCCTGCGACCCGCCGAGTAGCCTGGCACCCTGGGCCGCGACATGCACCCGCGACCTGGGGATCTATCTGGAGTGAACAGCAGTGACGCCTGAGCGCAAAGACGAGACGCCCGACGAGCTCGAAAACGGGGTGCTGACCACCGGCAGCATCGACACCGCCGGCATCGGCCTGATCGGCGGTTCGACCGCACAGGTCGACGTCGACCTGCCGTCGCTGACGGCCGACGAGGACGATCTCCTCACCGAGGAGGAACTGCTCGCGGAGGCCGACGACCTGCTCGTCGACCGGTCGAGTAACCCGGTCGACACCGTCGATGCGGAGCTCGTCGTCGACCCCGGCACGGGCCCGCAACCGATCAGCCGACGCGAGGCGCATCACCTCGGCGACCATGACGCGAAGCACGCCGTCGAGCGGGTCCACACGCGCACGGCGGACGTTCCTCTGCAGTCGCGCCGGCTGGGCGAGCTCGAGGGCGGACGCGAGAGCTCCGACCTTCTCACCGCCGACCGCCTGCTCGACCCCGCTCACGTCGTGCGACCCGAGCCCGAGGGCGGGTGGCAGCACTTCGTGTATTCGGTCACGGGTCACCGGGTGAACCTGGGAGACGGCAAGCGCGCCCGCGCCCGCAAGGAGCTCGACCGTCGTATCGCGGCGCCGCTGGGAGGCGGAGCCAAGTTCGTGCCGATTCTCTCGCGCAAGGGTGGCGTCGGGAAGACCACCGTCTCGACGCTCCTGGGCATGGCCCTGGCCGACGCGCGGGACGACCGCGTGATCGCGATCGACGCCAACCCCGATCGCGGTACGCTCGCCGATCGCATCGGTCGCGTCAGCGGCAAGACCGTCCGTGATCTCGTACGTGTGCGCGGGGAAGTGGTCGGGTTCAACGATCTCTCCTCCATCGTGGCCCGCGACGAGACGCGACTCGACGTGCTCGCGTCCGACGCCGATCCGCGCGTGTCCGAGGCGTTCAACGATCGCGATTATCACGACGTGGCATCCGTCGCCGCCCATTACTACTCGATCGTCCTCACCGACACGGGCACCGGCATCGTGCACTCGGTGATGGAGGCCACCCTCCAGCTAGCCGATGTGCTCGTCGTGGTGGCGGGGCTCAGCGTCGACGAGGCGCGGCTGGCATCCGAGACGCTCACGTGGCTGGAGACGAACGGCTACGAGGACCAGGTGCGTAACGCGGTGGTGGTACTCAACACCGCCCGCCCGGGCACCCCGCTCGTGCGCGCGTCGGAACTGGAAGCCCACTTCGGCACCCGGGTGCGCACGGTGGTGCGGATGCCGTACGACCCGCACCTGGCCGCCGGCAGCGCCGTCTCCTTCCGTGACCTGCAGCCCGCGACCCGCCAGGCTGCCCGCGAACTGGCCGCGACGGTCGTCGAGGGCCTGCGTATCCTGGCATCCGCCTGATGTCCGTCCGTCCCATTCGCCTCTTCGGCGACCCCGTGCTGCGCGCGCCCTCGGCGCCCGTGGAGTCCATCGACGACGGGGTGCGAGCGCTCGTGCAGGATCTGCTCGACACCGTGGAACTGCCGGGACGCGCGGGGGTCGCCGCGCCTCAGATCGGGGTCGGCGTGCGCGCCTTCAGCTACAACGTCGACGGCGTCATCGGCTACGTGCTCAATCCGGTCATCGTCGAGTTGTCGGGTGAGCCGCGGCCGACGGGCGAAGGATGCCTCTCGGTGCCGGGACTCTGGCACGACGCGATCCGGTACCCGCACGCAAAGGTCGTGGGCATCGACCTCGACGGCAACGAACTCGTGCTGGAGGGCGACGGTCTGTTCGCACAGGCGCTACAGCACGAGACCGACCACCTCGACGGCATGCTCTATCTGGAACGGCTCGACCCGGCCACGCGCAAGGTCGCGATGCGCGAGGTGCGCGAGTCCGACTGGTTCTGAGCCCCGTCGGACCCGCGCGCTCGATCAGCCCAGCGACACGTTCGTCGTGGTCACCGGAACCGCGTAGAGGTCCTCGATCTGCTTCGCGAAGTCGCTCATGATGACGTTGCGCTTGATGCTCATCTTCGGGGTGAGGTGGCCGCTGGCCTCGGTCCACTCCGAATCGAGGATCTCGAACTTGCGGATGGACTCGGCGCGCGAGACCCCCTTGTTGGCGATGTCGATCGCGCGCTGCACTTCCGCGCGCACCTTCGGGTTCTTCGCCGCATCCGCCAGCGACATGTCGGCCGGAAGCTCGTTGTTGCTCAGCCACGCCGGCAGCATCTCCGGGTCGAGGGTGACCAGCGCGGAGATGAACGGCTTCTGGTCCCCGACGACGACGACCTGTCCGACGATCGGGTTCGCGCGGATCGGGTCTTCCAGGGCAGCCGGGGCGACGTTCTTTCCGCCCGCGGTGACGATGATCTCCTTCTTTCGACCGGTGATCGTGAGGAAGCCCTCCTCGTCGAACGACCCGATGTCGCCCGTCTTGAACCAGCCGTCGTCGAAGGTGTCGGCGGTGGCTTCGGGATTGCGCCAGTACTCCTTGAAGACGTTGATGCCGCGCACCTCGATCTCACCGTCTTCGGCGAGGCGCACGCCGACGCCGGGGAGCACCGGGCCCACCGTGCCGATCTTCGACTTCTTCGCGAGGTTGACCGTGGCGGGGGCTGTCGTCTCGGTGAGGCCGTAGCCTTCGAGGATGGTCACGCCGAGGCTGTGGAAGAAGTGGCCCAGGCGAGCTCCGAGCGGCGCCGATCCCGAGACGGCATACGTGACGCGACCGCCCATGGCGGCGCGCAGCTTGCTGTAGACGAGCTTGTCGAAGAGGGCGAACTTGATCTTCGTGCCGAACGGGACCTTCTTCCCCTCCTGGAGGAGCCGCGAGTGCTCGATCGCCGTGTGGGCGGCGGCGCGGAAGATCTTGCCCTTGCCCCCGGCCTCGGCCTTCTGCTCCGCCGAGTTGTAGACCTTCTCGAAGACGCGGGGGACTGCCAGCAGGAAGGTGGGCTGGAACGAGCCGAGCGCGGGGAGGAGCTGCTTCGTGTCGGGCTGGTGGCCCGTCTTCACTCCCGCGTGGATGTCGAGGATCGAGATGAACCGCGCGAAGACGTGAGCCGTCGTGATGAACAGCAGCGTCGAGGCGCCCGGGGTGTTCACGACCTCCGCGAGGGCCTTCGCCGAGTTCCGGGACAGCTCGACGAAGTTGCTGTGCGTCAGCACGCAGCCCTTCGGGCGCCCGGTCGAGCCGGAGGTGTAGATGAGAGTCGCGATGTCTGCGCCGACGGCGAGGTTGCGTCGCCGCTCGATCTCGTCGTCCGACACGTCCGTGCCCTTCGAGCGCAACTCATCGAGGTCGCCCGAGGCCATCGTCCAGACGTCGCGCACGAGGGGTACCTCGGAGCGGATCTCCGCGACGCGGCTCGCGTGATCGGTGGACTCCGCGATGACGGCCACCGCACCCGAGTCGGAGAGGATCCAGCTGATCTGCGACGCGGAGCTGGTCTCGTAGATCGGCACCATGACGGCGCCGGCGAAGAAGAGGGCGAAGTCGACGAGGGTCCACTCGTACGTCGTGCGGGCGATGAAGCCCACCTTGTCGCCAGGCTGCACGCCGACGGCGGCGAAGCCTTTCGCCAGGGCGACGACCTCGCGCTGGAACTCGGCGGCGGTGATGTCGCGCCAGCCGTCGCCGTCGGGGACGGCGAACAGTGCGAGCGAGGGCGTGGCCTTGACGCGCTCGACCAGCAGGTCGCTGACGTTGGCCTGAGGGTCGGCGGGGACGACCGCGGGGACTTCGAATTGGACGGCGCTCATGGGCGGCAACTCCTTCGGTACCGGTACAGCGTCGGAAGTGACGGGTTGGCACTGAGTCTAGCCGGTGGCAATACCCGGTCCACCGGCCCGCGTGCGGCGGAGGGAGCGGACTAGACTTCTGCGGATGCCGCGCGCGCCGCGCCGGCGTGGGAGGAGCAGCGTGCACAGCGTCGGCATCGATATCGGCGGAACGAAGATCGCCGGGGGCGTCGTCGCGGAAGACGGCTCGATCGTGGAGCGACTCCGAGTCGTTACCCCCGAGGAGCCCGCTGATCTCGCCGATGCCGTCGCCTCGATGGTGCTCGATCTCGCCTCCCGCCGCGACGTGCGCACGGTCGGTGTCGCCGCGGCCGGCTTCATCGACGCAACCCGATCGGTGATCGTCCACGCCCCCAACATCGACTGGCATGATGAGCCGCTGCGAGCGGAGCTGGAGGCCCGCATCGGCCGCTCGGTCACGCTGGAGAATGACGCGAACGCGGCCGGCTGGGGCGAGTACCGTTTCGGTGCCGGTCAGGACTGCTCCAACCTCGTCATGCTCACGCTCGGCACCGGCGTCGGAGGAGCCGTCATCATCGATGGAAAGCTGCTGGTCGGCGGCAACGGCATCGGCGGTGAGCTGGGGCACATCCGCTTCATCCGCGGCGGACGTCCATGCGGCTGCGGGCAGAACGGATGCCTGGAGCAGTACGCGTCGGGACGCGCGCTGCAGCGGGAGATCGCCGACATCGCGGATGCCGGGGGAATCGGCGCCGCGTTGGCGGCGGCGCAGGACGAACGCGGAATCGTGCACGGAGCGGATATGGCGCGTCTCGTGGAGGCGGCGGACCCGGGTGCTCTCGAGGCCCTCAACCGGGTGGCGACGGCCCTCGGTGAAGCGTGCGGGGAGTTCCAGGCGGTCTTGGACCCCGAACTGTTCGTCATCGGGGGCGGAGTAGCCGACCTGGGCGATGCGCTCCTCGCTCCCGTCCGCCTCGCGTATGAGACCTCCCTGCCCGGCTACGGCGACCGGCCCGTCGCGAGCTTCGCGATCGCGACGCTCGGCAACGACGCCGGACTCATCGGCGTGGCAGACCTCGCGAGGATCCGGGGCTGACGATGTTCTACTGGTTCATGAAATACGTGGTCATCGGGCCGATCGTCAAGGCGATCTTCCGACCCTGGATCGTGGGCCGCAGCAACATCCCGACGTCGGGCGCCGCCATCCTCGCCAGCAATCACCTCTCGGTGAGCGACTCGATCTTCCTCCCGCTGATGATCGACCGGCCCATGTCGTTCCTCGCCAAGAGCGACTACTTCACCGGCAAGGGGATCAAGGGCTGGGCCACGCGCATGTTCATGAAGGCGACGGGGCAGATTCCGATCGACCGCACGGGCGGCAAGGCATCCGAAGACTCGCTCAACACGGGACTGCAGGTGCTCGGCCGGGGCGATCTCCTCGGGATCTATCCGGAGGGCACCCGCAGCCCCGACGGAAAGCTGTACCGAGGACGCACGGGCCTCGCGCGAATGGCCCTGGAGGCGCGGGTGCCGGTCATTCCCGTCGTCATGGTCGACACCGGAACGATCATGCCCATCGGTCGTTCCATCCCGCGGATCGGACGGGTGGGCATGGTGATCGGGGAGCCGCTCGACTTCCGCCGCTTCCAGGGGATGGAAAGCGACCGCTACGTCCTGCGCTCGGTGACCGACGAGATCATGGTCGCGCTGCAGCGGCTGGGGGAGCAGGAGTACGACGACGTGTACGCCTCCACGGTGAAGGACCGCGTCCCGAGCGCGACGTGAGCGAGTGCTCCGGGTGCGTCACATCGATCCGAGGCGTCACCCCGCGCCACTAGACTGAACGGATGCCCGCACCGCTCGACGCCCTCGACTCGTGGCGTTCGCTTCCCATCAAGCAGCAGCCCCTCTGGAACGACCTCGATGCGGTCGCCGCCGTCTCCGCGGAGATCGCGACGCTCCCGCCGTTGGTGTTCGCCGGTGAGGTCGACAACCTGCGGGACCGGCTCGCGCGGGCTGCAAGCGGTCGCGCATTCCTGCTGCAGGGCGGCGACTGTGCGGAGACCTTCGCCGGCGCGACGGCGGAGCAGATCCGCAACCGCATCAAGACGGTGCTGCAGATGGCGGTCGTCCTGACCTACGGCGCGTCGATGCCGGTCGTGAAGATGGGCCGGATGGCCGGTCAGTTCGCGAAGCCGCGATCGAGCGACACCGAGACACGCGGCGACGTCACGCTGCCGGCATACCGCGGCGACATCGTCAACGGCTACGACTTCACCGAGGCCTCTCGCGCGGCCGACCCGCGCCGCCTGTTGAAGGGCTACCACACGGCGGCGTCCACGCTGAACCTCATCCGCGCTTTCACGCAGGGTGGCTTCGCCGACCTTCGCGAGGTGCACAGCTGGAACCAGGGCTTCGCGAAGAACCCCGCCAACGTGCGTTACGAGCGTCTCGCGAGCGAGATCGATCGCGCCATCAAGTTCATGGAGGCGGCGGGGGCGAACTTCGACGAGCTCCGCGGGGTCGAGTTCTACACGGGCCACGAGGGTCTGCTCATGGACTACGAGCGACCGATGACCCGCATCGACTCGCGTACGCACACGCCGTACAACACGTCGGCGCACTTCCTGTGGATCGGGGAGCGCACGCGTGATCTCGACGGCGCACACGTCGACTACTTCTCGAAGATCCGCAACCCGATCGGTGTGAAGCTCGGCCCCACGACCTCGACCGACACGGCCCTCGCGCTCATCGACAAGCTCGATCCGGAGCGCGAGCCCGGACGGCTCACGTTCATCACCCGGATGGGCGCGGGCAAGATCCGCGACGCGCTGCCGCCGCTGCTGGAGGCCGTGAAGGATGCCGGGGCGACGCCGCTGTGGGTGACCGATCCGATGCACGGCAACGGCATCACGACGCCGACGGGCTACAAGACGCGTCGTTTCGACGACGTCGTCGATGAGGTGCGAGGCTTCTTCGAAGCCCATCGCTCCGTCGGCACGTTCCCGGGCGGCATCCATGTCGAGCTCACCGGTGACGACGTCACGGAGTGCCTGGGTGGGTCGGAGATGATCGACGAGGCCACACTCGCGACGCGTTACGAGAGCCTCTGCGACCCGCGTCTGAACCACATGCAGTCACTCGAACTCGCGTTCCTCGTCGCCGAAGAGCTCGAGAAGCGCTGAGGTCGGACGGCGTCGCAGTTCCGTCCGCGCCGCTCAGTCCTCGCGAACGTCGATCGAAATCGTCACCGTGGTGCCAGCGCGCTGCAACGAGCCTGCGCCCGGATCCTGACCGACCACTTCCGTGAGGTCGTTGATCGCGATGTTCCACGGGAACACGACGCCGGCTACCTCGAATCCCGCGTCCCGCAGTGTCTGCACCGCCCCGTCGCGCGTCATCCCGACGACGCTCGGCACCTCGAACAGCTGGGGACCCTTCGACACGACGAGGGTCACCGTCTCGCCGGGACGGAAGGAACCACCGCCTTCGCGCTCGCGCATACGTATGACGCGACCTTCGTCGACGGAGTCGCTGAAGTCCTCGGCCGTGTCGACGTCGAGTCCCACGTCCTTCAGCGTCGCTTCCGCGTCGGCGATCTTGTCGCCTACGACGTCGGGCACGGGGCCGAGCGAGTAGCGGATCTCGGCGGTCGAACCCTCGAGCACCTCGCATCCGTCGGCGCACGCGATGGGCTCGGCATCCTCGCTCTGGGTCACGTAGACCCGCACGACCCGGTTCTCGCCGAACGACGTGAAGTACGGGTCGGATGCCGTCACCTCGATGTTCGCGTCGGCCAGCAACGCGGTGACCTCGTCGACGGTGCGGTCCTGCAGGGCGGGAAGGGTCGCGGTCGCCGGTCCCAGCGAGAGGATCACCTCGACGTCCGCGTCCTTCGGGAGACGGGTGCCCTCCCCGGGGTCGGTGCGGATCGTGCGGCCTTCCGCGACGTCGAGCGAGTGCTCGCCACCCTTCACCGCGACGAGGCCGAGGTCCGCCAAGGTCGACTCCGCGTCAGAGAACGTCGCACCTGCGAGGCCTGGAACGGCGACGAGCGACCCCGGGCCCGATCCGAACCACCAACCGGCGCCACCGGCCGCGCCGGCCATCAGTAGCACGAGGATCAGGAGCCAGGCGCCCTTCGCGCTGTTGCGCCGGGCGCGGCGTCGCAGCTTCGTCGCATTGTCGACCTCTTCCGAGACGACAGGAGCGGTAAAGGTGCCGGGAAGGACTTTCGTCAGTTCGCCGGAGTCGATGCCGGAGTCTCCGACGACGATCCCGGCTGGCGCGGGGCGCACGACGTGCGGGTGCACGCCCAGCTCCCTCTCGATCTCCCGGAGGCGATCGAGCATCGCGCGCGCGTCGTCGGGACGGTCATCGGGCTGGCGCTCCGTGGCCCACAGCACGAGTTCGTCGAGCGGCTCCGGCACTCCCGGGTTCTTCGCGCTGGGTCGAGGCACCGAGTCGGTCGCATGCTGGTAGGCGATCTGCATGGGCTGCTCGCCCTTGTACGGCTGCTCTCCCGTGAGCATCTCGTACAGCATGATGCCGAGCGCGTAGATGTCGCTGCGGGCATCGGCGGTGCCACGGGTGACGAGCTCGGGGGCGAGGTAGGCGATCGTGCCCAGCAGCATCTGACCCGTCGCCGTGTTGGCGCTCGTCGCACGGGCGAGCCCGAAGTCGCCGATCTTGATGCGCCCGTCCTCGGCGAGCAGCACGTTCTCGGGCTTCACGTCGCGATGGACGATGCCGGCACGGTGGGCCGCCGCGAGCCCGGACAGGACGGCATCCATGATGGTGATCGTCTGCGGGATGCTGAGCCGACGCTGCTCGCGCAGAAGCTCGCGCAGCGTGATGCCGGGCAGGTACTCCATGACGAGGTACGCCATCTCGCCGTCCTGGCCCTGGTCGAACACGTTCACGACGTGCGGGTCGGCCAGGCGCGCGGCAGCCCGCGCCTCCTGGATGAAGCGGCTCTGGAAGACGGTGTCGTCGGAGAGGTGCCCATGCATCACTTTGAGGGCGACGCGACGCTCGAGGCGGAGGTCGGTGGCGACGTAGACGGTCGCCATTCCGCCGCGCGCGATGCGAGCACGCACCCGGTACCGCGCGTCGACCAAACGGCCGATCAGCGGGTCGGTCTGCGGGTTCGTGCTCACGCGACGAGTCTACGGAGCGTGGGCGGTGAGCCCGGGGAGCGGCTCACCCTCATCGCGACTCCGTTACGCAGCCGGAATCCGCGGCACGACCAGAGGACGCGCGGCGTGCGGACGGTCAGCCGTAGGCCTCGATCCAGGCGTAGGCCTGCTCTTCCCACTGGCCGTAGCGGTGCGGGAGCGCCGACACCTGCACGGCTTGTGCCGCGGCACCGAACTCCATATCGCGCCACCCGTAGATGTCGAGGAGCCCTCGCGTCGCCGTGCCGTTCGGGTCGCTCTCGCCCCCGAAGAACGCCCGGGTCGCGTGATGGGGGTCTTGCACCTGTTCCGCGGTGCCCCAGCCCATGCTGGGCCGCTGTTGGAAGAGGCCGAGGGAGTCGTGAGTGCCGTAGTCGACGTTGCGGATCCAGGACTCGACCATCGCCGTCGCGAGCGCGATCGCGATGCCCTTCTTGGGGACTCCGAGGTCGCGACCGATCGCGATGATCGTCTTCACGCCGCGGATCTGCTCGGCATCCAGGCTTACCATGGCGCTGGATGCCGTGGCCTTCTTTCCGCCGTCGCTGCGCGACTTCTTCGAGGACGACGTCGCCGTGTCGGCGGATGCAGAGGTTCCCGCGCCCGGGATGCGGAGCTTTTCGCCGGGGTAGATGATCGAGGCCGAGGTGAGGTCGTTGGCCCGCAGCAGGCGCGCGAGGCTGATGCCCGAGCGCTGCGCGATGGTCCAGAGCGTGTCGCCACGAACGACCGTATGCGTGCGTGTACCGCTCGACGACGCTGATCCCGATGACGTTGGTGCGGCCGAGGTGTTGGACGTGCGCTGGGCGGTGGCGGTGGTGCTCGAGGCGGAGAGCCGGATGACGTCTCCGGGGTGGATGATCGACTTCCAGCCCAAGTCGTTCCAGGCCAGCACGTCGGCCGTGCGCAGCCCGTGGCGAGCAGCGATGCCGCTGATCGTGTCACCGCGCACCACGGTGTGCGTGGCACGCTTGCGTGCGGCGGCATACTCCTGTGCGGCAGCGAGAACGGCTGCCGCACGAGCGGCGGCGGCGTCGCGAGCGGTGAGGGACGGGATCATCGACCCCGGCGCGTCACGTTCGGTCGTCGCGCCCGCGTGGGCGGGGGTGGCCGTCAGCGACAGCGCGATCGTTCCGATCACCGCGACGGGCGCGGTGGTGGCGAATGCGGGCTTGTGTCTCACGAGTTCCCCCTCTGAGTCGACCTCCGACACCGTGTCACGGAAGTAAACACGTGTCAACCAAAGTGACAGAAGTGAAGGATATGAATAACAGGCGCGGAGCTCGGCGTGCTCAGCGTCCCGGCACGCGCGACGCAGGGGGGCGGGAATGGAATAGTGGAGGTGTGACCGGTGCTTCTCCTTCCTCCTTTCCGACCGAGTGGTTGTCGCTTCCCGATCTCGTCGAGCTGACCGGCGAGCCGCTCGGGCGCGTCCGCCGACTTCTCGACGAGAAGCAGCTGATCGGCTCGCGGCGTGACGGTGTCTTCCGTGTTCCCGCGGCGTTCCTCCTCGACGGTCACCCCGTCACCACTCTGCGTGGCACAGTGATTGTGCTGCAGGATGCCGGATTCTCCGACGACGAGGCGATCGACTGGCTGATGGAGACCGAGGAGTCCATCGGGATGGCCCCCATCGAGGCGCTGCGCGCCGGCCGTAAGAGCGAAGTGCGGCGGGTCGCTCAGGCGCTGGCCTGATCCCGGCGACGCCCTCAGGAGGCTCGCGCCACCGCCGCCCGCGCAAGGTCGCGGAGCGAACCCACCGCGGCGTTGTCGAGGTGCACGGCGCGCAGCGCGCGGTCGGCTGCGGTCGCGTAGTCGGCGATGAGACCTTCCACGCGTGCGAGCGCTCCGGAATCGGTGATCGTTCGCTGCAGGAACGCGACCTGTTCGTCGTCGAGGTCGGGATCGCCCAAGAGTTCGTCCATCGCGCGCCTCGCTCCCTGGGGGAGAGCCTCGCGGGCGTACGCGATGAGGAGGGTGCGCTTACCCTCGCGCAGATCGTCACCGGACGGCTTGCCGGTCACGGCGGCGTCGCCGAACACGCCCAGCACGTCGTCGCGGAGCTGGAACGCGAGTCCGACCGGCAGCCCGAACGCCTCCAGGGCGGCAAGCTGAGCGGCATCCGCTCCGGCGAGAGCAGCACCGATGAGGAGAGGTTGCTGAACGCTGTAGCGGGCGGACTTGTAAGTAGCGACGCGCAGTGCGCGTTCGGCGTGGTCGGCATCGGGGACCGTTGCGGCAGCCACTTCCTCCACGATGTCGAGGTACTGACCGAGAGTCACATCCCGACGCATCCGTGCGTACTCGACGCGAGCGGCAGCGGCATGAGGTGCGTCGCGAAGGCCCCCCTCCAGGAGGTCGTCGCTCCACGCGACGAGCAGGTCGCCCAAGAGGATCGCTGCCGAGCGGCCGAACGTGGCCGGGTTTCCCGACCAGCCGGCGTCGGTGTGGTGCCGTTCGAGCGCGCGATGCGCGGCGGGGCGGCCTCGCCGGGTATCCGAGTTGTCGATGATGTCGTCGTGCACGAGAGCTGCGGCATGGAAGATCTCCAGAGCGCCGGCGGCAGCGATGACGCCGTCATCGTCAGCGTTCCGACCCCCGCTCTCCGCGTTGGCGACGGCCTGCCACCCCGTGAGGCAGAAGCGTGCTCGCAGTCGCTTGCCTCCGTCGAGGGTCGATGCCGCCGCGCGGGTGAATGCTACGGCGTCGGCCCCGAGCTCACCGGCGTCTGCGAGACGGTCCTCGACGAACCTCTCCATCCGCTGGGAAACTGACGCGATCATGTCTGCGGAAGGTCTCACGGGCCTAGCCTAGTTCCGACGCTCCCGCGTACACTTGGAGCACTCGATACCTCAAGAGGGGGATGCATGCCACTGTCAGAACAGGAGCAGCGTCTGCTGGACGAGATGGAACGCCATCTCATGCGCAACGACGCCGATGTCGTGAGCGCGCCCCGTGAGGGTCAGTCGCTCAGCTATCGCAACATCGTCTACGGCAGCGTCCTCGTCCTCCTCGGTCTCGCCGGGTTGGTCGTCGGAGTCTCGACCTCCCTCATCGTCGTCGGCGTCATCGCGTTCCTCCTCATGGTGGCCGGTGTCGTCCTCGCCGTCACTCCCACTCGGGGAGGGGGCGGCTCCCGCCGTTCCGAGGGCACCCGCAAGACGGCGCCCGGCGCGTCACCCCGCGCCGCCGCGGGAGGGTCATTCATGGATCGCATGAACGACCGCTGGGACCGCCGCCAAGACCGCGAGTGACCAGTTTCACGGGCTAGCCCCCCGCACCGTTCGAAAAGCACCGACCTTCGGGTCGGTGCTTTTTTGCGTTCGGGGAGGGCTGGGGGAGTCGATCCCGCATTTCTCATAGTGAAGTGGAGGAAAGTGGAGTAAAGTGGCGACAACTTCAGGCGGCCGGGCAGAGAAGGGGGTGGCGTGCGATGTTGTTGGGCACCTACACCCCGAAGCTCGACGACAAGGGTCGCGTCATCCTTCCCGCAAAGTTCCGCACCGATCTGGGCGACGGTGTCGTCGTGACCCGCGGGCAGGAGCGCTGCCTCTACGTCTTCAGCACCAAGGAGTTCGAGCGCATCTACGAGCGCATCCGCGAAGCGCCGCTCACCAACAAGCAGGCCCGCGACTTCCAGCGCATGTTCCTCTCGGGAGCGAGCGACGAGAAGCCCGACAGCCAGAGCCGCATCACCGTCCCGCCGCACCTGCGCACGTACGCGAACCTCGGGCGTGAGCTCGTCGTAACGGGCGTCGGCGCGCACGCGGAGATCTGGGATGCCGAAGCGTGGGAGTCCTACTCCCAGGGCAACGAAGACGCCTACTCGGACATGGAGCAGGAGGTGATCCCCGGTCTCTTCTGAGCCGTGATCCTGACTCCCAGCCGCACGCCCTGACGCACTTCCCCGGTGTCAGGTCGGGGCGGATGGGGATCAGGACCCCGGATCACCCGGCCGCACATCATGAGCCTCCGCGACATCCACACCCCCGTGCTGCTCGAGCGTTGCGTCGAGCTGCTGGCACCTGCCCTCGAGCGTGAGAACGCGGTGCTGGTCGACGCCACCGAGGGCATGGGCGGGCACTCCGAGGCGCTCCTCGAGCGATTCCCGCACGTGCACCTCATCGGTCTCGATCGCGACACCGACGCCCTGCGGATCGCGGGGGAGCGGCTCGCCCGCTTCGGCGACCGCGTCACGCTCGTGCACACCGTGTACGACGGGATCGTCGAGGCGGTCGCCTCGAC
The DNA here is from genome assembly GCA_029202445.1 of Candidatus Microbacterium phytovorans. NCBI lineage: Bacteria > Bacillati > Actinomycetota > Actinomycetes > Micrococcales > Microbacteriaceae > Microbacterium > Candidatus Microbacterium phytovorans. The sequence continues at coordinate 582,267 of CP119321.1, forward strand.
GGGGCGGGATCGCGTCGACGGCATCCTCTTCGATCTCGGTGTCTCCTCGCTCCAGCTCGATGAGGCGGAGCGTGGTTTCGCGTACTCGCAGGACGCCCCCCTCGACATGCGGATGGATCAGACGACGGGAACCACCGCCGCCGACATCGTCGCCACCTACGGCGAGGGAGACCTCCGCCGCATCTTCGAGCGCTTCGGCGAGGAGAAGCTCGCGGGGCGCTATGCGCGCGCGATCATCGCCGCCCGCCAGCAGGCCCCGTTGACGCGTTCGGCTCAGCTGGTCGATGTCCTCGTCGCCGCCACGCCGGCGGCGGTGCAGCGCGAGCGATCCGGGCACCCGGCCAAGCGGGTCTTCCAGGCGCTGCGCATCGAAGTGAACCGGGAACTGGCCGTCCTCGATACCGCCATCCCCGCTGCCATGGGACTTCTGCCCGTGGGCGGTCGGATCGTCGTCATGTCCTACCAGTCGTTGGAGGACCGTCTCGTCAAGCGTGCGTTCGCGGATGCCACGTCCTCGACCGCTCCGGCCGGTTTGCCGTTCGAGCTTCCGGAGCATGCGCCGCGGTTTCGTCTCCTGGTGCGCGGCGCCGAACTGGCGTCGGAAGAAGAACGCGCGCGCAACCCGCGGGCGACCCCCGTGCGCCTGCGTGCGGCGGAGCGAATCAGGGAGGACGCATGAGCACCACCGCGCTCGACCTCGACCCCTTCGTCTCCGCGCGCCCGCTGTCGGCGCCCGCCCCTCGCACGACGGAGGACCGGCGGCTGCACGCCGTCGACCTCCCCGCTCCCGCCCGACGACCGAAGTTGATGTACGGCCTCCTGGCGGTGGCGGGTGCCCTCGCCATCGCGGGTGCGCAGATGGGGTTGTCGATCCTTACGACGCAAGGGTCGTATGAGCTCAAGGAGCTCACGGCTCAGCAACGCGAAGTGGAGTGGCAGAAGCAGATCCTCCAAGACGATGTCGCGGGACTCAGTTCACCTCAGTACCTTGCTGCCAACGCCGCCGACCTCGGTATGGTCACGGGCGCTGCACCCCGGTACCTGCGGCTGAGTGACGGTGCGGTGATGGGCAAGGGCTCCGCGGCCACGGCGGCGTCGAGCATCGACGCGCTGAAGAAGTCGGCCGTGCCCAACTCCCTCGTCGATGACAAGCCTCTCGTCACCGACCCCGACGTGAGCCTCGGCGCCGGCGCTTCCGCAGGCGGCGAGCAGGTCGTCAACTCACCCGTGCCTCCCGCCGTCGCAGACGCGCTCCCGACCCCGAAGACGCACTGACACCATGACGACTCGCGCCACCCGCAGCCCGCGCCGCCGCACCGTGATCGCGTTGATGGTCGTGCTGGCCGTCATCGGCGGCTTCGTCGTGCGACTCGTCGACATCCAGATCGTGAACGCCAGCGACCACATCGCCGAGCAGTCCCGGCTCGCCAACGGGACGAAGATCGAGTTGCAGGGCACGCGCGGAGACATCGTCGACACCGACGGCAGCGTGTTGGCCACGAGCACGCTCGTCTACGACGTGAACATCGACCCGCAGCTCGCCGCTCAGGGCATCAAGAAGACCGACGCCGCCGGCCAGGTCGTCCGCGGTGCCGACGGGAAGCCCGAGATGATCGCGTGGCCCGAGCTCGCCGCGCGCATCGCGCCCGTCACGGGTCAGTCCGTCGACGATGTGATCGCCATCGTCGAGGATGCCGTCGCCGCCGACCCCGGCTCGCAGTGGGCACGTGTCAAGCGCTACGTGTCGACCGAGACCTATCGGGCGCTCGCGGCACTCGGTCTTCCGTTCCTCACTTTCGACGCGGTCCCCTCTCGCACATATCCGGACGGGGCCGTCGCCGGCAACGTGCTCGGCTTCGTGAACTCTGACGGCGAAGCGCTCGAGGGGGTCGAGGAGTTGCAGAACTCCTGCCTCCAGGCGACCTCCGGCGAAGTGCGCTATCTGCGGGGTCGGGACGGGGTCATCATCCCCGGCACCGAGACGGAGAAGCCGGCCGTCGACGGCGGCACACTGCAACTCACCATCGACAGCGACCTGCAGTGGTACATGCAGCAGCTCATCTCGGAAGAGTCCTCGCGCTACGGTGCCGACTGGGGCGGCATCATCGTCATGGAGGTCGCGACCGGGAAGATCCGCGCGTTCGCCGAGACGGATGCCGTCGACCCCAACGACCCCGGCGCCTCCGATTCCGCCGACCGCGGCTCGCGGCTCGCTCGCTTCTCCTACGAGCCCGGATCGACGTACAAGCCCGTGACAGCGGCGACGGTGATCGAAAAGGGCGGCGCGACGCACCTGTCGTCGGTGCTCGTCCCATCGCGCAAGGTGTTCGACAACGGCGCCGTCATCAACGACTCCGAGCAGCACGCGACGGAGCAGATGACGTTGACCGGCGGCCTCGTTCGCTCGTCGAACGTCGCGATGAGCGAGTTCGGGTCGTTGGTCGACGCGCAGACGCGGTACGACTATCTGACGAAGTTCGGCGTGGGGCAGAAGACGGCGTTGAACTGGTCGGGAGAGCCCGACACCGGATTCTCGCTGAAGCCGCAGGACTGGGACAACCAGACGTTCTACACGACGACGTTCGGTCAGGCGTTCACGGTCACCGCCACGCAGGTGGCGAGTGTCTATCAGACGATCGCCAACGGCGGCGTCCGCATGCCCGCCCAGCTCGTCGAATCGTGCACGAAGTCCGACGGCACCGTCGTGACGCCCGATCTCCCCGAACCCGTTCGGGTCATCAAGGAGTCCACGGCCGACGAAGTGAGCCTGATGCTCGAGAACGTCTTCGCGCAGGGCACGCTCGCCGACGACATCCGGATCGACGGATACCGCATGGCGGGCAAGACGGGCACGGCGCAGATCAGCGATGGCAAGGGCGGGTACAAGAAGAACCTGTATTTCACGTCGCTGGTCGGGTACGCCCCCGCGGAGGATCCGCAGTACGTTGTATTGACGGTCTTCGACGAGCCCAAGAAGCAGCGCATGTCGTCGGCCAACCGCTCGGTGTTCAAGAAGGCGATGACCCAGGTGCTGAAGCACTACCGGATCATGCCCTCCGAGTCGGAGACCCCCCTGCTCCCGTTGACCCAGTAACGCGAGCGCGCACGAGGAGAGCCACGCCATGATCCGGATGACGCTCGCTGAGGTGGCACAGGCCGTCTCGGGGACACTGCACACCCACGGTGACGACACGGGCGAGACGATCGTCTCCGGCGTCGTCGACACCGACTCCCGCGCGATGGGCGCGGGGGGGATCTTCGTGGCCAAGCCCGGTGAGGTCACCGACGGCCACAACTTCGTGGACGCCGCCGTGGCCTCCGGCGCCACCGTCGCCGTGGTCGAGCGGACCGTCGACGTGCCGGTGACGCAGATCGTCGTCGCGAATGCCGTGCAGGCCCTCGCCGATCTGGCGCGCGAGGTGATCGCGCGTGTCCGCGCGGTCAGCCCGCTGCAGATCGTCGGCATCACCGGGTCGAACGGCAAGACGACCACCAAGAACATGCTCGCGCGGATCTTGCAGGACGAGGGTGAGACCGTCGCTCCGCGAGACTCCTTCAACAACGAGGTGGGCGCGCCCGTCACGATGCTGCGGGTGACGGAGAGCACGCGCTACCTCGTGAGCGAGTTCGGCGCTTCCCGCATCGGCCGCATCGCCGAGCTCGCGGGCTTGGTCCACCCCGACGTCGGTGCCGTGCTGATGGTGGGCCTCGCCCACGCCGGCGGGTTCGGTGGCGTCGAGGCGACGCAGAAGGCGAAGTCGGAGCTCGTGGCATCCGTCCGCCCTGGCGGCGTCGCCGTGCTGAACGCCGACGATCCGCGGGTGGCGGCGATGGCGGAGATCGCGGCGGAGGGGGATGTGGCCGTTCGGTGGTTCGGGCGTTCTCGCGCGGCCGAGGTGCGCGCCGAGGACGTCGAGGTCACGGCATCCGGCACCACCTGCACGATCGTCGTCGGCGACGAACGGACGCCGCTGCGACTCCGCGTGCTGGGAGAGCACCATGTGATGAACGCGCTGGCCGCAATCACCGTCGCCGAGAGCCTCGGAGTGTCGATCCCGGACGCGGTCGCGCGGGTCGAGACGCTCGAGATCGCAGAGCGCTGGCGCATGCAGCCGCTCGGCTCCGACCGCGTGCGGATCATCAACGATGCGTACAACGCGAGCCCGGACTCGATGGCCGCCGCCTTGCGCACGATCGCCCAGATCGCCGAACCGGGGCAGCGCAAAGTCGCCGTCCTGGGCGCGATGAGCGAGCTCGGCGAGTACGCGGGCGAGGAGCACGACCGTGTCGGCCTTCTCGCGGTGCGGTTGCGCTTCGAGCGCATCGTGGTGGTGGGTACCGCCGCACGCCGCCTGTATCTCGCCGCGATCGGGGAGGGGTCCTGGGACGGCGAAGCGGTCTTCTTCGAAACCGCCGACGAGGCGTACGACTACCTCGTGGACGAGCTGCGCGACGGAGATCGGGTGCTGGTGAAGTCGTCGAATTCGGCCGGGCTCCGTCATCTGGGCGATCGTCTGGGAGAATCGTTCTCGTGAGATCCCTGCTGGCTGCTGCGACGATCTCCCTCGCATTCACCCTGTTCCTGACACCGCTGTTCATCCGGCTCTTCGAGAAGCTGGGCTGGGGTCAGGTCATCCGCACGCCCGAAGACCAGCACAACCCGAACCACCACACCAAGCGCGGCACGCCCACGATGGGCGGAATCGTCTTCATCGTCGGCTCCCTCGTGGGGTACTTCGTGGGCAGCTACGCGGGCGGAACACCGCCCACGACCTCCGGACTGCTCGTCATCTGGATGATGATCGGGCTCGGCGCCGTGGGCTTCATCGACGACTTCATGAAGGTCCGTCAACAGCGCAGCCTCGGGTTGTCGGGGTGGCGCAAGGTGGTCGGACAGATCGCGGTGGCCGTGCCCTTCGCCGTGCTGGCGCTGAACTTCCCCAACTCCTATGGCGAGACGCCTGCCTCTCCCTACGTCTCCTTCTTCCGCGACATCCCGGCGCTGTCCTTCATGGCGCTCGGCGCGGTGATCGGCTGGATCCTCTACCTCGCCTGGATCACCTTCATGTCGGTGGCGTGGTCGAACGCGACGAACCTCACCGACGGGCTCGACGGACTGGCGACGGGTGCCGGCATCTTCACCGTCTCCGCCTACAGCCTCGTCACGTTCTGGCAGTTCCAGCAGCGCTGTCACACGACTGCTCTCGTCGACGCCTACGCGAACGCCTGCTACCCGACGCGTGATCCGATGGGGCTCACGATCATCGCCGCCTCGTTCGTGGGCGCCCTCGTCGGGTTCCTCTGGTGGAACGCGCCGAAGGCGAAGGTGTTCATGGGTGACGTGGGCTCCATGTCCATCGGCGGTGTCGTCGTGGCGATGGCCGTGCTCTCGCGCACCGAGATCCTCGCGGTCATCATCGCGGGTGTCTTCATCATCGGTCCCGGATCGGTGATTCTGCAGCGCTACTACTTCAAGGCGACCGGCGGTAAGCGGCTCTTCCTGATGAGTCCCTTCCACCATCATCTCGAGATGCGCGGTTGGCCCGAGATCACGATCGTCGTGCGGATGTGGATCATCGCGGGCATGCTCGCCGTCACCGGCGTCGGCCTGTTCTACGTCGCGTGGCTCGCCGCGCTATGAGCGACGCGCGTCTGGACACGCTCACCAGTTGGCACGCCGACTGGAAGGGGCTGCGGGTGGCCGTGCTCGGTCTCTCCGTCACCGGCTTCTCCGTCGCCGACACCCTCGCGGAGCTCGGTGCGGACGTCCTGGTCGTGACGGAGTCTTCCGACGAGGAGTACGCCCGGCTGCTTCCGGTCATCGGTGCGCGCCTGTGGACCGGCTCGCTCGCCGCAGTGCCGGCCGAGCTCCTCGACTTTGCGCCCGACGTCGTCGTGGCCTCGCCGGGGTTCCCCCCGCATCATCCGGTCATCTCGTGGGCCACCTCCGGCGGCGCGGCGCTCTGGGGCGACATCGAGCTCGCCTGGCGTGTGCGCGACAAGGTATCCCGTGCCGACGGAACCCCCGCCGACTGGGTGCTGATCACGGGCACCAACGGCAAGACCACGACGACCCAGCTCACCGCCACGATGCTCGCCGAGGGCGGCTTGCGGGCGGCGCCCTGCGGGAACATCGGCGTTCCCGTCCTGGATGCCGTGCGAGACCCTGCGGGCTTCGACGTGCTCGTCGTCGAGGTGTCCAGCCATCAGCTGTGGTACCTGGGTCAGCAGCGCGGGTCGGATCGACTCTCGCCCCACGCGAGCGTCTGCCTCAACCTCGCCGACGACCATCTCGAGTGGCATGGCTCGGCGGCGGCCTACCGCGACGCGAAAGCCCTCGTCTACGAGAACACCCGGATCGCGTGCGTCTACAACAAGTCCGACGTGGCGACGCGCGAGATGGTCGAGGAGGCGGAGGTCGTCGAAGGATGCCGAGCGATCGGCTTCGATCTCGGCGTACCCGGGCCCAGCGATCTCGGCATCGTCGACGGGATCCTGGTCGACCGGGCATTCCACGACGACCGTCATCACAGCGCGCTGGAGTTGACGACGCTCGCCGAGCTCGCCGAGCACGGCCTGAACGCTCCGCATGTCGTGGCGAACATCCTCGCCGCCGCGGCACTGGCGCGATCTCTCGGCGTCGCCCCCGAGAGCATCCGCGATGCGCTGCAGAGGTTCCGTCTGGACCCGCATCGCATCGAGATCGTCGCCGTGGCAGGCGGTGTCACGTGGGTCGACGACTCGAAGGCGACGAACCCCCACGCCGCGGCGTCGTCGCTCGCGGCGTACCCGGGTGCGGTGTGGGTCGTGGGGGGTCTGCTCAAGGGCGTGGACATCGCGGAGCTCGTCGCCGCGCGCGGCAACGGCGCGAAGGCGGCGGTCGTCATCGGAGTGGATCGGGCGGAGATCGTGGCGGCGTTCGCACGACACGCGCCCTCGGTTCCGATCTTCGAGGTCGACCACGCTCAGACTGAAGACGTCATGGCGGTGGCCGTAGAACTGGCGGCGAGTGTCGCGCGTGACGGAGACACGGTCCTCCTGGCTCCGGCAGCGGCATCCTTCGATCAGTTCGCGTCCTACGCCGATCGGGGAACGCGCTTCGCGGACGCCGTGCGAGACCGGATCGAGAGGGGCAGCGGTGATGACCACCACCGACCGACCCCGCACCCCGGGAGCTGACGACGTCACTCGTCAGGGCCGTGGTTTCGCGGCACGTGTCTCGCTGGGGCGCGTCTTCGCCCCTGTACCGAGCGAGTTCCTGCTCATCGCCTCGACGGCGCTGATTCTCACCCTGTTCGGTCTCGTGATGGTGCTCTCGGCGACGATGGCGGCGTCCGTGGCCCGGGGGGACAGCCCGTTCGAGGTCGTTCTCAAGCAGTCGCTGTTCGCGCTGCTCGGGGTGCCGCTCATGTTCGTGCTGAGTCGCTTCTCGGTGTCGTTCTGGAAGCGGATCGCGTGGCCGGGGCTCATCGCCGCCATCGCCCTGCAGATGCTCGTCTTCGTGCCCGGCCTCGGCGTCGAGAACGACGGGAACACGAACTGGATCTCGATCGCCGGTGTGCAGATGCAGCCGTCCGAGTTCCTCAAGCTCACCCTCGCGCTGTGGCTCGCCTACGTGCTGTACCGCAAGCAGACGCTCCTCGGACTGTGGCGTCACGTCTTCATCCCGGTGGTGCCGGTGGGTGCGCTCGTGATCGGGCTCGTGGCGGTCGGCAGTGGCGACCTGGGCACCGGTCTCGTCTTGATGGCCGTGCTGCTCGGATGCCTGTTCTTCTCGGGAGTGAAGCTCCGCATCTTCCTCCTGCCGCTCCTCGGCGTCGTGGTGGCGGCGGGTGTCTTCGCCATCACGAGTCCCAACCGCATGCGGCGCATCATGAGCTTCCTCAACGTGGACTCGTCCGAGTGCTACCTCGCGGCGACGGGCGACTGCTACCAGGCGCTGCACGGCGTCTGGGGTCTCGCCGGCGGTGGCATCTTCGGCCTCGGCCTGGGGAACTCGCGAGAGAAGTACGACTGGCTCCCCGCGGCCGAACACGACTACATCTTCGCCATCGTGGGCGAGGAGCTCGGGCTCATCGGCTGCATCGTGGTGCTCGGGCTCTTCACGCTCTTCGCGGTGGGCGCCTTCCACGTCATCCGCAAGACCCACGATCCGTTCATCCGCATCGCGGCCGGCGGCATCACGGTATGGATCGTCGGTCAGGCCCTCGTCAACATCGGAGTCGTGCTCCGCGTGTTCCCCGTCCTGGGCGTGCCGCTGCCGTTCATGTCCCAGGGCGGCACGTCGCTCCTGTCGGTCCTCATGGCATGCGGGGTGCTGCTGTCGTTCGCCCGCACGCTTCCGGAATCTCGCGCGCTGCAGACGCCCGTGACCGTCTCACGACCGGCCCATCGCACGAGTCCCGCGGCGGGTGGCCGGTAGGCTCGATCCGGTGAGCGATCCGAACTCCGCGCCGACCTATCTCCTCGCCGGCGGTGGCACCGCCGGTCACGTCAATCCGCTGCTCGCCGTCGCCGATGGCCTGCGGCGGCGCGACCCGGGTGCGGACGTCCTCGTGCTCGGAACCCGCGAGGGTCTCGAGACACGTCTCGTGCCCGACCGGGGATACGAGCTGCTCTTCGTCGACAAGGTGCCGTTCCCGCGCCGGCCCGACGCCGCCGCGGCCCAGTTCCCGGCCCGCTTCCGACGGGCGATCGCCCAGGTGCGCGGACACATCCGCGAACGCGGAGTGGACGTGCTGGTGGGATTCGGAGGGTACGCGTCCGCGCCGGCGTACGTCGCCGCGCGCCGCGAGCGCATCCCGTTCGTCGTCCACGAAGCCAATGCCAAGCCGGGGCTCGCGAACATCCTCGGTGCCCGCGCGGCGGCCGGCGTCGGGACCGTGTTCGAGGGCACTCCGCTCCGCCGGTCCAAGGTGGTCGGGATGCCGTTGCGCCGCGAGATCGTCGACCTCGATCGCGCCGCACGGCGGGAGGCGGCTGCCGCATCCTTCGGCCTCGATCCCTCTCGCCCCGTTCTGCTCGTCTTCGGCGGGTCGTTGGGAGCGAGGCGGATCAACGAGGCTGTGGCCGGCGGGTGGTCGGCGGTGACCGACGCGGGCTGGCAGATCCTCCACGCGGCGGGGGAGCGCAACGAACTCGTCGATCCGGGACATCCCGACTACCGCGTCGTGCCGTACCTCGACCGCATGGCCGACGCGTTCGCGGTCGCCGACGCGATCGTCTCGCGGGCCGGCGCGGCGACGGTGAGCGAGATCAGCGCCCTCGGCATCCCCGCCGTGTACGTCCCGTACGCCGTCGGCAACGGCGAGCAGGCGCTCAATGCCGCCGCCGCGGTCCGCGCGGGGGCCGCGAAGCTGATCCCGGATGCCGACTTCGACGCGGAGCGGTTGCGTGCCGATGTCGTCCCGCTCCTGCAGGATCCGGAGGCCCTCGGACGCATGCGCGATCGCGCGGCGGGCGTGGGAACGCTCCGCGGCACCGAGAACGTCATCTCGATGATCGACGCGGCGTTGGGTCGCTGACGCGACGCACCATCGGGAGCCTCGACCGCGTCGCGTGTCGGGGAGTCGGTCGCGCAGCGTGCCGCAGCGACCGCCTATCCCGCGCGACCTAGACTTGACGGGCCATGATTCGACCCGACCTGAGCCTCCCGATTCCCGAGGACATCACCGCCGCCCACTTCATCGGGATCGGTGGATCGGGCATGTCCGGCCTTGCCGGCATGTTCCTCGACCGAGGCATCCGCGTCTCGGGTTCTGACCGCACTGATAGCGCCGCACTCCGTGCGCTGGCGGCGCGGGGTGCGACGGTCCACGTCGGACACGACGCATCCCACCTCCCGGGCGATGTCGACACCGTGATCCACACGGGCGCGATCTGGCCGGAGAACCCTGAGTTCGTGCTGGCGAAGGAGCGCGGCCTCGCCGTCATCCACCGGTCGCAGGCGCTGTCGTGGCTGATCGGGAGTCGCCGACTGGTGTCGGTGGCGGGCGCGCACGGCAAGACCACCTCGACGGGCATGATCGTGACGGCCCTTCGTGCGCTGGGCAGCGCGCCGACCTTCGTCAACGGGGGAGTGATCGCCGATCTCGGCGTCTCCAGTGCCACCGGCTCCGACGAGTTGTTCGTCATCGAGGCCGACGAGTCCGACGGCACGTTCCTCCTGTACGACACGTCGATCGCACTGATCACGAACGTCGACCCCGACCATCTGGACCACTGGGGTAGCCGGGACGCGTTCTACGACGGTTTCGTACGGTTCGCAGATGCCGCACGCGAGGCCGTCGTCATCTCCTCCGACGACCCCGGAGCTCGCCGGGTGGCCGAGGCGCTGTCCCACCGCACGGTGGTGAGCTTCGGTGAGGCGGAGGACGCCGACGTGCGCGTCGTGGACATCACCACCGAGGGGCCCGTGGCGTTCACGATCGTCCGCGGCTCCGAGAGCGTCACCGCGCAGCTTGCGGTGCCCGGTGCGCACAACGCCATCAACGCTGCGGGGGTCGTGGCCGTGCTGCTCACCCTGGGGTATGCGCTGGAGCCCGCCGTGCGCGCCGTCGAGGGCTTCGGAGGTACGGTCCGACGCTTCGAACTCCACGGCTCGGCCCGAGGTGTGAGCGTGTACGACGATTACGCCCATCACCCGACGGAGGTGGCTGCAGCGTTGGACGCCGCTCGCACGGTCGTCGGCGACGGCCGGCTCATCGCGGTTCATCAGCCGCACACCTACTCGCGCACGCAGGAGATGTTCCGTGAGTTCGCCGAGGTGCTCGAGTCGCGCGCCGATCACACGGTCGTGCTCGACGTCTACGGTGCGCGGGAAGACCCCGTGCCGGGCGTGACCGGCGAGCTCGTCTCCGGGGCGTTCGACGACGCGTCGAAGGTCGCTTTCGTCGCCGACTGGCAGCAGGCCGCGGACTATACGGCATCCGTGGCCCGAGACGGCGACTTCGTGATCACGCTCGGCTGCGGCAACGTGTACCTGATCATTCCGCAGGTGCTCGACGCCCTCGAGTCGTCACCCCCCGTCGAGCAGGACTGACCGTGCGCCGACCGTCGCCGCTCCCGCCACCGCCGTCGCGAGACGAGGGCACCGCCGACGAGGAGATCGAGGTCCGGTTGCCGGTGGCTCCATCGTCGCGGGGGGCCGTCGACGGCGCGGATGCCGAGAGCGCCTCTGGAGATCGAGTCGCGACCGACGGCGCGGAAGGGGAGACGGCCCCCATCCTGCCGCTGACCACGCCGCGCCCGGCCTCCTCTGACGCGGCCTCGCCTGCGGAATCCGTCGAGGAGGGCGAGGACGCGGCGCCGCTTCAGGCGCGAGACGTGTGGGCGGCGGCGCGCGCGCGTCGCCGCGCGCTTCGCGCGGAAGTGCGCCGTTTCACCGCGAGGCAGCGGCATCGACGGACCGTATGGATCGCATCGCTGTCTGCCGTTCTGCTTCTCGTGCTCGGTTCGGTCGGGGCGGCGTACAGCCCTCTGCTGGCGGTGGAGCGGGTGCGTGTCGTGGGGACGGAGCAGCTCTCCGCGGACGCCGTCGCGACGGCGCTGGCGGGCCAGGTGGGTCGCCCGTTGCCGCTCGTCGACTCGAGCGAGGTGAAAGCCGCGCTCGTCGCATTCCCGCTGGTCGAGTCCTACACGCTGGAAGCTCGTCCGCCGCACGAGCTCGTCGTGCGGATCGTGGAACGCACGCCCATCGGCACGGTGAAGTCGCGCGCCGGCTACACGCTCGTGGATGCCGCGGGCGTGGCGTTGGCCACGACGCCGAAGCGTCCGGGCGGCTATCCCGCGATCACGGTGCCCGGCGGGCTCACGGGCGTGTCGTCGAAGGCGTTCACCGCCCTCGGGACGGTCTACCGGTCGCTGCCGAGCGACATCCGGGATCAGGTCACCGCGATGCGCGCCACGACGGCCAACGACGTCACACTGACCCTCGGCAAGACGGATACGGACATCGTCTGGGGCGATGCCTCGGAGTCGGCACGGAAGGCCGTCGTGCTTGCGTCGATCATGGTCTCCCGACCGCCGTCGAAGGTTTCGCGCTACGACGTGTCCTCGCCCGGCGCTGTCGTCGTGCGCTGATTCGTCCGACTTCCGACACGCGATCCGCGACACGCCCGCCGCCTGGGGGGTGTGCGGCTTCTGCGCGCTTACCTTCGAGATCGGGAATTGCATACTCGGCAATTCTTTAAACCTCTTGTTGAGGTTGAAGGTTTAGACAAGACGTCGAGAGACGTGGTTCGGGACGATACGGAGGCCGGCATGAGCCAGAACCAGAACTACCTCGCGGTGATCAAGGTCGTCGGTGTGGGTGGCGGCGGCGTGAACGCCGTCAACCGGATGATCGAGCTCGGTCTGCGCGGCGTGGAGTTCATCGCCGTCAACACCGACGCTCAGGCACTGCTCATGAGCGACGCCGACGTGAAGCTCGACGTGGGGCGCGAGCTGACGCGCGGCCTCGGTGCCGGTGCAGACCCTGAAGTGGGTCGCCGTGCCGCCGAAGACCACGCCGAGGAGATCGAAGAGGCACTCGCGGGAGCCGACATGGTGTTCGTGACGGCGGGCGAGGGCGGCGGCACCGGCACCGGTGGCGCACCCGTGGTGGCCCGCATCGCGAAGTCCATCGGAGCGCTCACGATCGGTGTCGTCACGAAGCCGTTCTCCTTCGAAGGGCGCCGCCGTCAGAGCCAGGCAGAGGCTGGCGTCGCGAAGCTCAAGGAAGAGGTCGACACCCTCATCGTGGTGCCGAACGATCGTCTTCTCGAGATCAGCGACCGCGGCATCTCGATGATCGAGGCGTTCGCGACGGCCGACCAGGTGCTCCTCGCCGGTGTGCAGGGCATCACGGACCTCATCACGACTCCGGGTCTCATCAACCTCGACTTCGCCGACGTGAAGTCGGTCATGCAGGGAGCCGGCTCCGCCCTCATGGGCATCGGTTCCGCGCGGGGGGCGGATCGCGCCATCAAGGCCGCCGAGCTCGCTGTCGAGTCGCCGCTCCTGGAGGCCTCGATCGAGGGCGCACACGGCGTCCTGCTGTCGATCCAGGGTGGCTCGAACCTCGGCATCTTCGAGATCAACGACGCCGCGCAGCTCGTGAAGGAGGCGGCGCACCCCGAGGCCAACATCATCTTCGGAACCGTCATCGACGACACGCTCGGCGATGAAGTGCGCGTCACGGTCATCGCGGCCGGATTCGACGGGGGCGAGCCTCAGACGAGGATCGAGCCGATCGCCGCGCAGCTCAGCGCCCCGGTCGTGCCTGCGGTGCCGGCCGACGAGGCGGCGCGCGACCTCGCCGAGGTCGACGAGAAGCCTGCGGTGCCGGTGTCCGTCGTGTCCGCCTCGAACGAGTCGGTCTTCGGCGACGACGATCTCGACGTCCCCGACTTCCTGAAGTAAGTGGATCTCGCGGAGCGGCTCGCCGCCCTCGACGCTCGCATCGCGGATGCGGCGAGGGCGGCGGGCCGCGATCCTGCGGCGCTCACGCGGATCGTCGTCACGAAGTTCCATCCCGCCGACTTGGTAACGAACCTGCACGCTCTCGGTGTGCGCGATGTCGGCGAGAACCGACAGCAGGAGCTCACGGCGAAGCGTGCCGCGCTGCCCCCGCTCGACGGCCTGGTCTGGCACTTCATCGGGCAGGCGCAGACCAAGAAGGCACGCGCCATCCGTGCGGCGGCATCGGTGGTCCACTCCGTCGATCGCGATCGCCTCGCCGACGCTCTCCACGCAGCCGACCCCGACGCGGCCACCCCGCTCGACGTGCTCCTGCAGGTCAATCTCACCGACGATCCCCTGCGCGGGGGTGCCGCTCCGGATGCCATGGCCCCCTTGGCCGAGCACATCGCCGCGCAGTGCCCGTCACTTCGCGTCCGTGGAGTCATGGCGGTCGCCCCGCTCGCCGAGGCTCCCGCAGAGGCCTTCGCGCGGCTCGCCGCAGCGGCCGATGCGGTACGAGGGGTCGTCCCGGATGCCGGTTGGATCTCGGCGGGCATGTCGGGCGATTTCGCCGAAGCGATCGCGGCGGGCGCGACACACCTGCGGATCGGGACGGCAATCACGGGTCCGCGCGCCGTGCCCGGTTAACCTCGAAACAGACGAGCAAACGGAGGAATGCGATGTCGAATCCGCTGAAGAAGACCATGGTCTACCTGGGCCTCGCCGACGAGGAAGAGATCTACGAGGAGCAGTCTGCTGCCGCTGCCACGCCCCGTCGTGAGAAGCCGGTCGAGAAGACCGCGCCCGTGACTCCGCTGCACCGTCCCGCGGTCGTCCGCCAGCCCGCAGCCAGTGCCGTCAGCGAGATCCTGACCGTGCACCCCAAGCAGTACCGTGACGCTCAGGGGATCGCCGAAGCGTTCCGCGACGGCATCCCGGTCATCATCAATCTCTCGCAGATGAGCGACGCCGACGCGAGGCGTCTCGTCGACTTCGCGAGCGGCCTGTCGCTCGGCCTGTTCGGACGTATCGAGCGCGTGACGAGCAAGGTCTTCCTGCTCTCACCCGAGAACATCGCGGTGTCCGGCGACGGCGCTCTGGTGCAGGCCGATCCCGAGGCCGCTCCCTTCGTCCCGTAGTCGTGGAGGCCGTTCGTCTCATCGCCGGCATCGTGAACACGGTGCTGGTGCTGTACATCCTGGTCTTGTTGGCCCGGGTGATCCTCGAGTACATCCCGCTGTTCAATCGGGAATGGCGTCCGAAGGGCGCGCTCCTCGTCGTCGCCGAGGTCGTCTTCACGCTCACCGATCCGCCCCTCCGGTTCTTCCGAAGGTTCATTCCTCCGCTGCGGCTCGGCGCGATCGCGATCGATCTCGCGTTCCCGATCACGATGCTGTGCTGCTTCGTGCTCCTGTCGATCACGGGAGTCATCCTGCGGTCGTGACGCGGTGCCCACTGCGCATACATCACCCTTTCTCGCGACCTCGTGGAGGTCGCACTATGCTGTTCGGATACGGCTCGCCGACCGCGGGTCCCCCGTAACGGCTCCGTCGTGAAGCTCTGAAATGAGGACAACAACCATGGCTCTCACTCCCGAAGACGTCGTCACCAAGCAGTTCCAGCACGTCCGTTTCAAGGAGGGCTTCGATCCGGACGAGGTCGATGACTTCCTCGACGAGATCGTCGTCGAGTGGCGCAAGACCATCGCCGAGAACGAAGAGCTCAAGGCGAAGCTTGCCGCGTACGAGTCCGGTTCGGCGCCCGCCGAGGCCGCGCCCGCTCCGGCACCGGTTGCCGAGGAGCCCGTCGTCGAGGCCGCTCCGGAGCCCGTCGTGACCGAGGCTCCCGCCGCCGACGCCGCCCCCGCCGCTGCGTCCGCCGGCATCATCGAGCTGGCGCAGCGCCTCCACGACGAGCACGTCGCCGAGGGCCAGGCACAGAAGGACAAGCTCATCTCCGAGGCTCAGGCGCAGGCCGCGGCCATCGTCGCCGAGGCCGAGGCCAAGGGTCGCGACGAACTCTCCCGCCTCGAGAGCGAGCGCGCCACGCTCGAGTCGCGCATCAGCGAGCTTCGCACTTTCGAGCGCGACTACCGCACGCAGCTGCGCGGCTTCATCGAGGAGAAGCTTCGCGACCTCGATGTCACCGGCACGTCTTCGGGCGCGTCCGCCGTGTCGTCCGCCGGTCTCTAGGCCGCGCCTTTGACAGGTTCGCACTCGCGGCCCGCCGGGGAGAGATCCTCGGCGGGCCGCGCCGCGCTGTCCGTCGTTCTCGTCGTTCTGCTGGCGGGAGCGGTGCTGACGGCCGATCAGTTCACCAAGAATCTCGCGCTCGCGACGCTTCCCGAACGCACGCCGGTTCCCGTGTGGGGCGACTTCCTGCAGTTCTATCTGACGTTCAATCCCGGAGCGGCGTTCTCGCTCGGCGAGAACGTCACGTGGGTGTTCACGCTGGTGCTCGCCGGCGCCGCGGTCGCGGTCGTGTTCCTCACGCTCAGCCGCGTTCGCTCGGCGCTGTGGGCCGTCGTCCTCGGATTGCTGCTGGGGGGCATCCTCGGCAACTTGACCGACCGGCTGTTCCGCGCGCCGGGCTTTCCCGTGGGTCACGTCGTCGACTTCATCCACACGCCGTGGATGATGCCCGCGATCTACAACGTCGCCGACATCTTCATCGTGTCTATGATGATCGCCGTCGCGCTCTTGGTACTGCTCGGCCGACGACTGGACGGAAGCAGGGAGGCGCGCCGGGAGGGTGCTCGCGACGAGGTCGATGCGGATGCGTCGGCCGGACCACGGGACTGACGTGGAGGCCCGCTCTCTTCCTGTCCCCGACGGTTTGGACGGGGTGCGCGTCGATGCCGCTCTCGCCAAGATGCTCGGCTTCTCCCGCACCTTCGCGGCGGAAGTGGCGGATGCCGGCGGTGTCAGTCTCGACGGACGTGATCTGGGCAAGTCCGACCGGCTGAGGGCCGGTGGCTGGCTCGACGTCCGGTGGGAGCCGCGCCGCGAGCCGGAGATCGTTCCCCTCGCCGTGCCCGACCTCGGCATCGTGTACGACGACGATGACATCGTCGTGATCGACAAGCCCTCGGGTGTCGCCGCACACCCCTCCGTCGGCTGGGAGGGCCCCACGGTCCTCGGGGCGCTCAAGGCGGCGGGCTTCCGCATCGCTACGACGGGCGCCGCCGAGCGCCAGGGGATCGTCCACCGCCTCGACGTCGGTACGAGCGGGCTCATGGTCGTCGCCAAGAGCGAGCGTGCCTACACCGCGCTCAAACGTGCCTTCAAGGAGCGGGAGGTCGAGAAGATCTACCACGCCGTCGTGCAGGGGCATCCCGATCCGCTCAGCGGCACGATCGACGCCCCCATCGGACGCCACCCGTCGCACTCCTGGAAGTTCGCCGTCACACCCGACGGCAAGGACTCGGTCACGCACTACGAGACGCTGGAGGCGTTCCCTCGCGCGTCACTGCTCGAGATCCATCTCGAGACCGGGCGCACCCACCAGATCCGCGTGCACATGGCCGCCCACCGGCATCCGTGCGCGGGCGATCCTCTCTACGGTGCGGACCCGACGCTGTCAGCCCGGTTGGGGCTGACGCGCCAATGGCTGCACGCGCATCAGTTGTCCTTCGCGCACCCGGTCACGGGTGAGTGGACGACGACCGTTTCGCCGTACCCCGCCGACCTCGCGCACGCGCTGGACATCCTGCGCAGCGAGTGAGACCCCTGTCGGGTGTCGGTGGTCCGCGGCATCCTGACGACATGAGCATCGAAGTGCGTCCGGCGACGGAGTTCGACGACGTCGCGGTGATGGTGGGGCCGAAGAACCCGAACTCCAACGTCTGCTGGTGCTTGAGCTACCGGATTCCGGGAGCAGAGAATCGCGCCTTGGCTGGGCCGGCGCGAGGGGAGCGCGTGCGCGACCTCATCGGGGTGGGTCCACCCGGTGTCCTCGCCTACGACGGCGATGTCGTGGTCGGCTGGGCGGCCGTGCACCCGCGCGCGGACACCACGTTCGCGACGAACCGCAAGATCCCTCACATCGATGACCTCGACGTGTGGAGCGTGTGGTGCATCCGAGTGCGCCCGGGTCACCGCGGCCACGGGATCTCCCACGCGCTGCTGGCGGGGGCGGTGGAGTACGCGCGGAGTCAGGGCGCCCCCGCGATCGAGGGGTATCCGGTGGACAACGACGGGCGCAAGGTCGATCTGACGATGGCGTACGTGGGTACCCGTGCGCTGTTCGAACGTGCGGGCTTCCGCGTAGCGGCTGCGACCGACTCCGTCATCAACGGCTTCCCTCGGCTCCTCATGCGCAAGGATCTCCGTGAGGGCGCGTGATCCGGGATCATCGGCCGCCCGTGAACACCGCAGGATCATCCTCGGCGAGGGCCAGCGCGATCTTGCGCACGTGGAACTGCTCGACCTCGACGAGTTCGCCGAGGCCGTACCAGCCGACGTCGGTCAGCTCGCCATCGGCCGGATGGGGGTCGCCCGACACCCAGTCGCAGCGGAACACGAGATCGAGGTAGTCGACCTGATCACCGTTGGCGTAGGTCACGCGGGGCATCTGCTGCATGAGCGCCAGACGTGTCGCCTTCACGACGATGCCCGCCTCCTCGAGGCATTCGCGGACCGCGGCATCGGCGGGCTCTTCGCCCGGGTCGACGATCCCCGAGACGCACTGCCACGCACCGTTGTCCGCGCGGCGCCCCAGCAGCACTCTCTCATCCTTGAAGACGACCGCCGTGACCCCGACGAGGGGGAGCGGCGCATGGCCGATATGTGCGCGCAGCGCGGTGACGAACTCGGGAGTGCCCATGTCGTCCAGCCTAGATCCGGGCTCCGGAGCGATGTCGGTGCAGGAACGTAGACTCGATCCGTGGCAACCGACTCCTTCGTTCATCTGCACGTCCACAGCGAATACTCGATGCTCGACGGCGCCGCGAAAATCGGTGCGATGACGCAGGCCGCAGCCGAGTACGGCATGCCGGCGATCGCGGTCACCGACCACGGGAACACCTTCGCCGCGTTCGAGTTCTACCGCGCTGCGCAGTCGGCCGGGGTCAAGCCCATCATCGGCCTCGAGGCGTACGTCACGCCGGGTACGCACCGCACGGACAAGTCGCGTGTCGCGTGGGGGTCCCCCGATCAGAAGAGCGACGACGTCTCGGGGTCGGGCGCGTACACCCACATGACGATGTGGAGCGAGAGCACGGAGGGCATGCACAACCTCTTCCGGCTGAGCTCGCTCTCGAGTATGGAGGGCTACTACTTCAAACCGCGGATGGACCGCGAGCTGCTGCAGACGTACGGCAAGGGGCTCATCGCGACGACCGGGTGCCCCTCGGGAGAAGTGCAGACGCGGCTACGACTCGGGCAATACGACGCCGCGCGGGCGGCGGCGGCGGAGTTCCAGGACATCTTCGGCAAGGAGAACTACTTCGCCGAGATCATGGACCACGGGCTGTCGATCGAGCGTCGCGTGATGACCGACCTCATCCGCCTCGCGAAAGACCTCGGCATCCCGCTGGTCGGCACGAACGACTCCCATTACACGCACCAGCACGAGGCCGATGCGCACGCGGCCCTGCTGTGCGTGCAGTCCGGGTCGACCCTCGACGACCCGAACCGCTTCAAGTTCGACGGCGACGGCTACTACATCAAGACGGCGGCCGAGATGCGGCAGCTCTTCCGCGACCACCCGGAGGCGTGCGACAACACGCTCCTGATCGCCGAGCGGTGCAACGTCGAGTTCAACACCTCGGCGAACTACATGCCGCGCTTCCCCGTTCCCGACGGCGAGACCGAGGACAGTTGGCTGATCAAGGAGGTCGAGAAGGGTCTCCACTACCGGTACCCCGAGGGCATCCCCGACAAGGTCCGTGCTCAGGCCGAATACGAGACCGGGATCATCCTGCAGATGGGCTTCCCGGGCTACTTCCTCGTCGTCGCCGACTTCATCAACTGGGCAAAGGACAATGGAATCCGCGTCGGGCCCGGTCGTGGCTCCGGTGCCGGCTCGATGGTCGCCTACGCCATGCGGATCACCGATCTCGATCCGCTCGAGCACGGCCTCATCTTCGAGCGCTTCCTCAACCCCGACCGCGTGTCGATGCCCGACTTCGACGTGGACTTCGACGACCGCCGCCGCGGCGAGGTCATCGATTACGTCACCGAGAAGTACGGCTCTGAACGCGTCGCGCAGATCGTCACCTACGGAACGATCAAGTCCAAGCAGGCACTGAAGGATGCCGGTCGCGTCCTCGGCTTCCCCTTCAGCATGGGCGAGAAGCTCACGAAGGCAATGCCCCCGGCGGTCATGGGCAAGGACATGGAGCTGGGCGGCATGTTCGACGCCCAGCATCCTCGCTTCAAGGAAGCGAGTGAGTTCCGCGCGCTGGTTGACACCGATCCCGACGCGAAGACCGTCTTCGATCGGGCCCTGGGACTCGAGGGTCTGAAGCGGCAATGGGGCGTCCACGCCGCCGGTGTGATCATGTCGAGCGAACCGCTGCTCGACATCATCCCGATCATGCGCCGCGAGCAGGACGGTCAGATCGTCACGCAGTTCGACTACCCGTCGTGCGAGACCCTCGGCCTCATCAAGATGGACTTCCTGGGGCTCCGCAACCTCACGATCATCTCCGATGCGCTCGACAACATCCGCATGAACCGAGGCGAGGAGCTCGACCTCGAACACCTCGCACTCGACGACCGCGCCGCCTACGAGCTGCTCACCCGGGGTGACACCCTCGGGGTCTTCCAGCTCGACGGCGGCCCCATGCGGTCGTTGCTGCGGCTCATGAAGCCCGACAACTTCGAAGACGTGTCCGCCGTCATCGCGCTCTACCGCCCCGGGCCGATGGGGGCGAACTCCCACATCAACTACGCACTCCGAAAGAACGGTCAGCAGGAGGTCACCCCGATCCACCCGGAGCTGGAGGAGCCTCTCCGCGACATCCTCGACATCAGCTACGGCCTGATCATCTATCAGGAGCAGGTCATGGCGATCGCGCAGAAGGTCGCCGGGTTCTCGCTCGGTCAAGCCGATATCCTGCGGCGCGCGATGGGCAAGAAGAAGAAGTCCGAGCTCGACAAGCAGTACGAGGGTTTCTCGGGGGGCATGAAGGAGCGCGGCTTCGGCGATGCCGCGATCAAGGCCCTCTGGGACATCCTGCTCCCGTTCTCGGACTACGCCTTCAACAAAGCGCACTCCGCGGCTTACGGGTTGGTGTCTTACTGGACGGCGTACCTGAAGGCGCACTATCCCGCGGAGTACATGGCCGCGCTGCTGACGAGCGTGGGTGACTCTAAGGACAAGATGGCCGTGTACCTGAACGAATGCCGCCGGATGGGCATTCGGGTGCTGCCGCCCGACGTGGGGGAGTCGATCCGCTACTTCGCAGCCGTCGGCGAGGACATTCGCTTCGGTCTCGGAGCCGTGCGCAACGTGGGGTCCAACGTCGTCGACGGCATCGTCCAGGCGCGTGGCGACGGCGCCTTCACGTCGTTCCACGACTTCCTCGCGAAGGTGCCGATGCACGTGGCCAACAAGCGCACCGTCGAGTCGCTCATCAAGGCCGGCGCGTTCGACTCCATGGGCGACACGCGCCGGGCGCTCCTGGAGGTCCACGAAGACGCCACCGAAGCAGCCGTCGACCGCAAGCGCAACGAGGCGCAGGGAGCCATCGGCTTCGACTTCGACAGCCTGTACGACGCCGCAGAGGAGGCGGTGCCGCCGAAGGTGCCGCCGCGCCCCGAGTGGACGAAGAAGGACAAGCTCGCCTTCGAACGGGAGATGTTGGGGCTGTACGTCTCTGATCATCCCCTCGCCGGTCTGGAGATGCCGCTCGCGAAGCACGCCTCGACCTCGATCCACGATCTCCTGGCCTCCGAGGACGTGCAGGATGGCGACCAGGTGATCGTCGCCGGCCTCGTCACCAGCGTCCAGCACCGGGTCGCGAAGCAGAGCGGCAACCCGTACGGCATGATCACGATCGAAGACTTCGACGGCGAGGTCACGGTCATGTTCATGGGCAAGACCTACACCGAGTTCCAATCGATGCTGCAGCAGGATGCGATCCTCGTCGTCCGCGGACGCGTGTCGCGCCGCGACGACGGCTTGAACCTGCACGGGCAGTCGGCGTTCGCACCCGATCTGGGCTCCGTCGACGCCTCCGGTCCGCTCGTGTTGATGATCCCGGAGCACCGCGCCACCGAATCGACCGTGTCGCAGCTCGCGGAGGTGTTGGGGCGTCATCCCGGCGCCACCGAAGTGACTCTCAAGCTTCACAAAGGCTCCGTGGCCAAGGTGTTCGAGGTTCCGCACCCGGTAGCGATCACCGTGGACCTGTACGGCGAGCTCAAGGGCCTCCTCGGACCGCAGTGCCTGGGGTGAGTCGTCCCGCGCACTTCGGGCCGTCGTCCGGGTGAGGTCCGGGTGAGGTGCGGGTGAGGCAGGTAGTCTTTCGGGAGCGATCTCCCGACGCCGAAAGGACACCCTCGTGAGTGACGAGTACGACACCAATCCGTTCGCCGACCAGACGTCGCGGGACGCAGCGCCCCCCGCGGATCAGGGTGGCTCCGTCCAGTACGGGGTGGGGCCTTTCACGATTCGGGAAGTGTCGCTGCTCGGTGTGTGGCTACTCGCCTTCATCGTCTCCTTCTTCTCAATCTGGGTCGACGGCCCAGGTTCCGCGGCACTGCTCGACCTGGGTTCGGTGTGGAGTTCGGGAATCGACTGGGTGCTGACGATCGGTGTGCCGACCGTGGCCGTCTTCCTCATCGTGCTGCGGCGCTTCTCGCCCGACGGCATCCGGCGGGTCGGTTCGCTCGCCGTCGATCAGTTCGCGTCGGTGGCCTTCTCGGTGTCGGCTGTGGTCTGGCTCGGGGTGCTGTGGACCAACGTGGCCCGCGGCATCCAGACGGGGCTCTGGCTGAGCAGCTGGGTCGTGTGGGTCGAGTTCTTCCTCATGGTCGCCGGCGTGTTCCTCACGGTGCTCGCTCCCTTCATCCGACCTTTCGACGAAGATTTCCTGCGTGGAGAGCAGGTGCTCGCGCACCGCAATGCGCGTCCCGTCCGACCCGTGACGCCGCGGCCGAGCACTCCGCGTCCCCGCCCCGCAGCGGCCGCGCCCGAGGCATCTCCCTACGACGAAGCACCGGAGCCGACGTACGCGCCTCGCGCCGCAGATCCTGTCGGCGACCCGTCCAACGTCGACGCGGCGTCCGACGATGCGACAGCGGCTTTCCCGTTCGTTGTCGAAGAGGAGCCGGCTGCTGCCGCCCCCGCTGCCAGCCAGGCGTTCTGGGCTCTCTCTCCCGTCGAACGCGACGTCGTCGACGAGAACGGCTTCCCGCTCTTCACGGTCGGTCCCACCGCGTGGGCGCTCGTGATCGAGGATCGGGGCGATCGTTTCGTCATTCGCCACGAGGATGGGCGCGTCGGATACCTCACGGATGTCTCGGGAGTGACGCGCGGCTGAGCCCGCGACGGAGCCGAGGGCGTCCGGGATCGCGCGGCGTCGCCAGTACGCTGGAGGGATGCTCCGCACGATCGATCTGCGCGGCCGCGTCCTCTCGCCGGCCGAGCTTCTGGCCGCTGTTCCTCGAGCCACCGCCGCGCGGGACGAGGCGCTGAACACGGCGGCTCAGATCGTCCACGACGTGTCCGTTCGTGGCGAGGAGGCGCTCCGTGAACAGGCGGCGCGCTTCGACGGAGTGGAAGGTCACGACATCCGTGTCCCGGCCACCCACCTCGACGAGGCTCTGTCATCGCTCGATCCCGACGTCAGGCGGGCGCTCGAGGAGGCCATCTCCCGAGTCCGACTCGCGTCGGCCGCTCAGGTTCCCCCGCCTCTCGTCACCGAGCTCGGTCCGGGGGCCAGGGTCGAGCAGCGGTGGCGTCCGGTACAGCGCGTCGGCGTGTACGTGCCCGGCGGCAAGGCCGTGTATCCGTCGAGCGTCGTCATGAACGTCGTCCCCGCTCAGGTGGCCGGCGTGTCGGAGGTCGCGCTCGCCTCGCCGCCGCAGCGCGAGTTCGGCGGACGGGTACACCCCGTGATCCTGGCGGCAGCGAAGCTGCTCGGCGTCTCGGAGGTCTATGCGATGGGTGGTGCCGGTGCGATCGGCGCCTATGCCCACGGTGTGCCATCACTGGGTCTCCACGCGGTCGACGTGATCTCGGGGCCGGGCAACAACTTCGTCGCCCTGGCCAAGCGGGTGGTCGCGGGCATGGTCGGCACCGACTCCGAGGCGGGAGCGACGGAGATCCTCATCGTCGCCGATGCCTCGGCAGACGCGACCCTCGTCGCGGCGGACCTCGTGAGTCAGGCCGAGCACGACGAGCAGGCCGCGGCCGTGCTGGTGACGACGTCGCCCGCTCTTGCCGAGAAGGTGGCGACGGAGGTCACGTTGCGTGCCGCCGCCACCCGGCACTCCGCGCGCATCCGCGAGGCACTCATCGGTCCGCAGTCGGCGATCGTACTGGTCGACGATGTCGAGGCGGCGACCGCCTTCAGCAACGCCTACGCCCCGGAGCATCTCGAGCTGCATCTCGCCGACCCTCGGGTGGACGACTTCGTGAACGCGGGCGCCGTCTTCGTGGGCGAGCACTCACCGGTCAGCCTCGGCGACTACCTCGCCGGAAGCAATCACGTGCTGCCCACGGGGGGCCAGGCGCGGTATGCCGCCGGGCTCTCGGCATCCACGTTCCTGCGTCCGCAGCAGGTCATCGCCTACGATCGTGTCGCGCTCGAGGCCGTTCATGACGGGATCGTGGCGCTCGCGGATGCCGAGGCGCTGCCCGCGCACGGCGAGGCGGTCACCGCGCGCTTCGTGGATCGGTCCGCGACGTAGTCTGGAGTCACCATGCACTGCCCGTTCTGCCGCCACGCCGACTCCCGCGTCATCGACTCCCGCACGAGCGATGACGGCTTGAGCATCCGCCGCCGCCGTCAGTGCCCCGAGTGCGGCGGACGCTTCTCGACGATCGAGACGGCGAGCCTCAACGTCATCAAGCGCTCCGGCGTGATCGAGCCGTTCAGTCGCGAGAAGGTCATGTCCGGGGTGAGGAAGGCCTGTCAGGGCCGCCCGGTCACCGACTCCGACCTCGCCGTGCTCGCGCAGGCGGTCGAGGAGGCCGTGCGACAGACCGGGTCTTCCCAGATCGACACGAATGAGATCGGGCTCGCGATCCTCGGACCTCTTCGCGACCTCGACGAAGTCGCGTACCTCCGCTTCGCCAGCGTGTACCAGGCGTTCGACTCGCTCGAGGACTTCGAGTCGTCGATCGCGCAGTTGCGCGCCGATCATGCTGCCGCGGCATCGACGGACGACTGACGACGCTTACTCCCGGCCGCCCATCGCAAGGACTCCCTCGCGCGGGTTCTAGGCTGGTCCCGATGTATCCCTTCATCTTCCGCACGTTCTTCGCGCGCATGGACCCCGAGTTCGCTCATCACCTCGTGATCCCGGTCATCCGCGTCTTCGGATTGCGTCCCATCGCTTGGGCCGTGCGAGCGATGACGCGCCCCGACCCGCGCTTGCGTACCGAGGCGCTCGGGCTCGTCTTCGACTCGCCGTTCGGCGTGGCGGCCGGATTCGACAAGAACGCCGTCATGATCTCGGGCCTGCACGCGCTCGGCTTCGGTCACGTCGAGATCGGCACGGTCACCGCGATCCCGCAGGACGGGAACCCCCGCCCGCGATTGTTCCGCCTCATAGAGGACCGCGCGCTGATCAACCGCATGGGCTTCAACAACGCGGGTGCGGCGGCGGCCGCGACTCGACTGGCGCGGGCTCGCCGCCGAACCCGCCGCCCCATCATCGGGGCGAACATCGGCAAGAGCCGTGTCGTCGACGTCGCGGATGCCGTCGGCGACTACGTGCGCAGCACCGAGCTGGTCGCGCCCGTCGCGGACTATCTCGTGGTGAACGTGTCGTCCCCGAATACTCCCGGTCTGCGAGGACTTCAAGCCGTCGAGACGCTCCGCCCTCTGCTCGAAGCCGTGCGCGCGGCCGCGGGAGAGACCCCCCTGCTGGTCAAGATCGCACCGGACCTTGCCGACGAGGAGGTGGCGGCCATCGCCGGGCTCGCGGTCGATGCCGGCCTGGCGGGACTCGTCGCCACGAACACGACGGTGGCCCGCGAAGGGCTTCGGACGGATGCCGCGAAGGTCGACGCCGCGGGTGTCGGCGGGTTGTCGGGTGCGCCGTTGCGGGAGCGCGCGCTGGAGGTGCTGCGGATCGTGCGAGGCGCTGTGCCCCGGGGATTCTGCGTCATCGCCGCCGGGGGAGTGGAGTCGGCGCGGGACGTGCAGGATCGGCTGGACGCGGGCGCGGACCTCGTTCAGGGCTACACCGGCTTCATCTATCGCGGACCCTTCTGGGCTCGGCAGATCAATCGCGGGCTCGTGCGCGACTGATTCGATCGCGCGGGATTCTTTCCGCGTGGGCTTCTCTCTGCCGCCGATGCCAGATTAGAGTTCTCTCATCTACCTGTGAGGAACTCATGAAACCCGAATCCATGAGGCCGGCAATGTCGCGCGCGAGCGCGGTGCTGCTGTCCTTGGCCCTCGTGGCCACCGCCGCCCCCGCGCTCGCTGTCGACGGAGAAGAGGAGCCTCTGCCGGTCGACGAGACCGCGACGCTCATCCTCGGTCCTCCGTCGACGATGCTGACCCTGCCCGACGAGGACGGCGTCCGCGACGCGGCGACGCTGGCGTTGTCTTCCGACGTCGCCACCGACGTGACCGTGGACGTGCTGGCCGCCGACGGCATCGGCATCCTCCGTACGCAGAGCGTCGCCCTCGCCGCGGACGCGCTGAGCACGTCGATCGCGGTGCCCGTCACCGACCTCCCCGCCGGCACCCTGTCGGTGCGGGCGACACCGGCCGTCGGCGACCCCGTCTCGGTGGCGCTCACCGTCGGCTCGGGCCGCCCGGCATCCGTCGCGCTGTCGCTCAGTGCCTCGTCGATCTACTCGTGGTCCGGAAGCAGCCGACCCAAGACGACCGCCACCGTGGTCGCAGTGGATGAGACGGCACTGGCGGTTCCGTTCGCCGGCTCCGTCGTCGCGTCGGTGGGCGGCAAGACGCAGACCGTCAGCGTCGCCTCGTCGACCGGCGCCGCCGCCACGGCGACCGTCACCGGCTCCAAGCTCGCCGCAGGCAGCGGCTCCGTACGGGCGCTCGTGACGGGTGCGGGCTCCGACGTGGTCGCGAGTGCCGCCGTCCCGCTGACCGTCCGCACCACGGCGGTCACCGCGACGAAGGTCTCCGTCTCGCTGGCCACCATCTATCCGTCGAAGGACGGCTACAAGGATGCGACGAAGATCGCCGTCCGCACGTCGACCACGACGGGCGCGACCATCCCGGTCACGGGCTACGTCAAGGTGTCACGCGACGGCAAGACGATCACGTCGTGGAAGCTCACCTCGAGCAAGACCTGGTCGGCCACCTGGGCGGGCACCGTCTCCGGCCGTCTCGTACCCGGCACCTACACCGTCACGGTGGCGGTGAAGGGTCCGGAGGGCGGCACCAAGACCTCCAGCACGAAGGTCGTCGTCAAGAAGGGCAAGCTCGTGACGAAGACCACGTCGACCTGGTACTCGGCCCAGCGGGCGTTCGACGACTGGATGCCGTTCGACTCGCGCAGCCGCTGCAGCGATGTCGGCTCGACGAGCTTCCGATGCGTCGGCGCCACGGAAGGCTTCCTCTCGGTCGCAGCGGTCGGAACCTTCGGTGTCCCCACTGCGGTGCGGAACTCGTACAAGTACGGTGACGGCACGGTTCGTGTCGTGCTCAGCACGACGGAGCTGGCCGGCACCGTCGCGTGGGGATACACCCGCACGGGAGCCGAAACCGGGAAGAGCGATCTCGTCGTCAAGGGTGACCGGTCGCTCGGCCGCCTGTCGCTGAAGGGATCGGCGCGCAGTATCGATCTCGCCGTCGTTCTCGCGGGCAAGTCGCGCTTCACGAGCGACAAGGTGAAGATCGAGTACACCTACAAGGTCATGTCGACGTCCTGACGTCGCACATGCGAGAGGGCCCGCAACCGATGGGGTGCGGGCCCTCTGCCGTGCCGGTGCAGGACGTCGTGTGGTGTCAGGCCGGGTGCTGGCCGCGCCGGACCTGCGGCTTGGGCAGACGCATGAAGCGCATCTGAATCGTGCGCATCGCGGAGTACCAGCCGAGGCCCTTTTCGCGGCGATCGCCCCACTTCGCCGACGCAGCCCGCTTCACTCGAATGCTCGTGATGATCATGTCGGCCACGACGAACATGATGAACACCCACAGACCGACGAAGCCGTAATAGACGACGGCGGCGTTCGGCCACAGGCTCAACAGGATGACGACCACCATCAGCGGCATCATGAGCTCGCCGATGTGCCAGCCGGCATCGACGAAGTCTCGCGCGAAGCGCCGCTGCGGACCCTTGTCGCGGGCGGGCAGGTACTTCTCCTCGCCGTTGGCCATGCCGATCCGCGCCTTCTCACGCTGAGCCGCCAGGTCGGATTTGGCCCGGGCCCGCGCCTCTTTCGTGTCCGCGACGAGCGGACGCTTGCGGGCGGCTTCCTGCTCGGCGCGCGACGGCGTGGGGCGGTTCTTCCCGGGACCGGCGGGAGCGTCGGGCTCGGTGTCAGGAGCGGGGGCGGCGGGTGTCTTGGCCACGGGATACCTCGGATCGGCGGAGAGCGGGCCCCATAAGATTACCCGCATGACCTCCGAACTGTCCCGGTCCGACGCCGTGCGCGCCGCTGCCGCCGATGCCGTCCCCGCCGCCCTCGCCGACCTCGGAGCCCTCGTCCGCATCCCGTCGATCGCATTTCCCGGCTTCGACCGCGCGGAGGTCTCGCGGAGTGCCTCCGCCGTCGAAGGGCTGCTGAACGAGCTCGGGATCTTCGACCGCGTCGAGGTGAAGACCGCCGTGGTGCCGGCGACCGGCGAGGAGGGGATGCCGGCAGTGCTGGCCACCCGATCCGCGCGCAACGGTCGACCCACGATCCTTCTCTACGCACACCACGACGTGCAGCCGGTGGGCGACGAGACGCTGTGGGAGTCTGCGCCTTTCGAGCCGACCGTGCGCGACGGCCGGCTCTACGGTCGCGGCGCCGCCGACGACAAGGCGGGCGTCATGGCCCACGTCGGGGCCTTGCGCGCCCTGGTCGCCGCGCTCGGCACGGATTTCGACCTCGGCGTGAACTTGTTCATCGAGGGCGAGGAGGAGGCCGGCTCCGCATCGTTCGCGCAGTTCCTGCAGGACAACGCCGACGCGTTGCGCGCGGACGTCATCGTCGTCGCGGACTCCGGGAACTGGGATGCCGTCACCCCTGCCCTCACGGTCTCGCTGCGCGGCAACACACGGTTCACCCTGGGCGTGAAGACCCTCGATCACGCATCCCACTCCGGCATGTTCGGGGGAGCGGTGCCTGACGCGATGCTCGCGACCGTCAAGCTGCTGTCGACGCTGTGGGATGACGACGGTGCCGTCGCCGTGGCCGGGCTCACCGAGCGCGACGCGCCGACCCCGGACTACACCGAGGACACGCTGCGCAGTGAGGCCGGGCTGCCGGCGGGGGTCTCGCCGGTCGGACGCGGCACCATCCTGAGCCGCATCTGGAACAAGCCGTCGATCACCGTCACCGGCATCGACTTCCCGTCGGTCAAGAACGCGTCCAACACGCTCACCCCCGAGTTGTCCGTCGTCATCAGTGCGCGTGTTGCTCCCGGTCAGCCGGCGGCCGAGGCGTTCGCCGCGATCGAGGCGCACCTCCGCGCCCACGCGCCGTTCGGCGCGGAGCTCACCTTCCGCGACGTCGACTCCGGAGACGCATTCCTGGTCGATACGAGCGGCTGGGCCGTCGAGAAGGCGCGCGACGCGTTGGCGACCGGATACGGCGTGGACCCGGTCGACATCGGCGTCGGCGGCTCGATTCCCTTCATCGCGGATCTCGTGCGCGAGTTCCCGGGGGCGCAGATCCTGGTCACCGGTGTCGAAGACCCTCACGCCCGCGCTCACAGCCCGAACGAGTCCCTGCATCTCGACACGTTCCGCCACGCCCTCATCTCGGAGGCGCTGCTGCTGGAGAGCCTCGACGCGACGGCGCTCTGAGTCCCGCGGCTCGCCGCACGCCAGGCCGCGGATGCCGAGGAGGCGGTAGAATCGTGGCATCCGCCGTCCCGGCCCCTGAAGGGCACTGACGGCCCGACACTGCAGGAGAGTCATGACCGACATCGCCACGTCGCCCGCCGCCGTCACGCCCGACCACGGCGTGGCACTGACCGATGCCGCCGCCGCGAAGGTGAAGAGTCTGCTGCACCAGGAGAACCGCGACGACCTGCGTCTGCGCGTCGCCGTGCAGCCCGGCGGATGCTCGGGGCTGATCTACCAGCTCTACTTCGATGAGCGCTTCCTCGACGGCGACAAGGCCGTCGACTTCGACGGCGTCGAGGTCATCGTCGACGACATGTCGGTGCCGTATCTCGACGGTGCGACGATCGACTTCAAGGACACGATCTCGGAGCAGGGGTTCACGATCGACAACCCCAACGCGGCGGGCAGCTGCGCCTGCGGCGACAGCTTCCACTGACACCGGGCCAGGCGGCTGTGCGCCCCCTCCGAGAGTCGGGACATCCTGGGCGGATGGCCTGAATCGAGTGAGAGGTTGCCCTAGACTGGCAGGTGTTCGACCTTCATGACCCCGAAAGGTGCACCGTGCGCGTCAAACGTCGCCTCCGCTGGGCCGTCATCCCCTTGGGACTCGCCACGGCGATCACCCTTGCGGCATGCACTCCGACCGAGCTGAACGGCTTCCTCCCGGGGTTCACCGACGACGGGACTCAGGCGACCAACCGCACCGAGATGGTCTCCGGACTCTGGGTCAACTCCTGGATCGTGCTCCTCGTCGTGGGCGTCATCACGTGGGCGCTCATGGGCTTCGCGGCGGTCGCGTACCGTCGGCGCAAGGGCCAGACGGGACTCCCCGTTCAGATGCGCTACAACATGCCGATCGAGATCTTCTACACGATCGTGCCGCTCATCCTGGTGATCGGATTCTTCGCGTTCACGGCTCGTGATCAGGCCATCCTCGAGACCCAGTACGACGACCCGGACGTCTGCATCACAGCGATCGGCAAGCAGTGGGCCTGGGACTTCCAGTACACCGAGAGCGACTGCGAGCAGGCCGACGACGCCGTCTGGTCGATGGGTGTCCAGGCGCAGACCGACCCGCAGGGCAACATCACCAGCGAGCTGCCCACCCTCTACCTCCCGGTCGACCAGGAGGTGAAGATCAAGCTCGTCTCTCGCGACGTCATCCACTCCTTCTGGATCATCGACTTCCTCTACAAGAAGGACATGTACATCGGGAAGGACAACTACTGGTCGTTCACCCCGACGCGTGTCGGCGAGTACGACGGCAAGTGCGCCGAGCTCTGCGGCCAGTACCACTCGATGATGCTGTTCAAGGTGAAGGTGGTCGAGCAGGCCGAGTACGACGCGTACCTCGCATCGCTGCGGGATGCCGGTCAGACCGGTGACATCAACGACGCCTACGACCGCCTGCAGAATCTGCCGGGCACGGGCGCGCAGACCGACTCCGAGGGAGACCACTGATGGCGACGACGCTTCCGCTCCAGGGCGAGACGTACGGCCGTCCGTCCACTCTGCCGCCGCGTCAAGCAGCTCTCCTGAGCGCATCGCGCGTGGAGGAGAAGGGCAACGTGATCGTCAAGTGGATCACGTCGACCGACCACAAGACGATCGGGTACATGTACCTCATCGCCTCCGTGCTCTTCTTCCTGCTCGGCGGTGTGATGGCGCTGATCATCCGCGCCGAGCTCTTCGAGCCGGGTATGCAGGTCATCCCGACGAAGGATCAGTACAACCAGCTGTTCACGATGCACGGCACGATCATGCTGCTGATGTTCGCGACGCCGCTGTTCGCGGGCTTCGCGAACGCCATCCTGCCGCTGCAGCTGGGCGCCCCTGACGTCGCATTCCCGCGCCTCAACGCCTTCGCGCTGTGGCTGTTCATCTTCGGCTCGCTCATCGCGATCGCCGGCTTCCTCACCCCGCAGGGTGCCGCCGCCTTCGGCTGGTTCGCGTACCAGCCGCTCGCCAACGCGAGTTTCTCGCCCGGCGCCGGCGGAAACCTCTGGATGCTCGGACTCGGCATGAGCGGTTTCGGCACCATCCTCGGTGCGGTGAACTTCGTCACGACGATCATCACGATGCGCGCACCGGGTATGACGATGTGGCGTCTGCCGATCTTCTCGTGGAACACCCTCGTCACGAGCATCCTCGTGCTGATGGCCTTCCCGGTGCTGGCGGCAGCGATCTTCGCCGCCGCGGCAGACCGTGTGCTCGGGGCCCACATCTACGACCCCGCCAACGGCGGCGTGCTGCTGTGGCAGCACCTGTTCTGGTTCTTCGGTCACCCTGAGGTGTACATCATCGCGCTGCCGTTCTTCGGCATCGTTTCGGAGATCTTCCCGGTGTTCAGCCGGAAGCCGATCTTCGGATACAAGACGCTGGTCTATGCGACCATCGCGATCGCCGCGCTGTCGGTCTCGGTGTGGGCGCACCACATGTACGTCACGGGCGCCGTCCTGCTTCCGTTCTTCGCGCTCATGACGATGCTCATCGCGGTGCCTACCGGCGTGAAGATCTTCAACTGGATCGGCACGCTGTGGCGAGGTTCGGTCACGTTCGAGACGCCGATGGTGTTCTCGCTGGGCTTCCTCGTGTCGTTCGTGTTCGGTGGTCTCACCGGCGTCATCCTGGCGTCGCCTCCGCTGACGTTCCACACGTCCGACTCCTACTTCGTCGTCGCGCACTTCCACTACGTCGTTTTCGGCACGGTCGTGTTCGCCATGTTCGCCGGGTTCTACTTCTGGTGGCCGAAGTGGACCGGGCGCATGTTGAACGAGCGCCTCGGCATGGTGCACTTCTGGATGCTCTTCGTCGGCTTCCACATGACGTTCCTCATCCAGCATTGGCTGGGAGTAGACGGCATGGTGCGTCGCTACGCCGACTATTCGGCCGCGGACGGCTGGACGCTCGGCAACCAGGTTTCCACCGTCGGCGCCATGATCCTCGGCGCCTCGATGATCCCGTTCTTCCTCAATGTGTGGCTCACGTCGCGCACGGCACCGAAGGTGACCGTGAACGACCCGTGGGGCTACGGAGCGTCGCTCGAATGGGCGACGAGCTGCCCCCCGCCTCGACACAACTTCACGTCGATTCCGCGCATCCGCAGCGAGCGCCCCGCGTTCGACCTGAATCACCCCGAAGCGGGTATCCCGGTGGGAGTCGGTCCGGCCAAGGATGCACCCGATGCGCCCGTCGTCGACCTCGCCGAGGGAGAGGTGAAGTAAGTGAAGACCAACGTCAACCTGTGGTGGATCCTCGCCGCCTTCTTCCTCCTGTGCGCCGTCCTGTACACCGGATGGAACATCATCGAGCACTCCAGCCTCCCGTGGTACAACGCCATCGAGTGGGTGGGATCGACCGCGCTGCTGTTCACGGTCTTCATGGCCGCGATGATCGCGTTCTACGTTCACCGCGTCCACCGCGCGCAGCGGGGCGCGCTTCCTGAGGACACCCTCACGGCCGACATCGACGACGGTGACCCGGAGCTCGGTGAGTTCAGCCCGTGGTCGTGGTGGCCGCTCGTGCTCGCGTTCTCGGCCGCACTGGCGATCGTCGGCCTGGCCGTAGGCACGTTCCTGCTCCCCATCGGTGTGGCCGTCTTCGTCGTGGCCATCGTCGGCTGGGTCTACGAGTACTACCGCGGCTACTTCGCGCGCTGATCGAATGACGTTCCGGCTCCAGGCCGGCGTATGGTCGGACAGAGGTCCGCACCGAGACGCCAACCAGGACGCTGCCTTCGTGGCATCCTGGGGCGCGGCAGTCGCCGATGGCGTCGGCGGCGGGCCGGCGGGTGATCTGGCGTCGGCAGCGCTCGTCCATCGGCTGGTCTCCGGCGGAAGCGATGTGAGAGATGCCGACGAGCTCGAACGCAGGCTCCATGGAGCAAACGGAGAGCTCGCGGCTCACGTGCGGCGAGACCCTGGCCTGGCAGGCATGGCGACGACGTTCACGGGCATCTGGTTCGACCGGAGCGGGGGACTGCTGCTCGCGCACACGGGCGACTCCCGCGCCTATCTGCTCCGTGGCGGGCACCTTATCCGTCAGACCCGTGACGACTCCTACGTCCAGACCCTGGTGGATCAGGGCATCGTGAGCGCTGAGGATGCCATGCACCATCCGCGCCGGAACATCATCACCGCCTCCCTGCGGGGAGACGCGGACGACGTCGTGCGCGTGACGGAACGAGTGCCGGTCGCCGCCGATCGGTGGCTGCTCTGCACGGACGGCGTGAGCGACTATCTTCCCGATGAGGTGATCACGGATATCCTCCGCACGGATTCCGACGCTGAGCTCACGGCGCGCAACCTCGTGGACGCGGCGCTCGAAGCCGGCTCCCGTGACAACGTCACCGCTGTCGTCTGCGACGTGCGCAGGGGAGTGCCTGACGCGGAGGAGCCGGTGTGGGCGGGCGCTGCGGCCGAAGGGTTCGCCGTCGATCTCGCGGGTCTGACCGGCTGACCCGCACGCATGTAGGGAGCGGATGTCGGCGCCCCGACACTCGCTCCTGAATGACGAGAGCGGCGAGGCTCGACCTTTCCGGTCGTCGCCTCGCCGCTCTCGTCGTCGGCGTCAGTCGGACGTGGGCTTCTTCTTGCTCTTCTTGCCCTCGTCGTCGTCCGGAATGATGACGTTCGACGGACGGTTCGCCGTCTCGCCGTTGTGTCCGTCATCGATCGGGTGAAGCGGGGCGTCGGGAACTCCGGCGCGCTCGTGGGCGCCCTGGAGTTCGGCGGCTTCCTCTTCGGCGATGTGCTCGAGCGTGTGGTGCTGATGTGCACGCGCCTCGTCGATGTCGGCCTGCGTCAGCGGAACGAGTCGGTCCTCGAAGAACCAGCGCGAGATTGCCGAACGCAGGTTCTGGTGCCAGGCGATGCGCCCGCGGTCGTCCGGGCGGACGACGAGAGGCGCGTTCGTCTCGAAGTCGACGAGCTTGACGAGCTCGTACTCGTCGACGGGCTGGTGGACCTCGATGTACTCGCCGCCCGGCAGTCGGACGATGCGCCCGGACTCGTAGCCGTGCAGCGCGATCTCACGATCCTTCTTCTGAAGAGCGAGAGCGATGCGCTTCGTGATGAAGTACCCGAACACGGGGCCGATGATGAGGAGTGCCTGCAGCGCGTGGATGACGCCTTCCATCGTGAGGTGGAAGTGGGTCGCGATGATGTCCGACGACGCCGCCGCCCACAGCACGGCGTAGAAGATCACTCCGGCGACGCCGATGGCGGTACGGGTGGGTGCGTGACGTGGACGCTGAGCGATGTGGTGCTCGCGCTTGTCGCCCGTGATCCACGCCTCGATGAACGGGTAGAGCATCACCAAGACGATGAACAGGCCCAGACCGCCAAGGGGGATCAGGATGTTGAACGACCACGTGCGGTCGAGCAACACGAACTCCAGGTGCGGCGGCACGAGACGCAGCGCACCGTCGGCGAAGCCGATGTACCAGTCGGGCTGTGTTCCCGCCGAAACCGGGGAGGGGTCGTACGGCCCGTAGTTCCAGATCGGGTTGATCGTGAACAGCGAAGCGATCAGCACGATCACGCCGAAGGTGATGAAGAAGAAGCCGCCCATCTTGGACATGTAGACCGGCATCATCGGGTAGCCCACGACGTTGCTGTTCGTGCGACCGGGGCCGGCGAACTGCGTGTGCTTGTTGACGATCATGAGCATGAGGTGCACCGCGAGCAGCGCGACCAGGATCGCCGGCAGCAGGAGGATGTGCAGCACATAGAGTCGGCCGACGATGTCGGTGCCGGGGAACTCGCCGCCGAACAGGAGGAACGAGGTCCATGTGCCGATCAGCGGGATGCCCTTGATCATGCCGTCGATGATGCGGAGGCCGTTGCCCGACAGCAGGTCGTCGGGGAGGGAGTAGCCGGTGAAGCCCTCGCCCATGGCGAGGATGAACAGCACGAAGCCGATCACCCAGTTGAGCTCACGCGGCTTGCGGAACGCACCCGTGAAGAACACGCGCAGCATGTGCACGCCGATGCCCGCGACGAACACGAGCGCGGCCCAGTGGTGGATCTGGCGCACCAGGAGGCCGCCACGAATGTCGAAGGACAGCCGGAGCGTCGAGTCGAGCGCCGCAGACATCTCGACGCCGACCATCGGCAGGTAGGCGCCTTCGTAGTGGGTCTCGACCATGGACGCCTGGAAGAAGAACGTCAGGAACGTGCCCGAGAGCAGCACGACGACGAAGCTCCACAGCGCGATCTCACCGAGCATGAACGACCAGTGATCGGGGAAGATCTTGCGGCCGAGCTCCTTGACGAGACCCGACATGCTCGTGCGCTCGTCGATGTAGTTCGCGGCGCCGGCGACGAATCGACCGCCGAGAGGCTTCTCAGCCTGCGACTTCTCCGTCGGTGTCTGGTTGACGGTCGCGGTGCTCAATGGCGCTCCCAGAAGCTCGGGCCGACAGGTTCGTTGAAGTCGCTCTGCGCGATCAGGTAACCCTCGTCGTCGACGGTGATCGGCAGCTGCGGCAGCGGGCGGGCGGCGGGTCCGAAGATCACGGCTGCCGAGCGCGACACGTCGAACTGCGACTGGTGGCAGGGGCACAGGAGATGGTGCGTCTGCTGCTCGTATAGGGCGACCGGGCAACCCACGTGGGTGCACACCTTCGAGTACGCGACGATGCCGTCGTAGGCCCACTCCAGGTTGTTGTGCTCGGCGGGGAGCTGCTCGGGCAGCAGGCGCATCAGAAGGACGATGGCCTTGGCCTTCTCCTCGAGGTAGCCCTCGTGGTGGCTCAGCTCGGCGAGCGGCTCAGGGATGACGTGAACCGCGGAGCCCAGCGTGAGGTCGGCGGCGCGGATCGGCTCGCCGCTGGGGTCGTGCGCGAGGCGCATTCCCTTCTTCCACATGGTGTGGCTGAGGAGAGCGACGGGGTCGCCCGCGATCGGGTTCTCCTCCGAGCTCTCCGGCGCGAGGCCACGGAACAGCACGATGCCCGGAGCGACGGATGCCACGAGGGCCGCGATCAGCGAGTTGCGGATGACGGCGCGACGGCCGAATCCCGATTCTTCGTTGGCGTCGCGGAACGCCTGGATGGCGCCCTCGCGGGTGACGTCGCGGCCACGGGTGGCGTGTCGGGGCTCGATGTACTCCTTGTCCGACATCACCGCCTTCGACCAGTGGATCGCGCCGACCCCCAGCGCGAAGAGCGCCAGGGCGATGCCGAGTCCGATGAAGAGGTTGTTGTGCCGGATGTCGATGATCTGGCCGCTCTCGATCGGGAAGAGCATGTAGGCGGCGACCGCCCAGATGCTCCCGGCGAGCGACAGATAGAAGAGCGTGTAGACCGTGCGCACGGCGCGCTTCATGGCGGCCGGGTCCTTGTCGGTCGTGCGCGCCCGGTGCGGCGGCAGACCGGGGTTCTGCACGGGGTCGGGAACCGCGACCGCGAGCCCCGGAGACGGCTTCCATGAAGCCCTCTCGTGCTCGAGCGCGTCTTCCTCGTGTGCCATGGTGCTCCTCGTACGTTCCGTCAGTGAAGTGTGTCGATCAGTTCGACTTCGCCGTGATCCACACGGTGAGAGCGATCAGTGCGCCGATGCCGAAGATCCAGATGAACAGGCCCTCGGACACCGGACCGAGCGAGCCGAGCGAGAAGCCGCCCGCAGACTCGTTCTGCTGCATCCACATCAGCGCGGAGATGATGTCGCGCTTCTCGTCCGTGGTCAGGGTCATGTCGTTGAACACCGGCATGTTCTGCGGGCCGGTGACCATGGCCGCATAGATGTGCAGCGGGCTGGTGCTCGTGAGGGCGGGAGCGTACTTGCCCTCCGTCAAAGCGCCACCGGCTGCGGCGACGTTGTGGCACATCGCGCAGTTGATGCGGAAGAGCTCGGCGCCGTTGGCGACGTTCC
Organism: Candidatus Microbacterium phytovorans; assembly: GCA_029202445.1. NCBI lineage: Bacteria > Bacillati > Actinomycetota > Actinomycetes > Micrococcales > Microbacteriaceae > Microbacterium > Candidatus Microbacterium phytovorans. Next base: position 619,741 of record CP119321.1, read on the forward strand.
CTCCGCCGTCGAGGATCGATTCGGCGGGATAGGTCGGACCGGGAGAGGTCGACTGCACCCACGCGGCGATCGCCTTGATCTGGTCCTCGGTGAACTGGACCGGCTTCTGCGGCGCCTGCGGACCCTGCATCTGGAGGGGCATGCGACCCGTGGACATCTGGAACTCGACGGCCAGCTCGCCGACGCCGTACAGCGCCGGACCGTCGGGCGTGCCCTCCATGTTCAGGCCGTGGCACGTGGCGCAGTTGGCCTGGAAAAGCTTCTTGCCGTCTTCGACCGTGAGGGTCGACGTGGTGGCGGAGGACGGCTCGGTGGCGGCCATGGCGGCGGACGCGCCGGCGTAGACACCGCCGCTGACGAGCAGGCCGATGCCGATGAGGGCGGCGGCTGCCCAGGTGCTGCGGCGACCGGTGCGACGGCGCGCTGTCTTGGATGCCATGGAGGTACTCAGCTCCGCTCTCTTACTTGACGAAGTAGATGACGATGAACAGGACGATCCAGACGACGTCGACGAAGTGCCAGTAGTACGACACGACGATCGAGGAAGTCATCTCCTTGCGTCCGAAGTTCTTTACGGCGTACGCACGACCGATCACGAGGAGGAACGCGATGAGGCCGCCCGTGACGTGGAGGGCGTGGAAGCCGGTCGTGAGGTAGAACGCCGAGGCGTAGGAATCCGCACTGATCGGCATCCCCTCCGCGACGAGCGTGGCGTACTCCCACACCTGACCCGAGACGAAGACGGCGCCCATGATGAACGTCAGGAAGAACCACTCGACCATGCCCCACTGGCGGAACTGCCAGATCGTGCCCTTGCGGTAAGGCTGGAATCGCTCGGCGGCGAAGACACCGGCCTGGGCGGTGAACGACGAGAGCACCAGGATGAGCGTGTTGACCGCGGCGAAGGGGATGTTGAGCAGTTCCGTGCGGTCGGCCCAGAGTTCGGGCGACGCGTTGCGGATCGTGAAGTAGATGGCGAACAGCCCCGCGAAGAACATGACCTCGCTGCCGAGCCACACGATGGTGCCGACAGCGACCGGATCCGGCCGCTTGACGGATCGCAAGGCTTGGGAGTAGGTAGCTGGAGAGGTCGTCACGCTCTCATTATGGCTGATTCGGCGGACGGTTTCCTCATCACTGAAGGTGGGTTCGACTTTCGGAGGGGTTGAGAGGGGCATCGGTACACGCCGTGAAGCCGCCGTGAGACTGCCGATAGGATCGATGCCCATGGCGGAGCTCTACTCGTGGCCCGAGATCCTCACGAACGTCCTCGCGCGACGTGACCTCAGCGTGTCCGAATCTACCTGGGCGATGCGCCAGGTGATGAGGGGTGAGGCGACGCCCTCGCAACTCGCGGGATTCCTCATCGGACTGCGCGCAAAAGGCGAGACGGTCGACGAGATCGTGGGCTTCCGCGACGCGATCCTGGAGGCTGCGCTTCCCCTTCCCGTTCCCGCGGACGTGCTCGACATCGTCGGAACGGGCGGTGACCGGTTCGGCACCGTGAACATCTCGACGATGTCTGCCATCGTCGCCGCCTCGACGGGCATCCCGGTCGTCAAGCACGGCAACAGGGCAGCCAGTTCGGCCTCGGGGTCCTCGGACGTGCTCGGCGCGCTCGGCATCGATCTGTCGCTCACCCCCGAGCGCGTCGCCGAGGTGCTGGCGGAGGTCGGCATCACCTTCGCGTTCGCTTCCGCCTTCCACCCGGGCTTCCGTCACGCCGGTGCCACGCGCGCCGAGCTCGGTGTCCCCACCGTGTTCAACTTCCTCGGCCCGCTGTGCAATCCTGCGCGGGCGGAGGCCAACGCCGTCGGGGTAGCGCAGCTCGATCGGGTGCCGCTCATCACCGGGGTCTTCCAGACCCGGGGTGCCACAGCGCTGGTGTTCCGAGGTGACGACGGACTCGACGAACTCACGACGACAGGGCACAGCCGGCTGTGGGAGATCTCTCGCGGCGACATCCACGAGCACGACCTGGATCCGCGTGACATCGGCATCCCGTTGGCAGACATCAACGACCTCCTCGGCGGCGATGCCGCGCACAACGCCCAGGTTGTGCGCCGCGTGCTCGGCGGCGACTCCGGGCCCGTCCGCGACATCGTTCTCCTGAACGCCGCGGCGGGCATCGTGTCCTACGACCTGTTCCGCGACGCCGCACAGGTGCAGGTTCCGATCGTCGAGCGGCTGTCGGCAGCGAAGAGTCGCGCTGCCGAGGCGATCGACACGGGAAAGGCCGCCGCCGCGCTCGACGACTGGGTTGCGGCGACCTCCCGCTGACGATCCCCCACTTTCGGCAGGGGTTTTCTCCGGCCTCGCACCCTGGCGAGGGGCTCGGGCGCGGCGATACGTTGTGGGCAACACCCCGGCATGCCAGAGAGGAACGCCCCCATGTCCGAAGAATCAGTCGTCACGTCCGACACCGTCGAGCCCCCCGTCAAGAAGGTCGGCCTGGTGAAAGCCGTCGGAGTCCTCGGCATCCTGGGCGGTATCGCACTGATCGTCGTGGGTGTCGTCGTCTGGGTGATGGTGTCGAGTCAGCTGCGCGCTGAGAACATCGTGGTTCCCGACGACGCGATGGCTTTCCAGGGCCAGACCGTCGCCGGTCCCTTGACAGCGTTCGTCCAGGCCGACATCATCCAGCACCACGCCATGGGCATCTCGGGCGGCAAGACGTACGCCGAACTCGACCAGGACGACCCCGTGCGTGCCGTCATGATGAACGCCTCGTTCCTGCGCGCGTCGTTGTTCACGTCGGTCGTCTCCTTCGGAGTCGCGGCATTCGCGATCGGCATCGGCATCCTTTCGATTCTCTTCGGCTGGGCGATCCGGCGCCTCGCGTCGGTGCCCGTGGTGGTGCGTCGCTCGGCAGTGGCATCCTGACCTGAGCGCAACGGGCCCGTGCTCCGGCGCGGGCCCGTTCGCGTGTCCGCACCCCGCACGGCTCGCCCGAGGACGACGTCGACGACCGGAGGACCACGTGGAGCCCAGAGAAGCGCTCACCGAGATCGCAACGCTGCTCGAGCGCGAGCGGGCCTCGCGGTACCGCTCGCAGGCGTTCCGGGCGGCGGCGGCCGCCATCGAAGGGCTGACGTCCGAGGAGTTGGCGGACACGGCAGCGCTGCGCCGACGCAAGGGCATCGGCGACTCGTCGCTCGCGGTGATCCAGGAGGCGCTCGCGGGAGGGGTGCCGCGCTACCTGGCGGAACTCCGCTGCTCCGCGGAAGCCGCGGTCTCGACCCTGCGGCCTCGCTTGCGCGGCGATCTGCACGCGCACTCGGAGTGGTCGGACGGGTTGACGTCGATCGATCTCATGGTGGATGCCGCTCGCGCGCTGGGGCACGAATACCTCGCGTTGACTGACCACTCTCCCCGCCTCAGGGTGGCTCGCGGACTCTCTCCCGAGCGCCTGCGCGAGCAACTCCGGCTCGTGCCGTCCTTCTCCGTGGACGAATTCACGCTGCTGAGCGGCATCGAGGTCGACATCCTCGACGACGGTGCCCTCGACCAGGAGGAGGGGCTGCTCGCGGAGCTGGGTGTCGTGGTGGCCTCGGCGCATTCGAAGCTGCGGATGGAGTCGGCGGCGATGACCCGGCGGTTGGTGGCTGCGGTGTCGAGTCCTCATGTCGATGTGCTCGGTCATGTGACGGGCCGGCTCGTCAGCGGGAGTCGGGGCACGCGCCCGCCGTCGACGTTCGACCCGGTTGCGGTTTTCGCGGCGTGCGCCTCTCATGGCGTGGCGGTGGAGATCAACTCTCGGCCCGAGCGGGAAGATCCGCCCGACGAGCTCATTGCCGTCGCATTGTCGGAGGGGTGCCTGTTCTCGATCGACTCCGACGCGCATGCGCCCGGGCAGCTCGCGCTGCTCAGCGAGGGCGCCGTCCGCGCCGAGCGCGCCGGGGTCCCGCCGGAGCGGATCGTGACGACGTGGCCATTGGAGCAGCTGCGGGAGTGGACCGCACGGCACGCGTGATCCGTGCCCGCCGCGCCTCTGCCCGCTGGACCATCGCGTCGGTTCAGGCGCGTGCGGAGATCGCTGCGACAGCGCGATCGAGCGAGCTCCCCAGGTTCCACCGGTCGGTGAGGTCGGCGAGCGTGGCGGCGTCGGGTGCGGTCAGGCGCGCCTCGTGGAGGTCGATGTCGAGGGGGAGATCCCGGACCACTTCGACGACGGTCGGGGCGACCGCCAGGTAGTCGAGTGCGGCGAGGATTTTCGCGCGGACGCCGGCGCTCATGCCGTCACCGGCCTCGGCAGCGCGAATGATGCCGGCAAGGTCGCCGTGGGCGGCGAGGAGGGTTGCGGCGGTCTTCTCGCCGATACCCGCGACACCGGGGAGCCCATCGGATGCGTCACCTCGCAACACGGCGAAGTCCGCGTACTGGGTCGGAAGGATGCCGTACTTCGTCACGACGACGGTGTCGGTGAGGACCTCGAGGTTGCTCATCCCGCGGCCGGTGTAGATGACGCGCACATCCCTGTCGTCGTCGACGAGTTGGAAGAGGTCGCGGTCGCCCGTGACGACGTCGACGGCTCCCGGCGTCGTGGTGGCGAGGGTGCCGATGACGTCGTCTGCTTCATGTGCGGCGATGCCGATGATCGGGATACCCAGCGCGGCGAGTTCCTCGCGGATGATCGGAACCTGGATCTCGAGGGGGTCGGGAACCACTTCGACGTCGGGTCCGGTCTCGACTTCGGCCGCGACCCTGTGCGTCTTGTAGCTGGGGATGAGGTCGACGCGCCACTGCGGGCGCCAGTCGTCGTCCCAGCAGGCGATGAGGTGGCTCGGCTCGTAGGTGGTGACGAGCTTCGCGATCATGTCCAGCAGGCCGCGTGCGGCGTTGACCGGACGCCCGTCGGGCGCCTTGACCGTGTCGGGGACACCGTAGAAGGCGCGGAAGTAGAGCGAGGCGGTGTCAAGCAAGAGCAACTTCTCAGGATGGTTCTTCATTTTGCGATTCCTCAGTCGGGTGTGGTCCATGCAACCAGTGGTCGATTACGTCCCCATCGGTGGTAAAGAGACGCCTGACGTAGTCTTCGAGAGTCGATGCGGCCCTCTCCGCCGTAGTTTCCGCCTTCTCGCGACGCGTCCGGATCGCGTCAGGCAAGAGATGTGACTCGGGATGGTCTTGCCACTTGTAGTGCGCGAAAGAGTTTCGTCGCTCTGATATGAATCGGATGTCCGACCGCAGTAGCGCTGGGAAGTCTTCGCCAAAAAGCAACTTCCAGGTAAGCCCCGTCTTGTCAGGTACGGACCGCCGCATGAGTTCAACCGTCTCGCGCTCTGATAGGCCAAGTTGCGTAGAACGGTCGCGAATTGCTCGGTTTAGGACGTGCTCGATAAACAGTCCGTAAAATACGAAAGCGAACTCTTCTCTTCCGCCGTCGGCATATGAACGGGCCTCGGCCAGGATTGTTGAACTATGGTCAACGACCATCGCGAACTCCACGCCGTCCCGAAGATTGTCCTTCATCCGTTCGAATGCGAGCGCGAGCAATTGGTCCAGCGTGAGCCGCGACGGGTCGACCTCCCCGGTCAAGACCATCTCGTTCGCGATTCCTCTTAAGACGTTGTTCACGATCATCCTCTGAAGGCCTTCGTCCACCTCGAACTCCTCGGCGGTTGGCAATGAGTCGGATTCGCTGCCGGTCACTTCGATGTCACCTTCTTCTATCCGCCTGAGACGCATGTCGGCGCCCTGAAGTAGAGCGAGGCGGTGTCGAGGAGCATGAGTCGGTCGGTCACGCTGTCATCCTGGCACGCGGCACGGTCGTGTGCGGGTGGTCGCGACGTGCTCCGCCCGTCGCGCCGACTGCGCCGATTGACCGTCAGCATCCGATGCCGCTGGGGTCTTCCGCGCAGGTGCGTTCGACGAGCGCGGTGCGCGCCTCCAGGATCTCGACGGTGGTCGAGCCTGCCGGGATGCCGAGCAGACCGGGCACACGCTGCCAACCGTTGCCGAAGTCAACGTCCGCCGCGAAGTGCACGACGGCGGTGATCGTGTACGTGCCCCGCTGACGGTAGGCGTGGCTGGTGCCCGTCGCGGTGAATTGCGCGACACCGAGCTGTTGCCACGTGGCACCGCCCGTCGTCGATTCGCGTGCGGTGCCGTCGCCGTAGTCGAACGCGAAGGAGACCGGGCGGAATCGCACGGTCACCGGGAGGTCGAACAGCTCGCCCGTGCGCGTGTGGGCTTCGGCGTGCGCCACGACGTTGAGGGGAAGCCCCGCGATTCCGATGCCGTCCGGCTCCGGCGAGAGCGACGTCAAAGTCGGGGCGAAAGAGGCGACGTCGCTGAGCGTCGGCTCCTCGCGCATCACCACTTCGAATGACAGGCACCGGTTCAGCGGGTCGGTGCACTCCGTCGATTCGGCGGAGGGGTCCTCGCTAGTCGGTGGCCGGGACTCACCGCCGTCGACACCAACCCCCGAGCTTGGTGGCGCCACGGATCCTTCAATTGTCAGTTCTCGATCGTTAACGGTTGAAATGGCGCACATGCCCGCGCTCTGCATGTTCGACGTGCAACGTCCGGCGTGGATATCCAGAAGAGCAGCCGCGATAGACAGTTCGATTAGCATCCGACTTCCATCGTTTGCGTGCCCGCAATGTGAGCTCGTCCAGCAAACACCTCGAAGTGAACACTTACTGAGACGCGATCATCGCGCTCACGCGGGGTCACATCATTGCCCTTTCCGTCAACAACTGTTGTTCCGGAGGCGTCGAGACAGACGTTCAATGTGGCGCTTGACTCGTCCGCGAAGATCGGGGTCACGGATGCGATGGATGAATCGCCGACAATCTTCCAGCCTCGAGACCGCAGCTCACTCTCCGCACTCCGTTCCTCGGCGCTGCCGGACTTCGTCATGAACGACAATGGGTCCGGTTCGGACCTCGGATCCTTGCGGCGTTCGTTCACAGCATCGACGTAGGCCCGGTAGGTGGCCTCGGCGGCGGCGAAGGCTTCCTCGTCGGACGCGAAGCCGGACACCACGCCACTGGGCGTCGGAGCGGGGGTGGGGTCGGCGAAGGGATCAGGCGCGCAACCGCAGAGTCCCGCAACCACCACCGTCGCCGCCAGGGTCGTCACTACTGTCTTCCGCATCATCACCCGGTCACCGTAGCCATCCGTGCGCTCCAGGCTCGCCGGTTGTCCACAGGCGCGTCCGCCCGCGGCCGCCGCGCCTAGAGTCGTTGCGTGGCATCCGATCCGTTTTCCTCGACAGGTGCGGCGTTCGGGGCGCGGTCGCGGCGGGTGATCGCTCCGGGGGCTTCGTGTCCCTGCGGCGGCGGCGCGTACGAGGAGTGCTGCGGCCCCTACCTGGCCGGGGGAGCAGCGCCGACGGCGGTCGCCCTCATGCGCTCGCGATTCACGGCGTTCGCGGTGAACGACGCGGCATACCTCGAGGCGACCTGGCATCCTTCGACTCGCCCCGACCGTGTCGATCTCGACGCGTCGCTCCGGTGGAGGCGGCTCACGGTCGTGCGGGTCGAGGAGGGCCAACCGGGCGACCGCCGGGGCATCGTCGAATTCCGCGCGGGATGGACCGACGGGGGAGCGGACGGCATCCTCGAGGAGCGGAGTCGGTTCGTGTTCCAGCGCGACCGGTGGTGGTACGTGGACGGTGACGTCACCTGATCGGGGGCGGCTGTCCGTGGCGCCCGTGCTCTGATAACCTGGAGTGTCACACGCGTGGCGATATCGTCATGTCTGCGTGACACGCAATCCCATCCACATCGCTTCGGCTGAGGCATCCGCTCGTCCTCGAACGGATGCCGGGACCGCCCGGTCCTGGTGCGAAGCCCGACACCCAACCCAACAAGGACAACCCACTACATGACTACCGCAACGACCGCCCCGGCCACCAAGCAGGTCGCCATCAACGACATCGGATCTGCTGAAGACTTCCTGGCCGCGGTCGAGAAGACCCTCAAGTTCTTCAACGACGGAGACCTCATCGAAGGCACCGTCGTGAAGATCGACCGCGACGAGGTCCTCCTCGACGTCGGGTACAAGACCGAGGGTGTCATCCCCTCGCGCGAGCTCTCCATCAAGCACGACGTCGACCCGAACGAGGTCGTCAAGGTCGGCGACGAGGTCGAAGCCCTCGTTCTCCAGAAGGAGGACAAGGAAGGCCGCCTCATCCTCTCCAAGAAGCGTGCGCAGTACGAGCGCGCCTGGGGCGACGTCGAGAAGATCAAGGAGAACGACGGTGTGGTCACCGGCTCCGTGATCGAGGTCGTCAAGGGTGGTCTCATCGTCGACATCGGCCTCCGCGGCTTCCTGCCCGCGTCGCTCATCGAGCTGCGTCGCGTCCGCGACCTCACGCCGTACCTCGGCCAGGAGATCGAGGCGAAGATCCTCGAGCTCGACAAGAACCGCAACAACGTCGTGCTCTCGCGCCGCGCCCTGCTCGAGCAGACGCAGTCCGAGTCGCGCACCACGTTCCTCAACAACCTGCACAAGGGTCAGGTCCGCAAGGGTGTCGTGTCGTCGATCGTCAACTTCGGTGCGTTCGTCGACCTGGGCGGCGTGGACGGCCTCGTGCACGTCTCCGAGCTCTCGTGGAAGCACATCGAGCACGCGTCCGAGGTCGTCGAGGTCGGCCAGGAGGTCACCGTCGAGATCCTCGAGGTCGATCTCGACCGCGAGCGCGTCTCCCTGTCGCTGAAGGCGACGCAGGAAGACCCGTGGCAGGTGTTCGCACGCACGCACGCGATCGGTCAGGTCGCTCCGGGCAAGGTCACCAAGCTCGTTCCGTTCGGTGCGTTCGTCCGCGTCGCCGACGGCATCGAGGGCCTCGTGCACATCTCCGAGCTCTCGGGCAAGCACGTCGAGCTCGCCGAGCAGGTCGTGTCGGTCGGTGAAGAGGTCTTCGTCAAGATCATCGACATCGACCTCGAGCGTCGCCGCATCTCGCTGTCGCTCAAGCAGGCCAACGAGTCGGTCGACCCCAACGGCACCGAGTTCGACCCGGCGCTGTACGGCATGGCCACCGAGTACGACGAGAACGGCGAGTACAAGTACCCCGAGGGCTTCGACCCCGAGTCGGGTGCCTGGCTCGAGGGCTTCGACGCTCAGCGCGAGAAGTGGGAGCAGGAGTACGCTGCGGCCCAGGGTCGCTGGGAGGCTCACAAGGCCGCTGTCGCCAAGGCGCTCGAGGCCGAGGCAGCTGCCCCGGCCGAGGCCGGCGGATCGTCCTTCTCGTCCGACACGTCGAGCGTCGGCGGCACGCTGGCCGACGACGAGGCGCTCGCGGCGCTTCGCGAGAAGCTCTCCGGCCGCTGAGTCGAATCGCTCCGAAGGGGGTCGTGACCGTCAGGTCGCGGCCCCCTTCCGCGTCTGCGGGGTCTTCGGGCTGTAGCGTCTGTATGTGAGCTTCACCGGACCGGCGCCGACCCCCCGCACCATCGGGCGCGGTCGTGACCGGTCTCTGCTCCTGAATCAGGTGTTGCTCGGCGCTGTCGTGCTCCTGGCCTCGGTGCTCGTGGTCCTGTTCGACATGGTGGGAAGCGGTCCGCTCCTCATGTACGGAGTGACCATCGTGTTCCTCGCGACCGGCGCCGCGTTCATCCTGCCCTGGACGAGGTTCCCTTCCCTCGCGATCCTCATCCTCCCTCTCGTCGACATCGGCGCCATCATGTTGCTGCGCGCCGCAGCCCCCGAGGCGGCGCTCGGACTGCTCTGGGCGTTTCCCGCGATCTGGATCGCCTCAGCGTTCGGCGGGTGGGGCGCCTTCCTCGGTGTGTCCGTGATCTCGGCCGCGTACTGGTCGCTCATGGCATTGGAGCCGTCGCAGACGCTGAGCCCGTCGACGTTCCTCTTCCCGGTCATGATCGCGGGCCTGGCGACGGTGGCCGCGCTCGGGTCTCGTCGCGCCCTCGTACAGAGGGTGCTCCTGGACAAGCAGTCCCAGTACCTGCAGCGCTCCGTGGACCGGGCACGCAGCCAGGAGGATCTCGTGACGGAGGTACTGCAAGCCGTCGACTTCGGAGTCATCCGCCTCACGACCGACGGATCGCTCGTCGTCACGAACGAAGCACACGGGCGCCTGCAGCGGGCGAGTGCAGGCGCATCGCGCGCGTACGCGGCGGACGGCATCACGCCGATCGGCGATGACGACCTTCCGCTCGCGCGCGCCCGCCGCGGTGAGGAGTTCGAGAACGCCCTCGTCTGGCACGGTGACCCCGGTGAGGAGAAGCGGCGAGCGCTGCGGTCCACCGCCCGCCGACTCGTCGACAAAGACCTGACGGATGCCGGCATGATCATCGTCACGCTCGACGTCACGGCCGAAGAGCTCGCGCTGCGTGCAAGAGAAGACCTCGTGGCATCCGTTTCCCACGAGCTGCGCACCCCGCTGACGTCAATCATGGGATACGTCGAGCTCGCGCTGGACGACCCGAGCCTGTCGCCGGTGAGCAGGCGCAGCCTCGAGGTGGTGGAACGCAACTCCAGCCGGCTCCTCGATCTGGTGGCAGACCTGCTGACAGCGTCGGCGGCATCCCACCGCGGCGTGGAACTCACGCTTCGACCCGAACTCGTCGATCTCGCCAAGCTGGTCGACTCCGCTGTGGAGTCCGCCCTGCCGCGCGCGACGGAGCGCCGCATGACGATCGAGACCGACGCAGTCGAGGACGTCCGCACGGTCGCCGATCCGCTGCGGATGCGTCAGGTGATCGACAACCTGCTCTCCAACGCGATCAAGTACAGCCACCCCGGTGGAAGGGTCACGGTGGGTCTCACCAGCGACGAGGCGCACGTGTGGCTCGCGGTCAGCGACAACGGCCCCGGCATCCCGGAGAGTGAATTGCCCCGCCTGTTCGAGAGGTTCTTTCGTTCCGGGCTCGTGCGCAATTCGACGACGCACGGCAGCGGACTCGGTCTCGCGATCAGTCGGGAGATCGTGCGGGCTCACGCGGGGGAGATCACCGTCCGGACCGGACTCGATGAAGGCGCGACCTTCATCGTGCGACTGCCGCTCGCGCACCCGAAAGAGGCACCCGTCATAGGCGCGGAACCCGCTCATTCCCCCAACGCCGAGGAGGGCGCTCCGTGATCGACCTGTTCACCGTCAATCTGATCGTGGCGATCGTCACCCTCACGGCGGGCGTGCTGTATCTCGTGGAGACGCTCCTGCGTCGGGAGGTCGGTGCGGGCCGTGTGTGGGCGCTGGCCTTCCTCAGCGGCATGCTCACGGTGACCGCCTACCTCGTCTGGCAAGCGACCTCTGAGCCCTGGATCGCCATCGCGATCGGCAACTCCGCGCTCGTCGCCACGGGCGGCTTCTTCTGGCTCGGCGGTCGCAGTTTCAACGGTCGCAGCATCCGCATCCCGGGCGTCGTCGTGGCCGCCGCCGTCGTGGGTCAGCTCCTCGCGACACTGCTTCCCGGTCCGCAGGCGGGGGACTGGGCCGGCTCGGTGCAGATGTTCCTCGGCATCGCCACGTTCTCCCTGCTGGGTTCGATCGAGTCCCGCCGCGGCGCGATGGGGGCCGTGTTGAGCTCGCTCGGGTTCACCATCGTGCTGGCACTCGTCGCGATCTACTACTACGGACGCGCGTTCGTCCTCGCCACGCAGGGCCCGGAAAGCCCGATCTTCATGACCTGGTTCTCGTCGAGTATCACCGGTCTCGTGTCGATCGTCTTGACCATCGTCGCCCTCACGACGGCGACGATGCTCCGCAGCGGCCGAGTCACCGTGCGTCAGGACAGGGAGCACGCGATCCTCGAGGTGTCGCCGGACGGCACCCTGAGCCCGGCGTCCTTCCGGGCCGCTTTGCCGAGCGTGTTGACCCGCGCGCAGAACTCCGGCGAGCTGTTCGGTGTCGTCGCGCTGCGCATCGATGACCTCTCTCACATCGGGGTCGCCTTCGGCACGGGGGAGCAGGAGGCGATCGATGAGGGGTTCCGGCGAGGAGTGCGCCGGTATGCGCCGACGTTCTCCCTCGTGGGTGAGGCGGAGGATGCCATGCTGATCGCCTTCGAGCCGCCCACCGCCGCTGACGCCCGTCGCATCGCGAGCCGCGTGCAGCGTCGACTCCTGGATGACTTCGCCGCCCGGGGGAGTGCCGTCATCCCCGTGATCGGCATCGGCGTCGCCCTGAGCGACGAACTCGGACACGACGCCGGCGCGCTGGTGGATGCGGCCCAGCGTGCCGCGCGACGTTCCTCGACGAGCCCGGACGCCTCCGTGATCCTCGCGGAAGCGGAGTGACGACGCGGGCGGACGGAGCGCGATTCAGAGGGTGAGGCGGTAGCCGATTCCGCGGATCGTTTCGATCCAGCGGGGCTGTGCGGCCGATTCGCCGAGCTTGCGGCGCAGGTTCGCGACGTGGACTTCGATCGCGCGCGTGTCGTGTTCGCTGACGAACCCGATGCCCAGATGACTCTCACCACGGAGCATCAATGCGAGTTCGTTCTTGCCGACGACCCGCCGGCCCGCGCTCAAGAGGTTGTGAAGGATGTCGAACTCACTGCGCGTGAGATCGAGGGTTTCCTCGTCGGCCGACGCGATACGCATGTCAGGGTGCAGACGCAGTCCCTTGTGCTCGAGCCACCCGCCCTCATCGGGCGCGGGAGCGGGAATGCTCGGTACCGTCGACTCGACGCCGGCCGGCAGGTCGGGGAGCCCGAACGTGCGGGGGCGGCGGAGCATCGCCTCGATGCGGGCGCGCAGCTCGCGGGGGCGGAACGGCTTGGTGATGTAGTCGTCGGCGCCCGCCTGGAGCCCCTGGAGGGTGTCGATCTCGTCGGCGCGCGCCGTCAGCATGACGATGTACGTGCCGCTGACGGAGCGGATGCGTCGAGCGGTCTCGAAGCCGTCCATGCCGGGAAGGCTGACGTCGAGAGTCGTCACGATCGGCTGGTGCTCGGCGATGAGCGCGAGCCCTTCGACACCGGAGCCCGCGGGATACACGCGGAACCCGGCCTGATCCAGGACGTCCGTGATGAGTGCGCGGATGTCCGGATCGTCTTCGACGACGACGGCGACCTGTGAGTCCGGCAACGGGGTTCCCTCCGATTGCCGGTCGGAGATGGCGGTGAGGGGACCGGCATCCGAGATGATATCCCAGAAGACGGATCGGAACCGGACGGACGAAGGCTGTGTCGGCGCGCTCATCCGCAGGTCACCGTCGCGCTGGAGCGGTTCTCGGTGACCTGGAAGTAGATCTGGCTCGAGCTTCCCCATCCCCAGTTGGTGGGGGTCTTGCCCGTGAGAGTCGGGAGCTGCGCGCACGTCCAGCCGTTGTTCGGGGTGACCTGACCGTTGTCGAGGACGCCCGCGTTGCTCCAGGAGAAGTCCGAGGATACGCCCGAGACGACGAGGCTGATCGAGAACTGGACGTAGCCGTTGCCGGCGTTCGTGTTGAAGGTCACGGTGTAGCCGCGCTGGCGGTCGGGGGCAGTACCCCATTCGTTGGCCGTGACCGACGTGACGGTGCAACGGCCCCCGTTCTTCTCGGTGCCGTTGGCGTTCATCGCCGTGCATCCATAGGTCGTCGGGGCCACCCAGCTGCCGCCCGTGGCGACAGCAGACACATGCGTGCGGTCGGTCCATGCGGCCTGCGTGTCCTGCACGGCACCCGCGACACCGATGCCGCCGACAGCGAGCAGCACCGCCACGACGGCGGTCGCCCAGCGTGTGCGAGCGGCGCGGACGCGGGTCATGAGCGCGCCTCGGCGGGTACCTGACGCCGGCGGCGACCTCCACCGACGAGGAGGAGGAGCATCCCGCCTGCGGCGAGAGCGCCGCCGACCAGGCCGGCCGCGAGCGGAAGCGTGCCGCCCGTGGCGGGAAGAATCGCGTCCGCATCCACGCCGGCGTCGACGAGAGTCAACGATCCGGTGGCCGAGGTTCCCAGGACGCCCGTGGCGTCGACGGGCATGGCGAGGGTCACGACGAGACGATACTCTCCCGCAGCCAGGGCCGCATCGGTCAGGTCGCCCACCGCGGAGCAGTCATCTTCCTTGCAGAGCTGAGCGTCCCACCCGGTTCCCCCCGCACCGTCCGCGAACTGTGCGGAGACCACCGTGGCATCCCGAGGGATGTCGATGGTGCGTTCGATCGAGCGCGTCTGACCGGGCAGGACGACACCGAGGTCGTACGTCAGAGGCACCGTGCGAGCGCTGGCAGGCGACGCGCCGGCGATCCCCATCGCGGCGGTCGCGCCGACGACGGCGGCGAGCGCGACCAGACGCGCGCGGGCCGCGGTCACCGCAGCACCAGCTCAGCGTCGGCACGGTCGGTTTCGGTCGTGACCGTTGTGGCGTCCGGCACGGAAGGAGCCCCCGCGACCGCACCGGAACGCCGGCTCTTCGGAGCGGGCAGCAGCAGAGTTATCCCCAGCAGTGCTACGAGCCCGATCACCAGAGGCAGGGCGACAGCCGGTGTCGTGAGACGCTGCACAGCGGCCCCCCAGCCGCTGAACTGCAGCACCGGCTGCCACACCCGGTCACCCACGTTGTAATCGAGGGCGTCCGGAGCGGCATTGTTGTCGCCCTTCATCGAGATCCGAAAACGGCCGTCCCCCAGGTCGACGATCTTCTGGACTCGATGTGTCACCAGGTTGTGAGTGAGGTCCGAGGGCAAGCTCACGACGTCTCCCACGACGACGTCGGCGGTAGCCACCGGAACATCCACAACGAGGTCACCCGTCATGATCCCCGGCTCCATGGAGCCCGAGATCACGATGAGCGGCTTGATGAGGCCGAGGGCGGTCGCGCCCCAGACCAGGGCACACGCCAGACCCACCGCGGCGAGGATCCAGAGGGTGATGTCGGCGAGTCTGCGCAGAAGCTTCATCGTCGTTCCTCTCTTTCCTGTGTGAGCTGCGGTGGGTCTGTTGTCGTGTGCGGTGTCGCGATTACGGAGCGACGGCGGTGCCGGCGATCGTGACGATGATCGTGCCGGACTTGCCCTGGTTGCTCGAGGCCCAGGCGCTGTCGGTGGTGACCTTCAGCTGGAACTGGTCGGTCTCGGTCGCTCCGCCGGCCGGCGTCAGCGTGGCCGAGAGGCCCTCGACGGCGGTGGTCGGGTTGGTGGTGAAGGTGGAGGCCGGCGACGTGGCCCAGGCGACCGAGGAGGTCAGCGAGGCGGCGGCCGTGCCGAGGTTCTTCACGTAGAGGTTGATGGTGCGGGTGTCGCCCGGCAGCAGGTTCGCGAGGCTCGAGGCGGGGACGACCAGCTGGATCGAGCCGCTGTTGTCCGACTCCTGCCAGGTGGTGCCGTTGAGCGAACCCTGGAGGTTGAAGGTCGCCGCCTCGGCCTTGGCCGAGAAGAAGACGTTGTCGGTCCAGGCGGCGCTCGTGGCCGCGGCGCCGATGCCGCCGACGGCGAGGGCGGCGAGCGTGAAGGCCACGATCGCGCGGCGCTTGCTCTTGCGCTCCTCGGTCTGGACGGGAGCGGTGGTGATGTCGTTCGAGGTCATTTCGGGGGGCCTTTCAGGCGATGGTGTCGGTGTTCGAGCGCGCCGAACAGCGCCGCGCCACCGGAGGTTCGGGTCCTCCGGGGCGGGGCTGTGTCGGTCGTGTTCGGGCTGACCGGATTTATTCGATGTGACCGAGGCGGGTTCGGGTCCCGCTTCGGTGAGGCTTCGATTTCGGGTCTCTCTGCCTGCATCACTGACGTTAGAGGGGCAGTCTCAGGTTTCCCTCAAGACGCCCTCAAGCGTCGCTTGGGCTTGGGAGAGGAGATGATCAGCGAAAGGTCATGACATCCTCTAGCCATGCCTCTCATCGCTCTGACCGGAGGGATCGCCTCCGGGAAATCCACCATCGCGGCGCGGCTGAAGGCCCTCGGTGCCGTCATCGTCGACGCCGACGCGCTGGTCCGCGAGGTGCAACGCGCCGGCTCACCGGTGCTCGCTGCGATCGCCGCCGAGTTCGGCGACGACGTGCTGCGGCCTGACGGTGAGCTGGACCGGGCGGCGCTCGGAGCCCGCGTCTTCGGCGACCCGGCGGCTCTCGCCCGGCTGAACGGCATCGTCCATCCTGCGGTACGCGAGGAGTCGGCTCGCCGGTTCGCTGCGGCGTTCGCCGACGACCCCGGGGCGGTCGTCGTCTATGACGTCCCCTTGCTGGTGGAGGCGCGCGTCGACGACCCGTGGGATCTCGTGGTCGTCGCCCACGCTCCGGCGGACGTTCGTCGACGACGGCTCGTCGAGGTGCGGGGGATGACGGAGGAGGATGCCGCAGCACGCATCGGGGCGCAAGCCTCCGACGATCGTCGTCTCGCGATCGCGGATGTCGTGATCGACACGGGCGGGCAGCTCAGCGCGACGCAGGATCAGACGGACCGCCTGTGGGAGCGTCTGCGCGCTGCGTCGCCGCTCGGGCGTCAGTCGAACGAGGGCTGAGCGCCGGCGCGCAGAGTGCGCAGGCGTCGACGCCGGCGCAACAGCGCGATCGCGGCGACGAGCAGCGCGATCAGGAGGATGCCGGCGAGCACCGGAACGAAGATCGCGGCCGCGACGAGGGCGAATGCCGACACGTCCTCGATCGTGGACACGACGGGCGCCGCAACGCCCGCGGTCGCAAGGTTCGCGACCGGGCGCACCGAGGCTTTCACCGCGTGGACGGCGAGCGCGATCACGACGCCCACCACGATGGGGACCCACGCGTTGTCGACGAACAGGGATGCCGGGTCGGCCACTCGCGCTGTCTCGCTGGTCGCGCCGGCCCCGAAGACGATCCCACCCGATGCGGGTCGGACGACCGTCTGCAGGACGTCGTTGACCGAATCGACCGCGGGCACCTTGTCGGCGACGATCTCCACGACCAGCAGCACGCCGGTGATCCAGAGGGCCACGTCGCTGGACAGCCACGCCCAGGCGGCGGGAAGCTCGACGGCGGGGACGATTCGATCGGCGAGGCCGAGCAGGAAGAGCGGCATCCACGCGTTCAGGCCGGCGGCGGCCGCCAAGCCCGATCCGACCAGGAACTCGATCACGCCACCAGCGTACGCGGCGCCTCGGCATCCGACCCACGATGTCGGAGGTGCGGCCTACGCTGGAATGATGCAGCCCACGCGATCCGTCCGACCCTTCGAGGTCGTCAGCGAGTACGCCCCGAGCGGTGATCAGCCGCAGGCGATCGCCGATCTGGCCGCTCGCATCAACGCGGGGGAGACCGATGTGGTCCTCCTCGGCGCCACCGGTACGGGCAAGTCGGCGACCACTGCGTGGCTCATCGAACAGGTGCAGCGACCGACGCTCGTCCTTGCGCACAACAAGACCCTCGCCGCCCAGCTGGCCAACGAGTTCCGCGACCTCATGCCCCACAACGCGGTCGAGTACTTCGTCAGCTACTACGACTACTACCAGCCCGAAGCCTACGTTCCGCAGACCGATACCTTCATCGAGAAGGACTCCTCGGTCAACGCCGAGGTGGAGCGGCTGCGTCACTCGACGACGAACTCGCTGCTCAGCCGACGCGACGTCGTGGTCGTGTCGACGGTGTCCTGCATCTACGGCCTCGGCGCGCCCGAGGAGTACATGCGCGCGATGGTGGCATTGCAGGTGGGTGAGCGATACGACCGCGACGCTCTCATCCGCAAGTTCATCGCGATGCAGTACAACCGGAACGACGTCGACTTCTCGCGGGGCAACTTCCGGGTGCGGGGCGACACCATCGAGATCATCCCGGTGTACGAGGAGTACGCCGTCCGGATCGAGCTCTTCGGCGACGAGATCGAGGCGCTGTACATGCTGCACCCGCTCACGGGCGAGGTCGTGCAGAAGCTCGACAGCGTGCCGATCTTTCCGGCATCCCACTACGTCGCGGGGACCGACACCGTGCAGCGGGCCATCGGCACGATCGAGACCGAGCTGGCGGCCAGGCTCGCGGAGCTCGAAGGCCAGGGCAAGCTGCTCGAGGCCCAGCGTCTGCGCATGCGCACGACGTTCGACCTGGAGATGCTGCAGCAGCTGGGGTTCTGCTCCGGCATCGAGAACTACTCGCGTCACCTCGACGGGCGCAGTGCGGGGGAGCCCCCGCACACGCTGCTCGACTTCTTCCCCGACGATTTCCTCATGGTCATCGACGAGTCGCACGTCACCGTGCCGCAGATCGGAGCGATGTACGAGGGCGATGCGTCTCGCAAGCGCACGCTCGTCGACCACGGCTTCCGGCTTCCGAGCGCGCTCGACAATCGTCCGCTGCGCTTCGACGAGTTCAAGCAGCGCATCGGACAGACCGTCTACCTGTCGGCGACGCCCGGCCGCTACGAGATGGGGATCGCCGATGGAGTGGTCGAGCAGATCATCCGTCCGACCGGACTCGTCGATCCTCAGATCATCCTGAAGCCGTCCAAGGGGCAGATCGACGACCTGCTCGAAGAGATCCGCCTCCGCGTCGATCGCGACGAGCGCGTCCTGGTCACCACGCTCACGAAGAAGATGGCCGAAGAACTCACCGACTTCCTGGGTGAGCACGGTGTACGCGTGCGCTACCTGCACTCGGACGTCGACACGCTCCGCCGAGTGGAACTGCTCACCGAGCTTCGTTCGGGCGTCTATGACGTGCTGGTCGGCATCAACCTCCTCCGCGAGGGCCTCGATCTGCCAGAGGTGTCACTCGTTGCGATCCTCGACGCCGACAAGGAGGGCTTCCTCCGTTCCGGGACCTCGCTCATCCAGACCATCGGCCGCGCGGCGCGCAACGTGTCGGGCGAGGTGCACATGTACGCCGACAACATGACCGACTCCATGCGAGCGGCCATCGAAGAGACCGACCGTCGCCGCGAGAAGCAGGTCGCTTACAACACGGCACACGGCATCGATCCGCAGCCGCTCCGCAAGAAGATCGCCGATATCACCGATGTGCTTGCCCGCGAGGCGTCTGACACGAAGGCGATGCTGTCGAAGAAGACGAAGTCCGGCAAGGGGAAGAGTCCCACGCCCGGACTCCGGCGGGAGGGCATCGCCGCGGAGGGTGCGAACCAACTGGAGGCGACCATCGAAGATCTGTCGAACCAGATGCTCGCCGCTGCGGGGGAGCTGAAGTTCGAACTCGCCGCACGTCTTCGCGACGAGGTGCAGGACCTCAAGCGGGAACTCCGCGCCATGGAGCGTGCGGGGCACGCCTGAGCCGTCGCCCGGCCATTCGCCGGAGAAGGAACCCTCATGCAACAGCGCATCAGCCTCATCACCCTCGGAGTGGCGAGGTTGGAGCGCTCACGCTCGTTCTACGCGGCGCTCGGATGGGAGCCGCACGACGCGTCCGTCCCGGGTGAGGTCGCGTTCTATCAGATGGGCGGGATGGTCCTCGCCCTGTGGTCACGTGACTCGCTCGCGGCCGACTCGGGCGTCGATGACGCCGGTGGTTGGGGAGGGGTCACCCTCGCCTACAACGTGCAGACCCCCGAGGAGGTCGACGGCATCCTGCAGACGGCAAAGGATGCCGGAGCACGGCTCGCCCGGGAGGCGGCGCGGACGGAGTGGGGCGGATACTCCGGAGTGTTCATCGACCCCGACGGGCATCCATGGGAAGTCGCGGTCAATCCGGGATGGACGCTTGCCGCAGACGGGACGATCTCTCTCGACGGCGGGTGACCTGCGCCGCGTCCCGAATCTGCGCAGGTGATGCTCGCCGGTAGTGCCGTCGGAAGTGCTTATGGGCAGTGCTTATGGGCAGTGCTTACGGGCAGTGCATGAGCGGCTTGGGTCCGCTCCGATCGAAACTGTGCTGCGACATCGGCGCACCGCACAGGGGGCAGGCCCGCTCGGTGCGTACGGGCTCCGGATCCGTGTCGTAGGGGCCGACCGACGCGGGACCGGCAACGCGGATGAGCCGGCTGTTGAGGTACGCATACCAGCCGCCGGCCTCCCGCACGCGCTCTCGCAGCGGCGGGCGTGATTCGCTTCGCGTCATGATGATTAGTGTACTAAGTAATTGCTACACTCGGCGCATGGATGAGCGTGCGGACCTGCTGAAGCTCGACAATCAGCTCTGCTTCGCTGTCGTGACGGCGGCCCGCAACGTCGTCGCGCTCTATCGACCGGTCCTCGAACCGCTCGGTCTCACTCATCCGCAGTACCTCGTCATGCTCGCGCTCTGGGAGAGCGCACCGCGCTCGCTCGCCGGCCTCGCCGATGAACTGGCGATGGAGCCTGCCACCCTCTCGCCCCTCGTGAAGCGGCTCGAGGCGCAGGGGCGGGTCGTTCGCGCCCGCCGCGCCGACGACGAACGCGTGCTGGAGATCGGTCTGACCGCCGAGGGGCTGGCGCTGCGCGAGGAAGCGCTCGCTGTCCCCAAGCGCATCCTGGAGCTCACGGGAATGGATGCCACCGAGGTCGCCGCGTTACGCGACGCCCTCGTACGCTTTGCCGGCCCCCGGCGCTGACACCCGTCGGCGGGTGCGTCCGCGCACCTGCCGGAGCCGATGTCCGAGGCCCGACCTAGACTTGTCCGGTGCCCATTGTCCCCGTCGCCTCCCCGTCGAAACTCAGTGTCCGCGGTGCCCGCGTACACAACCTGAAAGACGTCGATCTCGACCTCCCGCGCGACGCGCTCGTGGTGTTCACGGGCCTGTCGGGGTCCGGAAAGTCGAGTCTCGCGTTCGACACGATCTTCGCCGAGGGTCAGCGTCGCTATGTCGAGTCGCTGAGCTCTTACGCGCGTCAGTTCCTGGGGCAGGTCGACCGCCCCGACGTCGACTTCATCGAGGGGCTGAGCCCAGCGGTGTCGATCGATCAGAAGTCGACCAACCGCAACCCGCGCTCGACGGTGGGCACGATCACCGAGATCCACGACTACATGCGCCTCCTCTGGGCGCGCATCGGGGTTCCGCATTGCCCCGAGTGCGGCGAGCGCATCCAGCGTCAGACAGTCCAGCAGATCGCCGATCAGCTGGCGGAACTGCCGGAGCGCACGCGCTATCAGATCGTCGCTCCCGTCGTCACCCAGAAGAAGGGCGAGTTCGTCGACCTCTTCAAGGAGCTGTCCGCGAAGGGCTACGCGCGCGCCGTCGTCGACGGTGAGCTCGTGCAGTTGGCCGAGCCGCCCACGCTGAAGAAGAGCTACAAGCACGACATCGCCGTCGTCGTCGACCGCCTCGTCGCCGCCCCGGATCTGCTCGGGCGGATCACCGATTCGGTCGAGACGGCGCTCGGGCTCGCGGGCGGGACCATGCAGGTCAACTTCGTCGACGAGCAGGGCGACGACGCGTGGCAGAACTACTCGGAGAAGCTGGCGTGTCCGAACGGGCACCCGCTGCAGCTCACCGAGATCGAGCCCCGCACCTTCTCCTTCAACGCGCCGTTCGGTGCCTGCCCGGCCTGTTCCGGGCTCGGCACCCGCATGTCCGTCGATGTCGACCTGCTCCTCGGCGACGAGGAACTGTCGATCAACGAGGGGGCGATCCTGCCGTGGACGACCCAGGGGAAGGGGCTCTTCCAGTACTACGAGCGCCTGCTCACAGGCCTCGCCGACGATCTCGACTTCTCCCTCGACACCCCGTGGCGCGACCTTCCCGATCGCGTGCAGGACGCCGTGCTGCGCGGCGAGAACTTCAAGGTCACCGTCCGCTGGAAGAACCGCTACGGCCGTGAGATGCGCTACACGTCCGGGTTCGAAGGCGTCATCCCGTACATCGAGCGGCAGTACACGCAGGCGGAGTCCGACACGCAGCGCCAGCGCTGGTCGGAGTATCTGCGCGAGGTGCCGTGCCCCGTGTGCAAGGGCGATCGGCTCAAGCCGGAAGTTCTCGCCGTCCAGGTGCATGGACACTCCATCGCGGATGCCTCTCGCATGAGTCTCGGCGAAGCGCAGACCTACTTCGCCGACCTCGAGCTCACCGATCGCGAGGCGCAGATCGCCGCGGCGGTGCTGCGGGAGATCCGCGCACGCCTCGACTTCCTCATCCAGGTGGGACTGAACTACCTCAGCCTGAGCCGGTCGGCCGGCTCTCTCTCGGGCGGCGAAGCCCAGCGCATCCGTCTCGCGACCCAGATCGGTTCCGGCCTGACCGGAGTCCTCTACGTGCTCGACGAACCGTCGATCGGGCTCCATCAGCGCGACAACCGTCGCCTCATCGAGACGCTGGTGCGGCTGAAAGACCTCGGCAACACGCTCATCGTGGTCGAGCACGACGAGGAGACCATCGACGCCGCCGACTGGGTGGTCGACATCGGACCGCGCGCGGGTGTGCACGGGGGAGAGGTCGTGCACTCCGGGCCGCTGTCCTCGCTCCTCGACGACGAGCGTTCGATCACCGGCGCCTACCTCAGCGGACGCCGCGCGATCGAGACGCCCACGCGCCGTCGCAAGATCGACAAGAAGCGCGTCGTCACCGTCGTGGGGGCACGGGAGAACAACCTCAAGAACGTGACGGTCGACTTCCCGCTCGGCGTGCTGACAGCCGTGACGGGGGTGAGCGGATCGGGCAAGTCGACGCTGGTCAACGGCATCCTGTACGAAGTGCTGGCGACGAAGCTGAACGGTGCTCGACGCGTGGCGGGCAAGCACACCCGGGTGACGGGGCTGGACAACCTCGACAAGGTGGTCCACGTCGATCAGGCTCCCATCGGCCGCACGCCGCGCTCGAACCCGGCGACGTACACGGGCGTCTTCGACCGGGTGCGCACGCTGTTCAGCGAAACCCCCGAGGCGAAGGTCCGCGGATATCAGCCGGGGCGGTTCAGCTTCAACGTCAAGGGCGGTCGGTGCGAGGCGTGCTCGGGTGACGGCACGATCAAGATCGAGATGAACTTCCTCCCCGACGTGTACGTCGACTGCGAGGTCTGCCACGGCAAGCGGTACAACCGTGACACCCTGGCGGTGCACTACAAAGGCAAGAACATCGCCGAGGTGCTCGACATGCCGATCGCCGAGGCTGCGGAGTTCTTCGAACCCATCCAGGCCATTCACCGCTACCTGAAGACGCTGGTCGACGTGGGCCTCGGTTACGTGCGGCTGGGGCAATCGGCCACGACCCTCTCCGGCGGTGAAGCACAGCGGGTCAAGCTCGCCACCGAACTGCAGCGGCGATCCAACGGGCGCAGCATCTACGTGCTCGACGAGCCGACGACAGGTCTCCACTTCGAGGACGTCAGTCGCCTGCTCGAAGTGCTCGGCGGACTCGTCGACAAGGGGAACACGGTCATCGTGATCGAGCACAACCTCGATGTCATCAAGTCGAGCGACTGGGTGATCGATCTGGGGCCCGAGGGCGGCGCCGGCGGCGGCCAGATCGTCGCGACGGGCACCCCCGAGCAGGTGGCGGCGGTCAGCGAGAGCCACACCGGCGCATTCCTGGCCGAGATTCTCCCGGCGACGAGAGCGGCCACTGCGCGCAAGGCAGGTTGAAGTGGCGTCCGCGCTCCCGTACAAGCCGAAGCCGGGCGAGATCCCCACCAACCCCGGCGTTTACCGCTTCCGCGACGCCGACGGTCGTGTGCTCTACGTCGGCAAGGCGAAGAACCTGCGCGCCCGCCTGTCGAACTACTTCGCACCCCTGCATACGCTCCACGAACGCACGCGGCGCATGGTCACGACGGCGGCGTCGGTCGAATGGACCGTCGTCGCGACCGACGTCGACTCTCTGCAGCTCGAGTACATGTGGATCCAGGAGTTCTCGCCGCCGTTCAACGTGCGATACAAAGACGACAAGTCGTACCCGTATCTCGCCGTCACACTAGCTGACGAGGCTCCGCGCGTGATCGTCACACGAAATCGTCGGATTCCGGGAGCGAAGTACTTCGGCCCGTACCCGAAGGTCTGGGCCGTTCACGACACGATCGATCTCATGATCAAGGTGTTCCCGATTCGCACGTGCAGCGACGCCTCGTACAAGAAGGCGATGACCACGGGACGCCCCTGTTTCCCCGGGCAGATCGGCCGCTGCGGGGGCCCGTGCTCCATGACGGTCACCGTGGCGGAGCACCGCGCCATCGTCGACGACTTCGTCGCCTTCATGTCCGGCGGCGACCAGCGCTTCACTCGCACCCTCACCGCGCGGATGAAAGAAGCCGCGGCGGCGATGGACTACGAGTCCGCCGCCGTCTACCGTGACAAGCTGCAGGCGATCGACGCGGTGCTCAACCGGAGCGCGCTCGTCTTGGCGGAGGACACGGATGCCGACCTGTTCGGCATCGACGAAGACGAGCTCTCCGCTGCGGTGCAGCACTTCGTCATCCGCGGTGGTCGTGTCCGCGGTGTCCGCGCGACGACGATCGACAAAGAGCTCGACATCTCGGGAGCTGAGCTCGTCGACCAGGTTCTCCAGCGCACCTACGGCGACGCGAGTCCGGCGGACATTCCCCGGCAGGTGCTCGTGCCCACGCTTCCCGACGACGCGAACGAACTGGAGGCATGGCTGCAGTCGCGCCGGGGCAAGCGGGTCACCGTGCAAGTGGCGCAGCGCGGGCGCAAGGCCGAGCTGATGAAGACGGCCACCCTCAATGCCCGACAGGCGTTGATGCTGCACAAGACCCGCCGGACGAGCGACTACACGGCTCGGACGCGCGCACTCACCGACTTGCAGGAAGCACTGGGGATGTCGGAAGCGCCCCTGCGCATCGAGTGCTTCGATGTGTCGCACCTCGGCGGCACGAACGTCGTGGCATCCATGGTCGTCTTCGAAGACGGACTCCCGCGCAAGGACCAGTACCGTTCGTTCGGTGTCCCCGAGACCACCGACGACACGGATTCGCTCTACCAGGTCCTTCGTCGCCGACTCGCGCACATCGACGCGGACGAGCGCGAAGACCTGCCCGACCCGACGGCGGACGGCGACGACGAACCCGTGGTGACCGCCCGCAAGAGGCCGCGGTTCGCGTATCGGCCGCAGCTGCTCGTCGTCGACGGCGGACAACCGCAGGTCGAAGCCGCCGCACGAGCGCTCCGCGACGCGGGACACGAGGACATCGCGCTCTGCGGCATTGCGAAGCGGCTGGAAGAGGTGTGGCTCCCCGGTGACGACTTCCCCGTCATCCTGCCGCGCACCTCGGAAGCGCTGTACCTTCTGCAGCGCCTGCGCGACGAGGCGCACCGTTTCGCGATCACCCACCAGCGCAAGCGGCGCAAGCGTGACATCAGTTCGGTGCTCAGCGAAGTTCCGGGTCTCGGCGACGCGAGGATCAAAGCTCTCCTGCGTCACTTCGGCTCCGTGGCCGCGCTGCGCAATGCGAGCCCCGAGGAGATCGCAGAGCTCCCGGGCATCGGCCCCACACTCGCGGCGGCCATCCACGGTCACCTCTCCGCGGGGTGAGGAGCAGCCACGGGCCGGCGGCCAATCGCTAGGCTGGGACTCACGAGAGAAGGGGCGCACGTGGCGGACGTGGCAGGCGAGGTCCTGATCGTCACCGGGATGTCCGGGGCGGGCCGCACGACAGCGGCCAATGCGCTCGAAGACATCGGCTGGTACGTCGTCGACAATCTCCCGCCGCTCATGCTGCGACCCCTCCTCGAGATGTCCGAGGCCGCGGCCGGAGCGCTGCCGAAGGTGGCGGCGGTCGTCGACGTCCGCGGGCGCGATCTGTTCTCCGCGCTGCCCGCGGTCACCCAGGCGCTGCGTGGAGGGCGTTCGCTACGCGTACTGTTCCTCGACGCGTCCGACGACGTCTTGGTGCGGCGGTTCGAGTCCGTGCGCCGTCCTCACCCGCTGCAGGGCGACGGAACGATCCTCGATGGAATCCGTCGTGAGCGAGAGCGGCTCGCCGTCGTCCGCGAGGGAGCCGATCTGATCGTCGACACGAGCGACCTCAACATCCACCAGCTCGCCACCCGCATCCTCGACATCTTCCGCGCCGAGGATCAGGCGCGTCACACCGTGACCGTGATGAGCTTCGGATTCAAGTACGGACTTCCCACCGACGTGGACCTCGTCGCCGACATGCGGTTCCTGCCCAATCCGTTCTGGGTTCCCGAGCTCAAGGCCCTGACGGGGGAGGACCCGGAAGTGCGTGACTACGTGCTCGCCCAGGAGGGCGCTGTGACGTTCATCGACGCGTACGCCCTCGCGCTCCGCCCGGTGCTGGAGGGGTACCAACGGGAGAACAAGCAGCATTCGGTCGTCGCCGTCGGCTGCACGGGAGGCAAGCACCGGTCGGTCGTCACGGTGAAGGAGCTCGCCGCGCGTCTCGCCGACGTCCCCGGGGTGGCCGTCCGCGTGAAACATCGCGACCTGGGCCGCGAGTAGGCTGGAACATCGTCGCGGAGGATCCCGCGCCCCCTTTCCCCACCCCTCGACCGAAGGACCGCCGTGCCCCTGACCGCTGACGTGAAGATCGAGTTGGCGGCGGTGCGCGACCCCCGGCCGACGGCCCGCGTGGCCGAACTGACGGCCCTCCTCCGGTTCTCCGGAGGTCTCCACTCCATCGCCGGACGCGTCGCGGTCGAAGCCGAACTGGAAAGCGAAGCCCTCGCGCGCCGCGTCGCGCGTGAGCTCATGGAGATCTACGGCGTGCGTCCGGAGCTCGCACATGTGCAGGCATCGGGAGGTCGCGCGGGTGGACACTTCGCTGTCCGTGTCATCGAGGGTGGCGAGACGCTCGCCCGCCAGACGGGCCTTCTCGATCAGCGTCGTCGCCCGGTGCGAGGACTCCCCAACCGTCTGACGACCGGCTCCCGCGGTGACCTCGCCGCCATCTGGCGCGGCGCATTCCTCGCTGCCGGCGCGCTCTCGGAACCCGGCCGGTCGGCGGCCCTCGAAATCGCGTGCCCGTCGCCCGAAGCGGCGATGGCGCTCGTCGGAGCGGCGCACCGTCTGGGTATCGCTGCGAAGGCCCGCGAGGTGCGTGGCGCTCCCCGCGTGGTCGTGCGCGACGGTGAAGCGATCCGCGCCGCCCTCGCCGAGATGGGTGCGGCGCGCACCGCGAGTGCGTGGGAAGAGCTGCGCCAGCGACGCGAGGTGCGGGCGGGCGTCAACCGTCTCGTGAACTTCGACGACGCGAACCTGCGGCGATCGGCTCAGGCGGCCGTCGCGGCGTGCGCACGCGTGGAGCGAGCCCTCGAGATCCTCGGCGACGACGTTCCCGACCATCTGCGTGAGGCCGGCGATCTCCGCCTCGCCCATCGCGACGCCAGCCTGGACGAACTGGGTCACCACGCCGACCCCCCGCTGACGAAGGATGCCGTCGCGGGTCGCATCCGCCGCCTCCTCGCCATGGCCGACAAGAAGGCCGCCGTCGACGGCATCCCCGACACCGAGTCCGCGGTGCCCGCAGGTCTCGAGGACTGAGGCGGTTACACCCGCGTCACATGGGGCGCAACCCGGTGCCGACTGGCTCAATCCTCAATAGGATTGAAACAAGCCCAGTCCGACACAGTGTCACCTCGTCGCGCTACGGCGCGGCACGACAGGAAGAAGAGAACATGGCGACCTATACGCTTCCCGAGCTCCCCTACGACTACGCGGCGCTGGAGCCCAGCATCAGCGGCAAGATCATGGAGCTGCACCACTCGAAGCACCACCAGGCGTACGTCACCGGGGCGAACACCGCTCTCGAGCAGCTGGCCGAGGCGCGTGACTCGGGCAACCTCGCGAACGTCAACAAGCTCGAGAAGGACCTCGCGTTCAACCTCGGCGGTCACGTCAACCACTCCATTTTCTGGACCAACCTCGCGCCGGCCGGCAACGGGGGAGGCGGCCAGCCCGAGGGCGAGCTGAAGGCGGCGATCGACGAGTTCTTCGGCAGCTTCGAGAAGTTCCAGGCCCACTTCACCGCGGCCGCGACCGGCATCCAGGGATCCGGTTGGGCTGTGCTGAGCTGGGACCCGATCGGCGCTCAGCTCATCATCCAACAGCTGTTCGACCAGCAGTCGAACACCGCGCAGGGCACCGTTCCGATCTTCCAGCTCGACATGTGGGAGCACGCCTTCTACCTCGACTACCTGAACGTCAAGGCCGACTACGTCAAGGCCGCCTGGAACATCGCCAACTGGGGCAATGTCCAGGCCCGCTTTGACACGGCTCGGGAGAAGACCTCGGGGCTGCTGGTACTGTCATGATCGTCACGGTCGTCGCTTCCTGACGACCTGGCCGGACGCCGTTGTCCATTGTTCGAATCGCAACAACCGCGCACTCGCGCACGACACACTCAGGAGAATTTCCGTGGCTGTCAAGATCGGAATCAACGGCTTCGGCCGCATCGGACGTAACTTCCTTCGCGCCGCGCTGGAGCAGGGTGCGGACCTCGACATCGTGGCGGTGAACGACCTCACCGACAACAAGACGCTCGCGCACCTGCTCAAGTACGACTCCGTCGGCGGCCGCCTGGACGCCGAGGTCTCGTACGATGCGGACTCGATCACCGTGAACGGCAAGTCCATCAAGGTGTTCGAAGAGCGCGACCCCGCGAACCTGCCCTGGGGCGAGCTCGGCGTCGACATCGTCATCGAGTCGACCGGCCGGTTCACCAAGGCGGTCGACGCCAAGAAGCACATCGATGGCGGTGCCAAGAAGGTCATCATCTCGGCTCCCGGCACCGACGTCGACGGCACGTTCGTCATGGGCGTGAACGACGACACGTACGACTCCGAGACGATGCACGTCATCTCCAACGCGTCGTGCACGACCAACTGCCTCGCCCCGCTCGCCAAGGTCTTCAACGACAACTTCGGCATCGAGCGCGGCTTCATGATGACGGCCCACGCCTACACGGCCGACCAGAACCTGCAGGACGGCCCGCACAGCGACCTGCACCGTGCCCGTGCCGCCGCGATCAACATCGTGCCGGCGTCGACCGGTGCGGCCAAGGCCATCGGCCTCGTCCTCCCGGAGCTCAACGGCAAGCTCAGCGGCTCGTCGTACCGTGTCCCCGTCCCCACCGGCTCGATCGTCGACCTGACGATCGTCACGCCGACCGAGGGCCTGACGGTGGAGGTCATCAACGCCGCCTACAAGAAGGCGGCCGAGGAGGGTGAGCTCGTCGGGTTCCTGAAGTACAACGAGGACGCGATCGTCTCCAGCGACATCCAGCTCGACCCGCACTCGTCGGTCTTCGACGCCGGTCTGACCAACGTGAGCGGCAACCTCGTGAAGGTGTCGTCCTGGTACGACAACGAGTGGGGCTACTCCAACCGCCTCGTCGACCTCACCGAGCTCGTCGCCGAAAAGCTCTGAGGTAGACCCGTGGCTCTGCGCACCCTCGATTCGCTGGGTTCGCTGGCCGGAAAACGCGTCATCGTCCGTGTTGACTTCAACGTTCCTCTCAAGGACGGCGTCATCACGGACGATGGTCGTGTCCGGGCAGCTCTCCCGACCCTGAACCATCTGCTCAATCAGGGGGCGCGCGTCATCGCCTGCTCCCACCTCGGCCGTCCCGACGGCGCGCCCGACGCCAAGTACAGCCTCGAGCCCGTCGCGCAGCGGCTGTCCGAGCTTCTCGGTAAGCCCGTCGCGTTCGCGCGCGACACGGTCGGAACCTCGGCGCGCGAGGCGGTGGATGCGCTCGAAGACGGCGACATCGCCGTGATCGAGAACCTCCGCTTCAACGCCGGCGAGACGGCCAAGGACGATGCCGCGCGTCGCGCCTTCGCGGAAGAGCTCGCTGCTCTGGGCGACGCATTGGTCTCCGACGGCTTCGGCGTCGTCCACCGCAAGCAGGCGTCGGTCTACGACCTCGCCGAGCTCCTGCCGTCTGCTGCCGGCTACCTCATCGAGAAGGAGGTCGACGTGCTCGACCGCCTGACCGAGAACCCCGAGCGTCCGTACGCCGTGGTCCTCGGCGGCTCGAAGGTCAGCGACAAGCTGGGCGTCATCGAGCACCTGCTTCCGCGCGCGGACAAGATCCTGGTGGGCGGTGGAATGCTGTTCACGTTCCTCGCAGCGCTCGGCCACAAGGTGGGCAAGAGCCTCCTGGAAGCCGACCAGATCGACACCGTGAAGCGCTACATCGCGACGGCTGAGGAGCGCGGGGTCGAACTGCTGCTCCCGGTCGACGCGGTCATGGCATCCGGGTTCGCCGCAGACGCGGATCACGTGGTGGCGCGCGCGGACGCGCTGGAGGAGACGCCCTTCGGCGCCGACGGCATGGGTCTGGACATCGGTCCCGAGACCGCGACGCTGTTCGCGGACGCCGTTCGCGGCTCGAAGACGGTGTTCTGGAACGGCCCCATGGGAGTGTTCGAGATGCCCGCCTTCGCGGCAGGCACCCGCACCGTCGCCGAGGCTCTCACCCAGGTGGAGGGACTGTCCGTCGTCGGTGGTGGCGACTCGGCCGCGGCCGTGCGTCAGCTCGGCTTCGCGGACGACGCGTTCGGACACATCTCGACGGGTGGCGGTGCCAGCCTCGAGTTCCTGGAAGGCAAGAAGCTCCCCGGATTGGAGATCCTCGGATGGCAGTGACGCGCACACCCCTCATCGCCGGCAACTGGAAGATGAACCTCGACCACCTCCAGGCGGTCGCGTTCGTGCAGAAGCTGCACTGGACACTGAAGGATGCCAAGCACGACGACGACTCGGTGGAGGTGGCAGTCTTCCCGCCCTTCACCGACATCCGCACGGTGCAGACGCTTCTCGACGCGGACAAGATCCCGTTCGAGCTCGGCGCGCAGGACGTCTCGACGCAGGATGCCGGGGCGTACACGGGCGAGGTGTCCGGCGCCTTCCTCAAGAAGCTGGACGTCCACTACGTGATCATCGGCCACTCCGAGCGTCGGGAGTATCACCACGAGACCGACGAGGTCGTGGCCGCCAAGGTCAAGGCTGCGCTGAAGCACGGTCTCGTGCCCGTGATCTGCGTCGGCGAGACCCTCGAACAGCGTGAGGAGTCCGGGCCCACGGCCGTCTCCGTCGCCCAGCTCCGTGCGGCCCTGGAGGGTGTCGCAGCGGACGCCGACATCGTCGTGGCCTACGAGCCGGTCTGGGCCATCGGCACCGGCCAGGTCGCCTCGCCCGAGCAGGCCCAGGAGGTCTGCGTGGCGCTGCGCTCCGTCATCGCCGAAACCCTCGGAGCCGACGCGGCCGAGCGCACGCGCGTGCTGTACGGCGGTTCGGTGAAGTCGGGCAACATCGCGAGCTTCATGCGCGAACCCGACGTCGATGGTGCACTCGTCGGGGGAGCCAGCCTCCTCGCCGACGAGTTCGCCGCGATCATCCGCTACCAGAAGCACGTCGGGGTCTGATCCCGACCACCGGCTGGTGCGGCGCCGTCTCGTGCCGCACCAGCCGGTATACTCGACCCTTGTGCGCCTCCCGTGGGCGCCACGAAAGGCTCTTCGACTGTGGACATCATCGCGCTCGTGCTGCAGGTGCTGCTGGGAATCACCAGCCTCCTGCTGACGCTCCTGATCCTCCTGCACAAGGGCCGCGGCGGTGGCCTCTCCGACATGTTCGGCGGTGGCATGAGCTCCGCGCTCGGTTCCTCCGGTCTCGCGGAACGCAACCTCAACCGCTTCACGATCGTGCTCGCCCTCGTGTGGTTCGTCGCGATCGTCGCCCTCGGGCTCATCACGAAGTTCCAGGGCCTCTGATGGCGACCGGAGGCAACGCGATCCGCGGCACCCGTGTCGGTGCGGGACCGATGGGCGAACAGGACCACGGGCATCACGCTGACCGTGTGGCGGTGTCCTATTGGGACGCTCTCGGTAACGAGACCGTCCGCTACTTCGCGGCGGGTATCGCCGAGGAGGAGATTCCCGAGGTCATCGACTCCCCGCACTCCGGGCTTCCGGCCGGGCGCGACAAGGCGAATCCGCCGGCCGTCGCGAAGACCGAGCCGTACAAGACGCACCTCGCCTATGTGAAGGAGCGTCGCACCGAGGAAGAGGCGGAAGCCCTCCTGGGAGACGCGCTGCAGCAGCTGCGCGAGCGTCGCGGCCAAGACTAAGACTGACGGGTCGCCACCGAACGGTCGAGACGGTGCCGCTCAGAACTCGGGATCGATGAGCTCCGGCGGAACGTGCTGTGCTGCCGCTTCGTCGACGAACAGCATCGTGCGCTTCTGCCCCTTCGCCCCTGCCGCCGGCACACTGTCGTAGCTCGCACCCGCGAGAGCGAGGCCCAACGCCGCCGCCTTGTCGACGCCCGACAGGACCATCCACACGCACCGGGACGAGTTGATCACGGGCCGTGTCAGGGTGATGCGGTCCGCGGGCGGCTTGGGGGAGTCCCGCACGGCCACCACGGAGCGGTCCGTCACCTGGATCTCCGCACGATCGGGGAACAGCGAGGCGATGTGACCGTCGGGCCCGACACCCAGGAAGCAGACCCAGAACGTCGGCCATGCCTGGTCGTCGGTGCCGAAACGAGCGAGTTCGTCGGCGTAGGCCTGCGCGGCGGCATCCAGATCGAGGCCGTCTTCGGATGATGCCATGGCGTGCACGTTCTCCGGGGGCACGGCGATGTGGTCGAGCAGCGCCTGACGCGCGGCACGCTCGTTCCGTTCCTCGTCGTCGCGCGGGACGAACCGCTCGTCACCCCACCAGAAGTGGACCCGTGTCCAGTCGACGTCTTCGCGCCGAGGGTCCGCGCCGGCGGCACGCAGCACGTCGGTGCCGATGTGACCGCCGGTCAACGCAACGTGGCTCGTCTTCCCGGCCGCGCCCCGCCGCACCAAGCGGTCGAGGAAGCGACGTGCAACGGCGGCGGCCAGACTACCGGCATCCGCACTGATGACGACTCGCTTCTCGGTCGAGAACACTGCCATCGTGACTCCTTCGTCGTCTACGCGGTCGGAACGGGGGACTCCCCGGACGACGACTCGGGCGGTCCGAGAAGCTCCCACCCCTCGGTGATCACTCGACCATACAGGAGGTCGGGATCGAGTCTGCGCAGCTCCTCGGCGAGGCACTCCCGCAGGGTTCGGCGCGGGAGGACGATGTCGTGCGACGGCTGACCCGGCTGCGTCAGGGTGGCGTCGATGTCGTTGCTGCGCTCCAGGAGGATATCCCCGGAGGCGCGGGTCAGCCTCACGCGCTGGATGCCGTGCGGCCACTCCTCACGCGGCGCGTAGCGCCAGTCGACGGGCACGTCGAGCTTGAGGCGGAGCCACGCGGCGAGCAGTCCCGTCGAGGGGGAGCTGCCGCTGCCGACGACCTCGACGGCGGTGACGGGTTCGTACGGCGGCTGGTCCAGCACGGCGGCGAGCTGCTCGCGCCAGTGCGTGAGACGCGTCCACGCCAGGTCGGTGTCACCCGGGGCGTGGTGAGGGCCGAGCAGCGACAGCCGGTCCTTCGAGTAGGGCTTCGTCGCGGCATCCGTGATGCGCCGCTGCGCCATGCGGCCGATGGGCGAGGAGGCGGGCTCGGCCGGCGGGTTATCGGGCCACCAGGCCACGACGGGCGCGTCGGGGAGCAGGAGACCCGTGACGAGGCTCTCGTCATTGCTGGCGGCGTCGCCCGAGGCGCGGAGGACGACGACCTCACTCGCGCCGGCATCGCCGCCTACGCGGATCTGCGCGTCGAGCTTAGAGGGGCCCTCCGGTTGCGTCATGAGCACGATCACCCTCATCGGGTGCTCGCGCGACGCGTCGTTGGCCGCTTCGATCGCCTCCTCCTCCAGTCCGTGCGTGGTGACGATCACGAGGGTGAGGACACGGCCGAGAGCGACGGCGCCGCCCTCCTCGCGCACGTTCACGAGCGAGCGGGCGATCTTCGACACAGTGGTGTCGGGCAGGTCGACAATCACGGGCGCCTCCAGACGCGGCCATCGCGGGCCAAGAGTTCATCGGCTGACGAGGGGCCCCAGGAGCCGGGGGAGTACTGTTCGAGCGGCTCGTCGAGGCTCGCCCAGTACTGCTCGATGGGGTCGAGGATGCGCCAGGACAGCTCGACCTCTTCATGACGCGGGAACAGCGGCGGGTCGCCGAGCAGCACGTCGAGGATCAGTCGCTCGTAGGCTTCGGGGCTCGACTCGGTGAACGCGTGGCCGTAGCCGAAGTCCATCGTGACGTCGCGCACCTCGGTCGCCGCACCCGGCACCTTCGACCCGAATCGGATCGTCACGCCCTCGTCGGGCTGCACCCGGATGACGAGCGCATTCTGGCCGAGTTCGGTGGTCTGATTGCGAAGGAACAGGTGTTGCGGAGCGCGCTTGAAGACCACGGCGATCTCGGTGACGCGCCGTCCGAGGCGCTTGCCCGTCCGGAGGTAGAAGGGCACCCCGGACCATCGGCGGGTTGCGATCTCGAGCTTCACCGCCGCGTAGGTCTCCGTCGTCGACGACGGGTTCATCCCGTCCTCGTCGAGGAAGCCGGTGACTTCTTCGCCGCCCTGCCAACCGCCCGCATATTGTCCGCGGGCCGTCGACGTCGCGAGGTCTTCCGGTACGCGGACGGCGGCGAGAACCTTCTCCTTCTCCGCGCGGAGGTGCGTCGCGTCGAGCGAGATCGGCTCCTCCATCGCGGTCAGCGCCAGAAGCTGCAGCAGGTGGTTCTGGATGACGTCGCGGGCGGCACCGATACCGTCGTAGTACCCGGCGCGGCCGCCGACGCCGATGTCTTCGGCCATCGTGATCTGCACGTGGTCGACGTAGTTCGCGTTCCAGATCGGCTCGTACAGCTCGTTCGCGAAGCGCAGCGCGAGGATGTTCTGCACCGTCTCCTTGCCGAGATAGTGATCGATGCGGAAGATCGAGTCGGCGGGGAAGGCGACCTCGAGCGCCGCGTTCAATTCCCGTGCGGTCTGGAGGTCGCTGCCGAACGGCTTCTCGATCACGACGCGGCGCCAGCTGTCCTCGTCGGCCGTGTCGTCGACGAGGCCGGAGTCCTTGAGCTGCCGCGCGACGATCGGGAAGTCCTTGGGCGGGATCGACAGATAGAAGGCGTGGTTGCCCATGGTGCCGCGCTCGGTGTCGAGCCGCTCCACCGTCTCGCGCAGCCGGCGGAACGCATCGGCGTCACCGAACTCGCCCGAGACGAAGCGGATGCCCTGCAGGAGCTGCTTCCAGGTCTCCTCGCGGAACGGGGTGCGTGCGTGCTGCCGCACGGCGTCGTACACCACCTGCGCGAAGTCTTGGTCCTCCCAGTCGCGGCGTGCGAACCCGACGAGGGCGAAGCCCGGCGGGAGAAGGCCACGATTGGCGAGGTCGTACACGGCGGGCATCAGCTTCTTGCGCGACAGGTCTCCCGTCACGCCGAAGATGACCAGGGCGCTCGGTCCGGCGATGCGGTTGAGGCGGCGGTCATCGGGGTCGCGCAGCGGATTGTGGCCGCGCGAGATCTCGACAGTCATCGGATGGGGTGCTTCCTACTGGGCTGCTTCGAACAGCGCGAGGACCTCGACCTGCGGATCGGTCAAGGTCAGGGTGACGACGGGGCGGCCGTGCGCGGCCAGGACCTGCGCGTCGCCGGCGGCCTGGGCGCGGATGAGCTCCCCGAAGGTGAACGGACGACCCGGGATCTCGAGGTCCACGTCGGTGGACTCGAGGATCTGGACGAAGACTCCCTGAGCAGGCCCACCCTTGTGATACTGGCCCGTCGAGTGGAGGAACCGCGGCCCCCAGCCGAAGGTCGTCGGGCGTCCGCTGTCGGCGGCGATGAGCTCTCGCAGACCCGACAGTTGCGGGAGCGTGCCGCGGTCGACGTAAGCCTGCACGGTGACGTAGCCGTCGGCGGGAACGCGCGCCCACAGGGCATCGAACACGCCCTCGAGCGTGCCGGACGCCGCCAGCGCGGGGTCGGTTACGCGCACCTCGACGCCGTCTTGCGTGAAGACGGGTGCGCCCGCGTCGGGCCGCGCGTCGAGGAGGCCACGAGTGGCCTCCTTCGCGGACTCGACGTCGGGCTGGTCGAACGGGTTGATGCCCAGCAGGCGGCCGGCGATGGCCGTCGCGTACTCCCACACGATGAACTGTGCGCCGAGCGAGCCGCTGATGAGGATCTCGTCGGGATTCTGTTCGAGCAGACGGAAGTGCTCCGCGTCGTCGACGATGCGGAGCACCTGGACGTCGTCGGGTGTCTGCTCCACCTCGGGCGAGACGGGCAGGAGGACGACGGGCAGGATGCCGGTGCCTTCCTTCCCGGTCGACTCCGCGACGAGCTGCTCGATCCAGTCCGGGAGGCCGACGATGTGGGTGCCGTCGCTCGCGAGGGCGAGCTTGTCGCGGCGGACGCCCGTGGCATCCGTGCCCGCGATGGCGGCCGCGAGCACGAGAGCCGGGTTGCGGGGGTCGTCGATGGCGACCTCCAGCAGCGTGGCTTCCGCTTCGTCGAGGAGTTCGGCGATGTCGACGCCCGCGAGGCCGGCGGGGACTAGTCCGAAGGCCGTGAGGGCCGAGTACCGGCCGCCGACCGAGGCATCCGCGGTGAACACGCGGTAGCCGGCCTGACGCGCCGAGGCTTCGAGGGGCGAGCCGGGGTCGGTCACGACGACGATGCGCTCCGCGGGGTCGATCCCCAGGTCGCGCCACGCCGCCTCGAACGCTCGGCGTGCCGAGTCGGTCTCGACGGTGGAACCCGACTTGGAGGACACGACCAGCGCGGTCTGGGCGAGACCGCCCGTCGCCGCGTCGCCGTCGATCGCGGCGAGCACCTGGCCGGGCGAGGTCGAGTCGAGGATGACCAGCGGAACGCCGGCGGTCTGGGTGATGACCTCCGGTGCGAGCGAGGACCCTCCCATGCCGGCGAGAACGATGCGGCTCACACCGCGCGCATGCAGCTCCGCGCGGAGCGCCTCGATCTCGCCGACGAGCGGCCGCGAGACGGAGACCGCTTGCACCCAGCCGAGGCGCCGCGACGCCTCGTCCGAGGCCGCAGGGCCCCACAGGTCGGCGTCGCCGGCCGTGATGCCGCTGGCCACGAGGTCATCGACGAGACCGGGCAGCGTCTGTTCGACCAACCGCGCGACGCGCCCCGAGACGTGGATCTCGAAGCTCAACGCGAGCCCTCCGGCGTCGCCGACAGTGCGGCGGAGACGGTGTTCTGGAGGTCGTGCCAGGAGACGATGAACTTCTCGACGCCCTCGTCTTCGAGCACCTGGGTGACGTCGGCGAAGTCGACACCGACCGCCGCGAGGCGATCGAAGACGTCGTGGGCTCCGGCGTAGGCGCCGGTGATGGTGTCGCCGCTGACTACGCCGTGGTCGAACGTCGCCTCGAGGGTCTTCTCGGGCATGGTGTTGACCGTGCCGGGGGCGACGAGCTCGGTGACGTAGAGCGTGTCGGGCAGGGCCGGGTCCTTGACACCCGTCGAGGCCCACAGCGGCCGCTGGACGTTCGCGCCGCGGGCGAGAAGGTCGGTCGCGCGCGCGTCGGCGAAGGCCTTCTCGAACAGCTCGTACGCAAGGCGGGCGTTGGCGACACCGGCGAGGCTCTTGAGCGCGAGGGCGTCGTCGGAGCCGATCGCGACGAGACGCTTGTCCACCTCGGTGTCGACGCGAGACACGAAGAAGGAGGCGACCGAGTGGATGCCGGACAGGTCGATGCCGGCGGCGTCGGCGCGCTCGAGCCCCGCGAGGTAGGCGTCGATGACCTCGGCGTAGCGCTCCAGCGAGAAGATCAGCGTGACGTTGACGGAGATGCCGGCGGCGATGACCTCGGTGATCGCGGGAAGGCCCGCCTTCGTCGCGGGGATCTTGATGAGCGCGTTCTCGCGGGCGACCGTCTCCCACAGCTTCTTCGCCTCGGTGACCGTCGCCTCGGTGTCGTGAGCGAGGTCGGGGGAGACCTCGATCGACACGCGTCCGTCGACGCCGTTCGTCGCGTCGTACACGGGACGGAAGATGTCGGCGGCGTTGCGCACGTCGTCGGTCGTCAGGGCGAAGATCGCGGCATCCGCGTCGGCGCCCTGCGCGGCGAGTTCCTCGAGGGCCGACTGGTAGGAGTCGTCCTCCTTGTTGCCGATCGCCGCCTGGAAGATCGACGGGTTGGTCGTCACACCCGAGACCGTGCGGCTCTCGATCAGCTCGGCGAGGTTGCCGGACGTGATGCGCGAGCGCGACAGGTCGTCGAGCCAGATGCTGACGCCGGCGTCGGACAGCTGCTGCGTGGGCGTGGTCATGCGTTCTCCTTGACAGTTGCGCGAGCCGCGCCGACAGTCTCCCGAGCTGCCGCGACGACCGCTTCGGCGGTGACGCCGAACTTCTCGAACAGGGTCTTGTAGTCGGCGGATGCGCCGAAGTGATCGATGCCGACCGAGCGACCGCGGTCGCCGACGATGCTGCGCCACAGGGGCGTCGCGCCGGCTTCGACGGAGACGCGGGCGGTCACGGCGGCGGGAAGCACCGACTCGCGGTACGCGTCGTCCTGCTCCGCGAACCACTCGAGCGACGGGGCCGAGACCACGCGCGCGTCGATGCCCTCGGCGGCGAGGGTCTCGCGGGCGGAGACGGCCAGTTGGACCTCGGAGCCCGTCGCGATGAGGATCACGTCGGGTGTGCCGCTGGCGGCATCCACGAGCACGTAGGCACCCTTCGCGACGCCGTCGACCGTGGCGAAGCCGCCTTCACCGCGGGGGAACACGGGGATGTTCTGGCGCGTGAGGGCGATGCCCACGGGGCCGCCGCTCGTGCGGCGCACGATCTCCAGCCAGGCGGCGGAG
Organism: Candidatus Microbacterium phytovorans; assembly: GCA_029202445.1. NCBI lineage: Bacteria > Bacillati > Actinomycetota > Actinomycetes > Micrococcales > Microbacteriaceae > Microbacterium > Candidatus Microbacterium phytovorans. The sequence goes on from CP119321.1 coordinate 658,154, forward strand.
GTCTCGTTCGCATCGGCGGGCCGGACGACCGTGAAGTTCGGGATCAGCCGCAGCGTGGCGAGCTGCTCGATCGGCTGGTGGGTCGGACCGTCCTCACCGAGGGCGACGGAGTCGTGCGTCCAGACGAAGATCGACGGGATGTCCATGAGTGCGGCCAAGCGCACGGCAGGACGCATGTAGTCGCTGAAGATCAGGAACGTGCCGCCGAACGGGCGGGTGGGCCCGTGGAGCTTGATGCCGTTGACGATGGCGCCCATGGCGTGCTCGCGGATACCGAAGTGCAGCACGCGCCCGTAGGGGTCGCCCGACCATTCGTGCGTCGACCACTCGGCGGGGATGAAGCTCTTGGCGTCCTTGATCGTCGTGAGGTTCGACTCGGCGAGGTCTGCCGACCCGCCCCACAGCTCGGGGAGCTGCGCGGCGAGGGCGTTGATGACCTGACCGGACGCCGCACGCGTGGACACCTCCTTGCCCGACTCGAAGACGGGCGCCGACAGGTCGTCGGGAAGCTCCGCGGCCTCGAGACGGTCGAGCAGCGCCTTACGCTCGGGGTTCGCCGCGGCCCACGCGTCGAACGACGCCTGCCACGTCGTGCGAGCCTCGGCGGCGCGCTCTGCGAGTGCGCGGGTGTGGGCGATGACGTCGTCGGCGACCGCGAAGGTCTGTTCCGGATCGAAGCCGAGGACCTTCTTCGTGGCGGCCAGTTCGTCGGCGCCGAGCGCGGACCCGTGGATCTTGCCCGTGTTCTGCTTGCCGGGCGAGGGCCACCCGATGATCGTCTTCAAGATGATGAGGGAGGGCTTGTCGGTGACGCCCTGGGCAGCCTCGATGGCCGAGTGGAGTTCGGCGACGTCCTCGACGTACTCGCCAGAGCGCTTCCAGTCGACCGTCTGCACGTGCCAGCCGTACGCCTCGTACCGCTTCTGGACGTCCTCCGTGAACGCGACGTTGGTGTCGTCCTCGATCGAGATCTGGTTGGAGTCGTAGATGGCGATGAGGTTGCCGAGCTGCTGATGACCGGCGAGCGATCCGGCCTCGCTCGTGACACCCTCCTGGAGGTCGCCGTCACCGGCGATGACATAGACGAAGTGGTCGAACGGGCTCTCGCCCGCGGCCGCCTCGGGATCGAAGAGTCCGCGCTCGTAGCGGGCGGCGTAGGCGAAACCCACCGCCGACGCCAGGCCCTGACCGAGCGGGCCCGTCGTGATCTCGACGCCCTTGGTGTGGCCGTACTCGGGGTGACCCGGCGTGAGCGAGCCCCATGTGCGGAGCGCCTTCAGGTCATCGAGCTCGAGCCCGAATCCGCCCAGGTAGAGCTGGACGTACTGCGTGAGCGAGGAGTGGCCGGCCGACAGGATGAAGCGGTCGCGCCCCAGCCAGTCGACGTCCGTCGGATCGTGACGAAGCACTCGCTGGTAGAGGAGATAGGCCGCCGGTGCCAGGCTCATCGCGGTGCCGGGGTGGCCGTTGCCGACCTTCTCCACGGCATCCGCGGCCAGCACACGAGCGGTGTCCACCGCGCGCCGATCGATCTCGTCCCACAGCAGCTCTGACACACTTCGCCTTTCGTCGTGGCACGTGCGCGACCCATCGGAGCCTCAGAAGGGGGAGTGCGGCGTCGCGCGCGCAGGTGTGTTCAGCATATCGCTGTGGCATGCGTCCACGGCCATGTGTCGCGTTCCGTGACGGGGTTCCCGAGCCTGGCCGACGCCCGGAATGGCCGGGAAAATGGATGCCATAGACTGAATCGACCGGAACAAACGGCGGGGGCGATGGACATCACGACGACGAGCGGGCGCACGACGCCGAAGTCCTCCCTCGGCCGCACCGTCCGGGCGTACGTCCAACTGACGAAGCCGCGCGTGCTCGAGCTGCTGCTCGTGACGACCGTGCCGGTCATGATCCTCGCGCAGAACGGTCTGCCCGACCTGTGGCTCGTGCTCGCGACCGTCGTCGGCGGGTCGCTCAGCGCCGGTTCGGCCGCCGCGTTCAACATGTACCTCGACCGCGACATCGACGCGCACATGCACCGCACCGAGAACCGGCCGCTGGTGACGGGCGAGGTCTCGCCGCGGGGAGCGCTCGTCTTCGCGTGGACGCTGGCCGTGGCATCCACCGTCTGGCTCCTGATCACGACCAACTGGCTCGCCGCCTCGCTCAGCGTCGCTGCGATCTTCTTCTACGTCGTCATCTACACGATGCTTCTGAAGCGTCGTACGGAGCAGAACATCGTGTGGGGCGGCATCGCGGGATGCTTCCCTGTGCTGATCGGATGGTCGGCGGTCACCGCGTCGCTGACGTGGACGCCGTTCATCCTCTTCCTGCTGGTCTTCCTGTGGACCCCGCCGCACTACTGGCCGCTGTCGATGAAGTACAAGGGCGACTACGCCGACGTCGACGTGCCGATGCTGGGTGCGACCCGCGGCGGCACGCAGGTCGGGCTGCAGGTCATCCTCTACGCGTGGGCGACCGTCGCGTCGTCGCTCCTGCTCATCCCCGTGGGTGGCATGGGCGTCGTGTACACCGTGTCGGCCCTCGTGTTCGGCGGCTGGTTCATCTACGAGTCCCACGTGCTCTACAACCGGGCGGTGCGCGGCGAGCAGACCAAGCCCATGCGCGTGTTCCACGCCTCGATCACGTACTTGACGCTGCTCTTCGTCGCCATCGCCGTCGACCCGCTGCTGCCGTTCTGATCTCGCTTCCGCTCGAGGCGATCGCGAGGGTCTGCGCTTCGCCGGACCGGCGGGGGCGGTGCGGGCCGGCGAAGCGCAGATCATCCCCGCGGGCTCAGCGTGCGGCGGGCGCGGCCTCGCGATCGGCGTCAGTGAGCGCCGCCGAGCCCGCCTCGGCCTCGTTGGCCTCGTAGCCCAGCTGGGCGTCGTAGCCGTACTCGTCGGCGGAGTCCTCAGCGTCGAAAGCCGGCGGCTCGACGACCTCGGCCGCCGGGGCGGGCACGAAGGAGCGCAGCGCCGCGACGGTCAGCGCCAGGGTGAGTCCGATGACACCCGCGCCGATCAGGATCGCGCCGAGGATGGCCCAGATCTGCCCGACATACACGTCGTTGCTCGTGGCGGTGCCATCGGTGAGGCGGGCGTCCATGCCGCCGAGCTTCTCGACCAGGAGGTACGCGCCGCCCAGACCGGATGCCAGGGAGAAGGCGACGAGCGCCCAGAACGGGATGCTGTGGGTCAGACGGGGACGAGTGGACATGGGCGGGTGCTCCTCGGGTGTCGCAACCGCGCACCGCAGGAAGCGGAGGCGCGGTGCCGCGGGTTCGCGGCCTCCGACACTGTGCGGGACCGACCCGTGCGGGGCCGATGCGTCGCCTATGAGGCCGCTGTGTACGCGCCCTTCGGGGCGACGACCGACTCGTCGAGCACCTTCAGGTTCATCACGACCGTCGTCATCGCGGCCACGAGGCACACCGCGAGCACCATGTGGATGTTGACGAGCACGATCGGAAGGCCCGTCCGCGCCTGCCAGAGTCCGACACCGATCTGCACCAGCTCGACGAGCAGCAGCAGTCCAGTCCACCGGGGGAGGTGGAGCTCGCCCGGCATCCGGAACGACAGCGCGAAGATCGTGAGGGTCAGCGCGAGGGTGACATAGGCAGGCCAGCTGTGGACGTGCTGCCAGAAGACGGGATCGAGTCCGTTGCGCGCGGCGGCGTCGTCGCCGGCGTGGGGGCCCGCCCCCGTGAGCAGGATGCCGACGACCACCGTGACGAGGACCGCGGCGCTCGTCGCGTGGACGAGAGCGGCGTACGGCGGCGTCACGCGACGCACGCGCGGCCCGGGCGCGGCGTAGACGCGGTGCACGTAGACCGTGGAGACGGCCACGAGCGCGGCGGAGACGAGGTAGTGCAGGCCGACGATGCTCGGGTGCAGGTGCATCCACACCGTGATCCCGCCGATCACCGCCTGCAGGATGATGCCGAAGCCAACGGCGAGCGTCAGGGCGACGAGGTCGCGCCGGGGCGCGGCCAGGCGCACGACGGAGAGGAACGCGAGGAGAGCGACCACGACGAGGACGCCCGTGAGCGTGCGGTTTCCGAACTCGATGAGTCCGTGGATGCCGAGCTCTCGCGTGGGCACCAGCGAGTCCGCCGTGCAGTACGGCCACGTCTCGCACCCCATGCCCGACCCGGTGAGGCGCACGAGCCCGCCGGTCCCGACGATCAGCACGTTGCTCGCCAGTACGAGCCAGGCCACCACGCGCGTGGCGCGGCCGATGCGTCCGGGGAGGCGGAAGCGGCTCGGCGGTCGTTCCCCGCCCGTAGGGCGCTCGTCGATCTCCACGCCGCTGGTCGCACCCGACATGTGCGTTGCCTCCTGTGATGGTGCCCCGAAGGGCGTGAGGCCACGCCACGGGGTCGGGCGTTGCCTGTAGACTCGAAGGGTTGGAACAGTCGCGCGATGCGCGTGCTGTCCCCCTAAGTCTAGGCGCGTCGTCAGCGCCGGTTCCGCCCGGTCCGTCCGGGAGGAGCGACAACACGAACGGCCCTGAAAGCGGCATCCCTCTCCACGTCCACGACCCTCCAGCGTGAGAACGACGGGGTCGGGGGAATGCCGGAGCGGATGACACCGTTGCGGCCGAAGAGGAGGAAAACCATGTCGGATGTGCTGATCGACCGTCCGGAACTCGAGGGCCTCGGTGTCTACGAGTTCGGCTGGCACGATGCGGACGCCGCGGGTGCCAGCGCACGGCGCGGCCTGAGCGAGGCTGTCGTCCGCGACATCTCCGCTCTGAAGGCGGAGCCCGAGTGGATGCTGAAGACGCGACTCAAGGGTCACCAGCTCTTCGGTCGCAAGCCCATGCCGACGTGGGGCGCCGACCTCTCCGACATCGACTTCGACAACATCAAGTACTTCGTGCGGTCCACGGAGAAGCAGGCGCAGTCGTGGGAAGACCTTCCCGAGGACATCAAGAACACGTACGAGCGCCTCGGCATCCCCGAGGCAGAGCGCGCGCGCCTCGTCGCGGGCGTGGCCGCGCAGTACGAGTCGGAGGTCGTCTACCACCAGATCCAGGAGGAGCTGGAGGAGCAGGGTGTCATCTTCATGGACACCGACACCGCGCTCAAGGAGCACCCCGAGTTCTTCGAGGAGTACTTCGGCAGCGTCATCCCCGCCGGGGACAACAAGTTCGCGGCGCTGAACACCGCGGTCTGGTCGGGCGGTTCCTTCGTCTACGTGCCGCCCGGCGTGCACGTCGAGATCCCGCTGCAGGCCTACTTCCGCATCAACACCGAGAACATGGGCCAGTTCGAGCGGACGCTCATCATCGCCGACGAGGGTTCGTACGTGCACTACATCGAAGGCTGCACGGCCCCGATCTACAAGAGCGACTCGCTCCACTCGGCGGTCGTGGAGATCATCGTCAAGAAGAACGCCCGCGTCCGCTACACGACGATCCAGAACTGGTCGAACAACGTCTACAACCTGGTGACCAAGCGTGCCGTCGCTCACGAGGGCGCCACCATGGAGTGGGTCGACGGGAACATCGGCTCGAAGGTCACGATGAAGTACCCGTCCATCTATCTCATGGGCGAGCACGCCAAGGGCGAGACGCTCTCCGTCGCCTTCGCAGGCCCGGGCCAGCACCAGGACGCCGGCGCCAAGATGATCCACATGGCGCCCTACACGCAGTCCTCGATCGTCTCGAAGTCGATCGCGCGAGGCGGCGGCCGCGCAGGCTACCGCGGTGAAGTGCGGGTGGATGCCAACGCGCACCACTCCGCCAACACCGTCCGCTGCGACGCGCTCCTCGTCGACACCATCTCCCGCTCCGACACCTACCCGGCGATCGACATCCGCGTCGACGACGTGCAGCTCGGCCACGAGGCGACCGTCTCGAAGGTGAGCGAGGAGCAGCTGTTCTACCTCATGAGCCGGGGGATGCCGGAGGACGAGGCCATGGCGATGATCGTCCGCGGCTTCATCGAGCCGATCGCGCGGGAGCTCCCGATGGAGTACGCGCTCGAGCTCAACAAGCTCATCGAGATGGGCATGGAAGGATCCGTCGGCTGATGGCGACCGCTACTCAGGCCCCCGCCGCGGCGGAGGGCCACATCGATCCTGCGGCGGCGTTCGTCCCCGTGCAGACCCGCTCCGACCGACCGACCTCGTTCGATCCTGCCGATTTCGGCACCCCGACGGGGCGTGAGGTGAACTGGAAGCACACGCCGATCGCGCTCGCCCAGCCCCTTCTCCAGAACGAGGCCGGTCCTCACGGGATCATCTCCGTGGAGGTGACCGCACCGGAGGGCGTCGAACAGCTCCGACTCGGTCCCGACCAGGCGCCGCGCGGAGAGGTGTTCCGTCCCGAAGACCTCGCCAGCGCCATCGCCTGGACGCAGGAGACCGAGGCGCCGCTCATCCGCATCCCCGCCGGCGTCGAGCTCGCGGAGCCCGTCATCGTGCGGCTCACGGGTAGCGGTGGTCTCGCGCACGCGCACGTCGTGATCGAGGCCCAGCCGGCATCCCGCGCCACCGTCGTCCTTCGCCACGAAGGCACCGCGCACCAGGCGCAGAACGTCGAGATCATCGTCCGCGACGGTGCCGCCCTCACGGTCATCAGCGTGCAGCGGTGGGACGACGACGCGGTGCACCTGGCATCCCACCAGGCGCGCGTCGACCGCGACGCGTCTCTCACGCACATCGTCGTGACCCTCGGTGGTCGCCTCGTCCGGGTGAACCCTTCGGTGGAACTGGCGGGCGCGGGCGCCGACGGCAAGCTCTACGGGCTGTCGTTCGCCGACGCGGGGCAGCACTTCGAGAGCCAGGTCTACCTGCACCACAAGGGTCCGCACACCGTCGGAGACGTGCTCTACAAGGGTGCCCTGCAGGGCGCCGACGCGCGCAGCGTCTGGATCGGCGACGTGCTCATCGGGCCGGATGCCGTCGGCACCGACTCGTACGAAGCCAACCGCAACCTCGTGCTCACCGACGGCGCCCGCGCCGACTCGATTCCCAACCTGGAGATCCAGACCGGCGACATCCAGGGCGCTGGGCACGCCAGCGCGACGGGTCGATTCGACGACGAGCAGCTCTTCTACCTGCAGGCCCGTGGCATCGCGGAGACCGAGGCGCGGCGTCTTGTCGTGCTCGGGTTCCTCGCCGAGATCGTGCAGAAGACCGGCATCCCCGCTCTCGAAGAGGAGCTCATCGCCGCGATCGAGGCCGAGCTCGCCGCGGGAGTGCAGGCATGACCGCGCAGAAGGTGTTGAAGCTCAGCGAGTTGGAGCAGGACGCCGCCGTACGCGTCGAGATCGACGGCGTGCCGATGGCCGTCGTGCTCGACGGCAACGGCGAGGTGCACGCGATCGGCGACACCTGCACCCACGGCGACATCTCCCTGTCTGACGGTTTCGTCGAGGGGGAGACCTTGGAGTGCTGGGCCCACGGTTCGGCCTTCTCGCTGCGCACCGGACGCCCGCTCAATCTTCCGGCCTACGAGCCGGTGCCCGTCTATGCGGTGACCATCGATGGCGACGACGTCCTCATCGACCCCACCGTCACCAAAGAAGTGAACTGAAGAAGGTACTGACATGGCTGTTCTCGAGATCCGCGACCTCCACGTGACGGTCGAGACCGACGCCGGCACGACCCCGATCCTCAACGGCGTGACTCTGACGGTGCGCACCGGGGAGACCCACGCCATCATGGGCCCGAACGGCTCGGGCAAGTCGACTCTGGCGTACACGATCGCCGGCCACCCCAAGTACACGGTGACCTCCGGTTCGATCACCCTCGACGGCGAAGACGTGCTGGAGATGTCCGTCGACGAGCGCGCGCGCGCGGGGCTCTTCCTGGCGATGCAGTATCCGGTAGAGATCCCCGGCGTCACCGTGACCAACTTCCTGCGCACCGCGAAGACGGCCATCGATGGCGAGGCTCCTGCCATCCGCACGTGGACGAAGGACGTCAAGGGGGCGATGAAGAACCTCCGGATGGATCCCAAGTTCGCGAGCCGCAACGTGAACGAAGGCTTCTCGGGCGGCGAGAAGAAGCGTCACGAGATCCTGCAGCTGGAGCTCCTGCGCCCCGCGATCGCGGTGCTCGACGAGACCGACTCCGGGCTCGACGTCGACGCCCTGAAGATCGTCTCCGAGGGCGTCAACCGCGCCAAGGGCGAGACCGACCTCGGCGTGCTCCTCATCACGCACTACACGCGCATCCTCCGCTACATCAAGCCCGACTTCGTGCACGTCATGGTCAAGGGCCGGATCGCCGAGGAGGGCGGGTCCGAGCTGGCCGATCGCCTCGAGGACGAGGGGTACGACCGGTACCTCGACGAGGGTTCGTCCGAGCCCGCGGATGCCGTCGAGGCCTAGGATCGACGCATGACCGCCACGCTCAGCCCCGACAAGCACGACGAGGTCACAGAGGCACTCAAGGACGTCATGGACCCGGAACTCGGGATCAACGTCGTCGACCTGGGCCTCATCTACGACCTCAGCTGGGATGACGAGAACGACGCTCTCGTCATCCACATGACGCTGACGTCGGCGGGCTGCCCTCTCACGGACGTGCTCGAGGAGCAGACCGCGCAAGCGCTCGACAACGTGGTGGACCGCTTCCGGATCAACTGGGTCTGGATGCCGCCCTGGGGTCCCGAGCGGATCACCGATGACGGACGCGACATGATGCGGGCACTCGGCTTCGCCATCTGATCCGCCGTTCGACCACCCCTGACGGGGTGTCTTGACGCCGACCCGGCGCGGGTGCATCATGCACACAGACACCGGGACGCGCTCACTGGGGAACGCGCCTCGCGGGCGTCACTGGGGAGCCGGCCATGCGGACGCATGCGGGGGTTGTGACGGCGGTACTGGTCCTGGCGGCCGCGATCATCAGCGCGTGCGCCCCGTCGCCGACGATCGAAGAGGATGTGGGATCGAGCGGCGTTCTCCGCGTGCGCGACGGGTCCGCCACGGTGACCGCAGCCGGGCAGCAGGACGATTCGGTCGACGTCGCAGAGGCCGAGGAGAGGGAGCTGTCTCCCGGTGATGTCGTCACCACGACGGGGGACGACGCGATGGTCGACGTCGCGTGGTCGGACGGTGCGGTGACGCGACTCGGCCCCGGCACGACCTTCACGGTCGGCGATCCGGGCGGTCCGTTCGCGTCGCGCGGCCACCAGGAGGGCGGCGTGTCGTGGAACCGTGCGCCGGAGAACCTCGGCTACGCGATCGACGTCGCAGGCGCGGGACGCGCACGCGACCGGGGCGAGGTCTTCGTGGTGGACTGCCGGGAAGAGCCGTGTCGGGTGCGTGCCACCGGGGGCGTCGGCGGAGACGGGTCGCTCACATCCGTGCGGCGCGGCGCGGTGGTGAGCGTCGTCGACAGCGCCCGCCTGGCCACCTGGGGAGAGCTCCTGCCCGACGAGTGGAGCCGGCGCAGCGCCGAGCTCGATGCGGACGGCGGGATGACGCCGGTCGCCGATCTGTTCGCCGAGGCCGACCCGTCACGTGGCATCCTGGACGGCGTCTTCGACGTTCGCCGGACCGGGGTCGAGTCGGAGTGCACGGGTGCGACCTGCGACCAGCTCTTCGTCCTCCGGCCCGGGCAGACCCGTGACCTCACTTTCGTGTTCCATCTCGATTGCGCATCCGGCACCTGCGAGGCCAGCGTCGACACGCAGACGATCAGCACCGCCGACGGCAGCCTGCTCGACGCCACGACCGGCCTGGTCGCGGGGGCCGACGACTACACGTGGGGCACGGACGACGCGCGGCCGCTGTGTCTGTGGACCTACGCGGACGGCACCACGGAGGAGGTCGGGTCGGCGCGGAACACCGTGCGGTGGACAGTGACGCCCACGGCGGCCGAGGTGGAGGACGGACGCTTCGTCGTGACCGAGTTGCGCGGACGCACTGAGAGCTCGTTCCGCGTCACAGAGGAAATCCCACCGGGCTACCCCGGTTGCGAGGCCTTCGAAGTGGAATGGTCGGGAGCGTCCGACCTCGTCCTCACGAAGCGGGGCGACTGATGCGCGCGGCAGTGATCGCGCTCCTCGCGGCCGGTGTCGTGCTTCTCCCCGGTGCCGCCTCGTCGACCGCGTCGGGGTCCGACGTCGAGCGGGGGGTCGCGGTCTACGCGGTCGTCGCCACCGACACGAGCGTGGGGCCGGAGGGCGAGGAGACGGTGCGCACACAGCGCGGCGACGTGCGGGTGGCGTGCGTGGCAGCGGAGTGCCGCGTCGTCTCCGAACCCGGCTTCGGGTTCCTCGGGGGTGTTCCGCTGACGGTCGGGGAGACGATCGGAGGCGAGGATGCCGAAGCGGCGGCGGGCGATCCGTGCACCATCGGCCACGGGGAACGCGCCCTCACCGTCTCGGCTCGCATCGACGGGTTCACGGCGACGCTCACGCAGGAACCCGTGGACTGGACGGCATGCCCCGACGGTAGCGAGGGCTACGCGCATGCGCGAACGATCGTGTGGGAGGGCACGCCGGTGGCGGTCGACCCCTGCCTGTTCACCCCGACCGCGTGCACCGTGACCGCCGGCACCGCGTCGCGGCTCGCGTCCGGCGACCCTGCGGCCCCCAGTGTGCTGAGCGCCCTCGTCCCTCCGACCGAGGTCGTGGTCAGCCCCGCGAGCCTGCTGACGACGGCCCTCCTCACCGTCATCCTCGTGCTCCTGGTCGCCTTCCCCTCGGGGCTGCTCAACCGTGCGGTCGAAGCCGGAGCCGACCGCCTCGTCGCGTGGCGCCGGACCCGGGCGCCACACGACGGCGCAGCCGAGAAGACACCACGGTGGCGAACCTCCTGGTGGTGGGCGGCATCCGGGGTGCTCGCGGCATCCGTCGTCTCGGCGTTCGTCGACCCGCAGTTCGGGTTCAACCCCGGTTCCGCGCGCGTCGTGCTGTCGCTCCTGGTGTCGTTCGCCGTCGACATCGTGCTCGGATGGGTACTGGTGATCTGGGTGATGTCGCGGTTCCACCCGGGTGTCGGGCATGACTACTCCTTCCGGCCGGCGAGCCTCCTCGTCGTGGTGGCGGCGGTGATCTTCACGCGCGTGACGGGCTTCGAGCCGGGCATCGTGTTCGGGCTCGTCGCGGGCGTCGCCTTCGCCTCGCTCCCCGGTGCGGCGGCCAAGGCGCGCAGCACGCTCGTCACGATGGGCTTCGCGTTCGTCGCGTCGCTCATCGCCTGGGTGCTCTACGGACTGACGGTGCCCGGCATCGGGGACTCCGTGCCGGCCACCCTCATCGCCGAGACGCTGGCGGGGATCACCGTCGGGGGTATTTCGTCGCTGCCTCTCGCGCTCCTGCCCATCGGTGGCCTCCCGGGACGCGGCCTGTGGGTGTGGCGCCGCGGGGTATGGGCCGGTTGCTACGCCACGGGACTGCTCGCCTTCTTCGTGATCCTCCTGCCCCTGCCGTTCTCGTGGGCGGAGGTCGAGTGGGAACTGTGGGCGTGGGTGGGCATGTACGCCGTGTACGCGGGGGTGGCGGTCGTGGCCTGGCTCGTCCTGACCCGCCCCTGGCGGACGGCGGCGAAAGTGACGGACGGTGTCGAGGAGGAGGGGGTGGAGTCGGCGGCCGGGGATAGGGTCGAGACGTGACGGTACCGCCCCTCGACACCCTCGTTCCCGAGACTCCACCGCTGGAGGCGCTGCCCCTGGACGCGCTCCGCCGCCGCTCGAGCACCAAGTGGCAGTCGTATCCCGACGACGTGATCCCCATGTTCGTCGCCGAGACCGACTTCGCGCTCGCCGAACCGATCACGGCTGTCCTCCACGCCGCCATCGACGCCGGCGACACGGGGTACACCCCGCCCGATCCCGGCCTCCGCGCGGCCTTCGCCGCCTACGCTGCCCGACACTGGGGCTGGACGGTCGACCCCGCACGGGTGCGTTCCACGGGCGACGTCATGATGGGCGTCGTCGAGCTCCTCCGGGCGACCATCCAGCCGGGCGACCGTGTGATCATCGCACCCCCCGTCTACCCGCCCTTCTCCATGTGCATCCCCGAAGCCGGTGGTGTCGTCGAGGAGGTTCCGCTCATCGACGACGGAGCGGGCTGGTCGCTCGACCTCCCCGGCATCGACGCCGCCCTCGCCGGCGGGGCCCGCGCCGTGCTCCTGTGCAACCCGCACAACCCGACCGGCACCGTGCACTCCCGGGCATCGCTCGCCGCCCTCGCCGATCTCGCCCATCGCCACGGTGCGGTCGTCATCAGCGACGAGATCCATGCGCCGCTCGTTCATGACGGTCCGTTCACGCCGTTCCTCGCCGCTTCCGATGCCGCAGCCGAGGTGGGTTACGCCGTGACGAGCGCCTCGAAGGCCTACAACCTCGCGGGCCTGAAGTGCGCGCTGATGATCACGGCGGCCGACGGCCCCAGCGCGGTTCTCCGCGGACTCTGGCCGGAGGTGGAATGGCGTACCGGCCTGTTCGGGGCGCTGGCGGGCGTTGCCGCGTTCGACGAGGCCTCCGACGCCTGGCTCGCTGGGCTGAAGGCGACCCTCGACCGCAACCGCCATCTGCTGGCAGAGCTGCTCGCCGAGCACCTTCCGCTCGCGCGGTACCGCGTTCCCGACGCGGGATACCTCGCATGGATCGACGTCTCGGCCTACGGCTGGGGTGACGACCCTGCGCGGCGGATCCTGACGGATGCCAAGGTCGCGCTCCACCACGGCCCGCTCTTCGGCGCACAGGGCATCGGCCACGTACGGCTCAACTTCGGATGCTCGCCCGACCTCCTCCGCACGGCGATCGCGCGCATCGGAGCCCTCGCCGCCGCATCGTGACCACGACCGAACGGATCTGGCATCCGCAGTACGTGTGGGTGACCGCGGGTGCGGTGGCGATGATCTTCCTCGCCGCCACGCAGGCGCTCGCCGTCACGACCGTGATGCCGGTGGTCAGCGCCGACCTGGATGGGGCGGCGCTGTACGCGGTTGCCTTCGCCGGAACGCTGGCCACGAGCGTCATCGGCATGGTCGCCGTCGGGGCCTGGTGCGATCGAACCGACCCTGTGCTCCCTCTGGCATCCGCCGTCGCGCTCTTCGTGGTGGGGCTGCTGATCGCGGGTGCCGCCGGCGACATGACCACGCTCGTCGTGGGACGCCTCGTGCAGGGACTCGGGACGGGAGGCCAGACCGTCGCCCTCTACGTCGTCGTCGCGCGCGTCTACCCGTCGGCGCTGCACGGGCGCGTCTTCGCCGCATTCTCCGCGGCATGGGTGGTGCCCTCCATTGTCGGCCCCGTCCTCGCGGGTGCCGTCGCCGACTACCTTCACTGGCGGTGGGTGTTCCTCGGCGTGGCGGCGCTCACCGCGATCGCCTTCGCCGTGGTGTTCCTCCGCCTGCGCGGACTGCCGCTTCGCACGAGCGAGCCCTCGGATGCCCCGGTGCTCCGCAGACTGTCGTGGGCGATCGTCGTCGCGGCCGGGGCGCTCGGCTTGAGTCTGGCCGGCGAGGCCGGTGCCTGGTCGCTGCCGGTGATCGCGCTGTCGCTGGCAGCGATCGGCTGGGGCGCGCGCCCGCTCCTCCCCGAATCGACCCTCCGCGCGCGGCGTGGTCTTCCGAGCGTCATCCTCATGAGGGGACTGATCGCCGGAGCCCTGTTCGGAGCGGAGATCTACGTTCCGTACCTCCTCATCGAGGAGTACGGCTTCTCGTCGACCTGGGCGGGCCTCGGACTCACGAGCGCCGCCCTCCTGTGGGCGCTCGGAGCAGACCTCCAGGGCCGATACGGCGATCGGCTCGGGAACACATGCATCACCCTGCTCGGCACGGCCCAGCTCGTCGCCGCGACGCTCGCGGCCGCGGCGACCGCGGCGTTCGCCCTGCACCCCGCCGTCCTGATCGTGGGGTGGGCACTCGCCGGGGGCGGCATGGGTCTGATGTATCCCCGGTTGACGGTGCTCACCCTCGCCTACTCCACGCCGCAGAATCAGGGGTTCAACTCGTCGGCGCTGTCGATCTCCGACTCGATCGGCGCGTCCGCATCGATCGCCGCGATGGGGCTCGTGTTCGTGATGCTGCAGGCCACCGGCGCGAGCTTCGTCGCGGTGTTCTTGCTGGCCGCCGCGCTGGCGCTGCTCGCGCTGGTGCCGGGCCTGCGTCTCGGTCACGCGCACGAGGCTCTCGCGCGCTGACGTCAGTTCTCGGAGCGTCCCAGGCGCCAGTAGCCCATGAAGGCGACGGCGCGCCGGTCGACCCCTCGCTCGGTCACGAGATGCCGTCGAAGCGTCTTGATGGCTCCGGCTTCTCCCGCGAGCCATGAATAGAGCGGTGCGCTCTTCAGCGCAGCACCGCCTTTCGCCGTGCGGGGGACTTCCCACAGGATGTCGGTGTCCACGTCGATCTCCTCGACGTCGGCACCGCGCCCACCGGGCACCAGCCGCTCCGCGCACTCCGCAACGGCGGTGAGCAGGTGCGTGTGGCGGGTGGCGTCGCCCTCCCGCGCCGACACGTGGTACTCGAAGCCGTCGTGTCGCGGCAGGTACTCCGCATCGGCGGGATGCGGCAACTCGACGACGACGACGCCGCGCGCCTCGGGCGGAAGCTGCTCGAGGATGACGGCGATCGCGGGCGCGGCGGTCTCGTCGCCCGCGAGGAGGATGTTCTCGCTGCGCGCGGGCGGGACGAAGTCGATGCCGTAGCTGACGCCGGTGTGGGAACTGGTCGGAGCGAGGATCAGCACCTCGTCGCCGACGGATGCCTCGGAGATCCAGGCCGACGCAGGGCCCAGCACGTCGTGGGCGACCATGTCGATGTCGACCTCGCCGGCGTCGTTGCGCACGGCTCGGGTCGTGTACGTGCGCATGACCGGACGCCGCTCGTCGGGCAGTTCGCGCCAGCGGTCGTACCAGTCGTCGCCCGTGGGCATGTCGTCGAGGGACGCCGTGGGGGTGGGGAACAGGATCTTGACGCGCTGATCGAACCCCGGGTCGCCGTAGTCGGCGAGGTTGGGGGAGCCGAAGGTGAACCGCCGGAAGCTGGGCGTCACGTCGGAGATCGCACGCACAGGGGCGCGGAAGAAGCGGAGGGTGTCAGTCATGGGTTCCGTCCGGGAGGGGGTCAGGCGGTGTCGGTGGAGGCGGCCGGCACGTGGTGGCGGCCGATGGGAAGAACGAGCGGGCGACCGGTGAGCGGGTCGGGGATGATCCGGCTCACGAGTCCGAAGACCGCATCGACCGTCTCGGTCGTGAGAACGCTCGTGGGGTCTCCGGCGGCGTAGAGGCGTCCGTCGGCCATGGCCACGAGGTGATCCGCATAGCGTGCGGCGAGATTGAGGTCGTGGAGGACCATGACGACCGTCGTTCCCCGCGTGCGATTGAGGTCGGTGAGGAGGTCGAGCACGTCGATCTGGTGGCTCACGTCGAGAAACGTCGTCGGTTCGTCGAGGAGGAGCACATCGGTCTCCTGCGCGAGTGCCATGGCGATCCACACCCGCTGCCGCTGTCCGCCGGACAGCTCGTCGACGGAGCGGTCTGCCAGCGCCGTCGTGTCGGTCGTGTCGAGGGCGCGGGCGACCGCTTCGTCGTCGGCGCGCGTCCAGCGCGCGAAGGTGCCGTGGTGGGGCGTGCGCCCGCGGCTCACGAGGTCGGAGACGGTGATGCCCTCCGGCGCGATCGGCGACTGGGGGAGGAGCCCGAGGTCGCGGGCCACCTGTTTCGTCGGCAGACGATGGATGTCCTTGCCGTCGAGCAGCACCTGACCGGCTCGAGGTGTGAGCAGTCGCGCCATCGCCTTCAGCAGGGTCGATTTGCCGCACGCGTTGGCGCCGACGATGGCGGTCACACGACCCGCGGGGATCTCCAGGTCGAGGCCGTCGACGATCGTGCGGTCGCCGTAGCTCAGCCGCACACCGTCGGCGAGGAGAGAACGGTCAGCGGTCATAGGGAACCCCCCGAGCGAGTGCTGCGGATCAGCAGGAAGATGAGATACGGGGCACCGAGCACACCGGTGACGACGCCGACCGGGAGGCGCGTGCCGAGCCCGTACTGCGCGACGAGGTCGGCGGCGAGGACGAGCGCGGAGCCGAACAGAGCCGCGGGCAGCACGGGTGAGCCGTTGGGACCGAGCAGCCGCGCGGCGATCGGACCCGCGAGGAACGCGACGAACGAGATGGGTCCCGCTGCGGCCGTGGCGAAGGCGAGCAGGCCGACGGCGGCGACGATGAGGAGCACCCGTCGACGTTTCACCGGCACGCCGAGCGCCGACGCCGTTTCGTCGCCCAACCGCAGCAGTTCGAGGTCGCGGGCGAGCAGCAGCACGACCGGCACGAGCGCCGCCATAGCGAGGGCGAGCGGTGCGGCCTGATCCCAGGAGCTCCCGTTCAGATTGCCTGTGATCCAGCGCATGGCCGCCTGCAGATCCCATTCCGCCGCCCGGGAGATGACGTAGGAGACGACGCTGTTGAAGATGGCCGCGACGCCGATGCCGATGAGGATGAATCGGGCGCTCGCGCCGCCGTCCTTGAAGGCGAGCAGATAGATCGTGAGCGCCGTCGCGAGTGCCGCGACGGTAGCGAGGAATGAGACGGCTGTTTCGTCGAGGGACAGGACGACGATCCCGACGACGGCGGCGGCGCTCGCCCCGGAGTTGACGCCGATGATGTCAGGACTGGCCAGCGGATTGCGCAGCATCGTCTGGAAGACGACACCGCCCATGCCGAAGCAGAAGCCGGTCAACAGGGCGACGGTGGCGCGGGGGAGTCGGAGCTCGCCGACCGTGAAGGATGCGCCCGGAACGGTCTGACCCGTGAGGACCCCCCAGACCTCGGCAGGCCCGTAGAAGGTCTGACCGACCATGAGCGAGGCGGCGAACAGGATGAGGACCGCCGCGAACAGCCCGCCCGTCACGACACGGCGTCGGCGTGCGCGTCGGGCTCGCGCTTTCGTCACGATGCGCAGTGTCGAGGGGGCGGAGGTAACCCGATCCGTGGATGCCGGGGAGCTCACAGGGCACGCATCCTCTGACGGCGCACGATCGCGATGAAGAACGGCGCACCGATGAGGGCCGTCACGATTCCGACCTCGACTTCCTCGGGCCGTGCGATGACGCGGCCGACGACATCGGCGACGGTGAGGAGGATCGCCCCCGTGAGGGCGGTCACCGGGAGGAGCCAGCGGTGGTCCGGCCCGACGAGGAGGCGGCAGATGTGGGGAACGATGAGTCCCACGAACCCGATCGGGCCGGCAACGGCGGTTGCGGCGCCGCAGAGGATCACCGCACCGAGCGCGGAGACCAGGCGGGCGGTGCGCACGCGTTCTCCGAGGCCGGCCGCGAGCTCGTCGCCGAGTGCGAGCGAGTTGAGCGACGTGGCGCTGATGATGCACAGCATGGCGCCGACGGCGAGGAAGGGGATGACGAGCGCGATCTTGTCCGGTGTCGCGCCACCCACGCCGCCGATCTGCCAGAAGCGGAAGACGCTCATGACGTCGATGCGGGGCAGCAGGATCGCGCTGATGAGCGACGTGAACGCGACGGCGGTGGCTGCGCCCGCGAGCGCGAGCTTCAGCGGACTCGGGCCGCCGCGACCGAGCGAGCCGATCGCGTAGACGAAGACGGCGGACACCGCCGCGCCGATGAGGGCGAGCCAGATATACCCGAACGCGCTCGTGATCCCGAAGAAGGCGATGCCGATGACCACCGCGAGCGATGCCCCTCCGTTGATGCCGAGGATCTGGGGATCGGCGAGGGGGTTGCGCGTGACGCCCTGCATGATCGCGCCCGCGAGCGCCAGGGCCGCGCCGACGAGCATCGCGAGCACGGTGCGCGGGATCCGCTTCGCGACGGCCGCCGCCGAGGCCGTGTCGAGGTCGCCCGTAAGGCCGGCCAGGATGTCGCCGACAGCCACTGATCGGGTTCCGAAGGTGACGGACAGGATGCCGGCCGCTACGAGCAGGGCGACCAGGACGAGCAGCCACACGACCCGCCGCCGCCTCGACCCGCGCCCGAGAGCGGGGGCCGAGACGGCGGGAGCGGTGAGGGTGTCGACGCTCACGGCACCGAGACGCTCGTGGTGCTGATCACTCCGAGACCTTCTCAGCGGCCTCGCCGATGAGCGAGACATACTCGGCGGTGAGGTCGTCGGTCAGCGACAGCGGGCTCGGGTTCGCGGCGGCCGACAGGGGCGCGTTGGCGATCGGGAGCACGACGACGGCGCCGTTGGCGACCGCCGGGATGCGCGACAGCAGCGGGTCGGCCTGCATCGCCGCGAGCGTCGCGTCGTCGCCGTAGGTGACGAGTACGTCGAGGTCTTCGAACCGCTCGATCTCCTCGGTGCTGTTGGTGATCCAGAACTCGGAACTCTCCGCCGACTGCTCGGTGACGGTGGCGGCCGGAACGAGGCCGAGGTCGTTGAGGAAGAGCGGGCGCGGATCCTCGAGGGAGTAGAAGCCCAACTGGCTGAGGTCGGTCGCATCGAACGAGCTGAACAGCGTCGTCTTGCCCGCGACGGCGGGGTACGCGCTGACGAGCTCGGCGATGTGAGCCGTCAGGTCGTCGACGAGTGCTTCTGCTTCGTCGCGGAGACCGAGCGCCGTGCCGTTGATGACCGTCAGCTCCTGCCAGGTCGTTCCCCAGGCGACATCGGGATACGCCACGACCGGAGCGATTTTGGACAGCGTGTCGTAGTCCTCCTGCGTGATGCCGGAGTAGGCCGCCAGGATGACGTCGGGCTGGGTGTCCGCCACAGCCTCGAAGTCGATTCCCTCGGTCTCGTCGAAGAGGACGGGGGTCTCGGCTCCGAGCTCTTCGAGCTTGGTCTCCACCCACGGAAGCACTCCGTCGCCGTCGTCGTCGCCCCAGGTGACGGCAGGCATGCCGACGGGAACGACGCCCAGCGCGAGGGCGGCCTCCTGATTCGCCCACGACACGGTGGCGACGCGCTCGGGCTTCTCGGTGATGGTCGTCTCGCCGAATGCGTGCGTAATGGTCAGCGGGAAAGCGTCGGCGCTCGCGCTGCTCTCGGGGGAGCCGGAGCCCGTCGGGGTGGTCGTGGTGGCGCAGCCGGTGAGCAGCAGGGCGGCCGCGATCGCGGCGACCGAGGCTGTGCGGAATCGGGGCACAGGTTCCTCCAGAAGGGGGCTAGTAAGGACAGCCTTACTTTACTTACCTCGCCTCTGGCGCGCGAATCCGCTGCAGGCGGACTGAAGGTCACCCCGCCCGTCGTCAGTGCCGAGCGCCGCGTTCCAGGGCACGCACGAGGAGCCAGGCTCCCGGGATCAGGAGGGCGGCGAACGCCGCCTTGATCAGGCCCGGAACGATGAAGGGCCATACCCCAGCGGTGAGTACGGCGTCGACGGTGACGGTCTTGTCGAGCACGGTCGCGAAGATGAGCGCCATGTACGGGACGCCGATCAGGAACGGAACGATGGATGCCGAGACGAAGCCCACGAATGCGAGCCACGGTGTGCGGTCCCAGGCCCGCTCGGCGAACCAGCCCGCGAGGAGCGCGGCGGGAATGAAGCCCAGAACGAAGCCGAAGGACGGAGCCAGCACGTAGGCGGGCCCTGCCGTCGCTCCCGCGAAGACCGGAGCGCCCGCCAGGCCCGCGAGCAGGTACGTCGTGAGCGAGGCTGCGCCACGGCGCGATCCCAGCGCGGCGCCGACGACGATCACGCCGAGCGTCTGACCGGTGATCGGCACGGGGCCGATGAAGAACGAGACCTTCGCCAGGAGAGCGACCACCGCCGCGCCCGCGAGGACGAGCGTGGCATCCAGCGCGAACACCCGAGCGCCCGCACGAGGGCGGGCGATGAGGTCGGTGAGGACGGGGCGGCGGGCGGAGGCGGTGAGGGACATGCGGTCTCCTTCGGGGCATGGTGTGCCGAGCTGATCCGGAAGCGCGCCGGACAGGTCGGCGACGTCGCGACTCATCCTATGGGCGGTGCCGTGCGACTTTGTGTACCGAGTCCGACAAGAGGATCGGCGAATTCTGTCGGGGTTCGACCACGCGCGCAGGTGGGTCGACTCCCGCGGCCGGACGCGTCGCGCCTCCCCGCCCGGTAGACTCGGAGGCTGGCTACTCGGCCATCACCCATTTACGACCGAACGGACGTCCGCTGTGCTCGCCGTGCACGACCTCGAGATCCGCGTGGGCGCACGCACGCTCATGTCGGAGGTGTCGTTCCGTGTGTCCGACGGCGACAAGATCGGGCTCGTCGGCCGCAACGGCGCCGGGAAGACGACCCTGACGAAGGTGCTCGCGGGTGACCTGCTCCCGGCCGACGGCAAAGTAGAGCGCTCGGGCGAGCTGGGCTACCTGCCGCAGGACCCCCGCTCGGGCGACCCCGAGATGCTGGCACGCACCCGCATCCTCGACGCGCGCGGGCTCGGCTCCCTGCTCCTGGGCATGCACGAGGCCAGCGAGCTCATGGGTTCGGCCGACGCCGACGTCGCTGCGAAAGCCATGCGGCGTTACGGCAACCTGACCGAGCGCTTCGAGGCGCTCGGCGGTTACGCCGCCGAGGCGGAGGCGGCATCCATCGCGCACAACCTGTCGTTGCCCGACCGCATCCTCGACCAGCCGCTCAAGACGCTCTCCGGAGGACAGCGTCGCCGCATCGAGCTCGCGCGCATCCTCTTCTCCGACGCTCAGACGATGATCCTCGACGAGCCGACCAACCACCTCGACGCCGACAGCGTCGTCTGGCTCCGCGAGTTCCTCAAGAACTACAAGGGCGGGCTCATCGTGATCAGTCACGATGTCGAGCTCGTGGGCGAAACGGTGAACCGTGTGTTCTACCTGGATGCCATGCGTCAGGTCATCGACGTCTACAACATGAACTGGAAGAACTACCTGCGTCAGCGGGTCGCCGACGAGGAGCGCCGCAAGAAGGAGCGCGCGAACGTCGAGAAGAAGGCGACCGCTCTGCAGCAGCAGGCAGCTCGGTTCGGCGCGAAGGCATCGAAGGCCGCTGCCGCCCATCAGATGGTGGCCCGTGCCGAGAAGATGCTGTCGGGACTGGACGAAGTGCGCCAGGACGATCGGGTGGCGAAGCTGCGGTTCCCCAAGCCCGCCCCGTGCGGCAAGACGCCTCTCATGGCGAAGAACCTGTCGAAGTCGTACGGATCGCTGGAGATCTTCACCGACGTCGACCTCGCGATCGATCGCGGCTCCAAGGTCGTCGTGCTCGGGCTCAACGGGGCGGGCAAGACGACGTTGCTGCGCATCCTCGCGGGCGTCGATGCCCCCGATACCGGATCGATCGAGCCGGGGCACGGGCTCAAGGTGGGCTACTACGCCCAGGAGCACGAGAACCTCGACGTGAGTCGATCGGTGCTCGACAACATGATGTCCGCCGCGCCCGACATCAGCGCTACCGAGGCGAGGAAGGTGCTCGGCTCGTTCCTCTTCACGGGTGACGACGTGCTCAAGCCCGCCGGTGTGCTCTCCGGCGGGGAGAAGACCCGGCTGTCCCTTGCGACGCTCGTCGTCTCGAGCGCGAACATGCTCCTGCTCGACGAGCCGACCAACAACCTCGATCCGGCGTCCCGCGAGGAGATCCTGGGTGCGCTGGCCCACTACGAGGGCGCAGTGGTGCTCGTGTCCCACGACGAGGGTGCCGTGCAGGCGCTGAACCCCGAGCGCGTCCTCATCCTGCCCGACGGCGTCGAGGACATCTGGGGTCGCGACTACATCGACCTGATCACCTTGGCGTGACCGCGTCGAGGAGCGCGTCCTCCTCCTGCATGTCGCGGTCGCGGCGCCGCTTCTCCCGCGGAACGCGGGGACGGCCGTCGCCGTCCTCGGCATCCTCTCGGCGGTGTCGCCGTTCGGTGCGGATCATGTACCAGATGAAGACGAACCCCATCACGGCGAAGAGGATCCACTGGATCGCGTAGGACAGATGGGGTCCCGGGTCTTCCGACGGCGACGCGAGGGCCGAGGGCTGGGTAGCCGGCGCAGGCGACTCGGACACCATCAGGCCGTAGACGTCGGTCATGGCGGCGCCGCCCGACGCGATCGTCCCGGCGATCAGCGGCAGATGGATGGTGGGCACCTGACCCTCCGGCGCAGTGCGTCCCGATCGGGGAAGCGGCTCGCCCGGCTGAAGCCGCACGATAACCGTCGCCTCGCCCGTGGGGGGCTCGGGGACGGCATCCGGGTCGGGGGAGTCCTCTCCGGGCGGCACCCATCCCCGGTCGACGACGAGCACCCGACCATCGTCCAGGCGGAAGGGCACGAGTACCTCGAACGCGCTCGTCCCGCCGTGCGGTCGATTTCGCACGAGAAGCTGCTCGTCGGGGAGGTACTGGCCCTCCAGGACGACCGGATGCCACTGATCCGCCGGGTCGAACGCACCGCCGGCGGGAACCAGCTCCGCGAGGGGAACGGGGTCTGCGTCGTAGTTGGCGGCGATGAGGGTCAGCTGCTCCTCGCGGTCGGCGTTGCGCGTGAACTGCCAGTCGGCGAGGAACCCGCACGCGACGGCGAAGACCACCGCGAACGCCACGTAGCCCGCCCAGCGAGCACCGGTCCTCATGACGCCCCCGCGGCGTCGAAGCGCTCTACCTCGACCGGGAAGTCGCGAGCGGCGAGGTAGTCGCGGAGATACGTCACATGGTCCTCGCACGCGGTCCAGATCTTGCGGCGATCGGCGGTGTGAATCCGGGGATTGCGCCAGACGACCTGCCAAGCGGCATCGGCGCGGCACCCGGCGCGCGAGCAGACGGCGGTGCTCACGACTCGGCCGGCGGCTTCGCCTGCGACTCGGAGATGCGGATGACGGTCGGGTTCGCCGGTGCGGGCGGCGCCGTCGCGGCGGTGATCTGCCGCTCGGGCGGAACCGCATCCGGCTCGTCCGCCGCCGACCCGACGTTCGCCACGACCACGGCCAGGTAAGGCAGCGCGACGGCCCCGACGGCGAGGATGCCAGTGTGCCAGCCGTACGGTGTGATGACGACCATCAGGACGAAGCAGACGACGCGAACGCTCATCATGATGAAGTACTTCGTCATCCGCGCGTGGGCGTCGTCGCGCGGCGCACGACGCAGAGACGTCGCCGACTGCGGCGTGCGCGACTTCATGACAGCTCCGAGGTGTTCACGGTGCATCCAGGCTACGCCGGTCCGGCGCATCGCGGACGCATGTGCGCCGATCGCGACGCCGTCAGAAGCTGGATGGTGAGGTCGTGACGAACAGTCCGATGACGATGAGGAGCAGAACGCCGAAGCCGATGCCGATCCAGCCGACGATGACGCCGGCCAGGGCCATGCCGCGGCCCTTCTCCTTCGTACGTGCGATCTGGCCGAGCGCGATGTGCCCGGTGATCACGCCGACGATCAGACCGAGGGCGAGCACCCACGTCCACGCGAGCACGAAGCCCACGAGCGAGGCGACCATCGAGGTCACCGCGAGCGGGTTCGTCCGCACGGTCGCGTAGCCGTACGGGGCGGCGTAGCCCACGGGAGCGCCATACGCCGGCGGGGCATAGCCGGCGGGAGCGCCGTACCCCGCGGGCGGCGGATAGGCGCCGGCCGGGTAGCCGGCGGCGGGAGGCTGCGCGCCCGCCTGTCCGGGGGCGCCGTAGGCGGGAGGCGGGTAGGCGGGCGCCTGATACGGTGCCGCACCGGCCGGTGGCTGCGGGGTCGCGTACGGCGGAAGCGGCGGGTTCTGCGAGGCGGCGCCGGGGGCGGGGGGCGTCAGGCCCTCGGGGACGGGCGCGTTGCTCGGCGGGGTGGGCTCGCTCACGAATTCTCCTCTGGTTGCCTGCGATCCAGGCTATCGGTCCTGCCACCGAACCCGGGAGAGGACCCGGCCCTCCCAGTAGGCTGGATCGGCGCCCACGCGCCCGATGCGCCCCTTCCGGGGTCGCTGAGCAGCCATCGAACTTCAGGAGCACTCATGTCGACCGATCGCGTCGTTCTCGTCACGGGAGGCAACCGCGGCATCGGCCGCGCCATCGCCGAGCGCTTCGTCGCAGCGGGCTACCGCGTGGCCGTCACCGCGCGGTCGGGCGAGGGCCCCGACGGTACCCTGACGGTACGGGCCGACGTGACGGATGCCGCGCAGGTCGACGCCGCCTTCACGGAGGTCGAGCAGCAGCTCGGCCCCGTCGAGATCGTGGTCGCCAACGCGGGCATCACGAAGGACACGCTGCTGCTGCGCATGTCCGAGGACGACTTCGACTCGGTCGTCTCGACGAATCTCGGCGGCACGTTCCGCGTCGTCAAGCGCGCGGCGAAGGGGCTGCTGCGCGCCAAGTGGGGTCGCGTCATCCTGATCTCGAGCGTCGTCGGGCTCTACGGCTCCGCCGGGCAGATCAACTACTCGTCCTCCAAGAGCGCCCTCGTCGGCTTCGCGCGCTCGCTCACCCGCGAGCTCGGCGGCCGCGGCATCACGGCCAACGTCGTCGCGCCGGGGTTCATCGAGACCGACATGACCGCGGAGCTTCCCGAAGACACGCAGACCGAGTACAAGCGGAACATCCCTGCGGGCCGGTTCGCCACGGCCGACGAGGTCGCCGGCGTCGTCACCTGGCTGGCATCCGACGACGCGGCGTACATCTCGGGCGCGGTGATCCCCGTCGACGGCGGTCTCGGCATGGGGCACTGACCGGGCCCGGCGGATTTCGGCGCGAGCCGGAAAACGAAACCCGGCGACGCGCAGAACATCGACCCACCGAGGGGCCCGCGACGCCAGGGCAGAAGCGAGGTCAGGGCAGCAGCGGGATGACCTCTCGGAGGTCGACGCGATCGATCACGAGGTCGGCGCGCGCGCGCACCGTCGGCTTGGCGTTGAAGGCCAGGCCGAGACCGGCATCCGCCATCATGTGCAGGTCGTTCGCTCCGTCGCCGATCGCGATGGTCCGGTGGCGAGGGATGTCGCGTTCGGCGGCCCACTGACGGAGGGCGTCGGCCTTGGCTGCGGCGTCGACGATCGGGCCGTCTACGGCGCCCGAGAGATTGTCGCTGTCGTCGACCGCGAGCCGATTGGCGCGCCACACGTCGACGCCGAGGTCGGGGGCCACCGTGTCGAGGATCTCGTGGAACCCGCCGGAGACGACGGCGGCGACTCCGCCGCGACGATGGATCTCGGCGATGAGTTCGCGCACGCCCGGAGTCGGCTCGATCCGCGCGAGAACCCGGGAGAAGGCCGCGACCGGCACGCCGCGCAGGGCGTGGACGCGACTGCGCAGGCTGGTGGCGAAGTCGACCTCGCCGCGCATCGCGGCTTCCGTCGCGGCAGCGACCTCGACGCCGCGCCCCGCCTCGTCGGCGATGAGTTCGATGACCTCGTTGCGGATGAGAGTGGAGTCGGCGTCGAAGACGACGAGGAAGCGGGCATCAGGCACGCTCCCAACCTACCGAGCCGGGGTCAGGCCGTGACGTGCACGTTCTTCCCGACGACCGTGATGCCGCTCTCGGTGATGGTGTAGCCGCGCGCAAGGTCGCGTTCGCGATCGACGCCCACTGTCGCGCCGGCGTCGAGGACGACGTTCTTGTCGAGGATCGCGCGATGCACACGCGCACCGGGACCGACGTTGACGTGGTCGAACAGCACAGAGTCGGTGATGGTCGACCCGCCTCCCGACAAGGTCCACGGACCCACGACGCTGCGCTCCAGGTGCGTGCCCGACAGAACGGAACCGAGGGACACGATGGAGTCGATCGCGTTGCCCATCCGGCCGACGCCGTCTCGCACGAACTTCGCGGGCGGCGAGTTCAGCGACTGCGAGTGGATCGGCCAGTCCGTGTTGTAGAGGTTGAAGATCGGAAGGGTCGAGATGAGATCCATGTGCGCGTCGAAGAACGACTCGATCGTGCCCACGTCGCGCCAGTAGTCCTTGTCCCGGGCTGTGGAACCGGGCACGTCGTTGCGCTTGAAGTCGTAGACCGCCGCTTCGCCCCGACCGACGAAGTAGGGGATGATGTCGCCGCCCATGTCGTGGTTCGACGTCGGCAGTTCGCCGTCGGCTTCCACGGCCTCGATGAGGGCCTGCGCATCGAAGATGTAGTTGCCCATGGAGGCCAGCACTTCGTTCGGGTTGTCCGACAGGCCCGTGGGGTTCTGGGGCTTCTCCAGGAAGTCGCGGATGGTGATGTTGTCGGTCGGGTCCACGTCGATGACCCCGAACTGATTGGCCAGCGAGATCGGCTGACGGATTCCGGCGACGGTCGCCTTGGCCCCCGACTCGATGTGGGCCTGCAGCATCTGCTCGAAGTCCATCCGGTACACGTGGTCGGCGCCGATCACCATCACGATGTCCGGCTTCTCGTCGTGGATGAGGTTGAGGGACTGGAGGATGGCGTCGGCGGAGCCGGAGAACCACCGCTTGCCCAACCGCTGCTGCGCCGGGACGGAGGTGACGTACGAGTTGAGCAGCGCCGACATCCGCCAGGTCTGTGACACGTGGCGGTCGAGACTGTGCGACTTGTACTGGGTGAGCACGACGATCTGGCGAAGGCTCGAGTTGATGAGATTCGAGATCGCGAAATCGATGAGCCGGTACTGCCCTCCGAAGGGCACGGCGGGCTTGGCTCGGTCGACGGTGAGGGGCATGAGCCGCTTCCCCTCGCCGCCCGCGAGGATGATTCCAAAGACCTTCGGCGCTGCAGGCATGGCACCACACTATGCCCCGTGATCGCGTCTGTACTAGCGTTCGTCCCATGCGCGTAGACATCGTCACGAAGGAGTACCCGCCGGAGATCTACGGAGGCGCAGGGGTCCACGTGACGGAGCTCGTCAAGGCGCTGCGCGACCACATCGACGTGCGTGTGCGGGCGTTCGGCGCCCCTCGCGACGAGCCCGGAACGACCGCCTACGGCGTTCCCGCGGAGCTGTCCGAGGCGAATGCGGCCGTGCAGACGCTGGGCACGGATCTGGAGATCGTCGGCGACGTCGCGGGCGCCGACGTCGTCCACAGTCACACCTGGTACGCCAACTTCGCGGGCCACCTCGCGTCGCTGCTGCACGGCATCCCGCACATCGTGACGGCGCACTCGCTCGAGCCGCTGCGGCCCTGGAAGGCGGAGCAGCTGGGCGGCGGCTACGCGGTCTCGAGCTACATCGAGAAGACCGCCTACGAGGGCGCGGCGGCGGTCGTGGCCGTGAGTGAAGGCATGCGTCAGGACATCCTGCGCAGCTACTCGTCGCTGGACCCCGACCGGGTCAAGGTCATCTACAACGGCATCGACGTCGAGTCGTGGCGACCCGTGCGCGATGAGGCGCTCCTGGAGCGATTCGGGATCGACTCGTCACGACCGTCAGTGGTGTTCGTCGGCCGGATCACGCGGCAGAAGGGCCTGCCGTACTTCCTGCGCGCGGCCGCGCTGCTTCCCGCGGATGTGCAGGTGATCCTGTGCGCCGGAGCACCCGACACGCCGCAGATCCTTGCCGAGGTCGAAGGGCTGGTCCGTGAGCTGCAGCAACAGCGCGACGGTGTCGTCTGGATCGACGAGTTCCTCCAGCGCGACCAGCTCTGCGCGATCCTGACGGCGGCCACGACGTTCGTGTGCCCGTCCGTGTACGAGCCGCTGGGGATCGTCAACCTCGAGGCGATGGCGTGCGGGGCCGCGGTGGTGGGCACCGGGACGGGCGGCATCCCCGAGGTCGTCGTCGACGGCGTCACGGGTCGCATCGTCCCGATCGACCAGGTGCAGGACGGCACGGGCACCCCGACCGACCCCGACCGATTCGTCGCCGACCTCGCCGCCGTCCTCACCGAGGTCGTCACCGATCCCGAGACGGCACGTGCCTACGGCGAAGCGGGTAGGCGGCGGGCCGCGGACGAGTTCAGCTGGCAGGCGATCGCGGATGCCACCTCGGCGCTGTACCGCGAGGTGACGGGGAAGTGACCCCGGCCAGTCGATAGGCTGGGAGCATGCCGCTGGTCCTGGAGTTCGCTGACGTCGTCGTCCGCCGCAATGCTCGAAACATCGTCGACCATCTCGCATGGAGTGTCACCGACGACCAGCGGTGGGTGATCCTCGGTCCCAACGGGGCGGGCAAGACGACGATCCTCCAGCTGGCATCCACGCTCATCCACCCCACGTCCGGCTCCGTCACGATCCTCGACGAGCGGCTGGGCCGCACGGACGTGTTCGAACTGCGTCCCCGGATCGGATTCGCGTCGTCGGCGATGGCCAAGCGGGTGCCGCCGGAGGAGACCGTGCTCGATGTCGTCCTGACTGCCGCGTTCTCGGTGCTCGGCCGATGGAACGAGTCGTACGAGGCGATCGACGAACGCCGTGCCCGTCGCGTCCTGGCGACGTGGAAGCTCGAGCACCTCGCCGAGCGCACCTTCGGAACGCTGTCGGATGGTGAGCAGAAGCGCGTGCAGATCGCCCGGGCCGTCATGACCGACCCGGAGCTCCTGCTGCTGGACGAGCCCACCGCCAGCCTCGATCTCGGTGCTCGCGAAGAACTGCTCGCCCTTCTCAGCGGCTACGCACAGGAGCCGACGACGCCGGCCATGGTGATGGTCACCCATCACGTGGAGGAGATCCCCGTTGGATTCACCCACGTGCTGCTGCTGCGTGACGGACAGGTGGTCGCTGCCGGTCCGATCGGAGAAGCCCTCACGGCCGAAAACCTGACGGCGACATTCGGGGCCGAGATCGTCCTCACGGAGGACGGCGGCCGGTACGCGGCGCGCGCGGCGGCAGGCGCCTACTGACCGTCTACCACGCTCGGTCGGTTCGCCGGTGCCGGGAGTGGTAGAATCGTTCTTTGGTGCGCTCGCACCGCAGACTTCCACCCGCCCCTGGCAAAATCCAGGGCATCTCGTGAGGAACCCAATGAAGACTGACATCCACCCCGAGTACAAGGCTGTCGTGTTCCGCGACCTCGGCTCCGGTGAGACCTTCCTGACCCGTTCGACGGTGTCCAGCGACAAGACGATCGAGCTGGACGGTGAGACCTACCCGGTCATCGACGTCGAGATCTCGTCCGCCTCGCACCCGTTCTACACGGGCAAGCAGCGCATCATGGACTCGGCCGGCCGCGTCGAGAAGTTCAACCAGCGCTTCAAGAACTTCGGCGGCTCGAGCAAGTAAGCCGCTTCCACGAAGGCCCCGCTCCGGCGGGGCCTTCCTCGTTTCTGCGGCCACGGGTCCTCAGCGGATGGGCCAGCTGCCGTCGAGAGCGTCTTCGGGGCTCAGCCGCCCCACCGAGATGAAGTACTCGGTCAGGCTCTCCGCCTGCGAGCGAGCCCACCCGATCTGTTGGGTGTGCAGCTCTTCGACCGCGTGCGAGAGTGCGTAGCGAGCGGCCAGCGCCTGCGCGACGCGGCCGGCGGCCACGGCATCCGCCGACGCGTCGTGCGCGCCCTCGAGCGTGACGGCATAGTGCGCAGCGACGACTTCCAGCGTGCGCTTGCCTTTGCGGTACCGGTCGTACGTCTTGTCGAGGACGAGCGGATCGACGACGGGCGAGGGCGAGGCGATGGGGGCGAGGCCGTGGCGCAGAGCCTCGTACTTGAGCAGGGAGAAGTCGTAGGGGGCGTTATAGGCGACGACGGGGATGCCGAGATCGAACAGCCGCCGGAGATCGTCGACCACGTCGGCGACGACGTCGCGCGCCGGGCGCCCGTGTGCCCGGGCGTACTCCGTCGTGATGCCGTGGACGGCGGTGGCCCCGGCGGGGATGTCGATCCCGGGGTCGGCGATCCAGGAACGGGCGGAGACGACCTCCCCGGTGTGGTCGAGGACGCCGACGTGCGCCGTGACGATGCGGTCGTGCGTGACGTCGACCCCCGTGGTCTCCAGGTCGAACACGCCGACGCGCCGCGCCCAGGGCGGAAGCGCGGACGCGGGGGTGAGGGTAGGGGTGCTGATGACCGGCTGTTCGGCGACCTCGTCGTCATCCCACAGCGGGAGCGATACGGAGAGCCAATCGACCATGTTTCGACGCTACGGGTGCGCTCCGACATCCGGGACGCGGCGCGCGCGGCGCCTCGTAGACTCGACGGGTGGTCATCAACCCGTACGCCGCGCGCCTCGCGAGTATCCCGGTCGAGCGTCGCGAGATCGATGTCCTGGGTGGCCGCACCGCGTACTGGGTGTACGGCCCGGCCGACGCGCCCGTCACCCTCCTCGCGGTGCACGGCTTCCGCGGTGACCACCACGGTCTCGAACCCGTCGTGGCATACCTGGACGGCATCCGGGTGATCTCACCCGACCTTCCGGGGTTCGGCGAGACTCCGCCCTTGCCCGGGCTGACGCACACGCTGGAGACCTACGCGCGGTGGCTGACCGCATTCGCGGCGGCCGCAGCACCGGGAGCGATCGTGCTCGGCCACTCATTCGGGTCGATCGTCGCTTCCGCCGCGGTGGCGGGCGGCCTCCCCACCGATCGCCTCGTGCTCGTCAACCCCATCGGCGCCCCTGCGCTCGACGGGCCGCGCGGCATACTCACCCGCCTCGCGGTCTTCTACTATGCGGCGGGTGCCCGTCTGCCGCGGCGCCTCGGGGAGGCTCTGCTGCGCAATCGCCTGGTGGTGCGCGTGATGAGCGTCTCGATGGCGAAGACCCGCGATCGCGGGTTGCGTGCCTTCATCCACGATCAGCACGACACGTACTTCTCGGACTTCGCCGATCGGGATGTGCTGCGCGACGCGTTCGTCGCCTCGGTGTCGCACGATGTGCGGGCTTTCGCGCCCCGCATCGCGCAGCCGACGCTGTTGGTCGCCGCCGACCGCGATGACATCACGCCGATCGAGGCCGAACGCCACCTGCAGACGCTGTTCGCCGACGCGACGCTGGTCGAGATCCCGGGTGTCGGGCATCTCATCCACTACGAAACACCCGATCAGGCCGCCGCCGCGGTCACGCGCTTTCTTTCGCCCTCCGACGCCGGTACGCGTTGACGTTCATGCGATTGCCGCAGTTCCCGGTGTCGCAGTACCGCTTCGACCCGTTCTTCGAGTAGTCGACGTAGACCGACCGGCAGTCGTCTGCGTCGCAGAGGCGCACCCGGTCCCACTGGTCGGCGCGGATGACCTCGACGAACGCCATGGCGACCTCGACGAGGATGCGCGTCGCGAGGGGTGCGGAGTCGTCGGTGGCGTGGATGTGCCAATCGAACTGGTCGTGGATGACGAGCTGGGGGAGTGCGCGGCCGTCACGCAGCATGGCGTTGACGATGGGCACGGCGCCGTCTCGATCGACATCCCACAGGGCGCGGAGCGGGCCCCGGATGCCGCGTACGGCAGAGAGTTCGGCCTCGTCGCGCGTCATCGTTCCCGTGTACGGATAGTCGGCGAGGAACGCGGCCAAGTCGGCCGGGGTATCGAGGCGATCCACGCCCTCGGTGTCGGTGTCGGGCAGGGTGTTCACGAGGGCGACCCCGGCGCGCAGCGCGAGCTCGGTGTCACGAATGAAGACCATGTTGACTCCTGACTGAAGGGGGCAGTACTGTCACCAGTGTAAACAACGATCACTCATGACATCCGAGGTTCCCGTGACCCAGACCGCGCCGCTCCCCGTGATCCGCCCCATCGTCGGCGAGGCGGGTCGATCGTCGCACGGACGCGGCGTCGGCGTGCTCATGGCGGTGGCGTCGGCACTGGCGTTCTCGTCGAGCGGACCGCTCGTCAAGCCGCTTCTGGAGGCCGGCTGGTCGCTGTCGGCGGCCCTCATCGTGCGTATGGGACTCGCGGCACTCGTGCTGTCGCCCGCGCTGGTCCGTGCCGTTCGGCGGGAGCGCGCCTTCGTGCGACGCCACGGACTCGCACTGCTCGCCTTCGGGCTCATCCCCGTCGCCGGGTGTCAGCTGCTCTTCTTCTCGGCGATGCAGCGGATGCCGGTCGCCGTCGCGCTGCTCATCCAGTACCTCGCGCCGGTGTTCCTCGTGGGCTTCGTCTGGCTGCGCACGCGCCGGGCTCCGTCGCGTCTCGTTCTCGTGGGCTCGGCGGTCGCGATGGCCGGACTCGTCCTCGTCGTCGACATCTCCGGCGCGCGCTTCGACCTCCTGGGCACGCTGCTCGCACTCGGGGCTGCCCTGTGCGTCTGCGTGTACTTCGTCATGTCGGAGCGCACCGGTGACGACCTGCCCCCGCTCGCCCTCGCATCGGGCGGGCTCGTGGTGGGCGCGCTGTTCACGGGGCTCCTGGCGCTTGTCGGCATCCTGCCCTTCGCCGCCCCCGACGTGACGGTCGTCTTCCGCGGGGTCGAGGTCGCCGGTTGGGTTCCGCTCCTGTGGGTCGGCGGGGTGGCGACGTCTGTGGGTTACGCGCTGGGCGTGATGGCGGTACCGCGCACCGGTTCGCGCCTCGCGTCGTTCATCGGCCTGTCGGAGGTGCTCTTCGCGCTGATGTTCGCGTGGCTCCTCCTGGCGGAGACGCCCGCGCCGATCCAGTTCCTCGGGGGAGCGCTCATCCTCGTCGGCGTCGTGCTCGTTCGTATGGACGCCGAGGCGACGCCCGCCGTCACGACTCTCGCCGAGCCGCTTCCAGCAGAGGTCGCACCCGATAGCCGATGACCTCGCCCATGACGAGCGACGTCTCGGTGCGTTCGACGCCGTCGATGGCCAGGATGCGGGCGTCGATGCCGAAGAGGTGCTGCGTGTCGCGTGCGGCGACGCGCGCGAGGAGGTCGACCTGCCCGCTGAGGCCGTGGGCCTGCAGCACTTCGGGGATACGGGAGAGCTCTTCGGTGATGCGCGGAAGGTCGGCCTGACGGACCACGATGCTCACCATCGCCTCGATCGGGTACCCCAACGCGACGGGCGCCATGGCGCGCTCGAAGGACCCGAACACGCCGGAGCGCTCGAGTTTCGCCATGCGTGCCTGCACGGTGTTGCGTGACAGTCCCAAGCGCTCGGCGAGCGCCACGACGGTCGCACGGTGGTCGTCGGCCAGGGCGTTCAGCAGCTCGAGATCGACGTGGTCAAGAGATCCCATAGTGCGAAACCATAGCATCGCGATCGGATCGTGTCTGCGCAACATGCTCAATACGAATGGCAATGCTTGAGCTAGGTGCGCGAGCGACGTAGCCTCGGGTCACCGGCGACGAGGCCGGCGAAGGGAAGCGACCGCGTCGTCCACAAGATGTCGCGGCTTCTCGCAGAAGGGACGACGATGACGTACACCCCGACGACCGACACCGCGCAGCACACGGATCTCGACGCACCGCTGCAGCTGCTGACCCCCGAGGGCGAGCGACGCCACGACGCTCGACTGGAACCGTGGATCGCCGACCTCGACGCTGAGGCGCTGCAGGGCCTGTATCGCGACATGGCCATCGCGCGCCGCGTGGATGCGGAGGGGGTGGCGCTCCAACGGCAGGGGCAGCTCGGCCTGTGGGCTCCGGCGCAGGGCCAGGAGGCCATTCAGATCGCCAGCGCCCGCGCCTGCCGGCCCGACGACTTCCTCTTCCCCAGCTACCGCGAACTCGGTGTTCTCCTGGTTCGGGGGGCGGCACCCGCCGACCTCGTGCTGTCGTGGCGCGGAGAGGTGCTCTCGACCTACGACCCGCACGAGCTCCATGCCGCCCCGCCGCAGATCATCATCGGGGCGCAGGCTCTCCATGCGGTGGGCTACGCGATGGGCGTGCAGCGCGACGGAGGCGACCAGGTCGCCGTCGCGTACTTCGGCGACGGGGCGACGAGCCAGGGCGACGTGAACGAGGCCATGGTGTTCGGGTCGTCGTTCGGCGCGCCGGTCGTGTTCGTCTGCTCCAACAACCAGTGGGCGATCTCCGAACCCGTCACGGTGCAGTCGAAGTTCCCGATCGCCGGACGTGCGCCGGGCTTCGGCATCCCGAGCCTGCGCGTGGACGGCAACGACGTGCTCGCCTGCACGGCGGCGATGCGCTGGGCCCTCGATCATGCACGGCGCGGTGAGGGACCGGCGTTCCTCGAAGCGGTGACGTACCGGATGGGTCCGCACACGACCTCCGACGATCCGACGCGTTACCGCGACTCGGCCGAACTCGAGAAGTGGCGGACACGTGACCCGTTGCTGCGCCTGGAGGCCCACCTCCGCGAGATCGATGCGTTCGACGATGCGTTCCGCGCCGATGTCGACGCCGATGCGCTTTCGTACACGACGCAGATGCGTGCGGCCGCCGTCGGCGCGACCACGCGTCCGCCGCTCGCGCTGCTGGACTCCGTGTACGCGGAGCCTCACACCGGCATCGACGAGGAGCGCGAGCACTTCGCCGCGTACCTCGCCGGATTCGCGGACGAGGAGACGCGCTGATGCCGGAGATGACGATGGGGAAGGCGCTCGGGGCCGGGCTGCGTCAGGCGATGGCGGACGACGACCGCGTGCTGATCATGGGGGAGGACGTCGGCCGTCTCGGCGGGGTCTTCCGCATCACGGACGGCCTGCTGGACGAGTTCGGCGCGGCCCGCGTCATCGACACCCCGCTGGCGGAGTCGGGCATCGTCGGCACGGCCGTCGGCCTGGCTCTCCGGGGGTTCCGCCCGGTCGTGGAGATCCAGTTCGACGGCTTCGTCTACCCGGCCTTCGACCAGATTGTGTGCCAGGTCGCGAAGCTCCACTATCGGACCGGCGGCAAAGTGCGGCTGCCGATCACCATCCGCATCCCCTGGGCCGGCGGCGTGGGCGCGGCCGAGCACCATTCCGAGTCGCCCGAGGCCTACTTCGTCCACACGGCGGGACTGCGGGTGGTCGCGGTGTCGAACCCGCAGGACGCGTACACCATGCTCCGCCAGGCGATCGCGAGCGACGACCCGGTGATCTTCTTCGAACCCAAGCGGCTCTACCACGCGAAGGGTGAGGTCGATCTCGCCGGTCACGTCGCCGATGCGGCGCCGCTCGGGCTCGCCCGCGTCGTCCGAGAGGGGACCGACGTCACGCTTCTGACGTATGGGGCACAGGTGACCACGGCGATGGATGCCGCGACCGCTGCCGAAGACGACGGCATCTCGATCGAGGTGATCGATCTTCGTTCCCTCTCGCCCGTGGACTACCGGACCGTGACGGCCTCGGTGCGCAAGACCGGTCGTGTCGTGGTGACGCACGAGGCGGCCCGTGAGGCGGGCGTGGGTGCGGAACTCATCGCCAGCGTGACGGAGAAGTGCTTCCACTATCTCGAGTCGGCTCCGGTTCGGGTGACCGGTCACGACATCCCGTATCCGCCCGCAAAGCTCGAGCGGCACCATCTTCCCGACCTCGACCGCATCCTCGATGCCGTCGATCGCGTGCTGGATCGGCCCCACAGCCTCTCGGAGGTCGCGCAATGATCGCTCAGTTCCGCCTCCCAGACCTCGGCGAAGGGCTCCCCGAGGCCGAGATCGTGGAGTGGCACGTGGCCCCCGGGGACAGCGTGACGCTGAATCAGACGATCGCGGAGGTCGAGACCGCCAAAGCCATCGTGGAGCTGCCCTCGCCTTTTGCCGGTGTCGTCAGCGAACTCTCGCGCGCCGCGGGGGATGTCGTCTCGGTGGGGGAGCTGCTCATCACGTTCGACATCGAAGAGGCTTCCGCGGATGCGGCCCCCGAGGGTGACTCGGGAACCGCGTCGACGTCGCCCGACGAGGTGCGGACGCCCAACCTCGTCGGGTACGGCGCGCCGCCTCGCGCCGCCGGACGGCCGCAGCGTCGTGCGCGGGCGGGCTCGCGAGCCGCGACCGGCGACACCGCGGTGCTCGACGCGCCGCATGACCTCCTCGCGCCTGCCCCTCCGGAGGAGCCGCGTCACGAGCGACCGCGATCGACGCCGCCGGTGCGCAAGCTCGCGAAGGACCTCGGCGTCGATCTCGCGCTGGTCGAGGCCTCCGGCGTCACGGGGGTCATCACCCGCGCCGACGTCGAGGCTTTCGCCCTGCGGCTCGCTCCGTCGTCGGCGGGTTCGTCGGACGAGGCGCACGCCGTCGACACCGGCGCCGCTCCGATCGGCGACGGCCGCGGTGCGCGGGAGACCCGGTTCCCGATTCGCGGGGTGCGGAAGGCGACCGCGGCCGCCATGGTGCGAAGCGCATTCACCGCGCCGCACGTCACCACCTTCCTCACGGTGGACGTCACCGCCACGATGCGGCTGCTGGATGCGCTGCGCGAGGATCGGCGGTTGGACGGACACCGCGTCGGCGTGCTCGCCGTGGTTGCCAAAGCGGTCTGTCTCGCCCTCGGACGGCATCCGGAGCTCAACGCCCGGTGGGACGAGGAGGCGGGCGAGATCATCCAGTACGGCTACGTGAACCTCGGCATCGCGGCCGCGACCGAGCGTGGACTGGTGGTTCCGAACATCAAGGATGCCGAGACGCTCGATCTCGTCGCCCTCGCTGATGCGCTGGGGGAGCTGACCTCGGTGGCGCGCGGTGGTCGGGCGGGACTTGACCGGCTCACGGGTGGGACGTTCTCGCTGACCAACTTCGGCGTGTTCGGCGTCGACGCCGGTACGCCGATCCTCAATCCAGGTGAGGCGGGCATCCTCGGTCTCGGCGCGGTGCGCCGGCAGCCGTGGGAGTTCGAGGGCGGTATCGCGCTTCGCGACGTCATGACGCTGAGCCTCTCGTTCGACCACCGGCTGGTCGACGGCGAGCAGGGTTCGCGCTTCCTGCGCGAGGTGGCGGACGTGCTGCGGGAACCCGGCCGCGCGATGCTCCTGCGCTGAGCGGGCCGTGTCCGGGCGGTCGAGAACGCGATCAGGCGCGGAGCGCGGCCAGCGCCATGTCCCGCAGGATGCCGTGGAGTCCCTCGGTGTCGGTCGTGCCGCGCGCGGTGCGCACCGTGTGCGGTGTCGAATTGATGAGGCCGAACGCGGCGTGGACCCGGATCCGGAGTTCATCGGTGCTCCGCGCGGGGTGCAGGCCCCGCAGTGCGTCGATCCACACGTCGACGTAGGAGCGCTGCAGTTCGCGCACCGCGGCGCGGTCGTCGGTGGTGAGGCTGGCGAGATCGCGGTCCTGCACACGGATCACGTCGGCATCCGCGAGGGCGAAGTCGACGTGGAAGTCGACGAGGGCCGTCAGCTGCGCGGCGGCGTCGGTGGTGCCGGCGACGACCTCGCGTCCGCCGTCGAGCAGGCGCCGGCTGACGCCGACGAGGATCTCGGCCAACAGTGCCTGCTTGTTCGCGAAGTGCCGGTACACGGCGGGGCCGCTGACCCCGACCGCCGCCCCCAGCTCCTCCAGACTCACGCCGCTGAAGCCGCGTTCGGCGAACAGGCGCGCCGCGGCGCGCAGAAGAGAGTGGTGCCGCTCCGCCTTGGCGCGGTGGCGCTCCGTCGTCCCCGTTGCCATCTCAGTTAATCCTCGCTAACCTACAGAGAATCAGTTAGTGAAACCTAACCGGTCGGGTCTTCGAGCGACAACGGCTGTGACGGGATCGTGACGTCGATGGAGATGACATGACACTCACCGAAGAGGAGCGCGAACTCGCACACCTCGTCCGGCAGTTCGCCGACGAGGTCGTCGCGCCGCGCTCCTACGAAGCCGATCGCACGAAGACGCTGCCGCTGGACGTGGTCGCCGCTATGGGGGAGATGGGGCTGTTCGGGCTCCCGTTCCCCGAGGAGTACGGCGGGCAGGGCGGCGACTACATGGCGCTCTGCCTCGCGATCGAAGCCCTGGCCCGTGTCGACCAGTCGATCGCGATCACCCTCGAAGCGGCCGTCAGCCTCGGGGCGATGCCCGTCTTCCGCTTCGGCACCGAGGAGCAGAAGCGCGAGCTGCTGCCGGCGCTCCTCGCGGGCGAGGCGCTCGCGGGATTCGGTCTGACCGAACCGGAGGCGGGCTCCGACGCGGGGGCCACCCGCACGACCGCACGTCGCGACGGCGAGGAATGGGTCATCGACGGGGCCAAGCAGTTCATCACCAACTCGGGAACGGCGATCACCCGCTTCGTCACCGTCACCGCCGTGACGGGAGAGCACGAGGGGCGCAAACGCATCTCGACGATCATCGTGCCCTCGGGGACGCCCGGCTTCGAGGTCGGACCCGCCTACGACAAGGTCGGGTGGCACGCCTCCGACACGCACCCGCTCTCCTTCGCCGGTGCGCGCGTGCCTGCCGAGAATCTGCTGGGGGAGGAGGGGCGAGGTTTCGCGAACTTCCTGCACATCCTCGACGAGGGCCGCATCGCGATCGCCGCGCTCTCGACGGGAGCAGCGGAGGGATGCCTCGAGGCGGCCGTCGATTACGCCCGCCAGCGCACCGTCTTCGGTGAAGCGCTCTCGACTCGACAGAGCGTTCAGTTCACGATCGCCCGCATGCAGCAGCGCGTGCACGTCGCGCGGCTGGCGTGGCAGCACGCGGCCCGCTTGCGGGATGCCGGACGGCCCTTCAAGACCGAAGCAGCCATCGCGAAGCTCACGGCGAGCGACGCCGCGATGGACAACGCGCGCGATGCGACCCAGATCTTCGGGGGCAACGGGTTCATGAACGAGTACCCGGTCGCCCGCCACTACCGCGACTCGAAGATCCTCGAGATCGGTGAGGGGACGAGCGAGGTGCAGCTGCTGGTGATCGCCCGCGCTCTCGGCATCGCGTGACCGGTAGCGTGACATCGTGACGCACCCCGTGGCATCCCCGGCCCCGCTCGGTCCGGCTCTGCTGTTCTGTCCCGCCGACCGTCCCGAACGCTTCGAGAAGGCGCTCGCGCGCGCCGACGCCGTGATCCTCGACCTGGAGGATGCCGTCGGGCCCGGCGCGAAAGCCGCTGCGCGCGGGCACCTCATCGACGTGCCGATAGACCCCGACCGGGTGATCGTGCGCGTCAACCCGACGGACAGCGCCGACTTCCTCGCCGACCTCGCCACCCTCTCCCAGACGGACTACCGGACGATCATGGTCGCCAAGGCGGAATCGTCCCGGCGCCTCGGCGAGATCGATCCCCGCTACCGGCTGATCGCGCTGTGCGAGACGGCCGCGGGGGTGGCGGAGGCCGAGGCGATGGCCGCGCTCGACGCGGTCGTCGGACTCATGTGGGGCGCGGAAGACCTCATCGCCTCGCTGGGCGGAACCTCGAGCCGCAAGAAGAAGGGCGGCTACCGCGACATCGCACGCTACGCCCGCTCTCGTGTGCTCCTGGCCGCGGGGGCGCGGGGAAAGGCGGCCTACGACGCCGTGCACCTGGACATCGCCGACGAGCGCGGTCAACGACGGGAAGCGGAGGATGCCGCGGCGAGCGGCTTCACGGGCACCGCCTGCATCCACCCGTCGCAGGTCGCGGTCGTGCGCGCGGCGTACCGGCCGCATGCCGACGACCTCGCCCGTGCCCGCCGCCTGCTCGCGGCGGCGGCCGACCAACCGGGCGTGTTCCGCTTCGAGGGGCGAATGGTCGACGAACCCGTGCTCCGCCATGCCCGCACCATCGTGGCGCGCGCGACTCAGACGGAGATGCCGGAGTAGTCCAGGAGGCTCAACCGGTCGCGTTCCATGAGGAACGTGTGCGCCGAGCCGTTGGCCAGCCGCTCGCCCGCCAGCGGGAAGTCGCCGCCGGACGCGTGGCGGATGACCTCGCGGATGAGCGCGCCGTGCGAGACGACGATGAGCGACGGTGCGATGGGAAACGATGTCCGGCGGGCATCGCGGATCGCGGCGCGCAGCCCCGACAGCGCCCGTACGCGGACATCCGCCCACGCCTCCGCGCGGGGAACGACGGCGTGATCCCAGTCGCCCCAGCGCTCGCGGAACTCGCCGATGTCGACGCCCTCGGCATCCCCGTAATTGCGCTCCCGCAGCTCCGGGTAGGTGCGCGGCTCGGTCGCACCGAGAGTGGCGGCGATGATGCCGGCCGTCTCCCGCGCTCGGGAGAGGTCACTGGCGGCGACCACGAGCGGTCCGTCTCCGGCCAGCCGCGCCCGCAGCGCCTCCGCCGCGTCGCGGGCCTGCCGCCGCCCGGTGTCGTTGAGCGGGATGTCAGTGGATCCCTGGATTCGTCGCTGCAGGTTCCAGTCCGTCTCGCCGTGGCGGACGAGCGTCAGGGTCGTCACACTTCGAGCCTAACCGCGTACGACCCACCGCCCGACCGCCGCCCGACAGCATGGGGCGTCAGTGCAGCGCCGCGAGGGCCGAGGTCAACGCACGGAGCACCTCGGTCGTGCCCGCATCGATCTTGACGGTGGCCTTGGCATCCGCGCGGGTCTCGCCGCGGTTGACGATCACCACCGGCAGCTTGCGGCGGCGAGCGCGTTCGACCAGCCGCACCCCGGAGTTCACCACGAGTGATGACCCCGCCACCAGGAGCGCATCGCTCGAACGGACGAGCTGCTCGGCCTCTTGGAACTTCTCCACGGGCACGAACTCGCCGAAGAAGACGACGTCGGGCTTCAACATGCCCTTGCACACGCTGCACGCCGGGACGACGAAGCCGTCGCTGGACTCGGGCAGCACGTCCCCGTCGGGACCGAGACGCACGTTCTCCGGCACCGTGATCCAGGGGTTCTCGGCTTCCACCCGCACCGCCAGGTCGCGGCGGTCGAACACCTGGCCACAGTGGGTGCAGAACACGCGCCGCATCGTGCCGTGGAGCTCGACCACGCGGCGACTGCCCGCACGCACGTGGAGTCCGTCGACGTTCTGGGTGATGATGCCCGTCGCGATCCCGACGTGCTCGAGCGCGGCGAGGGCTTCGTGGCCGCCGTTGGGTGAGGAGGCTGCGAACGCGTTCCATCCGAGGTGACTGCCGACCCAGTAGCGTCGCCGGGCCGCTTCGCTGGAGAGGAACTCCTGCGCCGTCATGGGCGTGCGGACGGGCGCGCCCTTGCCTCGATAGTCGGGGATGCCGGAGTCGGTCGAGACGCCGGCGCCGGTGAGCACGGCAACGCGGCGGCCGGCGAGCACATCGACGGCACGGCCGACGGCGGCGGTCGCTGCATGATCGAGGTCCAGCACGCTCGTCATCGTCCCACCCCCTTCGCGTTCGCGTCGCGTCCGACACTACGCCTGCCCGTTTTCGGGGATGTTACGGCGGCGGCCCGTGCCACAGTGGATGCCATGGACATCTCCCGGATCGACGCCGCCGATGACCCTCGGCTCGCCGACTACCGTGACCTCACCGACGTCGCGCTGCGACGCGTGCGGGAGCCGGAGGGCGGCCTGTACATCGCCGAGTCCGCGAAGGTGCTCCGTCGGGCGCTGAGCGCCGGCCACCGGCCGCGCTCCGTGCTGGTGCAGGAGAAATGGCTCGACGAAGTGACGGCGCTCCTCGAAGAGGCGGATGCGGTCGACGTGCCGATCTTCGTCGTCCCCGCCGACGTGGCGGAGGCCGTGACCGGTTATGCCGTGCACCGGGGCGCACTGGCGGCGATGCACCGACCCGCTCTTCCGTCGGTGGCCGACGTGATCGCCTCGGCGCGCACCGTGCTCGTGCTCGAAGACATCGTCGACCACACCAACGTCGGAGCGGCCTTCCGCGCGGCGGCGGGCCTCGGCGCCGATGCGGTGCTCGTGAGCCCCCGCTGCGCCGACCCGCTCTACCGCCGCAGCGTGCGCGTCAGCATGGGCACCGTCTTCCAGGTGCCGTGGGCGCGGCTGCCGGAGTGGCCGGATGCCGGAGCGG
Organism: Candidatus Microbacterium phytovorans; assembly: GCA_029202445.1. NCBI lineage: Bacteria > Bacillati > Actinomycetota > Actinomycetes > Micrococcales > Microbacteriaceae > Microbacterium > Candidatus Microbacterium phytovorans. Next base: position 699,533 of record CP119321.1, read on the forward strand.
TGCTGCGCGATGCAGGCCTCCACGTGGCGGCGCTCGCCCTCGCCGACGGCGCCGTGCCGTTGGACGCGTTCGCGGCCGCGCGACCCGAGCGAGTGGCGCTGCTGCTCGGTGCCGAGGGCGACGGGCTGTCGAGGCGCGCGCTCGCGGCGGCCGACACCGTCGTGACCATCCCGATGGCCGGCGGGGTGGACTCGCTCAATGTCGCGGCGGCGGCGGCCGTCGCGTTGTGGGCGCTCCGCTAGACCGAGTGACCGCGCGGAGCGTCGAAGTCGGCGCCCGGGGCGAGGGTGACGATCGGCAGGGCGTCGGGGCGCTTGGCGACGATCTCGTCGCCGGAGGACTGCTGGCGGAGGCGTCTCAGCACCCACGGCACGAGGTACTGACGCGCCCAGACGATGTCGTTCCCCCGCGCTTCGCGCCACGTCAGGGACGGGAGAGGATCGGGCTGCATGGGACGCAGATCGTTGGGGACGTTGAGCGCCCGCAGCACCATCCGCGCGACCTCGTGGTGGCCGAGGGAGTTGTAGTGCAGGCGATCGTCGTCGAAGAAGCGCATGTCCTGCACCTCCTTGAGTGCCCACTGATCGGCCACGATGCAGTCGTGACGATCGGCGATCGCGCGGATGTTCTCGTTGTAGATCGCGACACGCCCACGGATGCCGCGGAACACGGGGGTGAAGTCGGTGTCGATGCCCGTGAAGACCACGACCGTCGCGCCCCGGGACGACAGCCGGACGACGGCATCCTCGAACTGTGCCGCCACGGCGTCGGGGTCGCCGCCCGGACGGATCACGTCGTTCCCCCCGGCGGAGAAGGTCACCAGGTCGGGGTTGAGAGCCAGCGCCGGTTCCACCTGATCGGCCACGATCTGCCCGATCAGCTTGCCGCGAACGGCGAGGTTCGCGTACGCGAAGTCGTCCACCTGCGCTCCGAGGACCTCGGCGACCCGGTCGGCCCAGCCGCGGTGCTCACCGGGGGAGCCGGGGATGGGGTCGCCGATGCCCTCCGTGAAGGAGTCGCCGATCGCCACCATGCGCTGCCAGGGATGGGCGACCTCGATCGGCGCGGACGGTGTGCGGTGGTCGTCGTTCGGTGGTTCGTTTCGGCGCATGCTTCTTCCTCGACACAGACAGGCCCCGGTCCGGGGGTCAGGGGGGTCGTTTCGAGGCTACTCCCGCCCGCGAGCGTCTAGGGTGGTCACTCGTGACAGGGGACGAGCAGACGCATTTCGGCAGCTTCGCCGCCGAGCATCTGTCGCCCGCGTTCCCCCAGCGCGCACCGTGGGGGACCGCCCAGAATCTCCGCGCCTGGCAGGCTGAGGCCCTCGAGGCGTACTTCGCGGCCGACGGTCCCGACGGGGTCGGCAACGGACCGCGCGACTTCCTCGCCGCGGCGACACCCGGTGCCGGCAAGACCACGTTCGCACTGCGGCTCGCCTCCGAGCTCCTGCGCCGTGGCGTGGTCGATAGCATCGTCGTGGTCGCTCCCACCGAGCATCTGAAGACACAGTGGGCCGACGCCGCCGCCCGCGTCTCCATCCGCCTCGACCCGCGCTTCAGCAATCGCCACCACGCGCCCGCCCGGCACTATCACGGGGTGGCGGTGACGTATGCGCAGGTCGCGGTGAAGGCGTCGGTGCATCAGCGACTCGTGATGGACGCCCGCACACTCGTCATCCTCGACGAGGTGCACCACGGCGGCGATGCGCTCAGCTGGGGGGAGGCGCTGCGCGAGGCCTACGGCCGGGCGACTCGTCGCCTGCTCCTGTCGGGAACGCCGTTCCGCAGCGATACCGCCCCCATTCCGTTCGTCGAGTACCACCCGAACGCGAAGGGCATCCGCCTCTCCCGTACCGACTACAACTACGGCTACGGGCGGGCGCTCGCCGACGGCGTCGTGCGTCCGGTGCTCTTCCTCGTCTACGCGGGCAAGATGCGGTGGCGCACGCGCGCGGGAGACGAGCTGGAAGCCCATCTCGGGCAGGACAACACGAAGGACATCACGGCACAGGCGTGGCGCACCGCCCTCGATCCCGAGGGGGACTGGATACCGGCCGTCCTCCAATCCGCCGACCGGCGCTTGAGCGAGGTGCGACAGGACGTGCCGGATGCCGGCGGCCTCGTGATCGCGACCGACCAGACGGCCGCACGCGCCTACGCGGCGATCCTCCGCGACATCACGGGCGAGCAGCCGACCGTCGTCCTCTCCGACGACAAGGCCGCGTCGCGGCGGATCGAGACCTTCGCCCAGTCGACGTCGCGCTGGATGGTCGCGGTGCGCATGGTGTCCGAAGGGGTCGACGTGCCTCGGCTGGCGGTGGGTGTGTACGCCACGAGCGCCTCGACGCCCCTGTTCTTCGCGCAGGCCATCGGTCGATTCGTTCGCGCGCGGCGTCGCGGCGAGACGGCATCCGTCTTCCTGCCGAACGTTCCGCAGCTGCTGAACCTGGCGGGGGAGCTCGAACGTGAACGCGATCACGCGCTCGATCGCGAGACCGACGGCGACGGCGATGGGCTCGACGACGACCTGTTGGACTCCGCAGAGCGCGAGGATTCGGCCTCCGACGCGCTCACCGAGGAGTTCAGCTACCAGGCGCTCGGTTCGGTCGCCCACTTCGACCGCGTGCTCTTCGACGGGAAGGAGTTCGGGCAGCTGGCTGTGCCCGGGACGCCCGAGGAGGAGGAGTTCCTCGGCCTTCCCGGCCTGCTCGAGCCCGAGCACGTCCACGAGCTCCTGATGCAGCGGCAAGCGCGTCAGTCCCGCCACCGTCGGTTGCGCGAGTCGTCGACGTCCGAGGCGGGGAGTGCCCCGGATGCCGGTGACGGACTCCCCGCGCCGCTCCACCGCACTCTGCGCGAGCAGCGGCAGCTCCTCAACAGCCTCGTCGGTTTGTACGCACGTCAGAGCGGCGAGCCGCATGGGTCGGTGCACGCGGAGCTGCGTCGAGTGTGCGGCGGACCGGAGGTCTCGCGTGCCACCGTCGCCCAGCTGCAGGCGCGCATCGAGCTCCTCCGCGCTCGCGTGCGGGCTTGACCGCCCCTGTCCGCTGGCGGCGGTGAACCGCTTCGGAACCCCGAAATGCTGGCAATGTCGCGCTCGGCGACGGTTGGGCCGTGAGGCCGCTCTAGCGTAAGGGGGTGAATTCCCCCGGTTCCCCTGCGTCCGCCACGCCCCGCGACCACCGCCGCTGGGCGCAGTATCTCGTCGACGAACGGAGCGAGGCGCGCGTCTACCGCGAGCTCGCCGACCGGCGCGAGGGTGAAGAACGCGAGATCCTGCTGGCGCTCGCGGATGCCGAGGGCCGCCACGAGGCGCATTGGCTGGAACTCCTCGGAGGAGAGCCGCAGCGACTGCCGGCGCCGAGTGTCGGTTCGCGTCTGCTGGGGTGGATGGCGCGGCGGTTCGGCTCGATCTTCGTGCTCGCCCTCGCCCAGAACGCCGAGTCGCGCTCGCCGTACGACTCCGAGCCCTTCGCGACCTCGCGGATGGCCGCCGACGAGAAGATCCACGGCGAAGTCGTCCGCGGGCTCGCGGCGCGCGGCCGGCGACGCCTGTCGGGCACGTTCCGTGCGGCCGTCTTCGGCGCCAACGACGGTCTCGTCTCGAACCTCGCCCTCGTGATGGGCATCGGCGCGACGGGGGTGGGCGCGCAGTTCGTGCTCTTCAGCGGGATCGCCGGCCTGCTCGCGGGCGCCCTCTCGATGGGGGCGGGGGAGTACGTCTCGGTACGGTCGCAACGCGAGCTGCTCGAGGCCACCGAGCCGAACGACCACGCCGACGACGTGCTGGCGGAGCTCGACATCGACGCGAACGAACTCGCGCTCGTGTACCGCACGCGGGGCATGACCGAGGACGAGGCGCTCGCGCACGCCCGAGAGATCGTGGCCCGCGCGCAGGGGGAAGAGGCGGGCGTCGTGCGGACGCATGAACGCAGCACCGACCACGAGGTCGTCGGCAGCGCGCTGGGCGCCGCCGGGTCGAGCTTCCTCTTCTTCGCGTCGGGCGCCATTATCCCGGTGCTGCCATGGCTCTTCGGTCTCTCGGGCGTCGCCGCGATCGTGCTGGCGCTCGCACTCGTCGGCATCGCGCTCCTCGCGACCGGCGCGACCGTCGGGCTGCTCTCGGGTGCACCGCCCCTGCGCCGGGGGCTGCGCCAGCTGGCGATCGGGTTCGGCGCCGCCGCGATCACCTACATCCTCGGTCTCGTCTTCGGGGTCTCGGTCGGCTGACTCCGGTTCGTCGGGGTCTCCGGAACGTGCTAGGCTCGATCCTCGGTTGGCGACAACCACACACCCATGCGCGGGTGGCGGAATAGGTAGACGCGCTAGCTTGAGGTGCTAGTGCCCGTATAGGGCGTGGGGGTTCAAGTCCCCCCTCGCGCACAGAACGAAAAGGGTCCCGATAGGGGCCCTTTTCGCATTCCCGGATGCTCCCTCGCCGACGGGTGGACGGCGCCGTCTCCGGTAGCGTGGAGCGCATGCCCGAGCCCGTGCAACTGCCCGAGGTCGTCCGCATCGCGCGAGACCTCATCCGGATCGACACCACCAATTGGGGAGAGGGTCGTTCTGCGGGGGAGCGCGAGGCCGCCGAGTACGTCGGCGCCTACCTCGAAGGCCTCGGCCTCGAGCCGGAGTACTTCGAGCCCGTGCCGCGCCGCACGAACCTGTCGGTGCGCGTCCCCGGTCGTGATCGCACCAAGCCCGCCCTCGTCCTGCACGGTCACCTCGATGTCGTGCCCGCCGTCGCAGAGGACTGGAGCGTCGACCCGTTCGGCGGCGAGATCCGCGACGGCATGCTGTGGGGCCGCGGCGCCGTCGACATGAAGGACATGGACGCCATGATCCTGGCATCCCTCGGCACCATCCTCCGAGCAGGTGAGCAGCCGGAACGGGATCTCGTCGTGACGTTCTTCGCCGATGAGGAGAACGGCGGCGTCGAGGGCTCGCAGCTCGTCGTCCGCGAGCGACCGGAATGGTTCGCCGGAGCCACCGAGGCGATCAGCGAGGTCGGCGGCTACTCGATTCCCGTCGGCGACCGGCAGGCCTACCTGCTCCAAGTCGGCGAGAAGGCTCTCGTGTGGCTGCGCCTGCGCGCCCGCGGGGTCGCCGGCCACGGCAGCCGGTTCCACACCGACAACGCGGTCACCCGGCTGGCCGAGGCCGTCGCCGCACTCGGGCGCACCGCCTGGCCCCTTGCGCTCACCGACACGACGCGTCAGACGGTGGCAGGCCTGGCCGATCTCTGCGGAGGCGACCCGAGCGATCCGGATGCCGTCGCCGACAGCACCGGCCCGGCATCCGGGTTCCTCCGGTCGACGCTGCGCACGACGACCAATCCGACGGGCCTCACCGCCGGCTACAAGCACAACGTCATCCCCGACGCCGCGGTCGCCACGATCGACGTGCGCACGCTTCCGGGGCGCGAGGACGAGGTGCTCGCAGAGATCCAGCGCATCGTCGGCGACGACATCGTCGTGGAGATCTCCCATCGCGACATCGGGCTGGAGGTGCCGTTCTCGGGCCCGCTGGTCGAGGCGATGGTCGGCGCCCTGGACCGCCACGATCCCGGCGTGCCGGTGATCCCGTACCTCATGGGTGGCGGCACCGACAACAAGGCGCTCGCGGAGCTCGGCATCGCCGGGTACGGCTTCGCCCCGTTGCGCCTGCCGCGCGAACTCGACTTCACCGGTATGTTCCACGGGGTGGACGAGCGCGTGCCGCTCGACGCGCTCACCTTCGGGCAGCGCGTGCTCACCGACCTTCTCCGCAGCTACTGAGAGGCCCTCATGGGTTCGTTCTTCGACGCGATCATCCTCGGCATCGTGCAGGGGCTCACCGAATTCCTGCCGATCTCCTCGAGCGCTCACCTGCGCATCGTCGGCGAGATCCTGCCCGCGGCTCAGGACCCGGGCGCGACCTTCACGGCGATCACCCAGATCGGCACCGAGCTCGCGGTGCTCGTCTACTTCTGGCACCGCATCGTCCGGATCATCGCGCAGTGGTTCCGCTCGCTCACGGGGCGTGTGCCGCGCAACGACCCTGACGCGCGGATGGGGTGGATCGTGATCCTCGGGACGTTGCCGATCGGCATCCTGGGATTCCTGTTCCAGGACGTGATCCGCGACACGTTCCGCAACCTGTGGCTCGTCGCCATCGTGCTCATCGTGTTCGGTCTGCTGCTGGGCGCGGCCGACGCGCTCGGCAAGCGCGTGCGCACCGAGAAGGACCTCACCTATCCTCACGGTCTGGCCCTCGGTGTCGCGCAGGCGCTGGCGCTGGTTCCCGGTGTCTCGCGCTCCGGCGCGACCACGACGATGGGTCTCGCCCTCGGGTACACGCGACCGGCCGCCGCCGAGGTGGCGTTCCTCCTCGCCGTCCCGGCGGTGTTCGGCAGCGGGCTCTATGAGCTGTACCACGCGATCCGCGAGCCCGGAGCGCAGGTCTTCACGATGGTCGAGACCGCCGTCGCGACCGTCATCGCCTTCGGAGTGGGCCTCGCCGTGATCGCCTTCCTCATGCGCTACCTCAGCCGGGGGAGCTTCCTCCCGTTCGTGCTGTACCGACTTGCGCTGGGCACCGTGCTGATCATCCTGCTCGCGACGGGCGTGATGCAGGCCTACTGAGCTCTCAGCGGCGAGGGTCGTCGCGGCCGGGCTTCTGCGGGCCCTCGCCGCCGCGACGGAGGTACTTCTCGAACTCCTGTGCGATCGCGTCGCCGGAGGCCTCGGGGGAGTCCCACGTGTCGCGCGTCGCCTCGAGCTGATGGATGTACTCCGTCATCTCCTCGTCGTCCGCGGCGGCCGCGTCGATCGAGGCCTCCCACGCGAGCGCTTCCGCCGGAAGCTGACCGCGCTCCACGTCGGCGCCCGTCATGTCGGACAGCCGGTCGAGGAGCGCCAGGGTCGCCTTGGGGGAGGGCGTGTGCCCCGCGACGTAGTGGGGAACGCTCGCCCACAGGGCCACGGTGGGGATACCCGCCTCCTCGGCGACGGCTCCCAGCACGCTCAGGATGCCGACGGGGCCCTCGTAGGTGGGGCGCTCCAGCGACAGCGTCGTGCGCAGGGCGTCGTTGTCGCTGCCGGCGAAGATGGAGATCGGGCGGGTGTGCGGCACGTCCGACATCATCGACCCCAGTGCGACGATGCCGGTGATGTCCTCGCTGAGCGCCGCGTCGACGAGTTCCGCCGCGAACGCCTGCCACGCCCGCGCGGGCTCGACGCCGGTCAGCAGCCAGAGCCTCGGGGCTTCGGGATCGCTCCCGGGGAGATGGGGCGGTCGCCAGAGGGTCGCGTCCGGCCAGACCAGCTCGCGTGCACCTTCGGCCGTGAGACGGACGTGCGGGCGCGTGTACTGATAGTCGAAGTACAACTCGGGATCGACGGCGTACACCTGCTCGTAGTCGCGCGTCGTGCGCAGGTGAGCGGCCGCCGCCGAGGCGGCTTCTCCGGCATCGTTCCACCCGTCGAAGGCGATGACGAGTACCCGTTGACCCAGACCGTCCACCCCGCTCCTTCCGTCCGTGCGGCGTTCCCCCACGATACGCCCGCCCGCCCTGACCGGGGCGTCGGCCCGCGGGGATGACGCCCTGCGCTCGTTACGATGGAGACGTGACTCCCGCTCTCCCCGCCGCGGTCCTCTGGGACATGGACGGCACCCTCGTCGATACCGAGCCCTACTGGATCGCTGCGGAGGCGCCCCTCGTCGAACGCTTCGGGGGCACGTGGACGCACGAGCAGGCGCTGCAGATGGTCGGCATGGGGCTGGAGGATGCCGCACGCATTCTGCAGGATGCCGGCGTGCGGATGCCTGTCCACGAGATCATCGACGTCCTCACCACCGAGGTCATGCGGCAGTTGCGTTCCGAGGGTGTGCCGTTCCGGCCGGGTGCCAAGGAGCTCCTCCTCGGTCTGCGGGACGCCGGCATCCCGACGGCGCTCGTCACGATGTCGATGCGGCGGATGGCCACCGAGATCGTCGATCTCATCGAGTTCGAGGCGTTCGATCTGGTCATCGGCGGCGACGACGTGGCCCGGCCCAAGCCGTTCCCCGATCCCTACCTGCAGGCGTGCGAGGCGCTGGGAGTGCGACCCGAGGACGTCGTGGCGATCGAGGATTCGCCGAACGGTCTGCGTTCGTCGCTCGCGGCCGGGATCGCCTCGCTCGGCGTGCCGAACGTGGTCTCGCTGGTCGGAGTGGGGGCACACGAGCTGTGGCCCACGCTCGACGGACGAACCGTCGCCGATCTTGCCGCCTTCCATGCCGCTCACCGCCAGGAGACCCCCGCGTGAACACCGATCTGCGACCGAGCGGCCCGTTCCGCTACGGCGACCGCGTCCAGCTGACGGGACCCAAAGGTCGCCTTCACACGATCACGCTCCGCGACGGCGGCGAGCTCCACACTCATCACGGTGTGCTGAAGCACGCGAGCATCGTCGACCAACCCGACGGCTCTGTCGTCACCAACAGCGGCGGCCACGAGTACCTCGCCCTGCGACCCCTGCTGCGCGACTTCGTCATGTCGATGCCGCGCGGCGCGGCGATCGTGTACCCGAAGGATGCCGCCCAGATCCTCGCCGCGGCGGACATCTTCCCCGGGGCGAGCGTGGTCGAGGCCGGGGTGGGCTCCGGAGCGCTGTCGCTGTGGCTGCTGCGGGCGATCGGTACGGCGGGCCGTCTGGTGTCGTTCGAGCGACGGGAGGAGTTCTCCCAGGTCGCCGAGGCCAACGTTGAGACGTTCCTGGGTCACTACCCCGACACGTGGCAGGTCGTCGTCGGAGACCTCGTGGAGCAGCTGCCGCAGGCGGTGGCCCCGGCATCCGTCGATCGCGTCGTTCTCGACATGCTGGCGCCCTGGGAGTGCATCGACGTCGTCGCCGACGCGCTCACCCCCGGTGGTGTCGTGCTCTGCTACGTCGCCACCGCGACCCAGCTGAGCCGCGTCGCGGAGTATCTCCGCGCGACGGGGCTGTTCACCGATCCCGAGGCGACGGAGACCATGGTGCGGGGCTGGCACGTCGAGGGACTCGCCGTGCGCCCGGACCACCGGATGGTCGCGCACACGGGATTCCTCCTCACCGCCCGACGACTGGCCCCGGGGGCCGTTCCGCCGGACGTCCGCAAGCGTGCGCTCAAGAAGCCGTCGTACGCCGACGAGGACGTCGAGATCTGGACCCCGGGGGCTGTCGGCGACCGGCAGATCACGGACAAGAACCTGCGCAAGCGCGTGCGGGAGGCGCAGCGCGCGGTCGACGGAGCGCGCCGCGCGTCCGAGTCCGGTGGCGCCGACGCCGTAGACTGATCCGGTGCTGCGTCGGATCCCTGCTGCTCTCGCCGTCATCGGCCTGTCCGCCCTCGCCCTCGTGGGCTGCTCGTCATCGGCGCCCGCGGCGTGCGAACGCCCCGATGCCGGTTCGTCCGCTCTGGGGCTGATCGACGCCTCCGGCGCAGAGGGCTCGCCCGCGGTGACGTTGGCCGACCCGGTCTACGTCGACGAGACGTCCTTCGAGGACGTGACCGTCGGCGACGGTCCCGCCGTCACCTCCGACGCGCAGGACGTCGTCTTCTCCGTTGCGATCGCCAACGGCGCGTCGGGTGAGACGCTCATCTCGTCGGGCACCGACGTCCGTCCGGTCTCCGGCTGGGCCGAGCACTATGCGGGCCTGGCAGACATGATGCAGTGCGCCACCGAGGGGTCGCGCATCGTCGGGGCCCTCCCGTTCGACGCCGTCTCGGCCGAGGCGGCCTCGAGCATGGGGCTCACCGAAGGTCAGTCGCTCGCCGTCGTGCTCGACCTGCAGAAGGTCTACCTGCCCGCAGCGAACGGCATCCCGCAGTACAACGACCGACCGGGTATGCCGTCGGTCGTGCTCGCCCCCAGCGGCGCCCCCGGCATCATCGTGCCCGACGCCGCTCCGCCGGCGGAACTGGCCGTCGAGGTGCTCAAGCGCGGCGAAGGCCCCGCGGTCACCGCTGACGACAGCATCCGCATCCACTACACGGGCGTCACGTGGGCCGAGCGCACCGTGTTCGACTCGACATGGGACAAGGGCGCATCGGCGGCCGTGACCCTCGACGGCGTCGTGCCGGGATTCGCCCAGGCGCTCGAGGGTGCGACGGTGGGCTCGCAGCTGCTGGTCGTGATCCCGCCCGACCTCGGATACGGCGAGGAAGGCACCGGGTCCATCCCCGGCAACGCCACTCTCGTCTTCGTGATCGACGTCCTCGGCGTCGACGCGCCCGCCCCCGCGCCTACGGAGTAGTCGCGCCGGAGGTGCCGGTGACCGTCCTAGGATGAGTCGCGTGGCCACCGAATCGACGCGCATCGCACCCGAGGAGCGGCTGGTCAACCTCGTCGTCGCCCTCTTGGCGACCGAACAGGGGCTGACGAAAGACACGATCCTCACCTCCGTCTCGGGGTATCGGGAGCAGAGCGAGGCCGGAGCGGGCAAGGACGCGCTCGAGAAGATGTTCGAGCGCGACAAGGAGAACCTCCGTGGTCTCGGCGTCCCGATCGAGACGATCGGCGATTTCGCCGATCCCGACGACCTCCGCGAGGCGCGCTACCGCATCCCGACGAGTGAGTATGAGCTGCCGGTGGACATCGACTTCACCTCCGCCGAGCTGGCGGTGCTGAATCTCGCCGGAGGCGTCTGGAGCGAGAGCTCCATGTCGTCCCAAGCCCGTAGTGGCTTGCGCAAGATCCGTGCTCTCGGCAACGAGGTTGACGCGCCCATCATCGGGTACTCGCCGCGCATCAGCCTGCATGAGCCGGCGTTCGCCCCGCTGCAGCGCGCCATCGAGCAGGCGCGCGAGGCGGAGTTCGACTATCTGAAGCCCGGCGGAGGCGCCGCGATGCGTCGTCGCGTGCGCCCGCTGGCGCTGCTGGAGTACGAGGGGCGTTGGCACGTGTACGGCTTCGATCGCGACCAGGATGCCATGCGCACCTTCCTTCTGTCGCGCATCTCGTCCGCCGTCCAGGTCACCAAGCGCGGTTTCGATCCCGCGCTGCGCGAGGGCGCGGGGGAGCAGGCGCTTCGGGGACTCCAGGAGGTGGCGGCTCGGCAGCGGGCGCTCGTGGAGGTCGCACCCGGCACGGAGGCTGCGCTGCGGCTGGAGCGCCGTGCGGTCGCCGGCTCCGAGGACGCCCCCCGACAGGGCATCCTCGTGCCTTTCGTCGACGTGCACGTGTTCGCCGACGAACTGGCCTCCTACGGTCCGGAGGTTCGGGTCGTGGAACCTGCGGAGCTGCGTGAGCAGGTCATCGTGCGTTTGGAGCGCACGGTGGCGACCCATCGAGACGGAGACGCTTCATGACCGCGGGCCCCCTGTTGGCGACCGACCGGGCGGCGCTCATCCTGCAACTCGTGCCGTATCTCATCGGCAAGGGCGAGGTATCGCTGGCCGAGGCGGCCGACGAGTTCGACGTGACCGAGGCGCAGATGCGCTCGATGGTCGAGAAGCTCACGGTGATCGGGCTGCCGGGTGACGGCGGCTTCTGGCAGATGGCGAACGACCTCTTCGACATCGACTGGGATCTGTTGGACGAGCACGGCGTCGTCTCGATCACGAACACGGTCGGACTGGAGCGCACGCCGCGTCTCACGGCGCGCGAGGCCGCCGCGCTGCTGGCGGGCCTGCAGCTGGCTGCGACGCTTCCGGGAGTCGGCGACAGCGGTCTCGTGCAGGGGCTGCTGGCCAAGCTCGCACGCGGGGCGTCCGCCGTTCCCGCGGAGGTGATCGTCGCGCCGGAAGCCGTCGACGACGTGCGCGTGGCCGTGGCCGAGGCGCTGCGTGAGGGCGTGGCCGTCTCCTTCACCTACCAGGCCCCCGACGCGCCGATCACGACGCGGACGGTCGATCCGGTCAAGGTCCACATCGCCTCGGGCCAGTGGTACCTGCAGGGCTGGTGTCATCTCCGGCAGGCGGTGCGCACGTTCCACCTCGACCGCGTATCCGACGTCCGCCTCACCGACATCCCGATCACCCACGGCGGCGACCCCGTACCGGGGCTGTTCGCGCCGAGCGATTCGGATGCCGTCGTCGACCTCCGGGTGCGTGCCGCGGTCGTCCCGCTCCTGTCCGACTTCCTCGATCTGTCGACCGTCGCAGGCGAGGGCGAGTTCCGTACCGCGCAGGTACGGGTGGCAGATGAGCGGAGCCTGAAGCGGGTGGCCGCCCGGCACAGCGGCGACGTCGAGGTGCGTGCGCCGGGGGAGGCGCGCCACGCCGTCGCCGCCTGGGCGGAGGCGGGCCTGGCCCAGTACCGCTGACCCGGAGCGGGAGAGCGTTCCGCGTCACTCGGCGGGTTAGACTTGCGGACAAGCTCTGACGAGGGGATGCCATGTCCAACCTGTTTGCCGGTCCTCACCTGTGGATCCTGCTCATCGTCATCCTGCTGCTGTTCGGCGCCGCCAAGCTCCCCGCGCTGGCCAAGAGCATGGGTCAGTCCGCCCGGATCTTCCGCGGTGAGATGAAGGCGATGAAGACCGACGACGCGACGGTCGCCTCCGCGGCCGCCGACGCACCCGTCGCCGAGCCGACGGCATCGGCACCGGCCGATCCGACCGCGGGCGCGGGCGGCGTCGACACACCCAAGCCGTAGCCTCGCGTGGCCACAGTCCAGCGAGCGGACACCGCCGAAGACTCGCCGCGCCGTGACCGGCGCATGTCGCTCGCCGAGCACCTCAAGGAGCTCCGCCGGCGATTCATCATCGCCCTCATCGCGCTCGTCGTGTCCGGCATCCTCGCCTTCTTCCTCACCGACTTCATCATCTGGGCGATGACGGAGCCGATCCGCATGGTCGCGGAGCAGCGCGGCATGGAGGACAAGGTCGGCCTCATGTACCAGACGGTCACGGGGCCGTTCGACATGCGTCTGCGCATCGCGTTTGCGGTGGGCTTCCTGCTGTCCGCCCCGATCTGGATCTGGCAGATCTGGGCCTTCCTCATGCCCGGCCTCACCCGCAAGGAGATCCGCTACACGGTGGGCTTCGTCGCGGCAGCCGTCCCGCTCTTCTTCGCGGGCGTGTACGTCGGCTGGTGGGTGATGCCGCACATCGTCGAGATCATGGCGACCTTCACGCCCGACGGCGCCGCGAACTGGTTCGACAGCAAGTACTACTACGACTTCGTCTTCAAACTCCTCCTCGTCGTCGGGGTCTCGTTCGTCGTCCCCGTCTTCCTCGTCGCGCTGAACCTCGCCGGGGTCATGAGCGGTCGGGCCATCATCAAGGGCTGGCGGGTCGCGGTGATCATCGCGGTCGTTTTCGCGGGCCTTGCGACACCGGCTGCCGACGTGGTCAGCATGCTGCTGCTCGCCGGCATCCTCGTCGTGCTGTTCTTCGCCGCCGCCGGGGTGTCGATGCTCTTCGATCGCCGTCGCGCCAAGCAGGCCGCGAGAGACGGGCTCGTGTGAGCGCAGCGAACGATCCCGCGTCGAGGTTCGCCCGCGCGGAGGCGGCCCGCACGCATCCTGTGACGACCGCATTCGCCGCGGCACAGCGCTTCGACCTCGACCCCTTCCAGATCGCGGGCTGTCACGCGCTCGAGGCGGGACGCAGCGTTCTGGTGGCCGCCCCGACGGGCGCAGGAAAGACCATCGTCGGAGAGTTCGCCATCCACCTGGCCATGCAGGAGCCCGGTGAGAAGGCGTTCTACACGACGCCGATGAAGGCGTTGTCGAACCAGAAGTTCCGTGAGTTGCAGGACGTCTACGGCGAGAGCGAGGTGGGGCTCCTCACCGGCGACACGAACATCAACGGCAGCGCGCGGATCGTCGTGATGACGACGGAAGTCCTGCGCAACATGCTGTACGCCGACTCACCCGCGCTGCGGGGACTCCGCTATGTCGTGATGGACGAAGTGCACTACCTGGCCGACCGTTTCCGCGGAGCCGTCTGGGAAGAGGTGATCATCCACCTGCCGCCCGCCGTCCGGCTCGTGTCGCTCTCGGCGACCGTGTCCAACGCGGAGGAGTTCGGCGACTGGCTCGACACCGTGCGCGGCGACACGGAGGTCATCGTCTCGGAGACGCGCCCCGTTCCCCTCGAACAGCACGTCCTGGTGCGCGGCGACCTGCTGCCGCTCTTCGACGATCGCGCCGGGATCGCGACCGCGCAGGTCAATCAGGAGCTCATGCGCATCCGCTCGGTGAAGGGCGCGAACTTCGACAACAACCGGCGGGTGCAGGAGTTCCGTTCGTCCGGCGGGTACGAAGCGCAGCGAAGGCGACCGAACAAGGGCGGACGCCGGCCGGTGCGCTCCGCCAACGTGCAGCGGATCGAACGAATCGACCGCCCGCAGGTCGTGGAGCTGCTGGGGCGCGCGAACCTGCTTCCGGCGATCTTCTTCATCTTCAGTCGCGCCGGGTGCGACGGGGCGGTGCAGCAGGTGCGTCGCGCCGGCGTGCGGCTGACGACGCGTGAGGAACGCGACGAGGTGCGTCAGATCGTCGACGAGCGCACTCGCACGATCCCCGACGAGGATCTCGCCGTCCTCGGGTTCTGGGAGTGGCGCGACAACCTCGAACGAGGGGTCGCGGCCCATCACGCAGGGCTTCTGCCCGCCTTCAAGGAGATCGTCGAAGAACTCTTCCAGCGCAAACTCGTGAAGGTCGTCTTCGCGACGGAGACGCTCGCGCTCGGGATCAACATGCCGGCCAGGACCGTCGTGCTCGAGAAGCTCGAGAAGTTCAACGGTGAGGCGCGGGTGGCGATCACCGCGGGGGAGTACACCCAGCTCACCGGGCGCGCCGGCCGCCGTGGCATCGATGTCGAGGGCCACGCGGTCATCCAGTGGACCGAGGGTCTCGACCCGCAGGCCGTGGCCGCGCTCGCCTCCCGGCGCACCTATCCGCTGAACTCCAGCTTCCGTCCGACCTACAACATGGCCGTCAATCTCATCGACCAGTTCGGTCGCCCTCGCGCGCGCGAGATCCTCGAGTCCTCTTTCGCGCAGTTCCAGGCCGACCGCGCGGTCGTCGGGCTGGCGCGGCAGGTGAAGGATGCCGAGGAGTCGCTCGCCGGTTACGAGAAGGCGATGGCGTGCGACCGAGGCGACTTCGCGGAGTACGCCGCACTCCGGCGTGAGCTCAGCGACCTAGAGAAGCTGAACCGCGCCGACCGGACGGCGCCGGCGAAGATCCGACAACAGCGGCAGAATCAGATCCAGAGCCTCCGCCGCGCGCTGCAGCGGCATCCGTGTCACACCTGTCCCGACCGCGAGAGTCACGCGCGGTGGGGGGAGCGCTACGGAAAGCTGCGGCGCCAGGCCGACAAGCTGCGTCAGCAGATCGACACCCGCACCGGCACCGTGGCGCGCGTCTTCGACCGTGTCGTCGAGGTGCTCGCCGCGCTCGAGTACGTCACCCCGGACGTCGATGGCGGACTGCGCCTCACTCCCGCCGGTGCGACCATGAAGCGGATCTACGGCGAGAGGGACCTGCTCGTCGCGGAGTCGCTGCGTACCGGCATCTGGACGTCCCTGGATGCGCCGTCGCTCGCCGCTCTCGCCTGCTGCCTGGTCTACGAGCCGCGACGCGACGAAGGCGGCGATCGCGCCCTGCCCCGCGGTGCGTTCCGTGCGGCGCTGAGTGACACGCAGCAGCTCTGGGCAGTGCTCGACGACCTCGAGCGGGATCACCGCCTGCCCGGCTCCGAGCCGGTCGCGGCCGGCCTCGCCCAGGCGATACACTCGTGGGCGCGTGGTGCGGCGCTCGATCGAGTGCTCGCCGAAGCCGACCTCGCGGCCGGCGACTTCGTGCGGTGGACGAAGCAGACGATCGATCTGCTCGATCAGCTGTCGATCGTCGCCGACCCGCCCGTCGCGACCACGGCGCGGCAGGCGCTCGACGCTGTGCGCCGCGGCATCGTGGCGTACTCGGCCGTCTGAGCTCGCCTAGGCTTTTTCCGTGGCTTCCCCCGTGGCTCTCCCTGCATCCGATTCCGATGGTGGGCGCGCGGGCCGCGTGAGCCGCACCGATCGACCGCTCCTGCCGCTGTGGTCGGCCGTCCTCGTCGCCGTCGCCGGGGGCGTCATCCTCGACCTCGCTTTCCCCGACATCGGCTGGTGGCCGCTCGCGTTCGTCGGGGTGATGGCATCCCTCGTGACTCTGGTCGGACGCTCCGCGCCGGGGGCACTGGCCGTGGGAGCCGCGTTCGCGGCCAGCTTCTACCTCGTCCACATCGTCTGGATCACGCGTTATCTCGGTCCCGTGCCGTGGTTCGCGCTCGCGGGGGTGGAGACGATCCTCAGCGCGGTCGGGGCGATCGCGATCGCGCTCGCCTACCGATGGCTTCCCCGGGTCGCGCCCGGGGGCTGGGCGCGCCGTCTCGCTCTGCCCGTACTGGTCGCGGGACTGTGGACGGCCCGCGAGCTGTGGCTCGGCGGGTGGCCGTACACCGGGTTCCCATGGGGCCGCATCGGCATGAGCCAGGCGGAGAGCCCTCTGGCGCACATCGCGTCGTGGGCCGGCGTCAGCGGTCTCACGTTCTTGATGGTCTTCTTCTGTGCAGCCGCCGTCGAGGTGGTGCTCGAGGTCGTTCGCGGGCGGAAGCGGCGCGCCACCGACGCGCCGGAGCGATCCACGTCATTCTCCCCGACACGCCTGCTCCCGGTCGCTGTGGCCGCCCTGCTCCTCGTCCTCACTCCCGCGTTCCCCACGACCGATGCCGGCACGATGCGGGTCGGGGCGGTCCAGGGCAACGGTCCGACGGGATACTTCGACGAGCGCGAGCCGTACGCCGTGCTCCAATCCCAGCTGGATGCCTCGGCGCCCCTGTTCGGTCAGGATGTCGACGTCGTGCTCTGGCCGGAAGGGGGTATCGATGCCGACCCCACTCGCAACGACTCCGTGGCGCGGGTGCTCGATAGGCTCTCCGCCTCACTGGACGCCCCCCTCATCGTCAATGCGGCCACGCAGCGCGGACCCGACACGTTCAACACGTCGATGCTGTGGCAGGCGGGCGCCGACAATCCGGTGGCCTTCCACGACAAGAGCCACCCGGTGCCGATGGGGGAGTATGTCCCGGACCGCTGGTTCTTCGAGAAGCTCGCCCCCGACCTGGTCGGGCTCATCCAACGCGAGTACACCCCCGGTACCAACGCGCCGTTCATGGACGTCGACGGTGTCGGTGTCGGGCTCGCGATCTGCTTCGACGTGATCTACGACGACGTGATCTGGAGCGGGGCGCGGGAGGGCGCCGAGGTCTACATGTTCCAGACGAACAACGCCGACTTCCGTGACACCGACGAGAATCTCCAACAACTGGCGTTCGCGCGCATGCGTGCGATCGAGACGGGACGCGCGGTCGTCAATCTGTCGACGGTTGGCACGAGTCAGGTCATCGCTCCGGACGGTACGACCGTCGACTCCCTTCCGGCAGGCAGAGCGGGCGCGCTCGTGACCGACGTGCCGCTGCGCACGGGGCTCACGCCGGCGGTGCTGTTCGGCGGCGCGATCCAGACGTCGATCGGGGTGGGGAGCCTCGTGGCACTGCTCGCGCTCGGCATCCTGCAGCGGGTGCGGCGACGCACGACGACGCCGACCCCCGTGGTGGAGGCCGGCGTCGTGGATGGTCAGCGAAGCTGACGCACGTGCATCAGGCGGTCAGCCGGGTGGTCCCGTCACCGTCGCCACGCCGCGCGCGCACGAGAGCGAGGCGCTCTTCGAGCAGTTCCTCCAGCTCCGGGATGGTGCGACGCTCCATCAGCATGTCCCAGTGGGTGCGCGGGGTCTTGTCACCGGAGTGATCGACCTCCGCCACGGTGTCACCCGTGCGGAGCACGGCCTCTCCGCCGCAGGTGCGGCACTCCCACGCCTCGGGGGCCTCCGCGTCGGCCGCGAAGGTCATGACGGTCTCTCGTGAGCACTGCGTGCACACGTACGTGAAGTTCGCGCGCTCATGGAAAACGACGCCATCCTCGCTCTGTAGGCTGGATGCGCCGATCCGCATGCCGCGCAGGCTGCGATCTGCCATTGTGTGGTCCTCTCGTCTCCGTCAGGTATAACGCCCTCACCTGTGCGCATCATCCGAACGGGCAGGCGCAGGCGGTCTTTCACAGCCGATGCCCAGCGTCTTCCGAGACTCACCGGGGCGGCGCGGGTTATGGGGGATTGCCCACCTCAGCGTTCGGAGGCGACAGCCTCCACCGCGAGGTCGGCGCGGTCACTCACGAGTCCGTCGACGCCGAGGTCGAGCAGGCGGAGCATGTCGTGCCGGTCGTTCACCGTCCACACGTGCACTTCGGCACCCGCGCCGTGGACGGCATCCACGAGTCGCCGCGTCACGATACGGACGCGACCGTATCGCTCGGGCACCTGCACGGCATCCACACCGGCGAGGGCACGCCGCACGAGCCGAGGCGACCGAGACGTTACGGCGGCCAGCAGCGTCGTGATCACCGCGCGGCCTCCGGAGGTCGCCGGGTCACCGCCGGACGCGCGGGCTGCGGCGAGGGCCCGGCGCCGCCGATCGTCGGAGAAGCTCGTGAGCAGGACGCGGGAGGACTCGCGGGCGACGCCGCGCCCGACGGCATCGGCTGCGGCGGCGGCCTTCACATCGAGGTTGAATCGCAGCGTCGGGAACGCATCGAGCGCCTGGCCGAGTCCGAGGAGGCCGCCGCGGTCCGACATGATCCGTTCCAGCTCGGCGAAGGTGACGGCCGAGACCGGTCGCGGGTCGCCGGCGACCCGCGAGAGATCGTCGTCGTGGAACAGGACCACCTGTCCGTCCACCGTCAGGTGGCAGTCCGACTCCACGTAGGCAGCTCCGGCGGCGTGTGCCGCCGCGAACGCCGCGGCCGTGTTCTCGGCCACGCCCTCCGACCCGGGCGGGACGAAGCCTCGGTGGGCGAGCACGCGCGGAGACGCGGATGCCGCGAACCACGGATGCATGGATACGACGGTGCTCAGGAGGTCGGCGTCGGCGCGGAACCGTCGTCGATGGTCGGGGGAGTGGTGGCTTGCGCCTCACTCGCGATCTCGTCGGCGGCGGAGGCGGCGGCGCGCGCGGCGGCAGCGGCCTCAGCCGCCGCAGAACCGCCTGCGTGCCCGGGGACATCTTCGGACGGCCGGGGAGAGGGTGCCGTGGCGCGACCGGCGAATGCGTCGCCGATGCCCTTGAGTGCTTCGGTCAACTCGCTGGGGATGACCCACAACTTGCTCGACGGGCTCTGGGCGATCTTCGGCAGAGTCTGCAGATACTGGTATGCCAGGAGCTTCTCGTCGGGCTGCCCGCGATGGATGGCGTTGAAGACCATCTGGATAGCCTCCGACTCACCCTGCGCACGGAGCACGGCGGCCTGCTTGTCTCCCTCTGCACCGAGGATCGCGGCCTGCCGGCGACCCTCTGCTTCGAGGATCTGCGACTGCTTGGATCCTTCCGCCGTGAGGATCGCCGCGCGGCGATCGCGCTCGGCCCGCATCTGCTTCTCCATGGAGTCCTGGATCGAGTGCGGCGGATCGATCGCCTTCAGCTCGACGCGCGAAACGCGGATGCCCCACTTGCCCGTGGCTTCGTCGAGGACGACGCGGAGCTGGCCGTTGATCTCGTCACGGCTCGTGAGCGCCTCTTCAAGGTTGAGACCGCCGACGACGTTTCGCAGCGTCGTGGTCGTCAGCTGCTCGACGGCACCCAGATAGTTGGCGATCTCGTATGTCGCTGCGCGAGCATCGGTCACCTGGAAGTACACGACCGTGTCGATCGACACGACGAGGTTGTCCTCCGTGATGACGGGCTGCGGCGGGAACGAGACGACCTGCTCGCGCATGTCGACGAGCGGGCGGAGCCGGTCGATGAAGGGCACCAGGAGGTTCAGTCCGGGGGAGAGGGTGCGCTGATAGCGCCCGAGACGTTCCACGACACCCGCGTAGGCCTGCGGGATGATGCGGATCGACCGGAAGAGCACCACGATCACGAAGATCGCGACGACGACCAGCAGGACGATGATGAAGATCTGACCGATGAAAGCGCCGACGTCGACGGCCATCAGATGCTCCTCTCCGAAGTGGGCTCACCGGGGGTGGCCTCGATGATGGGGGAGACTTCGACAGTCGCCCCCCGGACAGCGGTGACGGTGACGCGGGAACCGGCATCCAGACCGGGATCCGTGCCGACGAGCCGAGCGGTCCACGTCTCGCCGTTGTCGAGCTTGACCGAGCCGTCGCCGTCGACGAACGGGCGGAGGACGCGAGCGCCGAGCCCGTAGAGGGCGTCGACGTTCGTCGGTTGCAGAGTGCTGCTGCGGTGCAGGGCGCGCAGGAGCAGCGGCCGGATCGTGAAGAGGAGGAGCGCCGCGATGGCGGCGGCAGCGAGCACCTGAGCCCACCAGGGGCCGCCGAGGAGGTTGACGCCGAGTCCGCCGATGAGCGTGCCGGCGGCCAGCATGAGGAAGGTGAACTCGAGCGTCAGCAGCTCGATGATGACGAACACCAGCGACAGGACCAGCCAGGCGATCCAGAGGTACTGCGTGAGATCGGGCAGCACGGCCAGGCTCCTTCCGGGGTGCGTCCTCGAACCCTAACACCCCGTCGGGAAGGGGGGTCGATTGATAGGCTCGGCAGCATGTCTCACCCCATTCCCGCCGGCGCTCTGGCCGGCCGCACCGCCCTCGTGACCGGCTCCTCGCGGGGCATCGGCGCCGACACCGTGCGCTACTTCGCACAGGCGGGCGCGAACGTCGTCATCAACTTCCGCAACAAGGCGCCGCGTGCCGAGAAGCTCGCCACGGAGTTGCGCGAACTCGGGGTGGAGGTCCTGGTCGTCGGCGCCGATCTCACCGACGCGGACTCGGTGCGCGAGATGTTCGCGGCCGTGAGGGAGCGCTTCGGATCGCTCGACATCCTCGTTCTCAACGCGTCGGGCGGGATGGAGGGCGGAATGGCGGAGGACTACGCGATGACCCTCAACCGTGACGCGCAGGTGGGCGTGCTCGACGCCGCGCTGCCCGTGCTGCACGACGGTTCCCGCGTCGTGTTCGTGACGAGCCACCAGGCGCACTTCATCCGCACGACGCCCACGATGCCCGAGTACGAGGTGGTCGCGCTGTCCAAGCGTGCGGGGGAGGATGCGCTTCGTGAGCGCATCCCATCGCTCACCGAGCACGGCATCGGATTCGTGGTCGTGTCGGGCGACATGATCGAAGGAACGATCACGGCGACGCTGTTGGAGCGCGCCAACCCGGGAGCGATCGAGTCCCGTCGCGAGTCGGCCGGCAAGCTCTACAACGTCTCGGAGTTCGCTGCCGAGGTCGCGCTGGCAGCGGTGGAGCCGATCCCGGCGGACAACACGCGCCTCATCGGCGACGTGGCGTCGTTCGGCGGGGAGTGAAATGCGCGCTGACGACATCGACACTCTCATCAGCGTCGGCCGTCCGGCCATCTCGGCAGACGGCGGGTTCGCCGTGTTCGCCACCTCACGTCCCGACACTCTCGCCAACCGGAACGTCGGTCAGCTCTGGCGAATCGACCTGCCCGAGGGAGCGCCGCGACGACTGACCCGCGGCGTGGCCGACTCGGCTCCGCAGGTCTCGCCCGACGGGCAGGCGGTTGCGTTCCTCCGTGCCGACGCGCGCGGGAAGACTCAGATCCACGTCGTCGCGTCACAGGGCGGGGAACCCGTCCAGGCGACCGACGCCCCCGGCGGCGTCGGGAGCTTCGCGTGGTCGCCGACGGGCGACGCGTTCGCCTACACGTCGCGCGTCGTCGAAGCAGGTCGTTACGGCAGCGTGGAGGGACTCGAGCCTGCGGCCGAGTCCCCGCGGCGGATCACCGGCATCCGCTGGCACGCCAACGGGCTCGGCTACCTGGCCGATCGTCCCGCGCACGTCTTCACGGTCGCCGTGCCCGCCACCGACGCCGAGCCGTTCTACGAGCCCGCACCCGCCGTGCTGCCGGAAGGCGCCGAGGCGCCCACGAAGCGCATCGTCGCCGCCGAGCCACGCCAACTCACCGCCGGGGATACCTCGTACTCGGGTGTCGTCTTCGCGGCGGACGGCTCCGAGGTGCTGACGGTGCCCGACGAGATCGAGCGCGATCGGCGCGACCTGCGCTCCCGGCTCGTGGCGGTTCGGACCGATGGGAGCGGCCAGCGAGAGGTCGTGGGAGCCGACCGCGGCCTGGCGATCGACGACGTCTTCGTCGCGCCCGACGGCGTCATCGCCATGATCGCCGCCGACATGGGGGAGAGCGGAGTCGATTTCATCGCGCCCGGCGACGCACTGTGGCTTCTCGAGGGCGACGGACCGCGCCGACTCACCGATCCCGAGACGATCGACCTCGGAGAGGTCGGGTCCCACATCGGCGCCGCCGGCACCGATTTCCTCGTGCAGAACCGTACGCGGGGTCGCGTCGAGCTGCTTCGGGTGACGCGCCAGGGGGAGATGTCGGTGGTCATCGGCGGTGACGTCGAGGTGTCCGGTCAAGCCGCCAGTGGTACGGGCGAGCGGATCGTGGCATCCGTGGCCACGCCCGAGTCCGCCGGGGAACTGTTCCTCGCGGATGCCGGGCCGCTCACGCACTTCGGCAAGGCTCTGCAAGACGCCGGGGTCGTCATTCCAGTGGAGAAGGAAATACCTGGTCGTGACGGATATCCGGTGCATGGTTGGGTGGCCGTCCCGGAGGGCGACGGCCCGTTCCCCGTGATCCTGCAGATTCACGGCGGACCGTATGCCTCCTACGGCATCCATGCGTTCGACGAGACGCAGGTTCTCGTCGACGCCGGGTATGCCGTCGTCTACTCGAATCCGCGCGGCAGTGCGGGATACGGTCGCGAGCACGGCCGCAGCATCCGCCAGCGCATGGGCACCGTCGACTTCCACGACGTCATCGACTTCCTCGACGCTGCACTCGACGCAGACCCGCGTCTGGATGCCGCGCGCGTCGGCATCATGGGCGGTTCTTACGGCGGCTACCTCACCGCCTGGGTCATCGCGCACGATCACCGCTTCGCCGGAGCGATCGTCGAGCGCGGTTTTCTCGATCCGGCCACCTTCCAGGGCACGAGCGACATCGGATCGTTCTTCGGTGACGAGTACGTGGGCGTCGATCCGCAGGCGATGGCCGCCCAGAGTCCGATGGCCGTCGTCGGACAGGTGAAGACGCCGACGCTCGTACTGCACTCGGAACTCGATTTCCGTTGCCCGCTCGAGCAGGCCACCCGCTACTACGCGGCGCTGAAACGGCAGGGCACGGATGCCGAGATGCTGATCTTCCCGGGGGAGGATCACGAACTCACACGATCGGGTCAGCCGCGCCACCGCCGGGAGCGGTTCGCTGCCGTCCTCGACTGGTGGCAGCGCTACCTGCCCACCGTCTGAGTTCGAGGTAGATACGGAAGAGGGCCCCGGGATGCGATCCCGGGGCCCTCTTCGTGTCGACGTCAGAGTCGGTCGGCGTCAGCTCCCTACTTGCCGAACGTGAACGCGCGGACGAGGTTCAGGACACCCATGGCGATGAGCATGATGCCCAGCAGCCACCACAGGACGACGGCTCCCCACAGCGGCGAGAACAGCAGGTAGAGCCCGGCGATGACACTCACGATCGCGAAGAAGACGGTCCAGGCCTTCGACTTCGAGTCGCCGAGCGTGGAGAGCGAGACGATGCCCTCGACGATCCAGCTGATACCGATGAAGACGGAGACGAAGACCGCGAGCCAGACCGTCGTGGCGGTGAGGTTCGAGAACGTGATGATTCCCGTGATGACGAAGAGCAGGCCGAGGGCGATATGGCCGACACGAGCCCAGCCACCCTTCGTCTTGCTGAAGATGCCCAGGCCGGCGTAGACGAGGCCGGCGGCGATGATGTAGATGGCGAGGATCCACGTCACGACGACGGCGGTCTGGCCCGGCCAGACGAGGATCAGGATGCCGGCGACGAGGGTGAGGAGTCCGGCGAGACCGAGTGTCGTGCGGATGCCGTTGACCTCGGACTTCGCGAGCGGAACGTCAGTTGACATGGGTGAGTGCCCCTTTCTGGGAGTTCCCTGAGTGGGATCAGCGCCAGAATATCCCCATCCGGACCGCCGCGCGGGTATGCGCGCGGAACCGGTTACACATCCCGTAGGCGAAGTGTCAGCTTCCGAGGAGAACCGTGATCAGCAGGAGTACGGGAACGCAGCCGATGGTGGTGAGGAAAACGGTGTCGCGCGCGATCGGCTCGCCGATGTCGAACCGCTGGGCGTAGTTGAAGACGTTCTGAGCCGTGGGAAGAGCGGCCAACACGGTGACGATGAGAACATCAGCGGGGGAGAGGCGGAAGACGAATGCCGCCACTGCCCAGGCGATCACGGGCATCACGAACAGCTTGAGCCCGGAGGCGACCAGGACATCTCGGCGCCGTCCGCGGGTTCCGAGCACACGCCGGCCGTGCAGGGAGATGCCGTACGAGATCAGCATGACCGGCACGCAGGCGTTGGCGATGAGCGTGGCCGGCTCGATGATCATCGGGGGCGGCGACCAGCCGGAAAGCGAAACGAGCATTCCGAGCACCGAGCCGACGACGAGCGGGTTGCTCACGGTGCGTCGGACGATCGGGGTCACGCGGCGCTGACCGGTGGAGACGGCCTCGAACACCGCCATCGCGATCGGCGTGAACACCACGAGTTGCAACAGGATCACCGGCGCCGGATACGCCGCGCTGCCGAGGAGATACAACGACAGGGGGATGCCGATGTTGTTCGAGTTGACCTGTCCCGCCGACAGTGCGCCGATGAGGGTCTCGCCGACGCTCCGCCGCCACCAGAGCCGAGCCACGAGGCCGTACACGACGAAGATCACGACGGCGGCGATCGCCGAGACCGGGAGCATGGCGGAGAAGAGCGTGTGGACGTCGGCCTGCGAGAGCACGACGAACAGCAGGAACGGTGAGAGGACGAAGAACACGAGCCGTCCGAGCACGTGGCGCGCGTGAGGCCCGAGCAGATCGATGCGCCCGAGGAGCCATCCCACGAAGATGGCGACGCCGATGACGACGAAACCCGTGAGCGCCTCCAGCATCCTTCGAGCCTAGAGCCGCCGGGAACACCGCGCTGTCACATCGATCGATCATTCTCCGATAATGCACATTATGTCAACTCAACCGAACGGAGCAGGTGGGAAGTGACTCCCCTCCGGACTCCCGACGCTGCGTGCGAGCGCGGCACGGGCGTAGGGTGTCGCGCATGAGCGAAGACGGCTGGCGCGCGTTTCTCGACGACGACCCGACGGACTGGGTCATTCTCCACGGCGGCCCGACGGCGGTGTTCCGCGTCGGCTCACTGGCCGAGGCTGCGCGGCTGGCCGCCGCAATCGCCGAGGTGCCCAGACTCGGCGACCGCACCCTGCTCTCGGCGACATCCGACCGCCTCACGGTAAAGCTCACGCGGGAGATGTGGGGCACCGAGGCGGAGCACATCGCCGTCGCTCGCGCAATCTCCGACGTGGCGCGCGCACACGGGGCGGTCGCCGACCCGTCGTCGGTGCAGGAGGTCCAGGTCGCCGTCGCCGCTCAGCCCGACGCGATCGATCTGCCGTTCTGGCGGGCTGTGCTCGGCTACGCGCCTCTGCACGATGACAACGGCCTCGATCCGCTCGGCCAGGGGTCGACGGTGTGGATGCAGGAACTCGACTCCGGCAAGCCGCTGCGTCACGCCATGCACCTGGATGTGTCACTCCCCCGTGAGCACATCGTGGCGCGGCTGGAGGCCGCTGTCGCCGCCGGCGGACGCATCGTCGACGAGAGCGAGGCGCCGAGTGCGTGGATCCTCGCCGATCGGGCGGGCAACAAGGTGTGCCTCGCGGCGTGGCCGGACGGCGCGCACCCCTCGTCGGATTCGTGAGACCTCCCGGCGTACCCTCTCCCCCCTGCTCAGTCCGCACCCCCTGCGGCCTCACCGAGGCGATACATGCGAACGTGCCGGTGGCCATGCTTGAACGAACGGGTCGCGTTCGGCAGCGGCCGCAGATCGTCACGTTCCGTCGTCACGAACACGACGACGGCGCCCGTGGGGAGCACCGCCCCAAGAGTCTCGAGAGCGGCCGCCGCCGGAGGTCCGGCGGAGGTCGCCGCCGACCACGAGGTCTGTGTGCCGTAGGGCAGGTCGCAGAGCGCCACATGGATGCCGTCGAGGTCGAGCCGTGCCAGTGAACCGGCATCCGTGACATCGGCCTCCACCGCGTCGGTGCGCAGTGCGGAGGAGCGCCCGGGAACATCGAGCAGCCGATCGATCGCGGCCAGGCGGTCGGCGTCGGCGCCGCGGGCGGTCAACTCGCGTCGCCGCTCCGCGAGCCCGGCGGGTGTCGCCAGTGCGAGGTTCTTCGCGGCGAGTGTGACGGCGGCGGGATCGACGTCGCTCGCCAGCACCCGCTGGACTCTCTCCGGTCGCAGCATCGCGACGGCGGTGGGGATGCCACCCGCGCCGCACATCGGATCCCACAGGCCGACGCGCTCGCGACCGGTCAGGAGACGCGCCCGCTCGAAGAGTTCGACGGCCAGGCGCGGCGGGAAACCCGGGAACCCGGGGGCCGAATGGATGACCCGGCCTCCTCCGGCATCCTCGTAGCTCTCGCCGTTCGCGTGATCGAACCTCATCGGGTGCCCTCCTCCCCGAGGCTGACGCGCAACGCCGCGAAGACGAACTCCCACCCCTGTCGATACGACTCGACAGGGCCGTCGTCCGTCCACGGACCCGTGTGCCGCAGAGTCAGGACGCACCCGGCGGCGGTCTCGCGGAGGTCGATGTCGCACGCTTCGTCGCGGCTCTCGCCGTCGGCGTCGCTCCACCGCCACGTGAACGCCAGGCGGTGCGGGGCCTCGACGGCGAGGTAGCGCCCCGCCACGGCGATGCCTGCCGCTCCCGCCGCGAACCGGTAGGCGCCACCCGGGCGGGCGTCGGCCGTGATCTCGACGTCGTCCCAGTGGTTCCACCACCAGGTGCGCAGCCTCTCGGGCCGTGTGAGGGAGGCCCACACGTCGGCCACCGGCGACGACAGCTCGATCTCCAGGTGGAGCGGGCGCTGTGCGAGCAGGGCCCACGGTGCGGCAGCATCCGTGCCATTGTCCGCTCCCCCGTGGAGCTTGGCCAACGCGCGAAGGTGCGACTCCCACCCGCCGCCGTAGTCCGCGACGTGATCGGGCTCGCCGAGACGGTGCTCGAGGGTGAGAATCGTGCCGTCGCCGTCACGTCGGAGGTCGACGCGCACGCGGCTCGGGGCTTCGGCATCCCAGGTCCACCCCACGGCGAGGGTCTCCGCGGGAGCGCACTGCTCGATGCGCAGCGCAGCGGGGCCGTCGGGATCATCCGCGAAACGGATGCGCACGAGGGCGGGGTCATCGGCATCCCGTTCGACGTCGCCGAGCCAGCGGGCGAGGCGGGAGCTGTCGGTGAGCGCCGACCACACGTCGTCGGGAGTCGCGGCGTAGCGCCGCACGATCGTCACGATCGGCTCGTGCGACGAGCCTGTCAGGCCTCGAAGAAGCAGGTCACGCATGGTCCTCTCGCCTCTCTTGCTCGGAGTGTGCGATCCCGCGTCGCAGTTCGGTGTCGAGGGCGTCGAGCCGGTGCGTCCATCGAGCTCGTTGCTCGGCCACCCAGGCTGCGGCCTCGTCGAGCGCTTCGGGCCGCAGTGCGTACAGTCGCCGGGCGCCGTCTGCGCGTGCCTCGGCGACTCCCCCGTCGCGCAGCACACGCAACTGGTTCGAGACGGCGGGCTGTGAGATGCCGAACTCCGAGCCGATGGCTCGACTGATCTCACCCGAGGTGCGGTCGGCGTTGGCGAGGATCTCGACGATGCGCCGACGCACCGGATCGGCGAGCAGATCGAAGGAGTTCACGATGCATTTATATCAGGCAACAGTGATATTGCCTAGACGTCCCCTCGCACGGGCAGAATGTCGGGATGGCGCCCGCCCGCATCCACCTCGATCTGATCCCCCGCGTCGACACGACATCATGGACTCTTCGTGTCGACGGCGTCGATGTCGGCGTGCTGCGCGGAAGTGTGCGCAGCAGCGACGTCGAGCTGTTCGTCGAGGTGGACGAGTCGGCGCGGCGCCGCGGGATCGCACGTGCAGCGATCGGCCGCCTTCTCGGCTCCGCGCCGTGGGGCCACGACGTGCGCTACATCGCCGAGGTCGACGCGGGCGACGAGGCTGCTGCGTCTCTCGCGCGCCGGCTGGGGTTCACGCCCGAGGATGCCGGGGGTGCCGGCCACAAGTGGAGTCGCTCCGCCCCGCGCGCCCGGGCCGCCGCCGACGATATCGCCCGCTTCCTCGACCGCGACGGACGGATCGACCGCTACCCGCTGCGCAGCGCCGACCGGAAGGCTCTTCTGACGTGGGTCGCGGCGCGGGCCCTGCCGCACGGTGTGGTGCTCGATGAGGCCGCGGTGAACGCGCGGCTGGAGCCGTACGCCCCCGCGGGCGATGTCGCCGTGCTGCGGCGGTATCTGGTCGATCACGGACTCGTCGAACGCACGCGATCGGGCTCGGAGTATGTGAGGGTCGAGCGCGTCGCAGGTTAGTCCAGTGCGGCCGCCTTCTCCTCGAGCACTCGGCGCTGCGCGTCGTTGGCGGTCAGGGCTATGGCGTGCGCGAACTCCTCCCGCGCCTCCGTGGCGCGCCCGAGCCGTGCCAGGAGTTCACCGCGCACGCTCGGCAGCAGCGGCGAGCCTCGGAGCTCTCCGCGCCGCGCCAAATCGTCGACGATCCGTAGCGCGGTGGCGGGACCGGTCGCCATCGATACGGCGACGGCGCGGTTGAGTTCGACGATCGGGCTCGGCGCGATCCGTCCGAGCGCCTCGTAGAGCACGACGATCGTCTCCCAGTCGGTGTCGTCGACGTGCGATGCCACAGTGTGGCACTCGGCGATGGCCGCCTGCAGCGCATACGTGCCCCGTCCCCGACCGGATGCCAGGAGGTCTGCTCGCCGCAGGGCCGCTCGCCCGCGTGCGATCTGTCGCCGGTCCCACATCGTTCGGTCCTGATCGGCGAGCAGCACCGGGCGCCCGGCGGCGTCCTCTCGGGAGGCGAACCGGGCGCGCTGGAACTCCATGAGAGCCACGAGCGCCACCGGCTCCGGCTCTCGAGGGACCAGCCCGCACAGCACCCGTCCGAGGCGCAGGGCCTCGTCGGCGAGCTCCGGGCGCATCCACCGTTCCCCTGCCGTCGCCGCGTAGCCCTCGGTGAAGATCAGATACACCACGCCGAGCACGCCGTCCAGCCGCGCCCGCCACTCCGACGGTTCCGGCGTCTCGAAGGCGACACCTGCCGCCGACAGGGTCTTCTTCGCTCGCGTGATCCGTGCCTGCACGGTGGCGACAGGAACCAGCAGCATTCGGGCGATCTCGGCCGAGGTGAGACCGCCGACGACGCGGAGGGTGAGGGCGACCTGCGACTCCCGTGACAGCGCCGGATGGCACGCCGTGAAGACGAGCCTCAACAGGTCGTCGTCGATCGGCTCCCACGAGTCTTCCGCCGACTCCGACAGCTCGTGCGCGATGAGCCGATAGCGATCGTCGCGGCGCTCGCGCCGACGCCACGCGTCGATGGCACGGCGTTTGGCCGTCGCCGTGAGCCAGGCGCCCGCGTTCGCGGGTATCCCGGCCTCCGGCCAGGACGTCAGAGCCTCCGCGAGCGCTTCCTGGGCGACGTCCTCCGCCTGGCCGAGGTCGCCCGTCATCTTCGCGAGCGTCGCGACGATGCGGGGGCCCTCGATCCGCCAGACGGCCTCGACGGCTCGCGTGGCCTCGAGCGGCATCAGACCGTGCCGAGCTGCTCGCGCCAGCCGGCCTCCTTCTGCACGAACTCGTTGTCAGCGAAGTCGGCGAAGTCGGACTCGTCGGTGATCCG
This sequence comes from Candidatus Microbacterium phytovorans, assembly GCA_029202445.1. Classification (NCBI taxonomy): domain Bacteria; kingdom Bacillati; phylum Actinomycetota; class Actinomycetes; order Micrococcales; family Microbacteriaceae; genus Microbacterium; species Candidatus Microbacterium phytovorans. The sequence continues at coordinate 729,353 of CP119321.1, forward strand.
CCGGACCTCCAGCGTGTTCCCGGGGCCGAGAGGGCAGCGCTTCGCCCACTCGATCGCCTCCTCCGCCGTCGCCGTGTCGAGGATCCAGAAGCCGTTGAAGAGCTCGTGCACTTCCCCGTACGGGCCGTCCGACACGAGCGGCGGCTCATCCGCCGAGAACGTCACCAGGTAACCGGCCTCGGGCGCCAGCCCGTCTCCGCCGGCGAGCACTCCCGCCTTGATGAGCGACTCGTTGTAGGCGCCCATCGCGTTGATGACCGCCTCGAAGTCGAGTTCCTTCGACGCCTCCAGCGCTTCGGCCGTGGTCCGCATGATCAGCATGTGCTTCATCTGTCCGTCTCCTTCATCCGGATGCCCGCGGCATCCTCTCACTATGACGTCGAACGAGAATCGACGAAATCGACACGTCGACCGAGTATTTGCGGCGAGGCGACATGGAGCCCACCCTAGGTCAGCGCAGGTCAGCGCAGGTCAGCGCAGATCAGCGCACGTCAGCGCAGCGGCGTCCACCCCGTAGGCAGCGGCCCGTCGGCATCCGCCCGCTCTCGGTCCGCGGCTGCCGACCAACCCTGGGCCGCGGCCGGGGAGTCGAAGCCGCCGCGCGCCAACCGCACGCCGACGTCCTCGTGATGCATACGGGGGGCTCCGCCGCGGCGAGTGGACGCGCGCACGCTCCAGGCGTCGTCGGCGAACCCCCCGCCGCGAAAGACGCGATAATCGCCGTACCGGGCGGGGTCGAGCAGGTCCCAGCACCATTCCCACACGTTGCCGAGCGTGTCGAAGAGACCATGGAGGTTGGGGTGCTTGCCGCCGACGTCCTGAGGGCTCGTCACGCCGTCTGCCGCGGTCCACGCGACGTCGGCGAGCGGCCCGTAGTGCGGTCCCGTCGAGCCGGCCCGGCATGCGAACTCCCACTCCGCCTCCGTCGGCAGGCGGAATCCGTCGCTATCGACGTGCCACGTGACATCCTCGCCGTCGAATGTGTACGCGGGGTCCAGGCCCTCCCACTCGGATGCCGCATTGCACAGCCGTACGGCACGCAACCAGGAGATGTCCGCTGCGGGGCGCCGCGGATGACGCGCGGTCTCACCGAGGAGTTCTGCCCGCATCTCTTCGGTGAGCGGGAACACACCGATCTCGAAGGGCTCGAGGTCGACCGCGCGTCGCATCTTCCGACGCGCGTCGTGCAGTTCGACCCGCCCGCCGGCGATCGCCCTCATCTCGATGTCGGTCACCGACGCACTCTAGCGCTCGGTAACGTGGACGGTGTCATGACAGTCTCCGCCGCCAGCGCGCCGAGTGCCCGGGCGTGGATCATCTGGACGGTCGGCGTCGCGGCCTACGTGCTCGCGATCACCAACCGCACCTCGCTCGCTGCCGTGGGCGTGGATGCCGCGGAGCGCTTCCAGGCGGACGCCGCGACCCTGTCCCTCTTCGCGGTCGTGCAGCTCGCGATGTACGGGGGCATGCAGATCCCCGTCGGAGTGCTCCTCGATCGCTACGGTGCGAGGCCCGTCATGACGGTGGGGATGATCCTCATGGCGATCGGGCAGTTGACGATGGCCCTCTCCCCCAGCGTCGGCGTCGCCATTCTCGCTCGCGTGCTCCTCGGCGCCGGCGACGCCGCGATCTTTCCCGGCGTCCTCCGACTGATCGCGCTCTGGTTCCCTGCGCAGCGCGCGCCGCTCATGGTCCAGTTGACGGGCATCGTCGGGCAGTCGGGTCAGCTCGTGGCGCTCATCCCGCTGGCCGCCCTGCTGCACGCCACGTCGTGGACGATCGCCTTCGGGAGCATCGCGGGGCTCGGGGCGCTCTTCACGGTCCTCGTGGTGCTGCTGATCCGCAATCGGCCGCCCGAACTCGCCTCCGACGTGGCCGTCGACACCGACACGGGCGCCATCCGCGTCGTCACCTCCGCGGTCGACACCGGCGTCGGCATCCGCGCGGCCTGGTCACACCCCGGTACCCGCCTGGCCTTCTGGTCGCACTTCACCTCTCCCTTCGCGGGAACGGCGTTCATCCTCCTGTGGGGCATGCCGTTCCTCACCGCCGGCGAAGGACTCAGCAAGGCGGCGGCATCCGCGATCATCTCGACCTACGTCGTCGTGGGTATGGTCATCGGTCCGGTCATGGGCGACCTGTCGCGACGCATTCCCCATTTGCGCTCGCGGGTCCTCGTGCTCCCCTCGATCGGCGTCCAGTTCGTGGCCTGGGTCGCCGTGATCGTCTGGCCGGGCCCCGCACCGATCTGGCTCCTCGTCGCGCTCGCCGTCGCGCTCGCGATGGGCGGTCCCGCCTCGATGATCGCTTTCGACCACGCGCGCACGCACAACCCCGCCCACCGGTTGAGCACCGCCACAGGCGTGACCAACGCGGGCGGATTCCTCGCGGCGCTTCTCGCCATCCTCATGATCGGCCTCGCCCTGGACCTGCAGGGGGCCGGAACGCCCGCGACCTACACGCTCGACGCGTTCCGCCTCGCGTTCCTCACCCAGGTGCCGCTGTGGCTGCTGGGCTCGGCGTTCATCGTCGTCGAGCGGCGACGGACGCGCATCCGCCTGGGCATGGAAAAGCCGCGCCGCCGCACCCGGTGAGGATGCGGCGGCGCGGCGAGCGACTCAGATGGTCTGGTCGCCCGACGTGCGGGACTCCGTGTGGGTCACGCGCTCCCCGGCGACGGGGTCGACCGTCCGCGTGACCGACTCGGTCGAGCGCCGCCGTGCGACGAGGACCAGTCCGATCACGAAGACGACGGCACCGGCACCCATGAGGATGTAACCGATGAGGTCGAGGTCGACGTACTCGACATCGACGTTCACGGCGAACGCGAGGATCGCGCCGATGACGAAGAGAGCGATACCTGCTCCGATACTCATGTGCACACTCCGATCAGCTGGATGTGATGCCATGGTCCTCTGCAGAGGGCGCGGAAGGAACCCCTTGACACGGCACCACGCGCCGTGTGTAGGCGGCCCCGGCTCAGGACGGCGAGATCTCCGTCCAGGTGCCGTACTTCGCCTCCCGGCCATCGCCCGACGAGGTTCCCGTGAGCCGGCGGCGCACCCACGGCCCGAGGTGATCCCGCATATAGTCACCACGCGCCAGCCGCACCGCGTCGGGAAGGGGCGGCAGCGACCACCATCCGTCGGGAACGCGCTCGCCGAGAGCGTCCAGCACCCGTGCGGCGACACGGTGATGTCCGCGGCTGTTCATGTGGAGGCGGTCTTCGGACCAGTAGGAAGGGTCGGAGAGCTCGCGGTCCGGCCAGTTCAGCGCGCGGACGACGTCGGGTCGATCCGCCACGCGCCGGACCACCTCGGCGGACATGAGGTCGCCCCGTCTTTGCACGACGCGACCGAGGGGAAGCTGACCGGACGGGTTGGCTCCCGACAGCAGGATGAGGCGGACGCCCTGTTCGTCGCACCGACGCAGGACGTGGCTGAAGGCGTCGGCGATGTGCGAGACCGACGTGCGCGGACGCAGCATGTCGTTGCCGCCGCCGTTGAACGACAGGTGCGTGGGTTCCAGGGCGAGCGCGCGCTCGAGTTGCTCGCGGACGATCGGCCACACCAGCTTGCCGCGGATCGCGAGGTTGGCGTAGTGCACGCTCTCCCCGCGGGAGTCCGCCCATCCCCGCGCGGCGAGGTCTGCCCAGCCCCGGACGGTGCCGTCGGCGCGTTCGTCTCCGACGCCCTCGGTGAACGAGTCGCCGATCGCGACGAAACGGACGGATGCCATGGCATCCACTCTATGGTCCGGCGACCGCGGCTCGGCGCTCGGCCGGAGCACCCGCCGCGACCGGAGGGCTACGGACGCGGAGCCTCCGAGGCTTCGTGGAGGAGCTCGGCGACCCGCGGCATCACGACGCTGCCGTAGAGCTCGATCGAGCGCATCATGCGCGTGTGCGAAAGCGTGCCGTTGGAGTATTTGAGGTCGAAGCGATCCGCCCCGAGCGTCCGCACGGTGTCGGCGATCTTCCGCGCGACCCGCTCGGGTGAGCCCGCGTAGACCGAGCCCTCCGGCCCCACGTCGTGCTGGAACTGGAGCCGGCTGTAGGGAGGCCACCCGCGCTCCGCGCCGATCGCGTTGCGGTTGGCTTCCATCGCCGGATACAGCTCCTCCCAGGCCTGCTCGTCGGTGTCGGCGATATGGCCCGGCGAATGGATGCCGATGGGCAGGCGGTCGCGGCCGAACGAGTCGAGCGATCGGTGGAACAGGTCCACGTAGGGGCGGAAGCGTGCCGGCGCACCGCCGATGATGGCCAGCATCAGCCCGTAGCCGTAGCGGGCGGTGCGCACGACCGACTCGGGCGAGCCGCCGACACCGACCCACGCCGTGAATCCGTTCTCGGTCTTCGGGTACACGTCGGCGTCGCGGAGTGCGGCGCGCGTCGTGCCCTCCCACGTCACGGGCTTCTCCTCGCGGAGCCTCGCGAACAGTTCGAGCTTCTCCTCGAAGAGCACTTCGTAGTCCGACAGGTCGTAGCCGAACAGCGGGAAGGACTCGATGAACGAGCCGCGCCCCAGGATCACCTCAGCGCGTCCGCCGGACACGGCATCCAACGTTGCGAAGCGCTCGTACACGCGCACGGGATCGTCGCTGGAGAGCACCGTCACGGCCGTTCCGAGGCGGATGTCGCGGGTGCGGGCCGCCGCCGCGGCCAGCACGATCTCCGGGCTCGACACCGCGAACTCGTGACGGTGGTGCTCTCCCACGCCGAAGAAGTGGAGACCCACCTGGTCGGCGAGGACGGCCTGGTCGACCGTGTCGCGAATCGCCTGTGCGTCGGTGACGCGCGCGCCGTCGTCGCCGACGGTGACGTCGCCGAACGTGTCGAGTCCGAGCTGCACCTGATGCGCCGTGTCCATGGCTGTCTCCTCTGCCGACGTTCTATTCCGGTGAATGGAACAGGGAAGGAGGACGCGGCATTCCCGCCCACGCGAACGGGGCGGGAATGCCGCGTCGGAATCAGCCCTGTGCCAGCGCCATCCGGAGCGTGTCGAGACCGACGCCGCCCAGGCGGAGCGCACGCATGTGGAAACGCTTGATGTCGAAGGCGGCGCCTTCGCGCTCCGCCACGTCGTCGCGGATCTGCTCCCAGATCCACTGTCCGACCTTGTACGACGGCGCCTGTCCCGGCCAGCCGAGGTAGCGGTTGACCTCGAACTGGATGAACTCGTCGGACATGTTGACGTTGCGACGCATGAACTCCAGCGCGAAGTCCGCGTCCCACACGCCCTGACCGTCGGGCCGCGGCTTCTTCAGGTGCACGCCGATGTCGAGGACGACGCGCGCGGCGCGCATGCGCTGCCCGTCGAGCATGCCGAGCCGGTCTGCCGGGTCATCGAGATAGCCGAGTTGCTCCATGAGGCGCTCGGCGTACAGGGCCCAGCCCTCTGCATGCCCGCTGGAGCCGGCCAGCAGGCGGCGCCACGAGTTCAGCTCGGAGCGGTTGTACACGGCCTGCGCGATCTGCAGGTGATGCCCCGGCACACCCTCGTGGTAGACCGTGGTCAGCTCCCGCCACGTGTCGAACGAATCGACGCCCTCGGGCACCGACCACCACATGCGGCCCGGACGCGAGAAGTCGTCGGTGGGCCCCGTGTAGTAGATGCCGCCCTCGTTCGTCGGGGCGATCATGCACTGGAGGTGAGTGATCGGCTCGGGAATGTCGAAGTGCGTCTTGCCCAGCTCGGCCACGGCGCGGTCGCTCGTCTCCTGCATCCACTTCTGCAGTGCATCGGTGCCGTGGAGCTTCCGGCTCTCGTCGCCCTCCAGGAAGGCGACGGCCTCCTCGACCGTCGCGCCCGCCTTGATCTCGCGCGCGATCGACTCCTGCTCGGCGACCATGCGGGCCAGCTCCTCGAGCCCCCACTCGTACGTCTCGTCGAGGTCGATCACGGCGCCGAGGAAGCGACGCGAGTGGAGCGCGTACAGGTCGCGGCCGACGGCATCCTCCTCCGAGGCTTCGGGAGCCAGCTCGGTGGCGAGGAAGGTGGCGAGCTCGTCGTACGACACGCGCGCGGCGTTGGCGTGGTCGGTGAGGTCGCGCGCCAGGGAGGCCGGCAGGTTGCCCTCGGCGGGCGCGGCGTCACCCGCGAAAGTGGCGAAGAAGCCGTTGTCGGAGGTGTAGCGACCGATCTGCGTGACGACCTCGGTCACCTGCCGGCGTGCGGGAACGACCCCCTCGGCCATGCCGGCGCGAAGGGTCTCGATGTAGCCGGCGATCGCGCCGGGGACAGCGCCGAGGCGCGCCGCGATGACGGACCAGTCGTCGACGGAGTCGGTGGGCATGAGATCGAACGTGCTGCGGATCTCCTGCGCCGGCGAGGCGATCACATTCACGTCGCGGAGGTGGGCGGAGGCCTCATGGAGCTCGAGGTGAAGACGAAGGTCGCCCGCGAGATCGGCCTGCGTCACGATATCGACCTGGTCCACCGGCTCCGCGGCCTCCAGGGCCGCCAGCGTCGCCTTCGCGGCGTCGTAGCCGCGCTGCGCGCCCTCCGGCGAGAGGTCGTCGAGCCGGTCGTTGTACTCGAAACGTCCGATGTACGTGGCCAGGCCCGGCGAGAGTTCGGCAGCCGTGTCGACCCAGGCGTCGGCGATGGCATCGATCTGCGTGGGGGTGCGCTCTTCTGAAGCGCGCTGTGCATCAGTCATCCTCCGAGCCTATCCCCGGGGCGCGTGAATCTCAGGGAGGTCGTCGGAGCCCGGAGCGTGCGGCCGCGGCGACGAGATCCCGCCTGCCGTCAGTGGCCCGCAGTATCCCAATCGCCGCCGCGACCGATCTGCACATCGAGCGGTACCGACAGATCGGCGGCATCGCCCATCCGGGCACGCACGATGCCCTCGACGGCATCCCACTCCCCCTCGGCGACCTCGACGACCAGTTCGTCGTGGATCTGGAGGAGCACGCGCGATGCGAGTCCCCGCGTCACGAACTCGTCGTGAATGCGGAACAGCGCGATCTTCATGATGTCGGCGGCGCTCCCCTGGATGGGGGCGTTGAGGGCGGCGCGCTCGGCGTTCTCCCGCAGCACCCGGTTGGGACTGGCCAGATCGGGGAACGGACGGCGCCGACCGAAGATGGTCTCCGTGTAGCCGTCGATCCGCGCCTGCCCGACCGAGGAGCGGAGGTAGTCGCGCACGGCCCCGAACCGGGCGAAGTACTCGGTCATGAGCTGCTTGGCTTCGGCCTGTTCTATGCGCAGCTGCTTGGAGAGCCCGAACGCACTCAAACCGTAGACGAGGCCGTACGACATGGCCTTCACCTTGGTGCGCATCGCCGGTGTGACATCGCTCGGCTCCACGCCGAACACTCGGGCGCCCACGAAACGGTGGAGGTCTTCACCCGAATTGAACGCCTCGATGAGACCGGGGTCTGCCGACAGGTGCGCCATGATGCGCATCTCGATCTGCGAGTAGTCCGCGGTGAGGAGCGTCTCGTATTCGGCGCCCACCTGGAAGGCCGCGCGGATACGCCGGGACTCCTCGGTGCGGATAGGGATGTTCTGCAGGTTGGGATCGGTGCTGGACAGGCGTCCCGTCTGGCTGCCCGTCTGCACGTAGGTCGTGTGGATGCGTCCGTCCGCCGCGATCGCGGCATCGAGCGACTCGATGATCTGCCGGAGCTTCGTGGCCTCGCGGTGCTGAAGCAGCAGATCCAGGAAGGGGTGCGGGTGCGATTCCTGCAGATCTGCGAGGACCGCGGCATCCGTCGAGTAGCCGGTCTTCGTCTTGCGCGTCTTGGGGAGCTGCAGCTGCTCGAACAGCACCTCCTGGAGCTGCTTGGGCGACCCCAGGTTCACCTCGCGATCGATCTCAGCATAGGCGAGCTGGGCGACGGCGTCGGCGCGCGCGCCCAGATCTGCCGAGAACGACGACAACTGCTGGTGCGAGACCGCGACGCCCGCGAGCTCCATGTCGGCGAGGGCATCGAGCGTCGGCAGCTCGATCTCGGTCAGGACGCGCGAGACGCTGTCGGGCAGTTCCGCCCGGATGGCCTCGGTCACCCGGAGGACGTACCACGACAGCTGCCCCGGTGTCGCGCCCTCGGTCTCGGGAACGAGCTGAGTGGGGTCTGCCTCCGGCAGCTTCTCATCGAGGTAGCGCCCCACGAGGTCGCCGAGGCCCTTGTCGGGGAAGCTCGGACGCAGGAGCCAACCGGCCAGCAGCGGGTCGAACGTGAGACCGCCCAGACGGATGCCGGCACGTCGCAGTGCCTTCACCTGCGGTTTCGCGTCGGACACGGCCTTCGGCGCGTCGCCCTCGAGCCACGGACGAAGTGCCGCCTCGACCTCGGCCGACCACGTCGCTTCGACGGCGCCCTGCATCGTCGCGAGGCCGATGCGCTGCGGTAGCCCGCCGGAAAGCGTGAGCGTCAGTCCCACGGTCGCCCCCTCCGCCGCGGCGACCCAGGCGGCGAGGCCCGCGGCATCCGGTTCGGCGGGCACGGGAGCGTCGGCGACGGGTGCTTCGTGCGCGGTGTCGCCCGACTCCCCCATCGCCTCGAACACGCGCGGGAGCAGGGTGCGGAACTCGAGGCGCGCGAAGATGTCGCGGACCTGCTCGGCGTCGATCGGGCGCACCGCGAGGTCGGCGGGCGTGACGTCGAGGTCGACATCGCGCAGGAGCGCGTTGAGCGTGCGATTGCGGCGCACGGTGTCGAGATGGTCGCGGAGGTTGCCTCCCACGACGCCCTTGATCTCATCGGCACGATCGAGCAGGGATTCGAGCGAACCGAACTGCGTGAGCCACTTGACGGCGGTCTTCTCGCCGACCTTCGGCACGCCGGGGAGGTTATCGCTGGTCTCGCCGACCAGCGCCGCGATGTCGGGATAGTTCGCGGGGGGAAGCCCGTACTTCTCGACGACGGCGTCGGGTGTGTACCGCTTGAGCTGCGACACGCCCTGCACGCTCGGGTAGAGAAGGGTGACGTCGTCGGTGACGAGCTGGATCGTGTCGCGGTCGCCCGAGCACACCAGCACGTCGTAGCCCTGCGCGGCACCCTCGGTGGCGAGGGTGGCCAGGATGTCGTCGGCCTCGACGCCCTCGCGCGTGAGCACGGTCACGTTCATGGCGGCGAGACAGTCCTGCAGGAGCGGGATCTGCCCCTTGAACTCGGCGGGCGATTCGGAGCGGTTCGCCTTGTACTCGGCGTACTGCTCGGTGCGGAACGAGTGGCGCGAGGTGTCGAAGGCCACCGCGAGGTGCGTCGGCTTCTCGGCCTTCACGAGGTTCACGAACATCGACAGGAACCCGTAGATGCCGTTGGTGTGCTGCCCGTCCTTCGTCGAGAAGTTGTCGACCGGGAGGGCGAAGAATGCGCGATAGGCCAGCGAATGGCCGTCGACGACGAGAAGGGTAGGCTTTCCGGAGTCCGTCACCCTGCAAGCCTAGACGCGAGGGCGGACACCCCGAACGGCCCCCTTCGAAGGTGAGCGATGAAGCCCGATTCCGCCCCCGCCGCATCCGATCGACCCGACTCGTCCGACGCGTCCGCCGGCCTGGAGTGGGCCGCCCGCCGAGGGATGGGTGCGCTTGCCGAGAAGATGGGCATGCAGTTCCTCGAGTTCTCGGTCGATCGGTGCGTCGCCACGCTTCCGGTCGAAGGCAACACGCAGCCGGTGGGCCTGATGCACGGCGGGGCATACGTCGTGCTCGGTGAGTCGCTCGGCTCGATGGCGGCGAACCTGCATGCCGGCCCGGATCGGCTCGCCGTCGGCGTCGACATCAACGCGACCCACACCCGTTCGGCCACGTCGGGCACCGTGACGGGCGTGTGCACGCCCGTGCATCTCGGTCGCAGCATCACGGTGCACGAGATCGTCGTCACCGACGATCAGGGGCGCCGGTGCTCCACGATCCGGATCACGAACATGATCCGCGACCTCGCTCAGCGCTGACGCGCGGCCGCTCGATCGCGGCTCAGCCTCCCTGGGCCCCAGCTTTCTGGGGCTCAGCCCTTCTTGGGCGACAGCTGCTCGATGATCGCCTTCGCGACGTCCTGCATGGTCAGTCGGCGGTCCATCGACGCCTTCTGAATCCAGCGGAAGGCCTCCGGCTCGCTCAGACCCATCTTCTCGTTCAGAAGGCCCTTGGCACGGTCGACGAGCTTGCGGGTCTCGAACCGCTCCACCATGTCGGCGACCTCGGCCTCGAGCGTGATGATCTGCTCGTAGCGGGCCAGCGCGATCTCGATCGCCGGCAGCAGGTCGTTCGGGGTGAACGGCTTCACGACGTAGGCGAGGGCACCTGCCTCGCTCGCGCGCTCCACGAGCTCCTTCTGGCTGAATGCGGTGAGGAGCACGACGGGCGCGATGTGCGCTTTGCTGAGCTTCTCCGCGGCGCTGATGCCGTCGAGGACGGGCATCTTCACGTCCATGATCACGAGGTCGGGCCGAAGCTCGGTGGCCAGCTGTACGGCGGTCTCGCCGTCGCCTGCCTCACCCACCACGTCGAACCCGCTGTCGCGGAGGATCTCGACGATGTCGAGGCGGATCAGCGACTCGTCCTCAGCGACGACGACGCGTCGGGGGGCGGGTGCCGTGGCGGCTGCGCTCAGTTCCTGCTCTGTCACCTGTCCATCCTAGAGCCAGGACCGTGCCTGCTTCTGCGGTATCGTCGATTCGACGTGCGCCGGTGTGGCGGAATGGCAGACGCGACCGACTCAAACTCGGTTGCCCGCGAGGGCGTGTGGGTTCGACTCCCACCACCGGCACGACAACACTCGGAAAACGACGAAGAGCGGATGCCGTCCGGCATCCGCTCTTCGTCGTTCGACCTACTTGGCAGCCTGGTAGATCGGCGCCTTGCCATGCACGGCGTCGCCGATCCGGTGCACCCGGATGTCGTTGGTCGAGCCGATGATTCCGGGAGGCGAGCCGGAGATCACGACGACCTTGTCACCCTCTTCGGCGAGCTTGTTGTTCAGGAAGAACTCGTCCACCTGCACGAACATCAGGTCGGTGTGCTCGACGTGCTCGACGAGGGTCGACTGCACGCCCCAGGTCAGCGCCATCCGGCGTCGGATGGCGGGATCGACGGCGAAGGCCATCATGGGGATGCCGGAGCGCAGACGCGACATCCGGCGCGCGGTGTCGCCGGACTCGGTGAAGATCGCGATGTACTTCGCTTCGACGAACTCGGCGACATCGTGAGCGGCGAGTGTGATGATGCCGCCCTGCGTGCGCGGCTTCGCCGTGAACGGACGAATGCGCTCGAGGCCGTGCTCCTCGGTGGACTCCACGATGCGCGCCATCGTCTCGACGACGACGACGGGGTATTTGCCGACGCTCGTCTCGCCCGAGAGCATGACCGCATCCGCGCCGTCGAGGACGGCGTTGGCGACGTCGCTCGTCTCGGCGCGCGTGGGAACCGGGTTCTCGATCATCGTCTCGAGCATCTGCGTAGCGACGATGACGGGCTTCGCCATGCGGCGGCAGAGCTCGACCGCACGCTTCTGCACGATCGGCACGGCTTCCAGCGGAAGCTCGACACCCAGGTCGCCGCGGGCGACCATGATGCCGTCGAAGGCGTCGATGATCTCTTCGAGGTTGTCGACCGCCTGCGGCTTCTCGATCTTGGCGATGACGGGGACCTTGCGGCCCTCCTCCGCCATGATCTCGTGGACCCGCGTGACGTCGGCGGCGTTGCGCACGAACGACAGCGCGATGATGTCCGCACCGGCCTGGAGGCCCCAGCGCAGGTCGGCCTCGTCCTTCTCGGACAGCGCCGGCACGCTCACGGCCACGCCGGGCAGGTTGATGCCCTTGTTGTTGGAGACAGGACCGGCGACGATGACCTTCGTCGTCACCACGGGGCCGTCGACGCTCTCGACCTGGACGCGCACCTTGCCGTCGTCGATGAGCAAGAAGTCGCCGGGCTTGACGTCCCCGGGAAGCCCCTTGAAGGTCGTGGAGACGAGCTCCTTGGTGCCGGGGACGTCTTCCGCGGTGATCTTGAAGATGTCACCGACGGCGAGTTCGTGCGGGCCGTCGGTGAACTTGCCGAGCCGGATCTTCGGTCCCTGCAGGTCGACGAGGATGGCGACGGCGCGACCGGAGTCGTCGGCGGCCTTGCGGACGTTGGCGAAGCGGACCTCGTGCTCCGCATACGATCCGTGGCTGAGGTTCATGCGGGTCACGTCGACACCGGCGTCGATGATCGCGCGGATCATCTCATACGACTCGGTGGCGGGACCCAGGGTTGCGACGATCTTCGCGCGTCTCACTGACTGACTCTCCGGTCTGTGTTTGGTTGTTCGGGAAGGATTTCCAGCCTACGCGGGCTGGAGGCCGATAGCGATGTCGGTCGGGCGCACGGGCGACGGCAAAGTCGTCCGGCCCATGAGGTACTCGTCCACGGCCGCGGCGGCGGCACGACCCTCGGCGATCGCCCACACGATGAGCGACTGACCGCGGCCCGCGTCACCCGCGACGAAGACGCCCGGGGTGGTCGACTGGTAGTCGTCGCCGCGCTCGACATTGCCGCGGCCCGTGAACACGGTACCGAGCTGGTCCTCGAGGGCGCTGCGCTCCGGGCCGGTGAAACCCATCGCGATGAGTACCAGGTCAGCCGGGATCTCGCGCTCCGTGCCGCTCTTGGGCACGCGACGGCCGTCGGAGGTGTACTCGGTCTCCGCGATCCGCAGCGCACGGACCTCCCCCGCATCGTTCGCGAGGAACTCGACCGTCGAGGCGAGGAACGTCCGCTCGCCGCCTTCTTCGTGCGCGGACTGCATCTCGAACACCGTCGGCATCATCGGCCACGGCTGGTGGTCCGGGCGCTGGGAGGGCGGCTGCTTGCCGATCGCGAGGTTGGTGACGCTGAGCGCCCCCTGGCGGTGCGCCGTGCCGATGCAGTCGGCTCCCGTGTCGCCGCCACCGATCACGATGACGTGCTTGCCTTCCGCGTGGATCTGGTGCGGAACCTGGTCGCCCGCGACCGCCTTGTTGGACTCGACGAGGTACTCCATGGCGAAGTGGACGCCGTCGAGGTCGCGCCCCGGGATGGAGAGGTCGCGAGGGAGCGTGGAGCCCGTGGCGACGACGACCGCGTCGTAGCGCGCCCGCAGGTCGTCCCACGAGATGTCCCGCCCGATCTCGACACCCGCCCGGAAGCGAGTGCCCTCGTCCTGCATCTGACGCAGGCGCGACTCGAGATGGCGCTTCTCCATCTTGAAGTCGGGGATGCCGTAACGCAGCAGCCCGCCGATGCGGTCGTCTCGTTCGTAGACGGCGACCGTGTGGCCGGCGCGGGTGAGCTGCTGCGCGGCGGCGAGCCCCGCGGGACCGGAACCGACGACCGCGACGGTCTTGCCGGTGAGGCGGCCCGGCGGCTCGGCTTCGACCCAGCCGTTCGCGAAGGCCTCGTCGATCGTGCTGACCTCGATCTGCTTGATCGTGACGGCGGGCTGGTTGATCCCGAGCACGCACGAGCTCTCGCAGGGTGCCGGGCACAGCCTGCCGGTGAACTCCGGGAAGTTGTTCGTCGCGTGGAGCCGCTCGATCGCAGCGCGGCCCTCGCCGCGCCACATCAGGTCGTTCCACTCCGGGATGAGGTTGCCCAGCGGACAGCCCTGATGGCAGAACGGCACACCGCAGTCCATGCAGCGTCCGGCCTGGCGTCGGAGCACGGCCGAGTCGCCCGGCTCGTACACCTCTTTCCAGTCCATGATGCGGACGGGAACGGGCCGGCGCGGCGGGAGCTCGCGCTCGGTGGTCTTCAGGAAGCCCTTCGGGTCAGCCACCGGTCACCTCCAGGATGCGGTTCCAGACGACGTCGCCGTCGGGGTCCAGCCCCTCGGCGGCCGCCTCCTGGCGGGTCTGCAGCACCGCGGCGTAATCGCGCGGCAGGACACGGACGAAGTTCGCGATCTCGGCGTCGAAGTCGTCCAACATGCGCGCCGCGAGCGTCGATCCCGTCTCGGCGACATGCTGCTCGAGCAGATCGCGGAGAATCTCGGCATCCCCCGAACCGAGATCGAGGAGCTCGAGCTCGCCGTTCGCGATCGCCTCTCGGTTGACGAGGCTGCGATCGAGCTTGTAGACGTAGGCGGAGCCGCCCGACATACCGGCGCCGAGGTTCCGGCCCGTGGTGCCGAGGATGACCGCCAGGCCTCCGGTCATGTACTCCAAGGCATGGTCGCCCACGCCCTCGACGACGGCGGTCGCGCCGGAGTTGCGAACGAGGAAGCGCTCCCCCACGACGCCGCGCAGGAACATGGTGCCCTGCGTTGCGCCGTAGCCGATGACGTTGCCGGCGATGACGTTCTGAGAAGCGTCGAAGGTCGCCGACTTCGGCGGACGCACGACGACCTGACCGCCCGACAGTCCCTTGCCGACGTAGTCGTTGGAGTCGCCCTCGAGTCGCAGGGTGATGCCCGCGGGGAGGAACGCACCGAACGACTGACCGGCAGAACCCGTGAGGTTCACCTCGATGGAGCCGGACGGCAGTCCGTTCGCGCCGTGTGCGAGCGTGACGCGGTTGCCCAGCATGGTGCCGACGGCGCGCTCGGTGTTGCGGATCGGCAGGTCGATCGAGATGTGACCGCCGTGGGCGATGACATCCTGCGCGCGCTCGATCAGGCCCACATCGAAGTGCTCCTCGAGCTCGTGGTTCTGCGTGCGCATCGCGCGGCGCGGCGCTTCGGGCGCGAACGCGGGGCCGTGGAGGATCGGCGTCAGATCGAGACCGTTCGCCTTCCAGTGATCCACGGCGCCGTTCACGTCGAGGAGGTCGTTTCGACCGATCGCCTCGTCGAGGCTGCGGAAGCCGAGCTCGGCGAGATACTCGCGGACCTCCTCCGCGATGAACTCCATGAAGTTGACGACGAACTCGGGCTTGCCGCTGAACCGGCTGCGCAGCACCGGGTTCTGCGTCGCGACGCCGACGGGGCACGTGTCGAGGTGGCAGACGCGCATCATGATGCAGCCTTCGACCACGAGCGCCGTCGTCGCGAAGCCGAACTCCTCGGCGCCCAGCAGCGCCGCGATGATGACGTCGCGGCCCGTCTTCAGCTGCCCGTCTGCCTGCACCACCACGCGGTCGCGCATGTCGTTGAGCATGAGCGTCTGCTGTGTCTCGGCGAGGCCGAGCTCCCACGGCGTACCCGCGTGCTTGAGCGAGTTCAGAGGGCTCGCGCCGGTGCCGCCGTCGTGTCCGGAGACGAGGATGACGTCGGCAAGGGCCTTGGCGGTGCCCGCCGCGACCGCGCCGATGCCGGACTGGCTGACGAGCTTGACGTGCACGCGGGCAGCCGGGTTGGCCCGCTTCAGGTCGAAGATCAGCTGCTTGAGGTCCTCGATGGAGTAGATGTCGTGGTGAGGCGGCGGCGAGATGAGCCCGACGCCGGGCGTGCCGCCGCGGGTGCGTGCGATCCACGGATACACCTTGCCGGGCGGCAGCTGACCACCCTCGCCGGGCTTGGCGCCCTGCGCGAGCTTGATCTGGATGTCCTCGGCGTGAGTGAGGTACATGCTCGTCACACCGAACCGACCCGACGCGACCTGCTTGATCGCGCTGCGCCGCTCGGGGTCGAG
Organism: Candidatus Microbacterium phytovorans; assembly: GCA_029202445.1. Classification (NCBI taxonomy): domain Bacteria; kingdom Bacillati; phylum Actinomycetota; class Actinomycetes; order Micrococcales; family Microbacteriaceae; genus Microbacterium; species Candidatus Microbacterium phytovorans. The sequence goes on from CP119321.1 coordinate 744,895, forward strand.
GAGACGATCGACGTCCTCGCCGCCTTCGCCGGTGTTGGACTTCGCGCCCAGCCGGTTCATGGCGATCGCAAGCGTCTCGTGCGCCTCCTTGGAGATGGAGCCGTAACTCATGGCACCCGTAGAGAACCGCTTCACGATGGACGACACCGGCTCGACCTCGTCGATCGGCACCGGCGGCCGCTGACCCGACTTCAGCCGGAACATGCCGCGCAGCGTCTTCAGTTCGGCGGCCTGGTCGTCGACGAGCTTGGTGTACTCCCGGAACACGTCGTAGCGCCGGGTCCGCGTCGAGTGCTGAAGCCGGAAGACCGTGTCGGGGTTGAAGAGGTGCGGAGCCCCGTCACGACGCCACTGGTACTCGCCGCCCGTCCAGAGCCGCTCGTGGGCACGCGCCGCCCCGTCCTCCGGGTAGGCGAAGTCGTGACGCGCCTGGTTCTCGATGGCGATCTCGGCGATGCCGATGCCAGCGAGCTTGGTTTCGGTGCCGGTGAAGTAGCGGTCGACGAACTCCTGCGAGAGACCGACCGCCTCGAAGACCTGAGCTCCGGCGTACGACGACACCGTGGAGATGCCCATCTTCGACATGATCTTCAGGACGCCCTTGCCGAGCGCGTAGATGAGGTTCTTCACCGCCTTCTCAGGGGTGACGCCGGTGATGTACCCGGCGCGGACGAGATACTCCGCGGTCTCCATCGCGAGGTACGGGTTCACCGCCGACGCGCCGTAGCCGATCAGTGTCGCGACGTGGTGCACCTCACGGACATCGCCGGCCTCGACGACGAGACCGACCTTCATGCGGTTCTCGCGTCGGATGAGATGGTGGTGGACGGCGGACAGCGCGAGGAGCGACGGGATGGGGACGAGGTCCTTGTTCGAGTCGCGGTCGCTCAGGATGATGAACTCCGCGCCGTCGGCGATCGCCGCGTCGACCTCGTCGCACATCGCCGCCAGCCGCGACTCGAGCGCGTCGGGTCCCTGCTCGACGTGATAGAGGCCGCGGATCGTCACCGAACGGCGACCGGGCAGAGCCTTGTCGATGTTCTGGAGCTTCGCGAGTTCATCGTTGTCGATGACCGGGAAGTCCAGCGTCACGGTGCGCGTGTGCTCCGGTCCCCACTCGAGCAGGTTGCGCTCGGGGCCGAGACCCAGGGAGAGCGACGTGACGACCTCTTCGCGGATGGAGTCCAGCGGCGGGTTGGTGACCTGCGCGAACTGCTGCGTGAAGTAGTCGAAGAGCAGGCGCGGGCGCTTGCTCAACACCGCGATCGGCGCGTCGGAGCCCATGGCACCCAGCGGCTCGGCACCGGTCTGACCCATGGGGGTGAGGAGGATCTTGATCTCCTCCTCCGTGTAGCCGAAGGTGCGCTGGCGTCGTGTGATGGAGGCGATGGGGTGCACGATGTGCTCCCGCTCGGGAAGATCCTTCAAGCGCACCCGACCGGCATCCAGCCACTCCTGCCACGGCTCGAGTGCGGCAAGCTGCGCCTTGACTTCCTGGTCTTCGATGATTCGCCGCTGGGCGGTGTCGACGACGAACATGCGGCCGGGGCGCAGGCGGCCGCGGCGACGGATGCGCTCGGGCTCGAAGTCCAGCACCCCGGTCTCGCTGCCGATGACCACGAGACCGTCGGTCGTCTCGGTCCAGCGTCCCGGACGCAGGCCGTTGCGGTCGAGGGTGGCGCCCACGAGCGTGCCGTCGGTGAAGATGAGCGCGGCCGGCCCGTCCCACGGCTCCATCTGCATCGAGTGGTACTCGTAGAACGCGCGCAGGTCCGGGTCGATGTCCGCCTGCTTCTCGTAGGCCTCGGGCACCATCATCATGATCGCGTGTGGCAGGCTGCGGCCGGTGAGCGTCAGGAGCTCCAGCACCTCGTCGAACGACGCCGAGTCGCTCGCGCCATCGGTGCAGATCGGCAGAAGCGGACGGATGTCGCCGAGCAACTCGGACTCGAGCTGCGACTGGCGTGCGCGCATCCAGTTGCGGTTGGCGCCCACGGTGTTGATCTCGCCGTTGTGGGCGAGCATGCGCAGCGGCTGCGCGAGGGGCCAGGAGGGGAACGTGTTGGTCGAGTAGCGCGAGTGCACGACCGCCAGCTCGCTCGTAAAGCGCTCGTCCTGCAGGTCGGGGTAGAACGGCTCGAGCTGGAGGGTCGTGACCATGCCCTTGTAGCCGATCGTGCGGCTGGAGAGCGAGACGAAGTATGCGCCCAGTTCGTGCTGCGCGCGCTTGCGCAGGCGGTAGGTGCGCCGGTCGAGTGCGATGCCCGACAGCGCCGGCGCATCGCCGACGGCGGGACGGGAGAGGAAGATCTGCTCGAACGACGGACGCGCCTCGAAGGCCAGCTTGCCGAGGTTGTCGTCGGCGGTCGGCACGTTGCGCCAGCCGAGCACGGTGAGACCTTCGGAGGCGGCGAGGCGGTCGATGTCGGCCTTCAGCGCCTGGCGGGCGGACTCCTCCAGCGGGAGGAACGCGAGTCCGGCCGCGTACTCGCCGACCGGCGGGAGGTCGAAGTCGACGACCGCCCGGAAGAAGTCGTCGGGCATCTGGGTGAGGATGCCGGCGCCGTCGCCCGTTCCCGCGTCGGACCCGATCGCGCCGCGGTGCTCGAGGTTGCGCAGCGCCGTGAGGGCGAGCTGAACGATGTCGTGGCCGGCTTCGCCGCGCAGCGTCGCGACCATGGCCAGACCGCACGCGTCCTTCTCGAACGCGGGGTTGTACATGCCCTGCTTCGCCGGGAACCCGCTCGGGCGGTTCGCGGCCATTACCTGACGGGGGCTCGATGGCATACCTGACCGTCCTCACTTGATGCTCAACTGGGACGACGTCGGCCCTGTGGTTACTCGCGCTCCGAGAGACGGTGCGCGGGATTACGGGTGCGCTCGGCGTGTCAACGCTCGGGTGCTATTTCGGGGAGTCGGTGCTTGTGGCTGCGCCCTCGAGAGCTTCGGACGTGGGGGGTGCGCTCACGTCCACGAAGTCATCGGTGTCCTGTGATTGTACAGCCCCGTTGCCGGTCCACTCGCGCCCCGCCACGTAGGGCGAGTGCTCGAAGCCCGGGTGGCGCCGTGTCTGCACGACGAAGATGACGACACCGACGAGCACACCGAAGATCGCCGCCCACACGTTCGTGCGCAGACCGAGGTAGACCTCGCTCGGATCGATGCGGATCGACTCCCACACGATGCGGCCCGCCGAGTACCAGACGAGGTAGAGCGCGAACAGGCGGCCCCACTGCAGGCGGAACTTGCGACCGGCCCACAGCAGCACGAGCACACCGAGAGTGTTCCACACGACTTCATAGAGGAACGTGGGGTGGAACAGCGTCCCCTCCGGCAGACCCGCCGGCCAGGCGGCGTTCGGGTAGTCGATCTCCAGGCCCCAGGGCAGGTCGGTCGGGAGCCCGAACAGTTCCTGGTTGAACCAGTTGCCGAATCGCCCGAGCGCCTGCGCGAGCAGCAGGCCGGGGGCGAGGGCGTCGGCGAAGCTCCAGAAGCGGATGCCGGTCCACCGGCATCCCAGCCAGGCACCGACGGCGCCGCCGATGAGGGCGCCGTAGATGGCGATGCCGCCCTCCCAGATGCGGAAGATGGCCCAGATGTCCTTGTCGTCGCCGAAGTAGAAGCCCGGGTGGGTGACAACGTGGAAGATCCGCGCCGCGATGATCGCGATCGGCACGGCCAGCAGGGCGATGTCGACGACGACCCACGGCTCGGCACCGCGCTTGGTCAGCCGGTAGTTGGTCAGCAGGGTGGCTACGACGATCCCCGCGAGGATGCACAGCGCGTAGAAGTGGATCGTCAGAGGACCGATCGGGAACGAGCTGATGTCGGGGCTGGGGATGCTGGTGAAGACCGAGGCGGGTGAGAACACGATGGGCAGTCTACTTCGCCCGCTCAGCGCGCCGCGCCGGCGGCCAGCTGCCGCGCTTCGGCGGCGAGACCCTCGACGCCGCCGTCGCGCAGCGCGCGCACGAGTGCGGTGCCCACGATGGCGCCGTCGGCGTAGTCGAGCACGCTGCGCACCTGGTCGGGTGTCGAGATCCCGATGCCGACGCACGCGTGCTCGGCGCCGTGTTCGCGCAGGCGCGCGACGAGACCGCGGGCCGCGGCATCCAGTTCTGCCCGCTCCCCCGTGATTCCCATGGTCGAGACCGTGTAGACGAATCCCGTGGAGTGCCGCACGATGAGCCCGAGCCGCTCGTCGGTCGAGGTGGGGGCGGCCAGGAAGACGCGATCGAGGCCCGTGCGCTCGGAGGCGGCGATCCACTCGCCGGCCGCATCGGGGGTGATGTCGGGCGTGATGAGGCCTGCTCCGCCGGCGGCGAGGAGTTCGTCGGCGTAGCGGTCGACGCCGAACTGGAGCACCGGGTTCCAGTAGGTCATGACGAGTACCGGCACATCGACGCGCGACGTGATCTCCCGCAGCGCCGTGAACGTGTCGCGGAGGCGGAAACCGCCGGCCAGCGCGACCTGGGTGGCCTCTTGGATGACGGTGCCGTCCATGACGGGGTCGGAGTACGGCGGACCGAGTTCGAGCACGTCCGCGCCGTTCTCGGCGAGGGCGACCGCCGCCTCGATGCTGGTCTGCAGATCGGGGTAACCCAACGGGAGATAGCCGACGAACGCCCCACGGCCTTCGGCGCGGGCGGCCTCCAGTGCCTGGGCGACGCGGCTCACAGCTCGGTCCCCTCGCCCTTGGCTTCGGGCGCCTGAGGTCCGGCCTCGACGGGGTCGGCACCCTCGTCGTACAGACCGAACCACTTCGCGGCCGTGTCCATGTCCTTGTCACCGCGCCCGGACAGGTTCACGGCGATGACGGCGTCGGGGCCGAGCTCGCGTCCCAGGCGCAGCGCGCCGGCGAGGGCATGCGCCGACTCGATCGCGGGGATGATGCCCTCGGTGCGCGACAGCAGTCGCAGCGCATCCATGGCCTCCGTGTCGGTGGCCGGGATGTACTCGGCGCGGCCGATGTCGGCCAGCCACGCGTGCTCGGGACCCACGCCCGGGTAGTCGAGACCGGCGGAGATGGAGTGGGACTCGATCGTCTGGCCGTCCTCGTCCTGCAGCACGTACGTCTTCGCGCCGTGCAGCACTCCCGGACGACCGCGCCCGATGGATGCCGCGTGGCGCGGCGTGTCGACGCCGTCACCGGCCGCCTCCACACCGAAGAGCTTCACGCCGTCGTCATCGAGGAAGGCGTCGAACATCCCGATCGCGTTGGAGCCGCCGCCGACGCAGGCGATGACGGCGTCCGGGAGGCCACCCGTCTCGTCGAGGAGCTGCTGACGCGCCTCCTCGCTGATGACCTTCTGGAAGTCGCGGACCATCGCCGGGAAGGGGTGCGGCCCGGCCGCCGTGCCGAAGATGTAGTTGGTGGTCTCCACGGAGGCGACCCAGTCGCGGTAGGCGTCGTTGATCGCGTCCTTCAGGGTGCGCGAGCCTGTCGTGACAGGCACGACCTCCGCGCCCAGGAGTCGCATCCGAGCGACGTTGAGCGCCTGGCGCTGGGTGTCGACCTCGCCCATGTAGATGGTGCACTCGAAGCCGAAGAGGGCGGCAGCGGTGGCGGTGGCGACACCGTGCTGCCCCGCGCCCGTCTCGGCGATCACGCGTGTCTTGCCCAGACGCTGGGTGAGAAGCGCCTGACCGAGCACGTTGTTGATCTTGTGGGAGCCGGTGTGGTTGAGGTCTTCGCGCTTGAGGAAGATCCGCGCGCCGCCGGCGTGCTCCGCGAAACGCGGCACCTCGGTGAGCGGCGACGGCCGACCCGCGTACGAGTGGAGAAGGCGGCGGAACTCCGCATCGAATGCGGGGTCGGCCTTTGCCGACTCGTACTCGGCCGTGAGCTCGTCGATGGCCGCGATGAGCGACTCGGGCATGAACCGGCCCCCGAAGTCGCCGAAGAACGGCCCGTGGACATCGCGCAGACTCATACGCCGGCCTCCAGGAAAGCGTGCAGGGTGGCGACGGGGTCGCCGGTGACCAGCGCCTCGCCGATGAGCACCACGTCGGCACCCGCCGCGCGGTAGTGGGATACATCGGCCGGTGAGAGCACCGCCGACTCGGCGATCTTGACCGCGTCGGCCGGGAGATCGTCGTGGAGGCGCCCGAAGAGGTCGCGGTCGAGTTCGAAGGTCGACAGGTCGCGGGCGTTGACGCCGACCAGGCGTGCGCCGATGTCGGCCGCGCGCAGCACCTCATCGCGGGAATGCGTCTCGACCAGGGGCGTCATTCCGAGCTCGAGGACGAGCTCGTGCAGTTCGGCCAGCAGTGGCTGTTCCAACGCCGCGACGATCAGCAGGACGAGGTCGGCGCCGGAAGCGCGAGCCTCGAGCACCTGGTAGGGCGTGGCGATGAAGTCCTTGCGCAACACCGGGAGCGTGACGCGGGACCGTACGGCCTCCAGATCGGCGAGGCTCCCACGGAAGCGGCGCCCCTCCGTGAGCACCGAGATGGCCGAGGCCCCGCCCTGCTCGTAGAGAGCGGCCTGGTGAGCCGGGTCGGGGATCTCCGCGAGGTGCCCGCGGGACGGGCTCGCGCGCTTCACCTCGGCGATGATCTTCACCCGGTCGGCGGGAGCGAGCGCCTGCAGGGCGTCTCGCGCGGGTGCCTGCGCGAGCGCTGCTCGCTCGACGTCGGCCAGAGGCCGGTCGACGGCGCGCGTCTCGGCATCCTCCACCGCGCCGGCGGTGAGGTCGGCGAGCACGTCAGTGCTGCTTCGGGCTGTACTTGGCGCCGTTCACGCCGTAGCCGGCACGAGCGAGCACCCAGCCCGACAGAGCGCCGACCACGAGAAGACCCACCGAGATCCAGACGAGGATCGGCATCTCGAGGAAGAAGAAGAGCGTGCCGAGGGAGATCGCCACGAGCATGATCACGACGGCCGTCCAGGCAGCCGGCGAGTGTCCGTGGCCGGGGTCGTCGATGGGGTTGCTCATGGTTCTCCTTCGCGTGGCGGTTCGCTTCCGCCAGTCTAGCGGGCGGTCCCGCCCGCGCTGACCGGCATGGAGAGGGCGTTCACGCGGTGGGATCGTCGCCGCGGGAGAGGTCGTCCCAGGAGTCGATGGCGTCGTGCGGGCGCGAGCCGGCACCGACGTCCGCCGTCTCCGTGCGGTAGCGGCGTCCCGCTCCCGGCCAGCGGTGAGCGGTGACCACGGTCGCGACTCCGCCGGCAGCGAGGGCGATCGAGGCGACGACCGTGATGAGCGGCCACGGTGTGGAGATGATCTCGGCGACGAGCGCACGCACGGTCTCGGCCCCGGCGAGGCCGGTTGCCTCCGTGACAGCGCCGGCGACGGCATCCACGGGGTGTTCGACGAGGATCCTCGCGGCAGCGACGGCGAGCGACGCCCCGATCGCGATCGCGAGCGCGCCGAAGACGTACCGCAGGACGCGCCCGACGATGGACAGCGCCAGGGCAAGGGCGAGCGCGGCCAGGCTCAGGGGCGCGAGCAACGGCACGGCGGCCGCGCCGGCGACGGCGAGTGGCGCATTCGTGGCGCCGCGGAGGGTGACGTCGAGCCAGGTCTGCGTGGAGGCGATGAGTGCCACCGCCGCCGCCACGAGGATCGTCAGCACGCTCAAGGAGCGCAGTCGGCGCGTCATGCCGTTTCCGTGACGGGATGCAGGTCGTCGGCGTCGAAGCAGGTGCGGTCGCCGGTGTGACAAGCGGCCCCGATCTGGTCCACCGAGATCAGGAGCGTGTCGCCGTCGCAGTCCAGCCGTGCGCCCTTGACGAGTTGGATGTGGCCGGACGTATCGCCCTTCCGCCAGTACTCCTGGCGTGAGCGCGACCAGAACGTCACGCGTCCGGTCGTGAGCGTGCGACGGAGAGCCTCGGCATCCATCCACCCGAGCATCAACACCTCGCGGGAGTCGTGCTGTTGAATGATCGCCGGCACGAGCCCGTCGGGGGTGAACGTGACGCGTTCGATGGCGCGTTCGGGTTCGAGCGTCGCATCGATGCTGTCTTCGCTCATGCGCGCACCTCGATCCCCTCGGCGACCAGCGCCGCCTTCACGTCGCCGATCGTGAGCTGACCGGAGTGGAACACGGATGCCGCGAGCACCGCGTCGGCGCCCGCCTCGAGGGCGGGGGCGAAATGCTCGGCAGCCCCGGCGCCACCGGAGGCGATCACGGGCACCGAGGACAGTTCGCGCATGAGGCCGACCAGTTCGAGGTCGAACCCGTCCTTCGTGCCGTCCGCGTCGATGGAGTTGACGAGGAGCTCCCCGGCGCCGCGATCGATGGCTTCCCGGGCCCAGTCGAGGGCGTCGATCGTCGTCAGGCTGCGTCCGCCGTGCGTGGTCACGACGAACCCGGAGTCCGTGCCGGGTGCGCGCTTGACGTCGAGGGAGAGGACGAGCACCTGTGCTCCGAACCGATCGGCGATCTCGTCGATCAACTGAGGGCGTGCGATGGCGGCGGAGTTGACACCCACCTTGTCGGCGCCCACTCCGAGCAGACGGGCGACGTCGTCGGTCGAGCGCACTCCCCCGCCGACGGTCAGGGGGATGAACACTTCCTCGGCCGTGCGGCGGACCACGTCGTATGTGGTCGAGCGGTCATCGACAGTGGCGGTGACATCGAGGAAAGTGAGTTCGTCGGCGCCCTGCGCGAAGTATCGCCGCGCGAGCTCGACCGGGTCGCCCATCTCGCGGAGGTTCTCGAAGTTGACGCCCTTGACGACCTTGCCGTCCTTGACGTCCAGACACGGGATGACGCGGCAGGCGAGAGTCATGATCGCTGTCCCCGCATGTCAGAGCCTCGCATTGTGGATCGCCGTCACGAGGATGGCGCGGGCACCGATCGCGTAGAGCGCGTCCATGACTTGATTGACCGTCTTGCGCGGGCTCATGACGCGCACGGCGACCCACGCCGGGTCGCGCAGCGGAGAGATCGTGGGCGACTCGATGCCGGGCGCGATCGCGACGGCCGCATCGACGAGCTCAGCGGGGAGGTCGTAGTCGATGAGCACGTACTGCCGGGCCACCATGACGCCGCGCAGCCGACGCAACAGGATCTCCGTGCCGTCCGCCTCCGTCGGTGCGCCGATCAGGACGGCTTCGGATTCGAGGAGGATCGGGCCGAAGATCTCCAGCCCCGCCTGCTTGAGGGTGGTGCCGGTCGACACGACGTCGGCGACGGCATCGGCAACCCCCAACTCGACCGCCGACTCCACGGCGCCGTCGAGCGGGACGAGGTCGACGGCGACGCCGTGCTCGTCGAGGTACGCGTCGACGAGACCCGGGTACGCGGTCGCGACCCGCACGCCCTCGAGGTCGCGCAGCTCGTGGAAACGTCCGGGCGGACCGGCGAAGCGGAAGGTCGAGGCCCCGAAGCCGAGCTTCTCGATCTCGCGGGCGCCCGGCATCCGCGCGTCCAGGAGCAGGTCGCGGCCCGTGATGCCGACATCGAGGGCGCCGGAGCCGACGTAGGTCGCGATGTCCTTCGGGCGGAGGTAGAAGAACTCGACCTCGTTGACCGGGTCGATGACGTGGAGGTCTTTCGGGTCGCGGCGGCCGGTGTATCCGGCCTCCGCGAGCATGTCGGTCGTGGTCTCGGCCAGCGATCCCTTGTTCGGCACGGCGATTCGCAGCATGGTGCAGAGCTTTCGGTGTCAGAGCGGTCGGCGTCGGGAGCGGCGCTCAGAGATGTCGGTACACGTCCTCGGGCGTGAGACCCTTCGCGAGCATCAGCACCTGCAGGTGATACAAGAGCTGGGAGATCTCCTCCGCCGTCTCGGCGTCGGACTGGTACTCCGCCGCCATCCAGACCTCGGCGGCCTCCTCGACGATCTTCTTGCCGATGGCGTGGACGCCGGCATCCAGCTGCGCGACCGTGCCCGAACCCTCGGGACGCGTCGCCGCGATCTCGGTGAGCTCGGCGAACAGCGCGTCGAAGGTCTTCACCCTCCCAGGCTACCGGTCCCCGCGGGCGCCCGGTGCGCGTGTGACCGGTGCGGGAGGCCGCGGCCTCGCGGGGCGTGACCCCGCCGCCGTCAGTGCCGGTGCGCGCCCGCCTCGGCGCGAAGCCGAGCGATCGCCTGCTCGGGGTCGGCTGCTCCGAAGACGGCGGACCCCGCGACGAAGGTGTCCGCACCGGCCTCCGCGGCCTGGCCGATCGTTGCCTCGCCGATCCCGCCGTCCACCTGCAGCCATACCTGCGCACCGCGGCGACGGGCCTCGTCGCGGAGGAGGGCGAGCTTGGGCATCTGGTCGGCCAGGAACGACTGCCCGCCGAACCCCGGCTCCACCGTCATCACGAGGATCTGGTCGAACTCGTCGAGCACGTCGAACAGGCCCTCGACGGGCGTCGCGGGCTTCACGGCGACACCCGCGCGAGAACCGATCGCGCGCAGTCGCCGGGCGAGGGCGACGGGGTCTGCGGCGGCTTCGAGGTGGAACGTCACCGAGGCCGCTCCGATCTCTGCGTACCCCGGGGCCCAGCGGTCGGCGTCCGAGATCATGAGGTGCACGTCGAGGGGAATCGGGCTCGTGGCCTGAATGCGTTCGACCATCTGCGGTCCGAAGGTGAGGTTCGGCACGAAGTGGTTGTCCATCACGTCGACGTGAACGAAATCGGCGGTGGCGATTCGTGCGAGTTCCGCCTGCATGTTCACGAAGTCTGCGGCGAGGATGCTGGGGTTGATGCGGAGGTCGGCGCCGGTCACGGCACCACCCTAGTCGAGCGCTCCGGTGGGGCTGCCTCGCCCGATCGTCGACTCACCGGCGGCGCAGCAACGAGATGGACATCGCGTCCGTGCCGTGACGATGCGGCCACAGCTGCGCGCGCCCCGAACCGTCCGCGGGCGTCGGCAGGTCGACATCGCTCGAGGCGAGGGATGCCACGACCGCGCGCGCGTCGAGCTCCTCGAGGTCGTCGCCGACGTCGCGCCGGACCTCGGCGACGACGGCCGCCGTCTCGGCCAGGTGCGGCGAGCACGTGACGTAGGCGACGATCCCGCCCGGGGCGAGCGCTCCGACCGCGGCGCGCAGCAGCTCCCCCTGCAGCGCCGCCAGCTCGGGAACGTCCGCGGGAGACTTCCGCCACCGCGCCTCGGGGCGACGACGCAGGGCGCCGAGCCCGGTGCAGGGTGCATCGACGAGGATGCGGTCGTACCGGCCGTGCCCGGCACGCGTGCGACCGTCTTCCTCGGACACGGGTACGGCGAGCGGCACCCCGGCCACCGAGTCGCGGACGAGTCCGGCGCGCGCCGGTGAGATCTCGTTGGCCTCCAGCGTCGCGCCGTGGGCGACGGCCTCGGCCGCCAGCACCGCCGTCTTGCCGCCGGGGGCGGCGCACAGATCGAGCCATCGCTCGCCGGCGCGGACGTCGGCGGCCCGCGTCAGCGCGAGCGCCGCCAGCTGCGAGCCCTCGTCCTGAACGCGCATTCGACCGTGGGATGCCGCCACGAGCGCCCCCGGGTCTCCCCCGCCCAGATGGAATCCGATCGGGGAGAGCGCCGTCCGCGTGCGGTCGCCCGGCACCTCCGCGAGGCCCGGAAGCGCGGTCATCGTCACACCGGGTGCGGCATTGTCCGCATCCAGCAGCGCCACGAGCTCGTCGGCGCGTCCTTCCGCGGCCAGGGCCCGGCGGAACGCGCGGATGATCCAGACCGGGTGGGAGTGGCGCGCGGCGAGCCGCTCGTCGTCTGAGCGGGCGAGATCGTCGAGTCGGGTGTGCCACTCCTCGGCCGAGCGCTCCGAGACGCGCCGCAGGACGGCGTTGGCGAACTTCGCCGCAGACGGTCCGGCGGCCGCTCGCACCTGTCGCACCGTCTCATTGACGGCGGCGTGGGCGGGCGTGCGCATCGACAGCAACTGATGCACGCCGAGGCGCAGAGCGTCGCGCACCGGCGGATCGATCCGCTCCATGTCGCGCCCCGCCGCGTCGGCGATGATCGCGTCGTACGTGCCCTCGCGCCGGAGCGTGCCGTACGCCAGCTCGGTCGCCAGCGCAGCATCGGCCCCGGACAGTCCCGCGCGGGCGATCTCACGCGGCAGGAGGAGGTTGGCGTAGGCGTCGGATTCGTGGACGGCGCGCAACGTGTCGTACGCCACCCATCGCGGGCTGGTCATGACGCGCTCCCCCCGTCTGCAGCGACGTCGGTCGCAAGCTCCTCGACGCGGAGTCCGCGCCACCAGTCGGCGGCACGCATGGCGGCCTTCCCTGCGGGCTGAACCGAGAGGAGCGACACGGTGCCGTCGGCCGTGCCGACGGTCGGCAGGCCATCACGCAGGGCGATGCGCCCCGGGGGCAACGACCGGTCTTCGGGACCGCGCTGCGCCGCCAGGACCTTGAGCCGGACGCCGCCGACGAGCGTGTGCGCTCCCGGCTCCGGCGTCGTGCCGCGATAGCGGTCGAGGACGGCGGTCGCCGACGCCGAGAAGTCGAGCCTGCCGTCGGCCAGCGTCAGCTTGGGAGCCAGCGTCGGCTCCCCCGACTGCGGCGTCGCCAGAGCAGTGCCCGCGCCGATCGCATCGACGACATCGCGAAGGAGGTGCGAGCCGCGGTCGGCGAGGGCCTCGAGCACGTCGCCGGCCGTGGCATCCGTCGGCACCTCGTAGCGGAGCTCTCCGAACACGTCACCCGCGTCGAGAGCCGGCACGAGCTGGAACACCGCCGCACCGGTCGTGCGGTCGCCCGCGATCAGGGCGTGCTGCACAGGCGCCGCACCTCTCCAGCGCGGCAGAAGGGAGAAGTGGAGATTGATCCACCCGTGCGTCGGAAGCGACAGGAGCGGTTCGCGGACGAGCCCGCCGTAGGCGACGATCACACCGAGATCCGGTCGCAGCGCGTCGACGGCCGCGGTGGCCTCGGCATCCAGCCGGTCGGCCTTGATCACCGACACGTCGTAGGCGGTCGCGGCCGCGGCGACGGCGGACGGCGTGAGGACGCGCTTGCGGCCCTGCGGGGCGTCGGTGCGGGTCACGACCCCGACGAGGTCGTGGGCCGATTCGGCCATGGCGTGGAGAGAGGGCACCGCCGGCTGGGGCGTCCCGGCGAAGACGATGCGCATGCGGGTTCCTGGGTGGGTCGAAAGCAGAAGGGAGGGACGGGCTAGAGATCGAGCTCGGGGACGTCCAGTCGCACCCTGAGTGTAGTCGGCGTGCCTCCGCGAGGCGGCCGGCCGGCGCCACGAGCCGCGCGTCGGCCGCGGAGAGCGTCGGCGACGACCTCCGCGCGCAACGCCTCCGCGACCGCACGGCCGTGGGCGTACTCGAAGCGCACGAGCGCCCGCACGGCGCCTTCGGACACAGGAACCGGGCCGAGCACCGCAGCGGGGCCGAGCGCGGGCACCTCGGCGCGCACCCGCGCGAGGGCGGCCGTGACCGCCGCCGTCGTGCCCTCCACCGTCGCCACCCGCACGACGGGGGGCATGTGGAGGGGCGTGCGGTCGGCGAGCTCCGCGCGTGCGTAGGCCGGTTGGGTCCAGGTGGCGAGGGCGCGGGACACCGGCCCCGTCACACCGACCAGGTGCACGGGGGCGCCGGGTGCGGCGAGGGAGGCGGCGTTGGACCACCACCGCAAGCACGCCTCGCCGATGCGCAACTGCTCGGCGAGGAGCATCTTGTCGCCGTCGAGGAGGAGGACGGCGCTGTAGCCGCCCGCCACGATCGGCTCGGCGCCGCGCGTGGCGATCACGAGGGCGGGCCGGTTGTCCAGCTCGACCACGGGATGAGCGCCGTCGGAGACGATGACGCGAGTGTTCGGGAATGCGCGCCCCAGCTCGTCGGCGGTCCGCTCCGATCCCGACGACGCCATGCGCAGCCGCTCCGACGAGCAGTTCGCGCACGACCAGTGCGGATGCGAGCGACCGCACCACCCGCAGTCGGGGGCGCTCCCGGCGCGGCGAGCGTGAAGCGGCCCCGCGCAGTGCGGGCACCGGGCGGGCGTCCGACAGTCCGCGCACACGAGCACCGGCGCGTAGCCGGGTCGGGAGACCTGAACGAGCACCGGACCGTGGGTGAGGGCTTCGCGTGCCGCCGCGAACGCGGCCGACGGTACCCGCTGCCCTCTGACCGCGCCCTCTTGGGTGCCCGAGAGGACGACACGCGGACTCTCGCGTCGTGCCGTGCCGATCGCGCGCACCCATCCGAGATGGACGAGTCGTTCCACATCCGTCGTGCGGGAGTGACCGGCGAACACGAGCGCCGACGCTTCGTCCTCCTGCCGCACGAGGGCGGCGTCACGGGCATGGACCCCCGGACTCAACGGCTCCGCGAGAAGGGGGTCGCCGTCGTCCCACAGCGCCACGAGCCCGACGTCGTGCGCGGGCGCGTACACGGTCGAACGGTTGCCGACGACGATGCACGGCACCGGGTGCAGCAGCCGCAGGTAGGTCGCGTACCTCTCGGGACCGGACCGTCGCGCATCGTCGCGGACGACGGCAGCGTCCGGCACGCGCTCCGCCAGTGCAGCCAGCACCTGGGACTCGTCGCGATGGTCGGGCACGACGAGAACGGCGCTGCGCCCGGCGGCGAGCCGCTCCACGGCCATCGCCGCGAGCACCTCCGCCCATCGCCCCCACGGACGGTCGGGCGAGGGACTCGGCGGTGCGTCGAGCGCCAACCGCTCCCCCGCGGAGAGCGCGTCACGCAGTCCCGGATAGGCGTCGAGGATGCCGTATGCCCACGCGAGATGCTCGGGTGCCACGTCGGGAGCCGGCGGAGGGTCGGCGGCGAGCCACGTCTTCTCGGCGCGCACCATGCGTTTGGGGATGACGAGGCGCAGGATGTCGACCGCCGAGCCGGCTGCGCGGTCAGCGACCCGTCGTGCGAGTGCGAAGAGCGCGTCGGGCAGGACGACGACGGGCGAGACGACGCTGTCGACCTCCGACAGCGGGCGCTCTGGAGCCGCGGTGGTGACCACCTCCAGGACGTACGCCTCGACGAGGCGCCCCGCCGTGCGCAGCGGCACCTTCACCCGGATACCCGGCACGACGACGCTCTGCAGAGCCGCCGGGACGGCGTAGTCGAACGGCCGATCGAGCTGTGGCAGCGGCGAGTCGACCAGAACGCGGGCGACGGTGACCACGGCGGGCGTCAGAGGCCTGCAGCGGCGCGGAGTTCCTCGACGCGGTCGGTGCGCTCCCAGGTGAAGTCGGGCAGTTCGCGCCCGAAGTGACCGTAGGCGGCCGTCTGCGCGTAGATGGGGCGCAGCAGGTCGAGGCGATCGATGATGGCCTGCGGGCGCAGGTCGAAGGCGTCGCGGATCGCGTCGCTGATCACCTCGTCGGAGACGTGGCCGGTGCCGAACGTCTCGACGTAGAGACCGACCGGAGCGGCCCGGCCGATCGCATACGCGACCTGTACTTCGAGCCGGTCGGCGAGCCCCGCCGCGACGGCGTTCTTGGCCACCCAGCGCATGGCGTACGCCGCGGAGCGGTCGACCTTGGAGGGGTCCTTGCCGCTGAAGGCTCCGCCGCCGTGCCGCGACGCGCCGCCATAGGTGTCGATGATGATCTTGCGCCCGGTGAGGCCCGCGTCTCCCTTGGGGCCGCCGATGACGAAGGGGCCGGCAGGGTTGATGACGTACTCGACGTCGCCGATCTCGAGTCCGGTCTGGGTGATGACGGGGTCGATGACCTCCGCGCGCACCGCTGCCCGCAGCGCGGCGAGCGAGATATCGGGGTTGTGCTGTGTGGACACGACGACGGTCTCCACGGTGCGCGGAACGTGCCCGTCGTAGCCGAGGGTGACCTGGGTCTTGCCATCGGGTCGCAGGAACGGCAGTGCGCCACTGCGGCGGGCGTCGGTCAGGCGCTCCGCGATGCGGTGGGCCGTCCAGATCGCCATCGGCATGAGCTGGGGCGTCTCGTTGGTGGCGTAGCCGAACATGATGCCCTGATCGCCGGCGCCGAGCGCGTCGACGGGGTCGACCGAGCCCTCTTCGCGGTGCTCGATGGCGTTGTCGACGCCAGCAGCGATGTCGCCCGACTGCTCCCCGATCGAGACGGTCACTCCGCACGAGTCGCCGTCGAAACCGGTCTCGCTGGACGTGTATCCGATGCGGTTGACGACGCTGCGCACGATCCCGGGGATGTCGACGTAGCCGTCGGTGCGCACTTCGCCGGCCACGTGGACGAGGCCCGTCGTCACGAGCGTCTCGACGGCCACCCGGCTGCTCGGGTCCACGGCCAGGAGGGCGTCGAGCACGCTGTCGGAGATCTGGTCGCAGATCTTGTCGGGGTGGCCCTCGGTGACGGATTCGGAGGTGAACAGGCGCAGCTGAGTCATCGATGCTCCAGACGACGGACAGAATCGGGGGTGTTAACCATCATGCCCGCGTCTCCCGACACAGCGGGCGACGCGGGCACGGAGACGCCATACGGCGTCACGGATCAGTCGAGCGAGCGCAGGCGCAGCTTGTCCTCGTGGATCTCGTGCAGAGCGATCGTGAGGGGCTTGTCCTCGACGGTCGAGTCGACGAGCGGCCCCACGTTGTCGAAGAGGTTCCCCTCGTGCAGGTCGGAGTAATAGTCGTTGATCTGACGCGCCCGCTTGGATGCGTAGATCACGAGCTGGTACTTCGAGTCGACCTTCTCGAGCAGCGCGTCGATGGGCGGGTCGATGATGCCCTGGTCACGAGTAGCCATGTGGGACCTCCTGGATCGGATGGCGGTGGGAAATCTGCGAGCCTCGCGTGTCGTCCCGTCGGACGACGCGGTGGCATCCGACCATTCTACAGCCCGGATGCCGTTCAGCGTGCGAGGGCGGCGACCTCCGCCGCGGCGCGGGCGATGTCGTCGTTGACGACGTGGTGGTCGAACTCGCCCTGCGAGGCGAGCTCGACACGCGCCGTCTTGAGCCGACGTGCGCGCTCCTCGGCGTCTTCCGTGCCGCGACCCACGAGCCGCTGGACGAGCTCGTCCCAACTCGGTGGGAGCAGGAACACGAGGTTCGCATCCGGTGCGGCGGCGCGCACCTGACGGGCGCCCTGCAGGTCGATCTCCAGCAGCACCGTGCGCCCCTCGGCGAGTGCCGCCTCGATCGGCGCCTTCGGCGTGCCGTACCGGTGACGGTTGTGCACGGTCGCGTGCTCCAGGAGGGCGCCGTCCGCGACGAGGCGGTCGAACTCGGCGTCGTCGACGAAGAAGTAGTGCTCCCCCTCGATCTCGCCGGGCCGCGGAGCGCGGGTCGTGGCAGAGACGGACAGCAGGATCTCCGGGTGGTGGTCCTTGATGTGCGCCGCCACGGTGCCCTTGCCGACGGCGGTGGGGCCGGCGAGGACCACGAGACGACTGCGGCCGTCGCGCGGGCGGGGTTCGGGCCAGCGCCCGTCGAGGAACTCCGCGAGCGCGAGGCGCTGTCGCGCCCCCAGTCCGCCCAGACGCTTCACCGGAGAGATCTCCAGGTCGGCGAGGATGCGATCGCGTTTGCCTTCGCCGATCGCCGGCAGCGCCGTGAGGAACTCCGTGACGCGCATGGCGCCGGCCGGTGACTGCGGGTCAGCGAGCGCTCGGCGCAGGAGCTCCTGCGGTGAGATCACACGGGTCGCGACGTCGCGCTTGAGAGCGGCGCGCTCACGTCGGGCGGCGACGGCGCGCCGTGACGCGGCGACGCGGTCGACTTCGGGTGGGCGGCGGGAGTCAGACATGGGAACTCTCACGGTACAGGCCCACGCGCTCCTCGATACGTGCCGCGAGGTCGGCAGGCCCGGCCGACAGCACGCTGCGGCTCTCGCTGGCGAGCACGAACGGGGCGAGGGATCCGAAGATCCCCACGAGGTTGCCGGGCTGAGCGCCCTGCGCGCCGAAGCCGGGGGCGAGGATCGGCAGCCGTGCGGCGATGGTCTCGGTGATCCCCGCGGCGGCGATGTCGACGGTCGCGCCCACGACGAGTCCGAGGCTCGCCCACTCGTCGGGTCCTCGGTCCAGGTCGGCTCGAGCGACTTCCTCGGCGACATACGAGGCGACCGTCCCTCGGCCCGCCACACGGGCGCCCTGAAGGGCGGCTGCCCCGGGGTTGCTCGTCGCGGCGAGGACGAACACACCCTTGCGCTCCTGCGCCGCGAGGGCGAACGTCGAGGCGAGCGGCCCTTCGACGAGGCCGTCGCCACCGACGCCGAGGTACGGGCTGACCGTCACGGCGTCGGCCTCGAGGGGCGAGCCGGATGCCAGCCAAGCGGCGGCGTATGCGCCCATGGTCGTGCCGATGTCGCCGCGCTTGGCATCCGCGATGACGAGGAGACCCGCCTCGCGCGCGGCGCGCAGCACGTCTTCCAGCGCCGCATACCCGGCCGAGCCGAAACGCTCGAAGAACGACACCTGCGGCTTGACGACGCCGACGCGGCCCGCTGCGGCCGACACGACCCGCAGACCCAGCTCGCGGGCTCCGGCCGCCGAGACCTCGAGCCCCCAGTCCTGCAGCAACGACGCGTGCGGGTCTATCCCGACGCACAGCGGTCCGTGCATCACGACCGCCGCGCGCAGCCGTTCGCCGAAGGTCGTCACGCCGTGACCTCTCGTTCGGCCGCGTACTCCTGCAGACTCTTCACGGCAAAGCCCTCACGCAGCACCGGCAGTGCGCTGACAGCGGCGCCGAGGACCGCCATCGTCGTGAACAGCGCCTTGTCGGCGGCCACTGCGGCGGCCCGGATCTCGTAGCCGTCGGCCCGGGCGATCCCGCCCGACGGGGTGTTCACGACGATGTCGATCTCGCCCGCGTTGATGAGGTCGACGACGTTGCGCTCCCCCGTCTGCTGCGTTGCCGAGTACTTGTTCACGACGTCAACGCGGATGCCGTTGCGCGCGAGGATCTCCGCGGTGCCCTCCGTGGCGATCAGTCGGAACCCGAGCTCCTGCAGTCGGTGGGCGGGCAGGATGACGGCGCGCTTGTCGTCGTCGGCGACAGAGAGGAACACGGTCCCCTCCGTCGGCATACCGCCGTAGGCCGCCGCCTGGCTCTTTGCGAAGGCCGTCGGGAAGTCGCGGTCGATTCCCATGACCTCGCCCGTGGAGCGCATCTCCGGCCCGAGCACCGAGTCGACCGTGTGGCCGTCGGCCGTGCGGAACCGCTTGAACGGCAGCACGGCCTCCTTGACGGCCACCGGGGCGTCGAGTGGTACACGGGAACCGTCGTCCTGCGGCAGCAGGCCCTCAGCCTTGAGTTCGGCGATGGTCGACCCCGCCATGATGCGGCTGGCCGCCTTCGCCAGGGGGATGCCGAGCGCCTTGGAGACGAACGGAACCGTCCGCGAGGCGCGGGGGTTGGCCTCGATGACGTAGAGCACGCCGGCCGAGACGGCGAACTGCACGTTCAGGAGCCCTCGCACCCCGACGCCCTCCGCGATCGCGAGCGTCGCGGTGCGCACCCGATCGATCTCGGTGCGGCCGAGGGACACCGGTGGAAGGGTGCACGACGAGTCGCCGGAGTGGATGCCGGCTTCCTCGAGGTGCTCCATGACGCCGCCGATGTAGAGCTCGTGTCCGTCGTAGAGCGCGTCGACGTCGAGCTCGATCGCATCGTCGAGGAACCGGTCGACGAGGAGCGGCTTGCCTTCCTCGATGACGACTTCGCCCGCGGTGCGGACGAAGTAGTCGCGGAGGCTCTCGGTGTCGTAGACGATCTCCATGCCGCGTCCGCCGAGCACGAAGCTCGGACGCACGAGCACGGGGTACCCGATCTCCTCGGCGATGGCGACGGCTCCCGCCTCGTCGATCGCCGTGTCGTGCCGCGGCGCCACGAGCCCGGCACGGTCGAGGAGCTGGGAGAACAGCTCGCGCTCCTCCGCGATGTCGATCGCGGCCGGGCTCGTTCCGAGGATCGTGTATCCGGCATCCTCGATGCCCTTCGCGAGCCCCAGCGGCGTCTGGCCGCCCAGCTGGCAGACCACGCCGTGGATCGTGCCCGACTGCGACTCGGCGTGCAGCACCTCGAGCACGTCTTCCAGGGTGAGCGGCTCGAAGTACAGGCGGTCGCTCGTGTCGTAGTCGGTCGAGACGGTTTCGGGATTGCAGTTGACCATGATGGTCTCGAAACCGGCATCCGACAGGGCGAACGACGCGTGCACGCACGAGTAGTCGAACTCGACGCCCTGACCGATGCGGTTCGGACCGGAGCCGATGATGACGACCTTGCGCCGCTCGGACGGGGTGACCTCGGTCTCGGTGTCGTACGAGGAGTAGTGGTACGGGGTGAGGGCGGGGAACTCGCCCGCACACGTGTCGACCGTCTTGTAGACGGGCCGCACGTCCAGACCCCAGCGGATGCCGCGCACCTCGACCTCGGTGATTCCGCGCAGCTGAGCGATCTGGGCGTCGCTGAATCCGTGCTCCTTGGCGACACGGAGGGTGTCCGCGTCGAGCTCGGCGGCCTGGCGGATGTACTCGGCGACCTCGTTGATCAGCACCATCTGATCGATGAACCAGGGGTCGATCTTCGTCGACTCGAAGGCCTGCTCGGCCGTCGCGCCCTTCCGCAGCGCCTGCTGCAGCACGACGATCCGTCCGTCGGTGGGGCGCTGAGCGATCTCCAGGAGTTCCTCGACGGAACGCTCTTCGGTGCCCCAGTGGAAGCTCGACCCACGCTTCTCGAGCGAACGCAGCGCCTTCTGCAGCGCCGTCGTGTAATTGCGGCCGATGGCCATCGCCTCGCCGACCGACTTCATGGTCGTCGTGAGGGTGGTGTCGGCGTTGGGGAACTTCTCGAAGTTGAAACGCGGAACCTTGACGACGACGTAGTCCAGCGTCGGCTCGAAACTCGCCGGAGTCGCCTGCGTGATGTCGTTGGGGACCTCGTCGAGCCGATAGCCGATCGCGAGTTTCGCGGCGAGCTTCGCGATCGGGAACCCCGTGGCCTTCGAGGCCAGCGCCGAGGACCGCGACACGCGAGGGTTCATCTCGATGACGATGATGCGGCCCGTGACGGGGTCGACGGCGAACTGGATGTTGCAGCCGCCGGTGTCGACGCCGACGGCGCGGATGATGTCGATGCCGATGTCGCGCAGCTTCTGGTACTCGCGGTCGGTGAGGGTCAGCGCCGGAGCCACGGTGATCGAGTCGCCCGTGTGGACCCCGACGGGGTCGACGTTCTCGATCGAGCAGACGACGACCGTGTTGTCGGAGGTGTCGCGCATGAGCTCGAGCTCGTACTCCTTCCACCCGAGGATCGACTCCTCCAGCAGCACCTCCGTCGTCGGGGAGTCGCGCAGTCCCGCTCCGCCGATACGGCGCAGATCGTTCTCGTCGTACGCGAACCCGGAGCCGAGCCCGCCCATCGTGAAGGACGGGCGCACCACCAGCGGATAGCCGAGCTCCGCGGCGCCCGCGAGGAGGTCGTCCATCGTGTGGGCGATGACGCTGCGCGCGACGTCGGCGCCCGCGTCGAGTACGAGCTGCTTGAAGATCTGGCGGTCTTCGCCCTTGCGGATCGCGTCGACCTTCGCGCCGATGAGCTCGACGTCGTACTTCTCGAGGATGCCGCGGTCGTGGAGCGCCATCGCGGCGTTCAGTGCCGTCTGTCCGCCGAGCGTCGGCAGGATGGCATCCGGCTTCTCCTTGGCGATGATCGTCTCGATCACTTCCGGGGTGATCGGCTCGATGTAGGTGGCGTCGGCGAAGTCCGGGTCGGTCATGATCGTCGCCGGGTTGGAGTTGACGAGGATGACGCGCACGCCCTCCTCCCGGAGCACCCGGCAGGCCTGGGTTCCGGAGTAGTCGAACTCGCAGGCCTGACCGATGACGATCGGGCCGGAGCCGATGACGAGGACGCTGGTGATGTCGTCGCGCTTGGGCATCAGTTGTTGTCCTTCTGGTTCGACACGACCAGCTCCGCGAAGCGGTCGAAGAGGTAGTTGGCGTCGTGGGGGCCGGCGGCGGCCTCGGGGTGGTACTGCACCGAGAACGCCGGCAGGTCGAGGGCGCGAAGACCCTCGACGACGTTGTCGTTGAGCCCCACGTGGCTCACTTCCACGCGGCCGTAGCCGTTCGGGCTGTCGACCGTGCCCTCGAGGGGGGCGTCGACGGCGAAGCCGTGGTTGTGGGCCGTGATCTCCACGCGACCCGTCTGCTTGTCGAGCACGGGCTGGTTGATGCCCCGGTGACCGAAGGGCAGCTTGTAGGTGCCGAACCCGAGCGCGCGCCCGAGGAGCTGGTTGCCGAAGCAGATGCCGAAGAACGGCAGGCGGTCATCGAGCACCGCTCGCAGGAGCGACACGTGGTCGTCGGAGGCGGCGGGGTCGCCGGGACCGTTGGAGTAGAACACCGCGACCGGGTCGATCGCGCGGATGTCGTCGATCGTGACGCTCTGCGGGAGCACGTGCACCTCGAAGCCGCGGGCGGCGAGGTTGAGCACCGTGGCCTGCTTGACGCCCAAGTCGAGGACGGCGAGGTTTCCGAGACGCGGCACACCTTCGGCCGCCGGCGTCACCTCAGGAGCGGAGACCGAGACCTCCGCCGACAGGTTGCGTCCCGACATCTGCGGCGCCTCGCGGACGATCCGCAGCTGCTCCTCCGCATCGATCGCCGCGGCGTCGCCCGAGAAGATAGCGCCGCGCATGCTGCCGGCCGACCGGAGGACGCGCGTGACGGCGCGCGTGTCGATGCCGCTGATGCCGACGATCCCGTCGCGCTCCAGGGCGTCGTCGAGCGACTCTTCGGAGCGCCAGTTCGACACGACGCGCGAGGGGTCGCGGACGATGTAGCCCGAGACCCAGATGCGCCGCGACTCGACGTCTTCGGTGTTCATCCCGGTGTTGCCGATGTGCGGAGCGGTCTGCAGCACGATCTGACCCGCGTACGACGGGTCCGTGAGGGTCTCCTGGTAGCCGGTCATTCCCGTCGCGAAGACGACCTCGCCCAGCGTGGTGCCGCGCGCGCCGTAGGCACGCCCCGGGTGGCGAGAGCCGTCTTCGAGCACGAGGACAGCGGGGTCGAGGGCCGGGGAGAAGGTGGAGCGAGTCATGCGTCGGGTCCCGTCGGAGTCGTCGAGGTCGGGGCGGAGAGGATGCCGGATACGGCATCGGTGAGGGCGCCGGCGGAGGCGTCCTGTGGTCTGAGGTATGTGTCGGCGACGGTGTCGTCGCTCGTGCGCCAGCTGACGCGGACGAGTCCGTCGCGTTCGACGACGCGGTCGATTGCGACCGTCGCACGTCCGACCGACACCAGCGCCTCCCGGGTGAGGAACAGGCGGGGCTGCCCGGTGAGATCGAGCGCGACACCGGCATCGGTGACCGTCACATCGACGCGCGAACGGAAGCCGAGTCCGCGGATGGCGAGACGCTCCAGCGGCTGCTCGTGCGCCGTCGTGGCGACGTAGAAGCCGGAGAAGACGGCGATCACGTCGGCATCCGCGGGGATCTCCCCCGTCGGTGCCGCGATACCGCTGTCGCGACGCGCGCGTCGTCGCCACGCCCACACCCCGGCTGCGACCAGCAGCACCGCGAAGGCAGCGATGATCACGAGCGCGAGTTCGCGGGTCATGCGGACACCTCCGCCAGATCCACGACGGCGCCGTCGGCGACGGTGACCGTGCCGCGGAAGAAGGTCCAGCGCACGGAGCCGGGGAGCTCCCGTCCGAGGTAGGGCGAGTTGGCGCTGCGACCGTGGAGGTCGTCGCGACCGAACGGCTGCCGTGCGGCCGGGTCGTAGAGCACGAGGGAAGCCGGCGCGCCGACGGCGAGGTCGGTGCCGGCGTGATCGAGGCGGCCGATGCGGGCCGGAGCGGTCGACATGACGCGCGCCACGTCGTCCCAGGTGAGCATCCCCGTCTCGACCATCGCCAGGTGCACGACGCGCAGCGCGGACTCGAGTCCGACCATGCCGTTGGCGGCGGCCTGCCACTCGCAGCTCTTGGATTCGGCGGGATGCGGCGCGTGGTCGGTTGCGACGATGTCGATGGTGCCGTCGGCCAGCCCTTCCCGCACCGCCTGGACGTCCTCGTCTCGGCGCAGAGGCGGGTTCACCTTGAAACGTGCGTCGTAGCCGCGCACCAGCTCTTCCGTGAGGAGCAGGTGATGGGGCGTGACCTCGGCGGTCACGTTCACGCCGCGCTTCTTGGCCCATCGGATGATGTCGACGGAACCGGCCGTGGACAGATGGCAGACATGCAACCGCGAGCCGACGTGCTCGGCGAGCAGCACGTCGCGCGCGATGATCGATTCCTCCGCGACCGCAGGCCATCCCGCGAGCCCGAGCTCGGCGGAGACGGTGCCCTCGTTCATCTGCGCGCCCTCGGTGAGGCGCGGGTCCTGCGCGTGCTGGGCGACGACACCGTCGAACGCCTTCACGTACTCGAGGGCGCGCCGCATGATGAGCGGGTCGAAGACGCAGAAGCCGTCGTCACTGAAGACGCGCACAGCTGCGCGAGAGGATGCCATGGCGCCGATCTCGGCGAGGCGTTCGCCCCTCTGCCCGACCGTGACGGCGCCGATCGGCTGCACGTGGACGTATCCCGCTGCTTCGCCGAGGGCCAGCTCCTGCTCGACGACTCCCGCAGTATCGGCGACGGGCGAGGTGTTCGGCATCGCGAACACCGTCGTGTACCCGCCCGCCGCTGCCGCGCGCGAGCCCGTGAGGATCGTCTCCGACGCTTCGTACCCCGGCTCGCGGAGGTGGGTGTGCAGATCGACGAGCCCCGGCAGGGCGATCAGGCCATCGGCGTCGACGACGGTGGCGCCGTCTGGCTGCAGGCCGTCGCCGATCTCGGCGATGCGTCCGTCGCCGATCAGGATGTCGGTCGCCGCGCCGCCCTGGATACGCGCACCGCGGATGAGGACGGGGCCCTCGGCGTCTCGACGGGTCATCGGGCATCCTCCTCGGCGGTGGGTTCGGTGCGTTCGCCGGACAGCAGCAGGTACAGCGCCGCCATGCGCACCGACACGCCGTTGGCGACCTGCTCGAGCACGGTCGATCGCGGCGAATCGGCGGCGTCGGCGGAGATCTCCAGACCTCTGTTCATGGGTCCGGGGTGCATGACAATGCTACCTTCCGGCAGCGACGCGAGGCGCCGGGCATCGAGACCCCAGCGACGCGAATACTCCCGTTCAGTGGGGAAATAGGCCGCGTTCATCCGCTCGAGTTGGATGCGGAGCATCATGACGGCGTCGGGTGAATCGGACAGGGCCTCGTCGAGGTCGTACCGGATCGTGACCGGCCACGCCGAGACGTCCTGGGGAACGAGGGTGGGCGGCGCCACCAGCGTCACGCGCGCGCCCAGGCTCGTGAGGAGCCACACGTTGGAGCGGGCGACCCGCGAGTGCAGCACGTCGCCGACGATCGTGACGTGGATGCCGTCGAGGTCACGGCCGCGGCTCTCGTCGCCGAACGTGCGCTTGCGGATCGTGAAGGCGTCCAGCAGGGCCTGCGTCGGGTGCTCGTGCGTGCCGTCTCCCGCGTTCACGACGCCCGCCGAGATCCAGCCACTCGTCGCCAGGGTGTGCGGCGCGCCGGATGCGCCGTGGCGGATGACGACGGCATCCGCGCCCATCGCCTGCAGGGTCTGGGCCGTGTCCTGCAGCGACTCCCCCTTCGAGACCGACGAGCCCTTCGCGGAGAAGTTGATGACATCGGCGGAGAGCCGCTTGGCGGCCGCCTCGAAGGAGATGCGGGTGCGCGTGGAGTCCTCGAAGAAGAGGTTCACGACCGTCTTGCCGCGCAGCGTCGGGAGCTTGCGGATCTCGCGTGACTGCGTGTCGCGCATGTCTTCGGCGACATCGAGGATGCGGAGGGCGTCGTCGCGGGTGAGGGTCTTCGTGTCGAGCAGGTGCCTCATGACTCGATCGTCACCTCCTCGACGCCGTCGACATCGGCGACGCGGACGTTGACGCGCTCGTCCCGCCCGCTCGGCAGGTTCTTGCCGACGAAGTCCGGACGTATCGGCAGCTCGCGATGTCCTCGGTCCACGAGGATCGCCAGGCGCACCGCCGCGGGTCGTCCGATGTCGCTCAGGGCGTCGAGTGCGGCGCGGATCGACCGTCCGGAGAAGAGCACGTCGTCCACGAGGACGACCGTGCGCCCGTCGACTCCGCCCGGCGGAATCTGCGTGGGATGCGGCGTCCTGGTCGGATTGCGGTGCAGATCGTCGCGGTACATCGTGACGTCGAGGGCACCCACCGGAACGGCGTGTCCGGAGAGCTCCGCGATGAGAGCCGAGATGCGTTCGGCGAGGGTGACGCCTCGTGTCGGGATGCCGAGGAGTACCAGGCCCTCGGGCCCCTTGTTGGACTCGAGGATCTCGTGGGAGATCCGAGTCAGTGCCCGGGCGATGTCGGCGCCGTGCAGCACGGTTCGCGTGCTCATCCGCCGCTCCCTTCTCCGCCTCACAGGACGGTGTTAAAGGTTGCTGTGGTTCGGGACCACTCTAGCGGACCGTGGCGGCCTCCGCCGTCGGGGTGAGTACCGCGCGGACTCCCGCGCGGGAGAGCATGAGCACGACGATGAGGCCCGTCACGGCGAAGAAGCCGCCGAGGCGCACGGCATCGCCGAAGACCGTGTCGACGGCCCACAGGACGAGCAGTTTGCTTCCGGGAAGAACCAGAACGAGCGTCGCGATCGCCACGATGCGCGGCAGAACGCGGTCCGCAGACCGGATGCGCCCCACGACGGCCTTCTTCACGACGAGGACCACCTCGAGGATGACCTTCAGCAGCACGGCCGTGAGCAGGGTGAGGACGAAACTCTCCGAGAGGACCTCGGGGAGGAACTGGACGGTCAGAGCGAGCACCACCACGTAGACGAAGACGTCCACGACATCGATCGGCTGGATGAGCCGCGGACGGGTGGCGCGCACGATGTCCCCCGGTTCCTGTCGCGTCAGGCCGCGGGTTGGGTGGCCGACTCGGTGAGCCCGCCGTCGACCGAGCGGCTGGCCCGGATGGGATGACCCGGCGTGGTGAGGCAGGTGCCCGTCGCCAGATCCCACTTCCAGTCGTGCAGAGCGCATGTCAGGACGCCGTCTTCCACCTTGCCGGTCTTCGTCAGATCCGCGCGCAGATGCGGGCACCGGCGCTGGACCGTCCATTCGCCGATCTCGGCATCCTCGGTCTGGTCGGTCTGCTCGGCGTACCAGTTCTCGACGTACTCGATGCGGTCGCGCGAGAGGCATTTGAGGAAGGTCGTGAGGAACTCGTTGAACTTGCCGCTGCGTCCCACCTCGAACTGCATCGACAGGAAAATGGAGTTCGACCAGTCGATCTCGCCGTCGGCGATGTTCGTCGAGACGAGGTCGGCGGGGATCGTGTACCAGTAGATGCACTCCTCCCCCGCGTACTCGCGCACTTTGGCCTTGGGGAAGTCCACGACCATGTCCAGCTCGCCGATCCGGAACCTGACGTTGCCTCCGACACCCGTGCGGATCGTCCGCGCGCGGCGAAGGAGCGGCTCCCACCACTCCTTGATGGCCTGCAGCATCTCGTCGGGCGGCAGGACGGCGGCTCGCGTGGCCTCTTCAGCGCGCACTTCGGCCTGGCGGCTGTCGCGCTGCTCCGCGAGGTAGGCCCACTTGTCGTCGAATACGCGATCGATCTCGGCCTCCGTGTACAAGGTCTGCGTCACCGTGACGGCCCCGTCGACGAGGTCGACCTGCGTTCCCGGGACGAACTCGTAGCCCTTCTGCTCGGGGCGCAGCTGTCGCATGTGGGCGAGGAACTGGCGCTGATCGGTGAAGATCGAGTCGTCCTCCTCCCCCCAGCCGTTGTAGCGGAACAGCTCCTCCCGGAGGAACATCGGCGGGCCGGCCATGGGGAAGACGTGCTCGGCGTCGACCTTCTCGATGTAGTACATCGCGCGCTTGTTCTGCGCGTCGCGCTTGAGCTGAGCGAAAGTCTGCTTGGAGTCCTGTGGCAGGTCGTAGACCATGGGCCACCAGATGGCGCCCGAGACCTGCGTGAAGTAGGCGTCCGGCTTGCTGAACGACAACAGCCGCTCCAGGTCGAGCGGATGCGAGTCGTTCTGATTGAGGACGCTCGCCGTGCCGTCGTCGACGCTCAGCGAGGAGTCGCCGATCGGCCCGTCGCTCGGAGCGCGCAGCGGCGTGACCATCAGCTTCAGCGGCCCGAACTCCAGCGGCACCCCGGCCTGGGTGTAGACGATGTTCTCGTAGCCGAGGGCGCGCAGGTCGCGCTCCAGGTCGTCGGTCGGATACTCCGGCAGCAGCACCCGGATGTCGGTGCGGACGTACCGGCGCAGCAGCGCGGGGTCGAAGTGGTCGCGGTGCCGGTGCGAGATGTAGAGGAAGTCGGCCTTGCCGAACCGCTCCCAGTCGAGTGCGCGGTTGTCGGGGAATGGGAACCAGGAGCCGAAGAAGCTCGGTCCGATGACGGGGTCGCACAGGATGCTTCCGCCCGCGGTCTCGATGAACATCCCCGCGTGGCCCAGGCCTGTGATCCGCATGATTTCCCTCCCGTCGAGCCCGTCGAGTCTACGCGAGGAGAATCTGCGCACCCGGGGATGCCGGCCGTGTCTGCACGCGTCAGGCGAGGAGATCGCGGATGTCCTCCGCCGTCAGAGCGGTGGAGAATGCGCCGTCCGCGTCGAGGACGGCATCGAACAGGCGCGACTTGCGCTCCTGCAACGCCACGACCTTCTCCTCGATCGTGCCCGCGGCGATCATCCGGTAGACGGTCACGGGGCGCGTCTGTCCGATCCGATGCGTGCGGTCGATCGCCTGGCGCTCGGCCGCCGGGTTCCACCACGGGTCGAGCAGGAAGACGTAGTCCGCCTCAGTCAGCGTGAGCCCGACGCCGCCGGCCTTGAGGCTGATGAGGAACACCGGCTGCTCCCCCGTGCGGAACGCCTCGACGACGTCGCCGCGTCGCGTCGTGGATCCGTCGAGACGCACGAAGCCGATGCCGTGGACGCGCAGATCGGCCTCGACGATGTCGAGGTACGACGTGAACTGGCTGAAGACGAGCGCGCGGTGGCCCTCGGCGGCCAGTTCCCGGAGGCGTTCCCGCAGCGCGTCGAGCTTGCTGGACTCGAGACCGGGGCCTCCGGCATCCACGAGCGAGGGAGCCAGTGCGAGCATGCGCAGGAGCGTCAGCGAGCGGAACACGATGAAGCGATGGCTGTCGAGATCGTCGAGCAAGCCGAGCACTTTGCGGCGTTCGCGCTGAAGCACGCGCTCGTATACGGCGCGATGCCCGCTCGTCAGCTCGATCCGCAGATCCTGCTCCTGGCGTGGCGGCAGGTCGGCGGCGACGACGTCTTTCGTGCGACGCAGGAGGTAGGGGCGCAGACGTCGGCGCAACCGCGCGAGGCGCCGGGCGCGCGCCGCACCGTCCTCGGCGTTCTCGGCCACACGACCGCGCTCGATCGGCGTCACGTACTCGGTGCGAAACTGCCGCGCCGAGGGAAAGAGCCCGGGAGAGGTGAGAGCGAGGATCGCCCACAGGTCCGTGAGGCTGTTCTCCAGCGGTGTGCCCGTGAGCGCGAATCGAGCGCGCGCCCGCAGCTCGCGCGCAGCGCGATGCACCCGGGTGCGCGGATTCTTGACAGCCCCCGCCTCGTCGAGGATCACGACCGACCAGTCCACGTCGGTGTAGGCGCGCTCGTCCAGGCGCAGCAACGCGTACGACGTCACGACGACGTCGGCCTCGATGTCGCGGAGACGGATGCCGGTGCCGTCGACCGTGTGCACCCGCAGCCCGGGGGCGTGCCGGGCCGCCTGTTCGCGCCACGCGTGCACGACGGAGGTGGGTGCCACCACGAGCGCGGGCGCGGCATCCGTCTTCGCGTTCAGGTGCACGAGAAGCGCGAGCACCTGCAGCGTCTTCCCGAGGCCCATGTCATCGGCCAGGATGCCGCCGAGTCCCGCTTCCCACAGGGCGACCAGCCAGCGGAAGCCGTCGAGCTGATAGGGGCGCAGCGGCGTCGCCAGCGCGTCGGGGGCATCGGGCGCACGCTCGATCGAGGACGACGACGCGGCTTGCCGCACCGTCTCGCGCCAGGTGACGGCCGGCTCCGACTGATCGGCGAGGTCTTCGAACTCCTCCCACACCTCGACGTGATAGCGGCTCACCCGCGGGCCGGCCTCCCACTCGACGAGGTCTCGCGACTCGTCGATCAGATCGCGCAGCCGGTCCAGCGCCGGATGGGCGAGCGAGAAGTAGGCACCGTCGGACAGCAGCATCTTCTTGCGTCGCTGCGCGAGTGCGGTGAACAGCGCCGCGAAGGGGATGCGCCGGCCGTCGACGTGAACGTGGACACCCAGGTCGAACCAGTCGGCATCCGTCGTCTCGACCGTGCGCACGGTGATGCGCGGGTCACCGGACAGCTCGCGATAGGCGCGCTGCAGTCCCGACACCTCGACGCGGAGACCGTCCACCTCTTCGAGCGCGGGGAGGACGCGCGCGACGAACTCGGCGGCGACGGCGCCGACGAGCTGCCCCGCGCCGGCGAAGGGGACGTCGGTCGCCCCCTGCCAGGCGGCCTCCACCGTCCGCCGCCGTTCGCGGCTCTCCGGCACCGTGAGGCCGGGCACCTCGGTCGCCTCGTCCCAGTCCGCGCGAGGCGCCGCCGGAGGGTGCCACCGAAAGGCGTAATCGACGACGTCGCGCGGCTGCTGCTGCACGGTGAGCACCAGTGCGGTGGGTTCCGGTGCCGGGAGCGTCACCCCGCGACCCGTGACGACGGTGCTCTCCCGCGCCAGCCGAGGGTAGGCGTCGCGGAGGAAGTCGATGCGGTCGTCGGGAGGCACCGGCATCGCTCCGCCTGCCGCCAGCAGGGCCTGCGTCGCCCCGCCGAGGGCGACCGGCGCCAGGCGCACGTGGAGCGACTCGCCCTCTCCCTCGACGGTGTAGACCCCGACGTGCCCGATCGGGCGGGCGTGGGCTGCGGGAGCGGCACCGTCGACACGCACGTCGGCGTGCAGGAGAAGGCCGTCGCCGGCGCGCTCCGCCCGCACCGTGACCTCGGCGGAGGCGCCGATCGTGAACTGCTGTGTGCGCACGCTCGAGACCAGCGGGATGCCGAGACCCGCCGCCGCGTCGAGGTGCGGCCAGAGCAGATCACTGTCGACCCCGTCGAGCGTCAACCACTCCGAGTCGCCGAAGCCGCCGAACACGCGGACGTCGTGTGCCAGGCCGTACAGGGTCGTGAACCAGCGCCACCGGCGCGCGTCGAGCCGGAACGCGTGCGCCGAAGGCCCACGGCGCAGCGCCTCCCACGATGCGTCGCCCTGAATCCACTCATCTGACGTCGCGCTGCGCACGAGGGGCCGTGCGGCGATTCGCAGTTGACCGTCCGTCGTCGCGACGCTGCGCGCCGAGGCCGTTCGCACTCGACGCGGGCCCCAGTGAGCCTCATCGCCTTCGCGCTGACGGAGCTGGAGGCCGAGGGCGACGCCTCCCTCGTACGCATCGTCGGACACCATCGCGCGCCAGGCGGGCGGACGGGACGACGAGCTCATGCGGGCGATCCTCGCAGGGGGCGCCGACGTCCGGACGTCAGCTCGCGCGGGCGATGCGGGCGAGGACGCCGTGGACGAACGAACCCGAGTCGTCGGTGGAGAACTCCTTGGCCAGTTCGACGGCCTCGTCGATCGCGACGGCCGTCGGGATCTCGCTGTTGAACAGGATCTCCCACACGCCGATGCGGAGCACCGCGCGGTCGACGGCCGGCATCCGTTCGATCTTCCAGTCCCGTGCGTGAGTGATGATCTGCTCGTCGATCTCGTCGCGGTTGTCCACGACGCCGTCGACGATCTCGCGGGCATACAACCACGACGCTTCGCGAGCGGGCTCACTCGCGGCACGCTTGGCTTCCGCCGCGAGGGTCGTCGCCAGGTCGTCGCCGCGGACGTCGCTCTGGTACAGGATGTCGAGGGCGCGCTTGCGCGCCTTACTGCGGGCGCTCATCTGTCAGGCGGCCGGGGTCAGTTGATGCGACCGAGGTAGGCGCCCGTGCGGGTGTCGACCTTGACCTTCGTGCCGGTCTCCACGAACAGCGGAACCTGGATCTCGTAGCCCGTCTCGACCGTGGCGGACTTGGTGCCGGCCGACGAACGGTCGCCCTGCAGGCCGGGCTCGGTGTAGGTGATCTCCAGCACCACGGAGGCGGGGAGCTCGACGTACAGCGGGTTGCCGTTGTTGAGGGCGATCTGGACCTGCTGGTTCTCCAGCAGGAAGTTCGCCGCGTCACCGACGGTCGCAGCACCCACCGTGAGCTGGTCGTAGTCGGCGACGTCCATGAACACGAACCCCTCGCCGTCGTTGTAGAGGTAGGTGAAGTCGCGGCGGTCGACGTTCTCGATGTCGATCTTCGCGCCCGCGTTGTAGGTGCGGTCGACGACCTTGCCGGAGACCACGTTCTTCAGCTTCGTGCGGACGAACGCGCCGCCCTTGCCCGGCTTGACGTGCTGGAACTCGATGACGTTCCAGAGCTGGCCGTCGATGCTGAGGACGACGCCGTTCTTGATGTCTGCCGTGGATGCCATGAGTGTGGAGTTCCGTTTCGTGAGGGAGTTCGGGGCCGCGGCGCCCGGAGGATCCGGCGCGGGCCGACAGTCGATTCTACGGGATCGTCCGCTCAGCCGTCGGCGCGCCCGGTGATGACGTCGATGAGCAGCCGCACCGCACGCGCGTAGCCGGCCACCCCTTCCCCGCTCACGTGGACGACGGCCACGTCGCGGACGAACGAATGACGACGGAACTCTTCGCGCGACGAGACGTCGGAGATGTGCACCTCGGCGACCGGCAGCGACACCCCCGAGAGCGCGTCGCGCAGCACCACCGAGGTGTGCGTGAGGCCGCCCGGGTTGATGACGATCCCGGCGCAGTCCTCGCGCGCAGCGTGGATCGCGTCCAGGAGCACGCCCTCGTGGTTGCTCTGGACGGCGCGAACGTCGAAGCCGGACTCCCCCGCCGTGCGCGTCACGAGCGTCTCGACGTCGGCGAGCGTCTCTCGACCGTAGATGTCGGGTTCGCGCACACCCAGGAGGTTCAGGTTCGGTCCGTTGACGAGGAGGAGGCGTCGAGGCGTGGAGGGCACGTCAGCACCCTACCGGCAGTGATCCGACGGCGGCGGCGGGGTGCGCGCGCGGTGGCAGGATGGCATACATGCCGGGACTGCACCACGTCGAGATCTGGATCGCCGACCCCGGGGCGGTGGATGCCGACTGGGGCTGGCTGCTTCAGCGGCTGGGATTCGCGCGCACCGCGCAGTGGAACGACGGAGTGTCCTGGGAAGCCGAAGGCGTCTACCTCACCTTCACCACCGCTCCCGCGCTGGCCGGCGCGCACGATCGCCGACGGTCGGGCCTCAATCACCTCGCGTTCCGCGGAGGGTCTCCGGCGGACGTGGACGCGATCCTCGAGGAATCGGCGGCGCACGGCTGGAGCGCGCTCTATCGGGACCGCTACCCGCACGCTGGCGGTCCCGACCACTACGCGGGGTGGATCGAGAACGCCGACGGCTTCAAGGTGGAGGTCGTCGCCGAGTGACGCCTCGTCAGTCGCCGATCTCCTGGTAGGCCGCGAAGAGCAGCGACTCGTCGGGAGCTTGGAGGACGGTCGGCTTGCCGATGTCGTCGAGCACGATAAAGCGCAGCATGGCGCCGCGCGTCTTCTTGTCGCGCTGCATCGTCGCGAGCAGCTGATTCCAGGCGCCGGCGCGGTAGCTCGTCGGGAGACCCAGGAGCTCGAGGATGTCGCGGTGCCGCTGCGCCGCGTCGTCGGAGAGGCGTCCGGCGAGCCGTGACAGCTCCGCGGCGAACAGCATGCCGACCGAGATGGCCGCACCATGGCGCCAGCGGTAACGCTCGGCGTGCTCGATCGCGTGCCCGAGGGTGTGGCCGTAATTGAGCACCTCGCGCAGTCCCGCCTCGCGCAGATCTTCCCCCACGACGTGGGCCTTCATGTCGATGGCGAGCTCGATGCAACGCCGGAAGGCCTCGCTGCGCGGGTCGACGGCGGCTTTCGGATCGGCCTCGATGAGGTCGAGGATCTCCGGGTACCAGATGAACCCGGCTTTGACGACCTCGGCGAAGCCTGCCACGCGCTCGTTGTCGGACAGCGTGTCGAGCAGGTCGAGGTCGCACAGCACGGCGCGGGGAGGCCAGAATGCACCGACGAGGTTCTTGCCCTCTGCGGTGTTGATGCCGGTCTTGCCGCCCACGGCGGCGTCGACCATGCCGAGCACCGTCGTCGGCACCTGCACCACCGCGACCCCGCGCAGCCAGGTCGCCGCCACGAACCCGGCGAGGTCGGTGACGGCTCCGCCGCCGAATCCGATCACCGCGTCGGTGCGCGTGAAGTCCGCCTGCCCCATGACCTGCCAGCAGAACGCGGCGACCTCGACGCGCTTGCCCTGCTCCGCATCGGGGATCTCCGCCAACAGCACCTGCCGCTCGCCGCCGAGCGACTCGCGCAGCCGCGCCGCCTGGTCGGCCAGCGTCGGCGGGTGCACGATGAGGACCTTCCGCGCCGAGGGCGGCAACGCATTGGAGAGCCGAGAGAGGATGCCGCGGCCCACCGTGATGTCGTACGGCTGGTCCCCCGCGACGGTGATGACGGTGCTCTCGCTCACGACGGATCTCCTGATTCGGTGGGGGCGTCCGCGGACGCCGTCGGTGTGGTGCGTACCCACTGCACGAGGGCGTCGACGACCTCCTGCAGCGGACCGGAGGACGTGTCGAACGTGACGTCGGCGAGCCGCTCGTACAGCGGTCGGCGTGTGGCATAGAGCGCAGACCAGCGGGCGACGGCATCCTCGCCCTGCAACAGGGGGCGCTTCGTGCCGCGGATGCGGGACTCGATCGTCTGGGGGCCCACGGTCAGCAGGATCACCTGGTGCGCCGCGAGGTCGGCCTGTGTGTCGGGGTGGAGTACTGCTCCGCCACCGAGGGCCACGATGCCGCCTCTGTCGAGTCCGTCGCGCACCGCAACACGCTCCCACTGCCGGAAGCGGTCCTCGCCGTGATCGCGGAAGATCGCGTCGATCGGGCCGTGCTCGCGCACGACGGCCGCATCGCTGTCGTAGAACGTCTCGCCGAGAGCGCGTGCGACGCGCTTGCCGATGCTCGTCTTTCCGGCTCCCATCGGGCCGATGAGAACGACCGCGCGTGCACTCATCCCAGGGAGTCGTCGCTGTCGGCCGTTGTGGCCAGCGACGCGGGGATGGCGGCGAGGTAAGCGTCGAGATTGCGCTTCGTCTCCGCCACGCTGTCGCCGCCGAACTTCTCCAGCACGACATCGGCGAGGGTGAGGGCG
Organism: Candidatus Microbacterium phytovorans; assembly: GCA_029202445.1. Classification (NCBI taxonomy): domain Bacteria; kingdom Bacillati; phylum Actinomycetota; class Actinomycetes; order Micrococcales; family Microbacteriaceae; genus Microbacterium; species Candidatus Microbacterium phytovorans. The sequence continues at coordinate 780,043 of CP119321.1, forward strand.
ACCATCGCCTCGGCGACCACGCCCGCCGCGGGCACCGCGCATACGTCCGAGCGCTGGTGGTGCGCGGTCGCGGTGTCGCCGGTGGCCACATCGATCGTCCGAAGTGCGCGCGGCACGGTCGCGATCGGCTTCATGCCTGCACGCACACGCAGCACCGTTCCCGTCGACATGCCGCCTTCGGTGCCGCCGGCCTTGTCGCTCGAGCGCGTGATGCCCTCGTCGGTGGCGAAGAGCTCGTCGTGAGCCGCCGACCCACGGCGCCGCGTCGTCTCGAAGCCGTCACCGACCTCGACGCCCTTGATCGCCTGGATGCTCATGAGCGCCTGCGCGAGTTTTGCGTCGAGGCGCCGATCCCACTGCACGTGCGAGCCGAGCCCCGGCGGGAGGCCGTAGGCGAGCACCTCGACGATGCCACCGAGGGTGTCACCGTCCTTGCGGGCGGCATCCACCTCGGCCACCATCGCGGCGCTGGTGGCGGCGTCGAAGCAGCGGAGCGGATCGGCATCCAGTGCGTCCACGTCGTCGGGCATCGGCAGCGCCGCGTCGTCGGGCACGCGCACAGGGCCGATGGAGAGGGTGTGGCTGACCAGGCGGATGCCGAGCTCGGCGAGGAACCCGCGCGCCACCGCACCGAGTGCGACTCGTGCGGCGGTCTCGCGTGCGCTCGCACGCTCCAGGATCGGCCGGGCCTCGTCGAAGCCGTACTTCTGCATGCCCACCAGGTCGGCGTGACCGGGGCGCGGGCGCGTGAGTGCGGCGGATCGGCCCCGCGACTTCTCGGTCAGCTCGACGGGCTCGGGGTTCATGACCTCGATCCACTTGGGCCACTCGGTGTTGCCGACGCGCAAGGCGATCGGGCTGCCCAGGCTGTAGCCGTGGCGGACACCGGCCGAGATCGTGAGCTCGTCCTCCTCGAACTTCATCCGAGAGCCGCGGCCGTAGCCCAGCTTGCGGCGCGCGAGATCGGCCTGGATGGCGGCGCGGGAGACGGGGACGCCGGCCGGGAGTCCCTCCATGAGGGCGACGAGTTCGGGGCCGTGCGATTCGCCGGCCGTGAGCACGCGGAGCATTCGACTATCCTCCCACGAGCGCGCCGCGCATGACGGCCACGACGGCTTGCTCGTCCGGCAACGCGGCGGACACGTCTCCGGTGGCGAAGAGCCGGATCTGCAGCACGGCCTGGTGCAGCAGCATCCCTTCGCCGTTGACGGCGACCTGTCCCGCGTGCTCCCAGGCCGTCGCGAGGGCGGTCGGCCAGTGCCCGTAGACCACGTCGAACAGAACTCCCCCGGCGTCGGCGAGCCGCCGCGCCGTCTCGGAGGCGACGGCGGCGGCCCCCGGCAGGGTCGACAGGGTGAGGTCGTGCGCGTCGGTGCCGTCCTGGTCGAGCGGAGCGGCACTCACCGCGATGCCGAGGCGTGTCCCCAGGTCGATAAGCGGTTGTGCGGCGGCGAGGCGACGCGCCACGACGGTGACGCGGTCGGCGCCGAGTTCTGACAGCGCGACGAGAGCCGATGTCGCCGTGGACCCGGCCCCGACGATCCGCGGAGAGGAGACGTGCGTGACCCCGACGTCGGCGAGAGCGCGGACGATGCCGCCGACGTCGGTGTTGAACGCGCGACGGCGGCCATCGGTCAGCAGCAGCGTGTTCGCCGCGCCCGTGAGGACCGCGCGGTGGTCGTGCTCCTCTGCGGCGGCGTAGGCGGCCGTCTTGAGCGGCATCGTGCAGGACAGGCCGCGGAACTCGGTCCCCAACCCCGCCAGTTCACGGGCGAAGGTCGTCTCGTCGACGCGCCGACGACCGTAGGTCCAGTCGTAGCCCAGCTGCGCATACGCGGCCGCGTGGAGCCGTGGAGACAGGCTGTGCTCGATGGGATCGCCCCAGACCTCCAGGGCGGTCGGCTGACCCGTCATGCCTCAGCAGCCGCCGTCAGGATTGTCCGCGCACCACTGACGCCACTGATCGACGGCTTTGAGGTGTTCGCTGTACGTCTCGGTGAACACCGTCTCGCCCGTCTCGAGATTGACCGTCACGAAGTAGAGCCATGGACCGTCGGCGGGCTCCATGGCGGCCTTGATCGCGGTGTCGCCGGGATTGGCGATCGGACCGATCGGCAGCCCTTCGTGAACGTAGGTGTTCCAGGGATTGTCGTCCTCGAGGGCTTCGGCGGTGGAGCTCACCGTGCCGTCGTGCATCTCGCCGTAGCCGTACTGCGCCGTCGAATCCATCTGGAGCTTGCCGAACGTCTCGTCGTTGGACGGGTCGAGGCGGTTCTGGATGACGCGAGACACCTTGTAGAAGTCGTCCTCGTAGCGCGCTTCGCGCTCGATGATGGACGCGATCGTGAGGATCTCCTCCCGGCGATCCTTCGGCACACCGGCGGCGTCCAACGAGGTGATGGTGCGGTCGACCAGCGTCTGCACGACGTCTGTCGCCGTGGCGCCGGGATCAAAGGTGTAGGTCGCGGGGAAGAGCCAGCCTTCGAGGCTGTCGGCCGCCACGCCGTACTCCGAGGGGTCGGCTACGGCCGATTGGAAGTCCTTGAGGGCGATGCCTGTCCCGTCGGCGAGGATCGGGAGCGACTGCTCCACGGTGAGACCTTCGCGCAGCTGAGCCGTGTTCTCGAGCTTGTTGGCCGGATCCTCCAGCGCGGCCAGCGCCGCTTCGGAGGTCATCTCGTACTGCAGCCGGTACGCGCCTGGGTGGAAGGTCGCGGCGGATGCGGTGGAGATGAGGTAGTCGTAGAAGGCGCCGGAGGTCTTCGTGACGCCCGCGTCGTACAACGTCGTCGAGATCGACGAGCCGGTGTCCCCTTCGACGATCGTCACGACGACCTCGCCGTTGGCCATGCCGGCCTCGAAGTCCTTGGGTTCTTCCCAGCCGAGGAACGCGCGGATCTTGTCTTCGTACGTCGTCCACACATAGGTGCCGCCGACCGCGAGACCGCCGATGATCGCCAGCACGACGCCGACGATCACCCAGCCGGCGATCCGGCTCTTGCGCCGGTCACGGTCGTGTCGCTTCTTCGGGTCGTCGGCTTCGTGGACGGCCTCCGCGCCGAACAACGCGTCGATCGAGCCCGGAGTCCGTCGAGGGCCGGGAGGAAGGGTGTCCGACGCGGCCGCGGCGGCCGGGGCGTGGACGGGCGCGGGCTCGTGCGTCGCGGCAGTCCGGGGGGCACTGACGGGACTCGTCTCGACGGCCGGAGTGACCCGCGTCTCGCCGGATGCCGTCGCCGCCTCCCTCGCCGCGCGACGACTCGTCGGCGCGGGCGTCGACGCGCTCGAATCCGAGGACGTGGCCGAGGCGGCACGGTTCGGGGGCGACGGCAGCCTGCCGAACAGGTCGGCGAACTGATCGTCGGACGACGGGGTGTCGGGCATCAGACGGGCTCCGGGGGATCATGGAGAGCGCCGGCCGGGATGCCGGTGCTCTTCTCGACGTCGATCGCCTGCTGGAGGAGGACGACCGCCGCTACTTGGTCGACAAGCTTACGAGACGAACGCTGGGATCTTCCGGAATCGCGCAGCGCCGCATGCGCGGACACCGTGCTCAAGCGCTCGTCGACCAGGCGGACGGGGAGTCCGGATGCCGCGGCGAGCTGCCCAGCGACGAGCCTCGCGTCGGCCGTCGAGGCCGTCTCGCCCCCGCTCAAGCTGATGGGAAGACCCACCAGGAGCTCGAACGCGTCGTACTCGCTGGCGAGTTCGACGATCCGGCGTGTGGTGCCGTCGTCGCGTGGGACGGTCTCGACCGGAACGGCGAGCAGACCGTCACGATCGCACCGTGCCACACCGACGCGCGCCTTCCCGACATCGATGCCGAGCCGGACGCCGCGTCGGAACCCCGTCACGCGCCCGCGTTCTCCAGTCGGGCGACGATGTCGCCGAGCGCGGCCGGAAGTGCCGTGGCATCCGTCCCGCCGCCCTGTGCGACGTCGTCGCGGCCGCCGCCGCCACCGCCCAGGATGCTCGCCGCACCCTTCGCGAGGGCGCCGGCCTTCGCGCCGGCCTGCCGTGCGGCGTCGTTGGTAGCCACGATGACGATCGGCCGGTCGCCGACCGTCGCCCCGAGCGCGACCACCGCGGCATCCGAACCGAGGCGATCGCGCACCTGCAGTGCAAGGGTGCGCACGTCGTCCGCGGATGCCACGGTGCCGAGCGACTGTGCGACGACGCGCTGGGCACCGGAGCGCTGAGCCGATTCGATCAGTGCCGGGATCCGCTCCCCCAGCGCCTTCGCCTCGAACTGCGCGATCTTCTTCTCGGCGGCCTTGAGGTTGGCTTGTAGCTCTGCGATCCGCGCGGGCAGCTGGTCGCGCGGTGCCTTCAGATGCGCGGTGAGCTGGGAGACGAGCGCACGCTCTGCGGCCAGCTCGCGGAACGCGTCGAGGCCCACGAGCGCCTCCACGCGTCTGTTGGAGGCGCCGACCGACGACTCGCCGACGAGGCTGATGAGGCCGACTTCGGCGCTGCGTCCGACGTGCGTGCCGGCACAGAGCTCACGCGACCACGGCCCTCCGATGTCGACCATCCGCACGGTGTCGCCGTACTTCTCGCCGAACAGGGCCATCGCCCCGAGCGACTTCGCCTCATCCAACGCCAGCACGCGCGTCGTCACTTCGAGGTTGTCGCGCACCGCGTTGTTGGCGATCTCCTCGATCTCGCTCTTCGTCGCGTCCGACAGTGCTTGGCCCCACGTGAAGTCGAAGCGCATGTACCCGGCGCGGTTGAGGGAGCCTGCCTGCGTCGCGGTCTTCCCCAGGGTGTCCCGGAGGGCAGCGTGCACGAGGTGTGTCGCAGAGTGGGCCTGCTGGGCGGCGCGGCGGTTCACGGCGTCGACGACCGACGTCGCGGGCTGGCCGACGCCGACTTCGCCCGACGTCACCTCGACCGTGTGACTGACGAGGCCGGGAACCGGCTTCTGGACGTCGAGCACCTCGAGTTCGAACCCGGGGCCCACGATGACGCCCTTGTCGGCGACCTGACCACCCGACTCGGCGTACAACGCCGTCTCAGCGAGGATGACTTCGGCGATCTGCCCCTGCGAGGCGCGCGACGCGGGAACACCGTCGACGAGGAGGCCCAGCACCGTCGATTCGGTCTCCAGGTCGGAGTATCCGGTGAACACCGTCTCCCCCTGCGCCCGCAGGTCGCGGTACACGCTCGTATCCGCGAGAGCGCGCTTGCGGGAGCGCGCGTCTGCCTTCGCCCGGGTGCGCTGTTCCTGCATGAGGGTGTCGAACGCGTCGCGATCGACCGTGAGACCCGCTTCCTCGACGATCTCCATCGTGAGGTCGATCGGGAAGCCGTAGGTGTCGTGCAGGAGGAACGCCTCGCTGCCGCTGAGCTGCGCACCGCCGTCGCGACGCGTTCGCGCGACGGATTCGTCGAGCAGTTCGGAGCCCGCTGCGAGGGTGCGCAGGAAGGTCGCCTCCTCCGCGAGGGCGTACTGGGACAGACGCTCGTAGTCCGCCTCGACGACCGGGTAGGCCTCCTTCATCGCGTCGCGGGACGCGGCGAAGAGCTCGGCGAACGTCGGTCCGTCGACGCCGAGCAGCCGCATCGCGCGAATGGCGCGACGCATGAGGCGTCGGAGGATGTAGCCGCGCCCCTCGTTGGAGGGAGTGACACCGTCGGACAGCAGCATGAGGGACGATCGCACGTGGTCGGCGATCACGCGGAATCGCACGTCGTCGTCGTGATTCGCGCCGTAGGTCTTGCCGGAGAGTGCGACGGCCCGGTCGAGCACAGGGCGGACCTGGTCGGTCTCGTACATGTTGTCGACGCCCTGCTTGAGGAAGGCGATGCGCTCGAGACCCATCCCGGTGTCGACGTTCTTCGCGGGGAGCTCACCGACGATCGTGAAGTCGTACTTGGAGCGGACATCGGCGATCTCGTACTGCATGAAGACGAGGTTCCAGATCTCCACGTAGCGGTCGTCGTCGGTGGCCGGTCCGCCGTCGATGCCGTAGGCCGGACCGCGGTCGAAGAAGATCTCCGAGCAGGGCCCGGCGGGTCCGGGAAGTCCCGTGGTCCAGTAGTTGGTGTCCTTGCCCAGGCGCTGGATGCGCTCCTCGGGAAGGTCGGTGAGTCGGAGCCAGAGGGTGTGTGCCTCGTCGTCTTCCTCGTAGACCGTCACCCAGAGGTCTTTCGCGTCGAAGCCGAGGCCGCCGTCTGCCTCGGGCGTCGTCAGGAGCTCCCAGGCGTAGCGGATCGCGCCTTCCTTGAAGTAGTCGCCGAACGACCAGTTGCCGAGCATCTGGAAGAACGTGCCGTGGCGCGGCGTCTTGCCGACCTCTTCGATGTCGTTGGTGCGGATGCACTTCTGGTTGTCGGCGGCGCGCGGATACGGTGCCGGCACATCGCCGCTCAGATACGGGATGAACGGGACCATGCCGGCGATCGTGAACAGCAGCGCGGGATCGTCTGTCACGAGCGAAGCGGACGGAACGATCGTGTGGCCGTTCTTCTCGAAGTAATCGAGGTAGCGCTGGGCGATCTCAGCGGTCTTCATGGGGTGTCCTCGGCAATGCAGGGGCGCGCACCCGGTGTGAAACCGGGCTCGTCGATCGGTCGTTCGGTCAGTCGGAGACGCGGGCGGCGCCGTCTTCGGCGGCGTCGGCGACCGCGTGGGCCGCGTCGGAGACGGCATCCCGTGCGGAGTCGATGGCGCTGGATGCCGCGGTCTTGGCGTCGGCGACGAGCCCTTCGATCTTGGCCTCCTGTGCGCGGTACGCGTCGCCGATGCGATCGGTGAACTCCGAGATGCGGGCGTCGACCTCGGCCAGAACCTCGTGACCGCGCGGGTCCTTGTTGACCAGGTGGGCCGCGACGAAGCCGCCGGCGATGCCCAGCACGAACCACAGCGCGTTCTTCATGGGTTCCATGTTAGGCGCAAACGGCCGAGGGGCGTCGGGGTGGTGACCCCGACGCCCCTCGGCGTTCGTGTGCTGGTGCGACGCTTCGCTCAGCGAGCGGCGTAGTACTCGACGACGAGCTGGACGTCACCGGTCACGGGCACCTCTGCGCGCTTCGGGCGACGCACGAGACGCGCCTGCAGCTTGTCGAGCTCGACCTCGAGGTAGGCCGGAACGGGCGGCAGGACCTCGGCGTGACCGCCGGCGGCCGCGACCTGGAAGGGCTCGAGGCCCTCGCTCTTGGCCTTGACGTGGATGAGCTGTCCCGGCTTCACGCGGAACGACGGGCGGTCGACGAGCTGGCCGTCGACGAGGATGTGGCGGTGCACGACGAGCTGACGGGCCTGCGCCGTGGTGCGGGCGAAGCCCGAGCGCACGACGAGCGCGTCGAGGCGCATCTCGAGCAGCTCGACGAGGTTCTCACCGGTCAGGCCGTCCTGGCGACGAGCCTCGTTGAACGTGTTGCGCATCTGCTTCTCGCGGATGCCGTACTGCTCGCGCAGACGCTGCTTCTCGCGGAGACGGACGGCGTAGTCGCTGTCAGCCTTGCGCTTGGTGCGACCGTGCTCACCGGGAGCGTAGGGACGCTTCTCGAGGTAGCGGGCGGCCTTCGGGGTCAGCGCGACGCCGAGCGCGCGCGACAGGCGGACCTTGCGGCGGTCCTGGGACTTCGTAGCCACGAAGTGTTCCTTCCTGACGTGGCCGTGCATTTCACGACTCACGGACGTATCCCCCGCTCTTCGCCCATCCTGGACTGCACGCCGGGGCACGCCAGGAGGTCTTGGTCAGAAGAGGGAGATGCCCGAAAACTCGGTTTCGAGCCGGTCAAGTCTATCAGAGCGCCCCGGAGCTTCGTCCGCGTCGTCGCGCGGGGCGCGCCGTGAGCCTCACGCGGGCAGCAGATCGAGCGCGCCGGGCGGATAGAAGACGTGCTTCCCCGAGCGAACCGCCTCCAGCCGGTACCATCCCACGGTCGTATCGCTGTCGCGGACCGGCTCGTGGGCGTCACGAGGCATTGCGGCCAGACGCTCCGAGTCGACGCTGAAGACGTGGACGATTTCGTGCCCGCGGGCGCCGTGCGCGTCGAAGACGTTCTCCGTCACCCCGAGCAGGCGCGCTTCGCGCACATCTGCGTCGAGCTCCTCCGCGAACTCGCGGCGGAGCGCCGTGTGCACCGATTCTCCGAACTCGATCCCTCCTCCCGGCGCGCGCAGGAATCCGTCGTGACGACCGTTCGCGGCATACTCCTCCGCCAGCAGCCACCCGTCGACCACGACGAGCCCCACGACGATGGCACGTACGCGGTGCGGCGCACCGAGCTGCTCCGCGTACGCGGACAGAGAGGCGCGGTAATCGGACAGCGTCGGCAGGAGCGCGCCGACCGCCGTGCGAAGCGCCGCCGCCGGCTTCCCGTCGTCGAAGAGCGCCAACGAGAGGAACGCCTGCGCGGCGCGCGACAGGGGGTCCTCGCCGCGCAGATCCTGCAGGAGCGCGATCGCACCTGAGGGATCCCCCACCACGCGCAGCGAGCTCGCGAGTTGGATGATCGCCCGCGTGCGCTCGGGTTCCTCCAGTCCGCGATCGAGGGCCGCGCGATAGAGCGGGATGGCGCCCCGCTCGTCGCCGGCGGCATCGCGCTGGGAGGCGCTGTCGAAGAGATCGCGGGCGGAGGTGGGGTCAGTCATGGGGTCAGCAACTCCTTCACCCGCTCCTGCAGCGGCTGCAGAGCGGAGTCCACGGCGGCTCGGGCGAAGGCGTGAAGGCCCCGCAGGGCGGCACCGGCATCGCTGAGCTCTCCCGAAAGCAGGTGGTCCAGGAGGTCTGTCGCTGCGATCGTGCGCACCCGACCGGTCTCCTCCGCGCCCCACGACGGATCGCTGACGCGTCGGCATCCTCCGGCGATGAGGATGTTCTTGCGGCGTCGAGAGTTCGCGGCCGCCCATTCCGCGCCCGCGTGGTGGACGACGCCGGCCTCGTAGCCCGTCTCCTCCCGGAGTTCGCGCGCGCCGGCGGTGACCACGTCCTCGCCCGGATCGATGAGTCCGCCGGGAAGCTCGCCGAGCACTGACTCCGGGCCGACACGGTACTGATCGAACAGGACGACGCGATCGTCATCCGTGAAGGCGACGACGGACACGGTGTCGCCGATGAGCAGCACGTCCCAGCCGCTCTCCGACCCGTCGGGCAGCCGATACTGGTCGCGTCGGACGGCGATGTACCCCGTGTACATCGACTCGGAGCTGATCTTGGTCCAGGCCGAGCCGGGATCGCGGCCACCCTCGGACTCCTGGCCGGCACTCATTCGCCCAGGATCTTTCGGATCTTCTCCACCCGTGCGGCGATGTCGCGCTCCAAGCCGCGTCCTGTCGGCTCGTAGTACCGACGACCCACCAGTTCGTCAGGGAGGTATTGCTGTGTCGCGACGCCGACCTCGAGGTCGTGCGGATAGACATAACCCTTTCCATGGCCGAGCCGTTTCGCACCCGGGTAATGGGCGTCGCGCAGGTGCGGCGGTACGCGACCGAAGCCTCCCCGCCGCACGTCCGCGATGGCGGCGTCGATCGCCACGTAGGCCGCGTTCGACTTCGCGGTCGTGGCCAGGTACGCCGTCGCCTCGGCGAGGGGGATGCGCCCCTCGGGCATACCGATGAACGCGACCGCGTCCGCCGCGGCCACCGCGATCACGAGCGCCTGCGGGTCGGCCAGGCCGATGTCTTCCGAGGCGGAGATGACGAGGCGGCGTGCGATGAAGCGAGGGTCCTCCCCGGCCTCGATCATGCGCGCAAGGTAGTGCATCGCGGCGTCGACGTCGGAGCCACGGATGGACTTGATGAACGCGCTGATGACGTCGTAGTGCTCGTCGCCCTGCTTGTCATATCGCAGGAGCGCGCGATCGACCGCCTGCGCGACCTGCTCGGCGCTGATGACCGGCACCGCCTCGCCTGCGTCGCCGTCCAGGTCACCTTCGGCGCCCGCGTCGCCGGAGACCATGGATGCCGCGGCCTCCAGCGAAGTGAGAGCTCGGCGTGCGTCTCCGGAAGCGAGTTGGACGAGCGCGGCCCGGGCTTCCGGAGTGAGCTCCACCGCACCGGCAAGACCCCGCGCGTCGGAGACGGCACGGTCGATGAGGCGTCCGAGATCGTCGTCGGTCAGCGGCTGCAGCGTGAGCAGGAGCGACCGTGACAGCAGCGGTGAGATGACCGAGAAGGACGGATTCTCGGTCGTCGCGGCGATGAGGATGACCCAGCCGTTCTCGACGCCAGGGAGCAGCGCGTCCTGCTGCGCCTTCGTGAAACGGTGGATCTCGTCGAGGAACAGGATCGTGGACACGCCGTACAGATCACGCTGGTTCATCGCCTCCTGCATGACCTCGCGCACATCGCGGACTCCGGCGGTGACGGCGGACAGCTCCACGAAACGGCGGCCAGAGGTGCGCGCGATCGCCTGCGCGAGCGTCGTCTTGCCGGTGCCCGGCGGACCCCAGAGGATGACCGACACGGCTGACCGTGTCGGCGATCCGCCGTCGGCGAGGGCGACCAGCGGTGAACCCGGCCGCAGGAGGTGCCCCTGGCCCGCGACTTCGTCGAGAGACACCGGCCGCATGCGCACGGCGAGAGGTGTCTGCCCGGAGAAGAGCGCGGCGGGGGTGGTCACCCGTCCAGGCTAGCCGCGCCCGCCGACGCCGGCCGCGTTTGTCGCACCCGCGCGCGTGCCCGTAGGCTCGGGGAGGCCCGGGCGTCCGGGAATCGAGGAGGTCCCGTGGCTACCGGTGCGAGCAGGTCCGGCGCAGACAAGAAGAGCGCGCGTGCCGCGCGCGATCGAGCGCGGCTCTACCAGGCCCGCCAGGAGTTCCAGGACGGCCTGCAGCGCCGCCGCCGCCGCGACAACCTGATCGCGGGCGTGGCCGGCGGCGCGCTGATCCTCGCCGTCGTCGGAGGCCAGGTGGCCTACTACACCGTCGGTCCCGGGCAGCCCGCCCCGGCGCCGAGCTCGACCCCGAGTCCGAGCCCGACCACGGGCGCGCCGACACCGTCATCGACAGCGGATCCGACGCCCGCGTCGTCGACGTCGCCCTCTCCCACGCCCTGACCGCCGCCGTATAGGCTTGCAGCCGACCGAACCCCTAGGCGGCCTGTCTTCGTCGACAGGCCCCGCCGCGACGAGGTGCTACCCGTGACTTCCGTTCCCGAAGAACCCACAACGACCGAGCCCACGGCCGAGGAGTCCCCTGTGGACCCGTCGGCGCAGGCACCCGCAGCCGATGAGTCGGCCGCGGAGCAGCCGACTCCCGAGGTGGGGGTCGCCGACGAGCCGGCCGCCGAGAAGCCGGCTGAGCAGCCGGCCGCAGAGGTGTCGGCTGAGGAACCGGCCGCCGACCAATCGGCGACGCACGAGCCGGCCACGGAGGAGGACTCGCAGCCCGCTGCCTCTCCGGCGCCCATCCCCCGTCCCCGGCCGGGTGTTCCGCTGCCGCGCGCGCCGCGACCCGTGCCGACGGCGGTGGCTTCGGCGCCGCTCGCTCCCGCCCTCGCCGACAGCGCACCCAGCGGTGACTGGGGTCGTGTCGAAGACGACGGCACGGTTTCCGTCCGCGAGGGAGATGAGTGGCGCGTCGTCGGTCAGTATCCCGACGGCACCCCCGCCGAGGCGCTCGCGTACTTCGAGCGGAAGTTCACCGATCTCGCGAGCGAGGTCGCCTTGATCGAAGCGCGTCACCGTCGTGGCGGCGCGTCGGCATCCGACCTGCGCAGCACCCTCAAGACCGTTCGCGAGCGCGTCACAGGGGCGGCTGCTGTCGGCGACCTCGCGTCGCTCGAGGCGCGGCTCTCGGTGCTCGACTCGGCGCTCAGCGAAGCATCGGCCGAGGAGGCCGCGGCCCAGCGGGAGGCCGTCGACGCCGCCATCGCGGAGCGCACGGCGCTCGTCGAGCAGATCGAGGGGATCGCCGCGCGCGACCCTCGTTCGATTCAGTGGAAGCAGACGTCCGCGGAAGTCACCGAACTGTTCGAGAAGTGGCAGGCTCACCAGGCCACCGGTCCCCGGCTCCCGAAGAACGTCGGACAGCAGCTGTGGAAGCGATTCCGCGACGCTCGCGCGGTGTTCGATCGTCACCGCCGCGAGTTCTACGCGAGCCTCGACGAGACGCACAAGTCGGCCCGCGACGCGAAGGCTGCCCTCGTCGAGCGCGCGGAGGCGCTGGCATCCCGCGGAGAGGACGGCATCACCGCCTACCGGGGGCTCCTCGACCAGTGGAAGTCGGCGGGACGCGCCGGCAAGAAGGCCGACGATGCGCTGTGGGCGCGGTTCAAGGCTGCGGGCGACGCCCTGTATGGAGCGCGCGCCGAGCGCGAGCACGCCGACGCTGAGGCTTCCAAGGAGAAGATCGAGGCGAAGCGGGCGCTCCTGGCCGAAGCCGCCGCCGTGCCGAAGGAGAAGGACACCGCGAAGGCACGTGCACTCCTCACCGGCATCCAGCGTCGCTGGGACGACATCGGCCGCGTTTTCCCCCGGGAGGCCGAGCGCGGACTCGACGACGACCTGCGCAAGATCGAGCAGGGTCTCAAGGCGCGGGAAGACGCCGACTGGAAGAGCAACAACCCCGAGACGAAGGCGCGTCAGAACGACATGACGCAGCAGCTCCACGACGCCATCGCGAAGCTCGAAGACGAGGTCGAAGCCGCCAAGAAGACGAAGGACAAGGCGAAGATCGCGAAGGCCGAGGAAGCGCTGGCTGCGCGAAAGGCGTGGCTCTCCGCTCTCGGGGGCTGAGCACTCCTCCCCTGCCGTGGTCGCGGCGGACTGTCCACAGATGACCATCTGCCGTCGCACGACGCGCCCGACTCGGGCAGAGTGCGGGGATGCCATGGCCTTTCCTCTACTTCCCCGACGGCCCGCTTTCCTCCGCCGAGCTGGGTGCTGCTCGTCTTGACGGTGACCTCGTCGAGGTCGGCGAGGCCTTCATGCCGGCCGATGCGGTCGAGACGGCGGAGCTCCGGGCCGGTTCGCTCGGGCGCGTCGTCGGAGCGCGGTGGGCGCTCACGCATGAGTCGGCGGGCTGGGTGCACGGGGCGTTTCCGGAGCCGCCCGCGGTTCACTGCGTGCAGCGGTGTGTCGCCACCCGCTCGCAGACCGTGCTCGACGGGCGCCTGCGCTATCGCGACGTCAGGATCCCCGTGGGGGACGTGCAATGGGTCGGCGGCGTTGCCGTGTCCACCGTCGTGCGCACCTTCGTCGACCTGCTGCGCGACCGGGTTCTCGACCAGGGCGACTCCGACCGCACCGTGCGTTCGATGCTCGAGTGGCGACCAGGCCTTGCCGCCGAGGGACTCCTGTGGCTCGAGCAGGCGGGCCCCGTGCACCACAAGCGAGCTGCGCAGGAGTACCTGCGCGCGGCCGTCAGGAAGACGTGACGCGGTACACGTCGTAGACGGCGTCGATTCGCCGCACGGCGTTCAGCACGCGGTCGAGGTGGACGATGTCGCCCATCTCGAAGACGTACCGGCTGAGCGCCAGCCGGTCGTTGTTGGTCTGCACGGATGCCGAAAGGATGTTGACGTGATGCTCGCTGAGCACCCGGGTGATGTCGCTGAGAAGACCCGACCGGTCGAGGGCTTCGACCTGGATGTGGACGAGGAAGACGCTCTTCGTCGTCGGCGCCCATGAGACATCGATCATGCGGTCGGGATCGTCCTTCAACGACTTCACGTTCGTGCAGTCGCTCCGGTGAACCGACACCCCGCTCCCGCGGGTGACGAAGCCGACGATCTCGTCGCCGGGGACCGGCGTACAGCACTTGGCGAGCTTGACGAGGATGTCCGGCGCGCCGCGCACGAGCACGCCGGAGTCACCGCCGCGGGGCGCCTTGGATCGTCCGACCACCGGGAGGTCGATGGGTCCTGTGCTGGTGTCCTCCTGTGCGCTGACGAGCGATGTGACCTTCTCGATCACGGACTGCGTGGATACGTGACCTTCGCCCACGGCCGCGTATAGGGCCGTGACGTCCTCGTAGCGCAGCTGATGGGCCACCTCGGTGAAGGAGTCCTGACTCATCAGCCGTTGCAGCGGCAGGTTCTGTCGACGCATCGCGCGGGCGATGGCATCCTTGCCCTGATCGACGGCCTCTTCACGGCGTTCCTTGGTGAACCAGCCGCGGATCTTGCTGCGGGCGCGCGTGGACTTGACGAAGCCCAGCCAATCCTGACTCGGGCCGGCGTCGGGATTCTTCGACGTGAAGACCTCGACGACGTCGCCGGAGTGCAGCTCGGACTCCAGCGGCACGAGGCGGCCGTTGACCTTGGCCCCCATCGTGCGGTGTCCGACTTCGGTGTGCACGGCGTACGCGAAGTCGACGGGAGTGCCTCCCGCGGGAAGGCCGATGACGCGACCCTTGGGCGTGAAGACGTAGACCTCTTTCGCACCGATCTCGAACCTCAGCGAGTCGAGGAACTCACCGGGGTCGGCGGTCTCGGCCTGCCAGTCCGAGATGTGGGCGAGCCACGCCATGTCGGTGTCGACCGACTTCTCGTCGGTCTTGCCCCCGCTCATCCGCTCCTTGTACTTCCAGTGGGCGGCCACGCCGTACTCGGCCTGCTGGTGCATCTCGTTGGTGCGGATCTGAATCTCGACCGTGCGTCCGCCGGGGCCGATGACCGTCGTGTGGAGAGACTGGTAGAGGTTGAACTTCGGGGTGGCGATGTAGTCCTTGAAACGGCCGGGCAGTGGCGTCCAGCGCGCGTGGATCGCCCCCAGGACCGCGTAGCAGTCGCGGACCGTGTTGACGAGCACGCGGATGCCGATGAGATCGTAGATGTCGTCGAACTCGCGGCCGCGCACGACCATCTTCTGGTACACCGAGTACAGCTGCTTGGGGCGCCCCATGATCCGCCCGCGGATGCGGAGATCGCGCAGATCTGCTTCCACCGCGTCGATCACGTTCTGGACGTACTGCTCCCGCTGCGGTGTGCGCTGCTTCACCAGGCTGTCGATCTCGACGTACAGCTTCGGGTGGAGCACGGCGAACGAGAGGTCTTCCAGCTCGCTCTTGATCGCTTGGATGCCGAGACGATGCGCGAGCGGCGCATAGATCTCGAGCGTCTCGGTCGCCTTCTTCGCTGCCTTCTCGGGCGGCACGAAGCCCCAGGTGCGGGCGTTGTGGAGACGGTCGGCGAGTTTGATCAGGAGCACGCGGATGTCTTTCGACATCGCGACGATCATCTTGCGGACGGTCTCGGATTGGGCGGCGTCGCCGTACTTGACCTTGTCCAGCTTGGTGACACCGTCGACGAGCATCGCGACTTCGTCACCGAACTCGGTGCGCAACTGATCGAGCCCGTACTCGGTGTCCTCGACGGTGTCGTGCAAGAGGGCGGCCGCGATCGCCCTCGGTCCCAATCCCAGATCCGCGAGGATCTGCGCGACGGCGAGCGGATGCGTGATGTAAGGCTCGCCGCTCTGACGCTTCTGCGCGGCGTGCGCTCGAGCCGCGACGTGGTAGGCACGCTCGATGATGGCGACATCACCCTTGGGATGATGCGTGCGCACCGTCCGGATGAGCTGCTCGACTCCGTTGCGCGACGGAGCTCGGGAGAACAGACGAGGAACGAGGCGACGCAGCGAACTCGGCGGCGGGTTCTGGGCCGCGGACGGCACGGTTTCGGTCATCAGGTCACCTCCGCCGTGTCAGAACCCGTCAATCCTACGCCCGCTGCTCTCCCGTTCAGGCCGTCGCCAGAGCCTTCTCGCGTGCGGCGAGGATGCGCGCATCGCGAGCCTGGATGTCCGCCTCGTTCTCCCGCATGAGCGAGAAGAGCGGGGCGGCCACGAACAGCGTCGAGTAGGCCGCCACGATCGTTCCGACGAAAATCGACAGCGAGATGTCGGTGAGGGTCTGAGCACCGAGCCACAGGGCGCCGATGAAGAGGATCGCACCGGTCGGGAGCGCCGCGACCACCGTCGTGTTGATCGACCTGATCAGCGTCTGATTCACCGCGAGGTTGACGGACTCTCCGAATGTGCGTCCGGACTTCTCACCGTCCTCGTGGGTGTTCTCACGGATCTTGTCGAAGACGACGGTCGTGTCGTAGAGCGAATACGACAGGATCGTCAGGAAGCCGATGACGGCCGCGGGCGAGATCTCGAATCCGAAGACCGCGTACACACCGACGGTGATGACGAGCACGTCGACGAGGCCGATGATGGCTGCGACGGACATCTTCCACGTGCGGAAGTAAATCGCGAGGATCATGAAGGTCAGCGCGAGGAAGATCGCCAGACCCCACAGGGACTGCCGGGTGACGTCCTGGCCCCAGCTGGGTCCGATGAACGACGAGCTCACGCTGTCCAGATCCACGCCGTAGATCTCCGCGAGAGCGGCGGTGACCGCACGCGTGTCGGGGTCGGTCATCTGGTCGGTCTGAACGCGCACCGCGTCGTCGCCGATCGTCGTGACCTTCGTCGCGGCACCGGGGACGACCGACTGCACGGCTTCCGTCGCGAGCGTCTGGTCGGGAGAGGCCACGTCGTTGACGGTGAACTGCGAGCCGCCGGTGAACTCGATGGAGAACTGCACGGGTCGGAACACGGGCACGAGCGCCGCGCCGATCACGAGCACCGCGGCGATGATGAACCAGAGGCGGCGCCGCCCGACGAACGGGAAGGACGTCTTGCCGGTGTAGAGGTCGTTACCGAGCTCGTTCATGGAGCGCATCAGTCGTCTCCCTCCGTCGTCGAGCGGCTATCGCTGCTCTGCTGGGCGAGCTTTCGTTCCGCGATGGTCTGTCGGCGTTCGGCCTCACCGCGCGACTTGGACGCCCGGCGCTGGGCGGCACTGCGTCCGCCCGCGTCGACGGGAGCCCGGAACTGCGCACGGCCGCGATAGACGGCGCCGAGCGCCTCGGGGTCGAGACCGGAGAGCGGGTGTCCTCCCCCGAAGAACCGGGTGCGCGCGAGCAGCTGCAGCACCGGATGCGTGAAGAGGATGAAGATGCCGATGTCGATCAGCGTCGTGAGCCCGAGCGTGAACGCGAAGCCCTTCACGGTGGCGTCGGCCAGGATGTACAGCACGACGGCGGCGAGGATGTTGATCGACTTGGAGATGTAGATCGTGCGCTTCGCGCGACCCCAACCGTCTTCGACGGCGCTCGTGATCGACTTCCCGTCGCGGAGCTCGTCTCTGATGCGTTCGAAGTACACGATGAACGAGTCGGCCGTGAAGCCGATCGTCACGATCAGTCCCGCGACGCCCGCCAGCGACAGACGGAAGCCCATGCGCCAGGCCAGGATGCACAGCGTGATGTAGGTGAGAACACCCATGACGACGAGTGAAGCGATAATGACGAAGCCGAGCGCTCGATAGACCACGAGCGAGTAGATCGCGACCAGGAGGAGTCCGATGAGCCCGGCGATGAGACCGATCTGCAGCTGCTGCGAGCCGAGCGTCGCCGAGATCGAGTTGGAGCTCTGCACCTCGAAGCTGAGTGGGAGAGCCCCGTACTTCAGCTGGTCGGCGAGGACCTTCGATGTCTCCTGCGTGAAGTTGCCGGTGATCTGCGGCTTGCCGTCGAGGATGACGGCGTTCATCGACGGTGCGGAGAGCACCGACCCGTCGAGGACGAAGGCGAACTGGTTCAGCGGAGCAGTGGCGCCGTAGAGCCGCTGGCTGATCTTGCCGAAGGTCTCCGTGCCCTCCCCGTCGAAGACGATGTTGACGGCCCACTGGTTGTTCTGCGTGTTCAGGCCGTTCGATGCGTCCGAGATCGACGAACCATCCAGTTCCACGGGTCCGAGGATGTACTTCGCAGAGCCGTCGTCCTGACACGTGATGAGCGGCTGATCTGCCGGTTCGGTTGCCGGCGAGTTGTCGGGGTTGGTGCAGTCGTACGCGAGGAATTCGGCGTAGAGAGCGTCGGTGATCCAGCTCGGGTCGCTGCCGTTGCTGGGCTCGGCCGTGGGGGTCGCGTTGAGGGTCGGGTCGGGGCTCGGGTACGGCGTCTCGTTCCCATCGTCGCCGACGTAGGACGTCGCCGGTGTGCCCGTGTAGAGCACCGCTCGCAGCTGGAGCTGTGCGGATGCCTCGATCCGGTTGCGCGTCTCCTCGTCGGCCTGACCGGGCACCTGCACGACGATCTGGTTTCCGGCCTGCGTCGTGATGTCGGCTTCGCCGACCCCCGACGCGTCGACGCGCTGACGGATGATCGACGCAGCCTGGTCCATCTGCTCCGTCGACGGCGGATTGCCGTCGGGAGTGGTGGCCTGAAGGATGATCTGGGTGCCGCCCTGCAGGTCGAGCGCGAGCTCGGGGGCCCAGGAGCTGCCGGGGTTGCCCTCGGAGTCCGTGAAGACGTAGACACCGAGAGCGTTGATCCCGAACAGGAGCGCCGTGAGCACCAGCAGTCCGGTCAGGGCGCGCCAGGCATGGCGAACAGGGGTGGGAGCGGCCACGGAGAGTCCTTCTTGAGAACGACGGAAGCGGTGTCAGGCCCGGGGCTTGTCGTCGGCGTCGGGGGTGACGTCCGAGTCCGTAGCCGCAACCGGGTCGGCCTCGACGGCATCCGTCTCGGCCTCGACGTACTCGTCTTCGGTGACGGGCTCGTCGTCCTCGACGACGCGAATGATCGCCTGGCTGTGCACCTCGATCTCGACACCCGGCGCGAGCGCGATGATGGCGGGGCGTGAGAGGTCGTCGGCGTCGAACGACACGAGCGTGCCGTAGAGGCCGCCCTGCAGAAGCACCTTGACTCCCGGGACCATGGCCCGCTGCTTGCTCTCCTGCTCTGCCTTCATCCGCGCGGAGCGGCGACGCGAGCTCCAGAACATGAACACGATGAGAGCCAGCAGGAGGAGGAGCATTCCGTACTGGGCGAAGAACGAGGAGACCGGGTCCATCTGGGGCGCGTCCTGCGACGTTGCGAAGATCATGGAGTAAGGGCGCCTTTCACGACGGGCATGCCGCGCGAAGCGGCCAACAAGGGATCTGGCGAGAGCCTTCAGTGATTATAGGTCATCGAATCTCAGCGCCTCGTCGGCACGAGGAACGCGCAGGTGCGCGTAGGCCTCGGGAGTGGCGACGCGCCCGCGGGGTGTGCGCCCGAGGAACCCGATGCGCACGAGATAGGGCTCCACGACCGATTCGATGGTCTCGGACTCCTCGCCCACCGTCACCGCGAGGGTGTTGAGCCCCACCGGTCCGCCGCGGAAGCGCCGGATCACGGCGTCGAGCACAGCACGGTCGAGACGATCGAGACCGATGGCGTCGACGTCGTAGAGCTCCAGGGCCGCGGCGACGTCGGCCTCCGTCGCGGCGTTGCGCCCCGGCCCGCCGTGGACGATGACGTAATCGCGCACGCGTCGGAGCAGGCGGTTGGCGATGCGAGGCGTTCCGCGCGAACGCCGCGCGATTTCGGCGCGAGCCGCCGCGGGGACGTCGACTCCGAGCATTCCCGCGGAACGGGCGATCACGAGCTCGAGTTCCGCGGGCTCGTAGTACTCCAGGTGTGCGGTGAATCCGAAGCGGTCGCGCAGAGGGTTGGGAAGGAGGCCCGAACGCGTCGTCGCCCCCACGAGCGTGAACGGTGCGAGATCGAGGGGGATGCTGGTGGCCCCGGCGCCCTTCCCGACCATGATGTCGATCCGGAAGTCCTCCATCGCGAGATACAGCATCTCCTCGGCGGACCGAGCCATGCGGTGGACTTCGTCGATGAAGAGAACCTCTCCGGGGACGAGGCTCGAGAGCAGCGCCGCCAGGTCTCCCGCGTGCTGAATCGCCGGTCCGCTCGACATGCGCAGGGGTCGTTCGCTCTCATGGGCGACGATCATGGCCAGCGTCGTCTTGCCGAGACCGGGAGGGCCGGACAGAAGTATGTGGTCTGGCGGCCGCTGCTGAATGCGGGCGGCGTCGAGGAGGAGCTGGAGTTGCCCGCGAACCTTCTGCTGGCCGACGAACTCGGCCAGCGACGTCGGGCGCAGCGCGCCTTCGACCGCTAGTTCACTCTCGTCTTCGACGAAGGCCGGGTCGCGCTGTTCAGCCACGTGGGTGCTCCGCACGTGCGGGACCGAGGTGCGCGAGGGCGAGCTTGAGCAGCGCCGGCACAGATGCCGTCTCGTCCGACTCTGCGAGGACGGTCGAGACCGCGTCCGTGGACACGCGCTCGTTCCACCCCAGGGCGACGAGCGCGGCCACCACCTGGTTGCTGAGCGCAGGTGCGGACGTGCCGGCGATCCCCGTGGCGGTTGCGGCAACGGCGTGCAGCTTCCCCGCCAGTTGGACCACGATGAGCTTCGCCGTCTTCGGCCCGATGCCCGATACGCGGCGGAAGGGCGCGTCGTCTTCGGCGGCGACTGCCGTCGCGATCTGCGCCACCGTGAGGGAGGAGAGCACTCCGAGTGCCGACTTGGGACCCACGCCCGAGACGGAGAGGAGCTGGCCGAAGACCACGAGCTCTTCGCGCTCCCGGAATCCGTAGAGCGAGAGCGCGTCTTCGCGGACGATCAGCGTCGTGTGGATGACGATCTCATCGCCCACGTGGAACTCGCGGGCCAGTTGCGGGGTGACGGCGACGGCGAAACCCACTCCGCCCACGTCGATCACGACGCTCTCGGCGTCGAGGTGCAGCACGCGGCCACGCAGCGATGAGATCATGCGGCGAGCCTACGATGCGGTTCGGACATTTGTTCGAGCGACACGCGGCGGCGGTGCTCAGCGGCGCGCGAGGCGCTCGGCATCCGCCCACGCTCGCTGAGCGGGGGTCAGTGCGTCGGACCCGCGGTCCGCACCGGGCGTGCCGCGCCGCCACGCGTGGCACAGGGCGATGGCGAGCGCGTCGGCGGCGTCGGCGGGCTGCGGGAGAGCATCGAGACGGAGCACGCGCGCGACCATGGTCTGTACCTGGCGCTTGTCGGCAGAGCCGTAGCCGGTGATCGCCGCCTTCACCTCGGATGGGGTGTGCGTCGCCGCCGGGAGCCCTCGCTCCCCCGCGATCAGCAGCGCGATGCCGCTGGCCTGAGCGGTGCCCATGACGGTCTGGCGGTTCTGCTGCGCGAAGACACGCTCGACCGCGATGACGTGCGGAGCGTGATCGTCGACGACGGCACGGAGCCCTGCGGCGATGACGGCGAGGCGCTCGTGAATGGGCGCGTCGGGTTCGCTGCGCACGACGCCCACGTGCACGAGCGAGGCGGAGCGGTCCGCTCTCACGTCGACGACGCCGACGCCGCACCTCGTGAGTCCGGGGTCGATGCCGAGGACGCGCAGGACGGATGCCATCCCCTCACGCTACGCGGCCTGTCTGCGCTCAGTCGTCAGGCACGCGGTGAGACGATGCCCGGTGAGTTCACTCGTCGTTCTCGAGCTCCGCCTGAACGTCTGCGGGCAGATCGAAGTTGCTGAAGACGTTCTGCACGTCGTCGCTGTCTTCGAGCGCGTCGATGAGGCGGAAGATCTTGCGCGCCGTGTCCGCGTCGATCTCGACTTTCAGCGAGGGCACGAACTCCACGTCGGCAGATTCGTAATCCAGCCCCGCCTCCTGGATGGCACTGCGCACCGACACCAGGTCCGACGGGTCGGTGATGACCTCGAACCCCTGCGCGTGCGGCTCGATCTCCTCCGCGCCGGCCTCCAGAGCCGCGAGCATGACATTGTCCTCGCTCACGCCTTCACCGGAGACGACCAGCACGCCCTTGCGGTGGAAGTTGTAGGCGACGGAGCCGGGGTCTGCGAGGGTGCCGCCGTTGCGCGACAGGGCCGTACGCACCTCGGCGGCGGCGCGGTTCTTGTTGTCCGTGAGACATTCGATCATGAGCGCGACGCCGTTCGGCCCGTACGCCTCGTAGATGATCGTCGTGTACTCGACCGACTCGCCGCCGATTCCCGCACCGCGTTTGATGGCGCGGTCGATGTTGTCGTTCGGGACCGAGGTCTTCTTCGCCTTCTGTACGGCGTCGTACAGCGTGGGGTTGCCTGCGAGGTCGGCACCGCCGAGCTTGGCGGCGACTTCGATGTTCTTGATGAGTTTGGCGAACGACTTGGCACGACGCGCGTCGATGACGGCCTTCTTGTGCTTGGTCGTCGCCCACTTGGAGTGGCCGGACATGGCGTCCAGTCTATGGGGATGCCGTGGTGCCCCGCGCCGCCGCGGCCCGTCGCAGCGGCCCGTTGTATCAGACCGTGCACGGGAGGACACTTCCTGGCATGGACGACCGTGAACGCGCCTTGGCGGTGGCACATCGTGCCGCGATCGATTTCCTGGAGTCGTTGGACGATCGGCCCGTCTGGCCGCGCGCAACGCTGGAAGAGATGCACGACGTGTTCGGCGGACCGCTCGGCGAGGTCGGCCTCGACCCGGCACAGGTGATCGCGGAGTTGGCCACCGGTGCCGACCCGGGTCTGGTCGCGATCCCCGGCGGACGCTTCTTCGGCTTCGTCATCGGGGGCACCCTCCCGGCGGCACTCGCGGCGGACTGGCTGGTGTCGGCGTGGGACCAGAACGCCGGCTCGAGCACCATGACGACGGCTGCCGTGGCGCTCGAACGCGTCGCCGGCGAGTGGATGTGCGACTTGTTCGGGCTGCCCACGGGCGCAGCCGTCGGGTTCGTGACGGGGGCGCAGGTCTCCAACTTCGTCTGTCTCGCCACGGCGCAGCATGCTGTGCTGCGCCGTATCGGGTGGGACGTGACGGCATCCGGTCTGCGGGGTGCTCCGCCGGTGCGACTGATCGTCGGCGCCGATCGCCACGGCTCGATTGATCGCGCCGCCCGGTTCTGCGGGATCGGAGCCGACGAGTTGATCGTCGTGTCGTCCGACGACGCCGGGCGCATGCGACCGGACGCGCTGGCCGCAGCGCTCGATGAAGCGGACCCGGGCGCCGCCACGATCGTCTGCCTGCAGGCGGGTGAGGTGCACACGGGAGCTTTCGACCCGTTCGAGGAGCTGATTCCGCTGGCTCGGGCACGCGACGCGTGGGTGCACGTCGATGGCGCGTTCGGGCTGTGGGCGTCGGCTTCGCCGCGCCTCGCCCATCTGACGGCGGGCGCGGGTGACGCCGACTCGTGGACCACCGACGCCCACAAGACCCTCAACGTTCCGTACGACTGCGGCATGGCGATCATCCGCGATCCGGCCGACGCGATCGCCATGTTCCGCACCGGTGGCGACTACCTCGTGTACGCGAGTCTCGACCCGTGGGACGTCGGTCCGGAGCTCTCTCGCCGGGGCCGCGGGATTCCCGCGTGGGCGGCACTGCGGAGCCTCGGCCGCCGCGGCGTGGCCGACCTCGTGGATCGGCTCCACGGGAATGCGGAGCGCTTCGCCGCGGGAGTCGCCGAAATCGAGGGGGTCGAGCTGGCGGCACCGGTCGATTACACGCAGGTCATGTTCCATCTCGCCGACGACGACGCGACGCGAGCACTGGGATCGGCGATTCTGGCGGACGGCACGGCGGTGCTCACGGGTGCCCAGTGGCGGGGGCGGGCCACGCTGCGCTGCTCGATGTCGTCGTGGGCGACGACCGACGACGACATCGATCGGACCGTCGCGACCATCCGACGGCTGGTCGACCGTCCGGCCGAATGATCCGCGACGTGCGGCCCGGCTGATCCGCGGGAGGGTCAGGCTGCGCGCACGGCGTCGAGGAACAGCGCGTGGAACCCGGTCTCCCCCGTCACCTCCGGGTGGAACGCGGTGCCGAACAGGTTGCCCTGCCGCACTGCGACGACGCGTCCGTCTGCCAGCCGGGCGAGCACGTCCACTCCCTCCCCCACGTCGATGACCAGGGGGGCGCGAATGAACGCCGCATGAACGGGTGCGACAGAGACGGCCGGCACGTCCAGGTCGACCTCGAACGAGTCAGCCTGAGTGCCGAAGGCGTTGCGCTGCACGGTGACGTCGAGCCCGCCGAACGTCTCCTGACCGGCGATGGCGTCGGTAAGCCGGTCAGCCAGCAGGATCAGCCCTGCGCAGGTTCCGTACATCGGCATCCCTTCGGCGATCGCCGTGCGCACGGGCCCCTGCATGCCGAAGGCGCGCGCGAGCTTGTCGATGACGCTGGACTCACCGCCGGGGATCACGAGTCCCGATACCGATGCCAGTTCCTCGGGCCGACGCACGGGTACGGCGTCCGCTCCGAGCGACGTGAGCACGCGCAGGTGCTCGCGCACGTCGCCCTGGAGGGCGAGAACGCCGACGCGCGGGCTACCAGCCACGCTCGGCGAGGCGGTGCGGTGCGGGAAGGTCGGACACGTTGATCCCGACCATCGCTTCGCCGAGGCCGCGCGATACGTCGGCGATGACCTTCGCGTCGTCGAAGAACGTGGTCGCCTTCACGATCGCGGCGGCTCGCTGGGCCGGGTTGCCGCTCTTGAAGATGCCCGAGCCGACGAACACGCCGTCTGCGCCCATCTGCATCATCATCGCTGCGTCGGCGGGGGTCGCGACACCGCCGGCGACGAACAGCACGACCGGAAGGGTGCCGGTCTCCGCGACCTCGGCGACGAGATCGTAGGGCGCCTGCAGTTCCTTCGCCGCGACGAACAGCTCGTCCTTGCTCATCGAGCGGAGCGCGTTGATCTCGCCACGGATCTTGCGGATGTGCTTCGTCGCCTCCGAGACGTCGCCCGTGCCGGCCTCGCCCTTGGAGCGGATCATGGCGGCACCCTCGTTGATGCGCCGCAGCGCTTCGCCGAGGTTCGTCGCACCGCACACGAAGGGCACCGTGAAACCCCACTTGTCGATGTGGTTGACGTAGTCGGCGGGAGAGAGCACCTCGGACTCGTCGATGTAGTCGACACCGAGCTCCTGCAGCACCTGCGCTTCGACGAAGTGCCCGATACGCGCTTTGGCCATAACCGGGATGGAGACCGCTTCGATGATGCCGTCGATCATGTCGGGGTCGCTCATCCGCGACACGCCGCCCTCGGCGCGGATGTCGGCGGGAACCCGTTCGAGCGCCATGACGGCGACGGCGCCCGCGTCTTCGGCGATCTTCGCCTGGTCGGGAGTGACGACATCCATGATGACGCCGCCCTTGAGCATCTCGGCGAGGCCGCGCTTGACGCGGGAGGATCCGGTGACCGACACGATGTGTCCCTTTCCATTCGGGTTTGACCTAGGCCAAAAACTAGCATGTCCAGACAGAGTCGTGCGCCACCTAGGATCGGGAGGGTGACGCGGACAGAAGAGATCACCGGCGGTTCGGCCGCGGACATCGCTGACAGCGTTCGCACGCTCCAGGAGCGCGGTGTCCTCCGACCGGGCGACCCCCTCCCCCCGGTGCGCAGTCTCGCCGATCGGCTCGGAGTGAATCGCAACACCGTCGTCGCGGCGTATCGACAGCTCACCCAGGCGGGCGTGGTCGTCACGCGCGGCCGCGGCGGTACCGCCATCGCCGACCCGGCCCGCGTCGCACAGGAGGGATTCGCCGCCGACTCGGTGCTCCGCGACATCGGCACGGGCAACCCCGACCCCGACCTGATCCCCGACCTGTCGCGAGCGCTGGCGCAGGTCGCCGGGCGGCCCGTGCTCTACGGCGAGCCGGTCATCGACCGCGAGCTGGAGCAGTGGGCGGATGCCTGGATGCGCGAGTCGATCGATCCCGCTCTCTCCCTTCGTCTCACGATCACCAGCGGAGCCTCCGACGCGATCGAGCGTCTGCTCGCGCAGACGCTCACGCGCGACGATGCCGTCGCCCTGGAGGATCCGTGCTTCCTGTCGAGCATGAACACGGTGCGCCTCGGCGGGTACCGACCCGTACCGGTGCCGGTCGACGACGAGGGGATGACCGTCGCGGGTCTGCGCGCCGCGTTGGATGCCGGAGCGCGTGCGGTCGTCTGCACGCCGCGGGCGCAGAACCCCACCGGTGCGAGCCTCACCGCCCGTCGCGCCGCCGCGCTACGCGGCGTGCTCGCAGACCATCCCTACGTCCTGGTCATCGAGGACGACCACTTCTCGCTCCTCTCCACGTCGCCGTACGTCTCCCTCATCGGACCGGACCACCGCCGGTGGGCGCTCGTGCGGTCGGTGTCGAAGTTCCTGGGGCCCGACATGTGCCTCGCCATCACCGCCTCCGACCCCGACACCGCGGAGCGGCTGGCGATGCGGTTGAGCCCGGGCACCACGTGGGTGAGTCACCTCCTGCAGCGTCTGGTGCTCGCTCTCCTCACCGACGAGACGGTGCGCGACGGCATCCGTGCGGCGTCCGCGCATTACGCGCGTCGTAACAGCGCCTTCGCCGAGCGTCTGAATGCTCACGGATTGCCGGCGAAGACTGCCGATGGCCTCAACCTGTGGGTCGAACTCCCCGTCCCCGCACGCGCCGCGGCGGAGCAACTCATGCGTCGAGGCTGGCTCGCGCGCACGGGAGACGAGTTCGTCCTCGCCGACGCCGCCGCGACCCGGCGCCTGCGTCTCACCGTCCACGACCTCTCCGATGCCGACGCCGACCGAATGGCCGCCGACCTCGTCGCCGCCGTCGCGTCGGCGACCGAATCCCGAAGGGTGGGATGATCTTCCCGTGAAGATCCTGTCGATTCAGTCCGCCGTCGCCTACGGTCACGTAGGGAACTCCGCCGCCGTCTTCCCTCTCCAGCGCATCGGCGTCGAGGTCCTGCCGGTGTACACGGTGAACTTCTCCAACCACACGGGGTACGGCGCATGGCGTGGGCCCCTCATCAGCCCCGACGACGTGCGAGACGTGATCACGGGGATCGAGGAGCGCGGCGCCTTTGCGGACATCGACGTCGTGCTGTCCGGGTACCAGGGCGGCGAAGGCATCGCCGACGTGATCCTCGATGCCGTCGCGCGCGTGAAGTCGGCCAACCCGTCGGCGGTCTACGCGTGCGATCCCGTGATGGGAAACGCCAAGAGCGGCTGCTTCGTGGCCCCCGCCATCCCCGTACTGCTGCGCGAGCGTGTCGTCCCCGCGGCCGACATCATCACTCCGAACCAGTTCGAACTGGGCTTCCTCACCGACACCGAGCCGGGCGACCTCGCCTCCACGCTCGCCTCCGCGGACGCTGCGCGCGCCATGGGTCCGTCCACCGTCCTCGTCACGAGTGTCGAACGTCCCGACCGTCCGGCCGACACGATCGAGATGCTCGCCGTGACCGACGACGGTGCCTGGATCGTCCAGACCCCTCGCATCCCGATGAAGGCGAACGGCTCCGGCGACGTGACCGCTGCCCTCTTCACGGCGCACTACCGCGCGACGGGCGACGCCGCAGGCGCCTTGGCGAAGACGGTGTCGAGCGTCTTCGACCTGCTCACCACGACCCATGAGTCAGGCGAACGCGAGCTTCAGCTCATCGAAGCCCAGGAGTACTACGCGCACCCTCGGCTGCAGTTCGCCGTCTCGCAGGTGCGCTGAGACCACGGGGTCGACTCACGCGTGCGGCCACGCCGACGCGACCGCCTCGCGGACCTCGCCGAGAAGCTGCGGCAGCGCCTTGGTCTTCGCGATGATCGGGAAGAAGTTGGCGTCGGTGGCCCACCGCGGGACGACGTGCTGATGAAGGTGTTCGGCGACACCCGCACCCGCGACGCGGCCCTGGTTCATGCCGATGTTGAATCCATCGCAGCGTGAGACCTCCCTCAGCACGCGCATGGCGGTCTGCGTGAGCGCTCCGATCTCGGCCACTTCCTCCGGCGTCGCCTCGTCGTACGTCGCGATGTGCCGGTACGGGCACACCAGGACGTGCCCCGAGTTGTAGGGGAAGAGGTTCAGCAGCACGTAGGCGGTCTCACCGCGAGCGACGATCAGGCCGCCCGCGTCGGATCGCGCGGGCGCCGCGCAGAAGGGGCACTCCTCTTGCATGGCCTCCGGGCCGGCCTGGATGTACGCCATACGGTGCGGCGTCCACAGCCGCTGGAACTCGTCCGGAACTCCGCCGAGTCGCGCGGCGTCTTCCAGGCCGTCCGTCACGCGAGATCCTCCGCCGTGTTGACGAGTGTGTGCTCCGCGATCGCGCGGACGATGCGATCGATCGCCTCGTCGACGGGGATGCCGTTGGTCTGCGAGCCGTCGCGGAACCGGAACGAGACCGTTCCCGCCGCGCTGTCCTGCGCGCCGGCGATGAGCTGGACGGGAACCTTCTGCGTTGTGTGCGTGCGGATCTTCTTCTGCATGCGGTCGTCGGAGTGGTCCACCTCGGCGCGCACGCCGGCCGACCGGAGGCGGTCGATGATGCCGTCCAGGTAGGGCGCGAAGTCCTCCGCGACGGGGATGCCGACGACCTGCACGGGCGCGAGCCACACCGGGAAGGCTCCGGCGTAGTGCTCCAGCAGAATCGCGAAGAAGCGCTCGATCGAGCCGAACAGTGCCCGATGGATCATGATCGGGCGGTGCTTCTCGCCGTCGGAGCCGGTGTACTCCAGGCCGAATCGCTCCGGCAGGTTCGGGTCGACCTGCACCGTGGAGAGCTGCCAGGTGCGGCCGATGGCATCCTTCGTCTTGAGGTCGATCTTCGGACCGTAGAAGGCCGCCTCTCCGGGGACTTCGGTGAGCTTCAGACCACTCGCCACGGCGACGTTGCGGAGTGCATTGGTCGAGTATTCCCAGAACTCGTCGCTACCGATCCACTTCGCCTTCTCGTCGTCTCGCATCGAGAGTTCGAGCTCGAAGTCGTCGAGGCCGAAGTCGCGCAGCATCGAGATGACGAACTCGAGCACGCGGGTCGCCTCCGCCTCGAGCTGCTCGGGCGTGACGAACAGGTGAGAGTCGTCCTGAGTGAAGCCGCGCACCCGGGTGAGTCCGTGCAAAGCCCCCGACAGCTCGTTGCGGTACACCGTGCCGTTCTCGGCCAGACGCAGCGGCAGGTCGCGGTAGCTGCGCGCACGCTCCTTGTAGATGAGGATGTGCATCGGGCAGTTCATCGGCTTCAGGTAGTAGTCCTGCCCGGCCTTGGTGACGTTGCCTTCGGCGTCGATCTCCTCGTCCATCCGGATCGGCGGGAACATGCCGTCCTTGTAGGTCACGAGGTGGTTGGAGGTCAGGAACAGATCCTCCTTCGAGATGTGGGGCGTGTAGACGTAGGTGTAGCCGCCCTCGATGTGTCGCCGACGTGCGTGCTGTTCCATCTCGCCGCGCACGATGCCGCCGCGCGGGTGCCAGACGCTGAGGCCGGAGCCGATCTCGTCGGGGAACGAAAAGAGATCGAGCTCCTTGCCGAGCTTTCGATGGTCGCGCTTGGCGGCTTCCTCGAGACGCTGCTGGTAGGCGCGCAGCTCGTCCTTGGTGGCCCACGCCGTCCCGTAGATTCGCTGCAGCTGAGGGTTCTTCTCGCTGCCGCGCCAATAGGCGCCCGCGATGCGCGTGAGGTCCCAGCCGTTGCCGACGATGCGGGTCGACGGAACGTGGGGTCCGCGGCACAGGTCCTTCCACGCAGTCTCGCCGTCGCGGGTGACGTTGTCGTAGATCGTGAGCTCGCCGGCGCCGACCTCGACCGACGCGCCTTCCGCGGCTTCCTTCGTGCCGCCCTTCAGGCCGATCAGCTCGAGCTTGAACGGCTCGTCGGCGAGCTCCGCGCGAGCCTCGTCGTCCGTGACGACACGGCGCACGAAGCGCTGCCCCTCGCGGACGATCCGCTCCATCTCCTTCTTGATGGCCTTGAGATCCTCGGGGGTGAACGGCTCGTCGACTCCGAAGTCGTAGTAGAAACCGTCGACGACGGGCGGGCCGATGCCGAGGTTCGCCTGGGGACGGATGCGCTGCACGGCCTGGGCGAGGACATGTGCGGTCGAGTGGCGCAGGATGGCGAGCCCGTCGGGGCTGTCGATGGCCACGGGCTCGACGGCATCCGTGGCCGCGACGACGGTCGCGAGGTCCTTCAGCTCGCCGTTGACGCGCAGCGCGATGACGGAGCGGTCGGGGAAGAGGGCGAAGCCGTCGGCGGGATAGGACACGTCCGACGGGGTGGTGACGTCAGTCAAAGGAGCTTCTCCAGAGAATCGCTGTTGTCCAGCTGGGTGGAATGATCTGCTCAGCTTCGG
The DNA here is from genome assembly GCA_029202445.1 of Candidatus Microbacterium phytovorans. Taxonomy (NCBI): domain Bacteria; kingdom Bacillati; phylum Actinomycetota; class Actinomycetes; order Micrococcales; family Microbacteriaceae; genus Microbacterium; species Candidatus Microbacterium phytovorans. Next base: position 809,935 of record CP119321.1, read on the forward strand.
ACGCGTCAGCGTCCCGCCCGCTCAGGCGTGAAGCGTTCGCGTGCCGGTGCGCGCGACGACGGCCGCGGCGAGGCTCCGGCGGTGTTCCATGCACCGAGTCTATCGCCGCCGCGCACCCGTGCCGTGGCGGTGCGCCCGTGCGCGTAGGCGCGGGCCATGATGGATGCCGTGAAGCTCGCTCTCGTCGGTGTCGCCCTGCTCCTCGCGGGCGGTGTCGCCGTCGCGGTGGGGGTGCTCAGTCCCGCGGAGGCGCTCGGCATCGGTGAGCGGGTGTGGCCGGTGCTGCTCTTCGTCGTGGCCGTCACGGTCGTGGCCGAACTGGCTGCCGCGGCGGGAGTGTTCGACGTGGTGGCCTCGCGCGTTGCCCGGCTCGCGGGAGGCCGCACGGTGCGGTTGTGGCTCGCCGTCGTGGCGCTCGCTGTGCTGGCGACCGCCTTCCTCTCGCTCGATACGACCGCCGTCCTGCTGACGCCGGTCGTCGTGGCCGTCGCTCGGGCGAACGGCCTCAGCCCGATGCCGTTCGCCTTCGCCACGGTGTGGCTCGCGAACACCGCCTCGCTGTTCCTCCCCGTCTCGAACCTCACGAACCTGCTGGCGATGCATCAGCTCGACGACGCCCACGCCGGCACGTTCCTGCTCTTGCTGGGCCCGTCGGCGGTCGTTGCGGTCATCGTCACGGTGGGTCTGCTTCTCGTCCTGCACCGCCGTGAACTCGCGGGACGGTTCACGGTCGCTGCGCCCCCGGTGATCGCGGATCGGCTGCAACTGCGTTTCGCCGCCGTTGTCGTCTGCGTGATGATGCCTCTGCTGGTGAGCGGACTCGAACCGTGGATCCCCGCATCGGCGGCGGCCGTCGTGCTCGGCGCTTTCTTCCTCTGGCGGTCGCCGAGAGCACTCACGTTCTCACTCCTCCCCTGGCAGCTCGTCGTGTTCGCCTCGGGACTGTTCCTCGTCGTCGGCGCGCTGGAGGCCGCGGGTTCCCGGCAGTTCATCGAGGCGGTCGCCGGCCACGGTTCCGGAGCCGGCGATCTCTGGTGGTTGTCGGGCGTCGGGCTCGTGGCCGCCAACGTCGGCAACAACCTGCCCGCGTACCTTGCGCTCGAGTCGGCCGCCGACACGCCTGAGCGCCTTGCGGCCCTCCTCGTCGGTGTCAATGCGGGGCCGCTCATCACGCCGTGGGCCTCGCTCGCCACGCTCCTCTGGCATCAGCGGCTGCACGCGGTCGGCGTCGAGGTGCCGTGGCGGCGCTACGTGCTGTGGGGACTCCTCGCCGCGCCGCTGACGGTCGCGGCTGCGGTCGTCCCCCTCGCGCTTCGCGCCTGAACGGTGTGCCTCGTCAGCGGGAGATGTGCTTGAGCGCCTCCCGCCGGCTGAGAGCGCTGAGAGGGTGCTCTGCCGCGAACTGCGCGACCCAGTCCGGCGCGAATCGCGCGTAGTCCCGCAGCGCCCAGCCGATGGCCTTGCGGAGGAAGAACTCGTCGCTCGGGATGCTGGGCGCGATGACGTCCGCGAGGAGGTCGCGATCGAGCCTTTCGCGCCGGCCGAGCTGCGACAGGATCGCGAGGCGACGCACCCAGAGATCGTCGTCGATGCTCCAGGCTCGGACGAGGGCTGCCGTTTCGGTGGGGTGCCGGTCGTGCATCTCGGCGATACGCCCGGTGAGCTCGTCGGTGAAGTCCCACCAGCGGCCCGAGCGCACCATGTGCTCGATGAGCGGAACGGATGCCAGGTCGCCGCGGACGGGAGGCATCGTCAGCAGTGCCTCAGCGGCGTAGCGCTCTTCGCGGTGGGTCGCGGCATCCCACATCTCCCGAGCCGCGGCACGGAGGTGGTCGGGGTTCTCCACTCCTCGGGCGGCGGCGCGCGTGATGCGTCGCGCGTCGGGAACCCGAACCCCCAGGTAGGGCATATCCGACTTCATGTACGCCTGCTGGCCGGGAGCGCGCGAGGGGTCCGCTGTCGCGCGCAGTTCGGCGCGTATCCGCTCGAGGAGCGCGGTCGTCGTCATCCGACGCTCAGGTCGACCTGGATCTCGTCGGCGAGCCGCTCCAGGGCCGTGATGACAGGCGCCTCGTCGGCGTGCTCGGACATGCGGACCGTGACGGTCGCCTCGAACAGGGTGCCGCCGGCCATGGGCGCCTCGAGAGTGCGACTCGTGAAACCGTCGATGCTCAACGCGTGGGCGCTGATGGCGGTCGTGACGTCGCGCACGATCCCTGGGCGATCGTTGCCCAGCACAGTGAATGTCAAAGACCGGCCAGAGGGCGACGTCGCGGGGGTGCCCGTGTGCGTCGTGACCCGCAGGAGTCCGTCGAGACCGCGCAACGCCTCGGTGAGCTCGGCCGCACGGGCATCGGGAACGGAGACGAGCACGATGCCGGCGAACGCGCCCGCGAGCTCGGCGAGTTCGCTGCGTTCCCAGTTGCCGCCGTGCGCTGCCACGGCGTCTGCGAGCGCGCTGACCAGACCGGTGCGATCGTCGCCGACCACAGAGAGCACGAGATGGGTCATGCGCCGAGCCTAGCCCGGCGGGGGCGCCCACGCCCGGAAACACGAAACCCCCGGGCGGGCCGGGGGTTTGAGGTGGTGCGCGATACTGGGATCGAACCAGTGACCTCTTCCGTGTCAGGGAAGCGCGCTACCGCTGCGCCAATCGCGCCTATAAAGGCTGTTCAGTTGTGAGCGAGGTGGCGACGGGATTCGAACCCGTGTAAACGGCTTTGCAGGCCGGTGCCTAGCCGCTCGGCCACGCCACCGTTTGTGGTTCGACCCACGTGTCGTGATTCCCCCGAAAGGGAATCCCCGCACTCGAGCGGATGACGAGACTCGAACTCGCGACCCTCACCTTGGCAAGGTGATGCGCTACCAACTGCGCTACATCCGCGTGCTCCCTGGTTGCCCCGGGCGCTTGATCGACTTTAGCCCACCCGCGACGAAGTGCAAAACCGAGCGCGCCCCGCGCGTGTCTCTCCGTCGATTCGGCGTGCGTGCCCGCATCGGGTAGCATCGGGTGTCGGCTCCTCAGGAGCTACGGGCGATTGGCGCAGTTGGTAGCGCGCTTCCTTCACACGGAAGAGGTCATCAGTTCGAGTCTGGTATCGCCCACCGAACAACCCCCGCCACGGCGGGGGTTTCGTCGTCTCCGGGACGATGTCCGATTACCCCTCGAATCGCCACCCGTGGCGGGCGGAAAGGGCACGACCGACGGCCGCGAACGTGCGTCGGTCCAGTGCCGCGCCCACCCGCCGCACGCCGCCGTGGTGCACGCTGTAGAGCTGGTCGAGGTCGACCCACGACTCGCGCCCCTGCCTGTCCCACGCGCCCACCCCGATCGACACGTGGTCGCGCCGCCCCTGGGGCGGACGCGATGTCAGCTTGAGCGCATACACCCGCTGCACGTCGTGACGCGCGATGACGAGGAGCGGGCGATCCTTGCCGTCCGCCGGGTTCTCCTGGAAGGGCACCCACGCCCACACCACCTCACCGGCATCCGGAAGCCTGTCACGCCGAGGGGCGTAGACGATGTGCACGGACCTGCTCTGCGGCTGGGGCACCTCCCACGTGAGAGTGACGCGGTCGAAACCTGCCTCGCGCCGTGCCGCCGTGGGTTTCGCGGCCCGAGCACGGCGTCCGCCGAGCAGTCGCCGCAGCCAGGCGAACATCAGGAACCGGCGTCCCAGCCGTAGCGCACCTGCAGCGCGCGGGCCACCGTCGTGAACCGATCGATGTCGAGCGCTGACGCCTCGCGTCTGATGCCGTCGACCGGCACGCTGTAGAGCTGGTCGACATCGACCCACGATGCGCGTCCGGCGGGGTCCCACTCCCCCGTTCCGAGTGGCAGGAAGTCGCGGTCACCATCGTGGGACTTGCTCGTCAGCTTCACGGCGTACACGTGCGCGGCATCCTGTCTGCCGATGATGAGCACCGGTCGGTCCTTTCCGCGGCCGTCGTTCTCGGCGTAGGGCACCCATGTCCAGACGATCTCGCCCGCATCGGGATCGCCGTCGGGGTCGGGTGCGTAGGTGAGGCGAAGATCGTGGGCGTCGCGCGGGTCGATCTCGATGGTCCGCGAGGCCGACCCTGCCGACGCTTCAGCTTCCTGAGACGGCGCGTGCTCCGAGGTCCGGCCGCCCCGCAGGACGTCGGTGACGGTGCGGAACAGGTCGCGGATGACCGATCCGCTGCGAGATCCACCCATGTCGTCAGGCTAGCAACGCGAAAGGGCGCCGGGCCGAAGCCCAGCGCCCTTCCGGGTGCTGTGTGCGGAGCGATCAGGCCTTGGTGTCGGCGAGGACGTATCCCTCTTCGCCGTGCACCACGGTGTCGATGCCGGCGATCTCGTCCTCGTTCTTCACACGGAAGCCCATGGTCTTCTCGATCGCGAAGCCGATGACGTAGGCGATGACGAACGAGTAGATGAGGACGGCGAAGGCCGCGATGGCCTGAACCAGCAGCTGCGTGGCGTCGCCACCGACGAGCAGGCCCGTGCCGTTGGCGAAGAAGCCGAGGTAGAGCGTGCCGATGAGGCCGCCGACGAGGTGGATTCCCACGACGTCGAGCGAGTCGTCGAAGCCCCACTTGAACTTGAGCTCGATGGCAAGGGCGCACACGGCGCCGGCGATCAGGCCCAGGAGAATCGCCCAGATGGGCTGCAGCGCAGCGCAGGCGGGAGTGATCGCGACGAGACCTGCGACGGCACCGGAAGCGGCTCCGACCGAGGTCGGCTTGCCGTCCTTGATCTTCTCCACCAGGAGCCAGGCGAGCAGCGCGGCGGCGGGAGCGGCGATGGTGTTGACGAACGCCAGCGCGGCGGTGCCGTCAGCGGCGAGCTCCGAGCCGGCGTTGAAGCCGAACCATCCGAACCACAGCAGACCGGCGCCCAGGAGGACGAACGGCGGGTTGTGGGGAACGTGCACGCCCTTCTGGAACCCGACGCGCTTGCCGAGCACCAGCGCGAGGGCGAGAGCTGCCGCACCGGCGTTGATGTGCACCGCGGTACCACCGGCGAAGTCGATCGCGCCGACGCCGAACGCGGTCTGCAGACCGTGCGTGATCCAACCGCCGTACGCGAAGCTGCCGTCCTCGGCGAGGCCGAAGTTGAACACCCAGCTGGCCACCGGGAAGTAGACGACCGTGGCCCAGAGGCCCGCGAAGACCATCCAGGCGCCGAACTTGGCGCGGTCCGCGATCGCACCGGAGACCAGCGCAACCGTGATGATCGCGAACGTCGCCTGGAACGCGACGAAGGCCAGGGGCGGGTACGCCGCGCCCTCAGGAGTCTCGAGCAGGCTCGACAGGCCCAGTGCGGACGTGTCGATGGCCCAGGGGAAGATCGTTCCCTCGGCGCCCGGGAACGCGATCGCGTATCCGTAGAGCACCCAGAGGACGCCGATGAGGCCCATAGCCCCGAAGCTCATCATCATCATGCTGATGACGCTCTTCGCCTTGACGAGGCCGCCGTAGAAGAACGCCAGACCGGGCGTCATCAACAGGACCAGCGCTGCGGCGATGAGAATGAATGCGGTGTTGCCTTGATCCATCTCGGAAGAAACCTCTCTGCAGGGACGCAGGTGTAGCGTCGGGTGCCCCCAGTGTTCCGACACGGGGTTTCCTCGGGGGTACGGCCCGTGTTTCGCCTTGATTACACGGATGCCCGTTACGTAAATTCCACGTTTCCGCGGCCCGACCGCGCGCTGGCAGTTCGCTCAGGCGTGGGTGAGTGCGACCAGTCGTGAGATGGCACGGAGGTACTTCTTGCGGTATCCCCCCGCGAGCATCTCCTCCGAGAAGACCTCGTCAAGGGGACGGCCCGTCGCTCGGACGGGGATCTGGGCGTCGTACGCGCGATCGACGAACGCGACGAAGCGGAGGGCGGCCGACTGATCGTCCAGTTGGGTCACTTCGCGCAGCCCGATCGCCGAGACGCCGTCGATGAGACGTAGATAGCGGGACGGGTGCACGGTCGCCAGGTGGCGGATGAGGTCGGCGAACGCGTCGTCGGATGCCGTGCCGTCGGCTGCCGCGAGGGCGTCGGAGTATTCGGCATCCGTGAGGGTCTTGCCGTGTCCGTCGATGGCGCGCTGGCGGTAGTCGGTGCCGTCGATGCGCAGGGTCTGGAAGCTCGCGGACATCGCGTGGATCTCGCGCAGGAAGTCCTGCGCGGCGAAGCGCCCCTCACCGAGCGCGTTCGGCGGCGTGTTCGAGGTCGCCGCCAACCGGGTTCCCGTCGGGACGAGCTCCCCGAGCAGACGCGTCATCACCATGGTGTCGCCCGGGTCGTCGAGCTCGAACTCATCGATGCACAGCAGGTCCGCGCCGCGGAACAGCGCGACGGTCTGCTGGTAACCGAGCGCGCCCACGAGCGCCGTGTACTCGATGAAGGAACCGAAGTACTTCCGGCGCGCGGGCATGGCGTGGTAGACGGCGGCGAGGAGGTGGGTCTTCCCCACGCCGAACCCGCCGTCGAGGTAGACCCCGGGCTTCAGCTCCGGCGACTTCTCACGGCGACGGAACAGCCCGCCGGCGCGCGCCGCGGCGCGCTGGCCACCGCTGAAGCTCACCAGCAGGTCCTTGGCCTCCTGCTGCGACGGGTACTGCGGGTCGACGCGGTACGTCTCGAACGTCGCGTCATCGAACTGGGGCGGCGGAACGAGGGCGGCCACCATCTCGGCGCCCGACACCTGCGGAGTGCGTTCGGTGAGGTGCACGATGCCGGCCGGGACGCTGTTCACCCCTCAACCCTAGATGCCGACACAGCCGACGGATGCCGCGTGCTCACGCGTGCTGCGGCGTGAAGTCGTGCCGTTCGAGCCAGTCGGTGATCGTGGCGCTCCACCGGTCCTGGTCGTAGTTCCACAGCTTCGTGTGGCGTGCCGTATCGAACACCTGGAGTTCGACCAGGTCGGGTCGGGCCACCACGAGATCGTGCGATGCATCAGAGGGGACGAAGCCGTCGTCGTCGCTGTGGAGGATGAGGATGGGATGCCGCAACTCCCCCGCCCGCGCGACGACGTCCAGTCGCTCGAACGGAATCCGAGCCTCTGTGCCGACGAGAGGTGTCGCCCATTCCGTGCTGAGCGCCCCGATCGCCAGCCCGGCGACGGCGGTGGGAAGTCCCATGAGGCGTGCCTGATAGCTCAGCACGCGTCGCCAGTCCACGACGGGAGACTCGAGGATCACCCCGACGATCAAGTCGCGGTGCGCGGAGCTGAGGGCCACCTGCAGGGCGATCGCGCCGCCCATCGACCAGCCCATGATGAGGATGCGTCGCGCACCTCGCCGACGGGCGAGTCCGATCGCGGCATCCACGTCACGCCATTCCGTCGCGCCGAGCCCGTACGTACCGGCGCGACTTCGCGGGGCCGAGCCGTCGTTGCGGTACGAGACGAGCAGCGACGTGATCCCGAGACCGTGGAAGAGAGGGACCGCACGAAGGCACTCGGCTCGATTGGTGCCCCGACCGTGCACCTGGATGACCCAGGTGTCTGTCGGTTCCGCCGCCGGGAAGATCCACGCGGGGCACGGTCCCACGGCAGAGCCCACGAGCTCTGACTCGTAAGGAAGGTGCAACTGCTCCGGACGATCGAAGTACCAGCCGCTGAACGCGGCATCGGCAGCCAGGTGGGAGTCCGAGCCGATGTGAGTGAGCAGCTTCCGCGTCACAGAACTCTCGTCGCCCGAGAGCACCGAGCCGAGCTTGAGGTATCCCTCGGTCCCCGCCGTGAACAAGCCGTATCTTCCGGGCAGGGCGGTGTCGGGGTTGCGACTGAGGGTGATCGTCTGCGCGGCCACGTCGACATCGAGGATGCGGGTGTCGGTGCGGCGTCCGGCGGGAGTGACGACGCGACGGGCCATCCGCGCGGCGACGAACGCCAGCAGCGCCGTCATGACCGCCAGTGCTCCCGTGAGGAGGAAGAGGACCGCCCGCAGAGCGTCGGTCGGGGTTGCGCCGACGGCGCGCCTGGATGCCTTCATCGTGGCCTCACTTTAGTCTGTGGATGTGGATGACTCCCGTCCTTCTTCCGCGTCCGGGTTCACCGGAGTGGCCGATGCCTTGCGCGCATTGACGTTCCGCGACGACTTCATCGTTCGCGAGATCCCTGCGCCGGCCTCGCTCGCTCCGGATGCCGTCGCCTTCGCCGGCGACGTGCGCCCGTCCGCGGACGGTGGCGACTCCGAGTACGGCACGGGCCGGTTCGTCCTGTTGCACGATGCGACCGAACCCGAGCAGTGGGGCGGGGCGTGGCGGATCGTGTGCTTCGCGCAGGCGCCGCTGGAGCCGGAGATCGGCACCGACCCTCTGCTGGCCGATGTCGCGTGGTCATGGCTCGTCGATGCCCTGCAGTCTCGCCGCGCGGAGTTCCACTCGGCATCCGGGACGGCTACGAAGACCCTCTCCAAGGGGTTCGGGAGCCTGGGTGTCGAGGGCGACGGTGCGCAGATAGAACTGCGCGCCTCGTGGACGCCGTCCGGTGATCTCGCTGCCCACGTCGACGCCTGGGCCGAGTTGGTGTGCATGCTGGCCGGGCTTCCCCCGGGGTCCGAAGGCATCGCGGTATTCGGTGCACAGAGGAGCTCGCGTGACTGAGTACGTCGTCATCGCCGATCGCGACGGCTTCCTCGACGCCTGTGCCGCGCTCGCCGCGGGAACGGGGCCGGCTGCCGTCGACGTCGAGCGCGCCTCCGGTTTCCGGTACTCGCAGCGCGCCTATCTGATCCAGGTTTTCCGGCGGGATGCCGGGGTGTTCCTGTTCGACCCGCCCGAGATCGGCGACATGGCCGCGCTGCAGGAGGCCATCGGGGATGTCGAGTGGGTGCTGCACGCGGCGAGCCAGGATCTCCCGTCGCTACGGGAGGACGGACTGGAACCGGCCTCGATGTTCGATACCGAGCTCGCCGCGCGTCTGCTGGGTCACGAGAAGGTCGGGCTCGGCGCGGTCGTCGAGGACACTCTCGGCATCACGCTCGCGAAGGCGCATTCGGCCGCCGACTGGTCGACCCGACCGCTCCCCCAGTCGTGGCTGGAGTACGCCGCGCTCGATGTCCTTCATCTCGTGGATGTTCGTGACGTGCTGGTCGCCGAGCTCGAGGAGCAGGACAAGACGCGAATCGCGGCCGAGGAGTTCGACGCGGTCTTGACTCGCCCGGCCAAGCCTCCTCGCGAAGAGCCGTGGCGTCGACTGAGTGGGCTGCACACGGTCCGCGGTCGCCGTGCGCTCGCCGTCGCACGCGCACTGTGGACCGCCCGTGAGCAGTTCGCTCAGGACGAGGACGTGTCGCCGGGTCGCCTCGTCCCCGATCGCTCGCTCGTCGCCGCCGTCATCGCAGACCCGGCGACCAAGCAGGATCTCGCCCGCCTCAAGGAGTTCACCGGCCGCGCAAGCCGTACGCAGCTGGACCGCTGGTGGGCGGCGATCGAGGCGGGCCGCGCCGACCAGAGCCTGCCGTCGGAGCGCATGGCGGGCGACGGGCTTCCCCCTCCCCGCGCGTGGGTCGACCGCAATCCCGCCGCGGACGCCCGGCTCAAGGCCGCCCGTCCCCGCGTCGAGCAGCTCGCGGCGGATCTCCGGATGCCGACCGAGAACCTCTTGACCCCGGACACGTTGCGGCGGCTCGCCTGGACGCCTCCCTCCCCGCTGGATGTGGACGGCGTCGCGGCGGCGCTTGCGGGGCACGGTGCGCGACCTTGGCAGATTGAGCGAACAGCACAGGTCATCGCGGATGCCTTTGTGGAATCCGTGCAGGATGCCGCCGAGGCGTCCGAATCAGGTTCGTAGGTTCGGCCCAACCGATTTCGCGGCACCCGGTGTCACTTTAGGCTGGACTGGATCTCAATCTTTTGGAGGCAGTGTGGCCGAGCTCTCGGACGTCTATTTCGTCGACGGTATGCGCACCCCGTTCGGTCGTGCGGGCGAGAAGGGCATGTACTGGAACACCCGTGCCGACGACCTCGCGGTCAAGGCCACGATCGGCCTGATGGAGCGCAATCCTTCGGTTCCCGCCGATCGCATCGATGATGTCGCGATCGCGGCGACGAGTCAGACCGGCGATCAGGGACTCACTCTCGGACGGTCGGTGGCGATTCTCGCAGGCCTCCCCCAGACCGTCCCCGGACTGGCTGTGGAGCGCATGTGCGCCGGCGCCATGACCAGCGTCACGACGATGGGTGCGTCTATCGGCGTCGGCATGTACGACCTCGCCCTCGCGGGCGGTGTCGAGCACATGGGCCACCACCCGATCGGCGGCAACGCCGATCCCAATCCCCGGTTCGTCGCCGAGCGGATGGTCGACCCGGGCGCCCTGAACATGGGAGTGACGGCGGAGCGCATCTTCGACCGGTTCCCGCACCTCACGAAGGAGCGCTCCGACCGCTTCGGCATGCTGAGCCAGCACAAGGTGCAGGCGGCCTACGACGCCGGGAAGATCCAGCCCGACCTCGTCTCCGTGGCCGTGAAGGATGCCGACGGGGCTTGGGGGCTTGCCACGGAGGACGAGGGGCGTCGGCCGCAGACCACGATGGCCGATCTCGCCGCGCTGAAGACGCCGTTCCGCCCGCACGGTCGTGTCACCGCGGGCACCTCTTCGCCGCTCACCGACGGCGCGACCATGTCGCTTCTGGCGGGAGGGCACGCCGTGAAGGAGCTCGGCCTCCGCCCGAAGATGCGGATGGTGTCGTTCGCCTTCGCGGGGGTGCAGCCCGAGATCATGGGCATCGGCCCGATCCCGTCGACGGAGAAGGCTCTGGCGAAGGCAGGCTTGACGATCGACGACATCGGCCTCTTCGAGCTCAACGAGGCCTTCGCGATCCAGGTCATCTCCTTGCTCGATCACTTCGGTATCGCCGACGACGACCCCCGCGTGAACGCGTGGGGAGGCGCGATTGCACTCGGCCATCCGCTCGCGGCATCCGGGGTCCGCCTGATGATCCAGCTCGCTGCACAGTTCGCCGAGCGTCCGGATGTCCGGTACGGGCTGACGGCGATGTGTGTCGGACTCGGCCAGGGCGGCTCGGTCATCTGGGAGAACCCCCACTTCGACGGAAAGAAGCGCTGAAACGATGACGAACTACGCAGACATCGACTTCTCGCCGCTGATGGGCCTGTCCGCCGACGAGGTCGTCACGCACTCCCCCGTACGTGACGTGCGCCTCGCCTCTGGGAAGGTGCTCGCCCTCATCACACTGGACAACGGGCGCGATCACACGCGGCCCAACACGCTCGGTCCGCAGACGTTGACGGAGCTGGGATCGCGTCTGGACGGTCTGGCCGCTCGGGCTGCGGCCGGCGAGATCCACGCGGTCGGCATCACAGGCAAGCAGTACATCCTCGCCGCCGGTGCCGACCTCTCCGACATCAGCCTCGTACGCTCCCGCGACGACGCTCGTCTGATCGCACAGCTCGGTCATCACGTGCTCGGTAAGCTGGGCGACCTCGGCGTGCCGTCCTTCGCCTTCATCAACGGACTAGCCCTTGGCGGCGGGCTGGAGATCGCGCTGAACTCCACCTATCGCACCGTCGACGCGTCGGCGGCCGCGATCGCGCTCCCCGAGGTCTTCCTCGGCATCATCCCCGGGTGGGGTGGTGCGTACCTGCTGCCCAACCTGATCGGCATCGAGAACGCCCTCGAGGTCGTCATCAGCAATCCGCTCAAGCAGAACCGGATGCTCAAGCCGCAGCAGGCCCTCGACTACGGCATCGTCGATGCGCAGTTCCCGGCCGCGACCTACCTGGAAGACTCGCTGCGCTGGGCCGACGAGGTGCTGACCGGCAGCCGGAAGGTCGAGCGGAAGAACGAGCCGGGCAAGATCGAGCGCCTGACGAAGTGGCCCATCGCGATCAAGGTGGCCCGCGGCATGCTGGAATCGAAGATCGGCACGGTTCCGCGTTCTCCGTATGTCGCGCTCGATCTGCTGGACAAGGCGAAGAGCGGCACCAAGGCAGAGGGTTTCGCCCGGGAGGACGAGGCGCTGGCCGATCTGGTCACGGGCGATCAGTTCGCCGCGTCCATGTACGCCTTCGATCTCGTGCAGAAGCGCGCCAAGCGACCCGTGGGCGCGCCCGACAAGGCTCTCGCCAAGAAGGTCACGAAAGTCGGCATCATCGGCGCGGGTCTGATGGCCAGCCAGTTCGCCCTGCTTTTCGTGCGCAAGCTCCAGGTACCGGTGCTCATCACCGACCTGGATCAGGCACGCGTCGACAAGGGTGTCGCCTACATCCACGACGAGATCGGCAAGCTGGAAGCCAAGGGACGTCTCGACGGCGACGCGGCGAACAAGCTCCGCTCCCTCGTCACCGGCACGACCGACAAGAGCCTCTACGCGGACTGCGACTTCGTGATCGAAGCGGTCTTCGAAGAGGTGGGCGTCAAGCAGGCGGTGTTCGCAGAGATCGAGGCGGTCGTCTCGGAGGATGCGGTCCTCGCGACGAACACATCGTCGCTGTCGGTCGAGGAGATCGGCGCGAAGCTCGCGCACCCCGAGCGCCTGGTCGGATTCCACTTCTTCAATCCCGTCGCCGTCATGCCGCTCATCGAGATCGTGAAGACGCCGCACACCTCAGAGGAGGCGCTCTCCACGGCCTTCGTCGTCGCCCGTGGTCTCGGCAAGAACGCCGTGCTCACCGCCGATGCCCCGGGTTTCGTCGTGAACCGGCTGTTGGCCAAGGTGATGGGAGAAGCCGCCCGTGCCGTCTACGACGGCACTCCCGTCGCCGACGTGGAGAAGGCCTTCGGGCCGCTCGGCTTGCCGATGGGGCCGTTCCAGCTGATCGACCTCGTGGGGTGGAAGGTGGCTGCGCACGTGCAGGACACGATGGTGCGCGCGTTCCCTGATCGCTTCTACGCGAACGAGAACTTCCACGCCCTCGCCGAGCTCACCGAGGTCGTCGAGAAGGACAGGGGCGGCAGAGTCACCGGATTAACCAAGGCGGCGGAGAAGGTCCTCAAGGGGCACGTGGGCTCCCACCCGGCTTCGGCGGAGGCGATCCTGCGCCGGGTGCAGGACGGGCTGGCGCACGAGATTCGGATCATGCTCGATGAGGGCGTCGTGCCCGAGGTCGAGGACATCGACCTGTGTCTCATCCTCGGTGCGGGCTGGCCGTTCATCGACGGCGGAGCCTCACCGTACCTCGACCGTGAGGGCGCGTCCGAGCGCACGTTCGGAGCCACCTTCCACGAGCCGCCGATCCGGGGTGTGGGGGTCTGACGCGGACGCGCTCTCAACCCGCGGGCTGGAGAGCGCGAACCCGCAGGTCGCGTGCCAGGGTGTCTCGCTGCTCGATGATCAGTCGCCGTAGGGCCGCGGGCGCGTCCTCGTTGTCGACGAGCCACTGATCGACTCGCGTGAGGCTGTCGGCAGCCGGGAACAGTCCACGCACGAGTCGGCGCGCGATCTCGATACTGCGCGTCGACCACACCGTCCGGATGCGATCGAAATACTCGTCGTCGAGGTCTGACACGAACCCACGATGGTCTCCTGCGCGGACCCCGGAGATCGTCGCATCCAGCTCGTCGTTGCTGAGTGCGGTGTCGCTCCAGGCCGCGTCCCATCCGGCGCGGCGTACCGCGCGGTCTGGTCGTGCGCCGAGCACAGTGCGGTGGGCGCGCCGGCCGGCGGCGGACGGATCGGCCGCGAGCTCCGTGTCGGCGTCGCGGGCGTCAGCGTGCCCGGTGGCCGCGAGGGCGATCAGCAACGCCCAGCGCAGGTCGGGGTCCAGCGCGAGGCCGTCGGGCGGCGTGGCTGCGCCGCGGAGAAGATCGCGGATGCCGGCGGCCCGACTGTCGTCGTTGCGAGCCCCCGATGCGAGCCCGCGCGCCCAGGCGAGCTGGGCGTCGCTTCCCGCGTCGGCTCGGTGCAGCGCCTCCCAGGTGGTCGCCAACCACGCAGCGGAGAGGCGCGCACGGTCGGCGCGGGCGGCGTAGTGCTCCAGGGCGTACGACGTGCGCGAGATGACGTCGGACAGCAGCGACACCGACGTCTCTTCGGACGCGTGAGTGGTGACGATCTCGACGTATTCGGCGACCGGCAGCAGGCCGTCGCGTACGGCGTTCCACAGCGCGGCCCAGATGACCGATCGCGCGAGCGGATCAGCGACGGTGCTGAGGCCCTGGGCGACGGCGACGGTCGAACGCTCGTCGAGGCGCACTTTCGCGTACGTCACGTCGTCGTCGTTCGGCACCAGGAGTGCGGCGTCGGGCAGCACGGGCGCCGCGATCGTCGTCTGTTCGGCGGACAGGTCCACCGAAACGCCCGCACGTCGGACGAGACGCTCGCCTTCCCAGTCGTACGCGCCGATGAGGATGCGATGCGGGCGCGCCGGAGTCTGGTGCACCACGAGACCGTTCTCCGTGCGAGTCAGCCGGATCTCCGGCATCCCCGTCGTCTGCAGCCAGTGGGCACTCCACGCAGTGAGGTCGCGGCCGGACGCCGCTTCGAGCGCTCGCAAGAGATCGGTGAGAGTGGTGCTCCCATACGCGTGGTCGGCGAAGTACCGTTGAGCGCCGCGGAAGAACGCGTCCTCGCCGACGAAGCCGACGAGCTGCTTGAGGACGGACGCTCCCTTCGCGTACGTGATGCCGTCGAAGTTGAGCTTGGCCGCCTCGAGGTCGGTGATGTCGGCGACGATCGGATGCGTCGTCGGAAGCTGATCCTGCTCGTAGGCCCAGGCCTTTCGCCTGCTCGCGAAGCTCACCCACGCCTCGGGATGGACTCCGGCCGCGACCGAGACGTGCGAACCCATGAAATCGGCGAATGACTCTTTCAACCACAGGTCGTCCCACCAGCGCATCGTCGCGAGGTCGCCGAACCACATGTGCGCCATCTCGTGCAGGATCGTGTTGGCGCGAGCTTCGTGCTGGGCGGCAGTGGCCGCGCCTCGGAAGAGGTAGGCCTCGGTGAAGGTCACGAGACCCGGATTCTCCATAGCGCCCAGGTTGTACTCGGGGACGAAGATCTGGTCGTACTTCCCCCATGGGTAGGCGAAGGCGAATGCCTCCTCGAAGAAGGTGAGACCTCGCCGCGTGACGTCGAGGATCTCCTCGGCATCCAGATGGGGTGCCATCGAGGCGCGGCAGAGGACCGACAGGTCGATGCGGCGGTCGGCCGCCGTCCAGACACCTTCCACGCGGTGGTACGGACCGGCGGCGACAACCGTGATGTAGCTGGAGAGAGGCAGAGTCTCCGCGAACGAGTGCCGTACGCCCCCGTCGACATCGGCGCGGTGCGTGGCTGCGCCGTTGGACAGCACCACCCATCCCGCGGGTGCGCTCACCCGGAAGCGCCAGCGCGCCTTCAGGTCGGGCTGCTCGAACACGGGGTAGACGCGCCGCGCGTCCGCCGGCTCATACTGCGTGTACAGGTAGACCTCGTCGTCGACCGGATCGGTGAATCGGTGCAATCCTTCGCCCGAGCGGCTGAACACGCCGCGTGCGCGGACGGTCACCACGTTGTGCGCGGCCAAACCGTCGACGCGGAGCCGCGCCCCGTCCCATTCGACGGGCCGCGTCTCGCCGTTAACGACGAGCCCGCTCACCTCCGCGCCCACGAAGTCGATCCACGTCTCGCTGGTCGACGCGGAGAAGACGAAGGTCGCGGACGTCTCGAACGTCTCGATCGCCAGGTCGGCGGCGTGCCGGAGATCGAGGTCGACGTCGATCGTGTCCAGCCGTAGGGCGGACGAACGTGCGGACGTCTCCTCGCGAGTCAGATTCGCGGTCGGTGGAGGGGTGACGGCAGAGGACGAAGACACAGCTCCATGCTGTCACGCCGCCGTCAACGCGCTCGCGAACCGGAATCGTCGGCGAGCCACAGGGTGCCCGTGTCGTTCGTCGGACGGGCGACGGGAATACGGGTGCCGAGCACCTGAGCGACGACGTCCTGCGCGATCTTCGCCGCGGTCAAGCCCGCATCGGCGAGGATCTGCTCGCGCGACGCGTGGTCGATGAACGCGTCGGGAAGTCCGAGCTCGTCGACGGCCGTATCGACGCCCGACTCGCGGAGCACCTGGCGCACCCGGGTGCCGATCCCGCCGACACGGATGCCGTCTTCGATCGTGATGACGAGCCGGTGGCGTGCGGCGAGCTCCACGACGGACGCCGCGACGGGAACCACCCACCGCGGGTCGATCACGGTCGCCCCGATACCCTGCGCGCGCAAGCGCTCGGCGACCTCGACCGACAACTGCGCCATCGAGCCGATGCCGATGATGAGCACGTCTTCGCCGCCGGCGCGGTACAGGACGTCCACACCGTCGGCGCGCCGTTCGACGGCGGGCAGGTCGTCGGCGACGGAGCCCTTCGGGAACCGGATGACGGTCGGCGCGTCGCTGACTTCGAGAGCCTCGTCGAACTCTTCGCGCAGTCGAGCAGCGTCGCGGGGGGCAGCGATGCGGATGCCGGGAACGAGCTGGAGCATGGCGAGATCCCAGATGCCGTGGTGGCTCGGCCCGTCCGGCCCCGTCACGCCGGACCGGTCCAGCACGAAGGTAACGCCCGCGCGATGCAGGGCGACGTCCATCATGACCTGATCGAACGCGCGGTTCATGAACGTCGCGTAGATGGCGACAACGGGGTGAAGACCCCCGTAGGCCAGGCCGGCAGCGGATGCCACGGCGTGCTGCTCGGCGATGCCGACGTCGTAGGTGCGGTCGGGGAAGCGCTGCGCGAACGGCTGCAGCCCCGTCGGACGCAGCATGGCCGCGGTGATCGCGATGACGTCGTCTCGCCTCTCCCCCGCGGCGACCAGCGACTCCGCGAAGACGTCGGTCCAGGCGAGCGCGTTCGACCCGCCGAGAGGTTCACCCGTGACCGGGTCGATCTTGCCCACGGCGTGGAACTGGTCGGCCTCGTCATTTCGGGCGGGTTCATACCCGCGACCCTTTTCGGTGATCGCGTGGACGATGACAGGCGCGCGGTACTCCTTGGCGAGCTGCAGCGTCTCCAAGAGCGCGTCCACGTCGTGACCGTCGATGGGGCCGAGGTATTTGATATCGAGGTTCGAGTAGAGCGCGGCGTTGTTGGTGAACCGAGAGAGAAATCCGTGCGTCCCGCCTCGCACTCCGCGGTAGAGCGCCCGTCCGGCGGGCCCGAGCTTGCGGAACAGCGTGTCGGACCGACGTCGCAGATGCTCGTAGCCGTCGGTCGTGCGCACGCGGTTCAGATAGCGCGCCATCCCGCCGATCGTGGGCGCATAGGAGCGGCCGTTGTCATTGACGACGATGACGAGGTTGCGGTCGTTGTCGTCGGAGATGTTGTTGAGGGCCTCCCACGTCATCCCTCCCGTGAGCGAGCCGTCGCCGACGACGGCCACGACGTGGCGGTCGTCGCGCCCCGTCCGCGTCAGTGCGCGGGAGATGCCGTCCGCCCAGCTGAGCGAGCTCGATGCGTGCGAGGACTCCACGACGTCATGCGGGCTCTCGGATCGCTGCGGGTACCCGGCGAGGCCGCCGCGCGCGCGCAAACCGTCGAAGTCCTGACGGCCGGTGAGGAGCTTGTGCACGTAGGACTGGTGACCCGTGTCGAACACGATCGGATCGTTCGGCGAGTCGAAGACCCGGTGGATGGCGAGGGTCAGCTCGACCACGCCCAGGTTCGGTCCGAGGTGGCCGCCCGTGCGGGACACGTTGGCGACGAGGAACTCGCGAATCTCTTGCGCCAGCGCTCGAAGGTCGTCGGCGCTGAGCGCATCGAGGTCCCGAGGACCGATGATCGACGCGAGCAGACTCATCTCTCGATTGTATGCGTGCCGATACGAGAAAGCCCCGGATCCGCCGCGCGACGCGGCAGGACCGGGGCCTTCTCCGGATGCTCAGACCAGCGAGCGCAGAACGTACTGCAGGATGCCGCCGTTGCGGTAGTAGTCCGCTTCTCCGGGGGTGTCGATGCGCACCTTGGCCTCGAAGACCACGGTCTCCTTGCCGGCGGGCGAGAACTCGCTGGGTGCCGCCGTGACGGTGACCGTCTTGGGCGTGACGCCCTCGTTGAGCTGCTCGAGTCCTTCGATCGAGACGATCTCGGTGCCGTCGAGTCCGAGCGACTTCCAGCTCTCGCCCTCGGGGAACTGGAGCGGAACGACGCCCATGCCGATGAGGTTGGAACGGTGGATGCGCTCGAAGCTCTCCGTGATGACGGCCTTGACGCCCAGCAGGCTGGTCCCCTTGGCCGCCCAGTCGCGCGACGAGCCGGAGCCGTACTCCTTGCCGCCGAAGACGACGAGCGGAGTGCCCTGTGCCTGGTAGTTCGTGCTCGCGTCGTAAATGTACGCCTGCGGTCCGCCCTCGAGGGTGAAGTCGCGCGTGAAGCCGCCCTCGACCACCTGCCCGTCGTTGACGGCGGCGACCATCTCGTTCTTCAGGCGGATGTTCGC
Organism: Candidatus Microbacterium phytovorans; assembly: GCA_029202445.1. NCBI lineage: Bacteria > Bacillati > Actinomycetota > Actinomycetes > Micrococcales > Microbacteriaceae > Microbacterium > Candidatus Microbacterium phytovorans. The sequence continues at coordinate 828,293 of CP119321.1, forward strand.
GAACGTGCCGCGGATCATGACCTCGTGGTTCCCGCGGCGTGAGCCGTAGGAGTTGAAGTCCTTCTGGGCGACGCCGTGCTCGGTGAGGTACTGCGCGGCGGGGGTTCCCGCCTTGATGTTGCCGGCAGGGCTGATGTGGTCCGTCGTCACCGAGTCGCCGAGCGTCGCCATGACGCGGGCACCGGAGATGTCGGTGACCGGCTGTGGTTCGTGCTGCATCCCGTCGAAGTAGGGCGCCTTCCGCACATAGGTCGAGTTCTCGTCCCACTCGAAGACCGGCCCGGTCGGGGTGGGCAGGTTCTTCCACCGCTCATCGCCCTCGAACACCGTCGCATACTGCGTGATGAACTGCTCGCGGGAGATCGAGTGGTCGATGACGTCCTGGACCTCTTCCGGCGACGGCCAGATGTCCTTGAGGAACACGTCCTCCCCCTGCGCGTCCTTGCCGAGCGGGTCGGTCTCGAAGTCGAAGTTCATCGACCCGGCGAGGGCGTACGCCACCACGAGCGGCGGCGATGCCAGGTAGTTCATCTTCACGTCGGGGCTGATGCGCCCCTCGAAGTTGCGGTTGCCCGAGAGAACGGCCGTCACGGCGAGGTCGTTCTCGTTGATGGCCGCCGAGACTTCCTCGATCAGGGGTCCGGAGTTGCCGATGCAGATCGTGCAGCCGTACCCGACGGTGTAGAAGTCGAGACCCTCGAGCGCCTTGTCGAGACCGGACTTCTCGTAGTAGTCCGTGACGACCTTGGAGCCGGGGCCGAGCGTGGTCTTGACCCACGGCTTGCGCTTCAGTCCCTTGTCGACGGCCTTCTTCGCGAGGAGACCCGCGGCGATCATGACCGACGGGTTGGAGGTGTTGGTGCACGACGTGATGGCCGCCAGCGTCACCGCACCGTTGTCGAGCAGGTAGGCCTCGCCATCGGGAGTGGTGACGCGTACAGGCTTGGATGCCGCGTGCGCCGCACCACTGGCCAGCAGCGCCTCGGCGTGCGCGTCTTCGTGCTGGTGGGAGACGCCGCCGGCGGACACGTGCTCGTGGTCCTGGCCGGGGATGACGCCGGGGTCGGACGCCGGGAACGTGCCCTCGAGCTCGACCGAGTCCTCTTCCGTGGCATCCGCGTAGTTGAGGATGTCCTTCTGGAACTGCGTCTTCGCCTCGGACAGGAGGATGCGGTCCTGGGGGCGCTTCGGGCCGGCGATCGACGGAACGACGGTCGAGAGGTCGAGCTCCATGTACTCGCTGAAGACGAGCTCACGCGTCGGGTCGTGCCAGAGCGACTGCTCCTTGGCGTAGGCCTCCACGAGGGCGACGGCCTGGTCGTCACGGCCCGTCAGACGCAGGTAGTCGAGAGTCACGTCGTCGATCGGGAACATCGCGGCGGTGGAACCGAACTCGGGGCTCATGTTGCCGATGGTGGCGCGGTTGGCGAGCGGCACCTGTGCGACGCCCTCGCCGTAGAACTCGACGAACTTTCCGACGACGCCGTGCTTGCGCAGCAGGTCGGTGATCGTCAGCACCACGTCGGTCGCCGTCACGCCCGCGGGGATCTCCCCCGTCAGCTTGAAGCCGACGACGCGCGGGATGAGCATGGAGACGGGCTGGCCGAGCATGGCGGCCTCCGCCTCGATACCGCCGACGCCCCAGCCGAGCACGCCGAGACCGTTGACCATCGTCGTGTGCGAGTCGGTGCCCACGCACGTGTCGGGGTATGCGCGCAGGGTGCCCTCGACGGTGCGGTCGTAGATGACCTTCGCGAGGTGCTCGATGTTGACCTGGTGGACGATGCCCGTCCCGGGCGGCACGACCTTGAAGTCGTCGAACGCGGTCTGTCCCCACCGGAGGAACTGGTACCGCTCGCCGTTGCGCTCGTACTCGATCTCGACGTTGCGCTCGAGGGCGTCTTCGCGACCGAAGAGGTCGGCGATGACCGAGTGGTCGATGACCATCTCTGCCGGCGAGAGGGGGTTGATCTTGTTGGGGTCGCCGCCGAGTGCGGTGACCGCCTCGCGCATCGTGGCGAGGTCGACGATGCAGGGAACTCCGGTGAAGTCCTGCATGACGACGCGTGCCGGAGTGAACTGGATCTCCGTGTCGGGTTCGGCGTCGGCATCCCAGCCGCCGAGGGCTTCGATCTGCGCCTTGGTGACGTTCGCGCCGTCCTCGGTGCGCAGGAGATTCTCCAGCAGGACCTTGAGGCTGAACGGGAGCTTCTCGTATCCGGCGACGGTGTCGATGCGGAAGATCTCGTAGTCGGTGCCGCCGACTGTCAGGGTGCTCTTGGCTCCGAAGCTGTCAACTGTGGACACGTCTGGTCTCCTTATCCTGGGCCGCGGGCGCCTTCGTCGGCGGGGACGGGCGCGCACCACGTCGCTTCCATCTTCGCGCGGCCCGGAGGCCCAGGCTAGTGAGGTTCCCCTAACCGCCCGTCGCGAAGATTTATCTCGATATCAAGATAAATCTATCACGCCGCGTCGGACGCTTCGGCTCGCGGGTACACCGCGCGGACGGCCAGCCAGGTGACGGCGACGAGCGGAGCGAACAGTGGCAGCCCCATTACGAGCTTGAGGGTTCCGAGGGTGGTGACATCCCCCGCGAAGTACAGCGGGAGTTGCACTCCCAGTCGGGCGAAGAACAGCGCCGACCATGCGAGGGCGAGCCAGAAGAACGTCCGGCGCTTGCGCGCGTCGGCACGCCACGCCGTCCCCTCGTTCATGAGGAACCCGGCCGCCAATCCGATGAGCGACCAGCCGACGAGCGCCGACACGAGGAAGGCCGTGCCGTAGACCGCATTCGTGATGAGGCCCGGAACGAAGTTGTCCTCGCCGCGACCCGTCCACAGGGCCAGTCCCGCGGCGGCAGCCGTCGCGATCAGGCCGCCGAGGGCTGCGCTCAGGGTCGACCTCTGGATCAGCCGGATCACCGTGAAGGCGGCCGCCAAGGCCACCGACACCACGAGGGAAAGCACGAGATCGCGAGTCGTCGTGAACAGCACCACGAAAGCCAGGCCCGGGAGCACCGCCTCGAGGACGCCGCGCCAGCCGCCCATCGCGTGCCACACGACGTGCCCCGTCGACGCGTCCTTCGCGGGATCGAGACCCGCGCGGCGTGCCGCACTGCCCAACGCCTGGCCCAGGATGTCGGATGCCGACGCCTCCGGCGGGGTGAGATCCGGTCGAGCGGCGTGCTCGTCGGCGCCCTCCGGAGCGTCGGGCCGAGAGAGGTCGCTCACGCCGAACCGGGGGCTGCGGGCATCTTCAGCGGAATGAGGTCGCGCGGCGGCATGGGCGTACCTCCACGGACGACGACGATGGACCGGAAGAGGTCCTCCACCCGGGCCGCGGCCTCGACGTCAGCGGCCGCGGCACCGCCGATGACGCCCCGGAGGAACCACCGCGGACCGTCTACGCCCACGAAGCGGGCGATCCGCTTTCCGCTCGTCCCATCGGCGCCCGACACCGGGACCTCGGCGAGAAGCTCGTGTCCGAGGGGCCCCTCGCGCTCTTCCACCCGTCCGCCCTGCTGGCGGATCTGCTGGCGGATCTGCTCGCGCGTCTCGTCCCACAGGCCGGTCGAACGTGGGGCGGCGAAGGGTTGAACCTGCAACGTGGAGTCCGCGTAGTCGAGTCCGACCGCGACGATGCGCTTGGTCTGCTCCTCCACTTCGAGGCGGAGGTTGAGTCCTTCGCGCGGGAGGATCTTGATTCCGCCGAGGTCGATGTACGGACGAACCGGGTTCGCCTCGGACTCGTCGAAGGGTCCCGTCGCCGAGCGATCGGTCGGTGACGCCTTGCGGATGTCTCCGTCGGTCATGCGTGCTTTCCTGTCTGATAGCCGGTGGAACCGAAGCCGCCCTCGCCGCGCGTGCTGTCGGGCAGTTCGTCCACGGTGATGAATCGGGCCTGAGGAACGGGCATGATCACGATCTGTGCGATCCGATCGCCCGCCGCGATGTCGTACGCCTCCGTGGCATCGGTGTTGAGGAGGGAGACCTTGATCTCGCCGCGATAGCCCGCGTCGACCGTTCCCGGCGCGTTCACGATGGTGATGCCGTGCTTCGCGGCGAGCCCGCTGCGCGGGACCACGAAGGCGACGTAGCCCTCGGGAAGGGCGATACGTACGCCGGTGCCGACGAGAGCACGCTGTCCGGGCTCCAGACGCACCGCCTCCGTCGAGACGAGGTCGGCTCCCGCGTCGCCGGGATGGGCGTAGACGGGCACGTGCGATGCGATGATGGGAATGTCCACGCTTTGGATCACTCCATGAGGGTAATGCACAACATGACGAGCGACCTGAGACCGCACGCGGTCCCCTACCGCGAACGACTGAGCCCCTCGCTGTGGGTGCTGGCTGCAGCCGCCGTGAGCGCACCGATGGTGGCACTCGTCTTCGTCCCGCTCGACCCGACGGTCGCCCTTGCCGCGGGAGTCGGGGTGGCGCTCGCACTGGTGGTCGGGCTGGTCGCTGCGTCGCCGGTCATCGCTGTCGACGACGGTGAACTGATGGTCGGCCGTGCCCACGTGCCCGTCGAGCTGCTGGGTGAGCCGGAAACGGCATCCGGTGAGGAGGCGCGTCTTCTGCGGGGCCCGGGGCTCTCGAGGACGGCGTGGCACCTTCTGCGCCCCGGAATCGACGGACTCGTTCGCGTGCCGGTCACCGATCCCCACGATCCGGTGACGGAGTGGGTCTTCTCGACGCGCACACCCGATCGGGTCGCTGCGGCCCTGCGACGCGCCCGCTCGTCCTGAGGAGCGGGCGCTCGGACGGTCCGGAGCTGGTCAGGTGGCGGCCATCAGGCGGCGCTGATCAGGCGGCGCACTCCATGCACACGGCGCCGGCCGCCGACTCGTGATCGATCTGAGTGCGGTGCTTGACGAGGAAGCACTCGATGCAGGTGAACTCGTCCTCCTGCGGGGGCAGCACGACGACGTCGAGTTCGAGGTCGGACAGGTCCGCCCCCGGCAGCTCGAACCCCGAGGGGTTGTCCGCATCCTCGGAGTCGACCGATCCCGACAGCTTGTCGGGGACGCGCTCCTTCAGGGCCTCGATCGACTCGCTGTCGTCGTCGGTCTTGCGGGGGGCGTCGTAATCCGTAGCCATTGCTCGAACGTCTCTACTTCCAGTGTTTCGTATTCGCGGGCCCGAGTCGGGCGGCCATAGTTTGCACGACCGCACTGCATTTCGCAAATGCCGTCGTGTGCCGCCGACGATCCCGCCGGTTCGTCGCGTCAAACTCGCGGCGCGCGCGGGATATTCCCGTCATCCAGAAGGCTGCGTGACACGATGGGCGCACACGCAGGAACGGGAGGGGTGTTTCGCATGGAGCAGCTCAAGGTCATCGGGATCGAAGACGGCGTACTCGTGCTCGCCACGGAGTCCGGCGATCGGTTCGCTCTGCCCGTCGACGAGACGCTGCGCACGCAGTTGCGTCGCACGACGCGAGACGCCGAGCCCCGCGCCGCGAGGCCGAGCCCGCGCGACATCCAGTCGCACATCCGCGCCGGACTGTCCGCGCAGGAGGTCGCCACGCTGCTGGGCGTGCGCGTCGAGGACGTCGCTCGATTCGAGGGCCCGGTGCTCGCCGAGCGTGAGCACATCGTCGGTCAGGCCCTGGCTGTGCCTGTTCTTCTCGGCGGGGAACTCGACCCCGATGCTCAGCCGACGTTCGGCACCGCGGTACGCGCGAAGCTCGCAGAAGCGGGCGCCGTCGGCGAGCGGTGGACGAGCTGGCGCGAGCAGAGCGGTTGGATCGTGAAGCTCGAGTTCACCGCGGGCGATGTCGATCACGACGCGCGGTGGTCCTTCGACCCGCGTCGCGCAACGCTCGCGCCCCAGAACGCCGACGCCACGCAGTTGTCCCGCCAGGGCTCGCTTCCCGAAGGGCTCATCCCCCGCTTACGCGCGCTGGACGTGTCGAGCGTGAAGGATGCCACGCGCTTCGACAGCGGCGCCTTCGGTCCCCGTCGTCTCCCCGATGCCGATCTGGAAGCTCCCGAGGTTCGGGAGCCCGCATCCCCCGCCGTGCAGCAGGCAGCCATCAAGCGCGCACCGGAGCAGGCGATCACCTCGACCGACACCGCCGATCTGCTGGAAGCGCTGCGCCGCCGCCGCGGACAGCGTGAAGCCATGCCCGGGGAGGCTTCCGATTCCGAGAGCCCTCGCGCCACGTCGAGTCCCGTCGCACTGTTCGACGCGCTCGAGCCCGGCTACGACGAAGCGCCGGCCGAGGAGTCGCGTCCTGAGGCTCCGATCGACGAGCCGTCGGCCGACACGTCGCGACGCAAGGGACGCACGTCCATGCCCTCCTGGGACGAGATCGTCTTCGGCGCGCGCACCGAAGACGGCTGATTCAGCCGGCGAACGCGCCGAGTCGGATGAGCGGGACGATCCTCTCGGCATCCGTCAACGAACCGTGCTGTCCGATCATCCGCTGCGGCCTCTTGTCCGCAAGGCGGTCGTCGTAGTACGCGACGCTGGAACGCGCCGCGACGAGCACGTCGCCGATGCGCGGCACCACCTCGGGGTCCACGCGGGCTCCGTACAGTCCCGCAGCGATCGCCTCGTCGCGGCTCATGACCCAGGAGCGGTGGCCCTCGGCATCCCGCCATCGCTGGAGCACCGCCTCGGACGCGCCGGATGCCGTATAGAGCTGAAGGAGCCGCGGCTCTCCCGCGACGAGCTCGAGGTCGGTGAGGAGAGGATCTCCCTCCGAGAGGAGCACGTGCCGGTGCGCCGAAACGTCGACCATCCCGTGATCGGCGGTGACGACGGCGCCGACGCCGCGCGGCAGGGACCGGTCGAATTCCGCTATCGCCGCGTCGACGTGCTCGAGGCCCCGAATCCACCGTTCGCTCTCCCACCCGTGCGCGTGCCCGATCGTGTCGAGTTCGGGAGCGTAGACGTACACGAGCGCGCCGTCTCGTGCCGTGGTGACGTCGGCTGCGCGGGCGAGGCGCTCCTCCAGGCTCTCCGCCGCCACGAACTCCGCACCGCGCTGAGTGGCGTGGGTGAAGCCCGTGTCCGCGTACATGGATTTGGTGATGACGACGCACGGGCGACCGGCTCGCGACTCGGTCTCGAGGAGGGGTGCCGCGCGCTGCCAGACGAGCGGATCGAGCCCGTCCGTCTCCCAGCCCTTGAGCTGATTCGGGGCATTGAGGGTGCCCGGCACCCGCGCGCGGTAGCCGACGATGCCGTGTTCTCCGGCGTCGCGACCGGTGAGGAGTCCCGTGACGGCGGTCGCCGTCGTCGAGGGGAATGTCGTGCGGAGCGCGTCGCGCTTGGTCATCCGCGAAACGAGGAAACGCGCATGCCCCGACCGCGCAGTGAGGTTCGCTCGGCCGAGGCCGTCCAGGAGCACCACGACCGCCCCGCGCGCCGATCCGAACCAGTCCGAACGCCCCTGGAGCGCGGCGATCGTCTGCGGCACGACATCGGTGAGGCTCCGGGCCGAGGGCGGGTCCGCGGGTAGGCTGAGAGACATCGGGGTCAGTCTCGCACACACCCGGCGGCACCCCGTTTCCGCTCGTTCGTTCCCGTCTCCGGAGGACCTCACTTCCCCATGGCTGCTTCGCGCACTGACCCCGCGTCCGCCGCCGGCGGCGAACGCATCGAAGACGTCGACGTCTCGGCGGAGATGCAGGGGTCCTTCCTCGAGTACGCCTACTCGGTCATCTACTCCCGCGCGCTGCCTGACGCGCGCGACGGACTCAAGCCGGTACAGCGCCGAATCCTGTTCCAGATGGCCGACATGGGCCTTCGCCCGGATCGAGGCCACGTCAAGAGCGCTCGCGTCGTCGGCGAGGTCATGGGCAAGCTCCACCCCCATGGCGACTCCGCCATCTACGACGCGCTGGTTCGCTTGGCGCAGGACTTCGCGCTCCGTGTTCCGCTCGTCGATGGGCACGGCAACTTCGGATCGCTTGACGACGGCCCCGCGGCGGCGCGTTACACCGAAGCCCGACTGGCGCCTTCCGCGCTGGCGCTGACGGAAAACCTCGACGAGGACGTCGTCGACTTCGTGCCCAACTACGACGGGCAGTTCCTGCAGCCCGATGTCCTCCCTGCGGCCTTTCCGAACCTGTTGGTCAACGGCACCACCGGCATCGCGGTCGGCATGGCCACCAACATGGCGCCGCACAACCTCATCGAGGTCGTGGCCGCCGCCGGTCATCTCCTCGAGAATCCCGACGCGACGTTGGACGAGCTCATGGAGTTCGTGCCCGGGCCTGACCTGCCGGGCGGCGGGGTCATCGTCGGTCTCGACGGCTTGAAGGACGCCTACGCGACCGGACGCGGCACGTTCCGCACGCGGGCGAAGGTCTCCGTCGAGTCGTTGGGGCCGCGGCGAACGGGCCTCGTCGTGACCGAGCTGCCGTACATGGTCGGTCCCGAGCGTGTGATCGAGAAGATCAAGGATGCCGTGACGGCGAAGAAGCTCACGGGCATCGCCGACGTCACCGACCTCACCGATCGCAATCACGGCCTCCGTCTCGTCATCGGGATCAAGACGGGGTTCGATCCGAACGCCGTGCTCGAGCAGCTCTACCGGCTCACGCCCCTCGAGGACTCCTTCGGCATCAACAACGTCGCACTCGTCGAAGGTCAGCCGCAGACACTCGGCTTGAAGGAGCTCCTGCGGGTCTACCTCGACCACCGCATCCAGGTCGTCACGCGACGCAGCCGCTACCGTCTGGCGCGCCGCCAGGACCGGTTGCACCTGGTCGAGGGCCTCCTCATCGCGATCCTCGACATCGACGAGGTCATCCAGGTCATCCGCACCTCCGATGACGGGGAACAGGCGCGCACCCGCCTCATGGACGTATTCGACCTGTCGCAGCCGCAGGCCGAGTACATCCTCGAGCTGCGACTGCGGCGGCTCACGAAGTTCTCCCGCGTCGAACTGGAGACCGAACGCGACGAGCTGAAGTCGGAGATCGCACAGCTGGAGGAGCTGCTCGCCAGCGAGCTGCTCCTGCGCGCACAGGTGGCCCGGGAGCTGGACGCGGCTGCCGAAGCCTACGGCACTCCGCGCCGCACGCTGCTGCTCAACGGCGGCCCGGTCGCGTCGCGGTCGCGCGCGTCGGCGGCGGTCGACCTCCAGATCGCGGACACGCCGTGCCGCGTGTACCTGTCCGCCACCGGACGCATGGTGCGAGCGGAGACTGCCGACGCCGCCATCGTGCCTCCCACGCGGCGTGCGAAGCACGACGCGATCCGCTCCGCCGCCGACACGACGACGCGCGGTGACCTGGGGGCGGTCACGAGCCGGGGGCGCCTCGTCCGCTTCTCCCCCGTCGACCTGCCGTCCGTGCCGGCGAATGCGGTGCAACTGGCCGCCGGAACACGGGCTGACCAGTACGTCGGATTGCCCGCGGGCGAGCACGTCGTCGCGGTCGTCGCGCTGGTGGACGCGCCGCCGCTCGCCATCGGCACGGCGCAGGGCGTCGTCAAGCGCGTATCGGCAGCCGAGATCGCGCAGAAGCCTGACATCGACATCATCGCCTTGAAGCCCGGCGACAGCGTGGTCGGTGCCGCTCCGGCATCCGATGCGGCCGAACTCGTCTTCGTGACCTCCGACGCCCAGCTGTTGCGGTTCGGTGCCGACACGGTCCGGCCACAGGGTCGCGGGGCCGGAGGTATGGCCGGCATCCGCGTCACGCCCGGCGAGCGTGTCATCGCCTTCTCAGCTGTGACGCCCACCGCAGAGACGGTAGTCGCGACGATCGCCGGGTCGACCCAATCGCTTCCCGGGACCGACGCCGGTTCGGGGAAGGTCTCACCGTTCTCCGAGTTCCCGTCGAAGGGGCGCGGCACGGGCGGCGTCCGCGCACAGCGCTTCCTGAAGGGCGAGGACACGCTCACGCTCGCCTGGGTGGGTGAGGAACCGCGCGCCGTGGGAGCTGACGGTTCCGTGCGCCAGTTGCCGGCGCCCGGCGCGAAGCGCGACGCGTCGGGACAGCCGATGGACGCCGTTGTCGGCACCATCGGCGCCCCTGTCAGCTGAGACCCTCATCGGTGCCGTCAGGGCACGCCGCGGTCAGGCGTCGATGGCCTCGCGATCGAGACGGTCCGCCGAGGACACGATGAAGTCGCGGCGAGGGGCGACCTCCGACCCCATCAGCAGTTCGAAGATGCCGGTGGCGGCCTCGGCGTGCTCCACTCGCACGCGGCGGAGGGTGCGCCCGTTGCGGTCCATCGTCGTGGTCGCGAGCTGATCGGCATCCATCTCGCCGAGACCCTTGTAGCGCTGCACGGGCTCCTGCCAGCGACGTCCCGACTTCTGCAGTTTCGTGAGCAGAGTGTGCAGTTCCTGCTCCGAGTAGGTGTAGATCGTTTCGTTGGGCTTGGAGCCCGGGTTGACGACGATCACGCGATGCAGCGGGGGCACCGCCGCATACACGCGTCCTTCCTCGATGAGGGGGCGCATGTAGCGGAAGAACAGCGTCAGCAGCAGGGTGCGGATGTGCGCCCCGTCGACGTCGGCGTCGCTCATGAGGATGATCTTGCCGTAGCGAGCCGACTCGATGTCGAACGAGCGACCGGAACCGGCGCCGATCGTCTGGATGATCGCGGCGCACTCCGCATTGGACAGCATGTCGCTGATCGACGCCTTCTGGACGTTGAGGATCTTCCCGCGGATCGGGAGGAGCGCCTGATATTCGCTGTTGCGCGCGTGCTTCGCGGTGCCGAGCGCGGAATCGCCCTCGACGATGAACAGCTCCGACTCGGCGACGTCGTTGGTCCGGCAGTCCGCCAGTTTGGCGGGCAGTGACGAGGACTCGAGCGCGTTCTTGCGCCGCTGCGTCTCCTTGTGCGTGCGTGCCGAGACGCGCGCCTTCATCTCCGAGACGACCTTCTCGAGCAGGAGCGCCGTCTGGGTCTTGTCTTCGCGTTTCGTCGACGAGAAGCGGGCGCCCAGCTGCTTCGCGACGACACTCGCCACGATCGCGCGGATCGCGGGGGTGCCGAGCACCTCTTTGGTCTGACCCTCGAACTGCGGCTCCGGGAAGCTGACCGTGAGGACCGCTGTGAGTCCGGCGAGGATGTCGTCCTTCTCGATCTTCTCGTTCGCGCCCACTTTCAGACGGCGCGCGTTCTGCTGCACCTGATCGCGCACGAGCTTCATGAGTCCTTGCTCGAAGCCGGCCTGGTGCGTGCCGCCCTTGGGCGTCGAGATGATGTTGACGAACGAGCGGGTCACCGTGTCGTAACCGGTGCCCCAGCGCAGGGCGATATCGACCTCGCACGTGCGCAGCACCTCTGTCGGAACCATCGCCCCCGAAGGCTGCAGCACGGGCACCGTTTCGGTGAACGTTCCCTCGCCGGTGAGCCGCCAGGTGTCGGTGACGGGGGCGTCGGGGGCGAGGAACTCGGCAAACTCCGAGATCCCGCCGTCGTAGCGGAAGCTCGTCTCGCGGGGCAGCGTCACGTCGGGGTCGTCGACGGGCCGGTGATCGACGATGACGATCTCCAGTCCGGGTACCAGGAACGCCGTCTGTCGGGCGCGCTGCTCGAGCTCGGTGAGACCGAACGCGGCATCCTTGGTGAAGATCTGACGGTCCGCCCAATAGCGGATGCGTGTGCCGGTGACCCCCTTCGCGGCCTTGCCGATGACCCGCAGTTCGGATGACGCGTCGAACGGCGTGAAGGTGGCGTCGAGGCCGGGACCGGAGAAGATGCCGGGTTCACCGCGGTGGAACGACATCGCGTAGGTCTTGCCGCCGCGATCCACCTCGACGTCGAGCCGTTCGGACAGCGCGTTCACCACCGACGCGCCGACGCCGTGGAGGCCGCCGGAGGCCGCATACGACCCGCCGCCGAACTTGCCGCCCGCGTGGAGCTTGGTGAACACGACTTCGACGCCCGTCAGCCCGGTGCGCGGTTCCACGTCGACCGGGATGCCGCGGGCCCGGTCGCGGACTTCCACGCTGCCGTCGGCGTGCAGCACGATGTCGATGCGCGTGCCGTGACCGGCGAGGGCTTCGTCGACAGAGTTGTCGATGATCTCCCACACGCAGTGCATGAGGCCGCGAGAGTCCGTCGAGCCGATGTACATGCCCGGCCGCTTGCGCACCGCCTCGAGCCCCTCGAGCACCTGGAGATGATGGGCGGAATACTCGGCTGTCACAATCTCCCAGCGTATCTGCGGCTCCGCCGCCTGCGGCTCTCGACACACGTGGGGGCCGCGCACGCACACCAGGTCAGGCAACACGCCGTACGCGTACAGCGAAATGTGACCTCCCGCGGGCATCGTCCTCGGTATCGCGTGGTTGTATTTAGTGAGCCCGCACTGGAGTAGAAGCACCGAGGAGGCACCCAGAATGAGCATCTCGACCACAGCAGAGCCCGCCGTCCTCGAGCACCGCCTCACGGCGGCGGATCGTTGTGACTCGTGCGGGGCGCAGGCCTACATCGCGGCAGAGGTCAACGGCAGCGAACTTCTCTTCTGCGCGCACCACGGTCGCAAGTACGAAGAGAAGCTGCGCGCCGTCGCCACGTCGTGGCACGACGAGACTGCGCGACTCCTCCCCTGACGGAGGTCGTGTCCCCGCGCCTTGCGGTGCCCGGGCGTCGTGCGTGGCGCGTGCGTCAGAAGCCGACGGCAGCCTGGTAGACCGGCAGGAGTCCGGTGCGTACCCCCGACGCCGACGGCTTCGGCTGGAAGACGCTGGAGTTGTGGTTGCCCTCGATCACGACGGGACCATCGGGTGTGATCGCCAGGTCCCACCCCACATAGGGAGCCTCGGGGGTGCGGCGGGCGAGTTTCTCGGTCAGAGCGACGATCTCGTCGTACATCGGGACGGCGAAGCCGACGATGGGAGTTCCGGTCACCGGGTGTTCCGCGTAGACGTTGCTCTTCTTGTCCACTCCCGGGTACAAGGCGACACCCTGCTCATCGAGCATCGTGAACATGCCGCCGGACGCGAAGTTGTCGATCACGTCGCCGTTGCCGATGCGCAGCACCGCCGCCAGCAGGTGAACACGCCCGGGCTCTCCCCCACGCGTGTCGAGGAACGTGATCATCCGCACGGTGTTGACGCTGTCCGGGTATAGCGCGCTCATCTGCGGGTGTTGGACGATGAACTCGTCGACGATCGACTGTCCGGCCGCCGTGATCTCGGCGCGGAACGCCGCGGCATCCGTCACGTTCTCGTACAACGTGATGCCGCCACCGCCCTGACCCTCGAACGGCTTCGCGAGCACCTTCGGGTGACGCGAGAGGAAAGAGCCGAGCTCGGCGTCGTCCACGTCGCGCAGGTCGATCGTCTCGCGCCCGAGCAGGTCGGCGTATTCGCGGGCGAACCGACGCTTGTCCTCGAGCTTTGCGCGGCCCTCCGGTGTGTTGTGCATGCGGGTGATGCGGAACGACTTCGGATGCGTCATCCACGTCGCTCGCTCCTTCGCGGTGAGGAGACGGATGTCCCACACGGCGTAGTCGCGGAAGCCCATGTCGTACTTGAGGGAGCACCACAGCATGTCGGCGATCAGCACCGGCAGGGGCGCGCGAGACACCTTCTGCGCTTGGCGGGCGAACTCGATGAGGTTGCCCGGGCGGAGCTTGCGGGCACGGCGCGCCAAGTAGCGAAGACGCACGGTGGCTTTCCCCATCGGTGGTTTCCTTCCCTCGGCTGCTGTCAGAAGCGCATGGCGGCGCGGTAGCGCGGCAGAAGACCGCGACGGATGCCGGAGACCGACGGCTTCGATTGGAACACACCGGTGTTGTGGTTGCCCTCGATGACCACCGGGCGATCGGGCGTGATCGCGATGTCCCACCCGATGTAGGGCAGCGCGGGTACGCGGCGCGCGAGCGTGTCCACGAGGGCGAGCACCTCGTCGTACAGCGGCACCTGGTAACCCGTGATCGCGACGCCCGTGATCGGGTGCACCTCGAACGGGTGTCCTTCCTCGTCGCTGGCGGCGTGGAGCGCGCGGCCGCCGTCGTCGAGCATGGTGTACATCCCACCGTTGCTGAAGTTGTCGATGACGCCGCCGTTGCCGACCTTGAGGACGGCGGCCAGCACATGGACTTCGTCGTCCGGGTCGAGATAGGTGACGACGCGCAACGAGTTGACGCTCCCGGGATACAGGCGCGCCATCTCGGGATGCTGCACGAGAACCTCCTCGGCGAGCGTCTGGCCGGAGGCGAGCAACTCATCGCGGAGCGCGTGAACGTCATCGATGTCGACGGTATCCCGGAGCGCGATGCCATTGCCGCCGACGCCGCCGGGATTCTTGGTGATGATGCGATCGAACCGCCGAACGAACTCGCCGAGCTCCTCCACGCCGGTCACGGAGACGTCGAGCCACGCGCGGCCCAGCTCGTCGCCGAAGTGCTCAGCGAACCGCAGCTTGTCGTCGAAAATCGAGCGCTGTGCGTTGTCGTTGAGCTTGCGGGACAGGTGGAACGACTTGGGGTCGGTCATGTAGGTCTTGCGTTCGCGCGCGCGAAGGAGACGGAAATCCCACTCCGAGTAGTTCTCGAACGTCGTCTCGTAACGCACGGCGCACCACGCCATGTCGATCACGACCCACCACAGCGGTGCCTTCGAGAGCGTCGCCGATTGACGCGCGAACTGCAGCACCCGCTCGCGATCGAAAGACACGACGCGCTTGACGAAGAAGCGCGCGCGACGGTACAGCCGGTTGAGCGCTCGCACGTCAGATCCCGGCGGTGCGGCGGATGATGCCCAGCGGGGTCGACTGGTGGCCCTGGCCCAGCGGGTTGTCGCCGAGGATGCGTACGAGATCCCGCTCGCCCGCGCGATCCAGCGTCGATCCGAGGATGTTGCCGCCGATGTCGTTGATGTCGACGACGGCGACCTCGTTCGTACCACCCAGAAGAGCTTTGAGGCGCGCCGCGACCTTTTCCGGTTCGAGTGGGCCCAGCACGACCGCCTTGTTGTATGGCGGGATGGTGTGCCGAGTCGGTCCGTCGATAGAGCGTGCCTTGTCGCCGGCGATGCGGTAGAAGTCCCCGCGACGACCGACGAGCTTTCCCACGGCACTCACCGCCGCGGCGAACAGGATGCGCGGCGTACCGCATTCTCGCAGGGCCATCTCCATCGTTTCCGGCATGCCGAGACCGATTCCGTAGGACGTCTTGACGACGTAGCGCGACAGGAAGCGGGCCAGCGGACGGGGAGAGATGTCCTCGACCAGGTACGAACGCCCCTGAGTGATCGCCACGATCTTCTCGGTGACGAAGAGGATGTCTCCGTCGGTCAGATGGCCGGAGGCGTACTCGGTGATGAACTCGTCGAGGTCGTCACCGGGCATCACGACGCGGGTGCGCAACGGAATACGCGCGTACGACGCTCCGTCGATCGCGATCTCGAGCGACTTCCCGTCGTTCGCCTGTGCGCTCATTCGAGGTAGTCCCGCAGCGACTGCGACCGCGACGGGTGTCGGAGCTTGGCCATCGTCTTCGACTCGATCTGCCGGATGCGCTCGCGGGTGACACCGAACGTGTCGCCGATCTGATCGAGCGTCTTCGGCTGGCCGTCGCCGAGGCCGAAGCGCATACGGATGACTCCCGCCTCGCGCTCGGACAACGAGTCGAGCAGTGCTTCGAGCTGTCGCTGCAGCATCGTGAAGCCCACCGCGTCTGCCGGCACGACGGCTTCGGTGTCTTCGATCAGATCGCCGAACTCGCTGTCACCGTCTTCACCCAGCGGCGTGTGCAGAGAGATGGGCTCACGCCCGTACTTCTGCACTTCGATGACCTTCTCAGGGGTCATGTCGAGCTCACGGCTGAGCTCTTCCGGCGTGGGTTCGCGACCCAAGTCCTGCAGCATTTGACGCTGCACACGCGCGAGCTTGTTGATGACTTCGACCATGTGCACCGGGATGCGGATGGTGCGCGCCTGGTCGGCCATCGCGCGGGTGATCGCCTGGCGGATCCACCAGGTGGCATACGTGGAGAACTTGAAGCCCTTGGTGTAGTCGAACTTCTCGACCGCGCGGATGAGTCCGAGGTTGCCCTCCTGGATCAAATCCAGGAACTGCATGCCGCGGCCGGTGTACCGCTTCGCGAGGGAGACGACCAGACGGAGGTTCGCGCCGAGCAGGTGGCTCTTGGCGCGCTGACCGTCGCGAGCGACCCACTGCAGGTCGAGTCCGAGCTGCGCCGACTTCTCACTCGCCGTCATGTGCGACAGCTTCTCTTCGGCGAACAGGCCGGCCTCGATGCGCATGGCCAACTCGACCTCTTCGGCCGCGTTCAGAAGCGGAACTTTACCGATCTGCTTCAGATAGTCCTTGACCGGGTCGGCAGTGGCGCCGGTGATCTGTGTGGAGTAGACCGGGACATCGTCCTCGTCGCTCGACGTGATGACGATGGCGCCTGTCGGGAGCGGCTCGGAAAATGCCGGCTTGGCTGCATCTTCCTCGTCGTCCTCGTCGTCCGAGTCGCTCTTCTTCGCCTTCTTCTCGGTGTCGTCGCTGTCCTCGGACTCGTCGGCGTCATCCGAAAGATCGGCCTCTTCGATGTCGACCTCGTCCTCGAGATCGGCGTCCTCGTCGTCGGCCGCGGCCTTCGCTTTTCCTGCACGGCTCTTGGCGGGCGTCGCCTTCGCCTTCGCCGGCGTCTTGGCCGCAGGCTTCTTCGCGGGGGCCGTCTGCTCAGCCGTGGTCGCCTCGTCGGTGTCCTCAGCCTTGCGGGTGCGGGTGCTCTTCGTGCCTGACGTCACGTCTCGCCTTTCACCGACGGATGCCGTCGGGTTTTCGGACACTAGTAAGACCCTTGTCAAGTCCTCAGCGGTCTGCGCAGGCAGACGACAGAGGGTGACAACGGGTCAGATCATCCATTCTCTCACAGTTCTCGCGCGGAAGAGGCCGCGTCGTCCCGGGACGCAGGACGAATGGGTCTCGACGCGTCTGCCGACGGGGCGCAGTCTTCGGGGCACTCCTCATCGGTGGACTGCAGAGGGTCAGAGACGGCCTCGCTTGTCCTCGTCACCCGGTGGACGTGTGGCGAGGTAGCGCTCGAGTTCAGCCGCCAGCTCATCCGCGCTCGGCAGATCGCCCGTATGGATGATCGGCTGGGCGCGTGTGGCACCGGCCATGTACGAGTCGTAGCGCTCTTCGAGATTGTGCAGCATCGCGGTGAGCTCGTCGCTTCCCGATACCTGCTCGGTCACCTTTTCGAGGTACTCCCGGTTCTCTTCGCGAAGATCGTCCAGGTCGAACACCAGCCCGGTCGCGACGGAGACGCTGTCGAGCCCGGCAATCGCGGCCGCGGGATAGTCGGTGTCGCCGAGGTAGTGCGGGATCAGTAGCACGAACCCCGCAACGTCGGCGCCAGCCTGCGCGAACCGGTACTCCAGGAGATGACCCACTGTGGCAGGCACCTGCGTGTGCGGCTGCCACACGGAGTGGGCCTTGGTGAGATCGGCTCGTGTGCCGCTGACGGTCGTGCCGATCGGGCGTGTGTGGGGAACCGGCATCGGGATGGCGTGCACCCAGGTGACCGTCGACGTCTGCAGGCCTTCGGCGAGTCCGACGACGGTCTCGGTGAAGGCCTCCCAGGCGAAGTCCGGTTCGTAACCGGACAGGAGCACGAACGGCTGACCGAGGGAGTCGTGCGCGAGCGCCAGTTCCAGACGCGGCGGTCGGTATCCCGTCAAGTGGTCCGCCTCGAAGGTGATCAGCGGGCGTCGAGCGCGGTAGTCCAGCAGGACGTCCGAGGAGAACGAGAGGACGGGGGTGGGGTCGAGATCATCGCGGAAGAAGTCGACCATCCGCGACGCCGCGCTCCCGGCATCCGTGAACCCCGTCAGCACGATCACCAGCGGCAGACCGCTGGGGATGGGCGGGGCGGTCGCGACACGCTCATACAGAGGACCGGACAAGGGCATGACTCCACTGTACGAGCCGTCGCGCGGGCCGGCTCCGCATCGGTCGCGCTGACAGCGAACACGCGACCGGCCGGTTCGGCGCGACGCCGCCAAACCAAAACTAGGATGGAGCCCATGCCGTTCCCGGAGCTGTCGTTCACCACGTCCGCCCTGGCCGACATCGAGGCGGATGCCCTCGTGCTGGCCCTCCCCCCGATCGGAGCCGCCAGCGATGCGCTGGCGGCGCTTCCGGGCCTTGCGGAAGTGCTGGAGGGGGTCGGCTTCTCCGGCGCGGCGGGAAGCGTCATCCGCGCGTACGCGCCGGGCGTGACCTCTCTGCCGCTCTTCGTCGTCGGCATCGGCACGAACCCTGACGCGGTGGCGGTGCGCGACGCGGTCGGCGCGGCCGTCCGCACGACGACGGGATTCGACGACCTCGCCGTCTCCGCGCCCACTGTTCCCGCGCTCGTCCGCGCCGTCGCCGAAGGTGTCGTGCTCGGGGGCTACCGGTTCCAAGGGTACAAACGCGATGCAGGCAAGCCCCGCGCCTCACGCGTCGTGATCGCCGCGCCGGAGGTGCCCGCGGAGTCCGACCAGCGCGTCGTCGCCGCTGTCGGTCGGGCAACGGCGCTCGTGAAGGACCTCGTCCATATCCCCGCGGAGTGGCTCGGCCCGCAGGATCTCGCCGACCGCGCCGTCGAGGCAGCGGCGGGGCTACCCGTGTCGGTCGACGTGTTCGATGAGCGTCGGCTCGCCGAGGAGGGCTTCGGCGGCATCCTCGGGGTCGGGCAGGGCTCGGATCGACCGCCGCGCCTCGTGCGATTGGAGTACGCGCCCGAGGGTGCGACACGTCACATCGCGCTGGTCGGCAAGGGGATCACCTTCGACACCGGCGGTCTGTCGTTGAAGCCTCCCGCGGGGATGGTGGGTATGAAGTACGACATGTGCGGTGCCGCGACCGTGCTCGCCGTCGTCACCGCCGCTGCCCGGCTCGAGGCGCCGGTGCGCGTCACGGGCTGGCTCTGCATCGCGGACAACATGCCGTCGGGGCGCGCGACGCGTCCCGGTGACGTGGTCCGCATCGCCGACGGCACCACGGTGGAGGTTCTCAACACGGATGCCGAAGGTCGGCTCGTGCTCGCGGACGGTCTCGTCGCCGCCAGCCGCGAGCAGCCCGACGTCCTCATCGATGTAGCGACTCTCACCGGCGCGATCTCGGTCGCGCTGGGGAACCGGCACACGGGCGTCATGGGCGATGACGTCGCCGTCGGCGAATACCTCGCCGCCGCGGAACGCGCCGGTGAACCGGCGTGGCCGCTCCCGCTGCCCGAACACATGGAGGAGGAGCTGGACTCCCCTATCGCCGATCTCCAGAATGCGAAGATCGGCGACCCGGCCGGCGGATCGCTCTTCGCGGGGCTCTTCCTCCGGCGATTCGTCGGGCGGGTCTCCGAAGAAGCCGACGCGCCACGCATCCCCTGGGTCCACCTCGACATCGCGGGTTCCGGAACCACAAAGGCCGCGTTCGGGTCCACGGACAAGGGCCCGACGGCGGCGACCGTCCGTTCACTCATCGAGTTCGTCACAGGAGACGCATCATGACCGAGCACGCAGCCGACATCGTCATCCTCGGAGGCGGGAGCGGAGGGTACGCCGCCGCGCTCCGGGCCGCGGAGCTCGGCAAGTCCGTCGTGCTCATCGAGAAGGACAAGCTCGGGGGTACGTGCCTGCATCGCGGCTGCATCCCGACCAAAGCGCTCCTCCACTCGGCGGAGGTCGCCGAGCACGTCCGCGACGCGGCGTCGGTCGGCGTGACGGCCACGTTCGACGGGATCGACATGCCCGGGGTCACGGCGTACCGCGAAGGTATCGTCGCGAAGAAGTTCAAGGGTCTCGAGGGACTTGTGAAGGCCCGCGGGATCACCGTCGTCGCCGGCGAGGGTCGCTTGCTCGCCGACCGCGGCGTCGCGGTGGGCGAGGACGTCTATCGCGGTACCGACGTGGTGCTGGCCACCGGGTCGTTCACCAAGTTGATCCCCGGCCTCGAAGCGGGGGGACGCATCCTCACGAGCGAGGAGGCCCTCGCCCTGCAGGAGGTCCCGAGCCGGGTCGTGATCCTCGGCGGCGGCGTCATCGGGGTGGAGTTCGCCAGCGTCTGGCGCTCCTTCGGCGTCGAGGTCACCATCGTCGAGGCGCTCGACCATCTCGTGCCCAATGAGGACGTCGCGCTGAGCAAGGGGCTCGAGCGAGCATTCCGCAAGCGCGGCATCGTGGCGAAGTTGGGTCAGCGATTCGCGTCGGCCGAGCAGTCGGACGACAGCGTCACGGTGCGCTTGGAGGGCGGGGAGGAACTCGTCGCCGACTACCTCCTCGTCGCTATCGGTCGTGGCCCTGCGACCGCTGGTCTCGGATTCGAGGATGCCGGTGTCACCCTCGACCGAGGGTTCGTGCCGGTCGATGAGCGGCTGCGCACGAACGTTCCCCATGTCTGGGCCGTCGGGGACATCGTGCCTGGCCTCCAGCTCGCCCATCGGGGGTTCCAGCAGGGAATCTTCGTCGCTGAGGAGATCGCGGGTCTTGCCCCCGTGGCGGTTCCCGAGACCACGATCCCGCGCGTCACCTATTCGAGCCCTGAGGTCGCTTCGGTGGGGGTCACGGAGGCGCAGGCGCGCGCCGAGCACGGTGACCGTGTCGTGGCGTACGAGTACAACCTGGCAGGCAACGGCAAGAGCGAGATCATCGGGACCGCCGGTCTCGTCAAGGTCGTGCGTCTGGCCGACGGACCCGTCGTCGGCGTGCATCTCGTGGGCGACCGCGTGGGCGAGCTCATCACGGAGGGGCAGCTCGCGGTCGGATGGGAAGCCCATCCGGAGGACCTTGCGCCGTTGATCCACGCCCACCCCACGCAGAGCGAAGCCCTCGGCGAGGCGTTCCTCGCGCTCGCAGGCAAGCCCCTGCACGCACTCTGACGACGCAGTCCCGCGGGTCAGTAAGCTAAAGATGACATCGATACGTCTGAAGGAGACACACCCATGAGCACATCCGTGGTCCTCCCCGCGCTCGGAGAGAGCGTCACCGAGGGTACGGTGACCCGCTGGCTCAAGCAGGTAGGTGACACCGTTCAGGCCGATGAGGGCCTGCTGGAGATCTCGACCGACAAGGTCGACACCGAGATCCCGTCGCCCGTGAGCGGTGTCATCGAGGAGATCCTGGTTCAGGAGGACGAGACGGTCGAGGTCGGCGCGGTGCTCGCGAAGATCGGCGACGGTTCCGGAGCCGGAAGTGACGCTGAGGCTCCTGCCGCTGAGGCTCCTGCCGCTGAGGCTCCCGCTGCTGAGGCGCCCACTGCTGAGGCTCCCGCTGCTGAGGCGCCCACTGCTGAGGCTCCCGCCGCGGCACCTGCCGGCGACGCGAAGGACGTCGTGCTCCCCGAGCTCGGCGAGAGCGTGACGGAGGGAACGGTCACCCGCTGGCTGAAGCAGGTCGGCGAGGAGGTCGCCGCCGATGAGCCTCTGCTGGAGATCTCGACCGACAAGGTCGACACCGAGATCCCCGCCCCGTTCGCGGGAACGCTCCAGGAGATCGTCGTCGCGGAAGACGAGACGGTCGCCGTGGGCGCGGTGCTCGCTCGCATCGGCTCGGGCGCTCCTGCCCCGGCAGCACCGACCGATTCTGCTCCGGTCGCGGCCGAGCCCGCGGCTGCCGCTGCGCCCGCTCCGGCGCCCGCAGCGCCCGCTCCGGCGCCCGCAGCGCCCGCTCCCGCAGCTCCGACCGCCGCTGCTCCGGCAGCTCCGGCCCCCGCGGCTCCCGCATCGGCAGCTCCGTCCCCGGTGCCTGCCTCCAGCGGATCGCAGGTCGACGACGACGGACCGACCTACGTGACCCCGCTCGTCCGCCGACTCGCCCAGCAGCAGGGTGTCGATCTGGCCTCCGTCACCGGAACCGGTGTCGGCGGTCGTATCCGCAAGGAGGACGTCCTCAAGGCGGCAGAGGCGGCCTCGGCCGCCCCGACGGCATCCGCGGCAAGTGCACCGGCGGCGGCGCCGGTCGTCGAGGTCTCGCCCCTGCGCGGCACCACGCAGCCGATGTCGCGCCTGCGCAAGGTTCTCGCCGAGCGTGCGGTCGCCTCGATGCAGCAGACGGCGCAGCTGACAACGGTCATCGAGGTGGACGTCACCAAGCTGTCCAACTTCCGCGACAAGGTGAAGGGCACCTTCCAGGAGAAGACGGGCGACAAGCTGTCGTTCCTTCCCTTCTTCGCGCTGGCCGCGGCCGAGGGCCTTCAGGCTTTCCCGATCATCAACTCCACGGTCGACGGGACCGACATCGTGTACCCGCCGACGGAGAATCTGTCGATCGCCGTCGACACCGAGCGCGGACTGCTGACGCCCGTGCTGCGCGACGCCGGTTCGAAGAACCTGGCTCAGATCGCTCACGAGATCGCGGACCTCGCCGCTCGCACGCGAGACAACAAGCTGAAGCCCGACGAGCTCGCCGGCGGAACGTTCACGCTCACCAACACCGGTTCCCGCGGTGCGCTGTTCGACACGCCTGTCGTGTTCCTGCCTCAGTCGGCCATCCTCGGCACGGGCGTGGTCGTCAAGCGTCCCGGCGTCGTCACGGTCGACGGGAAGGAAGCGATCTCGGTCCGTTCGTACGTGTACCTGGCGCTGTCCTACGACCACCGGACGATCGACGGCGCCGACGCGGCCCGATTCCTCGGCGCGGTGAAGGCGCGGCTGGAAGCGGCCGAGTTCGAGTCGCAGCTCGGCATCTGATCGGTCCTTCCGGCTCATCGAAGGGTTCATGGCTGGTCGGTGACGTCGTAGACGTCGCGGACCAGCCATTCTTCGTCGGAGGCCACGACGACGACGATCTGCGCGCCACGATCCTCGTCAGCGGTGACACGGTAGGCGGCGACACCGCCGTAGTCGTCGATGAGCGCTACCTCCCGTTTTTTCACGACGGTCGTAGCGGCGCCGGCGGGAAACACATCCTGCGTGTTCTCGACGACCTCCGACGAACATCCGTCAGGGGCACAGGCGCTCAGACGTTCCACGAGCGCGACCACCGCCTCGGGCGCATCACCCCGACCGGTGCCTTCGTCCGGGGATCCTGACTCCCCCGACGGCGTCGGAGTGGAGGTCGGGCTCGCGCTCACCGCTGAAGAAGCGGTCCGGCGATCCACACCTCCGGCCATGCTGCGGCGCTCGGCTGCGACACGGTCGCCCTCGTCTTGCGGCAGGAGGAGCCCGCCCACGAGGACGAGCATGCACACGGTGAGGGCGGTCAACACGACGCGTCGTCGTCGCGTACCCGCGGCGGGCCCGCGCTCAGTTCTCTTCGAGCGAGAGCGGAACGATGCACTCACCCCGTCCCAGGCCGCGCGCACGCGATCCGCCCAGTCGCCATCGATGTGGCCCCGCACGACGGAGAGCACGGCCGGCTCCCGGCGGCTGACAACCCGCTCGATCTCGCCGCGCGCGCTGTCGGTGACGGATCGGGCGCGGCGAGCCGACTCCGTCGTCAGTGGGCTCGGCTCGGCGAGCGAGAACAGGGTGTCCTCGACGGCGTCGTGATCGCGGATCAGAAGCCTCGCGTCGGCGACCGCACGTCGCGCGGCGCTGACGGCCGTCGCACGCTCCGCGTCTCCGAGACAGAGTTCACCGAGGATCGCATCGGTCTCGGTACGCCACGGCGTCACGCCCCCTGCTGCAAGCACAGGACGGCCGGTGGAGGTCATCCACCAGGTGCCCGCGACGATCCCGAGTCTGTCGGCTTCGAGCGCTCCCCTCAGAATGCTCACGCACAGGGTGACGGCTTCGGCATCCGTCACCGCGGCGCGCCCGTCAATCCAGCCGCGTAGCCGCAACGGGCAGTGGAGGACCAGAACGCCCGGGCGGTCGGGACCGCTCTCTACATCCCGAGGCGCGAGCAGATGACCGTCGGGGTCCGCGCGCCACGCTGGATTCTCCAGCCAGGCGTCGAAGGGGGTCCGCACCAGCGGCTCTCGCCCGCCGGTCGAAGGAAGGAGGTCACCGGGTATCGGAGCGTCATCTGCGGAGAGATGGCGGAGGGGCGTGGCGAGATGGCTCGTCGTCATGCTCCGAGTGTGAGTCTCGGCGCACAGGCGTCTTGCTCGCAGCCGGAATGCCGTGGACAGCGACAGAGCAGCGAGGACTGTGAAGAAGGCGTGTAGGCGAAGGTAGGCTTAGGGCCATGTCATCGCGCAGTTCCGCCCCCGAAAAGCGGCCCGGCTTCTTCCGCCAGATCCGCTCGCTCGTCAGCTTCACCCGT
Organism: Candidatus Microbacterium phytovorans; assembly: GCA_029202445.1. NCBI lineage: Bacteria > Bacillati > Actinomycetota > Actinomycetes > Micrococcales > Microbacteriaceae > Microbacterium > Candidatus Microbacterium phytovorans. The sequence continues at coordinate 852,425 of CP119321.1, forward strand.
GACGTCTACTCGTGGGCTCCCTGGGTGCTGTTGGCCATCGTGGTGGCGGGTGCGGGAGTCGGCGTCCTCGTCGGGTTCTTCGTGCCCCCGGTCGCTGTCTGGAGCATCATCCTGTGGGCCGTGACGGGCGTGATGTTCGGGATCCTGGCTGCGATGATGACGCTCACCCGTCTGTCGACTAAAGCGATGTACAAGAAGATCGACGGCATGCCGGGCGCTGCGGGTCACGTGCTGTCGACGTCGCTCGGGCGGCGATGGGTCGCGTCCGACACTCCCGTCGGCGTCAACCCCCGAACGCAGGATGCCGTTTACCGCGTCATCGGCCGCGGCGGTGTCGTGATCGTCGGCGAGGGTGCTGCCGGGCGTCTCACGAGGCTCGTCAACGACGAGCGCGTCAAGGTGCAGCGCGTGGCGTCGGGCGTGCCTGTCCACGTCTTCCACGTCGGTCACGGTGAAGGCGATATCCCCATCTCGAAGCTGGCGGCGACGATCAAGGCGCTCCCGAAGAAGGTGGACCGCGGCACGATGGCGGCCGTCGTCAAGCGCGTCGACTCCGTCTCGCAGTCGGTCACCTCCCTGCCGATCCCTAAGGGGATCGACCCGACGAAGGCGCGGGCGCCGCGCCCTCGCTGAGGCGTCAGGCGCGTACGAGTACCGTCCCGGCCGCCTTGTCGTGCAGTCCACGCTGATCCGGATCCCAGATCACCGCGGGGATGACCATGAGGAGTAGCAGCGTGCGGATGATGGGGCGCCACAGTCCCACCCACCCGCCACCGAGCAACTGGATCCGCAGACCTGCGAGGCGGTGGCCCGGGCTCCCTCCCAGCGTGGGTAGGAACACCAGCTGGACGACGGCGAAGACGATCAGCGTCGCGAACGAGTCGTACGAGAAGAACGCGATCGACACGATGACCGCGCAAGCCCAGTCGATGGCGAGTGCGGCGATCCGACGACCGGGGCGAGCGATGCTTCCGCTTCCCGCCTCCGGCATCCCGAGTCGCTCGCCGGGGTACGTGCTGTCGCGATCCGTCACCGCTCCAGCGTAACCATGGCTCTGTAACATGCCCGAAACATGCGAGATACTGCCGGGCAACCCCGTTTCGATAGCTTCGAGACAACCTGCCGGTAGTGGCGGTTCCCACCCGATCTTGGAGACTCCATGTTCAAAGATTCATCCGAGGTGCTCAAGTACATCAAGGACGAGGACGTCAAGTTCCTCGACATCCGTTTCACGGATCTCCCGGGTGTGCAGCAGCACTTCAACATCCCTGCATCGACCGTCGACGAGGAGTTCTTCACCGTCGGTCAGCTGTTCGACGGCTCCTCGATCCGTGGCTTCGCGAACATCCACGAGTCCGACATGCAGCTCATCCCGGATGTCTCCACCGCTTACCTCGACCCGTTCCGCGAGGCGAAGACGCTCATCATGGTCTTCGACATCTACAACCCGCGCAACGGCGAAATCTACGCCAAGGACCCGCGTCAGGTCGCCAAGAAGGCCGAGAAGTACCTTGCCTCGACGGGGATCGCCGACACCGCGTTCTTCGCGCCGGAGGCCGAGTTCTACATCTTCGACGACGTGCGCTACTCGGTGACGCAGAACGCCAGCTTCTACAGCGTCGACTCCGAGGAGGGTGCCTGGAACACCGGCCGCGAGGAGGAGGGTGGAAACCTCGCCAACAAGACCCCGTACAAGGGCGGCTACTTCCCCGTCTCCCCCGTCGACAAGACCGCCGACCTGCGCGACGACATCTCGCTGAAGCTCATCGAGTCGGGTCTCGTGCTGGAGCGCGCGCACCACGAGGTGGGCACCGGTGGCCAGCAGGAGATCAACTATCGTTTCGACACGATGGTCCACTCCGCGGACGACATCCTCAAGTTCAAGTACATCGTCAAGAACACCGCCGAGCAGTGGGGCAAAGTCGCAACCTTCATGCCGAAGCCGCTCTTCGGCGACAACGGCTCGGGAATGCACACCCACCAGTCGCTGTGGCTGAACGGCGAACCCCTCTTCTACGACGAGAAGGGCTACGGCGGGCTGTCCGACACGGCGCGCTGGTACATCGGTGGCCTGCTTGCACACGCTCCCGCAGTGCTCGCGTTCACCAACCCGACGCTCAACTCGTACAAGCGCCTGGTCAAGGGATACGAAGCCCCCGTCAACCTCGTGTACTCGGCCGGAAACCGCTCCGCGGCCATCCGCATCCCGATCACGGGCTCCAACCCGAAGGCCAAGCGCATCGAGTTCCGCGCGCCCGACGCTTCCGGTAACCCCTACCTGGCCTTCGCCGCGCAGATGATGGCGGGTCTGGACGGCATCAAGAACCGCATCGAGCCGCACGAGCCGGTCGACAAGGACCTCTACGAGCTCCCGCCCGAGGAGGCCAAGAACATCCCGCAGGTGCCCAACTCGCTGCTGGACTCGCTGGAGGCTCTCCGTGCCGACCACGAGTTCCTTCTCGCCGGCGGGGTGTTCACGCCCGAGCTGATCGAGACCTGGATCGAGTACAAGATCGAGAACGAGATCAAGCCGCTCGCGGCGCGTCCGCACCCCTTCGAGTACGAGCTGTACTTCGGCGTCTGACGCATTCTGCTCGAAGCGCCCCGGACAGGAGCTGTCCGGGGCGCTTCGGCGTTGTGCACCGAGATGCTCTCAGCCGTAGAAGAGCTTCTCGAAGACACGGCGTGATCGACGCGCGGTGCGCAGCCAATCCTCCTCGACGAGTGTGGCCGAGCGGGCCGGATACTCCAGGACGCGTCCGATGCCGTCGAGTTTCCCGCGATCCGTCGGGAGGACGTCGCTCGTCTGACCTGACAGGAGAGTATTCGCCGAACGCAGTCGGCTCGCCAGCCGCCAACTCTCGCTGAGTCGTTCGGCCGCGGCGTCCGGCACCAGCCCTGCTTCCCGTGCCGCCTCGAGCGCGGCGATCGTGGACGTCGTCCGCAGGCCTGGCACGCGGTGCGCGTGCGAGAGCTGCAGGACCTGCACGAGCCATTCGACGTCGCTGAGCCCGCCAGGTCCCAGCTTGAGGTGACGGGTGCGGTCCGCTCCCTGTGGCAGGCGTTCGCTCTCGACCCTCGCCTTGATGCGCTTGATCTCCCGCACCGCCTGCAGTTCGACGGATGCCGGGTAGCGGACGTCATCGGCCAGCGCCATGAAGCGCGTGATGAGCTTGGTGCTCCCGGCGACGCCGCGTGCCCGGAGCAGCGCCTGCGCCTCCCATGAGAGCGACCACCGGCGGTAGTACTCGGCGTATGCATCGTACGAGCGGGCGAGCGGACCGTTTCGGCCTTCGGGGCGGAGGTCCGCGTCGAGCTCGAAGGGAAGGCGATGATCCTCCGAGTACGTGCGGAGACCCGTCGCGAGGCGGACCGCCAGGTGGTGGGCGCGCTGCGGATCGATCCCGTTCGCGTCGTAGACGTACATGACGTCTGCGTCCGAGCCGAAGCCGAGTTCCGCGCCGCCGAACCGACCCATGGCGATGACGGCGAAGTCGAGGGCGTCGTCCTCGGGGGGCACGACTTCGCGGCGCACGGCCCGCAGCGTCGCTTGAATGGTCACTTCACTCACGGTCGTGAGTCCCTGTGCGAGATCCTCGATCGTCACCGTGCCGACGACTGCCGCCAGCGCGAGCCGCAGGAGCTCACGTCGGCGGAGCGCTCGTACCGCGCTCATCGCATCGTCGATCGATCGGTGACGCGTCTGGATCGCACGCGCCTCCTCCTGAAGGGCGATGCCTCGGCGCGGGCGCAGCGGTTCCTCGGAGTCGAGCCACGCGACCGATTCCGGAATCCACTCCATGAGTTCGCCGATGTAGCGGGAACCGGACAGCGCTCGCGTCAGCCGCTCGGCGGCACCCGACGAGTCGCGCAGCATGCGAAGGAACCACGGGGTGTCCCCCAGTCGTTCGCTGATCCGTCTGAAGGCGAGGAGTCCGTAGTCGGGGTCGACGCCGTCGGCGAACCATCGGAGCATGACCGGGATCAGGTGACGCTGAATCGTCGCCTTACGGCTGAGGCCGCTCGTGAGCGCGCCGATGTGTCGCAGCGCACCCGCCGGATCCCGGAAGCCGATGGCCGCTAGCCGATCGTGCGCCTGCTGCGGCGACAGGGTCTGCTCATCGGCGGGGATGGCAGCGACGGCGGACAGGAGGGGGCGGTAGAACAGCCGTACATGAATCTCACGGACCTGGCGCTTGACGGACTCCCACAGCGCCCAGACGGCGGGCCCCGACTCGGCCAGGCCGGAGGCGCGTGCCAGCACGCGCAGGCCCTCGGGGCTTGAAGGCATCAGGTGGGTGCGGCGAAGACCGGCCAGCTGCACGCGGTGCTCGAGGACGCGGAGGGTGCGATAGTGCTGCGAGAAGCTCGCCGCGTCGTCCCGCCCGATGTACCCCTCCGACACGAGCGCGTCGAGGGCGGGCAGCGTGCCGGATTGGCGGATGCGATCGTCCTGGAGACCGTGGACGAGCTGCAGGAGCTGGACGGTGAACTCGATGTCGCGGATGCCGCCCGGACCGAGTTTCAGCTGATACGGCACGTCGGCGGCGGGGATGTGCTCCGTGACCCGCTCCCGCATCCGCTGGACACTGTCGACGAAGTTCTCGCGCGCGGCGGACGTCCACACCTTGGGCTGGACCGCCGCGACGTACTCCGCGCCGAGCGCTGCGTCGCCGGCAAGAGGGCGCGCCTTGAGGAGCGCCTGGAACTCCCAGCTCTTCGCCCAGCGGTCGTAGTACGAGAGATGCGAATCCAGCGAGCGGACGAGCGCGCCTTGCTTGCCCTCGGGCCGGAGGTTGGCGTCAACTTCCCACAGGGGCGGCTCGATCTCGACGCCAGAGATACCACGCATCGTCTGCACGGCCAGCCGCGTCGCGATGTCGATGAGGCGGCTCTCCCCGTAGGCGCTCACACCCTCGGCGGTTCCGCCGCCCACGAAGATGACGTCGACGTCGCTGACGTAGTTCAACTCGCGCGCGCCCGTCTTGCCCATGCCGATGATCGCGAGGCGGGTCGCCGCGACCTGCTCCCGCGGGAACAGTCCGGCGCCGGCGCCACCCGCGACGACTCGCGTCCGCGCGACGCTTAGTGACGCCTCCAACGCTGCTCCCGCCGCGTCGGCGAGGGCAGCTGCAACGGGGGCCAGCACCGTCGTGGCGTCGGAAGCGGCGAGGTCGTAGGCCGCGATGCGCGCCAGCAGACGCCGGTAGCGCACCCGGAGCGCGACCCAAGCGGATTCGTCGCCGCGTGCCGCGAACCCCTCGGCATCCGTGCCCACGGCCTCCGCGAGCTCATCTCGGAGTTCGGCAGCCGTCGGCAGCCCTGCCGCGGGGTCGGCGATGTGGGCGAGCTCCTCAGGGTGGCGCAGGTAGAAATCCGCGAATCCCGCTGAGGCCCCCAGGAGCGACCAGAGGATGCCGGGAACGGCTCGCAGCGCGCTGGTGACGGCGGCGGGGTCGCGGCGTGCCACTCGTGCCAGTGCACCCAACGCCGCGTCGGGGTCGGCTGCCCGATCGGCGTGGGCGGTGAGCGCGTCGCGATCGATGCCGACCAGCGCGGAGAGTTCGTCGAGGACCCGGTCCGTCTCGGCGAGGTCGCCGAAGCCCGCGCGAGCGAGGCCGGTGAGGGCGCCGGAACGCGGGCTCGCGGACATGGGGACTAGAGCATCTCCAGGTTGCTCTTCAACTCGAAGGGCGTGACCTGCGCGCGGTACTCCTGCCACTCGCGGCGCTTGTTGAGCAGCACGTAGTTGAAGACCTGCTCGCCGAGCGTCTCGGCCACCAGTTCCGACTCCTCCATGTACTCGAGCGCGTGATCGAGGCTCGCAGGGAGCGCTTCGTAGCCCAGCGCGCGGCGCTCGGCATCCGTCAACGACCAGACGTTGTCCTCGGCCTCGGGCGGCAGCTCGTACTCCTCTTCGATCCCCTTCAGACCGGCGGCGAGCATGAGGGCATACGCCAGGTAAGGGTTGGCGGCGGAGTCGAGGGCCCGGTACTCGACCCGCGTCGACTGCCCCTTCTTCGGCTTGTACATGGGCACGCGCACGAGCGCGGAGCGGTTGTTGTGACCCCAGCAGATGAAGCTGGGCGCTTCGTCTCCGCCCCAGAGCCGCTTGTAGGAGTTGACGAACTGGTTCGTGACGGCGGCGATCTCGTTCGCGTGCCGCAGGAGTCCGGCGATGAAGCGGCGCCCTGTGAGGGAGAGCTGGTACTGCGCGCCCTCCTCGTAGAACGCGTTGACGTCGCCCTCGAACAGGGACATGTGCGTGTGCATGCCGCTGCCGGGATGACCGCTCAACGGCTTCGGCATGAACGTGGCGTAGACGCCCTGTTCGATCGCGACCTCCTTCACGACGGTGCGGAAGGTCATGATGTTGTCCGCGGTGGCCAGTGCGTCGGCGTAGCGGAGATCGATCTCGTTCTGCCCGGGGCCGCCCTCGTGGTGGCTGTACTCCACCGAGATCCCGAGGTCTTCGAGCATGCGCACCGAGCGTCGGCGGAAGTCGTGTGCCGTGCCACCGGGCACGTTGTCGAAGTAGCCGGCGGAGTCGACGGGCTCCGGACCTTCGGGCCCGTAGGTCGACGACTTCAGCAGATAGAACTCGATCTCGGGATGCGTGTAGAAGGTGAAGCCGGCATCGGCGGCCTTCGCCAAGGTGCGCTTGAGGACGTGCCGAGGGTCGGCGACCGCCGGCTGCCCGTCGGGTGTGGTGATGTCGCAGAACATGCGTGCGGTGGGATCGATCTCACCGCGCCACGGCAGGGTCTGGAACGTCGTCGGATCCGGATGCGCGAGCAGGTCGGACTCGTACGAGCGGGTAAGGCCCTCGATGGCCGACCCGTCGAAACCGAGTCCCTCGGTGAAGGCGCCCTCCACCTCGGCGGGCGCGATCGCGACCGACTTGAGGGTTCCGATCACATCCGTGAACCAGAGGCGCACGAACTTGACTCCGCGCTCCTCGATCGTGCGCAGTACGAAGTCCCGCTGCTTGTCCATCGCGTCCTCTCCGATGACGGTTGAAGCCAGACTATCGGCCCTGATCGCCCTCGCCGTCCGTCGACACGGAGCCGGATCGGGGAGTGCTCCAGTCGTCCTCGCGCGCCTCCTCGTCCGCCCAGGCGCGTGAGCGCTCTGCCATCACCTGGGGGGCGCGAGCGGCCTCTTCGGCGGTCTCGAACGGCCCCGCACGGTCGACGGAGGGCGACTCGAATCCGCGCTCCACTTCGCCGGTGCGCAGGTTGTACCAGAACTTCTGGTCGTCTCCGGTCATGACGGCTCCCCTCTGTGCCGGTAATCTCCGGCGGTGCCTTCGATCCTACGAGGGCCCGCGTCGGCTGGGTAGGCTGGCGGCATGGCGACCAAAACGACCCGCGCTGTCGGGGTGGACATCGGCGGCACGGGGATCAAGGGAGCGATCGTCGACCTCGCGGCCGGCACCTTGCTCACCGATCGGATCAAGGTGGCCACGCCCGCCGGAGCGGAGCCGGACGACGTGCTCGACGCCGTCCGGGTCGTGCTCGATCGTCTCGAGGTGCGAGATGAGAACGTCCCGCTGGGGGTCGCGTTTCCGGCGATCGTGAAGCGGGGGCGCACCCTGTCGGCCGCGAACGTCTCGGATGCGTGGATCGGGTTCGAAGCCGAGCACTTCTTCGAGGAAGGACTCGGCCGCGAGATCCACTTCGCCAATGATGCGGACGTGGCCGGCGTCGCGGAGCTGCGTTACGGCGCGGCGCGGGAACAGGCCGGACTCTCGATTCTGACGACGCTGGGAACCGGCATCGGCACCGCCATGATCCACGACGGCGTGCTCATCCCGAACTCGGAGCTCGGTCACCTGCAGCGCGCCGGGCACAAGAAGGATGCCGAGGCCTGGACGGCGTACTCCGCCATGGAGCGCGACGAACTGAGCTGGGAGAAGTGGGCGGAGCGCCTGCAGTGGTACTACCGTCACCTGGAGTTCTTGCTGAGCCCCGACTTGTTCATCGTCGGCGGTGGCGTATCCAAGCATGCCGACCAGTTCTTGCCGCTGCTCGACCTGAGCACGCCGATCGTGCCCGCCGTGCACCGCAACAACGCCGGAATCATCGGAGCCGCTGCGCTCGCGGTCGCCTGACGCTCGTCGGCAGCCCGAGCGTCTCGGGTGGCAGATGGGGCGAATGGGTCGGCCTGTACGCCGGGTTCTGTCCGGGGGCTTGAGCCCCGTGGACGGTCATCTCTCTCGGCGACGCGTTGCCGCGCCGCTCCAGCGGCCTACCCGGGGACTCGGCGAGCCGCGTCGTCATCCCCTGTCTGGCCTTGCTCCGGGCGAGGTTTGCCGTGCGAGTCGTGTCACCACGACCCCGGTGGTCTCTTACACCACCCTTTCACCCTTACCCGCCATGACGGCGGGCGGTCTGCTCTCTGTGGCACTGTCTCGCGGATCACTCCGGGTGGGTGTTACCCACCGCCCTGCCCTGTGGAGCCCGGACGTTCCTCGGTGCGGTCTCCCGCCACGCGACCGTCCAGCCGACCCATTCGCTCGGCGAGTTTACCGCGCGGAGCCCGAACGTGGTGTAGCATCGCGATGTATGGGCCCGATTGGGGAGGGCCCGATGAGCAGGCTGGGGGGCTTGTCATGAAGAAATCAGTGTTCGCACGCGCGCTTTTCGCGGGGATTCTGCTGTTGTCGCTGCCGACCGCAGCGCACGCCGCAACCGAGGACGACGGCTACACGCCGGGCGTCGACGGCAGCTTGACGCTTGCCGGCTCGGAGGTCGCGGGCGTCTGCGACAACGATGTGCCGTGGATCGAGTACTCGGTGGTTCTCACCGATACCAACAACAAGTCGACGAGCCACACCGCGAGCCTCGTGCTCTCGAACGGTTCGCAGTCGACGACGATCCAGCTCGGCGCGCTGGATGCCGACGGTCACCTCGACGGCCGCATCCTGTGGCCCGGAGCCTCGATCGCCGCTGACGGCACGCCGACCGGATGGCCGGGCTGGGCATTCGTCGACGGCTCGTGGGTCGAGACGAACGACAACTTCGCGTGGACCCGTGGGGACATCTCGGCGAAGGTCGTCGTCAACCCGGAGATCGCGGTGGCGCTCAGCTACCCGCCGAGCAGCCCGTACTGCAGCGCCCGCCCCGACATCACGGGTGAGCCCGCCGGTGTCGACAGCGAGGTGCTCGCGGTGACGGGCTCCGACTTCGACGCGCTGCCCTTCGTGGTCGGCGGCGGAGCGGTGCTCCTCGTCGGCGCGGGACTGCTGGTTGCCGGCCGGCGTCGTCGCACCAACTGATCCATGGGTCAGGCATCGCCTGATCCGACTCGTCGTCGCCGACGCAGGATCGTCGGGTGGACCGTTGCCGGTCTCCTCGTCATCCTCGTCGGCGTCGGCGTGTGGGTGACGTCGCGCGTGCTCGTCGTTCGCGACGAGCTCGCGGGGGTCGCCCAGCTGCAGCAGCGCGCGGAGAAGGCTCTCGAGGACGGCGACGTCGACACGCTGGGCGATGTGGTCTCCGAGTTCGACCGTCGGGCGGACTCCGCTCAGGCGGCTGCCTCCGATCCCTTCTGGCGCGCGGCGGAGATGGTGCCCGGTCTGGGAGAGAACCTTCACGCCGCGCGCGTCGTCACGACGCAGCTGCACCGCATCGCCCTCGACGTGGCCGATCCGGTCCTGGCGCTCACCGAACAGCTCACCGACGGGGAACTTCTCTCCGATGGCGCGATCGACGTGGCGCTGGTGTCGTCGGCCGCTGCACCGCTCGACGAGGCTCGGACCACGCTGCGAGACGTGCAGTCGGTGGTGGACGGCATCCCGCGGGATGGTCTCATCGGTGAGGTGGCGAGCGGCGTCGACGACGTCAGCGGAATGCTGAGCTCTGTCGGGGCCGCCGTGAGCGGTCTCGCCGACCTCAGCGACGTCCTCCCGGGCATGCTGGGAGCCGACGAACCGCGCCGCATCCTCGTGATGCTGCAGAACAATGCCGAGCTGCGCTCCGGGGGTGGGATCACGGGGTCGTTCGCCGAACTCGTCGCCGACGGGGGGAAGATCGAACTCACGAGGCAGGCTGACTCCAGCGAGTTCCGTCGGACCAAGACGGAGATCCTGCCGGTTCCGGCGTCCACGACCGCCCTCTACGGCGACATCGTCGGGCGATACGTGCAGAACACCACGACGACACCCGATTTCGACCTGTCTGCCCGACTGGCATCCACGTGGTGGGAAGGGCTGACCGGCCACCGACCGGACGTCGTCGTGTCGATCGATCCGCTCGTGCTGCGCTCCCTTCTGGCCATCACCGGTCCGATCACGCTCGAGGACGGGAAGGTGCTCCAGCGCGACGGCTTCATCTCCCGTGTCCTCATCGCGCCGTACCTGCATCGCGAGCCGAAGGAGCAGACGGTCTTCTTCCAGGACCTCACGGATCGCTTCTTCCGCAGCGTGCTGTCGAGTTCGGCCCCGCCCGCGGCATGGATCACGGCGCTGCGCGCGCCCATCGATCAGGGCCGCATCTCCGTGTGGAGCGACGATGAACGTGAGGCGGATGTCATCGCCCGCTCCCCCTTCGCCGGAGCACTCGAGCGACACCGCCGCGCGGGTGGCGATGCCTTCATGGTGTATCTCAACGATGCGACCGGCGCCAAGATGGACAGCAGTCTGCGCGTCGAACTCGGCGCGGTGTCCGGATCGTGCCGCGCCGACGAACGCACCGAGGTCGCCGTGCAGGTTCGACTCACGAATGATGCCCCCGCCGACGCCGGCGAGAAGTGGCCCTTCAGCATGACCGGCAGCGGACGCTGGGGAGTGACCGCGGGTCACATCGCGACGGCGATCGCCGTCGCGGCGCCGGCGGGATGGTTCGCCGGCGGGACGACCGTCGATGCAGAGCAGGTCGTGTCGGTCGACGTGGAGGACGGCGGCTTCCCGACGAGCGCGACCGAAGTCGAGCTCGCTCCGGGAGAGTCCGCGCTCATCGAGGTGCGCTTCGTCGCCCCCGAGTTGGGCGAGGTCTCGCCTCGGCTCCTGCACACGCCCTTGCTGTTCCCGCCTGACGAACTGCCCGTGCGCGAGCTCACGTGCGGGTGACGCGCCGCGTCAGTCCTTGGCGGCGTCGGCGGAAATCCGCAGGTCGAGCGGAAAGTCGATCGGGAAGCCCCCGAAGAGCAGCTCGGTAGCCCGTTCAGCGCTCGCGCGTACCGCCGCGGCGACGAGACCGGCCTGGTCGGCCGGTGCGTGCACGATGATCTCGTCGTGGAGGAAGAACGCCAGATGAGCGCGCCGGGAGAACAGCGGGCCGGATGCCGTGGCCGCTGAAGCGGTGTCCACCAGCGGCAGGTCGACCAGCCGTGTGCGCAGGTCCGCCAGCCACGCCAGGGCCCACTCGGCGGCCGTCCCCTGCACGACGAAGTTGCGGGTGAAGCGACCGCGGTCACGTCCTGACCGTCGCGCAGCCGCGTCATCGCCCGCCTGCGCTTCGGCATCCGTCGCCCGCGCCTGCAGCGCGCGCCATCCCTCGGACGGAGGAGGGCTCGAGCGTCCCAGCCAGGTCGTGACGATCCCGCCGTCCTCCCCCTGGCGTGCGGCGTCGTCGACCAACGCCATCGCTCTCGGGTAGGCGCGGCGCAGCGCGGGGACGAGGCGGCCGCTGTCGCCCGTAGTCGCACCGTACATCGCGCCCAGCACGGCGATCTTCGCCTCCTGCCGGGTGGACACGACGCCTCCGGCGACGATCCCTTCGTACAGATCGACGCCGCGCGCCGCGTCGGCGAGTGCGGTGTCGCGCGACATGGCCGCCAACACGCGAGGCTCGAGTTGCGCCACGTCGGCGACGACCAGCGTCCAACCGGGATCGGCGCGGACGGCGGCTCGCAGTTGGCGCGGAAGCTGCAGCGCTCCGCCGCCCGATGATGCCCAACGGCCCGTGACGACGCCGCCGGGAACGTATACGGGACGGAATCTCCCGTCCGGTGCCCACTCCGCCAGCCACGCCCAGCCATTGGCGCTGAGAAGGCGTGTCATCCGCTTGTACGCCAGCAGCGGTTCGATCACGGGGTGGTCGAACTCCGCGAGCTCCCACTTGCTCGTGGAACGCGCGGCCACCCCCGCGCGGTGGAGCGCGCGGAGCAGCTTCGGCTGGGAGTCGAGGCTCGCGTGCGGGTCGCCCAGCGCGGCACGCACCTCGTCGGCGCACGCCTGCACGCGGGTCGGGAGGCCTCCTCCGGCCGGTCGTGACCCGAGCATCTCGGTGAGGATGCGCTCGTGGGTCGCAGCGTCCCATGGAACGCCGGCGGCGTGGAGTTCCGCGGCGATCAATGCGCCAGCCGACTCGGCGGCAAGGAGGAGCCGGAGTCGGTCGGGATGCGTGGACGACGCGACGGCGCGCTGCTGGCGGCGGAATTCGAGGAGGACCTCGTCGGGGTGCTCAGGGGTGCCCCCCTTCTCCTCCAGCCCGAACAGGGTGTCACTCGCGGTCTCGTCGGCGGCGGGCGCATGTGACCACGACACGGCCGCACGGAGGTCGGCGGCATCCGTGACGAGAGCACTCCCGTGCAGGATGGCGTGGCTCAGGCGCAGGTCATGACAGCGCGATACGGACACGCCTTCCGCCAGCAGCGACGGATACCAGCGCGCGGTGTCCGACCATATCCAACGGTGAGCCGTCGAGTGGGAGGCGATGACCCCGGGGAGCTCGCGACGCGGCACCTTCCGGCGCGAGATCTCCTCGCCGGTCGCGGTCACCTCGATGAGGGTGAGGTCGGAGGCCTCCTGGCCGGCGACGAGGGTCCACGCCGGTCCGCCCGTCGTCATGGCATGCGCGGCGTCATGCTCACAGGCCGGACTCGTCGGTGCGCACGAGGATGCATCCGCACTCGGGGCACGTCACCACGTCGTCGTCGGCTGCCTGGCGAAGGGTGTGGAGATCGGTGCCGGCGAGCACCATGCGGCATCCTTCGCACGTGCGTTGGCGCAGGAGTGCGGCGCCCGTGCCTCGCACGGCGAGCTTCTCGTACAGGGCGAGGAGATCCTCCGGCAACGAGGATGCCAGCGCCGACCGGTCGCGGCCGGCGGCTTCCCCTCGTGCCGTCGCGGCGGCGACGTCGGCCTTTGCTGCCGCACTCAGGCGCGCGCCTTCGTCGTTCGTCGTGGCGATGAGCGTCTCCTGGGCCGCGACGTCGCTCGCCGCGAGGTCGAGCCGCTCCATCAGTTCCAGTTCGGCGTCCTCGAGGTCGCTCTTGCGCTTCGCGAGCGATGCGATCTCATGCTCGAGGCCCTGGGCGTCCTTCGGGTTGGTGACCGCTGTCAGACGTTCCGCGTCTCGGGCGGCGCGGGCATCGACCACGGCCACGTCGGACTCGACGCGAGAGAGTTCGGCCGCGATGTCGTCGCGGACACCGAGGAGCCGCGTGAGCTCGGTCGACTGGGTCTGGCGCTGCGCGAGGAGCTCCTGCACTCGAGCGGCCTGCTCCGGGTTGCGCCGGGCGTGATCGGCAGCTCGCACGGTCGCATCGAGGGCGGCAAGGTCGACGAGGCGGAGCTGGTCTTCGGGGCGCGCTTTCACGCCTCCCAACCTACCGCGCCGCGCAGACACCGCAGCGGACGCACCTCGACCCGGCACGGTGGTGGACCCGCGCGGGGAGCGACGTGCCCACTAGCATGTGGTCCCTGACGAACGGAGGAGCATTCCGATGAGCGTGATGCGCACGAAGTCGGTAGAGCGGTCCATCGCCGACACCGAGGAGCCGGAGTTCCGGCTCAAGAAGTCTCTGTCCGCCTTCGACCTCACGGTCTTCGGCGTCGGCGTCGTGATCGGCGCCGGCATCTTCACCCTCACGGGACGTGTCGCCCACGAGGTGGCGGGGCCGGCGATCGTCATCAGTTTCGTCGTGGCCGCTATCGCGTGCGGACTCGCGGCGATGTGCTACGCGGAGTTCGCGTCGACAGTTCCCGTGTCCGGTTCGGCCTACACCTTCTCCTACGCGTCGCTCGGTGAGCTCCTGGCGTGGATCATCGGTTGGGACCTCATCCTCGAGATGTTCCTGGGGGCGGGGGTCGTCGCGCAGGGATGGAGCGCGTACCTCGGAGTCCTGCTGGACCAACTCGGGATGCCGATACCCGCCGAGATCGGCTACGGCGGCATCGTGGATGTGATGGCCATCGTGCTCGTGCTCGTGCTGGGCGCACTCATGACCTACGGCATCCGCGAGTCGATGCGGGTCAATCTGGTCCTCGTCGCCGTCAAGCTCTTCATCGTGCTGTTCGTGATCGTCGCCGGCATCCTCTTCGTCAACCCCGCGAACTACTCGCCCTTCGTCCCTGACCCTGCGCCGCGGGAGGCGGTCACAGGGCTCACCCAGCCGCTGCTGCAGTTCCTGTCGGGCATCGAACCCACGGCGTTCGGGCTGGGAGGGATCTTCGCCGGCGCCGCGCTCGTGTTCTTCGCCTACATCGGCTTCGACGTGGTCGCCACGACAGCCGAGGAGACGAAGCGCCCGCAGCGGGATCTTCCCATCGGGATCATCGCTTCACTGATCATCTGCACGGCTCTGTACTGCGTCGTCGCTCTCGTCGTGACGGGCATGGTGCCCTACCAGGATCTCGATCCGGCTGCTGCCCTGGCTAACGCCTTCGTCCACCACGGACAGGCCTGGATGGCGACCGTGATCTCTGCAGGCGCGGTGGCGGGCCTCACGACGGTCGTACTGACCCTCCTCATCGGCGCGACCCGGATCATCTTCGCCATGTCGCGTGACGGGCTGCTGCCGGTGCGACTCGCGAAGGTCCACCCGACCCGCCGCACACCCTGGGTCATCTCGATCATCGTGACCGTGGTCGTCGCCGTCGTCGCCGGCGTCACACCGGTCGGCGTCCTCGAGGAGATGGTCAACATCGGCACGCTGTCGGCGTTCGTGCTCGTCTCGATCGGCGTCATCGTGCTGCGTCGGACCCGGCCCGATCTGCCGCGCGGATTCCGGGTGCCCTGGAGCCCTGTGCTCCCCGCCATCTCGGCCGCAGTGTGCACCTACCTGATGCTGAACTTGACGGTCGAGACCTGGCTGCGGTTCCTCGTGTGGCTCGCGATCGGATTCGTCGTCTACTTCGCCTACTCGCGGCGGCACTCGCGCCTGGGCAAGGACGAGGGGCTCTACCTCAACCCGGCCGAGCCGAAGATCGTCGGGCGCGAAGACTGAACCGGGTAGACACAGACGGTGGGCCCTGCCGGGTTCGAACCGACGACATCCACGGTGTAAACGTGGCGCTCTACCAGCTGAGCTAAAGGCCCTTCGGGTTCAGTCTACGAGGCTCCGCGCCCTCGGGAAGTGACTAGGCTGATGGGCGGTGTGTTGTCAGTGCTGAACAAAAGCCGACCGCATCCGTAGCCCCGTCCTGGCACGATCTGCCAGATGAAGAAAGGTCGCCCGTGACTGTCAACGATCAGGATCCGTACTCGCAGGGCCCGCAGGACAGCGATCCCGAAGAGACCCACGAGTGGCAGGAATCGCTGCACCAGCTCGTCGAGGCCAAGGGTGCCGGACGTGGTCGTGAGATCATGCTGAGTCTCCTGCACGCCTCCCACGAGCTGCAGCTGAACGTTCCCCAGGTGCCCACGACGGATTACATCAACACGATCGCGCCCGAGAACGAGCCCGAGTTCCCCGGCGACGAAGAGCTCGAGCGTCGCTACCGCCGATGGATTCGCTGGAACGCCGCGTTGACCGTGCATCGGGCGCAGCGACCGGGCATCGGCGTCGGAGGCCACATCTCGACCTACGCGTCTTCCGCCTCGCTCTACGAAGTGGGCTTCAACCACTTCTTCCGGGGACTCGACGATCCCTCCGGCGGCGATCAGGTGTTCGTCCAGGGCCACGCCTCCCCCGGCATCTACGCGCGCTCCTTCCTCGAGGGCCGCCTCTCGTCCGAGCAGCTCGACGGATTCCGTCAGGAGAAGTCGAAGGCGCCGGTCGGCATCCCGTCCTACCCGCACCCGCGACTGATGCCGGACTACTGGCAGTTCCCGACGGTCTCGATGGGTCTCGGCCCGATCAACGCCATCTACCAGGCGATGACCAACAAGTACCTCACCAACCGCGGCATCAAGGACCTGTCCAACTCGCGGGTCTGGGCCTTCCTCGGTGACGGGGAGATGGACGAGGTGGAGAGCCGCGGCCAGCTGCAGGTGGCCGCGAACGAGGGCCTCGACAACCTGACCTTCGTCGTCAACTGCAACTTGCAGCGACTCGACGGCCCGGTGCGCGGCAACGGAAAGATCATCCAGGAGTTGGAGAGCTTCTTCCGCGGCGCCGGCTGGAATGTCATCAAGGTCGTCTGGGGACGTGGCTGGGACGAGCTGCTCCAGCAGGACCGTGACGGCGCGCTCGTCGGCCTGATGAACAGCACCCCCGACGGCGACTTCCAGACCTACCGCGCCGAAGACGGCAAGTTCATCCGCGACCACTTCTTCGCACGCGATGAGCGCACCCTCGACATGGTCAAGGACTGGTCGGACGACGATATCTGGGGCAAGCTGCGCCGCGGCGGTCTGGACTACCAGAAGGTCTACGCGGCCTACAAGACGGCGACCGAGCACAAGGGTCAGCCGACCGTCATCCTCGCCAAGACGATCAAGGGCTACGGTCTCGGTCACCACTTCGAGGGTCGGAATGCGACCCACCAGATGAAGAAGATGACTCTGGACGACCTCAAGCACTTCCGTGACTCCATGCGCATCCCGATCACGGACGCGCAACTCGAGGAGAACCCCTACGCGCCCCCGTACTTCCACCCGGGCATGGAGGACGAGACCATCCAGTACATGGTGGAGAAGCGTCGCGCCCTGGGCGGCTTCCTGCCCGAGCGTCGCACCCACCACGTGCCCATCGCACTCCCCGACGACGCGGCGTACGCGTTGCCGAAGAAGGGCTCGGGCACGCAAGAGGTCGCGACCACGATGGCGTTCGTGCGACTGCTGAAGGACCTGCTCCGGGTCAAGGACTTCGGTCACCGCATCGTGCCGATCATCCCCGACGAGGCGCGCACCTTCGGTCTCGACGCGTTCTTCCCGACGGCGAAGATCTACAACCCCAACGGGCAGAACTACACCTCGGTCGACCGTGAGCTCCTCCTGGCCTACAAGGAAAGCCCGCAGGGCCAGATCCTGCACGTCGGCATCAACGAGGCCGGCGCTCTCGCCGCCTTCACCAACGTCGGCACTTCGTACTCGACGCACGGTGAGCCGCTCATCCCGGTCTACATCTTCTACTCGATGTTCGGCTTCCAGCGCACCGGCGACGCGCAGTGGGCTGCCGGCGACCAGATGGCGCGCGGCTTCATCATGGGGGCCACAGCGGGCCGGACGACCCTGACCGGTGAAGGTCTCCAGCACGCGGACGGCCACTCGCACCTGCTGGCATCCACGAACCCGGCGACGGTCTCGTACGACCCGGCCTACGGGTACGAGATCGCGCACATCGTGCGGGCCGGCATCGACCGCATGTACGGCGGGAACCACCCCGACCCCAACGTCATGTACTACATCACGCTCTACAACGAGCCGCTCGTGCAGCCCGCCGAGCCGGAGGGCGTCGACGTCGAGGGCATCGTGCGCGGCATCCACCGCATCTCGACCGGTGAGGGCGACGGCCACCGCGTGCAGCTGCTCGCATCCGGCGTCGGCGTGCCGTGGGCGATCGAGGCCCAGCAGCTGTTGAAGGACGACTGGGGTGTCGTGGCCGATGTCTGGTCCGTCACGAGCTGGACGGAGCTGCGTCGCGACGGCCTCGCCGCCGACGAGCACAACTTCCTCCATCCTCTCGATGAGCCGCGCACGGCGTATCTCACCGAGAAGCTGCGCGACACCGACGGACCCGTCATCGCGGTGAGCGACTACATGCATGCCGTGCAGGATCAGATCCGTCCGTGGGTGCCGCGTACGTTCGCGACGCTCGGTGCCGACGGCTTCGGGTTCTCCGACACGCGCGCTGCGGCCCGTCGGTTCTTCAAGATCGACGGCCCGTCGCTCGTCGTGCGCACGCTGCAGGCGCTCGCTCAGGAGGGCAAGGTCGACCGCTCTCTCTCCGCGCAGGCCATCGAGAAGTACCGGCTCCACGACGTGACGGCGGGAACGAGCGGCAACGCCGGCGGCGAGAGCTGATCCAAAGGATGCCGATCCGACCCACGGCGCAGGAGAAGGCGGAGACGCTCGCCTGGTTGCGACGCATCTCCGGCGATCTCGCGACGGCGACGATCAAGCGGCTCGAGGACTCCCTGCCGTGGTACGCCGAGATGCCGCCGGCTCGACGGTCGGCGGTGGGCCTGGTCGCCCAGGCCGGTATCTCTGCGTTCATCCAGTGGTACGACGACCCGGGCGCACAGCCCTGGATCGCCGCGGACATCTTCGCCGCCGCCCCGAGAGAGTTGCTGCGCAGTGTGAGTCTCACCCAGACGCTGCAGCTCATCCGGGTGACGGTGGAGGTGACCGAGGAGCGTGTCGCCGGGCGCGGAGACGATCTGCGCGAGAGCATGCTGCTGTACTCCCGAGAGGTCGCCTTCGCCGCAGCAGACGTGTACGCACGCGCAGCTGAGGCGCGAGGGCTCTGGGACGCTCGGCTCGAAGCGCTCGTCGTCGACTCGATCCTCACGGGTGAGGCCGACGAAGAGCTCCCGAGCCGGATCGCGGCCCTCGGGTGGCATGGGCACGGCGAGGTCTCCGTGCTCGTGGGCACGGCTCCCCCGCAGTTCGATGTCGACCACCTTCGTCGTCTGGCGCGCAAGCTCGGGGTGGACGTGCTGATCGGCGTCCAGGGATCGCGTCTCGTGCTCGTCATCGGCCGGGCCGACGCTCCCGGCGAAGACGAGCCGGACGATCGCTTGCCGTTCCTCGAGATCGCGAAGCGCCTGGAACCCGGGTTCGGCGCCGGTCACCTCGTCCTCGGCCCGTCTGTGCCCGCACTCGTCGATGCCGGACAGAGCGCGCGCGCCGCATTGGCGGGGTTCGCGGTCGCGAAGGCGTGGCGTCACGCGCCCCGTCCGGTCGAGGCCGACGATCTGCTTCCCGAGCGCGCCCTCGCGGGCGATCCGCTCGCGAAGGCGACGCTGGTGGAGCGCATCTTCCGTCCCCTGCAGGCCCACTCGGCCGACCTGGTGACGACGCTGTGGAGCTACCTCGACAACGGACGATCGCTGGAGGCGACGGCGCGCGAACTGTTCGTGCACCCCAATACCGTGCGCTACCGGCTCAAGCGCGTCTCGGATGTCATCGGGTGGGATGCCACGGGCCCTCGGGAGGCGCTGATCCTCCAGACGGCGCTGATCATCGGTTCCATCGGCACGGATGTCACGCGCCGTCGGGCTGCAGTCCCCCGACGACCGTGACAGGATCGCTGTACGGCACGCACAAAGCATCTCGGGTTTCTTGTGACTGCATCGCCAGTCACCGGCGCCCGCTTCTTGGGAGGATAGTCAGGTGATCATTGCCGTTTTCCCCGGCCAGGGCTCCCAGACGCCCGGCTTCCTCACACCCTGGCTCGAACTCGAGGGAGCGAGAGGGCGTCTGGAACGCTACTCGGAGCTGGCGGAGATCGACCTCGTCGCCGCGGGCACCGAGTGGGACGCCGATCGCATCCGTGACACGCAGGTCGCCCAGCCGTTGATCGTCGCCGCGAGTCTGCTCTCGTGGCACGCGCTCGACGCGGTCACCGGGATCGCGCCCGCCGGCGTGGCCGGACACTCCGTCGGCGAGATCGCGGCCCTCGTCGCCTCCGGTGTCATCTCCGACGACGACGGCATGCGCCTGGTCGGCATCCGTGGCCGCGCCATGGCAGAAGCGGCCGCGGCGGAGCAGACCGGGATGAGCGCCGTCCTCGGCGGAGATCAGGATGCCGTCGTGGCACGCCTCGCGGAACTCGACCTCACGCCGGCCAACTACAACGGCGGCGGGCAGATCGTCGCCGCCGGAGCCCTCGGGGCGCTGCAGACTCTCGCGGCCGAACCGCCGGCGTCGACGCGCGTCATCCCGCTCCAGGTGGCCGGCGCCTTCCACACCCGCTTTATGGCATCCGCCGTCGACACGCTGCGCGATGCCGCCGGTGAGGTCGAGGTCGCCGACCCGACGCTCACGCTGTGGACGAACCGTGACGGATCGACGGTCACGTCGGGCAGTACTGCCGTGGGATATCTCGTGGACCAGGTGGCCTCCCCGGTGCGCTGGGATCTATGCATGGCGTCGTTCGCCGAGCGCGGCGTCACGGGCATCATCGAGCTCTCCCCCGCCGGAACGCTCACCGGGCTCGCCAAGCGCGCGCTGCGAGGGACGCCCACCGTCGCGGTGAAGACGCCCGACGACCTTGCGGCTGCGGCCGCCCTGCTGACAGGAGACCACGCGTGACCGCCACGCTCAGACAGCCCACCGGTCCCGCGCACACGCGCATCTACTCCTACGGAGCAGCGCGCGGCGAGAACCTGGTGCCGAACGACGATCTCGTCGGACCGATCGACTCCAGCGACGAGTGGATCCGTCAGCGCACGGGCATCGTCACACGTGCGCGCGCCGTCGCGGAGACCACCGCGATCGACCTGGCCAGCGACGCGGTGGCCGAAGCCATCCGTCGCGCGGGGATCGATCCGCAGCAGGTGGATGCCGTGATCGTCTCCACGATCTCGAACCCCAAGCAGACGCCGTCGGTGTCGGCCATCGTCGCCGACCGCGTCGGGGCGAACCCCGCCGCCGCGTACGACGTCAACGCCGCCTGCGCGGGCTTCGCCTACGGCGTCACCCAGGCCGACGCCCTGATCCGCGCAGGAGCGGCGACTTATGTCGCCGTCGTCGGCGCCGAGAAGCTCAGCGACATCGTCGATCCCACCGATCGTTCGATCTCGTTCCTCCTCGGCGACGGGGCAGGTGCGGCCATCGTCGGCCCGAGCGACTTCCCCGGAATCGGCCCGACGATCTGGGGCTCCGACGGCTCGAAGTCCGACGCCGTCGGCATGAACCACACCCTCAACGAGTTCCGGGCGGGCCTCGCACCGTGGCCGACCCTTCGCCAGGAAGGGCCCACCGTGTTCCGCTGGGCCGTCTGGGAGATGGTCAAGGTCGCGAAGCGTGCGCTGGAGGAGGCGGGCATCACGGCCGCCGATCTCGCTGCCTTCGTCCCGCACCAGGCGAACATGCGCATCATCGACGAGTTCGCCAAGCAGCTCGGCCTGCCCGAGACCGTGGCGATCGGCCGCGACATCGAGACGACGGGCAACACGTCCGCGGCATCCATCCCGCTCGCCACCCACCGTCTGCTCGAGGAGCACCCGGAACTGTCCGGCGGCCTCGCTCTGCAGATCGGTTTCGGTGCCGGTCTGGTCTTCGGCGCGCAGGTCGTCGTGCTTCCGTGACCGCGCACGCCCCGCACCTAGACTGACTACCGGCCCCGCCGGGCCCGATCCCAACGGAAAACAAGGAGAAACACATGGCATTCAGCAACGACGAGGTCCTCGCCGGGCTTGCCGAGCTCATCACCGACGAGACCGGCATCTCGGCCGACGAGGTCGCGCTCGAGAAGTCGTTCACCGACGACCTCGACATCGACTCCATCTCGATGATGACGATCGTCGTCAACGCCGAGGAGAAGTTCGGCGTGACCATCCCCGACGAAGAGGTCAAGAACCTCAAGACCGTCGGCGACGCCGTGACGTTCATCACGTCGAACCAGGCCTGACCTGCACCGCACGCGGTGGGGGCCAGAGCCGCTCAGCCGCACTGAACCCCCACCGCAGCATCACGAGGAACACATGAGTAATCCGCGCATCGTCGTCACCGGCATCGGAGCATCCAGCCCTATCGGCGCCACCGCCCCCGAGAGCTGGGAAGCCCTGCTCGCAGGTGCGTCCGGCACCCGCACTCTGGAGTACGACTGGGTCGAGAAGTACCAGCTGCCGGTGACCTTCGCCGCGCAGGCGAAGGTGCGTCCCGACACCGTGCTGGAACGTCCGATCGCCAAGCGCCTCGACCCGTCCTCACAGTTCGCGCTCGTCGCCGCGATGGAGGCGTGGGCGGATGCCGGTGCGCCCGAGGTCGCGCCCGAGCGACTCGGCGTCGACTTCGCCACGGGTATCGGTGGACTCTGGACGCTGCTCGACGCCTGGGACACGCTCCGGGAGAAGGGCCCACGCCGGGTTCTGCCCATGACGGTGCCCATGCTGATGCCCAATGCCGCAGCGGGGAACCTGTCCCTCCACTTCGGGGCGCGGGCCTACGCGCGAACGGTCGCGAGCGCGTGCGCGTCGAGCACCGAGTCGCTCGTGAACGCCGTCGAGCACTTGCGTGCGGGTCTGGCTGACGTCGTCATCGCCGGAGGGACCGAGTCGGTCATCCACCCCATCACGATCTCCTCGTTCGCATCGATGCAGGCGCTCTCGCGGCGCAACGACTCCCCCGAGACGGCTTCGCGCCCGGCCAGCATCGACCGCGACGGCTTCGTGATGGGAGAGGGCGCCGGCGTCCTCATTCTGGAGACGGAAGAGCACGCCAAGGCGCGGGGCGCCAAGATCTATGCGGAGATCGCGGGCGGTGGCGTCACGGCGGACTCGTACCACATCACCGCGAACGACCCCGAGGGTGCCGGCGCGTCGCGCGCCGTGCACATGGCCCTCGAGTCGGCGGGACGTTCCGTCGACGAGGTGACGCACATCAACGCGCACGCCACCTCCACTCCGGTCGGCGATCCGAACGAGTACGTCGCCCTCAAGAGCGTGTTCGGCGATCGGATCGACGAGATCCCCGTCTCCGCCACCAAGGCGTCGACAGGCCACCTGCTGGGCGGCACCGGTGCCCTCGAGGCGATCTTCACCGTCTTGGCGCTCCGCGATCGCGTGGCCCCGCCGACGATCAACCTGACCGAACAGGACCCCGCTGTTCCCTTCCGGCTGTCCGGTGCGCCCACGCCGCTGGGCGCGGGCGATCAGTTGGCGATCAGCAACTCGTTCGGGTTCGGCGGACACAACGCCGTGGTTGCCATCGCATCTGTCTGATACGACACGAAAGGACGCCCTCCGCGAAGCCAAGCGGAGGGCGTCCTTTCTTCGGTATGGCGGCCGGCACGTGTTCCCGTTCCCCGGGAAGCCGTCCGAGGCCGGTACGGACGCGCCTGCGCCGCCAGGTCTGTGCAATTGTGTGTCGTTCGGGGAGTGTCGCGCGGTGCGTGATCGTCTCAACCGACTTTGTGCAGCCAGACGACGGGTGCGTCGTCACTCGCGTGCCGGAACGGCTCGAGCTCCTCGTCCCAGGCTGCGCCGAGCGCGATGTCGAGCTCACGCTGGAGTTCGAAGACATCGCCGGCGGCGATCTCCATCGCGTAGCGGATGCGATCCTCGCCGATGACGACGTTTCCGGCCGTGTCGGTCTGGGCGAAGTGGATGCCGAGGCCGGGAGTGTGGAGCCAGCGCCCGCCGTCGCTGCGAGGGGTGGGATCTTCGGTCACCTCGAAGCGCAGGTGCTCCCAACCGCGGATGGCCGTCGCGAGCGCCGCTCCGGTGCCCGCTGAGCCCTCCCAGTAGAACTCGGCCCGGCGGCTGCCGTTGAGCACCGGCTGGTCGGCCCAGTCGAAGTTGACGGCATGCCCGAGGGCACGCCCTACCGCCCACTCGAGGTGGGGGCACAACGCGCGTGGCGCGGAGTGAATGAAGATCACTCCACGCGCTTGAGGTGTCGCCATCGTTCTCTCCGTTTCGTCAGGTACGTCTTCCCCTACGACCTGAACGGTGTGAGCCGATGTGCGGCGAGTATGCGGTTGTATGCCCATTATTGCGGACGTCGGGCTCGAATGACAACCGTGTGATTCACCGGTGTGATCGACGCGACGGTCGACTTCGTCCACTGCAGTAGGGCGGGTGGGACTTGAACCCACGATCGTCGGGTTATGAGCCCGCTGCCTTGACCAGCTTGGCCACCGCCCCCCACCGATCTCGATCGGCTACGTCGAGCCTACCGGCGCTTCCCGAGATCCCTGTCGTCGTCGACGGGAGGGTCGGGCCACACCTTGGAGACCGTTTCGGTCAGGCGCACCGACCGGGTCTTGGGTGCTTGCGGGTCGACGGCATCCGGGTCATCGCTGCCGGTGCTCCCCCGAGGGATGGGCAGCTCCTGGCTGTTGCTGACGACCTCGGGGTGGTAGCGCGCGAGCTGGAAGACTCCGGCGACGGCGAGGGCTCCCGCGACGGCGAAGCCGATGTAGGCGCCCAGCGGCGCGTTGGCGGCCTCGGCCAGCACCGTCAGACCGATGACGATCGCGACCATCGGGTCGATCACCGTGAGTCCGGCGATCACGAGGTCGGGAGGGCCCGAGGCGTACGCGGTCTGGACGAAGTAGGCGCCGATGCCCGTGCCGGCTAGCAGAGCGACGACGCACACGACGGTGAGCCACTCGAAGTCGCCGTTCTGGATGCGGTTGATGACGACCTTCGCCAGGGTCGCCACGAAGCCGTACACGATGCCGGCCGCGACGATGTAGAACAGTGCGCGCATCCGGTCGCGCAGCCAGATCCACAGTCCCGCGAGCACGATCATCACCCCCGCGAGGATGAGGAGGATGGTGATCAGCTGCTGATCGGAGACGGCCGTCTCGGTCGCATACAGCGCAGCGATCGTGACGAAGATGAAGACTCCGCCCACGCACATGGCGATGGCGGCCACCGAGCGGCGTGTGGGCCGGTGCCCGGAGATGCGTGCGTTGAGCAGAGTCGTAATGACGAGGGAGATCGCCCCGACCGGCTGCACCAAGATGAGCGGCGCGAACGAGAGAGCCGACAGCTGACATACGATCGCCAGGCCCAGCATGACCGTGCCGACCACCCACGAAGGCCGGCGGAGGAGGTTGAGGAGCTGCCCGCCCGTGAGCCCCGCTCCCCCCGAGGTCTGCGTCATCCGCTCGACCTTCTGCACGCCGCGATGCTGGTACTGCGCACCGAACGACATGAACACGGCGCCGAGGAGCGCAAGAGGGATGCCGATGAGGATGGCGGGGTCGCGGAACACTCCGACGAGTTCGTCGGCCAGCTCGTCGATCGCCAGTTCCGCCATGATCACCCCTCGACCCTAACGGCACGGGTCGATCGATAGGCTCAGGACGTGGCTGTTCTTCCGATCCGCATCATGGGCGACCCCGTTCTGCACGCTCCCGCCGCCGCTGTGGAGGAGGTGACGGAGGAGATCCGCCAGCTCGTGGCCGACATGTTCGAGACGATGGATGCCGCCCCCGGTGTCGGTCTGGCCGCGCCACAGGTCGGCGTGGGGCTCCGCATCTACACGTACACGTACGAGGACGACGAGGGTCGTCCCTGGCGCGGGGTGATCATCAATCCCGATCTCTGGATGCGCCCCCTCGAACCCGGCGCACCCGACCCCGACGAGGAGTCGGAGGGATGCCTGTCCTTCCCCGGTGAGCGTTTCGCGCTGCGGCGGTCCGAGTGGGTACGGGTGACGGGGACCGACCTCGACGGCGCGCCTGTGCAGCTCGAGGTGGACGGCTGGCGCGCGCGGATCATGCAGCACGAGTTCGATCACCTCGACGGCATCCTCTACATCGACCGCCTGGACGACTCCGACTGGAAGACGGTACAGAAGATCGCCCGGAAGCGCGGCTGGGGCCGGCCCGGTCAGGCGTGGACACCCGGCATCGACGACCTCGACGCCTGAGCGACCTCGACGCCTGAGCGACCTTAACGCCTGAGCGATCAGGGGGCGTCGTCGCCCGCGCTCCGGCATGGTGGCAAAGAAGAACGGCTCCGGGGTGGAGCCCGGAGCCGTTGCGCTCCCCGGCTTGGACTCGAACCAAGAACCTATCGGTTAACAGCCGATTGCTCTGCCAATTGAGCTACCGAGGATCAGCCCCCCTCGCGGCGGGCAACCTGACTATCGTAGCAAAGCCGAGAGGGTGGTCGTGCACACGATCGGCGGTCGAATCACGTCACGATTCGCGATCCGCCGTCCGGCGTCCAGAGCAGTCCGTCCGCCCCGTGACCGTACGCGACGGTGTGCCCGCCGCGCAGCACGAGCACGTCGGCATCCAGTTCCTCCACCGCGACCGGATCGTTCGTGACCACCAGGAGCGCCATCCCGCGCTCCGCACGCCGACGCTGCAGCGCGTCGCGTGCCGCTCGACGTACCTCGAGGTCGAGGTTCGCGTACGGCTCGTCACCGACGAACACCTTCGGGTCGAGCACGAGGGCCTGGGCGAACGCCACGCGCTGACGCATGCCCGCGCTCAGTTCATACGGGTACTTCGCTGCGGCGCCCAGCGGAAGCTCGAGCTCGTCCAGCAGAGCGGCGACGCGGACGGCGAGGGCGCGTTGGTTCACGCGCCGATCGCGCGACGTGATCGGCGCGGCGATGAGTTCGGACACCGTGAGGCGAGCCGGTAAGGCCGCGCCGGCACCCTGGGGAAGATATCCCGTGAGATAGCGGCGCATCCGCAGCGTACGCCCACGTTTACGCACGGAGAGGCCGTGAACGCGTGCCTCTCCCCCATCCACGCTCACCGAGGGGTCTTCGACACCGGCCAAGACGGCAGCGAGGCTCGACTTTCCCGACCCGGTGGGGCCCATGACGGCCAGAGCGCCGCCTCGGTCGACAGTGAAGGAAACACCGTCCACGACGCGGCCGACATCACTTCCGCGGGCGATGGACAGGTCGCTGACATCGAGGGCGACAGCGGCGTCGGCGCGGGGGGACATGCGTCTCATCCTGCCTCACGGTGCGCCGCCGCGGTACCGGCGGTTCGTTCAGCCGAGCTCGGCGAGCTCCCTGCGACGCGCGTCGAGCTCCCGCATCGACACCCGCACGGCCCGGCCCTCTTCCGAATCGGGAGCGACCCGCTGGATGGCGCCGAGCAGTTCCCGCTTCTGCTGATCGATCGCGCGCACGCGCAAGCGTCGGCACAGCGCCAACGCGGATGCCGCGGCCTCCGCCTCGGTCAGGGCGGGGAAGGGCGCGGTGAGCAGTTCGACGGCGAGCGACCGGAAGGGCTCTCGAACCGACTCGGCCGCCGTCGACGCCCAGCCGATGCGCGTGCGATCGGGCTGCGCGGCGATGGTCTGTCGCACCGCGTCGAGCGCGGTGTGCTGCATCGGCAGCACCAGGGCGGCATCCACTTCATCCGGCGCGAGAACATGCCCGTACTGAAGGATGCCCATGAGCGCGTCGCGCTCGATGGCGACGTCTGCGGTGCGCGGCAGCGACGCGATCGTCACCCTCGCCGTGCTCGGTGCGGGCGCAGCTACGCCGGCATGCTCAGACGGTGACGAGGTCTGGGCGTCACGCTCCCGCGCCGCCGCGCGAGCCACAGCGCGGCGGACCTCGGAGAGCTCCTCGCCGAGACGCTTCGACAGGAGGTGCTCGTAGCGTGTGCGGATGCCGCCGTCTTTGATGTCCGCGACGATGGGAGCGGTCGAGCGCAGCGCCGCAAAGCGCCCCTCCACCGAGCCCAGGTCGTGTTCGGCGATGCGGCGATCAATGACGAACTCGAACAGGGGCGACTTCAGCTCGACCATGCCGCGGACGGCGGCATCGCCGCGCTCGAGACGCAGGTCGCACGGGTCGAGTCCTTCGGGACCGACGGCGACGTAGCTGCGCAGCGAAGAGCCTCGAGCCTCCGCGAATGCGCGTACCGCCGCCTTCTGCCCTGCCGCATCGGGGTCGAACGTGAAGACGATCTCACCCGCGGCATCGCTCCCGACGACGCGCCCGACAACGCCCATGTGGTCGGACCCGAAGGCCGTTCCACAGGTCGCGATCGCGGTCGTGATGCCCGCGAGGTGGCACGCCATGACATCGGTGTACCCCTCGACGACGACGACTCTGTGGTCGCGACTGATCGACTTCTTCGCGAGGTCGAGCCCGTAGAGCACCTGCGACTTCTTGTAGATCGCCGTTTCGGGCGTGTTCAGGTACTTGGGACCCTGGTCATCGTCGTACAGGCGCCGGGCGCCGAATCCGATGGTCTGTCCGGTGATGTCGCGGATCGGCCAGATGACGCGCCCGCGGAAGCGGTCGTAGACGCCGCGTTGGCCCTGGGAGACGAGTCCGGCCGCGGAAAGTTCCTCATCGGAGAACTTCTGCGCCCGCAGCGCGTCGCGCAGCGCGTTCCAGCCCTTCGGGGCATAGCCGATGCCGAAGTGCGCTGCTGCTCCCGCGTCGAAACCGCGCTCCCCCAGAAAGCGGCGCGCGGCTTCGGCCTCGGGGGTGGCGAGCTGCGCCCGGAACCACTCGGCGGCGGCAGTGTTGGCGGCGTAGAGCCGCGTGCGTCCGCTCGTCTCCGGGGCGGCGCCACCGTCCTCGTAATGCAGCGTGAAGCCGATGCGGGCGGCGAGCTTCTCGACCGCCTCGGTGAAGGTGAGGTGGTCGAGCGCGCGCAGGAACGAGTACACGTCGCCGGACTCGCCACAGCCGAAGCAGTGGTAGTAACCGACCTGCGGTCGCACGTTGAAGCTCGGGCTCTTCTCGTCATGGAAGGGACACAGCCCCTTCAGAGAGCCCACGCCGGCCGACTTGAGTGCGACTCGCTCCCCGACGATGTCGGCGATGTTGGTACGCGCCTTTACCTCGTCGACGTCGGCCTGTCGGATGCGCGCCATCAGAGCCCCTCGAGGGGTTCGGGGAGGGCGAAGCCGTGCGCGACGGTGGCCCGCCCGTCGGAGGACACCAGGCCGAGCTCGCGGAGGTCGACGGGGCCGATCAGCCGGGCGTGCCACTCGAT
The DNA here is from genome assembly GCA_029202445.1 of Candidatus Microbacterium phytovorans. NCBI lineage: Bacteria > Bacillati > Actinomycetota > Actinomycetes > Micrococcales > Microbacteriaceae > Microbacterium > Candidatus Microbacterium phytovorans. Next base: position 881,144 of record CP119321.1, read on the forward strand.
CGCGAACCTGTCGGTCAGTGTCGCGACCTGATCGACCACGATGCGGCGCCGGGCGGCGTCGGAATCGGCGAGGAGGAACTCTTCCGCATGCACCCGGTCGAGGTGATCGGGATGCTCCCACAGCGCCGTCGCCAGCCGCTTCAGCACGCGACGTTGCTCCTTGTAGAGGCCCTTCCGCCCGTCGATCGACACCACGAAAGCTCCGAGCACGCCCTTCAGCACCGCCATCTCGACCTCGATGACGCGAGGCACGATCACACGGCCCTGGTAGCGGGTGAGGATCGGTTTGTCGAAGTGCTCCCTCGTGGCGGCGGTCGCTGCGCGGGCGAAGCGCCCGATCAGGTCGGAGGTGAGGTTCTTGAGCCCGGCGAGGGCAGAACGCGAGCCGTCGAAGCCGTTCAGCCACTCCGGGAGCTGCGTGAGACGGTAGAGCGCGTCGGCCAGCTCGTCGCGCGAGTACCCGTAACCGACCCACGACTGGATCGCCGTCAGGAGAGCCTCCCGCTCCCGCGCGTCGGCGAGTCGACGCGGATCGAGGTAGCCGTTGAGGATCGCGTCTTCGAGATCGTGCACCGAGTAGGCGATGTCGTCGGACAGGTCCATCACCTCGGCCTCGATGCATCGGGCACGCCCGGGCGCTCCCTGCCGCATCCACTGGAACACGTCTTCGTCCTCCGGGTACACGCCGAACTTCTGGCGGCCTCCGGGGTCGGGAACCCCGTGCTCGGATGTCCACGGATACTTGCACGCCGCGTCGAGGCTTGCGCGCGTGAGGTTCAACCCGAAGCTCGCTCCGCTCTCGTCGGTCACCTTCGGCTCGAGGCGGCTGAGGATCCGCAGCGTCTGGGCGTTCCCCTCGAAGCCGCCGATGTCGGAGGCCCACTCGTTGAGCGCACGCTCCCCGTTGTGTCCGAACGGCGGATGCCCGATGTCGTGGCTGAGACAGGCCGTGTCGACCACGTCCGGGGAGAGCTCCAGGGCGATCGCGAGCTCTCGCCCGACTTGAGCGACCTCGAGCGAGTGCGTCAGTCGATTGCGGGCGAAGTCGGCGGGACTCGCAGGGCTCAGCACCTGGGTCTTGGATGCCAGGCGCCGCAGCGCGGCGGAGTGGAGCACGCGCGCGCGGTCGCGAGCGAAGCTGTCGCGCTGCGAGCGGTGCTTCTCGGTGTGGAATCGCTCGGCGTCGTGATCGGTGTATCCCGACGGTCGGCCGGCCGCGACCGAGACGCTCGTTCCGACCCCCGCGCTCGGCGACGCGTCAGCCGCCACTGTGGTCGAGCTCCGCGTCGGCGATGGCGGACGTCTCCGCCGCATCGAGGTCTCGTGACTCCAGCCACCGATCCGGCAGGGTCGGCCGCTTCGGGGTACCCGCCCGCCCGCGCTGCCCCTCCGCGGCGGCGCCCGGGTACGGCGCCTGCAGGTCCAGCGTCGCGAGGATGTCGTCGATCTCGGTCAGGCTCGATGCGGTGGCGAGCATCGCACGCGTCTCTCCGCCCACGGGATAGCCCTTGAAGTACCAGGCGACGTGCTTGCGGATGTCGCGGCATCCGCGTCCCTCGTCCTCGAAGAATTCGACGAGGAGCTCTGCGTGGCGGCGGAATGCGCGCGCCACGAAGCCCAGCGTCGCATCGACCGGGGCGCCGGCCGCTGCGGTGGGGCCGCCGAGCTCCCGGGCCAGGTCGCCGAAGAGCCAGGGCCGCCCGAGGCATCCGCGCCCGACCACGACGCCGTCGCAGTCGGTCTCGGCCATCATCCGCGTGGCGTCCGCCGCCGACCAGATGTCACCGTTGCCGAGCACCGGGATGCTGGTCACCGCCTGCTTGAGCTGCGCGATCGCTTCCCAGTCGGCGGCGCCCGAGTAGAACTCTGCGGCAGTGCGTGCGTGGAGGGCGACGGCGGCGACGCCGGCGTCTTCGGCGATCCGCCCGGCGTCGAGGAAAGTGAGGTGGTCGCCGTCGATGCCCTTGCGCATCTTCACCGTGAGGGCGACGTCTCCGGCGGCTCGCGCAGCGCGCGTGACGATGTCGCGGAAGAGCCCGAGCTTCCACGGGAGGGCTGCTCCCCCGCCCTTGCGGGTGACCTTGGGGACGGGGCAGCCGAAGTTGAGGTCGATGTGGTCGGCGCGGTCCTCCTCCACGAGGAGTCGAACCGCCGCCTCGGTGGTCGCCGGGTCGACGCCGTAGAGCTGGATAGAGCGGGGGGTCTCCGACTCGTGGTGCGTGATGAGCCGCATGGTCGTCGCGTTGCGCTCGACGAGCGCGCGCGTCGTGATCATCTCGCTGACGTACAGGCCGGCACCGTATTCACGGCAGAGCCGTCGGAAGGCGGTGTTGGTGATGCCCGCCATCGGCGCGAGAACGACCGGCGCGTCCAGCGCGATGGGGCCGATGCGCAGGGCCGGTGCGGGGGCGAGAGTCGAAGACATCCTGTCCATTCTCCCAGACGCACGCGTGTCGTCGGCGGCAGGCGTGCGGACCCCGTGGAGAACGTGTGGTCCGGCCCCGACGGTGGGGGCCGGGACGACGTCGGGTGCACCCCGCAGGACGGCGTGCGCACACGCTCTACGCGGTCGGTGTCCGCTCCGACCAGACCTGACGAAGGATCTGCGTGAAGGCCTCCGCCGGCTGAGCACCCGAAACGCCGTACTTCCCGTCGATCACGAAGAACGGAACACCCTGGATGCCGTAGGCCTGCGCCTGCGCCTGATCGGCGCGCACGTCGGGCAGATATCGGTCCGACTCGAGCGCCTCGCGTGCGGCGTCCGCGTCGAGGCCGGCCTCCGCCGCCAACGTCACGAGATCGTCGATGCGGCCGACGTGGCGGCCCTCCGTGAAGTAGGCGGACATCAAGCGCTCGGCCACCTCGTGCTGCCGGCCCTCTGCCTTGGCGAAGTGGAGCAGCTCGTGGGCCTTCACGGTGTTGGTGTGCTGGAGCAGGTCGAAGCGGTAGGTCAGACCGGAGTTCGCGGCGATCCCTGTCACGTGCTCGTGCATCTGCGCTGCCTGCTCGCGCGAGATGCCCTTGTGCTCGGACAGGAAGTCGGCGATGTCGCCGTCGAAGTCGACGGGCGTGTCAGGGGAAAGCTCGAACGAGTGGTACACGACCTCGACATCCGGTGCGTCCGGGTCGGCGCTGGCTGCAGCGAGTCCCGTCTCCAGATTGCGCTTGCCGATGTAGCACCACGGGCAGGCGATGTCGCTCCACACGTCGATCTTGATTGCGTCCGTCACATCCGACACAACGCGCAGCGACGCGGGATCTATTCCGAAGCCGACTCGTCGCCGGTTGGAGCGTCGACGGCCCCGCCGAACCTGCGGTCGCGGGAAAGGTAGAGCCCGATGGCATCCCACAAGTCGGTCCGCGAGAAGTCCGGCCACAACCTGTCGAGGAAGACCATCTCGGCGTAGGCGGACTCCCAGAGGAGGAAGTTCGACGTGCGCTGTTCGCCGGAGGACCGGATGAACAGGTCGACGTCGGGCATGTCGGGCACATACAGGCGGCGGCGAATCGTCTTCTCGGTGATGGCTCCCGGTCGGAGGCGTCCGGCTGCGACGTCGTCGGCGATGGCGCGCATCGCATCGACGAGTTCGACGCGGCCGCCGTAGTTGACGCACATCGTCAGGGTGAGCGTGTCGTTGGCTTGCGTGAGCTGTTCGGCGAACTGCAGTTCCTTGATGACCGAACCCCACAGGCGCGGCTTCCGGCCGGCCCACCGCACACGTACGCCCCATTCGTTGAGCTGGTCTCGCCGTCGATGCAGGACATCGCGGTTGTAGCCCATCAGGAACCGCACCTCGTCGGGCGAACGACTCCAGTTCTCGGTGGAGAACGCGTACACGCTGAGATGCTTCACGCCCGCCTGCACGGCGCCGGCTACGACGTCGAGCAGCACCTCTTCGCCGGCCCGGTGGCCTTCGATGCGGGTGAGACCGCGTCGATTGGCCCAGCGGCCGTTGCCGTCCATGACGATCGCGACGTGATTCGGAACGCCGCCGCGCGGGAATGCGGGCGGTTGAAGCCCCGTCCAGTCGAGGGGGCGATAGGGCACCGCGTCGCGGTGAGTGTACGGCTTCGGGCTCACCGGGGTGCCTCCAGATGGGAGAGCGATCGGATGCCGCGCTCGAGATGCCACTGGGCGTATGCGGCGACGAGACCGGATGCCGCGGCGGTGGCGGCATCCGAGGCGTCATCGACCTCGTCCCACTCCCCCGACATGAGGGCTCGCAGCAGATCCCCCGTCTCGGGACGCAGGCGCGCGGAGCCGGCGGGCGCGCAGGATCCGCAGACCGTGCCGCCGAGTTGGGCGACGAACCAGTCCTGCGGCCCGACCGTGCCGCAACGGGCACACTCACTGAGCGAGGGCGCCCAGCCGGAGAGAGCCATCGCTCGGAGGAGATAGGAGTCGAGCACCGAGCGTGCCGCGTGCTCGCCGCGCGCGAGCGCGCGCAGGCCGCCCACGAGCAACAGGTACTGCTGCGCCGTCGCTTCGGCTTCGTTCAGTCGGTCGGCCGTTTCGACCATGGCGTGCGCAGCGGTGTACCGGTCGTAATGCGCCGCGATCGGTGCTCCGTACGCGCCGATCGATGAGGCCTGCTGCACGATGTCGAGCGTGCGCCCCTGGTAGAGCTGCACGTCGGCCACCATGAAGGGCTCCAACCGTGCGCCGAACCGCGAGGAGGTGCGGCGCACGCCCTTTGCGACAGCACGTACCTTCCCGTGACGGCGGCTCAGCAGCGTCACGATGCGATCGGCCTCGCCCAGTTTGTGGGTGCGCAGCACCACGACCTCATCGCGATAGGTGGGCACGTCGCTCCCCCTGTCGCCGTCGTGGTTCCGTCACTTCTCGATTATCTCCGCCACCGGGGACAATGGAGGCGTGACAGAGCCGCTGTTCGTGATCCCGCTGTGGGCCGATCTCCTCGCCGTCGGACTCGGCGGCGTGCAGGGAGCCCTCTTCGCCTCCGGATTCGTGGGCCAGCGCCGACTCGATCTCCTGGGCGTCGCGATCATCGGCATCGTGATGGGCATGGGCGGCGGCATCATCCGCGACCTGCTCCTGAACGTGGAGCTCGCCACCCTTCAGAGCAACTGGTACCTCATCACCGCGACCGCAGCCTCGCTCGCCGGCATGCTCCTGGCCAATCTCTTCCAACGACTGAACGGCGTGATCGTGGCCCTGGATGCCGTCGTCATCGGGTTGTTCGGAGCGTTCGGCACGACGAAGGCGCTCGCGCTCGGGCTTCCGCCCGTTCCCGCGGTCTTCGTGGGAGTGTGCGCGGCCGCGGGAGGCGGCATCCTGCGCGACGTCATCATGGGGTTGCCGGTCGCGATCATGCACGTCGGGTCGCTGTACGCGGTGGCCGCCGGTGTCGGTTGTGCCGTCCTGGCGGCCACGCACGCGCTCGGCGCGCCGCTGTTGGCGGCGGCCATCGTCTCGGTGGCGGTGACCACGGTGATCCGTGTGCTGGCGGTGATCTTCGACATCTCCCTCCCGGAGCAGCGCGCGCTGCACCGCCGGAAGGTGGCGCTGGAGACCAGCGCGATCCCGATCATCAAGCCCTGAGCGGGCGCGCCGAGTCGTCGACCCGGCGCTCCCGCGACGTCGGGTCAGACGGCGGCAAGCTCCCCGGAGCGCTCGCGGGTGCGGATGGCGCGGTTCACGCCCGACACGATCGCCTTGAGGCTGGCAGTGGAGATGTCGCCGTCGATGCCGACACCCCAGAGACGCTCGCCGTCGACCTGGAGCTCGACGTAGGCTGCGGCCTGCGCGTCGCCGCCCGCACTGAGCGTGTGCTCGACGTAGTCGTACAGCGTGATGTCGAAGCCCTGCGCGCGCACGACCTCGAGGAAGGCGGACACCGGTCCGTTGCCCACGCCGGTCGTGCTGATCTGCTCGTCGCCGTCACGCAGCGACACGTCGAGACTGACCTCGCCGGACATGTCGCTCTGCGTGCGAGTGGACAGCAGCTCGAAGCGTCCCCACTTCTCGTCGCTCACGACCGCCGGAAGGTACTCGTCGGTGAAGATCGCCCAGATCTGGTCGCTCGAAACTTCGCCGCCCTCGGCATCCGTCTTGGCCTGCACGACGCCGGAGAACTCGATCTGCAGCTTCCGCGGGAGGTCCAGGGAGTGGTCGGTCTTCAACAGATAGGCGACGCCGCCCTTGCCGGACTGCGAGTTCACCCGGATGACCGCCTCGTACGAACGGCCGAGGTCCTTCGGGTCGATCGGGAGGTACGGCACGGCCCAGTCGATCTCGTCGACGGACACTCCGGATGCCGCGGCGCGCGCGGCCATGGCCTCGAAGCCCTTCTTGATGGCGTCCTGGTGGGAGCCGCTGAACGCGGTGAAGACGAGGTCGCCCGCCCACGGGCTGCGCTCGTGCACCGGGAGCTGGTTGCAGTACTCGGCGGTGCGCTTGACGTGGTCGATGTCGCTGAAGTCGATCTCGGGATCGATTCCCTGCGTCAGCATGTTGATGCCCAGGGCGACGAGGTCGACATTCCCGGTGCGCTCACCGTTGCCGAACAGGCACCCCTCGATGCGATCGGCGCCGGCGAGGTAGCCGAGCTCCGCCGCGGCGATCGCCGTACCTCGATCGTTGTGGGGGTGGAGGGAGAGGATGACGTTCTCGCGGTGGTTCAGGTGACGACTCATCCACTCGATCGAGTCGGCGTAGACGTTCGGGGTCGCCATCTCGACCGTCGCCGGAAGATTGATGATCACCTTGCGATCCGGTGTCGGTTCGAAGACCTCCAGCACCTGATTGCAGATGTCGACGGCGAACTCCAACTCGGTGCCCGTGTACGACTCCGGCGAGTACTCGTAGTAGACCGCCGTCTCGGGGATGCGAGCCTCGAACTCCCGGCACAGCCGCGCGCCTTCGAGCGCGATGTCGATGACGCCCTGCCGGTCGGTGCGGAACACGACCTCCCGCTGGAGGATGCTCGTCGAGTTGTAGAGGTGGACGATCGCCTGCTTGGCGCCCGCGATGGCCTCGTAGGTGCGCTCGATCAGGTGGGCGCGGGCCTGCGTGAGGACCTGGATGGTCACGTCATCGGGGATCAGATCGTCCTCGATGAGCTGGCGCACGAAGTCGAAGTCGGTCTGGCTCGCACTCGGGAACCCGACCTCGATCTCCTTGTAGCCCATCTGCACGAGCAGATCGAACATGATCCGCTTGCGCTCGGGGCTCATCGGATCGATGAGGGCCTGATTGCCGTCTCGCAGATCGACGGCGCACCACCTCGGCGCCTTCTCGATTCGACGCGAGGGCCAGGTGCGGTCGGGCAGATCCACGCGGATCTGCTCGTGGAACGGACGATACTTCGCGGTCGGCATGCCGGACGGCTTCTGATGGTTCTTCATGATGGAGATCGCTTCTCTTCGCGGGATGGAAACGGGCCGACGACGATCTCCGCGACGAGGGAGGCCCTGCTACGAGGTCTCGTCGCGGCGGCTAAGAAGAAGGAGCCCACCGAAGCGCATGGTGACACGATACACCCGGTCGCCTCGCTCCGCGTCTCGCGATGGCAGACGCGGATGAGACGGTCGCGCGTGTGGCGACACTCCAGGGGTATGAATCGCCGCATCGTCGCTGCTCCCGCCGTCCTGCTCCTGGCCGCAGGCCTCGCCCTGACGGGATGCGCCTCCCCGTCACCGGCCGCGTCTTCGCCGGACGAGGCCCCGCGTCTGGGTGAGGTCTCCCCCGGCCTCCCCGACGGGCCGGTGATGGGTCAGGGAACGGTGCTCGAGGTGGGAGACGGCGCGGAACTGTGCCTCGGCCCCGTCGCCGAGTCCGCCCCACCGCAGTGCAGCGGCATCCCCCTCGTCGACTGGACCTGGGACGGCGTGGAGGGGGTCGAGGAGACCGGAGGGGTGCGGTGGGGCAGCTTCGCCGTGCAAGGCACGTACGACGGGAAGACGCTCACGGTTACGCAGCCGCCGATCATGCTCGCGCTGTACGACCCGATGCCGCTGGACGATCCCACCGGAGGCGAGCCCGGAGCGGGCGCGGAAGCCGACCTCCTGCGCATTCAGGACGAGCTCCCTGCTCGTCTGGGCGACGCCTACTTCGCGTCGTACCCCCAGGACGGCTGGCTCTTCGTGGACGTCCTGTGGGATGACGGCACCTGGCAGGACGCGGCGAACGGCGAGTACGGAGCCGACACGGTGATCATCCGGTCGGCGCTCCGCGAGATCGGCTGAGCCGCGTCAGAAGCCGAGCCGGCCGAGGTGCTTGGGATCGCGCTGCCATTCCTTCGCGACACGCACGTGCAGCTTCAGGAAGACCCGGGTTCCCACGAGCGGCTCGATCTGCTCCCGCGCGCGTGAGCCGACGTCGCGTAGCCGCGATCCACGGTGACCGATGATGATCGCCTTCTGACTGTCGCGCTCGACCACGACGTTCGCGTAGACATCGGTCATGCCGCCCCCGTCGCGCAAGGCGATTTCCTCGATCGTCACGGCGATCGAGTGCGGGAGCTCGTCACGAACACCCGACAGGGCCGATTCGCGGATGATCTCGGCGATGCGATCCTCGAGCGATTCATCGGTGACGACGCCCTCCGGGTAGAGAGCGGGGCCGACCGGCATGAGTCCGAGAAGCTCATCGGCGAGCACATCGAGCTGATCGGCCGTCACCGAGGAGAGCGGGATCACCGCCGCCCAGTCCTCCCGGAGCGCGTCGACCTCCAGAAGACGCTCGGTGATCTCGTCGCGCGCGGCGATGTCGGTCTTCGTGACGATCGCCACCTTTTTGGCACGCCCGTATCCGTCGAGCGAGGCAGCGATGCGCCGGTCGCCCGGGCCGACCTTCTCGTTCGCCGGCACGAGGAAGCCGATCACGTCGACGTCGCCGAGAACTTGTTCGACGAGATCGTTCAGGCGCTGTCCGAGGAGGGTGCGAGGCTTGTGGATGCCGGGAGTGTCCACGATGACGAGCTGACCGGCCGGACGATTGACGATGCCACGGATCGCTCGCCGCGTCGTCTGCGGCTTGTCGGACGTGATGGCGACCTTCTCGCCGACGAGGGCATTCGTCAGCGTCGATTTGCCCACGTTCGGACGGCCGACGAACGTCACGAAACCGGATCGTCCGGCATCGGCCGGTGACGGTGCGCTCTGCTGCGATTCGCTGCTCACGACTCCCCCTTGATGGTCGGGATGGGGCCGCTCAGCGGCGGGATGGTGCCGACGAATGCGCCGTCGACGGCGTCGAGCGCGGCGCTGCGTTCGACGAAGACGGTGGCCAGACCCCGGCCGCGGCCGCGCGATGTTCCACCGGTGAAGACGAGTCCGCCGTGCTCGGCGGTCGCGCCGGGGAGCGGGACGCGCCCCAGGAGCTTGCCGAGCAGGCCGCCGACGGAGTCGACGTCGTCGTCTTCCAGTTCGAGACCGAAGAGCTCCCCGACTTCGTCGAGGCCGAGCCGGGCGCTCACGCGATAGCGTCCGTCACCGAGGTCCACGACCTCGCTGGACCGGGGATCGTACTCATCGGCGATCTCGCCGACGAGCTCTTCGATGAGGTCTTCCAGGGTCACGAGGCCGGCGACCCCGCCGTACTCGTCGACGACGAGACAGACGTGCACGGCATCCCGCTTCATCTGCTGGAGCAGAGTCTCGGCCTTCATCGATTCGGGGACGAACACCGCGGGCCGCGCGATCCTACTGACGGGAGCGTCGCGCCAGGAGCGCTCGTCGCGGTAGGCGAACTGCACGAGGTCTTTCAGGTACACGACACCGGTGATGTCGTCCGCGTCGTCGTCGGCGATGGGGATGCGTGAGACGCCCTTGTCGAGGAAGAGGCGCATCGCGTCTTCGGTCGTGACGGTGCCGCTCATCGTCACCATGTCCGTCCGCGGCACCATGACCGCTCGGACGAAGGTGTCGGTGAAGTCGAACACGGAGTGGATCAGTTCGCGATCGTCTTCCTCGATCAGATCCTGTGAGGCCGCCTCGTCGACCATGCTGAGCAGCTGCTCCTCGGACGCGAAAGAGGTGCCGCGGGAGACGCCGGGCGTCACCCGGTTGCCGAGGATGACGAGGAGATGGGCGAGGGGGCCGAGCACGATGCGTGCGCCGCGGATGATCGGGGCGCCGCCGCGGAGCAGTCCTTTCGCGTGCTGGCGTCCGTAGCTGCGGGGGCTCGCCCCGACGAGGACGAACGACACCGCCGTCATGAGGAGCGCCGCCGCGAGCATGGCCCACCAGATGCTGTCGAACAGCAGCGTGAACGCACCCATGACGAGCACGGCGGCCGTCGTCTCGGCGAGGATGCGGATGAAGACGACGGCGTTGCCGTGTGCCTCCGGATCAGCCGCGATCCTTCCGAGCGAGGTCCGGTTGCGTCCGGTCTGGGAGAGCTCGGCCACATCCGCACGCGACGTCACACCGAGCGCGGCGTCCAGCGCGGCCATGAGACCGCCGAGCGCGACGAGCGCGACGGCGGCGATCAGGAGGAGGGCTTCGGTCATGCGCGTCGTCGGCGCTCGGTCGCCTGGAAAGCGGCGATGAGCTCGCGCTGCAGCCCGAACATCTCTCGCTCCTCGTCGGGCTCGGCGTGATCGAAGCCGAGGAGGTGGAGGAGGCCGTGCGTCGTCAGGAGGATCAGTTCGTCGATCGTCGCGTGCCCGGCCGCCTGCGCCTGCGTCTCGGCGACCTGCGGGCAGAGCACGATGTCACCCAGGAGGCCGGCCGGCGCCGGCTGGTCCTCGGTCCCCGGTCGCAGTTCGTCCATCGGGAAGCTCAGCACGTCGGTGGGCCCCGGCTCGTCCATCCACTGCACGTGGAGGGATTCCATGGCGCCCTCGTCGACGAGGAGGATCGCGACGTCCGCATCCGCACTCACGTGCAGTTCGGCGAGATTCTGCTCCGTGAGGCGCAGGAGCACGGTCTCGTCGATCGGGACGCCGGACTCGTTGGTGATCTCGATGGTCATGATCGTCCTCGCTTGGGGAGATGGTCGTGAGGTCCGGGCGCGCGGGTCTGCCCGCGCCGCGGGTCCTGCGCGCGTCGCCGCTCGGCGCGGTTGGCGAACTCGGTCGCCTCGTCCCGCTCACGGCGCATGGCCATGCGCTGTTCGTCGTACTCGGTGTAGGCGTCGACGATGCGGCCCACGAGGGTGTGGCGCACGACGTCGTCGCTGGTGAGGTAGGAGAAGTGGATGTCGTCGATGTCCTTCAGGACGCGGGTCACGAGCCGGAGTCCCGACGCTCCCTGCGGCAGATCGACCTGCGTGATGTCGCCCGTCACGACCATCCTGGTGCCGAACCCGAGGCGCGTGAGGAACATCTTCATCTGCTCCGGCGTCGTGTTCTGCGCTTCGTCGAGCACGACGAACGAGTCGTTCAGCGTGCGGCCGCGCATGTACGCCAGAGGGGCGACCTCGATCGTTCCCGAGGCCATGAGCTTCGGCACGAGCTCGGGGTCGAGCATCTCGTTGAGCGCGTCGTAGAGCGGGCGCAGGTAAGGGTCGATCTTGTCGGTGAGGCTGCCGGGCAGGAAGCCGAGGCGTTCGCCCGCCTCGATCGCCGGCCTGCTGAGGATGATGCGGCTGACCTCCTTGCGCTGCAGGGCCTGCACCGCCTTCGCCATGGCCAAGTAGGTCTTCCCCGTGCCGGCGGGACCGATCCCGAACACGATCGTGTTCTCCTCGATCGCGTCGACGTACGCCTTCTGACCGAGGGTCTTCGGTCGGATGACCCGGCCACGCGACGTGAGGATCGCCTCCCCGAGCACCTCGGACGGTCGCATCCCCGTGTCGGCGCGGATGATGCGGCTGGATGCCGTCACGTCGGCCGGGTCGAGGCCCTGGCCGGCGCGGGCCATCGCCATAAGCTCCTCGATGAGCGCCTGGGCGCCCGCGACGGACGCGGCATCCCCCGTCAGGCGGATCTCGTTGCCGCGAACGTGCACTTCCACGTCGGGGTGTTCGCGTTCGACGACACGCAGCAGCCGGTCCTGGGGCCCGAGCAGCTGGACCATGGCGACGCCGTCGGCGTGGAGGTGCGCGACGGTGGGTTCGGGGGTGTCAGCCACCGAGGCCTCCTTCCTCGAGACCGCCGGCGAGGACGTGCGCGTGCACGTGGAAGACGGTCTGCCCCGCAGCGGGGCCGGTGTTGAAGACGAGCCGGAAGTCGCCGTCGGCATGCTCGGCGGCGAGGCTGTTCGCGAGGCCCACCAGTTCGGTCAAGAGCGCGGGGTCGCCTGCCGCGAGTTCCACGACGTTGCGGTACTCCTGCGTCTTCGGAATGACGAGGAGATGCACGGGTGCTTGCGGGGCGATGTCGCGGATCGCGAAGGCGTTCTCGGTCTCCGCGACGATCTCGGACGGGATCTCGCCCTGCAGGATGCGCGTGAAGATCGAGGGTTCGCTCATGATCCGAGTCTATCGAGGGTGCTGAGACGCGGGCGGGGGCTCACCAGCGCCCGAGGAGCGCGCTGGCGACGGCGATCGCCGCGGGGCCGGCCGTCGAGGTGCGCAGCACGGTGTCGCCGAGTCGCACCGCGCGCGCACCTGCGGCAGCGAGGGCGGCGATCTCTTCCGGGGTGATCCCGCCCTCGGGGCCGACGACGAGGGCGATACGCGCGGCGTCCGCGACGTCGATGGCGGTGAGCGCCGTCGATGCCGTCGGCTCCAGCACCAGCACGAGGTCGGCGAGATCCGCGATTCGTGACGTCGCCACGGGTTCGTGCACGTCGGGCACCCATGCCCGGTGGGCCTGCTTCGCCGCCTCCCGCACGATGGCGCTCCACCGCGCGACGCCCTTGGCGCTCTTCGCGGCATCCCACCGGGAAACGCTCCGCGCCGACTGCCACGGCACGATCTCGTCGACGCCCAGTTCCGTCGCCGCCTGCACGGCGAGCTCGTCGCGGTCGCCCTTCGCGAGCGCTTGCACGAGTACGAGTTCCTTCGCGGGGCGAGGGATGCCGCGGCGCGACTCGATGCGCACCCGCACGTCCTTCGGGGCGACGGATTCGACCACACCGGTGAGCCATGCGCCGCGCCCGTCGCCGAGCGTGACCGCTTCCCCGACCCTCACCCGGCGGACGACCGCCGCGTGATGGGCCTCCGCGCCCGTGAGGGCCGCGATGTCGCCGACTTCGCCGGGCAGTTCGGCGTCGTCGAGGAGGAAGTGCAGCGCCACGTCGGATCAGCCGTTCCGGAACCGGTCGCGGAGCTTCGCGAACAACCCCTGGTGGAACTCGGCCAGGTGGGGGGCGGGGGCCTTCGTCTTCTTGGCGAAGTCCTCGATGAGCGCCCGCTGCTTGGCATCCAGTCGCGTCGGGGTGACCACGTGCACGCCGACGCGGAGGTCGCCGCGCTGTCCTCCGCGCAGCGGCGTGATGCCGCGCCCCTTGATGGTGAGGACGTCGCCGGCCTGGATGCCGGGGCGGATCTCGAGGTCGACCGGGCCGTCGAGCGACTCGATCGTCGTCTCCGTGCCGAGCACGGCGTCGGGCATCGACACCTCGAGGGTGGCGAGGAGGTCGTCGCCGTCGCGGCTGAACACCTCGTGCGGCGTCACGGTGACCTCCAGGTAGAGGTCGCCGTTCGGGCCGCCGGCGGGGCCGACCTCACCGGACCCCGGAAGCTGCAGGCGCAGGCCCGTCTCGACGCCGGCGGGAATGTCGACCGACACGGTCCGACGTGCGCGCACCCGGCCCTGACCGGCGCACGTGCCGCACGGGTAGGGGATGGTCGTGCCGTAGCCCTGGCAGGTCGTGCACGGCTGCGAGGTCACGACGTTGCCGAGGAGGCTGCGCACGGTGCGCTGCACGTGTCCGGCACCGTGGCAGATGTCGCACGTCACCGGCTGGGTGCCCGGCTGGCAGCAGGAGCCTTCGCACGTGTCGCAGAGCACCGCCGTGTCGACCTCCACGTCGCGGTGCGCGCCGAAGACCACATCGCCGAGGTCGAGCGTGACGCGCACGAGAGCGTCCTGGCCGCGCTCGCGGCGTGACCGGGGTCGTCCGGATCGCCCTCCGGCCGCGCCTCCGAAGAAGGCCTCGAAGACGTCGCCGAACCCGCCGAAGCCTCCGCCGGCACCCCCGAACGGGCTGCTGTCGCCACCCATGTCATAGCGCTGACGCTGCTCGGGATCGCTCAACACGTCATAGGCGTGGGTCACGAGCTTGAACCGCTCCGACGCGTCCTCTCCCGGGTTGACGTCGGGGTGGAGTTCGCGCGCCAGGCGACGGTACGCCTTCTTGATCTCGTCGGGGGTCGCCTCTCGCGACACTCCGAGAACCTCGTAGTGGTCAGCCACATTCGCCTTTCCGCCCGCTGCCGGGCGCAGTCATTCCGGTCGCGTCAGCGAGACTTCTCGTCTTCGTCGAGCAGCCGGCTCAGATAGTGCGCGACGGCGCGGACCGCCGCGAGATTCGTGGGATAGTCCATGCGGGTGGGGCCGAGCAGACCCACCCGCGCGCGTGTGCCCGTGGCGTCGTAGTCGCCCGCGATGACCGACGCCTCCGGAAGGCCGAACGGCTCGTTCTCCCGGCCGATGCTCGCCGCGAGCCCCTGCTCGTCGGCCACCATCTCGCCCATGAGTCGCAGAAGAGTCACCTGCTCCTCGATCGCCTCGAGCAGGGGGTAGATGCTGCCGCGGAAGTCCGCCTCGCGACGGGCGAGGGTCGCGCTTCCCGCCATGACGAGCTTGTCCTGCCGGAATTCCTCGAGCTCCTCGGCCACGATGTGCGCGACGGTGCGCAGCGCCTGATCGATGCGTTCGTCGGTGGCCGCGGTGGCGAGGAACTCGGAGAGTGCCTGGGCGCCGTCGCGGACGCTCTTGCCCGTGACGAGATCGCCGACCCCGCGCTTGACGCGGGCGACCTCGGTTTCGTCGAGCTCCTCCCGAAGGAAGGCCAGACGCTGCGATACGCGGCCGGTGTCGGTGACCACGATGACGACCACGCGGCGAGCCCCGAGGTGGACGAACTCGACGTGCGAGACGTTCGCGCGCGCGAACGACGGGTACTGGACGATCGCGACCTGTCCCGTCAACTGGGTCAGGGAGCGGACGGTGCGCACGAGGAGGTCGTCGAGGTCACCCGGACCGTCGAGGAACGACGCGATCGCCGTCCGCTGGGCCGCCGTGAGGGGACGCAGCTCCGCCAGGTGGTCGACGAACACGCGATAACCCTTGTCGGTGGGCACCCGCCCCGAGGATGTGTGCGGGGCGACGATCAGGTCCTCGTCCTCGAGGAGCGCCATGTCGTTGCGGATGGTCGCGGCGGAGACGCCGAACTGATGGCGATCGACGATCGACTTGCTGCCCACGGGCTCGTGCGTGTCGACGTAGTCCTGCACGATGGCCCGCAAGACCTGGAGTCCGCGTTCCGAGACCATGCCTGTCCTCCGTCCGATCGTCCGCACTGGCACTCGTGAGTGCTGAGTGCCAATTCTATCTCGGGAGCACGCCAGGCGCGCGACGAACCCGAGAGCGGGTCCGATCTGCGGCTCAGGCCGTCAGCGCCCGAACCACGGCGTCGGCGAGAAGCCGCCCTCTCAGCGTGAGGACGACGCGCCCGCGCACTGCGGCTGCGCCGTCGATGAGACCGTCGGCAATGAGGGATGCCACGGCGCGCCGGCCTCCGCCAGTGAGATCGGAGACGGCGAGCCCGTCGGAGATGCGCGATCGCAGCAACACGCTCTCGAGCCTCCGAGCGGCCGCATCGGGGCGCTCGCGACCGGCCGCCGGCGAGGTGCCGGACGACACACGCTGCGCATAAGCGGCTGGATGCTTGACGTTCCACCACCGCAGACCGTCTATGTGGCTGTGGGCGCCCGGACCGTACCCCCACCAGTCGTGCCCCTGCCAGTAGGCGAGGTTGTGCCGGGACCGTTGCCCGGGCGCCTTCGCCCAGTTGGAGACTTCGTACCAGGAGTAGCCCGCGCCGCCGAGCAGCTCGTCGGCCAACTCGTACATGTCCGCCTGCAGGTCGTCGTCGGGCGCGACGACCTCACCCCTGCGGATCTGACGTTCGAGCTTCGTGCCGTCCTCGATGATGAGGGCGTACGCGGAGATGTGATCGGGGTCGAGCGCCACGGCGCTCTCGAGCGAGCGCCGCCAGTCGTCGAGGCTCTCCCCCGGTGCCCCGTAGATGAGGTCGAGGCTGACCGCCAGGCCGGCCCGTCGAGCGGCGTCGACGGCCGCGTCGACGCCCGCAGGATCGTGAGTGCGGTCGAGCGCGGCCAGGACGTGCGGAACGGCGGACTGCATACCGATCGACAGGCGCGTCACGCCGGCATCCTTCAGACGCCGCGCCAGCAGCGGAGTGACCGTGTCGGGATTGGCCTCGACGGTGACCTCGGCATCCGCCGTGAGGGCGAACGTGGTACGGATGCCGTCGAGCATCCGAGCGAGGTCGTCGCCCGGGAGGAGCGTGGGGGTGCCGCCGCCGAAGAACACGGTCGCCGCAGGGCGAAGGGGGCCTCGTGCGCGGAGGACGTCCGCCGAGAGGGCGATCTCCCGCAGCACCTCGTCGGCGTACTCGTCCTGCCGGGCACCGCGCAGTTCGGTCGCCGTATAGGTGTTGAAATCGCAGTAGCCGCAGCGCACCCGACAGAAAGGCACGTGCAGGTAGACGCCGAAGGGCGTCTCCGGAGAGACGGTCACATCCGGCGGGAGCGACCCGTCGGCAGGGGCAGAGTCGCCCAGAGGCAGTGCCGCGCCCATCAGGCGGGTGTCGTGTACAGCGGCGACAACGCTCGCAGGTAGCCCTGGAACAACTCGCGTCGGCGACGCTTCACCAGGGCCGGCAGTAAGCGGTACAACGTCTTCACCGGGCGGTCGAAGGCGCGCACGGTGAACCACACCTCATCGGCATCCGTCCACTCCAACACGAAGGACTCCTCGCCGCTCACGACCGAGCCGCTGACGGTGCCGAGTCCGAAGCCGACGCGTCGTGGCTCTTCGATCACGTAGATCACGCGCAGCTGGGCGTCGGCGCGATGCCCCTTCACGCGCCCGTGGACACGGACGGTCGTCCCGGCGCCCACATACGGGGTGCCGTCGGCGTCGAAGCGCTGGTCGGCCTCGAGCCTGCTGGGTGCGAGCGGTGTGCCCTCGGCGTCGAAGCTCACGCCCGAGTACATCGGTCCGGATGCCGGTCGGATATCCGAGACAGTGAGTCCCGCTCCCCGTAGCGCCGCCCAGGACAGGAGCGTGTCGGCCGAGGTCTCGAAACGTGCCTCGCCGCTTCCGATACGCCACGACGCCTCCGCGGGGAGACTCCGCTCGGGCGGATACCCCATGAGGTCGGCGGCCTGCGTGGCCCCGACGGCGGCGTAGTCCACCGTCCCGTCTTGGAAGCTTCCACGGCGCATGCGAACAGCCTACCTTCGCCTCTCGGGGGCTACTTCTTGTCCTTGCCCTCGACGTCGCCCGAGAGCGCCGCGATGAACGCCTCCTGGGGGACCTCGACGCGGCCCACCATCTTCATGCGCTTCTTGCCCTCTTTCTGCTTCTCGAGGAGCTTGCGCTTACGGGTGATGTCGCCGCCGTAGCACTTGGCGAGCACGTCCTTGCGGATAGCCCGGATGTTCTCGCGGGCGATGATCCGCGCGCCGATCGCGGCCTGGATCGGCACCTCGAACTGCTGGCGTGGAATCAGCTTGCGCAGCCGCTCCGTCATCAGGGTGCCGTAGGCGTAGGCCTTGTCGCGGTGGACGATCGAACTGAACGCGTCGACCTTCTCGCCCTGCAACAGGATGTCGACCTTCACAAGGTCGGCCGTCTGCGAACCGGCCGGTTCGTAGTCCAGGCTCGCGTAGCCCTGCGTCTTGGACTTGAGTTGATCGAAGAAGTCGAACACGATCTCGCCGAGCGGCATGTTGTAGCGCAGTTCGACGCGGTCCTCGCTGAGGTAGTCCATGCCCAGAAGCGTTCCACGGCGCGTCTGGCACAGCTCCATGACGGTTCCCACGTAGTCCTTCGGCAGCAGGATGCCGACCTTGACGACCGGTTCGGAGACTTCGGCGACCCGTCCGTCGGGGTACTCGCTCGGGTTCGTGACCGTCACCGTCTCGCCGGTGTCGGTCATCACCTCGTAGGTGACAGACGGTGCTGTCGTGATGAGGTCCAACCCGAACTCGCGGGACAGTCGCTCGGTGATGATCTCGAGGTGGAGGAGTCCGAGGAAGCCGCAGCGGAAACCGAACCCGAGGGCCACGGAGGTCTCCGGTTCGTACTGGAGGGACGCGTCGGAGAGCTTGAGCTTGTCGAGGGCTTCACGCAGATCGGCGTAGTCGCTGCCGTCGATCGGATAGATGCCGCTGAACACCATGGGCTTCGGGTCGGTGTAGCCCGGGAGTGCCGTGGTGGCGGGCTTGCGGTGATGGGTGATCGTGTCGCCGACCTTGGACTGACGCACATCCTTCACACCGGTGATGAGGTAGCCCACCTCACCCACGCCGAGCCCCTTGGTGGGAACCGGCTCCGGGCTGGACACGCCGATCTCCAGCAGATCGTGGGTGGCCTTCGTCGACATCATCTGGATGCGCTCGCGCGGTTCGAGCTTTCCGTCGATCATCCGGACGTAGGTCACGACGCCGCGGTACGAGTCGTAGACCGAGTCGAAGATCATCGCGCGCGCCGGCGCCGACGCGTCTCCGGTGGGCGCCGGAATTCCCTCGACGATGCGATCGAGCAGTTCTTCGACGCCGAGACCGGTCTTCCCGCTCACTCGGAGGACGTCCTCCGGGCGACCGCCGATGAGGTTCGCGAGTTCCGCGGCGTACTTCTCCGGGTCGGCGGCGGGGAGGTCGATCTTGTTGAGCACGGGGATGATGTGAAGGTCGTTCTCCAGCGCGAGGTACAGGTTCGCGAGCGTCTGAGCCTCGATCCCCTGGGCGGCGTCGACGAGGAGGATCGCCCCCTCGCACGCGGCGAGCGAACGCGAGACCTCGTACGTGAAGTCGACGTGTCCCGGGGTGTCGATCATGTTGAGGGCGAACGTGCCGTCGGCGGTGGCCCACGGCATCCGCACGGCCTGCGACTTGATCGTGATGCCGCGCTCGCGCTCGATGTCCATCCGGTCGAGGTACTGCGCGCGCATGTCGCGATCCGACACCACGCCGGTGATCTGCAGCATGCGGTCGGCCAACGTGGACTTGCCGTGGTCGATGTGGGCGATGATGCAGAAGTTGCGGATGAACTCGGGCGGCGTGGAGGCAGGCTCGAGAGGCGTGAAGGCGCGCGGTGACATGTCCCGTGAAGTCTACCGGGGGCGCGTGGTGCTGCCGTCCGATCGACGGGCAGACCTCAGCCCGCGCGGACAATACCCGACGAACCGCCGAACACGCCAGCGCATCAGCCCATGAGAAAGAGTTAACCGATTTGACACTTGTCGAAGTCCGCGTGCCCACAGGATGCTCAATCTGGCGGCCGAAGCCTGCGCGATCCTCCCTGCCGCGCGCGGACCGCCTCGGAGACGACGACATGCACACAGCAGAGTTCCGTTCGCCCCTGCGTCCGCGCACGCGCTGGCTGGCCGGTTCCACGGCCGCAGCCCTCGCGGTCGCCGGCCTCGTCGCGCTGCCGACCGCGGCAGGCGCCGCCGTGTCGGCGGAAGCGCCCATCGTGATTTCGGAGGTGTACGGCGGCGGCGGCAACAACGGCGGCGCGTACAACCGCGACTTCGTGGAGTTGGCCAACGTCACGGATGCCGAGATCGACCTCGACGGCTGGAGCATACAGTACGCCTCGGCCACCGGCGCCACGTGGCAGGTGACGGCGCTGGACGGCGTCTCCGTGCCCGCGGGCGACCGGCTGCTGATCGGTCAGGCGTACGGGTCCGACCGCACGCTGCCCGGGTTCGAGGCGGATGTCGACGGCGCCATCGCCCTCAGAGGCACGCAGGGCAAGGTCGCCCTCGTGGAAGGAACCGCGGCCCTCTCCGGCTCGACGGGACTGGTCGACCTCGCACAGGTTGTCGACTTCGTCGGCTGGGGCGGAGCGACGCACTTCGCGGGCACCGCCGCTGCGCCGGCGACCACGAACGGCACGAGCATCTCGCGCAACGGCGACGACGCCAATACGGCCGACAACGCGGCCGACTTCACGGCCGGCGTGCCGACGCCTGCGGGCGCGGACGACGGCGGCCCGACCCCCACCCCGACACCGACGCCCACGCCGACGCCGACGCCGACGGAAGACCCGGAGATGGTCGCGATCGCGGATATCCAGGGCACGGGTGACGCCTCGCCGCTGGCCGGCGCCACCGTGACGACGACCGGAGTCGTGACGGCCCACTACCCGACCGGCGGGTTCGACGGCTATGTGATCCAGACCGCCGGCACCGGCGGTGACATCGACCTCGACACCCACAGCGCGTCGGACGCCGTCTTCGTCTATGCGCCCGGCGCCGTCGGCGAGGTCGCCCTCGGCGACACGGTCGAGGTCACCGGGGTCGTCTCCGAGTGGAACGGTCTCACCGAGATCACGGTCCGCGCCGGTGCTGCGAAGGTCATCGCCGATGCCGAAGCTCCCGTGCCTGCGACGGTGGCCTGGCCCACGACGAACGCGCAGCGGGAGACCCTCGAGTCGATGCTCGTCGCGCCGCAGGGCTCGTTCACGGTCAGCAACACCTACGCCACCAACCAGTACGGCGAAGTGGGACTGGCCGCAGGCGACGCGCCGCTGCGCCAGCCCACCGATGTGGCGCCGCCGGGCAGCGCCGAGGCAGCCGACGTGGCCGCCGACAACGCCGCACGCGCCGTCGCGCTCGATGACGGAGCGAGCACCAACTTCCTCTCCGCGGCCAACAGCGGCCTCACCCCGGCCTATGTCTCGCTGGCCGAGCCGATTGTCGTCGGCGCATCGGTGACGTTCACCGACCCGGTGATCGTCGACTACCGCAACAACACGTGGAAGCTGAACCCGTCGGCTCCGCTCGCCGCGGACGGGATGGGTACCGACGGCGTCGTGTTCGACAACCCGCGCACGTCCGCTCCGGACGAGGTCGGCGGCGACATCTCCGTCGCGTCGTTCAACGTTCTGAACTACTTCACGACCCTCGGTACGGAGTCGGCCTCGTGCGTCGCGTACACCGATCGCTTCGGCGACGGCGTCACCGTCCGCGAGGGCTGCGACCAGCGCGGAGCATGGGATGCCGACGACCTCGCGCGCCAGCAGGCCAAGCTCGTCGCCGCCATCAACGCGCTCGACGCCGATGTCGTCGGTCTCATGGAGATCGAGAACTCGGCAGCCCTCGGTGAAGAGACCGACGAGGCGACGGCGACGCTCGTCGCAGCGCTGAACGCCGCGGCAGGCGAGGACCGCTGGGCGTTCGTCCCGTCCTCGGACGAGCTGCCTCCGGCATCCGAGCAGGACGTCATCACCAACGCGATCATCTACCAGCCGGATGCCGTGAGCACGGTCGGGTCCGCGCGGGCGCTGGGCGACCAGAGCGCCGACGGCGAGGCCTTCGGAAACGCGCGCGAGCCGCTCGGACAGGTGTTCGCTCCCGCCGGCGGTGGCGACGAGCTTCTCTTCGTCGTCAATCACTTCAAGTCGAAGGGTTCGGCCGGTCCGTGGCCGGGCGACGTGGACGCCGGAGACGGCCAGGGCTCGTCGAACGAGTCGCGCGTACGCCAGGCGACGGCGCTGCGCGACTGGATCGAAGAGATCCAGGGCGACGTGGCGGCCGTTGCCCTCGCGGGTGACTTCAACTCGTACGGGCAGGAAGATCCTCTGCAGGTGCTGTACGCAGCGGGTTACACCGACGTGGAGCAGCACTTCGAGGTCGACTCGTCCTCGTACAGCTTCTCCGGACTGTCGGGCTCGCTCGACCACGTCCTCCTCAACGACGCCGCCCTGGCGCGTGCCACGGGTGCCGACATCTGGAACATCAACTCCGGCGAGTCCGTCGCCCTCGAGTACAGCCGATTCCGCTCGCACGGCACCGAGTTCTTCGCGAACGACGTGTACCGCTCGAGCGACCACGACCCGGTGCTCGTGGGGCTGTCGGCCGAGGCCGCTCCCGTCGAGCTGACCCTGCTCGGCATCAACGACTTCCACGGACGCATCGACGCCAATACGGTGGCGTTCGCCGGCACCGTGGAACAGCTGAGGGATGCCGCAGACGGACCGACGCTGTTCCTGTCGGCCGGAGACAACATCGGCGCATCGCTGTTCGCCTCCTCCGTCGCGCAGGACAAGCCCACGATCGACGTGCTCAACGCGCTCGGTCTGGAGGCGACGGCCGTCGGCAACCACGAGTTCGACCGCGGTTTCGCCGATCTGGAGGGGCGTGTCACCGACGCGTCGGACTACCCGCAGCTGGGCGCCAACGTCTACCTCGCCGGAACGCAGACCCCCGCGCTCCCCGAGTACGCCCTGCGGGAGGCGGACGGTGTGACGGTCGGCATCATCGGCGCGGTGACGGAAGAGACGCCGTCGCTCGTGTCGCCGGCCGGGATCACCGATCTGGAGTTCGGCGACCCCGTCGCCGCCGTCAACCGCGTCGCTGCGCAGCTGAGCGACGGAGACGACGCCAACGGTGAGGCCGACGTGATCATCGCGCTCTACCACGAGGGCGCCGGCGCGGGAACCCCGGACGGTGCCACGTTCGAGCAAGAGCTCGCCGCGGGCGGTCCCTTCGCCGCCCTGGTGAACGACACCTCCCCCGAGGTCGACGCGCTCTTCACCGGCCACACCCACAAGGAGTACGCGTGGTCGGCGCCCATCCCCGGCACCGATCGCACCCGTCCGGTCGTGCAGACCGGCTCTTACGGAGGCAACATCGGAGAGATCGTGCTCTCGATCGACGGCGGCGACGTGACCGCCCACACCGAGCGGATCGTGCCCCGCACGACGACGCCCGCCGCCGACCTCATCGCCGCCTATCCGCGCGTCGCGGAGGTGGATCGCATCGTCCAGGCCGCTCGTGCGGCGGCCGCCGAGGTGGGCAACACGGCGATCGGAGAGGTGTCGGGCGACATCACGACCGCCTACGCCGGTGGATCGTTCGTGGGCGGCGTCTGGACGGGCGGTTCCCGCGATGACCGGGCCTCGGAGTCGGCGCTCGGCAACACGGTTGCCAACATGCTGCGCGACTCGCTCTCCACGCTCCCCCAGGGCGCGCAGATCGGTGTCACGAACCCGGGTGGCCTGCGCGCCGACCTGTGGGACACGCAGGCCGAGTTCGGCGCCACGGCGATCCCGGGGCTGGCCGACGGCACGGTCTCGTTCTCGCAAGCCAATGCCGTGCTGCCGTTCAACAACACTCTCGCCCTCGTCACCCTGACCGGTGAGCAGTTCACGACGCTGCTGGAGCAGCAGTGGCAACGCGACGCGCAGGGCAATGTCCCTCAGCGCCCGTATCTCCAGCTGGGGCTGTCGGACAACGTGTCGTACACGTACGACGCGACGCTTCCGGAAGGGTCGCGCGTCACCTCGGTCACGGTCGACGGTCAGCCGCTCGATCCCGCCGCAGAGTACCGCGTCGGCACCTTCTCGTTCCTGGCGACGGGAGGCGACAACTTCCGCGCATTCACCGAGGGGTCGGACTACGTGGACACCGGCCTCCTCGACTACGAGGCGTGGATGGACTACATCGCCGACGGCTCGCCCCTGGCACCCGACTTCGCCAAGCACGCCGTGCAGGTCGCCGGATCCCCGGAGACCGCGACCGCCGGTGACACCGTCACCTTCCAGGTCAGCGGCATCAACATGACCAGTCGTGGCGCACCGGAGAACACGTCGCTCGCGGTGACCATCGGTGACACCGAGCTCGGTGAGGTCCCGGTCACCGCGGGTGCGGCATCCGTGTCGGTCGCTCTTCCGGCCGACCTCCCCGCCGGACCCACGGTGATCACCCTCACCGCGCCGGACTCGGGCACGGTGGTGCGAGTCGCCCTCGAGGTCGAAGCGGCCGTCGAGCCGCAGGCGACGACGACACGTCTGGCCGCGCTTCTCCCCGTGCACATCAACCGGCTCCTGCCGACGACGCTCGTCGCGTACGTCGACCAGGAGGAAGGCTCGCCGGAGGGTGTGGTGGAGTTCCGTGAGGGCACTGAGGTGGTCGCGACGGTTCCTGTCCGACGGGGCTTCGCCGCCTACACGCTCGGCAAGCTGAGCCGTGGCACTCACCAGTACACGGCCGTCTTCGTGCCGGCCGATCCGACCGTCTCCAGCGGCTCCACGAGCAAGGCGGTGCGTGTGAGGGTGGTGTTCTGACCCCGTCCTCCCGCCGGAGGCATTCCGAATCGAGCGGGCTCGCGACACGGCGTCGCGGGCCCGTTCGACGTGTGACGACTCGTAGGCTGGACAGATGGTGACGCACGTGGTGATGGTGCACGGCATTCGCACCTCCGCCACCATGTGGCGCTCGCAAGTCGCTCATCTGAACGAACGCGGCATCCCCGCCACCGCTGTCGACCTGCCCGGTCACGGCACACGGATGTCCGAGGAGTTCACCCTCGACGAGGCGTTCGCGACCATCGATCACGCGGTCCGCGGTGCCGCTGAGCGCGGTCCGGTGCTGCTCGTCGGACATTCCATGGGTGGACTCCTCTCCCTCGCCTACGCGGGTCGCGAGGACAAGCCGCCCATCGACGCCTTCATCGCAGCGTCGTGCACGGCCCTCCCGCGCGGCGTCGGCCTCGCCACCTACCGAGCGTTGGCACGAGGATTCGACCGACTTCCTCGCCGTGGTCAGGGCATCGCGGACTGGGTGCTCGATCGCACGCTTCCCGCCGAGACTCGCCAGGACTTCGGCGCCGGCGGCTACGCGTATGACGCGCAGGACGTCGCGCTCCGGACTCTCTCGGTGCTGGATCTCCTCGCCGCGCTCGGCCGAATCGATGTGCCGACCTGGTTCATCAACGGACAGTACGACCAGCTGCGCGCGAACGAGCGCCTCTTCCTCAGGCTCGTCCCGAACGCGGAACTGATCGTGGTCCCGCGAACGAGCCATCTGGTCACCGCGATGCGACCTCGGGTCTTCAACGCCCTCCTCGACCTGGCCGTGGCGACCATCGACGTCGCCGCGGCCGACTCAGTCGGCTGAGGCTCTTCCCCCGGTTCGGGCATTCCCACGGATGCGGAGGGTCGCGAGCCCCCCGAGCGCGGACAGAACGGCGCCGACCGCGAAGAGCAGCCAGAACCCTCCGACGAGGGCGACGAGTCCCGCACCGATGAGCGGCCCGAGAAGTTGCCCGAGGCTCGCCGCGACGTTGACGAAGCCGAGGTCGCGGGCGTGATCGTCCGGGAACGGCAAGAGGTCGGTCGCGAGGGCCAGGCCGACCGACATGTAGGCGCCGTATCCGACGCCGAGGAGCGCAGCGGAGACGAAGGCGACCTCCAACGACGGAGCGACGGCCAGGAGGAGGGATGCCGCGGCCTGCACCATCGCGGCTCCCACCACCCAGCCGATCCTCCGGCCGGACCTGTCCGATAGCCGACCGGACAGCACCGACGCGGCCACGACGAAGACCGTGTAGACGACGATGAGCAGGAGAAGCTGCTCCTCGGCCGCCTCCGGCGACTGCCCCACTCCATACAAGAGGAAGAACAGCAGCAGGCCGGTACCCAGTGCGTTGCCGATGTTCACGACGAGGCGGCCCGTGAGCAACCAGGCGAAGTCGTGGTTGCGGAGCGCCGCCGTCCGTTGAGCGAGTCCGCGGGGCGCACGTGCGGCTTCGGAGGCCGACGGGGACGGCGGATCGGGGAGGATGAGGGCTGCGCTCAGACCCGCGACCGCGAGGAAGCCCGCGAGCACGAGGTATCCCCCGAACGTGCCGAGCCCGAGGAGAACGATCGCCCCGACACCCAGCACGATCCCGACGGCCTGCGAGGAGGCGATGGCTGCCGACGCCGCGCCGCGCTGCGTGGTGAGCTGGTCGGCGATGAGCGCCGTGAAGGCGGAGGCCGCGACGGCCGTGCCCACCGACACTCCGATCCACGCGGCGCCTACCAGCCACGGACCGTTTGCTCCGGCCAGGCAGACGAGGGAGACCGTGGCGAGGGCGATTCCCGCCAGGGCCCACGGTCGACGTCGCCCTCGTGCGCCTCGCGTACGGTCGGACAGTCCACCGGCGACAGGTCCGGCGACGACGGCGGCGATGCCCCCCACCGCGAGGACCAGTCCCGACGACACCACTCCCGCGATCCAGCCGACGGCGTCGTCGGGCGTGTTCAACTGCAGCGGGATCAGCAGCTGCAGTGGCGTGAGCTGCACGGTCCACAGCGCGAGCCAGGCGAGGGTGAACAGCGCGAACCACTGCCGGCCCACGCGCGGCGGCGTCATGCGCGGGCCTCTTCGATCAGGGCGCGGTACCACTCATAGGAGGCCTTGGGCGTGCGCTGCGAGGTCTCGTGGTCCACGTGCACGAGCCCGAACCGCTGGGAGAACCCCTCCGCCCATTCGAAGTTGTCCAGCAGCGACCACACGGTGTACTCCCGCACGTCCGCTCCCCTCTCGTTGGCGTCGGCGATCGCCTCGATATGCGCGGCGAGATACGCGATGCGTTCGGTGTCTTCGATGCGCCCGGCGGAGCGAGAAGGCTCGGGGAAGGATGCGCCGTTCTCGCCGACGATCACGGGCGGCAACGCGGCACCGTACCGGGAGCGGAGACCGAGCAACACCTCGGTCAGCGCTGCGGGGACGATCGGCCAGCCGAAGCCGGTGACGTCGGCGCCCGGGACGGGCTGGAGGGAGAAAGGAATAGGGGCTTCGGGCGATGCCGCGCCCACCACTGTGGGGTTGTAGAAGTTGACGCCGTAGAAGTCGCTGGGCGCGGCGATGAGCGCCAGGTCTCCGTCGTGCACCGGTTGTCCCGGGATGCCCAGGGCGCCGAGATCGGGGTACTCCCCGAAGAAGAGGGGATCGGCGAAGAGATGGTTGTGGAGGGCGTCGTACGCGGCGGCAGCGTCCCGATCGTCGGCAGAGTCCGTGGCGGCGGACACGTGCGTGTGGTTGTTTACGATCCCGACCTCACCGGCATCCGCGTCACGCACGATCTGCTGGGCCAGGCCGTGCGCCAGGAGCTGGTGGTGCACGGTCGGCAGAGCGTCGAAGAGCAGCTGCCGGGCGGGCGCGAGTTCGCCGATCGCATAGCCCTGGAGGGTGGTCGAGACCGGTTCGTTGATGGTGTACCAGTGCCGCACGCGGTCGCCGAGCGCGTCGATCACGAGGGCGGCGAAGTCTGCGAAGCGGAAGGCGGTTTCTCGCTGCAGCCACCCTCCCTCCGCCTCCAACTCGCTGGGAAGGTCCCAGTGATACAGGGTCGGGAACGGTGTGATCCCCTCCCCGAGCAGCTCGTCGACCAGCCGCGAGTAGGTGTCCAACGCTGCTCTGTTCGCGTTTCCACGACCACCCGGCTGCACGCGGGTCCACGACACCGAGAAGCGATATCGATCGACGCCCAGCCTGTCCAGGAGCGCGACGTCTTCGGCTGACCGACGCCAGCTGTCAGGCCCGGGCTCGGCTGTCGACCCGTCTTTCACCGCGCCGGGCGTGTCGACGAAGTCGTCCCAGATGCTGCGTCCGCGTCCGTCCGCGCTGCGTGCGCCCTCGATCTGGAAGGCGGCCGTGGCCGCAGACCAGCGGAACGGCGGCCGCAGCAGGGTGAGCCGTCGCGGGGAGGGCGAGGGGTCGAGCGTGAGAGGATCGGATGCCACGGCATCTCCTTCGTCGAGCGCATCGTCGAGCCGGTCGGGTCCGGTTGACCCGATCATGCCGCACCCGGAGACTCCTGCACAGCACGAAATGCCGCTCGGTGTCGGCGCGGGCCGCACGACGAAACCTGGTAGACTCGGCTTTTGGCTTGCGTGTGGGCTTCTCCCTCACACGACCGCCGTGCGACAGCCCTCTCTTGTCACTCGGCACATCCAACGAACACTCCGAACGAAAGAGCCCTCGAACGTGGCGAACATCAAGTCGCAGATCAAGCGCAACAAGACCAACGAGAAGGCGCGTGAGCGCAACAAGGCCGTCAAGAGCCAGCTGAAGACCGAGGTGCGTCGCACCCGCGAAGCGATCGCCGCGGGCGACAAGGCTGCTGCCGAGAAGGCTCTCGCAACCGCGACGAAGAAGCTCGACAAGGCCGTGAGCAAGGGCGTCATCCACGAGAACCAGGCCGCGAACCGCAAGTCGGCCATCGCGAAGCAGGTCGCGGCTCTCTGACTCTGAGCCGTCTGAACTGACGAAGGCCCGTTCCCTCAAGGGACGGGCCTTCGTCAGTTTCCCCGACCGCCCACTCCCCCGCTCCGGAGGACGAGTTCGGACGGTTCAGCCGCCGAACGGAGCGCGGGTGGCGATGACCGTGACAAGTCTCTCCACCGCGAACACCGGGTCGCGGGACGCGCCCTTCACCTCGGCGTCGGCTCGTGCCGCCGCCTGAATGGCGATACTCAAAGAGCCCTCGTTCCACCCGCTGAGATCACGACGGGCACGATCGACCTGCCAGTCCTTCATGCCGAGACGAGCGGCGAGGGCAGCGGCCGGTTCTCGCGAACCGGCGACCCGCGCCATCGTCCGCAGCTTCGACGCGATCGCGGCAACGAGGGGCACGGGGTCGGCGCCACTGGCCAGCGCGTGCCGCAGAGCGACCAGCGCGTCGCCGTAGCGCCCGGCGATCGCGGTGTCGGCGACCGTGAAGGCGGATGTCTCGACGCGCCCCCCGTAGTAGCGCTCCACCGTTTCCACCGAAATATCGCCGGGAACGTCGGAGATCAGCTGCTGACAGGCTGCGGCGAGCTCGGTGAGGTCGTCGGCGAACGCGCTCACGAGCGCACGAAGCGCCGGTGGAGCGATGCGCTTCTGCGCCGCCTGGAACTCGCCCGCAGCGAAATCGAATCGGTCGGAGTCGCGCTTGACGGCGGCACAGGGAACCTCCACCCCGCCGCCGGAACCGGCACGGATCGCATCGAGGAGCTTCTTCCCCCGTACGCTGGCGCCGGTGTGGCGAAGGATCACCGTCGCGCCGTCCTGGGGGGCGTCGAGGTAGGCGAGCGCTTCGGAGAGGAAGACGTCGGAGCACTTCTCGACCCCCGACACCCGCACGAGTCGGGGCTCGCCGAACAGTGAGGGAGAAGTGACGGCGAGAAGAGTGCCGGACGCGTAGTCGTCGGCGCGGAGGTCGGTGACCTCGAGGCTCTCGTCCTCTGCGCGCAGGTAGTCCCGTACGCCCGCGATCGCCCGTTCCGCGCACACCTCCTCGGGTCCGGAGACGAGCACGATCGGCGCGGGCTGTGGCGAGCGCCAGGACAGTTGCGGGATGGCCGACGCGGTGCGGGATGCCGGTCTGCGAGCTGCCATGCGTCCAGCCTACTCAGCGCCGCCGACGCTGCGCTGACGCCAGAAGCGGAGGCCTCCGGCTTCCATCCACACCGCGATCGCGCCGGAGTGGTCGGTGCGGGCGATGCGTGCGCCCGTGTCGGCGAGGATGTCGAGCGTCTCCTTCCGGGGATGACCGTAGGTGTTGTCACCGACCGTGAGCAGAGCCAGACGGGCCCTGACCACCTCGTAGAGCCGCGGGTACTGGTCGGCGCTGCCGTGATGGGCGACTTTGACGACCTCATAGGCACCGGACACTCGCGTCGCGAGCGGTATCTGCGGCGACGCGGACAGGTCGCCCAGCAAGAGAGTGCGCGGCACTCCACCGCCGTCGATCTCGAGGATCACGCTCGCATCGTTGCCGGTGAGAGCGTTGGACGTGGCTGCGGTGGCCGGTGGCCACAGCACACGCCAGCGGGCCGCGCCCACCGTGCCTGCCACTCCCTCGCTCACCTCCGTGAGGCGTGCACCGCCGCGTTCGAGCGTGCCCAGAGAGTGCGCTGCCGCCGTATCCGGAACCGGACCATGGATCACGTGGCCGACACTTCCAACCACGGCGGGCACTCCCCCGCGGTGGTCGAGATCGAAGTGCGTCAGTACAAGCAGATCGATACGTTGGATGCCGAAGAGCTCGAGACACTGCCGCAGCGGCTCGGGGTCGGGTCCGGTGTCGACCAGGGCGACTCTCTGCGACGACCTGATGAGAACGGCGTCGCCCTGCCCGACGTCGCACGCGACGATGGTCCAATCGTTCGGAAGCCGCTCGCGTTCGAGCCACGTCAGCGCCGGCCCCCAGGCGATCCCTGCACCGGCGATGGCGGCGATAGCGAGCACAGCGCCTGCGCGCAGTCGGGGCCGATTGCGAGCGGCGGGATGCACGGCGCCCACGATCGTCGCGCCCACGACGGTCAGCGCGACCGCTCCGCTGAGACCGCCGAACCACGGTGCCGTCGCCCACGGCAGGCGAGCGACGAGCGCGGCGGTCTCGGCGATCCAGGCTGCAGGCAACCATGCGAGAGCGGCGAAGCCGTGAGCGAGGACGGGGATGGGGGTCGAGACACATGCGAGCAGTCCCACGACGGTGGCTGCCGGGGCAGCCGGTGCGGCGATGAGATT
Source organism: Candidatus Microbacterium phytovorans (assembly GCA_029202445.1). Lineage (NCBI taxonomy): Bacteria > Bacillati > Actinomycetota > Actinomycetes > Micrococcales > Microbacteriaceae > Microbacterium > Candidatus Microbacterium phytovorans. The sequence continues at coordinate 911,546 of CP119321.1, forward strand.
GGCGAGTACACCATAGACGGGCACGGTCGGCTCGAGGAGCACGAGGACCGGTCCGCATGCCAGCTGAGCCGACAGTGGCACCGCGATGACGAGTGCGAGGGGCGGCGGCATCCAGCGTGACAGTCCGTCGGCGAGCGGACCTGCGAGCAGCAGCAACGCAGCCGTGGCGACGGTCGAGAGCACGAACCCGGCGGACAGTGCGAGCCACGGGTCGAGGATGAGAAGCACGATGACCGCCATTCCCAAGACCGCGACCCCCGCACCTGCGCGACCTTGGACGATCGCGATCATGGCGATGAGCGCCATTGCCGCCGCGCGGACGACGCTCGGTTCAGGGGTGACGAGCACGACGAATGCCACGAGCACGCTCGCGCCGAGGGCGAGCCGAGTCCGTCGACGCAGCCCCAAAGCGGCACCCACGGCGACGCTGAGACCCACGACGAGTGCACAGTTGGCTCCGGAGACGGCCGTCAGATGCGACAGCGAAGCTCTCTTCATCGCCTCATCGAGTTCCGGGGTCACCCCGCTCGTGTCACCGACGGCCAAGCCCGCGATCAGTCCCGCCGCGGGCTGGGGCAATCCCGACACGACGTCATGCAGACCGCGCCGAAGAGAGGCTGCGGCGGCAAAGGCACCCTCGGGTGGAGACAGCAGAGCGATCTCAGAGGCGTGGACGATGAGCACCGCACGTGCGCCCGCGTCGGCGCGAAGAGCGGTGCCCCGAACGGAGACGGCGGCGCCGACGTCGACCCCAGAGGGAATCTCGACGGCCCGCACGAGCAGGGGCGCCGAGGTGCGCAGAACAGCTTCACCCACTGTGACCTGCGAACTCACGGCGTCGAATCGCCAACCGTGCGCCGACCGCTCGACTTTGCCGACGACGCGCAGCTCCCACGACAGGGCGCGCCCGCCATCGACCGGGAGCGCGCTCACGGCCGCGCGGCTAGGTTCGGCGTAGGCCACCTGGGCGGCCGCGGCGCCGGCGAGGACGGTCCCGGCGACCACGAGCGCGCACACGGGTACTGCCGCGGCGGGCAGGCGCCGAAGCGCGAGCATGACCGATCCCCCGAGCGAAAGCGCGACGAGCCCCACGGAAAGACGCCCGGAGACGTCAGGGAACACGGTGGCGATCGCCGTCGCGCTCCATACCGTGAACACGACCGGCAGCAGCCGCAGGTCGCGTGCACGACGGCTCATGTCGTGACCAGGTCGCGGAGTGCGTCGAGCATCTTGTCGCCGATGCCGGGGACCGCGAGCAAGTCGTCGACACTCGAGAAGCCGCCGTTCTGCTCGCGCCATTCGATGATGCGCTGCGCGAGCGCGGGTCCGATGCGCGGCAGCGTCTCCAAGGTGGGGCCGTCGGCCGTATTGAGATCGACGAGATCACCGGGCGCCGCCCCGGCGTCCGCACTCGATCCCGGTGGAACACCGGTGCTCCCCTCTGACAGCGTTGACGGGTCCTCTCCCCGCGCGGGCACCCGTACCTGTTCGCCGTCGGTGAGGGCGCGCGCGAGATTGATCCCCGAGGGTTCGGCCTTGCGGGTGAGCCCGCCCGCGGCGGCGATCACATCGATCACGCGTGCATCTGTGGCGAGGCGGTAGATGCCTGGTCGCGCGACCTGACCGTGAACGTGCACGTACAGTTCGGCGGCCGCGGTGGGGCTCCCTCCCGCCGCGGGAGTCACGGCGACACTCGCGACCGACTCGACGGGGCTCGCCATCGTGCGAACGATTCCCGTGATGACGGTGATCGCGAGTGCCACGACGACCAGCACGATGGCAGCGCCCCAGCGGAGACGCGAACGTGGAGAGGGGTCTGCAGTCACCGGTCCAGCGTGCAAGACCCCGCCGTCGGTGGGCGAAGTTCGCGCCCTCCCGTGGAGGACTCACGCCGATTGACGGCCGGGGAGGAGGCTACGCAGTGGTGAAGCTGACCACCTTCGGCGCGCGCACCACCGCACGGATGATCGTGCGGTCACCGAGCGAGCGGCGCACCTTCTCGTCGTCTCGCGCGCGCTGCTCGAGTTCGTCGGCGGAGATGCGCGCCGGAACGGTGAGCGTGCCGCGGACCTTGCCATCGATCTGCACCACCGCGGTGACGGATTCCTCGACGAGAAGGGTCGGGTCGGCCTGGCGCCAGGTCACGAGACCCACGAACGGCTCATACCCGAGGATCTCCCACATCTCCTCCGCGGTGTGCGGAGCGAAGAGGTCGAGGATCATGGCGGTCGCCTCGGCGGCCTCGCGCACAGCGGGATCGGCCGGGCCAGCGCCCGTGTCGATCGTCTTTCGCGTGGCGTTGACGAGCTCCATGAGGCGCGCGACCACGACGTTGAACTTGGTCTGCTCGACCAGTCCCGGGGCATCGGCGAGAAGGCGATGCGTCACGCGTCGCAGTGCGGCGTCCCCCTCGGCCCAGACGACGTCGCGGTCGCTCGTGACGTCCTTCGCCACGCGCCAGGCGCGCGCGAGGAACTTCTGCGCTCCCGTGGTGGAGACGTCCTCCCAATTGATGTCGTCCTCGACGGGACCCGCGAAGGCGATCGCGACGCGTACGGCATCCGCGCCCGGGTCGACCATGCTCGAAGCGAACTCGACGAGATTGCCCTTGCTCTTGGACATCTTGGAGCCGTCCAGGAGGACCATGCCCTGGTTGATGAGGGTCGTGAAGGGCTCGGTGAACCCGATCAGGCCCATGTCGAAGAGCACCTTCGTGACGAAGCGTGCGTAGAGCAGATGGAGGATCGCGTGCTCGACGCCACCGATGTAGGAGTCGACCGGGGCCCACTTGTCCGCCTCGCGCGAGGAGAACGCCTGTGTCGCGTCGCCCGGTGCAAGGAAGCGCAGGAAGTACCAGGAGCTGTCGACGAACGTGTCCATCGTGTCGGCGTCGCGGCGGGCCGGTGCGCCGGTCTCGGGGTCGATGGTCTCGATCCACTCGGTGGCACCGCCCAGCGGTGAGGTGCCCTTCGGCGCGAGGTCCAGGCCGTGGGCGTCGGGAAGCGTGAGCGGCAGCTCTTGTTCCGGAACCGGAACGATCCGTCCGTCCTCGGTGTGGATCATCGGGATGGGCGTTCCCCAGAACCGCTGCCGGGAGATCAGCCAGTCACGCAGCCGGTACGACTTCGAGGCGCGTCCCGAGCCCGAGGCTTCGAGCTGCTCGATGACGCGAGCGATGGCATTCCGCTTGCTCAGCCCGTTCAGAGATCCCGAGTTGATGAGGCGTCCCTCACCCGTCAGCGCCGTGCCGGTCACCGCGGGGTCGAGCGAATCCAGCGACTCCCCCGCGGGATCGATAGGCACACCATCGTCGTCGACCTCGATCACCGAGATCGCGCCCGTGACGGGAGCAGTCGTGTCGACGACGACCTTCACCGGCAGGTCGAATGCGCGGGCGAAGTCGAGATCGCGCTGATCGTGCGCCGGCACCGCCATCACCGCGCCATGGCCGTAGTCGGCGAGGACGTAGTCGGCCGCCCAGATCGGTAGCCGCTCTCCGTTGATCGGATTGATGGCGAAGCGGTCGAGGAAGACGCCGGTCTTCGGCCGGTCCGTCGACTGACGCTCGATCTCGCTGGCCTTGCCGACCTGCTCCAGGTAGTCCTGGAAGCGCATGCGCACCTCCGCGGACGAACCCGCGGCCAGTTCGGCGGCCAGGTCGCTCTCCGGGGCCACGACGAAGAAGGTCGCGCCGTGCAGCGTGTCGGGTCGCGTCGAGAAGACCGTGACCTTCTCCGCCCGGCCCTCGATCTCGAAGTCGATGTCGGCGCCCACCGAACGTCCGATCCAGTTGCGCTGCATCCGGATGACCTTCGACGGCCAGAAGCCCTCGAGCTGGTTCAGATCGTCCAGGAGGCGATCGGCGTACTCGGTGATCTTGAAGTACCACTGCGTGAGCTTCTTCTTGATGACCTCGTGGCCGCACCGCTCACAGCGCCCGTCGACGACCTGCTCGTTCGCGAGCACGGTCTGATCGTGGGGGCACCAGTTGACAGGACTCTCCTTGCGGTACGCGAGACCACGCTCGTACAGCTTCTGGAAGAGCCACTGATTCCAGTGGTAGTAGTCCGGGTCGCTCGTGTGCAGTACGCGGCTCCAGTCGTACGACGTCCCGAACCGCTGGAGACTCGCTCGCTGCTGCGCGATGTTGGAGTACGTCCACTCACGCGGGTCCGCGCCGCGCTGGATGGCGGCGTTCTCCGCGGGGAGGCCGAAAGAGTCCCAGCCGATGGGATTGAGCACGTTGTAGCCGCGATGGCGCCAGAATCGGGCCACCGAGTCGACATACGCGTAGTTCTCCGCGTGGCCCATGTGCATGTCGCCCGACGGGTACGGGAACATGCCGAGCACATACTTGCGCGGACGGGTGTCGTCCTCGCCACCTGCGCGGAAGGGATCGGCCTCGGTCCACCGGCGCTGCCACTTCGTCTGGATCTCGTACGGGTCGAACCCGCTGCCCTCCGTATGGGCGGCGGGGGTAGCGGAAGACGTCGAGGACACGGAGCACCAATCGTGGAGAGTTCGGGAACGCGCGCAGGCGTCCTTCCAGATTAGCGGACCGACCAGGTCACCAGTCGGCTGGCAGGAGTGCTCCCGCCGCCGCCAGAGGGCCTCGTGCCTTGATCGCCACCTCGGCGACCTCGTCTGCGGGAACCGAGCGCCAGGTGATCCCCCCTCCCGCTCCGACGTAAGCACCGTGCGGATGGATGACGATCGATCGGATGACCATGGCGAGGTCGGCCCGACCGTCGGCGCCGACCCAACCGAAGCATCCGGCGAACACGCCGCGGGGAGCATTCTCCAAGGAGTGCAGGATGCGCATGGCCGCGAGCTTCGGTGCGCCGGTCATGCTCCCGGCGGGAAAGACGGCCGTCAGGACGTCCGAGAGGGTCGATCCGCTGCGCAGGCGCCCCGCCACCGTGCTCACCAGCTGATGGACCGCGGCATAGGTCTCGACCTCCAGCAGACGTTCGACCGCCACGGTGCCCGGGTCGCACACGCGCTGCAGGTCATTGCGCATGAGATCCACGATCATCACGTTCTCCGCGCGCTCCTTGACGCTGCCTGCCAGATCTGCAGCGAGAGCGTGATCGCTGGCGGGGTCGGTGCCGCGCGGTCGGGTCCCCTTGATGGGCCGTGTTCGCACGATGCCGCCGCCGATCTCCAGGAAGCGCTCAGGGCTGGCGCTGACCAGGGCATAGGGGCCGACGCGTACGAGCCCGCCGTGGTGTGAGGGCGTGGCCGTGCGGAGGCGAAGGAAGGCGGCGACGGGATCGACGGATGCCGAGACGTCGAACCTCGTCGTCAGGCACAGCTGGTAGGCGTCTCCGTCGTGGATGGCGTCGCGGCAGCGCTCGATGAGCGCGACATACTCCGCGGGATCGTGCCGTGCGCGCGCGTGGTGTGCGACATCGGGCGACCGACCGGTACCGACCTCGACCGGAGCCGCGATGTCGTGATCCTGCCAGCGGGCGACCTCCGCGACGAACTCGTCCAGGTCTCCGTGCGGAGCCCAGGCCCACACGCGTCGCGTTGCGTGCTCGAAGGCCACGAAGCGCGTGACGAGAAGCCCGGCGGTGTGCGCGACGCCGTCCTCCACGCTCGCCGGCGCGCCCACGGATGCAGCAGCAGCGTCATAGCCGAGCCACCCGACCCATCCACCGCGAAACGGCCCGCCTTCGTCCGGCGGGGCGAGCGTACGGGTCACGTCGAGGTCGGGAGGCGGCCCGCCCGTCGGCGTCCCGGTCCCGACCCAGCTCCACCCGTCCACTGCGTCGGTGCCGGCATCCAGCCAGAAGCAGTTCTCGTCGCGCGCCGGACCCGCCAGGAAGAGGCGTTCGGGCTCTGTCCAGGCGGGCAGCTCGCGGGACGAGAGGACGTCGATCACGTTCCCAGGCTAGACGGCGGCGGGGACGTAGGCTGGGACGGTGAACGAGTTCCTCACATGGTTGCTCGACGCCGTGCAGAGCGTCGACCCCGTCGTGAGGACGATCTTGGCCGGCGTCGCGATCATGCTCGAGACGAGCGTCCTGATCGGTCTGGTCGTGCCCGGTGATTCCATCGTGATCGTCGCGGGGACGGCCGTCGCATCGCCGTGGGAGGCGGGTGCGCTCATCGCCGTGGTGATCGTCGGTGCGCTGGTGGGTGAGAGCATCGGATTCTGGCTCGGGCGATGGCTCGGGCCGCGCATCCGCTTCTCGCGTCTCGGCATGCGACTCGGGGAAGAGAACTGGACGCGCGCGGAGCTCTATCTCCGTCGCCGCGGCGGGCCGGCGATCTTCATCTCCCGCTTCCTTCCCGTGCTGCACTCACTCGTGCCGCTCACTGTGGGAATGAGCGGGTTCGCCTACCGGCGCTTTCTGGCCTGGACGGCCCCGGCGTGCGCCCTGTGGGCCATCGTGTACGTCTCGGTGGCTGCCGCGGCCGCGGGGACGTACCGGGAACTGGCCGATCAGTTGCACTATGCCGGGTACCTGTTCGTCGCCGTGATCGTCGTGTTCCTCCTCCTCATCTACGTCGCCAAGCGCGTCATCGTCGCGCGCGAGTCTCGGCATCTGCGCCTCGAAGACGAGATGGCGTCCGACGACGTCGACGGCGACGTGAAAGACTGAATCGATGTCTGCCGATCCGTCCCCCCGGCCGAAGGTTCTGTGGCTCGCGCGACTCGAGTACCGATTCCACTCGTGGCGTGAGCGTCGTGCGCGTGCGCGCGGACAGGTTCCCACCGTCGCCGCCTATCCGGGCTACGGCGGGTCGCACTGGGTCCGCGTGCTCGGCCGAGTGCTCATCGTCCCGCCTCTCAAGCCCCGTCGCGGCGGTGAGTATGCAAGTGTGCGCGGCTGGCGCAGCTTCGCGTCGGTTCCCATCGGCTATGCGCAGGTGATCGTGACGGTCGACGGGGTACGCCACGAGGTCGTCGCCGATCGGGGCGGCGTGATCGACACGGTGCTCCCGGCGTCGCTCGCGTCGGGGTGGCAGACGATGACGATGTCGGTCGAGGGCAGCGAGCCCGTGGAGACGAAGGTGTTCGTCGTGGGATCGGACGTGCGCTTCGGCATCGTCTGCGACGTCGACGACACGGTCATGGTGACCGCGCTCCCCCGCCCGTTCGTGGCCGCGTGGAACTCGTTCGTGCTCGACGAGCACGCGAGGCAGCCCGTGCCCGGCATGGCGGTGCTCCTGGAGAGGCTCGTCCGCGATCATGCCGGATCGCCCATCATCTACCTGTCCACCGGAGCGTGGAACGTCGCCCCGACGCTCGTCAGGTTCATGCGACGCCACCTCTTCCCGTCGGGAGCGCTGCTCCTGACGGACTGGGGTCCGACCCACGACCGCTGGTTCCGTAGCGGAAAGGACCACAAGAGCGAGAACCTGCGACGCCTCGCCCGCGAGTTCCCCGACGTGCGCTGGATGCTGATCGGCGATGACGGTCAGCACGACGACGAGTTGTACACGGCCTTCACGAGCGAGTTCCCGGGACACGTCGAAGCTGTCGCGATCCGGCAGCTGTCGACCGCCGAGGCGGTGCTCGCGGGGGGACGCACCGCCGTCAACGACCACTCAGCGGCCGGCGTCCCCTGGGTCACGGGACCTGACGGCGCGGAGCTGCTGGAGCGTCTCGCTGCAGTGGGGGTCGTCGCCGAGTCCTGACACGCCGGCGCAGCCGACCGACGTCGGAGGCCGGGCTTAGGCTGAGCCCATGTGCGGTCGGTTCGTCGTTGCCCAGGTCGGTTCGGAACTCGTGGGGGTGCTCCGCGTCGACGTGGTCGGAGACGATCTTCCGCAGCCGTCCTTCAACGTCGCGCCGACCGACCGTGCCGCCATCGTCCTCGACTCCGCGAAGTCCGAACCCCCCACACGCCGCCTCGAGGCGGCACGGTGGGGGCTCGTACCCGCGTGGGCGAAGGATCCGTCGATCGGGCCCCGCGCGTTCAACGCCCGAGCGGAAGAGGTCGAGGACAAGCCGATGTTCCGGCAGGCCCTCATCAAACGCCGCGCGGTCGTACCGGCATCCGGGTACTACGAGTGGCACACCGACCAGGGCGTGAAGACCCCTCACTACATCCACCCCGGCGACGGGTCACCGCTGCTGTTCGCGGGGCTGTACGAGTGGTGGAGAGACCCCTCGAAGGCCGACGACGATCCGGCGCGGTGGATGTTGAGCTTCACGATCTTGACGAGGGATGCCGTCGGAGATCTCGGTTCGATTCACGACAGGATGCCGTTGTTCCTCGACGCCGATCACGCCGACGCATGGCTCGACCCGACCACCGAGAACGTCGGAGACGTGCTCGATGCGGCGATCGATGCGGCCCCGCTCCTGGCGGACACGATGGCGCACCACGCGGTCGGAAGCGCCGTGGGCAATGTGCGCAACAACGACCCGTCGTTGATCGAGCCTCTCGAGGCGTGAACGACCCGAGAGTCCACAGGGCGGTCAGAGGTAGCCGCGTAGCCGCGCCGCGTGCGAGAGGTCGTCGCGGAAGGTGCTCAGCGTCGCCAGCGTGTACATGCCGTCGATCTCGCCGGACTCCCACAGCCCGTGGATGCGCCGGAGGTCGGCGACACGCGACTTCCACCCGATCCCGTCGATGACGGCGAGCACGAACTGATTCGGCTTGCGTATCGCGGCCATCTCCTGGATCTCTCGCACCGCGTCGGTGAGTTTCGACCCCGTGCTGTCGAAGCCTTTCGCTGCGACGACGATCTGCGCGTCGCCGTCGTCGGGCACGACAAGATCACAGGGAGCGGTCAGGCCGTTTCGCCCCGTGAATCGCGTGCGGGTGCGGTAGGGCAGCGCAAGGTCGTGGGCGACGGCTTCGATCTCGTCCTCGACTCGTCGCCCGGACACACCCGCGCGTGCAGCGGTGGCGCGAGTGCCCGCCCGCGCGATGAGGATGTCGCCGAAGTCGTAGGTGCGGTGGCGCTGTGCCGTAAGCACACCGAGAAGGTCGAACTCGGTCTGAAACCAGTCGACCATCGAGGTGCTGCGCGTGCGGGCGAGTGTGGTCCAGCCGCTGGAGCCGAAACGATCTCTGAGAACGTTCTTCAATCGCTCCTGGCTGAGCCCGACCGCGAGGCCGAGGACCGGGACCCACGCCGGGTGCTGCTGCACCCACTGGGCAAGCGTGGCCACGTCGAGCGCATCGTCGGGTAGGGCAGACAGTGACGCGAAGGCCTCGGCGATCGTCTGGGTTTCGGAGGTGACGGCGGTCGGGTCGGCGTGGGGTGTCAGCTGTGCGAGTGACTCCAGATAGGCCGAAAACGGGAGCGCGGTTGCCATCAGTCCCGCCCGATGAAGAGAAACTCCGATGCGGAGCGACGCGTGGCCGCGGCGTGAGTGCCGAAGCTGTAGCGATGATCGATCTCCTGGACGTCGACACGCGGCTTCACCCGCTTCAGCAGCTCCACGATGCGCTCCGGTCCGGGGAGAGCGTTTGACCCGTAGCTCATGACGATGGCGCCCGCGTTGGCGAACTGGCCGAACGTGCGAGACAGCGCATCTTCGATCGAGCGCTTGTAGGCGAAAGGTGTGTAGCGCTTGGCGATCTTCTGCGTCTTGGTGTGGGGCATGATCTCCACCCCCCGCCAGTACACGCTGAGGCCCTCGAGGAAGTGGTACCGCTTCATGTAGTCGGTGTCGTCGGTGGGCGGCGCGTACGGCGGATCGAGGTAGACGACGTCGGGTGCGTCGACGTCGAGCGAGAAGACATCGCCGGTGACCACGCGATGAGCGGTGCCGCGGTCGAACACCGTCGCGTTGTACTCCGCCACCCGCTCTCGGAAGTGCTCGGCCATCGTGAGCTGCAGATCTCGCCTGCCGTCGACGTAGCGGGTGCCGGCGTAGCTGAAGACGCCGCGGGGTTGCTTGCGTGCAGCAGACAGGATGAGCGCCGAAAGGGCGAGATCGCGCAGGTGGCCCTCGAGCGTGTCGATGTGGGACCAGGCGGAGTCGAGGAACGCAAGGTCGTCCTCATCGAAAAAGATCCCTCGGAAGGTGCGCTGTATGAAGTCACGGTCGTCGGCGGCGGGACCGCAGATCCGCTCCACGGTGTCGAGATCGAGTCGGGAGTGCGAGTTCTCGGTCGTCGCGCGCGCGACGGTCGTGGCGAAGCTCATGAAGTCGTTCGCCGTGACGGAGAAGCCCTGTGCCTTCAGCAGATAGCTCACGACGCCCGAGCCGGAGAACGCGTCGACGGCCGTCGTGCCTCCGACCTCGGCGAACGCGCGCTCGAGATGAGGGATGAGCAGGTACTTCGAGCCCATGTAGCGCATGCGGGGATAGCGCTGCGCGCGCTGTAGCACGTCGGACGTGGTCATCGTGCGACGAGCGGGCGCCGAGGAGCGAACGGGCCGTGTGGAGACGGTCTCCTCGTCAGCGGAGGACGAGGGCTGCGGGGACACTGTGTCAGTGTGCCAGCAGGCGCCGACATCGATGTATGCGCCGCGCGGCGGAGGCGCGACATCGTTGAGACGAGGTCAGCACGAGACGCCGCTGGACTCCGCCGCCAACACAAAATCCCCGGCGAACCGGGGATCATGGTGGACCTGAGGGGACTCGAACCCCTGACCCCCTGCATGCCATGCAGGTGCGCTACCAGCTGCGCCACAGGCCCATCGTCGCCGCTCGCGGCAACTCGATCAGCTTACTACATCGGAGGGCGTGCAACGAACGCGGGTCACTCCGACGCGGCGGTGGTGGGCAGCTGGACGGGCACGATCGGACAGTCTTTCCACAGCCGCTCCAGCCCGTAGAAGGCGCGCTCCTCCTCGTGAAACACATGAACCACGAGGTCACCGAAGTCGAGGAGCACCCAGCGCGCCTCGGCGCGCCCTTCGCGGCGGAGGCGCTTGACACCTGCTTCCAGCAGACGGTCTTCGATCGCGTCGGCGATGGCGGCCACGTTGCGCTCGCTGGAACCGGTCACGAGGAGAAAGGCGTCCACAAGTGGAAGGGGCTCGGAGACGTCGAATGCGACGAAGTCCTCGCCGCCCTTCGCATCTGCGGCGGCCGCGGCGATCTGGACCAGTTCGACCGAGCTGTCGGCGAGCGTCATGAGAAGACTCCTGAGGTGATGGCAACGAAAAGGACTCCGCCGACGGCGACCGCCAGGACGCCCACGACCACGATCAGCGCCCAGGTGAGACGGCTTCCCTTCTCGGGTGCGGGCGGCCGGATGATGTCCTCCGCGCTCTTGATCGTGCTGATGGCTGCGCTCGCGGCGATCGGTGTGGGTGACGATGCCGGCGGGAGCTCACCGTCGATGAGGACCGCGTCGACATCCTTGCCGTCGGATTGGCCGGGCATCGAGCCGGTCGACCCGTAATGATCGGGCAGGGCGAAGGTGCCCGTGATGAGCACCTCTCCCGTTGCGGCAACCGGCGAGGTGAATCCGGCGCCTTCGGGCGTCTGCGAGAGGATCAGGGCGTTCGGCATCGAGAGGGCTCCGGTGCTCGCGCTTCCGCGCGTGAGGAGCTGATCGAAGGACGCGGGAACCTCGACGTCGGCGGCATGGCCGCGGAGGATGTCAGATCCCAGCTCCTCGGCGATCACCCGGCGGTCCGACTCGTCTGCACCGGTGGCGTCGCTCGACGGCTCCGAGGGCTCTGTCACGCCCTCGGCGGCCGCGGCAGCCGCGTCCTCCGACGTGGTGAGCGGTTCGTCGACGGGCTCGACGACAACCGCGTCCACAACGTCGTCAGAGGCGTCCGCGGTGCTCACGAGCTCCTCGGAAGCGGGCGCATCCTCGGGTGCTTCTTCGGACGACGGAGCGTCGCCGGTGCCGGCGGACGCGGCCTCTTCCTCGAGCGCGCGCCTCTCGGCTTCGGTCGCCGCCAGGATCTCGGACGTGATCACCGGCACGGATGCCGTGCGCAAGCGCTCGCGCTGACGTACTTCACGTCGGGTCAGCGTCCGCGACGGAGACGCCGCCGTGATCGTCGAAGGCTGGTTTTCCCTGGACTCCTCGGTGGTTGCTTCGGGGATCGCGACGGGCGGGGCGGGGAGGTCCACGGGCTCGGCCTCGCGCGGGAGCGGCACGGGGGGCGGCGCGTCAGACGACGGAACGTCGGTGACGATCGGGGTGGCTGCGGTGTTGCGCAGCTCGCGCAGCTGTCTGCGTGTGAGCTGAGGCGGCTCTTCGGGTGTGCTCATGCCTGACTCCGGTAGAGGTGATGCTTCGCAATGTATTGGACCACGCCGTCCGGGACGAGGTACCACACCGGGTGGCCTCGACGTACGCGCTGGCGGCAGTCGGTGGAGGAGATCGACAGGGCGGGAATCTCCAGCTGACTCACATCCTCGCTGGGGAGCCCATCGGTCCGGAGCTCGTGTCCCGGACGGGATACGGCGACGAAATGAGCCAGATCCCACAGCTCGTCGTGGTCGCGCCATCCGAGGATCTGTGCGATCGCGTCGGCACCCGTGATGAAGAACAGGTCGGCATCTGGCCGCTGCTTCTTCAGGTCGCGGAGGGTGTCGATCGTGTAGGTCGGCCCCGCTCGATCGATGTCGACGCGACTCACCGTGAACCGAGGGTTGGAGGCTGTCGCGATGACCGTCATGAGGTAGCGGTGTTCGCTCTCGGTGACGTCTTCCTTCTGCCACGGCCGTCCCGTGGGAACGAAGAGGACCTCGTCGAGATCGAACGACTCGGCCACCTCGCTGGCCGCTACCAGGTGCCCATGATGGATGGGATCGAACGTCCCACCCATCACCCCGATACGCGGAGCGCGTGCCGTTGCCATCACGGCGGCCTAGTGGTGGCCGTGTCCCGCCTGGGCAAGGTCGCTGCCGTGGGTCTTCGCGTAGGCCTCCGCCTTGTGCGCGTGGCGGTTTGCCACGTTGCGGTAGGAGACCGTCACGAGACCGAGCGCCAGGAACACCACGAACGCGATCACCCCGAACACGAACGTCTCGGCCTGGACGTTGCCGTGGTGTTCGGCCTCTTGGGCGGCGAGAGAGGCGATCGTCGAGAGGATCATGGGGCTCCGTTCGGTTGCGGGTGCGCAGGTACAGTTTAGGCGGTCATGCGCGGATCTGCCCGGCGCCGCGAGCGAGCCACTTCGTGCTCGTCAGTTCGGGAAGCCCCATCGGCCCGCGCGCGTGGAGTTTCTGTGTCGAGATGCCGACCTCTGCCCCGAACCCGAACTCGCCTCCGTCGGTGAACCGCGTCGAGGCGTTGGCCATGACGACGGCGGAGTCGACTTCCGCGAGGAACCGCTCGGCGTGCTCCTCGTCGGCCGTGACGATCGACTCGGTGTGTTGCGTCGAGTATCGGCGGATGTGCGCGAGAGCCTCGTCCAGGTCGTCGACCACACGGACGGAGATATCGAGACTCATGTGCTCGGTCGCCCAATCCGCATCGGTCGTCGGAACGGCGTCCGGCACGATCGCGCGCGCACGCTCGTCACCGTGGATGGTGACGCCGTGCGAGCGTAGAGCGGATGTGACGTCCGGCAGGAGCCGTTCGGCGGCGTCGGCGACGACCAGCAGTGTCTCCACGGCATTGCAGACGCTCGGGCGCTGGACCTTCGCGTTCACGACGATGTCGCGTGCCCACTCCAGCGGTGCGCTCGAGTCGAGCACGATGTGCACGACACCGGCACCCGTTTCGATGACGGGAACGGTCGACTGCGTGACGACGGTCTCGATGAGCTCCGCACTCCCCCGCGGGACGAGCACATCCACCACACCGCGCGCATTCATCAGGGCGCGCGCCCCGTCGCGCCCGAAATCGTCGACGGTCTGGATTGCCTCCGGATCCACCCCCTCGTCGGCAAGCGCGTCGCGCATGGCAGTGACGAGAGCGGCGTTGGATGCCTGTGCGGCGGTGCCGCCGCGGAGTACCACCGCATTGCCCGAACGCAGCGCCAGCGCGGCGATGTCGACGGTGACGTTGGGGCGAGCTTCGTAGATGGAGCCCACGACGCCGAACGGGACCGAGACCTTCTGGAGCGTGACGCCGTTCGCCAGCGTGCGCTCATCGAGGATGCGGCCCACGGGGTCGGGCAGGTGGGCGACGGCTCGGACTGCGTCGGCCAGCGAGGCGATCCGCCCGTCATCGAGGGTGAGGCGATCGATCAGGCCCGCCGAGAGGCCGTTCTCCTTGCCGCGCCGGACATCCTCCGCGTTCGCGGCGAGGATGGCGTCGCGGTGGGCTGAGATCGACGTGGCGATCGATGACAGCACCGCCGCCTTGCGGGCGTCGTCGAGGAGACCGATCTGGCGAGCGGCGTCTTTTGCTCGCAGCAGGCGTTCCTCGGCGGTCGTGGCGATCGTCGTCATCGGCACAGTCTACCGAGGCGGTGGGCCGTCAGACGGTGCGGACGGGAGTCGTCCCGACCGTCGGCGCAGCGTCGGCGTGGGGCAGGAACCACGTACCCACCGCCGCGCCCGTGAGGGCCTCGGCGACCAGGTCGGCGCTCGTCACGAGCACTCCGATTCCGGCAGCGGATGCCAGGCGTGCGGCGGAGGCCTTCGTAGCGGCGCCACCGGTGCCCACGCTGTTGACGACGACGGAGCCGAACTCGTAGGTGGAGAGGTCGTCGTCGGGTTCGACCCGCTCGATGGGACGCGCTCCGGGCTCGCTGGGCGGACGCGTGTAGAGGGAAGCGATGTCGCTCAGCAGGACGAGTGCGTCGGCGCCGACCAGCTGAGCCACCAGAGCCGCCAGCCGATCGTTGTCGCCGAAGCGGATCTCGTGGGTCGCCACCGTGTCGTTCTCGTTGACGATCGGGAGGATCCGAAGGCTCAGCAGACGTTCCATGGCGCGTCGCGCGTTGGAACGGTGGGTGGGATTCTCCAGGTCGCCCGCGGTGAGGAGCACCTGGCCCGCGACGATGGAGAACGGACGGAGCGCGTCCTGGTATCGGTAGATCAGAACGTTCTGACCGACGGCGGCGGCGGCTTGCTGCGTTGCCAGGTCGCTCGGGCGCTCATCGAGCGCGAGGTACGGCATCCCGGTCGCGATTGCTCCCGACGAGACCAGCACGACTTCTGTGCCACGCGCGTGCGCGGCAGCGAGGGCCTCGACGATCGGCTCGATCTTGTGCGCGTTCTCCCCGCTGATGGACGACGATCCGACCTTCACGACGACGCGTCGCGCGCCGAGCAGGTCGGCGCGCTCTCGCAGGGTCACTCGGCATCCTCGTCGTACGAGCGACCTCCCAGCCGTTCGGCTTCGAGCTCGGCACGTGCCTCGGCCTTGGCGTCCATCCGCTCGTGGTAGCGCTCGCGCCGCTGAGAGGTCGTACGGCGGGGGTTGAGATCGAGTCGCGGGTCGGTACCGCGCGGCGCCGTCATGAGCTCCGCCGGAGACGACAGCGACGGATGCCAGTCGAACACGATGCCGTCGCCCTCGCCGATGACGACGGTCGAGCCCGCCACGGCGCCGGCGCGATAGAGCTCGTCCTCGACGCCGAGCTTCTCCAGCCGGTCGGCGAGGAAGCCCACGGCCTCCTCGTTCTGGAAGTCGGTCTGCTGCACCCACCGGACGGGCTTGGTGCCGAGGATGCGGTAGATGTTGCCGTACGTCCCGCCTTCGACGCGGACGATGAACTCCTTCTCCGCTCCGTGCGGACGGATGACGACGCGCTCGGGGACGACGACGGCCGCCTGGGCCGCGCGATGCGTCGTCACGATATCGCCGAGGGCGAAGGTGAGGGCTCGCAAGCCGTCGTGGCTCACGGTGGAGATCTCGAAGACACGGTAGCCGCGGGCTTCGAGGTCGGGACGGACGAGGTCGGCGAGATCGCGGGCCTCGGGAACGTCGACCTTGTTGAGAGCGATCAACTGGGGACGCTCGAGAAGCGGCAGCTGGCCCTCCGGGACGGGGTAGTTGCCGAGTTCCTCGAGGATGACGTCGAGATCGCTGAGGGGATCGCGTCCCGGCTCCAGCGTGGCGCAATCGAGTACGTGCACGAGCGCGGTGCAGCGCTCGACGTGCCGGAGGAACTCCAGACCGAGCCCCTTCCCCTCGCTCGCACCCTCGATGAGCCCGGGAACATCGGCGACGGTGAAGCGCGCTTCACCGGCCTGCACGACTCCCAGGTTGGGGTGAAGCGTCGTGAACGGGTAGTCGGCGATCTTGGGACGGGCGGCGGAGATCGCCGCGATGAGGCTCGACTTGCCCGCGGACGGGAACCCGACGAGGGCGACGTCCGCGACCGTCTTGAGCTCGAGCTGGACGTCGCCTTCCCAACCGGGGGTGCCCAGCAGGGCGAATCCCGGCGCTTTGCGCTTGGGTGAGGCGAGCGCGGCGTTGCCGAGACCGCCCTGACCGCCCTGAGCGACGACGAAGCGCGTGCCCGGAACGACCAGATCGGCCAGCACCTCCCCGTCGACGTCCTTGACGACCGTGCCGACCGGAACAGTGAGCTCGACGTGCTCGCCGGCGGCGCCGGAGCGGTGATCGCCCATCCCGAAGCCGCCGTTGCCGGCGGAGCGGTGCGGCGAGTGGTGATACGACAGGAGCGTGGTCACCTGCGGGTCGGCGACCAGCACGACATCACCCCCGTGCCCGCCGTTGCCCCCGTCGGGCCCGGCGAGGGGCTTGAACTTCTCGCGGCGGACCGACACGCAGCCGTTACCGCCTTTGCCGGCGCGCAGATGCAGCGTCACCCGGTCGACGAACGTGACCATGTCGGAACTCCTCAGATAAAACAAGCGAGGGGCGAGCCGAAGCCCGCCCCTCGCCATGGGATTGTGTGACGGCCGGAGCCGTCGACGCCCGCGTCGGTCGGGATTACTCCGCGACCGGGACGATGTTGACGACCTTGCGGCCGCCCTTCTTGCCGAACTCGACCGAGCCGGCAGCCAGAGCGAACAGCGTGTCGTCGCCACCACGGCCGACGAGCGCGCCGGGGTGGAAGTGGGTGCCACGCTGACGGACGAGGATCTCGCCGGCGCTGACGGTCTGGCCGCCGAAGCGCTTCACGCCCAGTCGCTGAGCGTTGGAGTCACGACCGTTACGGGTGGAGCTTGCGCCCTTTTTGTGTGCCATCTGAAGCGTCTCCCTGGCTTACTTGATGCCGGTGATCTTGACGCGCGTGAGGTCCTGACGGTGTCCCTGGCGCTTCTTGTAGCCGGTCTTGTTCTTGAACTTCTGGATGATGATCTTCGGGCCGCGCTCTTCGCCGAGGACTTCGGCGGTCACGGTGACCTTCGCGAGCTTGTCGGCGTCGGTCGTGACGGCATCGCCGTCGACGAGCAGCACCGCGGGCAGCTCGAGCTTGTCGCCGACCTTGGCCTGCTGGCGGTCGAGAACGACGATCGTGCCGACCTCGACCTTTTCCTGACGGCCACCGGCGCGCACAACTGCGTAAACCACTTCACACCTGTTTCTTCTGTTGGAGCGCACGGCTCCGATTGTCTTTGTGAGACTGGGAAGTCTTGGTGCGGGGTCTCGACAGGGGGCTGTTGAGTCTCTCCGAAGCATCGCCATAGGCCTGCGACGCGGGCGCACCGAAGTTCTACTTTACCGGATGGGGCGAAGATGGGCAAAAGCGGGCTGAGGCGTGTCGCCGTAGGATGCCAGACGATGACTGTTCTCGTCGACGATCCCCGCTGGCCGGCCCACGGTCGCTTGTGGGCCCACCTCGTGAGCGACTCCGATCTGGATGAGCTCCACCGGTTCGCCGCGGCCCACGGCATCCCTGCTCGCGCCTTCGATCTGGACCACTACGACGTTCCCGAGGACGCCATTCCTCGGCTCGTGGCGGGTGGGGCCGAGGCGGTCAGCGGCCATGAGCTGGTCAGGCGGCTGATCGCCTCCGGCCTTCGAGTGACGGCGAAGGAGCGCCGCGGGCGGGACTGACCCGCCCGCTGTCAGTCCTCGGGGGTCGCGGACACCGGCGTGCCGGTGAGGGCCGCCGTCGTCACCCGTCGGCGCGCGCGACCCTGGCCGGGTGCCTTCGGCTCCGGCAGAGCGTTGAGGACCGAGTCCAGGAGCATGTCTTTCTCGGTCTTCGGCGACTCCGCACGCTTCTTGCGCGGCTTCTTGGGTCGATCCGCGGAGGCCGGCGCCTCAGCCGTCTCGATCTCGACCGCCGGCAGGACATCGACCGGGTGGATCGTGGAGGCCGCGATCTGCGCGAGAGCCGACTTGGCGCTCTCGGTGATGACGTGAGTGCCGCCGCCCTGAGGAGCCGCTCCGGCTCCCCCGTTGGACGACGATCCGCGGCCACGGCGCGAGGAGCCGTTCTGCTGCTGCGGGGCGCGGTGCTTGACGACGGGGTCGTGGTGCACGATGACCCCGCGGCCGGCGCAGACCTCGCACGCTTCGCTGAAGGTCTCGAGGAGCCCGAGGCCCAGCTTCTTGCGCGTCATCTGCACGAGACCGAGAGAGGTGACCTCTGCGACCTGGTGCTTCGTGCGGTCGCGGCTGAGGCACTCGACGAGTCGGCGCAGCACGAGATCACGATTGGACTCGAGAACCATGTCGATGAAGTCGACGACGATGATGCCGCCGATGTCGCGCAGACGCAGCTGACGGACGATCTCTTCCGCGGCCTCGAGGTTGTTCTTGGTGACGGTCTCCTCGAGGTTTCCGCCGGAACCGACGAACTTTCCGGTGTTGACGTCGACGACCGTCATGGCCTCGGTCCGGTCGATGACGAGCGAGCCGCCCGACGGCAGCCACACCTTGCGGTCGAGCGCCTTCTCGATCTGCTCGGTCACGCGGAACGCGTCGAACGGGTCCTGCTCGTCCTCGTACTTCTCGATGCGCTCGAGCAGGTCGGGCGCGACACCGGTGAGGTAGGCCGAGATGGTGTGATGCGCGTCTTCACCCTGGATGAGCATCCTCGAGAAGTCCTCGTTGAAGACGTCGCGGACGATCTTCACGAGGAGATCGGGCTCCGAGTGCAGCAGCGAGGGCGCGGATCCGCTCCCGGACTGCGTGCTGATGTGCTCCCATTGCGCCGTGAGGCGCTGGACGTCGCGCGTGAGCTGCTCCTCCGTGGCGCCCTCGGCAGCCGTGCGCACGATGACGCCGCTGGATTCCGGGAGCACCTCCTTGAGGATCTTCTTCAGGCGAGAGCGCTCGGTGTCGGGAAGCTTGCGGGAGATGCCGTTCATCGCACCGCCCGGGACGTAGACCAGGTAGCGGCCCGGCAGCGAGATCTGGCTCGTGAGGCGCGCGCCCTTGTGGCCGACGGGGTCCTTCGTCACCTGGACGAGCACCTTGTCGCCGGACTTCAGTGCGAGTTCGATACGACGGGGCTGGTTGCCGGTCTCGACGGCGTCCCAGTCCACCTCGCCGGAGTAGAGCACGGCGTTGCGGCCACGGCCGATGTCGACGAAGGCCGCCTCCATGCTGGGAAGCACGTTCTGCACGCGACCGAGGTAGACGTTGCCGATGAGCGACGCGTCCTGGTTGCGCGCGACATAGTGCTCGACGAGCACGTTGTCCTCGAGCACGGCGATCTGGATGCGACCGTTCTTGGAACGCACGATCATCACGCGATCGACGGCCTCGCGGCGTGCGAGGAACTCGGCTTCGGTGACGACAGCGCGACGGCGTCCAGCCTCGCGGCCGTCGCGGCGGCGCTGCTTCTTCGCTTCGAGGCGGGTGGATCCCTTGATGCGCTGCGGTTCGGTGATGAGTTCGACCGCCCGACGGCGCGGGGCGGCAGGAGCGCTCTCTTCGGTCTCCGCTCCCCCACCGGAACCCCCCCGACGCCGATTGCGGCGACGCGAGCTCGACGAACCCTCCGCCTCGCCGTCGCGGTCATCGCGGTCGGAACCCGGAAGAGCCGGGAGCGGCGTGATCTCGGGCGCGTAGAAGTGGAGGGCGGTGGACACTTCCGACACGAAAACCTCAGGCAGCAGGCCTAGCGAGACAGCCGTGACCGTCTCCGAGGTTGCCGGCGCGTCCGGCTGAGCGGCCTCGGTCGCGGGTTCCGCGTCGGCGGGGACGTCGGCGTCTGCCGCGGGAACCTCGGGCTCGGCGGGCGCCTCGGTCTCCGAGGCGGCGGGAACGTCGGCCTCGGCCGCCTCCGCCTCGGCCGCCGGGGTGCCCTCAGACTCGTCCGCGGCTTCGACCGCCTCCGCGGCGTGGTCGGCCTCGGCCGGGATGGCGGACTCGCTGACTGCCGGGGTATCGGGCGTCAGCGCGTCGACGGCATCCGTCGATTCGGGAGTGTGGGTGTCGTTGTGCTCATCGGCCATCACTGGCTTACTCCTAGCCGACGGCTCCGCGCGCCGTCCGGCGAAAATCTGGCGGCGCCGCTCCGTGAAGGCCGGGCCGCGAACTCACTCGGTCTGCAGCGGGCGCAAGGCTCGCGCTGCGAAGGGCGTTCATCGCCCGAAGTCTCTGTGATGCCGTCGCGGCGCGGCCGCGGGTGCATCGAGAGCCATTATCGCACCATCTCCGACGAATCCGCGATCCCGCCCGCGGACGGCGTGTGTCGGCGGGGGTGTGGTGGGTCCCCTGCAAAGGCGCGGGTGGGATAATCGCCGGATGCCGAGCCGTCTCACCCACACCCGTCCCACCGGTCTCGCGATCTGGCTGATCGTCGCCGGCGTCATCGGCTGGATCGCGGCATTCGCGCTGACGGTGGAGAAGATCCATCTGCTGCAGAACCCGGGTTCCTCGGCATCCTGCGACTTCAGCGTCGTCGTCCAGTGCGGGGCCAACCTCACCTCCGCGCAGGGCTCGGTCTTCGGATTCCCCAACCCTCTCCTGGGGCTGACGGGGTGGGTCGCGCCGATCGTGGTGGGCGCGGCGATCCTCGCCGGAGCGCGCATGGCGCGATGGTTCTGGTGGTGCTTCTGGGCCGGTGTCGCGTTCGCCTTCTGCTTCGTCGTGTGGCTCATCACGCAGAGCATCTTCGTTTTGGGCACGCTTTGCCCGTGGTGCATGGTCACGTGGGTCGTGACGATCCCGACCTTTTATGCGGTGACTCTGCACCTGCTGCGATCGGGCATCGTGCCGATTCCGACGCGCCTTCGCGAGGTGGCCGGCGCGGCTATGGGATGGCTTCCGCTCCTTGCGGTCGTGAGCTACGCGGCGATCGCGCTCATCGCGCAGCTGCGCCTCGACTGGATCGGCACCCTCTAGTCCAGGGCGCGGAAGGCCGCAGCCCGGGCCGGCGCCCGATCAGAACCAGATGGCGAGTTCGCGCGTGGCCGACTCGACGCTGTCGCTGCCGTGAACCAGGTTCTGCTGCACCTTCGCACCCCAATCGCGGCCGAAGTCGCCGCGGATCGTGCCGGGCGCGGCGGTCGTGGGGTCCGTCGTGCCCGCGAGTGAGCGGAAACCCTCGATGACGCGGTTGCCGGCGAGGCGGATGGCGACGGATGGGCCGGAGAGCATGAACTCCACCAGCGGCTCGTAGAAGGGCTTGCCCGCGTGCTCCGCATAGTGCTGCTCGAGCGTGTCGCGGTCGGGCTCGACGAGGCGAATGTCGACCAGCGCGTACCCCTTCTGCTCGATGCGCGCGAGGATCGCTCCCGTGAGGCCGCGGGCCACACCGTCGGGCTTGATGAGGACGAGGGTCTCTTCAGTGGGCATGTCAATCTCCGTTCGTGGCGTCAGCGGCTCGAGCCGCGTTGCGTCGGTCGAGTTCGCCGCCCTTGATCGTCGCATACGCGTACATCCCACCGAAAACCAGGGCGACGATGCCGAGCGCCGGCACCAGGATCGCTCCGACCGCCACGACCAGTTGCAAGGCCCAGCCGAGGCCGATCCCCCAGGAATGCCGGAGCACCCCCACCGTCAGGATCATGACGACCGCGAGGATGCTCCCGGCGGCGATACCCCACGCGTCGGGGACCGAATCGGGCAGGGCGCCCAGGCCGTACACGACGAGTCCCCCCAGGAACACGACGATCGACTCGAATCCGAGCACGACCGACGCAAGCGATTCCCGGGCTCCCCGCGCGCGGCGCGGGCGGGTCACCGCTGCCACCCGTCCTTCCAGTCCTCCTCGGCCGCGAGCTGCAGCGCCTCTCCGGCGAGCACGACGCTTCCCGCGATCACCACCGCTCGACGGTCGGAGGCGGACGCCCATTCCCGCGCCGCCTCCGCAGCGTCTGCGAGAGCCGGATGGACGGTCACCGGGACCTCCGCCTCCTCCACGAGATCGGCGATCCGCTCGGGGTCAGCCGCGCGGTCCGAGTCGGGTGCGGTCGCGAAGACATGGGCGGCGGCGGGGGCGAGTTCGCGCGCGATGCCGGCGGCATCCTTGTCCGCGAAGACGCCGAGCACGAGGCCCCACTCGTCGAAGTCGAACGAGTCACGCAGCGCAGCGACGAGGGAACGCGCGCCGTGAGGGTTGTGAGCAGCATCTACCAGGACGGTCGGCGCGACCCCGATGAGCTGGAGGCGACCGGGCGACGTCACCTGGGCGAGCCCGTCCGTCAGCACGTCGAGGGCGAGCGGCTGGGTTCCGCCTCCGATGAGCGACTCGACCGCCGCGATGGCGAGGGCCGCGTTCGCGCCCTGGTGGGCACCGTAGAGCGGCAGGTACAGATCCTCGTACCGGCCGGCGAGTCCTCGGACCGTGAGTTGCTGACCGCCGACCGCCAGTCGCTGGTCCTCCAGCGCGAACTCGGTGCCCTCGAAGGCGAGGGTCGCGGCGGCGGCACGCGCTGCCGCCTGAAGCGGCGTCACGGCCGCGGGTACCTGTCGTGCGGAGACGGCGGCCGCACCGTTCTTGATGATCCCCGCTTTCACCGCGGCGATCTCGGCGATCGTCTCGCCGAGCCGATCTGCGTGGTCGATGTCGATCGGCGCGAAGACCGCGACGTCACCGTCGGCGGTGTTGGTCGAATCCCAGGCTCCGCCCATCCCCACTTCTACGACCGCCACGTCGACGGGCGCGTCGGCGAACGCGACGAACGCGAGCACCGTGAGCAGTTCGAAGAAGGTCAGCGGCGCGTCGCCGGCCGCGGTGAGTTCGGCGTCGACGAGGTCGACGATCGGGGCGATCTCGTCCCAGGCCTCGGCCACGTCCGCGTCCGCGATCGGTTCCCCGTCGATCATGATCCGTTCCGTGAACCGCTCGAGATGCGGACTCGTGAACAGGCCGGTGCGCAGGCCGTGGGCGCGGACGATACTCTCGACGATCCGGCTCGTCGACGTCTTCCCGTTGGTGCCGGTCACGTGGACGACGCGGTAGGTGCGCTGCGGGTCGTCGAGCAGTTCGAGAACGCGCCGGGTGCGCTCCACGCGCGGCTGCACCCACTGCTCGCCCTGGCGGCTCAGCAGCGCCGTGTAGACGGCGTCTGCGCGGTTGCGATCGCTCATGCGTTCTCTCCGATCCGGGTGACGGCGACCGTCACGGCCCCGGTGTTGGCGTACGTCCCCGCGGCGACGGTCGCGACGTGTTCCGCGTCGATGGTGCTCGCCGACGCGAGGACCGATCCCTCGCCGACCAGCGCACGGCCGTCGGGGTCGACCACCGCATAGTCGACGGCGAGAGTCTCGGCCGCGACGCCGGCGACGTCGAACGCCGCCGCCACCGCTCTGGCGTCCTCCGCGGAATCGAACAGCAGTTGCAGGCGAATCCGGTCGCTCACGTCGAAGCCCGCAGCTTTGCGTGTGTCCTGGACGGCGCGGATCACGTCGCGCGCGAGCCCCTCAGCTTCCAGTTCGGGGGTCGTGACAGTGTCCAGCAGGACGAAGCCGCCGCCGGCGAGCAGCGCGATCGCCGTGCCCTCGGCGACGCCGCCGGCCTCCAGTGTGAGGTCGTACTCCCCCGGCTCGAGTGCGATGCCGTCGACGATCACGACATCGCCCTCCTGCGTCCAGACTCCCGCGCGCGCCCCGGCGATGACGTGCTGGACCTGCTTTCCGAGGCGGGGACCCGCGGCCCGGGCGTTCACCGCGAGCCGCTGACTGATCCCGTAACGCTCCGCGAGACCCTCCGTCAGCTCGACCAGCTCGACCGCCTTGACGTTGAGCTCGTCGCGAACGATCTCCTCGAACTGGGCGAGATCGGCCGCCCCGGCCACGGCGACGGTGAGTGAGGCCAGCGGCAGCCGCACGCGCTTGCCCTCGCGCTTGCGCAGAGCGTTGGCCACGGAGGACACCTCGCGCACGGCATCCATCGCGTCGCGGATGTCGGATGCCGGTGCGAACGCCGTGGCATCCGGCCAGTCCTGCAGGTGAACGCTGCGGCCGCCGGTGAGGCCCTGCCAGATGCGCTCGGACACGAGCGGGATGAGCGGAGCGGCCACCCGCGTGAGCGTCTCCAGCACGGTGTACAGCGTGTCGAACGCCTCTGTGCTCGTCGGCTCCTCGAGGTCGACCCCCACCCAGAAGCGATCGCGCGACCGTCGGATGTACCAGTTCGTGAGCACTTCCGCGAAGTCGCGGAGCTTGGCAGCCGCCATCGTGGAGTCGAGCGCGTCGAGGTCGGTGGCGACCTCACGCACGAGGTCTCCCGTCAGAGCGAGGATGTGACGGTCCAGTACGTGGGTCGAGTCGGTGCGCCAGCGTGCCGAGTAACCGCCGGACGCAGTCGCTCCCCCGTGCGCGGCATTGGCGTACGTGGCGAAGAAGTACCACGCGTTCCACACCGGCAGCAGGAACTCACGAACGCCCGCGCGGATGCCCTCCTCCGTCACGACCAGGTTGCCCCCGCGCAGCACCGACGAGCTCATGAGGAACCAGCGCATCGCGTCGGAGCCGTCGCGGTCGAACACCTCGCTGACGTCGGGGTAGTTCCGCAGCGACTTGGACATCTTCTGTCCGTCGCTGCCGAGCACGATGCCGTGGCAGGCGACGCCTGAGAACGCGGGACGGTCGAACAGCGCACCGGACAGCACGTGCATGACGTAGAACCATCCGCGCGTCTGACCGATGTACTCGACGATGAAATCCGCGGGTGCGTGCGAATCGAACCACTCGCGGTTCTCGAACGGGTAGTGCACCTGCGCGTACGGCATCGAGCCCGAGTCGAACCACACGTCGAACACGTCCTCGATGCGGCGCATCGTGCTGCGGCCCGTCGGATCGTCGGGGTTCGGGCGCGTGAGGTCGTCGATGTAGGGACGATGCAGGTCCACGTCGCCCGCCTCGTTCACCGGCAGACGGCCGAAGTCGCGCTCGAGGTCGGCCAGCGAGCCGTACACGTCGACGCGGGGGTACTCCGGGTCGTCGCTCTTCCACACGGGGATCGGGGAGCCCCAGAAGCGGTTGCGGCTGATGGACCAGTCGCGCGCCCCCTCGAGCCACTTCCCGAACTGTCCGTGCTTGACGTTCTCCGGCGCCCACGTGATCTGCTCGTTGAGTTCCAGCAGCCGTTCCTTGATCGCGGTGACGCGCACGAACCAGCTCGAGACGGCCTTGTAGATGAGGGGGTTCCGGCAGCGCCAGCAATGGGGGTACGAGTGCTCGTACGACGCCTCGCGCAGGAGGCGGCCCTCGGCGCGCAGCAGACGGATGAGCGGCCGGTTGGCATCCATCCACAGTTCGCCGGCCACGTCGGCCACCTGCGGGAGGAACCGGCCCCCGTCGTCGAGGCTCATGATGAGCGGGATGCCGGCGGCCTCCGTGATCCGCTGGTCGTCCTCGCCGTAGGCGGGAGCCTGGTGGACGATGCCGGTGCCGTCGCTGGTCGTCACGTAGTCGTCGACGAGGATGCGCCAGGCGCGCTCCGTGCCCCAGGTGTCGGCATCGGCGTAGTAGTCGAAGAGCCGGTCGTACTGGACGTCGGCGAGGTCGGCGCCGACGACGGTCTGCTCGACGGCCGCCTGTGCCTCCTCCGCCGAGGCGTAGCCGAGGTCCTTCGCATACCCGGGAAGCAGCTCCGCCGCGAGGAGGTAGCGGTGGGCGGTCGCTTCGACCGACTCGTCACCGGGGCGGATGTCGGCCGCTCCCGCGGAACCCCCGGGGACCACGACGTACGTGATCTCGGGCCCCACCGCCAGCGCGAGGTTCGTCGGCAGCGTCCAGGGCGTGGTGGTCCACGCGAGCGCGCGGACGCCCGTGAGGCCGAGCGTCTCCGCCTTCGCGCCGACGAGGGGGAACGTGACCGTCACGGACGGGTCCTGACGCATCTTGTAGACGTCGTCGTCCATGCGCAGTTCGTGGTTCGAGAGCGGGGTTTCGTCGCGCCAGCAGTAGGGCAGTACGCGGTGGCCCTCGTAGGCGAGCCCCTTGTCCCACAGCTCCTTGAACGCCCAGAGCACGGACTCCATGAACCCCGTGTCGAGGGTCTTGTAGCCGCGCTCGAAGTCGACCCAGCGCGCCTGCCGCGTGACGTAGTCCTCCCACTCGCGCGTGTACTCGAGCACCGAGGACTTCGCCTTGGCGTTGAACGCCGCGATGCCCATCTCCTCGATTTCGCTCTTCTCGGTGATGCCGAGCTGCTTCATCGCCTCGAGCTCCGCGGGGAGTCCGTGCGTGTCCCAGCCGAACACACGGTCGACCTTGTGTCCGCGCATGGTCTGGAACCGCGGGAAGAGGTCCTTCGCGTATCCGGTGAGCAAGTGACCGTAGTGCGGGAGACCGTTGGCGAACGGCGGCCCGTCGTAGAAGACCCACTCGGGTGAGCCCTCGCGCTGCGCGATCGAGGCGCGGAACGTGTCGTCGCGCTCCCAGAACCGCAGCACGTCGTCCTCGATCTGCGGGAACCGGGGGCTCGGCACGATGGGTTCGGTCGCGGGGGATCCGTCGGATCCGAGGGGGTAGCTCATGTCACTCCAGCAGGTTGCGATGCGTCCTGCGAGGACGACTCCCCGGACGGAGGAGCCGCGGTACCACCCCGCGTTGCCCCCGTCGGTGCGACGGCGGCCTCTCTCACTGCGGCTGTGACGGGCCTGACCCGCCCGGTTCTACTGGCCGTCCCCCCGCCTGCGCGTGGTGACGACGTTCTTCCGAGAGCTCCCCGGTGATGGCCGGATCGGTGCTGATCCCCCCATCATACGCGGGGGTAGAGTCGCCGGATGGCCCGCCGCGACGACCCAGCTCCGCCCCGCGACAGCACGCCCGATCTGCCGCCGATGCTCGAACAGGTGACACAGCTCGTCCGACGGGGCGAGCTGCACGCCTCGCGCATAGAAGGGCTGAGCGGTGAAGCCGACGCATCGCACGCAGCGCTGGTCGAGACGCTGTGGGAGGCGCCGACGCTCGACCGGCTCGATCTGACCGGGGCGCGGCTCGTCGACAGCCGGATCGCCGATGCACGGGTGACCGTCGTCGTCGGTCGCGATGCGCGCTGGCGCAACGTCGAGATCGACGGCGGGCGGCTGGGCACGGTCGATCTCCAGCGCGCCGAACTGGACGGCGTGACCTTCCGCGGCATCCGCATCGACTATCTGGGGCTGCCCTCGGCCCACCTGGCGCACGTGCGCTTCGTGGGATGCCGTTTCGGCACGATCGACCTGCCGGAGGCACGCGCTGATCGCGTCGCCTTCGAGGACTGCCGCGCGGACGAGATGGACACCCGCGGCCTGCGGGCGGTCGACCTCGACCTGCGCGGACTGGAGGTGCTCTCCTTCACCGATCCCTCCGCGCTGCGCGGCGCGACGTTGACCGCGCGCCAGTGCGAGACGCATGGCGCGGCCTTCGCCGATGCGCTCGGAGTGAAGATCCGCGACTGATCGCGAGGTGGTCGGGTGTCGCCGGTAGACTCGTGCCGCACCCACATTCAGGCACGCTCACACAGTGCCGCCCATACCGATCGAGGAGACTCCCGTGGCGCACATTCCAGACAAGCCCGCATTGGAAGGCCTCGAGCAGAAGTGGGATGCCGCGTGGTCGGCCCAGGGAACGTACCTGTTCGACCGTGCCGCCGCGTCACGCGTGGGCCGCGACGGTGTCTATTCCGTCGACACGCCGCCGCCGACGGCATCCGGCAGCCTTCACATCGGCCATGTCTTCAGCTACACCCACACCGATATCAAGGTGCGCTTCGAGCGCATGCGGGGCAAGACGGTGTTCTACCCGATGGGGTGGGACGACAACGGTCTGCCGACCGAGCGGCGTGTGCAGAACTACTACGGCGTGCGATGCGACCCCTCGCTCCCCTACGACCCCGACTTCACTCCCCCGTTCCAGGGCGGCGACAACAAGTCGAGCCGCGCGGCGGATCAGGTCCCGATCAGCCGACGCAACTTCATCGAGCTGTGCGAAAGCCTCACCGAGGAGGACGAGAAGCACTTCGAGGCGCTGTTCCGTCAGCTCGGACTGAGCGTCGACTGGACGCAGACCTACCGCACGATCTCGGACGACACGATTCGCACAAGCCAGCTCGCGTTCCTCCGCAACGTCGAACGCGGCGAGGCCTACCAGTCGCTGGCGCCCACCCTGTGGGACATCGATTTCCGCTCGGCGATCGCTCAGGCAGAGCTCGAGGATCGCGAGCAGCCCGCCGCCTACCACCGTGTCGCGTTCCACAAGACCGACGGATCCGGTGACATCCACATCGAGACGACGCGTCCGGAACTGCTCCCCGCGTGCGTCGCCCTCGTCGCACACCCCGACGACGAGCGGTACCAGCCGTTCTTCGGATCGACGGTGCGCACGCCGCTGTTCGACGTCGAAGTCCCCGTCCTCGCCCATCCGCTCGCCCAGAAGGACAAGGGATCGGGTATCGCGATGATCTGCACCTTCGGCGACGTCACCGACATCATCTGGTGGCGGGAACTGGACCTTCCCAACCGCACGATCCTCGGCAAGGACGGCCGTGTGCTCGCCGAGGCTCCCGACGTGATCGTGACCGACGAGGCGCGAGCGGCCTACGCCGAGCTGGCGGGCAAGACCGTCTTCAGTGCGAAGAAGCGCGTCGTCGAGCTGCTCCAAGAGTCCGGTGACCTCATCGGCGAGCCGAAGCCCTTCACCCACCCGGTCAAGTTCTACGAGAAGGGCGACCGCCCCCTCGAGATCGTGTCGACGCGCCAGTGGTACATCCGCAATGGTGCGCGCGACGAGCAGCTGCGTGAACGGCTGATCGCGCTCGGGCAGGAGATGTCGTGGCATCCGGACTTCATGCGCGTGCGGTTCGAGAATTGGACCAACGGGCTGACGGGCGACTGGCTCGTCTCCCGGCAGCGCTTCTTCGGCGTGCCGATCCCCGTGTGGTACGGCCTCGACGAGAACGGTGAGCGCGACTACGACCGCGTCATCACACCCGATCTCGGGCAGCTCCCGGTCGACCCGACCATCGACGCCCCCGCCGGCTATGACGAGTCTCAGCGAGGCGTTCCGGGCGGTTTCGAGGGAGAGCGCGACATCTTCGACACGTGGGCGACGTCGTCGCTGACGCCCCAGCTCGCCGGCGGCTGGGAGCGCGACCCCGAGCTCTGGAACCTCGTCGCGCCATTCGACGTGCGGCCCCAGGGTCAGGACATCATCCGCACCTGGCTCTTCTCCACGATGCTCCGCAGTGCGCTCGAAGACGGCCGCGCCCCGTGGAGTGACGCCTCGATCTCCGGCTTCATCGTCGACCCCGACCGCAAGAAGATGTCCAAGTCCAAGGGCAACGTCGTCACCCCCGCCGACATCCTGGCTGGCCACGGCACGGATGCCGTGAGGTACTGGTCTGCGTCGAGCCGGCTCGGCGCAGACGCGGCGTTCGATCCCCAGAATCCGACCCAGGTGAAGATCGGGCGACGGCTGGCGATCAAGGTGCTCAACGCCGCCAAGTTCGTGCTGTCCTTCGCCGTTCCGACGGGCGCGACGATCACGCACGACCTCGACGCGTCGATGCTGGCGACCCTCGACCAGGTGATCCGCGACGCGACGACGGCGTTCGAAGCGTACGATCACGCCCGCGCGCTCGAGATCACCGAGGCGTTCTTCTGGACGTTCTGCGATGACTATCTAGAACTCGTCAAGGAGCGCGCGTACAACCAGGCCGACAGCGGCCAGGCATCCGCCGCGCTGGCGCTGCGCACCGCGTTGTCGGCGCTGCTGCGGCTCCTGGCGCCCGTGCTCGCGTTCGCCGCGGAAGAGGCATGGTCGTGGTTCGAGGAGGGGTCCGTGCACACCGCCGCGTGGCCCGAACCGCTGGGCATCGAGGGTGACCCGATGGTGCTCCGCCGCGTCGGCGAGACCCTCATCGCGGTCCGGCGGGCCAAGACCGAGGCGAAGGCGTCGCAGAAGACCGCCGTCGAGACCCTCACGATCTCGGGGCCCCAGGCGGCGCTCGACGCCGTCGCGGCAGCGGAGGGCGACCTGAAGGCGGTCGGACGGATCGGCGCGGTGACCTATGCGGTGGCCGACGAGCTGGCGGTTGCCGACATCGTGCTCGCCCCGCAGGAGTCGTGATGCAGCTCGGGACCCGCTGGACCAGCGGCGACTCGATCCCGCCGGCCGTGCCTGCCGTGCTGCACGCCCAGATCGGCGAGGTCGACCGGGCCCTGCCGGGTGACCTGCTCGGCCAGCCGCGGCCACGCTGGACGTTGACGTTCCTCGAAGGGCGTCCCCTTGCGGAGCTGGACACCGGCATCCTGGTCGAACTTCGGGCCGACGGCAGTGTGACGGTGCGCCACGACTCCGAGGACGAGTTCGGCTGATCGGGTTGGTCGGCCGCTGATCACGTCCTCCTGGCGGAGCGCGGCGGTCAGGCGGGCGTCTCCGCGCCTGCCCGTCGAGTCCCACCGATGAGCAGGGGCAGGGCGATCACCGCGACGACGACGATCACGCTGCCGCCGATCCAGAAGGGCAGGCGGAGATCCGTGCGCCCGACCCACCCGCCGAGGAGGGTGGCCACGGGAAACAGCCCCCAGGTGAGCGTGCGGATGACGCCGAGGACGCGACCGAAGATCTCACCGGGCACGATCTGCTGGCGCAGACTCCCCCACGGCACGTTCCAGACGGACACCGCGCCCGCGGAGAGCGCGAACGCACCGACCGCCGTCCACGCGTCGGGTGCCAGCCCCGTCAGCACGAGGGTGGCCCCGCCGGTGAAGATCGCGCCGAACATGACGCGTCCACGCCCGAAGCGAGCGACCAGACGAGGCGCCAAGAGCGATCCCGCGAGGGCACCGATACCGATGCCGGCGGTGACGAACCCGATCGCAGCCACCGACACCCCCATCGTGTCGAGGAAGAAGAGGATGATCACGGCCTGGGCGAACGACAGGGACGAGCCGATGATCGAGGTGAAGACCACCATCGTCCGCAGGTAGCGGTGCCGCCAGAGGTACGCGAGCGCCTCCCGCGTGCGCACCCGCGGCGCAGGGACGGTGTCGGTGACGGGTTCGCCGACCACGCCGGCAGCGATGTCGCCGGCGCCCCCCGCCTGCGGCGCGGGTTCGATGGCCGCGTCGTGAGCGGGTCGTCGCAGCGGACGCGCTGCCGATACCGGGAGGAGGACGGCGAGCACGATGGGGATGAGATAAGCGGCGCTGCCCGCCCACAACGGCACGCCGACGGACAGGGCGAAGAGCACGCCGGCGATCGGCGTCGCGATGAAGCTGTCGATCGTGATCTGCGCTGCCTGCATCCATCCGTTGGCGCGGTCGAGCTGGTCACGGCGCACCACACCGGGGATCACGGCGTTGGTCGCGTTGTCGAACAGTGTCTCGCCGAGGCCGAACACGAGTGTTCCCACGAACAGGGCCCAGAGCGAGAGGGAGCCGGTGACGGCGAGGAGGGCCAACCAGACGGCGACCGCGCCGCGCAGCGCATTGGCGGTGGCCATGATGTACCGCCGGTCGTAGCGATCCACGATCATGCCCGCGGGCAATCCGAAGACGAGCCACGGGACGAACGCGAGTGCGCCGATGACAGAGATCAGCAGCGGGTCACGGGTGAGCGTTGTGGCGGCCAGGGGAACCGCCGTGCGGCCGAGGCCGTCCGCCAGGTTGCTGAACGCAGCGGCGGTCCACAGCTTGCCGAAGTCACGGCCCAGGCGCGTGCGCGCGTCGACCGTGGTCACCGCGGCAGGATTCCGAGAGAGCCGAGCGCGAGCGCGGTCTGCCGCTCCTCCACCGCGTTCGTCGCCGGCGGAGTCGACGTGAGCGCGCGACGCTGAATGCGCTGCAGGGTTGCGACCTCGAGCGCGCGAGAAAGACGCAGGATGCTGCGTTCGAGGGGTGTGGGCGCAAGCCGGCCGGATGCCGGGAGACACAGGGGCGCGGAGATCGCGGTCATGGTCAGTGTCCTTCTTCGGGAAGCGGGAAGATATCGGTGCGAATACTGATGGGGCGCACGCCCTCGCCGGTCTGATCGCGGTACTTGTCGACCGCGGCATCGATCAGCTCTTGGATGCCGGAGATGAGCTCGGTGGTCTGCTCGATCGTCATCCGGGCGGTGGCGGTGGAGATCGCAGCCTCATCCGAGTGACCATCGGGGTCGAGGATCGCTTCGGCGAGGTAGCGCATGAGTTGCTGGTGGCGGCGGGTGAGGAACTCGGTCATGACCGCTTCCGTCGCCGCCTTTCCGGACGGCGTCTTCATCGCCTCGGGATTGGTGAACGAGATGCCGCCACGGGGGCGCTCCCACCAGCGCTCGCGCGCCGTTCCTCGTTCGTCCACCTCGCGAATGAGGTCGTGCTTGGCGAGCGCGCGCAGGTGGTAGCTCGTGGCACCCGACGACTCCCCCGTCATCTCTGCGAGGGAGCTCGCCGTCTGCGGTCCGTACTGCGACAGGATGTCGTAGATCCGAACACGCAGCGGGTGTGCGAGCGCCTTGAGTGCGCTCGCATCGAGCATCCGAACGTCGTGGTGGGGCGACGCGTCTGCCGGGTGGGTCGGCTGTTCGTGCTCGGTCATAATGCAAAGATAACTTTGCAGAGACAGGTTTGCAAGTACTACTTTGCAAGCAGATCTTTGTAAGGCGCCCTGAGAGTCGTACGCTGGACCGATGACTCGCGAGCAGAACCCGTTGCTGACCCCGGCCCTCCTCCCTTACGGCCTCCCCGACTACCGCGACGTCCGTCCCGAGCACTATCTGCCCGCCTTCCGCCAGGCCTTCGCCGAGCACGTCGACGAGATCGCACGGATCACGCACGTGCGCTCGATGCCGACGTTCGAGAACACCCTTCTCGCCCTCGAGAGCTCCGGGGAGCTGCTCGGTCGCGTTGCACGGACGTTCTATACGGTGTCCTCTGCCGACGCGACTCCCGCGATCCAGGAGATCGACGAGGAGTTGGCGCCCCTGATGTCGGCGCACCAGGATGCCATCCAGCTGGACGGCCAGCTGTACTGGCGCATCAAGACGCTCTATGAACAGCGGAGCGAACTCGACCTCACCGACGAGGAGCACTACCTGATCGAGCGTCACTACCGGGAGATGACGCACGCGGGTGCCGCGCTGGATGACGAGCAGAAGGCTCGACTAATGGCGCTCAACCAACGCCTGTCGATTCTCAGCACGACGTTCGAGAAGAACCTCCTCGCC
Source organism: Candidatus Microbacterium phytovorans (assembly GCA_029202445.1). NCBI lineage: Bacteria > Bacillati > Actinomycetota > Actinomycetes > Micrococcales > Microbacteriaceae > Microbacterium > Candidatus Microbacterium phytovorans. The sequence continues at coordinate 944,845 of CP119321.1, forward strand.
GACAGCAACGACCTCGCCGTCGTCTTCGACAGCGAGGAGGAGCTCGCCGGGCTCACCGCGGGCGAGCTCTCCGCCGCCGCTCAGAACGCGGCCGACCGCGGGCTGCCCGGACGGTTCGTCGTCACCTTGACACTGTTCACCGGACACCCGTATCTCGCGAGCCTCACCGAGCGGGAGAGCCGTCTGCGCCTGCTGGACGCCTCGCGGGCTCGTGCCTCGCGAGGCAACGAGAACGACAATTCGGAGGTGCTGCGGGAGATCGTCGCGCTCCGCGCCGAGCGAGCTGCGCTCCTGGGGCACGCCAGTCATGCGGCGTACATCACCAGCGACGAGACCGCGGGCTCCCCCGAAGCGGTGCACGACCTGCTCCGCCGTCTCGCCACGCCGGCCGCGGCGAACGCGCGCCGCGAGCAGGCCGCCCTCCAGGCGATCGTGGATGCCGGACCGTCGCCGTTCCCCGTGGCCGCGCACGACTGGGCGTTCTACACCGAGCGCGTCCGTCAGGCCGAGTACGACCTCGATCGCACCGCATTGCGCCCCTGGTTCGACGCAGAGCGGGTGCTCGTCGACGGGGTGTTCCGTGCCGCGACGTCGCTGTACGGCATCACGTTCACCGAGCGCGCCGACCTTCCGGCGTACCACCCCGATGCCCGCGTCTTCGAGGTGCGCAACGAGGACGGCAGTGAGCTGGGTCTCTTCGTGCTGGACCTCTACACGCGAGACACCAAGCGCGGCGGGGCGTGGATGAACTCGATCGTCTCCCAGTCGAGGTTGCGCGGGACGCACCCGGTCGTGGTCAACAACCTCAACGTCCCCAAGCCCGCGCCCGGACAGCCCACGCTTCTGACACTCGACGAGGTCACGACCCTGTTCCACGAGTTCGGTCATGCGCTGCACGGGCTCTTCGCGACCGTCACCTACCCGCACTTCGCCGGCACCAACGTCCACCGAGACTTCGTGGAGTTCCCGAGCCAGGTCAACGAGATGTGGATCTACTGGCCGGAGATCCTCACCTCGTACGCCCGCCACATCGACACCGACGAGCCGCTGCCTGCCGACGTCGTCGAGAAGCTGCTGGCATCCGAGACCTTCAATCAAGGGTTCTCGACGAGCGAGTACCTCGCGGCAGCGTGGATCGACCAAGCGTGGCACTCGCTGAGCGTTGAGGATGCCGCGTCGATCGAGGACGTCGCGGACTTCGAGGCGCGCGCTCTCGCCGAGCTCGGGCTCGACAATCCCGTCGTGCCGACGCGGTACTCATCGACTTATTTCGCGCACGTCTTCTCGGGTGGATACAGCGCCGGCTACTACTCGTATATCTGGAGCGAGGTCCTCGACGCCGACACCGTGGAGTGGTTCCGCGAGAACGGCGGTCTGACACGCGAGAACGGAGATCGCTTCCGCGAGCGACTGCTCGGCGTGGGCGGATCGAAGGATCCACTGGAGGCCTACCGCGACTTCCGTGGTCGCGATGCCGCGATCGAGCCCCTGCTGAAGCGACGGGGACTATCCGGCTGAGGCGTTGTCGACCTCGTAGACCAACCGTGCGAACTGTCCGACCGCTTTCGCTGAGACCAGGCGAAGGCGGTCGGACTCGCATCGGCGTGGCAGCAGCGGAGCTCCCCCGGTGAGGAGCACAGGCGCCACGGACACGGCGATCTCATCGAGTGCCCCGATGTCGAGGAACTGGCCGGCCAGGTCACCCCCGCCCACTACCCAGATGTCGGTGTCTCCCGCCGCGGCGCGCAACACGGGGAGAGCCTCGGCGACGGGGCCGGAAACGAATCGGACATCCGCGCCGTCGGGGACGGGCAGCTCACGCGTCGTGAAGACGAAGGTGGGGCGGTCGCCGTGGAACTCATGCCACTTCTCCGGGTGCGCCAGGGCATCCGCCTCGGCCAGCACCCACTCGTACGTCGTCGAGCCTTCCACGAGCACACCCGCGTTCGTCGGGAGCACCTCGTCGTCGGGCGTGGTGCCGCCCTCGACCGCGAACAACCAGGAGAGGGAGTTGTTCTCGTCGGCTATCCAGCCGTTCAGTGATGTCGCCGTGTCGAAGAGGATGCGCGTCGTCATGCCCACGACGATAGGGCGAGGCTCCGACACGCCCTCCCGGGCGGTGGGTCAGGCTCAGGCGCTCTTGCGCTTCTGCCGCAGCACGAACGTGGGTGCGGCACCCTCGGTGACCGCAGCGCGTGTCACGATTACCTTGTCGACGTCTTCCGCCGAGGGAATCTCGAACATGATCGGGCCGAGGACGTCTTCGAGGATGGCACGAAGTCCGCGCGCTCCTGTCTTGCGGGCGACCGCGAGGTCGGCGATCGCTCGGAGCGCCTCGTCCTCGAACTCCAGCTCGACGCCGTCGAGCTGGAACATCCGCTGATACTGCTTGACGAACGCGTTCTTCGGTCCGGTGAGGATCTCGATGAGCGCGGTCTGGTCCAGCGGCGAGACGTTCGTCACGACGGGGAGGCGGCCGATGAACTCGGGGATCAGGCCGAACTTGTGGAGGTCCTCGGGCAGCACTTCGCTGAAGAGGTCGAGGTCCTTCCCCTTCTCGTGCAGCGGAGCGCCGAAGCCGACGCCGTGCTTGCCCACTCGGGAGGAGATGATGTCCTCGAGTCCGGCGAACGCCCCCGCCACGATGAACAGCACATTCGTCGTGTCGATCTGGATGAACTCCTGGTGCGGGTGCTTGCGGCCGCCCTGCGGGGGCACGGATGCCACGGTGCCCTCGAGGATCTTGAGGAGCGCCTGCTGCACGCCCTCGCCCGATACGTCGCGAGTGATCGACGGGTTCTCGGCCTTGCGCGCGATCTTGTCGACCTCGTCGATGTAGATGATGCCGGTCTCGGCGCGCTTGACGTCGAAGTCGGCCGCCTGCAGCAGCTTCAGCAAGATGTTCTCGACGTCTTCGCCGACGTAGCCGGCCTCCGTGAGCGCCGTCGCGTCGGCTACGGCGAACGGCACGTTGAGCCGCTTCGCGAGCGTCTGCGCGAGATAGGTCTTTCCGCAGCCGGTCGGTCCCAGGAGGAGGATGTTGCTCTTGGCGATCTCGACCTCGTCGGCACGTTGCTCGGCCGGCTGGAGCGTCGAGTGAGCGCGCACGCGCTTGTAGTGGTTGTACACGGCCACCGCGAGAGCGCGCTTGGCGGGGTCTTGACCGACGACGTACTCCTCGAGGAAGGAGAAGATCTCGCGTGGCTTGGGGAGATCGAAGTCTGCGACCGCACCGTCGCCGGACTCGGCCATGCGCTCTTCGATGATCTCGTTGCAGAGTTCGACGCACTCGTCGCAGATGTAGACGCCGGGGCCGGCGATCAGCTGTTGCACCTGCTTCTGGCTCTTGCCGCAGAAGGAGCACTTGAACAGGTCGGCGCTCTCACCGATGCGTGCCATGGCGCTCCTCCTCCAGGGATCTCACAGAAACCGCGCTTCGAGCCTAACCGCTGCGACCGACAACCCGGCGGATTTCGCTCGCACTGTGTCGGTCCGTCTTGCGCGACGAGAGCCCCGGCACCGGGCCGGGGCTCTCATCGGTTCAGACGTGTGGTGATCAGGCCGTGATCGCGGCGGGCGTGCGCTTGCGCGACGTCAGCACCTGATCGACGATGCCGTACTCAAGGGCCTCGGCCGCCGACAGGATCTTGTCGCGATCGATGTCCTTGTTGACCTCGGCCTGGGTCTTCTTCGTGTGGCGTGCCATCGTCTCCTCGAGCCAGGTGCGCATGCGCAGGATCTCCGCCGCCTGGATCTCGATGTCCGACGCCTGGCCGTGCCCGGCCTCGCCGACGGCGGGCTGGTGCATGAGGATGCGAGCGTTGGGCAGCGCGAGTCGCTTGCCGGGGGCGCCGGCGGCCAGCAGCACGGATGCCGCAGAAGCCGCCTGACCCAGCACGACGGTCTGGATCTCGGGCGAGACGTACTGCATCGTGTCGTAGATGGCGGTCATCGCGGTGAACGAGCCACCGGGCGAGTTGATGTACATGATGATGTCGCGGTCGGGATCCTGCGACTCCAGCACGAGCAGCTGAGCCATGACGTCGTCCGCGGAGGCGTCATCGACCTGGACGCCCAGGAAGATCACGCGGTCCTCGAACAGCTTGTTGTAGGGATCCTGGCGCTTGTAGCCGTAGGCGGTGCGCTCCTCGAACTGCGGCAGGATGTAGCGGCTGCCGGGCAGCTGCACGCCGGAGGTCGAGTGAGCGGGCATGCCGAAGGTGGGTGCGTTCATTCTCGGGTGTCCTCCGGGTCAGTTCTCGGTGCCGCCGCCGCCGATGACATCGGCTGCGGATTCGCGGATGTGGTCGACGAAGCCGTACTCCAGGGCTTCCTCGGCGGTGAACCAGCGGTCGCGATCGCCGTCGGCGTTGACCTGCTCGACCGACTTGCCCGTCTGCGCTGCGGTGATCTCGGCGAGGCGACGCTTCATGTCGAGGATGAGCTGCGCCTGCGTCTGGATGTCGCTGGAGGTGCCGCCGAAGCCGCCGTGAGGCTGGTGGAGCAGCACGCGCGCGTTGGGGGTGATGTAGCGCTTGCCCTTCGTGCCGGCCGTGAGCAGCAGCTGACCCATCGAGGCCGCCATGCCGATGCCGACCGTCACGATGTCGTTCGGGACGAACTGCATGGTGTCGTAGATCGCCATGCCCGCGGTGATCGATCCGCCCGGCGAGTTGATGTAGAGGTAGATGTCCTTCTCGCTGTCTTCGGCCGCGAGGAGGAGGATCTTGGCGCAGATCTCGTTGGCGTTCTCATCGCGCACCTCCGACCCGAGCCAGATGATGCGGTCTCTCAACAGCCTGTCGAAGACGCTCGTCGCGACAAGTGGTTCAGCCATGAATGCTCCTGATTCCGGGTGGTCCGTTCGTCAATGAATCTACCCAGGCCCACGCACCGACCCGCCCGTGTTCGCCGTCGGCATAGTGCGTGCCTCTGGCCGCAACGACGACGAAGGGGCCGGATGCCACGGCATCCGACCCCCTCGTGTGCGACGTTCTACTCGGCGTCGGCCTTCTCGGCCGCAGCCTTCTTCGCGGGCGCCTTCTTCGCGGGCTTCTCCGCTGCGGCATCCGCGTCGTCCGACGACTTCTCGGCCGCCTTCTTGGCGGCGGGCTTCTTCGCAGGTGCCTTCTTGGCGGCGGGCTTCTTGGCCGGCTTCTCGGCCTCGCCGTCCGCTGCGGGCGCGTCGCCCTCGGCGTCGGCGTCGTCGGTCGCGACGAAGCCGGTCAGGTCGACCGCCTTGCCGTTGGTGTCGACGACCTTGACCTTGCCGAGCGCGATCGCGAGGGCCTTGTTGCGAGCGACCTCGCCGACCATGAGCGGCAGCTGACCGTTCTGCTGCAGTGCGTCCACGAACTCCTGCGGAGCCATGCCGTACTGCGCAGCGGACTGGATGAGGTACTGGGTCAGTTCCTCCTGCGAGACCTGGACGTCGCTGGACTCGGCCAGCTTGTCGAGGATCATCTGCGTGCGGAACTGCTTCTGGCTGGCCTCGGTGACCTCGGCGCGGTGCACGTCGTCCTCGAGTCGGCCTTCGCCCTCGAGGTGCTGGTGCACCTCGTCCTCGACGAGCTGAGCCGGGACGGGGATGTCGACCTTCTCGATCAGCGCGTCGACGAGCTTGTCGCGCGCAGCGGCGCCCTGTACGTAGACGGACTGCTCGGAGAGGCGGCCGGCGATGCTCTCGCGCAGCTCGGCGATCGTGTCGAACTCGCTGGCGATCTTTGCGAAATCGTCGTCGGCCTCGGCGAGCTCGCGCTCCTTGACCGACTTCACCGTCACGGCGACCTCGGCCTCCTGGCCGGCGTGGTCGCCGCCCACGAGCTTCGAGCGGAACGTCGTCTCCTCACCGGCGGTGAGCGACTCGACGGCCTCGTCGATGCCCTCGAGGAGTTCGCCCGAGCCGACCTCGTACGACACGCCCTCGGCGCGATCGATCTGGTTGCCGTCGATGGTGGCGACGAGGTCGAGCTCGACGAAGTCGCCGGTGGCGGCGGGACGGTCGACGGTCACGAGGGTGCCGAAACGCCCGCGCAGGCGGTCGAGCTCGGCCTCCACGGCGGCGTCATCGGTCTCGACGGCGTCGACCTCGAGCGTGATGCCGTCGAGGGCGGGAAGGTCGAACTCGGGGCGGACGTCGACCTCGACCTCGACCTTGAGGTCGCCCGAGAAGTCCTTGTCGCTCGGCCAGTCGATGACCTCGGCCGACGGGCGGCCCACCGTGCGCACCTCGTTGGCGGCGACGGCCTCGCGATAGAAGCCGTCGAGGCCTTCGCTGACGGCGTGCTCGATGACCGCACCGCGACCGACTCGCTGGTCGATGATCGGCGCGGGGACCTTGCCCTTGCGGAAGCCGGGAATCTGGACGTCCTGAGCGATGTGCTCGTAAGCGTGCGCGATGCTGGGCTTCAGCTCATCCGGGGTGACCGTGATGTGCAGCTTCACCCGCGTCGGGCTGAGCTTCTCGACGGTGCTCGTGACCATGCCTGTTGTTCTCCTCAAGTCCGGACGCGCGCGTGCGCATCCGTGTGTGGTCTGGTTCTGGGTCTGTTCGGGTCGTGGTCGGGGCGACAGGATTTGAACCTGCGGCCTCCCGCTCCCAAAGCGGGCGCTCTACCAAGCTGAGCTACGCCCCGGGTCGCGCACATGCACGTGCGCCGAAAACGACCGGTGGCAAGTCTAGCCGACATCGCCCTGTACACTCTTTCGAGGCGCCGTCACACGGCCTCGGGGATGTAGCTCAATGGTAGAGCCTCAGTCTTCCAAACTGATGGTGCGGGTTCGATTCCCGTCATCCCCTCCACAAGCCCTGCATGGGATCGCGAGCTATCCGCCGGGTCGGCCGGAAACGGAAATCCCGCCGAAGTCCCGGCGCTGTTCCTGTGAGGCGGGGATAGCGATCACTCCTCCTGGAAGTCGGCGTAGGTGTACCGTGACCCCGTGATCGCGTTGGTTAGTACATCACCGTCGACGTGGAACACGCCGAAGCCCGCCGGTCCGACCGTGTAGGTGTCTTCGTTCACTCCGAGGGCGAGGACGTATCGTTCTCCGGACACGAGCGTGGTGTCGTCGTACCCGTACGTCTCGGTCTGCCGGTCGAGTTCTTCTTCGGAGAGCTTGGTTAGGCCGCGCTTCTCAGTGCTCTCTCTGGGGTAGGCGTCGAGGACTTGCTGGAGGGTGACCGTGCCGCCGGGGTAGAGCACCGTGACAAGCGTCCTCGTGCCGAAGGCTGATCCTTTCAGGATGTCGTGGACGCGCAGCTGTACCTCCGTGTAGGGCATGGGGTTTCCGGGGAACACGAACACGGCACGGCGGCTGATCGATACGACATCCGCGTCAACTATGGCGTCGGCGTGCGCACGGATCTCGTTGACGTCTGCGACGTCGAAGGCCCAGCTCGCCTCGAATGTGACATCCGGAGGCGTATCGCTCGTGGGAGCCTCCGTCGTGGGTTCGTCAGTGTGGGCGCCCCTGTCGCCCTGTCCCGGAGACTCCGTGTGATGGCCGGGGGCTGTGGTCGGGTCGGCCTGCCGAGCGGGCTCTTGTCCGAAGCTGACCGCGGCGATGACACCAACCGCGAGCGCGGGCACGGCGATCCATGCCAGAACAGGGCCAAATCGCTTCCGTTCGCGAGACGCACTCGTTGTCGACCTGACGGTTAGCCGCTCCGCAGTCAGGATCGCCTGGAGCTGTGCCTCGGCGGCCTCGTCGAGTGGGGCATCCTTCGGTGTGTTCGCTGTGTCTGCGTTCTGCAACATGGTCGCAAGCTTGGTCATGAGCGCATTCCTTTCGGTTCAAGTGTGGTGTGCAGCGCGGCGCGAAGCTGCTTTCGGGCTCGATGCAAGCGCACGCGAGCGGCGACGGGAGTGATGCCAAGCACTTCGGCCACTTCGGCGGTGCTGAGATGCTCCCAGTACCGAAGCCGGATCGCTTCCTGGTCGGTCGCGGGAAGCGTGGCGAGCGCCGTCAAGATCGGATGATCTGCCGGTCCGCGCGACGAGACAGTCTGCGCCTCGATAAGCGCGGCGGAGTTCAGTGCTTGGTCTGCGGTGGCTTGCCGGGCCGTCCGGCGGTAGTGGTCGCCGAGCACGTTTCGGGCGATCGCGTACAACCACGCGCGCTCGGCGCGACTGCCAGGAGAGAACCGCTGCCACGCGACTCGAAACACATCCCCCGCCAACTCACTCGCGTCCTCGCGGTCAGCAACGCGGCGCTCAAGAAACCGCAGCACCTCGTTGTAGTGCCGTCGGAACCGCGCCGCGAACTCGGTCTCCGCTTCAGCTTCACCCATCCAAGCCCTCCGTCACATCCCTTCACCTTTGATAGTTGTCACCGAGACGCGAAACGTTACCGACATCCGGAAACACCTCCGTGTTGGGTTCGGGCATCGGCTCCCTTTCACACGCGAAGCGTGCGACCGCAGCGCGGCTCACCCCTTCGCGACGAACGCCTCGAAGCGGGCGATCTGCTCGTTGTAGTCACTCGGGTAAAGGTGGGCGTAGATGCCGTCGGTGGTGGCGATGCTTGCGTGCCCCATGTAGCGGCTGACCTCGTAGGGCTTGAACCCGGCCGCGAACATCAGACTGGCATAGGTGTGCCGGAGGTCGTGGAACCGCATCCGAGGGAGCTTCGCTCGCGTCAGTGCAGGGCGCAGGTAGCAGCCGGGTAGAGATGGGCGTAGATGCCGTCTGACGTCGCGATGCCCGCGTGCCCCATGTACCGGCTGACCTCGTACGGCTTGAACCCTGCCGCGAACATGAGGCTGGTGTAGGTGTGTCGAAGACCGTGGAACCGCATCCGTGGCAGCTTCGCTCGCGTGAGCGCAGGGCGCAGGTAGTAGCGGAGCACTCCCCCGACGTCGACCTGTCGCGACCAGTCCAGCCGTCGTGAACTGTTCGCTCTTCCTGGCCAGAACAGCGCGTCTGGGTCGCCAGTGTCGGGTTTGTCAGCAGCACCGCCTTCAGCCTCCGATGAGCTGCCGATCCAGCAGCGGCACCGTGCGAGTAGACCGCTTCGACTTCGGCGTGCCGACGGTCCACACGTTCCCGATGCGCTTCATCGTCTGCCGAACCTCGATGTGGACGGCATCGAAGTCGACGTCCCCCACGCGGAGCCCCGCGATCTCTGCGGCGCGCAGCCCTGTGTAGGCGGCGAACCGGATCAGCGTCGGCAACGGATTCTCGTCTCTCAACTGGGCGCAGACTGCAGTGACCTGCGCGGGCGTGAGGAACACCGGCGCGAACTTTAAATCCCGGCGGCGCACTCTAGGCCAGGCACAGCGGTGGTCTGGGTCCCACAGGACGAAACCGCAGCAATGTATGAGGCTGGCGACATCGAAGGAGGTGTCCGCGCAGTGGTCAAGCTTGCCCACTGCGACGGGCGCGCTTTCGCCTCGCGCGCCAGGCATTGATTCCGTAGCCCGCGCTAAGGGCGGAGACACCGATGCCCAAGGAACGAGGCCAGTCCGAGATCCAACCCAACGAGTCGGGCAGGGCGGACTCCAAGACCAGGCCGAGAGCGTAGAGAGCAAAACCGACAATGACTCCGGTCCAGATGAAGCCCCGGGGGACGTCCTCGGCTTCCTCCTCGTCGCCAGCGGTCACGCAGTCAGCATAGAGCCGGTCGTGGCCGATAGAGCGCGACACTGTGGCCAAGTGAGTCCCCTCCACCTCACCTCTCGCCCTCGGCGCCCGCCGCTTCGGCGTGAGTGCGGGAGTGGTCCCGGTAGATCAGCGCGTTGCGCAGGATGCCGTCGCGTTCCTCCGCGGTGAGCTGACGTCTCACGGCCGCCGGCACTCCCGCCACGAGGGAACCGTCGGGGATCACGGCGCCTTCGAGCACCACTGCTCCGCCCGCGACGAGGCATCCGCTGCCGATGCGCGCTCCCGACAGCACGACGCTTCCCATGCCGATCAGCGATCCGTCACCGATGACGCACCCGTGCACGACCGCGTTGTGCCCGACCGACACGTCGCGTCCGATGACGACGGGGTGGTCGGCATCCACATGCACCGACACGTTGTCCTGCAGGTTGCTGCCCTCCCCCACCGTGATCGAGGCGCTGTCGCCACGCAGGACCGCGTTGTACCAGACGCTCGCGCCCTCGCCGAGCGTGACATCCCCGACGATGCGCGCCCCCGACGCGACGAATGAGCTGCCTGAAAGCGACGGTGACTTCCCGGCAACAGTGAGGACGGTGGCGTCGGCGGCGATCATGCCAGCGACCCTACACACCCCCGAGAGGCGCGGTAAGCGGAGCCTTCTCTTCCTTGCGGAATGCCTCACGGTGAGTAGCGTTTCACTCAGCACAGGGCTGAACCCTGCACTTACGGAGGCGAAGAGAATCATGACCAAGACGCAGACCATCCCCGCAACGATCGCCGGCACCGAGGCCGCTACGAGCACCGCTCAGCTGCTGAGCCCCGTCGTGCTCGGCCTGCAGGCCCTCGCCGTGAACGGCAAGCAGGCGCACTGGAACGTGCGCGGCAGCAACTTCATCGCCATCCACGAGCTCCTCGACACCCTCGTCGCGAACGCGCAGGCCTCCGCCGACCTCGCGGCCGAGCGGATCGTGGCGCTCGGCCTGCCGATCGACGCGCGGGTATCGACCGTCGCCGAGAAGACGACGACCGCCGTGCCGGCCGGCTTCGCACAGTGGCAGGACGAGATCCGCGCCGTCATCGCCGACATGGATGCCGTGCTCGCCGACGTTCAGGCAGCGATCGACGGCCTCGACGAGACCGACCTCACGAGCCAGGACGTCGCCATCGCGATCAAGGCGGGCCTGGACAAGGACCGCTGGTTCCTGTTCGCGCACATCGCCGAGTAAACCTCGAGACACGTCGGCCGCGACGCGCTCACTGAGCGCCCGGGGCCGTCGTGCTGTCAGGCGCGGTGTGTGAGACGCCCCGCGAGGAGCGTCGCCGCTACGCGGGTGGCCCGCATCGCCGTCTCGTCGGCGGTGAGCGGATCTCGGTCCACCACCGCCAGATCTGCGAGCGACCCGGGGTGGAGGGCGCTGCCGGTGCTCGATCCCCCCGCGGTGGATGCCGCGAGCGCTGTCGCAGGGTCGACGCCCTGGTCCGGTCGCCACGCCGGCCGTCCGTCGCGCGTGCGGTGCACGGCGGCGGCCATCGCCGCCCAGGGGTCCAGCGGAGACACCGGCGCGTCGGAGCCGAACAGCAGGTTGGCGCCTGCGTCGGCGAGGGCGCGCAGCGGGTACGGCATGGCCGTCTGGTCGGCCCAAATCGTGTCAGTCATGTCGCGATCGTCGATCGCATGCTCGGGCTGCACACTCGCGCCGACCCCGAGACGGGCGAAGCGCGTGACGTCGGCGTGCGCGACGAGCTGGGCGTGTTCGATCGTGCCGCGTGCGCCGGTCGCCGCGAAGGCGTCGAGGGCGTAGGTGTTGGCGAGGTCGCCGATGGCGTGCACCGCGCACGCGAGGCCACCGCCGGTCGCGCGCGTCATGAGCTCGTGGAGTTCGTCGGGCGGCACCGTGAGCACACCGTGATTGTGGGGATCGCCGGGATAGGGGTGGGAGCATGCCGCCGTGCGGGTGCCGAGCGACCCGTCGGTGATCACCTTGAACGGCCCCATGCGCACGAGTCCGGCAGGGTCGAGCGCGTCGCCCGTCTCCAGGCCCTCGGAGATCGCGCGGTCGAGCAACGCGGGATAGACGCCGAACGAGACGCGAGTCGTGTCGAACCCTGCGTCGAGGCGACGCGCCCACGCTTCGGCGTTCCACGCCATGTCGAGGTCGACGACCCCGACGATGCCCCGCGAGGCCGCCTCTCTCAGGGCGCGGGCGACGAGCGCGTCGCCGATGGCGGGGTCGGCCGCGTTCAGGCGTCGCGAGATCTCGAAGGCGGGCTCTTCGCGCAGCACGCCGTCAGCGGCCTCGAATCCCTCGCGGCGAAGGGCAGCCGAGTTTAGCCAGACGCTGTGCACGTCCGCGTTGATGAGGTAGGTGGGCACCTCGCCCGTTGCGGTGTCGAGCACGGCGAGCGTCATGGCATCCGGCCACAGGGCGTCACGGAACCCGGTTCCGACGCGTCGTCCGTCGCCGAGGACGTCGGCGGATGCCATCAGGCGTGCCGCGTGCGCCGCCGACTCCGCTTCACCGAGCGGCTGTCGCTGAGCGACCAGCGCCCACTGGACGGTGTGGGCGTGATGATCCCACAGTCCGGGGATGAGCCATCCGCCCTGCCCGTCGAGCACGGCCCCCGTGCGGGGCAGCGCGCCGGCGGGCGCGATGTCGACGATCCGTCCGTCGCGAAGATGCACGTCGACGGGGTCCGCACCGAAGGGGTCCAGTCGATCCGCGCCCGTGAGGTGCACGTCGGTGACGACGTCGGCGTGTTCGCCTCCGGAGAGTCGATCGTGCGTCATCGCGTCGCGTCACCCTTCTCCGCCTGTGTGGACCGCGCCTGTCGCAGCGCGTCGTGCGCTCGGCGCATCTCGCCCGGCAGTCGAGGGTCCGCGTAGGGGCCGGCGCCGTCTTCGAGTTGCGCGATGATCGTGTCCACGACCTCGTCGGGTCGATTCTGGCTCAGCTTGCGTTTGGCGGTGACGCGAGTGGGGCGCAGGCGGAACCCGACGGTGCCGCGCTCCAGTCGACGAACGAAGTCCTCGTCGTTGGGAGGCTCCCACATCAGGCGCGGGCCGGGCATCGCCGACTCGAAGCGCGCCACCAGCCGTTCGAGCACAGCGAGGTTCTCCTCCGTGCTGAGGATCTCGGGCACCCCGGCGAGGTGGACGGACACGAAGTTCCAGGTCGGCACGTTCGGACCGGGCGGGTACCACCCCGGCGAGATGTACCCGTGCGGCCCCTGGAAGACCACGAGGAGCTCGCGCTCTCCGAGTCCGTGGATGAGGTCGTCCGGCTTGCCGACATGGCCGACGATCGTGAGGTCGTCGGCCCCCTCGTCCAGCAGCACCGCATAGTGCGAGGCGACGAGACCGTCGGGCGTGTCGCTCACGATCGTGACCCAGGGGTGCTCCGCGATGATGCGGCGAAGCTCGCTGACGTCGGTCATCGCAAAACTGGGGTTCTGTCTCATGGCATCCTCACGTGTTGTTCAGCGCTGGCACGAGGGGCACCAGTACAGCTTGCGGGCGCTCATTTCCTCGAGCACGATCGCCGTTCCGCACACCCGGCACGGCAGGCCCGCGCGGTGGTACACCCAGTGCCGGTCGTCGCGGTGCGCCATCGCGCGGCGATACGCCTCGGGGTCGAGATCGTCCATCGTCATCATCTGGCCGGTCTCGACCCCGATCGAAAGGAGACGCACCCAATCCCGCCACAGCGACCGCACTGTGCGCTCCGCGACATCCCGTCCAGGCGTGTGCGGGTTCAGACGTGCTCGGAACAGCAGCTCGGCACGGTAGACGTTGCCGATGCCGCTGACCACCGACTGGTCCATGAGGAGCAGACCGATCGGCGTGGGCTTGCGTCGAACGACCTCCACGAAGCGCTGCTCGCCCCCGTCGACGTCGTCCACGAGCGGGTCGGGACCGAGCTTTGCGATCGTCGCCTGCACCTCGTCGGGCGTCTGCAGCTCGCACGCCGTCGGTCCACGGAGGTCGGCGCTCGTCACGTCGGTGAGCAGACGCAAGCGCACCTGCCCGACGACGGGCGGGGGCCACGGGGCGTCCTCGTCGCCCAACCCGGTGGTCTGCTCGCTCATCCGCACGTGCACGCGTGCGCGCCGCGGCGCGCCGATGGAGCTGAGCGAATTCTCGCCCGCCGCATCGAGCACGGGCTCCAGCTCGGTACCGCGCTGATTCGTCTGTCCCATGCGCCCGTTCGCCGAGGCGATCGTCGGGTCGACGAGGATCTCCCCCGCGAAGTCCCACGCCCCGTACATGCCCAGGTGCACACGCAACCACAGGTCGTCGTCGAACTCCAGGAACATCTGCTTGCCCACCGCCCGGACGCGGGATGCCGTCCGTCCGTCGATCACGGCAGCGCCCTCGGCGAAGCGCCCCTGCGGACTGGATGCCGCCACGAGCTTTCCCACGAAGTTGCGGTCGAACTGTCGAGCGATGCGATGGACGGAGTGACCCTCGGGCATCAGGCGCGGGGGTCCGGTGCGAGCGTGCCGTCCGTCTCGTAGGCCGCGAGCTGGGCGATGCGTCGTGCATGCCGCTCTTCGCCCGAGAACGGCGTGGCGATGAAGCGGTCGATGAAGGACACGGCCTCGTCGAAGGTGTGCTGCCGAGCACCGATCGCGATGACGTTCGCGTCGTTGTGCTCCCGCGCCAGCTCCGCGGTCGCGAGGTTCCAGACCAGCGCGGCACGCACCCCGCGCACTTTGTTCGCTGCGATCTGCTCGCCGTTGCCCGAGCCGCCGAAGACGACCCCGAGCGTCTCCACTCCCGCTGCCTGATCGCGCACGACGGCCTCGGCGGCGCGAATGCAGAACGCCGGGTAGTCGTCGAGCGGGTCGTACTCCACAGGGCCGTGATCGACGACGTCGTGGCCCTGAGCTGCGAGATGGTGCTGCAGCTGCGTCGAGAACTCGAGCCCCGCGTGATCGGTGGCGATGTGGATGCGCATGGCTTCCATCCTAGGAGCGAAGCTCGCCCCGCTCACCGTCATATGATGGTTCCATCATGTCACTATCCTCACGCCAGCGCCCGCTGTACGAGGTGAAAGCCAACCTCTTCAAGGGGCTCGCGCATCCCTTCCGCATCCGTGTGCTCGAACTGCTGGCCGCGCAACCCGAGGTCACCGTCGCGTTCCTCCAGGAAGAGACGGGACTGGAGCCGTCCCATCTCTCTCAGCACCTCGCCGTCCTCCGCCGGCACCGCCTGGTGCTCAGTGAGCGCCGCGCCCGCCATGTTTACTACCGCCTGGCCGATCCGGCGGTGGCTCGACTGCTGGCCACGGCACGCGAGCTGCTGATCGGCGTCCTCTCCGACGAACGGGCGCTCCTGGCCGACGCCCGCACGCTCCCGGTCATCGGCGATCGGTCCTCCGCGTGAGCGGCAGAGCATCCGTGCGTCGCGGGATGCGTGCGATCGCGCATGCCCGAACCCTCCTGCCGTCGCGCCACGACTACGCCGGCATCCGGACCACGTGGCGCCGTGATCTCCTGTCCGGCCTGACCGTCGGCATCGTCGCGTTGCCCCTGGCGCTCGGATTCGGGGCGAGTGCGGGACTGAGCGCCGAGGCGGGACTGGTCACGGCGATCATCGCCGGGATCATCGCTGCCGTGTTCGGCGGCTCCCCCGTTCAGGTCTCCGGCCCCACGGGCGCGATGGCCGTGGTGCTCCTCCCGATCGTCGCGACGAACGGCTCGGGTGCGGTGCTCGTCGTCACACTCCTCGCCGGCGCGATCGTGGCCGCCGCGGGCCTGCTCCGACTCGGACGCGTGGTCGCCGTCATCCCCTGGCCCGTGATCGAGGGCTTCACTCTCGGTATCGCCGTCATCATCTTCTTCCAGCAGGTGCCGAGCCTCGTCTCCGCGACTCCCCTGCCGGCGGATGCGCACAGCGCGAACGCGATCGTCGCCGCGGTTCAGGCGCTCGCCGCCGTCGACATCCACTATCTGCCTTGGGCCGCCGGCGTCGCGCTCATCGTCGCGTCCCTGATGTGGATCGCACCCCGCATCCATCCCGCCGTGCCGGGGTCTCTGATCGCCATCGTCGCCGTCACCGCCGCGGCGTCGGTGGTGACGACACCGCTCGCGGTGATCGGGAGCCTCCCCGGTTCCCTTCCCGCGCCTGCCCTCCCGGTCGTCGATCCCTCGCTCGTCCCGGCACTGCTCCTCCCGGCGGTGACCGTCGCCGCGCTGGCCGCGATCGAGTCGTTGCTCTCGGCCCGCGTCGCCGCCTCGATGGCCGACACCGGCGCGTACGACCCCGACCGTGAGCTCCTCGGACAGGGACTCGCATCGGTCGGCTCGGCGATCTTCGGCGGGATGCCGGCAACCGGCGCCATCGCGCGGACGGCGCTGAACGTGCGGTCGGGAGGGCGCACCCGCGTCGCCGCCGCATTCCACTCGGTGGTGCTGTTGATGATCGTGCTGCTCGCCTCGGGTCCAGTGGGCCGTATCCCCCTCGCGGCGCTGGCCGGAGTGCTGATGGTGACCGCCGTCCGCATGGTGCACGTCGGCACCGTCCGCGCCATCATGTCCTCCACACGCTCGGACGCGATCGCCTTCGTCGTCACGGCGACCATCACGGTCGCCTTCGACCTCATCGTGGCGGTGGTCATCGGCGTCGTCCTGGCGGGCGTGGTTGCGATCCGAAGCATGTCGCGCGCCTCCGGAGTCCATCGGGAGGAGCTCGACGGGGACGCGCTGCCCGGTGATGAGCGGATCGCGGTGATGCGGTTCGACGGTCCGCTGCTGTTCGCCGCGGCCGACCGCGTGCGGGAAGAGATGGCGGCGGTGCGGGACGTGTCTGTCGTGATCCTCCGGATGAGCCAGCTCGAGGTCGTCGACGCCACGGGCGCCCGCATCCTCGGCGACATCGTCCAGCTCCTGGAGCGTCGCGGGGTGACCGTGCTGATCAAGGGGGTGCAGCCTCGGCATGAAGACCTGTTCCGCACGGTGGGTGTCCTCGCCTCGTTGCGTGACCATCGTCACCTGTTCGTCACGCTGCCCGACGCGATCGAGCACGCCCGCAGCCATGTGCGTCGAGAGGCAGCCTCCGCGTAGGCTGGTCGGGTTGCCGCCGGCGCCAGCAGCGCCTGCCCGCGGCATCCACCCTGACCCTTGGGAGACACGTACGTGCCTGGAGAGAATCTCACCCGCAGCGAGGCGCAGGAGCGCCGCGCCCTCGTCGACACCGCCTCGTACGAGGTGGCCCTCGACCTGGCGACCGGACCGGAGGTGTTCCGCTCGCGCACCGTCGTCCGCTTCTCGGCCACCCCGGGAGCCTCGACGTTCATCGACCTCATCGCCCGCTCGGTGCACGAGATCACCCTCAACGGCCGCTCGATCGACGCGTCCGCCTTCGCGGACGCCCGCATCGTGCTCGACGGTCTCGAAGCCGACAACGAGCTGATCGTCGATGCGGACTGCCTGTACACGAACACGGGCGAAGGCCTTCACCGGTTCGTCGACCCTGTCGACGGCGAGGTCTATCTCTACTCGCAGTTCGAGGTGCCCGACTCGCGTCGCGTGTTCGCCGTCTTCGAGCAGCCCGACCTCAAGGCGACCTTCCAGTTCACGGTCACGGCACCTGCCGCATGGAAAGTCGTCTCCAACTCCCCCACGCCGGAGCCGGTGGATGCCGGTGACGGCGCGGCGACGTGGACCTTCGAGCCGACGCCGCGCATCTCGTCCTACATCACGGCTCTGGTCGCGGGTCCCTACGAGGCGACCTTCTCCGAGCTGACGAGCGCCTCCGGCCGAGTCATCCCGCTCGGCGTGTACGGCCGCAAGAGCCTCTGGCATCACCTCGATGCCGACTACATCTTCGACAAGACGCGTCAGGGATTCGCGTACTTCGAGGAGAAGTTCCAGTTCCCCTACCCGTTCGCGAAGTACGACCAGCTCTTCGTGCCGGAGTTCAACGCCGGCGCGATGGAGAACGCCGGCGCGGTGACCTTCACCGAGACCTACGTGTTCCGGAGCAAGGTGACCGACGCGGTCAAGGAGCGTCGCGTCGTGACGATCCTCCACGAGCTCGCGCACATGTGGTTCGGCGACCTCGTCACGATGAAGTGGTGGAACGACCTCTGGCTGAACGAGTCGTTCGCCGAGTGGGCCTCCACGATCGCCACGGCCGAGGCGACGGAGTGGACCGAGGCATGGACCACGTTCAACGCGATGGAGAAGTCGTGGGCCTACCGTCAGGACCAGCTCCCCTCCACGCACCCCGTCGTCGCGGAGATCAACGACCTCGAAGACGTGCAGGTGAACTTCGACGGCATCACCTACGCCAAGGGCGGCTCGGTGCTCAAGCAGCTCGCGGCGTGGGTCGGCATCGAGGAGTTCTTCGCGGGCGTCGCGGCGTACTTCCAGAAGCACGCCTGGGGCAACACCGAGCTGTCCGACCTCCTGCGGGAGCTCGAGGCGACGAGCGGTCGCGAGCTGACGACGTGGTCGAAGAAGTGGCTGGAGACGGCGGGCGTGAACACCCTCTCGCCCGAGATCAAGACCGATGGGAGCGGCACGATCACCCGCTTCGCGGTCGTGCAGACGGCGCCGGCGGACTATTCCACCATCCGCCCGCACCGCCTGGGGGTCGGCTTCTACTCGCTCGACGGCGACGCCCTCGTGCGTACCCACCACATCGAGGTCGACGTCGACGGCGACCTCACCGAGGTCTCCGACCTCGTGGGTCTGCGTCGCCCCGACCTCGTGCTGCTCAACGACGAGGACCTCGCCTACGCGAAGATCCGTCTCGACGACACCTCGCTGAGCACGGCGATCGCGCACCTCGGCAAGATCAGCGACCCCCTCGCGCGCTCCCTCGTGTGGGGTGCCGCCTGGGATCAGACGAGGGATGCCGAGGCCTCGGCATCCGATTATGTCGACCTCGTGCTGCGCAACATCGGCGCGGAGACCGAGTCGACCACCGTACGCACGACACTCGCCCAGCTCCAGCTGGCAGCCAACGCCTACGTCTCGCCGGACCGGAGGACGCAGACCCGCGTGAAGGTCGCCGACGCCCTGTGGCAGCTGGCCCAGGATGCGGAAGCCGGAAGCGACAGTCAGCTGCAGTTCGTCACGGCGTTCGCGTCGGCCGCGGCGACGTCTGCCCAGACGGCGCAGGTGCGCTCCCTCCGCGACGGTGAGACGGTGCTGCCGGGTCTCGAGATCGACGCCGACCTGTCGTGGGCTCTCCTGGTGGGTCTCGCCGCAGGAGGCGCCGTGGATGCGGCCGAGATCGATCGCGCGCTCGAGGCGGACAACACTGCGAAGGGTGGCGAGTTCGCCGCTCAGGCGCGGGCTGCGCTGCCGACCGTCGACGCGAAGCGGGAGGCATGGGCTTCGCTTGTCGACTCGCCGGATCTGCCGAACACCGTCGTCCGCTCCGCTGCGCTCGGCTTCGTCCACCCTGCGGGCGTCGAGGCTCTGTCCGCGTTCGTCGACGACTATTTCTCGATGCTGCTGCCGATCTGGGAGAGCCGCACCTACCAGATCGCCAACTACCTCATCACGGGGCTCTATCCTGCGCCGCTCGCCAATCGCGAGCTGCGCGACGCCACCCGGCGCTGGCTCGACGAGCACCGCGACGCTCCGCCGGCGCTGCGTCGCCTCGTTCACGAGAACCTGGCGGGCGTGGAGCGGGCGCTGTCGGTGCAGGAGCGCGACAGCCAGTAGGTCCACCGTCGACGCAGAGGGCATCCTCCTTCGGGGGGATGCCCTCTGCGCGTTGCGGTACCCACGGCGGATGTGCGGGGTGGGCCGGGTTCCGTAGCGTCGAAGCATGATCGTTGCAGAGCGCCTCACGAAGAGGTTCGGAGACAACACGGCCGTGTCCGATGTCTCCTTCACCGTCCAGCCGGGCAAAGTCACCGGCTTCCTCGGCCCGAACGGCGCCGGGAAGTCGACCACCATGCGGATGATCGTCGGATTGGACCGGCCGACGGCCGGTGCGGTCACGGTCAACGGACGTCCGTACCGGGAGTCGCGCGCTCCGCTGACCGAGGTCGGTGTGCTGCTCGACGCCAAGGCCGTTCACACCGGTAGGAGTGCGCGCGCGCACCTGCGCGCGATCGCCGCCACCCACGGACTTCCGCGCTCTCGCGTCGATGAAGTGATCGAACTGACCGGCATCGCCTCGGTCGCGGGCCGGCGAGCAGGCAAGTTCTCCCTCGGTATGGGGCAGCGCCTCGGCATCGCCGCCGCGCTACTGGGTGATCCGCACACGCTGATCCTCGACGAGCCGGTGAACGGACTCGACCCGGAGGGAGTGCGCTGGGTGCGGCAGTTCGTGCGGTACCAGGCGTCTCAGGGCCGCACGGTGCTGCTGTCGAGCCACCTGATGAGCGAGATGTCGCTGACGGCCGACCACGTCATCGTGCTGGGCCGTGGCCGGGTGCTCGCCGACGCGCCTCTGGCCGAACTCGTGTCGGCGTGGACGGCGACGACCGTGCTCGTGCGCACTCCGCGGGCGAGCGAACTCGCGGACGTGCTGTCTCGACAGGCCGGCACCGGCGTCACCGTCACCAGCAGCGGAGAGGGCGTCCTCCAGATCGAGGGTGTCTCCGCGCCGTCCATCGGCGATGCCGCCGCCGCGGCCGGCATCCCCCTTCACGAGCTCACTCCCACCAGCGGTTCTCTCGAGGACGCCTACCTCGCCCTGACGGGCGACGCCGTCGAGTACCGCACCACTTCTCCTCAGGAGCTGTCATGACTCTCACCGCACCCGTCGAACATCGAACCGCCGTGGAGGCGCCCGCTGCCCGCTTGAGCTTCCTCCGCGTCGTGTCGAGCGAGGCCATCAAACTCGTTTCCCTCCGTTCGACCTGGTGGTCGATTGCGGTGGCCGCCGTGCTGTCGGTCGGCATCTCTCTGCTCATGGCGGCCGCGTCGGCCGACTTCGGCCCCGGGTTCCCACCCGTCATGGCCGTCGTCGCGCCGCTGCAGTTCACGATGCTCGTGGCGGGCATCCTGGGCGCGATCGCGGTCACCGGGGAGTACTCGACGGGGATGATCCGTTCGACCCTCACGGCCGTCCCCCGCCGAGGCATCGTGCTCGCAGCCAAGGCGCTGGTCATGGCGGCCTTCATGGCCGTCTCGTCCGCCCTCATCTTCGCGATCGCCTCCGTGGCGACGGCACCGCTGCTGGCGACGCCGATCGAGTGGACCGATGCGGAGTCTTCCCTGATCCCGGTGGGATACGCGGTTCTCTCGATGATGGTCTTCGCTCTCCTCGGCGTCGGGTTCGGTTTCATCATCCGCAGCGGGGCGGGAGCGATCGCCGCCACCGTGGGGGTGCTCTTCGTCGCCCCGATCGTCGTCAGCCTCTTCTCGATGTTCGGGGAGGGATGGGCGTGGGTCACAGACCTCGGGCAGTACCTGCCGACGAACGCGTCTCAAACCCTCACGTCGGTGGGTGCGGAGGACACGCTGCCCGCCCTCCTCGCCCTCCTGGGCTGGGCCGCGGTAGCGCTCCTCGGTGCGTGGGCGGTCCTGCGCACGCGTGACGCGTAGAGTCGGAGCCGTGTCGACGCGCAGCCGCAGTGCGCCTCCCCCGGAGGACGACCTGCGGCTGCCGCGTCTGCCCGGGGTCGTCCGCCGCTTCTGGTCACGGCACCCTGTCCTCGCCGACGTCGTCATCGCCCTGTTGTGCCTCCTCCTGACGCTCACACCGCCGACGACCTTCCGCGGTCCCGACGGCACCGGGCCGCTCCACCCGACCGCCGTCCCCCTGCTCGTGCTGACCGTCGTCTGCTCGGCACTGCTCCTTCGTCGGAGGACGTGGACGCTCTCCGTTTTCGTCGCCTCCTACGTGCTGGCGATCGCCTTCCTTTTCGCTCCGGTGCCCGTGGGTTCTGTGCTCCCGCTGGTGACCAGCTATTCGCTAGCCGTCTACCGATCGTCGCGCGCGGCATGGCTGGGTCTCGGATTGGGCATCGGGTCGCTGTCGGCGGTGGCGGGGATGCTCGTGCTGACGTCGACGATCGAGTTTCCGATTGCGGTCAGCACGGTGATCGGCGAGGCCGCGTTGGCGTTGATCGGGACACTCGTCGGTGTCAACGTCGGCAATCGCAAACGGTATGTGGAAGCGATCATCGACCGCTCCCGACAGCTCCTTCGCGAACGCGATCAGCAGGGTCAGATCGCCGCCGCTGCGGAGCGTGCGCGGATCGCCCGCGAGATGCATGACATCGTCTCGCACTCCTTGACGGTGATCGTCGCGTTGACCGAGGGAGCAGGCGCGACCGCAGACCCCGAACGCGCACGCCAGGCGACCCTCCAGGCCTCCCAGACCGCCCGTGCCGCTCTCCAGGAGATGCGGGGGATGCTGGGAGTGCTCCGGGACGAGTCAGACCCAGAGGCGCCGCTCCTGCCCCCAGATGAGGATGCCGCGAGCGCCGCGATCGAAGCGGCCCGTGCCGCGGGATTCCCGGTGACGTCGAGGATCACGACGCTGGGCAGGCCCCTGGACGAGCTGCCGCGCACGATACGCCTCGCCGTCGGCCGCGTGGTGCAGGAGGGCGTGACCAACGCGATGCGGCACGCGCCGGCAGCCTCGACGATCGCGGTGACTGTCGCCGTCGGCGTGGAGTCGGTCGACGTGGAGGTGCGCAACGACGGGGTGACCGGCGCGGCGCGTCCCGGCGGATTCGGGCTTCGCGGACTGCGCGAGCGCGTCGAGCTCGCCGGTGGTCAGCTCACCGTCGGCCCCGAGGGCGCAGTATGGCGCCTTCGCGCCTCCCTTCCCCTTGCCGAGGAACCGACTGACTCGAAGCCAGCGAAAGGACATCCCTGACCATGAGCGATCCCGTCCGCATCCTTCTCGTCGACGACCAGGAGTTGATTCGCGTCGGCTTCCGGCTCGTCCTGGAGAGCGAGCCGGACCTCGTCGTCGTGGGCGAAGCGGGCGATGGCGAGAGCGCCGTCGCCGAAGCTCGCCGCCTCCGCCCCGACGTGGTGCTGATGGACGTCCGGATGCCGCGGCTCGACGGCATCCGTGCCACCGAACGCATCCTCGCGGAACTGCCCCAGACCCACGTCCTGGTGCTCACGACCTTCGACCTCGACGAGTACGCGTTCGGCGCGCTCGACGCCGGCGCGAGCGGTTTCCTCCTGAAGGATGCGCAACGGGCCGAGCTGGTGGGCGCGGTGCGCGCCGTTCATCGTGGTGACGCGGTCTTGGCGCCGCGGGTGACGAGAAGAGTCATCGAGCGCCTCGGCCCAGCCGTTGCTCCCCCGACGGGTCCCGATCCCGCTGTCGTCCTCACCGAACGCGAACGAGATGTCTTCGACGGCATCGCCCGTGGGCTCACCAACGCGGAGATCGCGCGTGAGCTGTTCCTCGGCGAGTCGACCGTCAAGACCCACGTCGGTCGGGTGCTCGCCAAGCTCGACGCCCGCGACCGCATTCATGCCGTG
The DNA here is from genome assembly GCA_029202445.1 of Candidatus Microbacterium phytovorans. Classification (NCBI taxonomy): domain Bacteria; kingdom Bacillati; phylum Actinomycetota; class Actinomycetes; order Micrococcales; family Microbacteriaceae; genus Microbacterium; species Candidatus Microbacterium phytovorans. The sequence continues at coordinate 967,869 of CP119321.1, forward strand.
ATCCTCGCCCATCAGTGGGCACCGGCCGCGCGACCGGGCGAGAACGGCTGATCCGCATCGTCCTCGAAGCGGGCGCTGGCTAGGATCGTGGCGATGAGACTCGATTCCACCGACCCGAGCACGGCGACCGCTTCCGGGATCTGGGCAGACCTCGGCCGCATAGCCGCCGACATCGGCCTGCGGGCAGCGGGCATCGCCGCGATCATCGTCGGGGCCCTCCTGCTGGCGTGGGTCCTCCGCCTCGTTATCAGGCGTGTCGTGAAGCGGATCGTCGCCGGCGCGAAGTCGAAGGCGAACGTCGATGACACGCGGGCCATCGAGGCATCCCCGCTCGCACAGGTGCGCCTGGTCCAGCGCACGCGCACTCTCGGGACGATCCTGCAGAACATCGTCAACGTGACACTCGTGATCATCGCGCTGTTCCTGTCCGTCCAGGTGATCAACGAGAACATTCTCGGTTCGTTCGCCCTCCTGTCCGCCGCTATCGGCGCCGGCCTCGGCTTCGGAGCGCAGAACATCGTGAAGGACGTCCTCAACGGAATCTTCATCGTCGCGGAGGATCAGATCGGAATCGGCGATGTCGTGGACCTCGGCCTGGCGACCGGGATCGTCGAGTACGTGAGCGTGAGGATCACCCATGTCCGCGACGTGAACGGCACCCTCTGGTACGTGAGGAACGGCGAGATCACGCGGATCGGGAACATGTCCCAGGGGTGGTCGCGCGTGATCATCGATCTCGCCGTGCCGGCGAATGCCGTGATCGAAGACGTCGAGAAGGCGATGCTCGACTCCGCGAAGGGGCTCGCCAAAGACCCGAAGTGGCGTACGCGCGTCATCGAGCAGCCGGAGGTCTGGGGGCTGGAGTCCGTGTCGGGCGATGCTCTGGTCATCCGTCTCGTGATGAAGACCCGCGCCAACGCGAAGGACGATGTGGCGCGTGAGCTGCGCATGCGGCTCAAGCGCGCGATGGACGACATGGGGATCACGCTTCCGCAGCTGAACTCCATCACGCTGTCCGGCTTGGAGGGCGCGCAGCGCGTGCGTGGCGCGAACCCGCCCAAGACCAAGCCCACGCCGGTGGCCGCGCCCGATGCCAAGCCGGTGTGGCGGCCCAAGCGGAAGGGCACGACGGATGCCGTACCGCCGACGGACGAAACGAAGGATCCGTCCGCATGAGTGACGACGCACGCCTCAGCTTCTATGAGGAAGTGGGTGGGCACGACACGTTCGTGCGCCTCGTCGACGCCTTCTACCGTGGTGTCGCCGGCGACGAGGTGCTGGCCCCCATGTATCCGGAAGAGGACTTGCGCCCGGCGGCGGAGCGGCTGACGCTGTTCCTGGAGCAGTACTGGGGCGGACCGACCACCTACAGCGAGCGTCGGGGTCACCCTCGGCTTCGGATGCGCCACATGCCCTTCCATGTGAACCCCGACGCGAGGGACCGCTGGCTGGCCCACATGCGGAGCGCCGTCGACGAGCTGAAGCTTCCGCCTCTCCACGAGGCGACCCTCTGGGACTACCTCCAGCGGGCCGCGTTCGCCATGGTGAACACCTTCGAGCCGACCGGGATCGGGCCCGCCCAGGGGGACCGACCCGCAGGCGCCCTCCCCCTCCATCCGGATACGACGAAGGAGTCGTCATGACCGCTGCCGCCGCGACAACACGCCACTCGACGGATGTTCTCGTCATCGGTTGGGGCCTTGCCGGTCTCGTCGCGGCCGCCGAGGCCGTCGGCGCCGGTCGGCGGGTCGTCATCGTCGACCAGGAGCCGAGGACCAACCTCGGTGGTCAGGCGTTCTGGTCGTTCGGGGGCCTCTTCTTCGTCGACTCGCCAGAGCAGCGGCGCATGGGCATCAGCGACTCTCTCGAGCTCGCACGCCAGGACTGGTTCGGCACTGCGGGATTCGACCGGGACGAGGACGCGTGGCCGCGTCGCTGGGCGGAGGCCTACCTCGAGTTCGCACACGGCGAGAAACGATCCTGGCTGCGCCAGCGGGGCGTGGGGTTCTTCCCTGTCGTCGGTTGGGCGGAGCGCGGCGGTTACACCGCCACGGGGCCCGGCAATTCGGTGCCGAGGTTCCATGTCACCTGGGGCACGGGCCCGGGTGTCGTCGCTCCCTTCCAGGCGGCCGTCGAGGAGGCGGAAGCGGCCGGACGGCTCGTCGTTCTGCCGCGCCACCGGGTGACCGCGCTGACGACTGCAGACGGCACCGTCGTCGGAGCGAGCGGCGACGTGCTCGCGCCTTCCGGGGCACCGCGCGGCGTGCGCTCTGCTCGTGACGTCGTCGGCTCGTTCGAGATCGATGCATCCGCCACGATCGTCGCGTCGGGTGGGATCGGCGGGAACCACGAACTCGTTCGTGCCCAGTGGCCCGAACGTCTCGGTACGCCGCCGACGACGATGCTTGCTGGCGTGCCCGCCTACGTCGACGGATCGATGCAGCCCGTGGCGAAAGCGGCCGGAGCGCGGCTCATCAACGGAGACCGAATGTGGCACTACGTCGAAGGCATCCAGAACTGGAACTCGATCTGGCCCTCTCACGGCATCCGGATCCTCCCTGGCCCGTCGTCGCTGTGGCTCGACGCCACCGGCCGTCGGCTTCCCGTGCCGCTCTTCCCCGGCTTCGACACCCTCGGCACCCTCGCCCACCTGCGGGCTACCGGTCACGACCACTCGTGGTTCGTGCTTTCGCAGTCCATCGTCGAGAAGGAGTTCACCCTCTCGGGCAGCGAGCAGAACCCGGACTTGACCGACAAGGACGTCCGGCTGCTGCTGAAGTCACGCCTCGGCAAGGGCGCATCGGGGCCCGTGCAGGCCTTCCTCGACCACGGTGCGGACTTCGTCGTGAAGCGCACGCTCGATGAACTGGTGGACGGGATGCGAGCTCTGCCCGGAGGCGACGTTCTCGACGGTGACCGAGTGCGCGAAGAGGTGGTCGCGCGCGACCGGGAGATGGCGAACGACTTCACCAAGGATGCGCAGATCGCGATGCTGCGATCGGCGAGAGCGTTTCGCGGGGATCGCCTCATTCGCACCGCGTCGCCGCACCGGCTGCTCGACCCGTCGGCCGGCCCGCTCATCGCCGTGAAACTGCACGTGGTCACGCGCAAGTCGCTCGGTGGAATGATGACCGACCTGTCTGCGCGCGCGCTCGACGCCGAGGGATCCCCGGTGCCCGGCCTCTATGCAGCAGGCGAGGCGGCCGGGTTCGGCGGGGGCGGCGTTCACGGCTATCGCGCGCTCGAGGGGACCTTCCTTGGCGGATGTCTGTTCTCGGGACGGATCGCAGGACGCGCGGCGGCTGCGGGCTGAGGTCGTCAGCCCGCAGCGCCGGTCGCGCGGACCGCGGTGAGTCCGGTTCGGACGGTGCTGCGGGTCAGCACGTGACCGCGGGACAGGCTGAGGCGCGTCCAGGGGCCGCTGCGGCGGATCGTCGCGGTCTCTTCCCCCGCGATGAACCCCAGCGAGAAGGCCGCGAAGGCGACACCCAGGGGAAGGCCTGTGAGGTCGTCGTCGTTGCGTCCCCACACGCGAGCCCGCACCGCACGCACCACGTCGGCGCCGGGCTCCGACGGCATTGACTCCGCCACCTCCGCGATGCCGTGCTGCGCCCGGGCGGCGAGCGTTGCGGCGGTGATCTCGCCGGAGATCTCCCAACCGCCACGGGGTGGCGAGATTCCCGCCCACGGAGCGGAGCGAGAAGTGTCGGGGAGCACCAGAGACGTCGTGGATGCGTCGTCGGCCGTCAGGCTCGCCGCCTCCACGACGAGATCGCACACGAGTTCCGGGTCGACCGATAGGAACCTCATGCCGAGGATCGTGGGCGTCTCGTCCAGCAACGATTCGGGCGCCAGCGGCGCCGACGACACGCCGACGATGCCACTCTCGGCACGGAGCCGCACGAGCCCGTCGCCGAGCCGCGCCGCGCGCTGCGCAAACGTGAGCGCGTCGGATGCCGCGAAGGGATCGGCGAACAGGAGACGGGACGACACCCGCCCTAAACTACCAACGGGTGCCGTCGGGGCGCCGGATCGGAGATGAGATGTCGAGCGAGTTCGATCCTGTCGACGCGATGCTGGCGGTGCTCGATCTCGCGTCGAGCGCGGCTCGCACGACGGAGGACATCTTCACGGGGGCCTCGCATCCGATGCCGAGCGGCCGGATCTTCGGCGGCCAGGTGCTCGCGCAAGCAATCGTCGCGGCCGACCGGACGACCGCCGACGATCGTGTCCCGCACTCGATGCACGGCTACTTCCTACGTCCGGGCGACGCCACGCAGGGCCTCACCTTCTCCGTCGACCGCATCCACGACGGGCGCTCCTTCTCCACGCGCCGAACGCAGGCGTTCCAGGAGGGCGTGCCGATCTTCTCGATGATCGCCTCTTTCGAGCGGGAGGATCCTGGGCTCGAGCATCAGGATCGGATGCCGGACGGCATCCCCTCGCCCGGGGAGGTCGCACAGGCACGTGAGACGTCTGCCCTTCATCCGATGAGCCGGCGGCTGCTCGATGAGAGTCCCATCGAGGTGTTGCACGTCAGCGGCGACCTGTATGGCGCCGATCTACCGGACGCCGAGCCGCGACAGGCCGTATGGATGCGGGCACGAAGGACTCTTCCCGACGACCCTGCGCTGCACCGCGCGGTACTCGCCTACCTGAGCGACCTGACGATTCAGGAGCCGGTGCTGCGCGCTCACGGGGTGACGTGGGCGCGCCAAGGACTCAAGGTCGCCAGCCTCGACCATGCGATGTGGTGGCACCGACCCGCGCGAGCCGACGACTGGCTCCTGTACGTGCAGGAGTCCCCGAGTGCGCGCGGCGGGCGGGGACTGTCCACGGGGCGGCTCTTCACCAGGGACGGTGAGCTCGTCGCCTCGGTCGCGCAGGAGATCATGGTGCGCGTGCCGTGATGCGGTGACCGCTCAGCGTCGGTGACCGTAGACGAGCGGGTCTCCGAGATAGGGCGACCACGCGTCTCGCATGGTGTCGGTGAGGCGCTGCGGGCGACCCGTGCGGGCATCGACCATCACGACGACCGACGTCGCACGGGCGTACAGAGTCTGAGGAGTGTCTGCGGCCGGGCTGTAGACCTCGTAGCAGACCTCGATGCTCGATCCGCCGATCTTGCCGAACCACATCTGGATGTCCAGCGGCTCGCGTCGGTACGGCACGGGGGCGAGGTACTCGATCTCCTGCCGGGCGATGAGTGTGAGGACGCCCGCGGCGATGCCGCTCTCGATGACCGCCGTGCTCGGGGCGGTGTCGCCCGACTCGGGCACCCAGAACACGCGAACGCGCGCCTCTTCCAGGAGCTTCAGCATCGACGTGTTGTTCACGTGGTTGAACGCGTCGAGATCGCCCCAGCGGAGGTGGATCGGGACGTGGAGCCGGAGGCCGGCGGTGCTGCCGCCAGCCTCCGGAACGTGCGGCATGTCAGTCACGCGTCAGCTTGCGGTGGGTTGACCGGTGCGGGGCGGCGGCGTCGGCGCCGAGGCGCTCCACCTTGTTCGCCTCGTAGGCCTCGAAGTTGCCCTCGAACCAGTACCACTTGTCGGGATTCGCGTCGGTGCCCTCGTAGGCGAGGATGTGCGTCGCGATCCGGTCGAGGAACCACCGGTCGTGGGTGATGACGACGGCGCACCCGGGGAACTCCAGCAGCGCGTTCTCCAGCGAACCCAGCGTCTCCACGTCGAGGTCGTTCGTGGGCTCGTCGAGGAGGAGCAGGTTGCCGCCCTCCTTGAGGGTGAGGGCGAGATTCAAGCGGTTGCGCTCGCCACCGGACAGGACGCCGGCCTTCTTCTGCTGGTCCGGTCCCTTGAAGCCGAACTTCGATACGTACGCGCGGGACGGGATCTCCGTCTTACCGACGGTGATGATGTCCAGGCCGTCGGAGACGACCTCCCACAGCGTCTTCTGCGGGTCGATGTTGGAACGGCTCTGATCGACGTAGCTGATCTTGACCGTCTCGCCGACCTTCAGGTCGCCGCCGTCGAGCGGTTCGAGCCCGACGATGGTCTTGAAGAGCGTGGTCTTGCCGACACCGTTCGGGCCGATGACGCCGACGATGCCGTTCGGGGGAAGGCTGAAGCTGAGGCCGTCGATGAGACTGCGGTCGCCGAACGACTTCGACAGGTTCTTCGCCTCGATGACGACGCTTCCGAGGCGCGGACCAGCGGGGATCTGAATCTCTTCGAAGTCGAGCTTGCGCGTGCGCTCGGCTTCGGCTGCCATTTCTTCATAGCGGGCCAGTCGGGCCTTCGACTTGGTCTGACGCCCCTTCGCGCTGGAGCGCACCCATTCGAGCTCGTCCTTCAGGCGCTTGGCGAGCTTGGCGTCCTTCTTGCCCTGGATGTCGAGACGCTCGGCCTTCTTCTCCAGGTAGGTCGAGTAGTTGCCCTCGTAGCCGATGAGGCGGCCGCGGTCGACCTCGGCGATCCACTCCGCGACGTTGTCGAGGAAGTACCGATCGTGGGTGATCGCGATGACCGCGCCCTTGTACGAGGTGAGGTGCTGCTCCAGCCAAAGCACGCTCTCGGCATCCAGGTGGTTCGTGGGCTCGTCCAGCAGGAGGAGGTCGGGCTTCTGCAGGAGAAGCTTCGCCAGCGCCACACGACGCTTCTCACCACCCGACAGCGGTGCGATGGCAGCGTCGGCGGGTGGGGTGCGCAAGGCATCCATGGCCTGTTCGAGCTGCGAGTCGAGGTCCCATGCGTCAGCCGCGTCGATCTCCTCCTGCAGCGTCCCCATCTCGGCCAGCAGCGTGTCGAAGTCGGCGTCGGGGTCGCTCATCAGGCCGGAGATCTCGTTGAAACGATCGACCTTGGCTTTGATGGCGATGCCGTCCTGGATGTTCTCCAGGACCGTCTTGGACTCGTCGAGCTCGGGCTCCTGCATGAGGATGCCCACGCTGAAGCCCGGTGAGAGCTTCGCCTCCCCATTGGACGGTTGATCCAGGCCGGCCATGATCTTGAGGATCGTCGACTTGCCGGCACCGTTCGGGCCGACCATACCGATCTTCGCGCCGGGGAGGAACGCCATCGTGACGTCGTCGAGAATGAGCTTCTCGCCGACCGCCTTGCGGGCACGGACCATGGAGTAGATGTACTCAGCCATAACGGACCAAGTCTACGGTGCGTGTCACCAATCGATGGGCCGCGTCTCCCCCACCAGACAGGCGCCGGTCGGCAGCGTAGGCAGCACGACCGCGGTGGGACGCTTCGTAGACGGGCCGACCTGACCCACGATGCACTCGTCGTCCCATCGGACCGAGAATTGGATGCTGTCGGCGGCAAGTCCCACCGACGTCTTGTCGCGCGTCACCTCCATGTCGCCCTTGTCGAAGCCGGCCTCGACCAACGCGTCGATGTATGCGCGTCCCTTCACGCGGTCATCGGTGTCCCACACGGCATCCATGACTTCGGTGAAGAGCGGCAGGTTGTCGCTCGCGTCGCCGTCAGGGACGAGTGCCGGGCCCGTGGGTGAGGGAGTCGGCGTCGGCGCGCTCGCTGTCTGGCTGGCCGAAGGTGTCGTCGACGCGTTCGGTGCGGTCGGCGCGCACCCCGTCGTCACCGCCATGACCACAACGCCACACGCGACGAGCATGCCTCGGCGAGCGGGCTGGCGCGACTTCGGGCGCGCGGACTTCGGGTGGCGATGCACGGACCGAGTCTAGGACGCGTCACTGCCCGCCTCAGTACGGCGTCCCCTCCTCCCCCGGCACCGGCGCCCATGACCCTGACAGATCGGCATGGACTGCCGACTCGGCTTCCCCTGCCGTCGACGCGCCTGCGTTCGGCCCGGCGGGCGACGACTCCGCCGAACGCCGATAGACCGTCGTGCCCCACAACAGGTCATGGCCGAGAGAGACCGCGTCGATCTCGGCGGCGACCCCCTGCCTGCCGTTGGCTTCCCACTCCCGGAGTTTGAAGGAGCCCGAGACGATCACGCGGTGCCCCTTGCGCACCGATTCGAGCGCGTGTTCCGCCAGCCCGCGGTAGGCAGAGACCGCGTACCAGTTGGTGTGACCGTCGACCCACGTCCCCGTCGCTTCGTCACGACGACGGACGTTGCTCGCCAGTCGGAAGTTGATGATCGGCACGCCCGCGCTCGTCTGGCGCCGCTCCGGATCGTTGACGACGGTCCCTACCACTGTGATGTGATCGCTCATTCTCGATCTCCTCTTCTTTCGGGCTCATCCCGACGTGATCGAGATTTGCACCCGCGACTCCGTCAGGAGGGCATGCGGTGACGCACTGTGGACTCACCGGCCGATCGGCCCCTTGGGGAGAAGCCGAGCGCGCGGGTGTCGGAAGTCGAAGCTATGTTCGATTCGACGAGAGAAGGGGGAACCGACATGACCGTGATCGCCACCGCAGACGCCGCTCGTCTTCCCGCGACAATCGGCGCCGTCCGATTGCTTCGCGCCACAGCACGTCTGTGGCGTGCAACGTCGCACGACGGCCGCATCATCGGCCACATCCGTGTGGATGACGACGGAGGCGACTTCCGCTACGTCGCCCTGCGATTCTCTGCCCGGGCGCGAGGGCTCATCGAGGTGGGCGCTTTCTGGAACCCTGACGAGGCAGTCGATTGCCTGCGATGGTCGCGCTGAACGATCGTCAGACGACAGCCCCTATAGGTGCCGCCGCCGCGATGGGAGCGGCCGCACGCACGGCCGGCCACACTTCGGCGAGAACGTCGACAGCGCGGCGCAGTTGGTCTGGTGGTGCCGTGAACGGGATGCGGAGCTGTCGTTCGTGTCCGCCCTCGGGAGAGAATCGCGGGCCCGCCGACAGATGTACGCCGTGTGTGCGGGCCGCGATCACCAGTCCGGAGCTGAGCGGAGCGTCCAGTTCCAGCCACACGCACACGCCCCCGGCAGCCATGGGCACGCGCCATTCCGGCAGGCGCTCGCGCAGCGCGTCCACCAGTGCATCGCGTCCGCTACGCAAGAGGAGCGAGCGTTGGGCCAAGATCTCCGGCATCCGAGGAAGGAGACGTGTCGCCACCGCCTGCTCGAACTCCGGTGTGCCGAGCTCGCGCGGCGGGCGGAGGGCTGCAAACTCCCGCACACGGTCGCGGTCAGCGCGGATCCAGCCGATCCGCAGCCCGCCCCACACGGTCTTGCCGAGCGATCCGACCCGAATCAGCGAGGCCGTCTCCCATGTCGCGGGGTCGACGGGCTTCGGTTCGATAGCGAGCTCAGCGGTCGTCTCGTCGATGACGATGGTCGTCCCTGCGTCCACGGCCGCGCGAGTGATGGAAGCGCGTTCCGCCATCGTCATGGTGCGACCCGTCGGATTGTGGAACTGGGGCATGAGGTAGGCGAGGGTGGGGCGGGTGCGGGAGAGCGCCTGCGTGGCGCGATCGAGGTCCCACCCTTCCTCGACATGCACGGGGATGCTGACCAGGCGCGCGCCCGCCGCGCGGAGTGCCTCGGCGGCATGAGGGTAGGTCGGAGTCTCGATAGCAGCTCTGTCGCCTCTTCTCACGAGAGCCTGAGACAGGAGGTGGATGGCGCTCTGCGCCCCTGTCGTCACCAAGATCTCGTCGGGCGAGGTCGGGATGCCACGGGCCTCGTAGCGGTCCGCGATCGCCGCACGCAGCTCCGCGGAGCCGATGATGTCGTAGCCGGCCCGAGCCACCAGTGCCGCCGCATCTTGAGCGACGTCGCTCATCACCCCCGCGAGCCCCGGCCAGGCTGCGGGACTGGCCTGCGTCAGATCGATCTCGTCCTCGCCGACGTTCCCTCGGCCGTGAGCCCTCCCTCCGAGCGGGAGTGTGACGCTCCCCGACCCGCGAAGGCTCTGAATGTGGGCGGACTCACGAAGACTGCGGTACGCGGCGGCGACAGTCGTGCGGCTCACTCCGAGCGCGTGGGCAAGTTCACGCTCGGCCGGGAGTGCCGTGCGCGGCGCCAGTCGATTGTCGAGGCACAGGAGACGGATGCCGTCGGCGAGGGCCTCGTAGGCCGGCTCGCGCGTGCGCCAACCGCCCAGAGAATGAGCGAGGGTGCGCGCCGTGATCCTCGAGTCCATGGGGCCACAATAGGGCAATTGGACTGCGACGCAAGGTCCAATTGTGCGATTGGATGTCTTCATGGTGCTTCGATTCGCGCAGCTGCTCTTCGGCCTCGTCCTCTTCGGCGTCGGGTGCGCCGTCATGGTCGAAGCGGGCATCGGGCTCGATCCGTGGACGGTGTTCGCGCAGGGGATCTCCCGCCAGACGGGCATCGGCATCGGCTGGGTCGCGAACATCGTGGGGTTCCTCGTGCTGTTGGCGTGGATCCCGCTTCGCCAGCGGCCCGGCGTCGGCACGATCGCCAACATCCTCCTCGTCGGGACGGCCATGCAGTTCGCGATCGATCTCCTCCCTGCGCCGGAGGGCTTCGTCGCGCAGCTACTCGTCTTCCTGGGGGGCGTCGCGATCGTCGCGCTGGCGTCAGGTCTCTACATCGGGGCACGCTTCGGCCCCGGCCCTCGCGACGGCCTGATGACCGGACTCCACGCACGCTTCGGCTGGCCGATCTGGGCGGCGAGGCTCGGCGTCGAGGCCACCGTTCTCGTGGCCGGGTGGCTGCTCGGAGGCACGGTGGGCCTCGGGACGGTCCTGTTCGCGGTCCTGATCGGCCCGGCGGTGCACATGACGCTGCCTTGGTTCGATCGGCGGCCACCGATCATCCGACCCGTCACGCAGCCCTCAGACGCGACTGTCTGACACGACCGCACCCGTAGCCCGCGAGGGAGCTAGAGCTGGTCAGTGCTCGCGGAAGCGCGGCCAATCTGATCCTGGCGGCAGGTGTCCGTGAAGCGCGCTCTTGGCGATGTCCATCGAGGGGTAGGTGCCGACCGACGAAGACGCTCCTGCGATCGTCACGGTGTATTCCCCGTTCGCGCGGCGGATACTGCCGACGACCTGACCGTCGGCGCCGTAGGCGAGCCAGAGGGTCGATGTCGCAATGGTGGTCATCACGCACTCCTTTCGACGCCTCGTACGCTACGCCGGTAGCGAGTGCTGCGCCATGGGTGGGGTTCGGCCGCGTGTGAACGGTACGGTAGAGAGGTCCCACTTCCCTCCATAGCTCAGTGGATAGAGCGAGCGGTTTCTACCCGCCAGGTCGGGGGTTCGAATCCTCCTGGAGGGACCGCCACCGGCCTCCAACCGGCATAGACGTCGCATCCCGTCGTTAGGATGGGCCCCATGGTGGCTACAGCGGAGAACGACCGTCTCGTGTGGATCGACTGCGAGATGACCGGGCTCGACCTGGCTGTCGACCAGTTGGTAGAGATCGCCATCATCGTGACCGACTATGAGCTTCGCATTCTCGATCCCGGCTTCCAGGTAGTCATCAAGCCGGATGCTTCGGCACTCGATCACATGAACGAGTTCGTTACTCAGATGCATCGGACGTCGGGACTCCTCGAGGAGATCCCCCATGGTGTGAGCGTCGCAGAGGCCGAGTTCCAGTCCCTCGAGTACATCCAGCGCTTCGTGCCGGAGGGCAAGGCGCCGTTGGCCGGAAACACGATCGGCACGGACCGCATGTTCCTCGCACGGTACATGCCGCGCGTCGATCGCTGGCTGCACTACCGCAATGTCGACGTGTCGAGCATCAAGGAGTTGTCGCGTCGCTGGTACCCGCGCGCCTACTTCCAGGCGCCCACGAAAGACGGCGGACATCGGGCGCTGGCCGACATCCGCGAGTCGATTCGCGAGCTCGCCTACTATCGCGAGGCGGTGTTCGTCCCGGAGCCGGGTCCGACGAGCGACGTGGCGCGCGAGCTGTCCGCCGCCACCGTGTCGTCGTACGCCTCCGGGCTGTAATACAATCGTGTGGTTGCCCGCGTGCGGGCGCATGGTGGGTATAGCTCAGTTGGTAGAGCACCTGGTTGTGGTCCAGGGGGTCGCGGGTTCAAGTCCCGTTACTCACCCCATGTACATCTCCCGTGAGGCGTGGCGATGATCGAGATGGATGCCGAAGCTTTCGAGGCTCTCGTTTCCGACGAGTTGGGCCACCTTCCCGGCGAGATGCTGAGCGGGCTCGACAACGTCGTGTTCGTCGTCGAAGACCTCCCCGAGGACGGGTCACTCGATCTGTTCGGACTGTACGACGGCCTCGCCCTCACCGACCGCGACCGATACGGGATGGGGGAACTCCCCGATCGCATCATCCTGTATCGGCTCGCGCACCTCGATGCCTGCAGTGATGTCGGGGAGCTACGCGACGAGGTCCACACGACCTTGGTGCACGAGATCGCGCACTTCTACGGAATCGACGATGAGCGGCTGCACGAACTGGGGTGGGCATGACGCTCCCCCTCGAGGTCGTGGAAGAACTCGAGGATACGAGCCGGACACGTCCGTGGCAGACGGTCGTCTGGAACGACCCGGTCAACCTGATGTCCTACGTGGCGCGTGTCTTCCGCGAGTACTTCGGATACTCGGCGGATCGTGCTGAGCAGTTGATGCTCGCCGTCCACCATCGCGGCCACGCCGTCGTTGCGGAGGGGGCGCGCGAGCAGATGGAATTGCACGTCCAGGCGATGCACGACTATGGCTTGTGGGCCACAGTCAGGAAGGGAGAGCGATGAGCGAGCGCATCGTCGTCTGGGAGATCACCGCCCTCGAGGCGGCACACCTGTCGGAGCTCCTCGACCAGTTCGACCACCTGCTCGCGGCGGGTTCGACCGACGATCCCGCCATCGCGCGCCTCGTACCGGACGCGTATCGCGACGATCCCGAGGCTGCTGACGAGTTCCGTTCCCTCACCGAGGGAGACCTGCTCGCGCGTCGCCGCGAGGACTGCCGCATCGTTGCCAGCACACTCGAGATCGACGGCCGCCGGCTCGTCGTGTCCGACCTCGACCGAGCCGAGATCGAGCAGACGCACACTGTCGCGATGGACGAGACGCAGTCAGCCGCCTGGCTGCGGACGCTGGCATCCCTTCGACTCGTCATGGCAGCGCGGCTCGGCATCCGCGATGAGGACGACCACGCCGACGACGACCCGCGCTTCGGAATCTACGACTGGCTGGGTTACCGCCTCGATGGGCTCGTACGCGCACTCGATGACTGACGCGCGGCTACCGCGAGTGCCTACCGGCCTCCGGCGGGCCCGTCCACGGTGACGACGATCGTCGCGAGCGACACAGGATCGTGCTCGCCGACATGCTGGTCTTCCTGACGCGCCCATCGATCCCAGTGGGGTCGGTAGCTGTCGCCGTCGCGCCGCAGCGCCCGCTGCTTCCTCAGCTCCGCAGGGGCTTCCACCCAGACGCGGACGTCACTCAGCTGAGCGGTCGCGGGGGTGAGGATGCCGGCCCCCTCCAGCACCAAAGCGCGATCAGCTGCAACGTGCTCACACCCTGCGTCGGCGCTACGCTGCCAATCCCAGCGCTGCCACGTCCCGGACTCACCGCGCGAGAGCGGCTCGAGCAGGCCGCGACGCGCCCGATCGACGCCCTCGGCGAGCCCATCCCACCCCGGGTAGATGGCATCCAGGGCAACGATGTTCGCATCGAGGCGCCTGCCGACGAGCTGCGCCAGGGTGGTCTTGCCCGCCCCTGATCGTCCATCGATGAGCACCACCGGTCGCGCGTACTGCCGTGCCGCGTGAACGATCGTGTCCGTCGCGGTGCTCAGCGCTTCGCCGGGATCGCTGTCAGCGCTTGAGCGCACGGAGGACGCGGCTCAGGGCTCGCCCGGCGACCCACAGCAGCGGAATGCCAATCGCGGCGAGTGACACCAGATTGGGCTCGAACCGCAGGTCGTCGCCCTTCCGCACGTACGCGCCGAGGGGTACCGCGACGCCACCGCCGCCGCCTCCCCCGTTGCCCTGGGTGTCCTCGCCGGCACCGAAGCCAGACCAGGACAATGCGACGGGAATCAGACGGATGCCGTCGACGTCTTGTTGTTCGCCGTACACGCTCGTGACGCCGAGTGTAGCGGCCTGCTTGCCGAGTTCCAGTGCGAGGTTGGGCATGCGTCCACCGTAGCCCCCGCGGGCGTCGAGCGCGCAGGGGGTTGCGCTCCGGCGCCCGACTGCTCAGCCGTCGACGTCGTCGTCGGCGTTCGCGGGCAGGCGTGGGTTCGTGGGAAGCGCGTTGACATCGCGCCGAGGACCGAGGACGCTCGCGCGCGTCACCACAGCGCGACCGAACCGGGCGCGCGCGCCATCGAGGGCCTCATCGACAGCACGCCAATCCGCGTCGTCGTCCCACAGCGCGAGCCCGCCGTCGCCGCTCGATCGCAGCTTCTCGCCACGCACGCCGATGAGGCGCACCGGCTGATCGACGGACAACTCGTCCAGCAGCCCGATCGCGATCTCCCCGATGCGCTGTCCGACGTTGGTCGCCTCCGACGGGGTCACCGAGCGGGAAACCGTCGTGAAGTCCGCGTACCGCACCTTCACTGCGATCGTGCGGGCCTCCCACCCGCCGGTGCGGAGCCGTACTGCGACGCGGTCGGACAGTCGGCGAAGCTCCGTCCTCAGTACCGCGGGGTCAATGACGTCCTCGAGAAACGTCTCCTCATGCCCGACGCTCTTCTCGACGTGTACGGTCTCCACCTCGCGAGGGTCGATACCGTGCGCCAGCTGCCAGACCCGCTCTCCCATCGCCTGTCCCAGGGCGCGGTCCAGCACCGGACGCGGGGTCGCGATGACGTCGGCCACCCAACGGATGCCGCGGCTCTCCAGCGCTTCGGCAGCCTTCGGCCCCACGCCCCAGAGAGCGCGAACAGGACGAGCGGCGAGGAAGCGCTGCGTGTCGTCGTGCGGCACGATGAGAAGTCCATCGGGTTTGCTGAGCGTGGAGGCGATCTTCGCGACGTGCTTGGTAGACGCGACGCCGACACTGCAGGTGAGACCGGTCTTTGCTCGGACGCGTTCGCGCAGCATCACCGCGATGTGCCCCGGGCTGCCCCACAGGCGTCTCGCACCCCCGACGTCCAAGAAGGCCTCGTCGATGGACAGCGGCTCGACGAGAGGGGTGATCTCGTGGAAGATCCCCATGATCTCGCGCGACAGAGCGGAGTACCGCTCGAAGTGCGGAACGACCACGGTCGCGGTCGGGCAGAGCCGGAGCGCCTGAGCCACGGACATCGCCGCGCGCACGCCGAAACGCCTCGCCTCATACGACGCGCTCGCGACCACACCGCGACCTTCGACACCGCCGACGATGATCGGCTTCCCCCTCAGGGTGGGATCGTCGAGTACCTCGACGGACGCATAGAACGCATCCATGTCGACGTGCAGTATCCGGGTGCCGGAGTCGTCCGCGCCTGGTGCGGAGACGATGCGCCCTGATCCGTCGCCGCGTCCCATGTGCTCATTCTCGCGCAGACCGGGGACATCGCCCCCGGCCCGCGCAACAACTCACTGTGCCGCGCGCTCGAGCACCAGTTCGCGCACGCGAGCGGCATCCGCCTGACCCCGCATGGCCTTCATGACCGCACCGATGACCGCGCCGGCTGCCTGGACCTTGCCGTCACGAATCTTCGCAAGGACGTCCGGCTGCGCGGCGAGGGCCTCATCGATCGCGGCGATGAGTGCTCCGTCGTCGGACACGACCGCCAGGCCCCGCGCGTCGACCACCGCCTGGGGCGATCCCTCGCCGTCGATGACGCCTTCGAGGACCTGACGCGCGAGCTTGTCCGTCAGGGTGCCCTCGTCGACGAGGTGCTGAAGAGCGGCGACGTCGGACGGCGCGATCAGCGAGGTGGCCTCGACGCCGCGGCTGTTCGCGATGCGGGAGACCTCGCCGGTCCACCACTTGCGGGCCGCAGCCGGGCTGGCGCCCGCCGCCACGGTCGCGGCGACCTCCGCCAGGAGGCCACCGTTGGCGACGTCCTGGAACTCGAGGTCGGTGAAGCCCCACTCGGACTTCAATCGACGCCGACGGGCGGCCGGAGCCTCCGGGAGCGCCGCGCGCAACTCGGCGATCAGCTCATCCGAAGGCGCCACGGGGAGAAGATCCGGCTCCGGGAAGTAGCGGTAGTCGTCGGCATCCGACTTGGGTCGTCCCGGCGACGTGGTGCCGGTGTCCTCGTGCCAGTGCCGGGTCTCCTGCACGATCGACCCACCGGTCGCGAGGATGGCCGCCTGACGCTGGATCTCGTAGCGCACCGCCCGTTCGACGGAGCGCATGGAGTTGACGTTCTTGGTTTCCGTGCGGGTGCCCAGCGGAGGAAGCTCCTCCCCCTCGGCCACGCGCGGCCGCAGCGACACGTTCGCATCGCAACGGAGGTTGCCGCGTTCCATGCGCGCTTCGGAGATCCCGAGCGACAGCACGATGTCGCGGATCGCCGCCACGTAGGCCTTCGCCACTTCCGGCGCCCGGCGGTCCGTGCCGAAGATGGGCTTGGTGACGATCTCGACGAGCGGCACACCCGCGCGGTTGTAGTCGACGAGCGAGTACTCGGCGCCCTGGATACGGCCGGTGGCACCACCGACGTGGGTGAGCTTGCCGGCATCCTCCTCCATATGGGCGCGCTCGATGGGAACCTCCACCAGCGTCCCGTCGGACAGCTCGATCTCGACGGACCCTTCGAACGCGATCGGCTCGTCATACTGCGAGATCTGATAGTTCTTCCCGAGATCCGGGTAGAAGTAGTTCTTGCGCGCGAAACGACTCGACGGTGCGATCGAGCAGCCCAGGGCCAGACCCAGGCTGATGGAGTAGCGCACGGCCGTCTCGTTCACCACCGGCAGCGACCCGGGCAGTCCCATGTCGACCGGCGCCACGAGCGTGTTGGGCGCCGCGTCGTGATGCGCGGGATGCGCCGGGTTGCCAGCGGACGAGAACATCTTCGTCGCGGTGTTGAGCTCGACGTGCACTTCGAAACCGAGCACGGGCTCGTAGCGCTCCAGCGCCTCTTCGAAGTCCATCAGGGCAGCCTTCGCCATCAGCGCGCCCCTCCTTCCGTGCCGAGGGCGGGAGCCCTGTCCAGGAGCGGGCCGCCCCACTGATCGACCAGCAACGCCTCGAGGGCCGCCCCGACGCGATACAGACGTGCGTCTTCGCGCGCGGGGGCGAGGAACTGGATGCCGACCGGCAGTCCGTCCTCTTCCGACAGGCCCGACGGGAGGGAGATCCCGGGGACCCCTGCCAGGTTGGCGGGGATGGTCGTCACGTCGTTGAGGTACATCTGCAGCGGGTCGTCGATCTTCTCCCCGAGGCGGAACGCCGTCGTGGGTGCAGAGGGCGTCGCGATGACATCGACCTTCCCGAACGCCGCGTCGAAGTCGCGCTGGATGAGGGTGCGCACCTTCTGGGCGCTGCCGTAGTACGCGTCGTAGTAGCCCGCCGACAGGGCGTAGGTGCCCAGAATGATCCTGCGCTTCACCTCGTCGCCGAACCCCGCGTCGCGCGTGACGGCCATGACGTCTTCGACCGTGCCGCCCGGAACATCGACGCGCATCCCGAAACGCACGGAGTCGAACTTCGCGAGGTTGCTCGAGGCCTCGGCCGGGAGGATGAGGTAGTAGGCGGCCACGCCGTACTCGAAGTGCGGCGCGCTGATCTCGACGATCTCGGCACCGTGAGCCTCCAGCAGGGCGAGCGCGGCGCGGAACGACGCGGACACACCCGACTGGAAGCCGGAGTCGGGGAGCTCGGTGATGACGCCGACGCGCAGGCCCCGCAGAACCTCACCCGATGCGCCCTCACGAGCAGCGGCGGCAAACGACGGCCAGCGCTGCGCGAGCGACGTCGAATCGTGGGGGTCGTGGCCGCCGATCACATCGTGCAAGAGAGCGGAGTCCAAGACGGTGCGAGAGACCGGACCGACCTGGTCGAGGCTGGATGCCAGGGCGATCGCCCCGAAGCGGCTCACACCGCCGTAGGTGGGCTTGAGCCCGACGGTTCCGGTGACGTGAGCCGGTTGGCGGATCGAGCCGCCCGTGTCCGATCCCAGTGCGAGCGGGGCCTCGAAAGCGGCAACGGCGGCAGCGGACCCGCCGCCCGAGCCTCCCGGGATGCGGTCCAGGTCCCACGGGTTCCGCGTCGGGCCGTATGCCGAGTGCTCCGTGGAAGAGCCCATGGCGAACTCGTCCATGTTGGTCTTGCCGAGGGGTACGAGCCCTGCGGCGCGCGAGCGCGCGACCACGGTGGCGTCGTACGGCGACATGTACCCCTCGAGAATGCGGGAGCCACTCGTGGACGGCATGTCGGTCGTCACGAGGACATCCTTCACGGCGAGCGGTATGCCGGCGAGCTCGCCGAGATGCTCCCCCGCCGCACGGCGGCGATCGACGTCGGCGGCCGCGTCGAGCGCGTGGGCGTTGACGTGAAGGAAGGCGTGCACGTCGCCGTCGACGGCGGCGATCCTCTCCAGGTGGGCGCGTGTCGCCTCGACACTCGAGACTTCGCCCGCCGTAAGTCGGGCCGACAGGTCGGCGGCGGTCAGTCGAGTCAGGTCGTCGCTCACTGCTCTTCCCCCAGGATCGCGGTGACGCGGAAGCGTCCATCGGCGGAGTCCGGCGCGTTCTGCAGCACCTGATCGACGGTGAGCATGTCGCCCTCCGTATCGGCGCGGTACACGTTCTCGAGCGGGATCGGGTGGCTCGTCGCGGGGACGTCCGCCGTCGCGACTTCCGACACCTTCGCGATGTTGTCGACGATCACGGTGAGCTGCCCGGTAAGGCGGTCCACCTCCTCGTCGCTCAGCTGGATGCGGGCGAGTACGCCGAGATGGCGCACGAGATCTGGGCTGATTTCCGACACCCCGACAGTCTAGTTGTGGCTCGCAGCGCACCCGTGCCGACCGGTCTGCGCCACCTCCGGCCCAGGCGGGGTGTGTCCACCCGGGCGCAGCCGTAGGCTGAGCGCGTGACGACCGCTTATGAGCCTGCCCGACCATGGATCGCCAGCTACGCACCGGGCGTGCCAGAAGATCTCGCACCCGTCTCGGGGTCGCTGGTCGACATCGTCGCGGCGTCTGCACGCGACTACCCGGATGCCACTGCGCTCCAGTTCTTCGGTCGCGACACCACGTACCGGGAACTGCAGCACGCGATCGACCGGGCCGCCGCGGGGCTCAAAGCCCTGGGGGTGGGTGCCGGCGACCCCGTCGCGATCGTGCTCCCCAACTGTCCCCAACACATCATCGCCTTCTACGCGATCCTGCGTCTGGGCGCCGTCGCCGTGGAGCACAATCCCCTCTACACCCCCCGTGAGATGCGCAAGCAGTTCGAGGACCACGGTGCGAAGACGGCGATCGTATGGAGCAAGGCGGTCGAAACGGTCCAGCAGTTCCCCGCTGACATCGCCGTGCGAAACCTGGTGAGCGTCGACATCACGGAGGCGATGCCGCTCTCCCTGCGGTTGGCGCTTCGTCTGCCCGTCTCCAAGGCGCGTGAGTCGCGCGCGGCGCTGACCTCTCGCGTGAAGGGCGCGGTGCCGTGGGACCGGCTCGTCCGCACATCGCCCCTCCCCGCGGGCCATCCCTCGCCGCAGACCGACGATCTTGCGATCATCCAGTACACGAGCGGCACCACCGGCACGCCGAAGGGGGCGATGCTCACCCATCGCAACCTGCTCTCGAACGCAGCTCAGGCCCGCGCATGGGTGCCGTCGATCCGACGCGGGCCGGGCTGCGTGGTGTACGCGGTTCTGCCCATGTTCCACGCGTACGGGCTCACGCTGTGCGTCGCCTTCGCGATGTCGATGGGTGCACGACTCGTGCTGTTCCCCCGCTTCGATCCGGACATGGTGCTGGCCGTCACTCGAAAGCACCCGGCGACTTTCCTCCCGCTCGTGCCACCGATCGCGTCGAGGCTGCTCGCGGCGGCCAAGGAAGCCGGCGTCTCACTGCAGGGCACCGAGGTGGCCATCTCCGGAGCGATGGCGCTGCCGCACGAGGTGGTCGTGCCCTTCGAGAAGGAGACCGGAGGCTATCTCGTCGAGGGCTACGGACTGTCCGAGTGCTCCCCCGTGCTCATCGCGAATCCCGTTGCCGATCATCGCGTTCCCGGGACCGTCGGTCTTCCGCTGCCGGGAACGGAATGCCGAGTCGTCGATCCGGACGATCCCACCCGCGATGTGCCCGCCGGCGATCGCGGCGAGCTGCTCGTCCGCGGGCCCCAAGTGTTCTCCGGCTACTACGGCAAGCCCGAGGAGACCGACGCCGTGTTCGTCGATGACTGGTTCCGCACGGGCGACATCGTGACGATCGATGAGGCAGGCTTCGTCCGCATCGTCGACCGCATCAAGGAGCTCATCATCACGGGCGGCTTCAACGTGGCTCCGACCGAGGTCGAGAATGCGCTGCGCCAGCATCCGCAGGTGGAGGATGCCGCTGTGGTCGGCCTCCCCAGCGAGCATTCGGGCGAGGAAGTCGTCGCGGCCGTCGTTCTGGTGCCCGGCGTCTCCTCGCCGGACATCGACGGCATCCGCGAGTTCGTCCGGAGCGTACTCACGCCGTACAAGGTCCCCCGGCGGGTGTTCGTCGTGGATGAGCTTCCGAAGTCGCTCATCGGAAAGGTGCTGCGACGCCAGGTCAAAGAGTCGCTGCTCCGGCTGTCGCAGCCGGACGGACACTGATCGAGGTCATTCGCCCTCCGACGCCGCCAGATCGTCGCCGACGGCCACCGAGGCGGCGGAGTCGAGCGCTGCCGGTCCCTGCTCGACAAGAACTTTGAACTGTGCAGCGTCGATGATCCGGAGCCCGAGCGCTTCGGCCTTCGCGAGCTTGGAACCGGCGCCGGGGCCGGCCGCGACGAAGTCGGTCTTCTTCGAGACGCTCGACGCAGCCTTACCGCCCGCCGCCATGATGGCTTCGAGCGCACCCTCCCGCGTATAGCCATCGAGGGAGCCGGTGGCGACGACCGTGACGCCGTCGAGCACTCCGCCCGCGGTGGCGGCGGCTCCGGGACCCGGGTGGCCCGGAATCGCGAGCTGCGCGCCCGCAGCCGCCCAGCGCTCGACGATCTCCCGGTGCCAGTCGACGTCGAACCACTCGATCAGGGAGTCGGCGATGATCGCGCCCACGCCGTCGACGGCGGCGAGCTCGTCGCGGCTCGCCTCCCGGATCGCATCGAGCGATCCGAACCACTGGGCCAGCGCGCGCGCCGCCACCGGTCCGACGTGGCGGATGCTGAGCGCGACGAGGAACCGCCACAGGTCCTTCGCCTTGGCCTTCTCGAGTTCCTCGAGGAGCTTGCGGGCCGCCGAGGACGGTTGAGGGCCTTCCATGCCCTCCTTCCGCTCCGCCGCCGTGGCGTTGCGCTGGAAGGGCCTTCTGGTCTTGACGGTGCCGTCGGCATCCTCCTTGGGTAACCCTGTCTCGGCGTCGCGCACGATCACTTCGATCGGCACCAACTGGTCGAGGGTGAGTTCGAACAGCCCGGCCTCGGTGACCAGCGGCGGGGTCTCGGGCACCTGCGGCTGGGTGAGGGCCGCGGCCGTCACCTCTCCGAGGACCTCGATGTCGAGGGCGCCGCGCGAGCCGATGTGCTCGACGCGCCCGCGCACCTGCGCCGGACACGTCCGCGTGTTCGGACAGCGCAGGTCGATGTCACCTTCTTTGGCGGGCGCGAGCTCGGCGCCGCACTCGGGGCAGTGCGTGGGCATGACGAAGGCTCGTTCGGTACCGTCCCGGAGTTCAGCCACGGGACCGAGCACTTCCGGGATCACGTCTCCCGCCTTGCGGAGCACGACCGTGTCGCCGATGAGCACGCCCTTGACCTTGACGACGTCTTGGTTGTGGAGGGTGGCCTGACGGACGACGCTGCCTGCCACGCGCGCCGGGGCCATGACGGCAAAAGGGGTGGCCCGACCGGTGCGCCCGACGGAGACGACGATGTCGAGCAGCTTCGTGTTGACCTGCTCGGGCGGGTACTTGTACGCGATTGCCCAGCGCGGCGCCCGACTGGTCGCGCCGAGCTCGTCGTGCAGAGCCAGTTCGTCGATCTTCACGACGACCCCGTCGATCTCGTGCTCCACATCGTGCCGGTGCTGTCCGTAGTAGGCGACGAACTCCTGCACCCCCTCGACGGTTTCCGCGGTGCGGAAGTAGGGACTCGTCGGTAGACCCCACTCGGCAAGCAGTGCGTAGACCTCGCTCTGTGACCCCACGGGAGGCCGCTCCCACGCGCCGATGCCGTGGACGAACAGGCGGAGCGAGTCGACGCGCGCTTGGCCCGCTTCACGCTCGAGACCCGACTTCTTCTCGAGTTGCTGACGAAGGCCCCCACTGGCGGCGTTGCGCGGGTTGGCGAACGCCGGGAAGCGACGGGCGGCACTGCGCTCGGCCTTCTCCAGGTCGCCGCCCTTGGCGAGGGTCTCACCCACGACGCGTTCGCGCATCTCCGCCTGCAGGCCATTGAGTCGCTCGAACGCCGCCACGGGGATGTAGACCTCTCCACGCACCTCGACCAACGGAGGGTGATCCACCCCCGACAGGCGCTGCGGGATCCCGGCGACCTTGATGGCATTGGCGGTGACGTCTTCACCGACACGCCCGTCACCGCGCGTCGCGGCGGAGACGAGCACGCCGTTCTCGTAGCGGAGATTGATCGCCAGACCGTCGATCTTCAACTCGACCAGCCACCGGACAGATCGCCCGGCGGCGGCTTCCGTCTTCACGCACCACTCCTGCAACTCCGCCTCGCTGAAGACGTTGTCGAGGCTGAGCATACGTTCGGCGTGCTCGACCGGTGCGAAGAGCGAGTTCTCTGCGGCACCCACGCTCAACGTGGGCGAGTCCTGACCCTGCAGCTCCGGATGCACGCGCTCGATCGCCTCCAGGGCACGCATCCACCCGTCGTAGGTCGCGTCGTCGACCAGTTCGGCATCCCGACCGTAATAGGCCTCGCGAGCATCGACGATGAGGTCAGTCAGACGCGCTGCTTCCGCACGCGCGTCATCGAGGCTGAGGTCGGAGAGGTCTCGGGCGTCCGTCACTCCGTCAGTCTAGGAGCGACCACCGACACGCGCCTCGGGGCTGTGCGCGCCGGATGTCACGCGTCGACCGGCACCGCTGAGACGGTCCGATCGATCGTGAACTGCCCGATGACGCGCGTTCCCGCGTACAGGACGGCCGTCTGGCCGGGCGCGACGCCCTCGAACGGGACATCGGGCCGAACCGTCACGTCGCCGTGCTCGATGACCGCCTGCGCCGGGACCGGGTCGGCGTGGGCGCGGATCTGGACGTCGCACGCGAATGAGTCCGACGCCGGGGGGTTTCCCGCCCAGCTGTACCGGGCGCCCGCGATCTCCGCCGTCGCGAGCGCCTCCTTCGGGCCGACGACGACCGTGTTGGAGACGGGACGCACTTCCAGCACGAAGCGCGGCTTGCCATCGGAAGCGGGGACCCCGAGCGAGAGGCCTCGACGCTGCCCGATGGTGAATGCGTGCGCACCCTCGTGAGTGCCCACCACAGCGCCCGACCGATCGACCACCTCTCCGCTGGCCGTGCCCACCCTCTCGGCGAGCCAGCCGCGGGTGTCGCCGTCGGGAATGAAGCAGATGTCGTGGCTGTCGGGCTTCTGGGCCACGGTGAGGCCGCGTTCGGCGGCTTCGGCGCGCACGAGCGCCTTCGTCGGCGTCTCGCCGAGGGGGAAGTAGGTGTGAGCGAGCTGTTCTGCCGTCAAGACGCCCAGGACGTACGACTGGTCTTTCGCGGCATCCGATGCGCGATGCAGTTCGCGTCCCTCCGGACCGTCCACCAGGAGCGCATAGTGTCCCGTGCAGACCGCATCGAATCCGAGCTCGACAGCGCGCTCGAGAAGGGCGGCGAACTTGATCTTCTCGTTGCAGCGCATGCACGGGTTCGGCGTGCGTCCCGCGCGATACTCCGATACGAAGTCCTCGATGACGTCGTCGCGAAAGCGTTCGGAGAAGTCCCACACGTAGAAGGGGATGCCGAGACGATCCGCGGCACGGCGGGCGTCCATAGCATCCTCGATGGTGCAGCATCCCCGGCTTCCCGTGCGCAACGTGCCGCCGGCGCGAGAGAGCGCCAGGTGCACGCCGACGACGTCGTGGCCGGCATCGACGGCACGCGCCGCGGCGACGGCCGAATCGACGCCGCCGCTCATGGCCGCCAAGATCCTCATCGCACCAGTCTACGAAACGACAGCCGGGACCGGCCCGAGAAGTGTGATGGGCAGCTCAACGGGAGGCGGCTGCCGACGCACGACGATACGCGTCGGGCATCGCCTCGACGAGGGCGGCGACATCCGCCTCCGTCGACGTACGCCCGAGCGTGAATCGGAGCACAGAGCGGGCGGCGTCCTCGTCGCGGCCGAGGGCCCGCACGACGTGCGAAGGCTCCGCCACTCCCGCCTGACACGCCGACCCGGTGGAGACGAAAAGGCCCTGTTGGTCGAGGAGGAACAGCAGCGTTTCACCGCGCGCGCCGGGGAACAGCAGGTGCGCGTTGCCCGGAAGCCTGCTTTCCGGGTCGCCCAGCAGTTCTGCGGCCGGCACCGCCGTGAGGATACCGTCGACGAGGGTACGTCGCAGCGCGGTCAGCCGCGCCGTCTCGACCTCGCGCGCCGCTGCGGTGGCCGTCAATGCAGCCGCGAGCGCCGCGGCGCCCGCGACATCCTGGGTGCCCGATCGAAGGCCGCGCTGCTGTCCTCCCCCGTGAACGAGCGGCGAGAGACGCGCGTAGCGAGACACCACGAGCGCGCCCGTGCCCACCGGGGCGCCGACCTTATGGCCGGAGATGCTGAGGGTCGCGAGCCCGTCGGCTCCACGGGCGTCGCCACGCCATTCGGCGAAGCGGATGTCCACCGACTCCGCCGCACCGACCGCATCGAGATGGAGGGGGACGCCCGCAGCCGTCGCGGCCGTGGCGAGGGCGGGCCCGTCCGATACGGTGCCGACCTCGTTGTTGGCGAGGAGCGCGGTCGCGAGCGCCGCGCCCGGAAGCGCTTGTGTGAACGCATCCACGGGGATCTCGCCGTTGACCGACAGCGGCACCGTGCGGACGCCAGCGCCCTGCGCCGTCTGGAGCCACTCGACGGCATCCATCGTGGCGTGATGCTCGCCCTCGGGAAGCACGATGTCGACCGCGCCCGCCCGTCGCGACCACCATCCGCCTTTGATGGCGAGATTGATCGATTCCGTCCCGCCGGACGTGAAGACCACCTCGATGGGGTCGCAGCACAGGACGAGCGCGACGCGCTCCCGAGCCTCCTCGAGGATGCGTCGCGCCTCCTGTCCGGCACCGTGCACCGACGACGCGTTGCCGACCACCTCGGCGGCGGCGAGCCACGCGTCCCGCGACTCGGGCCGCAGCGGGGTCGTCGCCGCGTGATCGAAGTACGACGTCACCGTGTGTCCTTCCCGTGCGGCCCTTTGCAGCAAAGGATTCCGCGTCAGCCTTACTACTGTAGATCGCATGCTTCCCGAGCCGGCCGTCCTCGACGCCTCCTTCCTGTCATCCGACCTCGACGGGCTCGGCGTCACCTTCGGTCCGGACGGCGGCACACTTCGCGTCTGGTCGGCGCAGGCGACGTCGATGGAGGTCGTGCTCTTCGATGCGACCGACCTGGACTGGATCATCGACACCATCCCTCTCGAGCGGGGCCGCGGCGATGTCTGGCATGTCACCACGCCGGCCCTTGCACCGGGAGCGCGATACGCGCTGCGCGTCGACGGTCCCCACGGACACGGTGACACCTTCAATCCGGAGAGCCTCCTCGTCGAGCCCTATACCCGGGGCCTGGTGTCGGGCGGGCTCGGCGACTGGCGGTCGGTCGTCGTCGACTCCTCCTTCGACTGGGAGGGCGTAGCGAAGCCCGCCGTGCCGTGGGATCGCACCGTCATCTACGAAGCCCATCTCAAGGGGCTGACCAAGCGTCACCCCGCGGTACCGCCTGCTCTCCACGGCACCTACGCAGGGTTGGGACATCCCGCGATGATCGCCCACCTGCGGGCGCTGGGCGTCACGTCGATCGAGCTTCTCCCGATCCACGCCTTCGAGAGCGAACCCCGCCTCCTCCAGCACGGCCTCACGAACTACTGGGGTTACAACACACTCAACTTCTTCACGCCCCACGCCGACTACGCCACCGCCGAAAGCCGTTCTGCGGGACCCGACGCCGTCGTACGCGAGTTCAAGGAGATGGTCCGCAGCCTCCACGCGTCGGGCATCGAGGTCATTCTGGACGTCGTCTACAACCACACGTCGGAGGGCGAGATCGGTGGGCCGCGCTCCAGCCTGCGCGGCATCGACGGGCGTTCCTACTACCGCCAGCACGACGACGGCGCGTACATCGACGTGACCGGATGCGGAAACTCCTTGAACACCTCGACGGATGCCGCGGCCCGTCTCGTGCTCGATTCGCTGCGCTATTGGGCCGGCGAGATGCAGGTCGACGGCTTCCGATTCGACCTGGCCGCCACGCTCGGGCGCGGTGCCGACCATGCGTACGACCCTGACCATCCCCTGCTGCGCGCCATCATCGACGACCCTGCGCTTGCCGGCGTGAAGATGATCGCGGAGCCGTGGGATGTGGGCATGGGCGGCTGGCAGACGGGCAACTTCGCGCCGGGATGGGCGGAGTGGAACGATCGATACCGCGACCGCGTCCGCAACTTCTGGCTGAGCGACATCGACTACGCCCGACGCGCGGGGACCGCTCCGGTCGGCATCGGAGGGTTCGCGACACGATTGGCGGGCTCGTCCAACACGTTCTCCCACGCGCGCGGACCGCTCGCGGGGATCAATTTCGTCACGGCGCACGACGGTTTCACGCTGCGCGACCTCGTCTCCTACGACGTCAAGCACAACCTGGGCAACGGCGAGCAGGGGCGCGACGGCGCCGACATGAACCGCTCGTTCAACCACGGTGCGGAAGGCGCGACCGAAGACGACGGCATCCTCGCGCGCCGTCGCAAGGCGATGCGCAACCTTCTCGGCACGCTCCTGCTGTCCGCCGGAGTCCCGATGATCACAGCGGGTGACGAGTTCGGCCGCACACAGCGCGGCAACAACAACGCCTACTGCCACGATTCGCCGCTCACGTGGGTGTCCTGGGAGCACGCTCCCTGGCAGCAGGACCTCGCCGCACACGTCGGGCGACTCCTGCAGTTGCGCCGAGACAACCCGGCGCTGCGCCCGGCTCGCTTCGCCCACGAAGAGCGGGAAGTTCCCAGCGCCTCGGTGATCGACTGGTATGACGAGCGCGGCGAGACGATGTCCGGCGACCGGTGGACGGATCCCGCGCACCGCACGCTCCAATACGTCGCCCAGTCCACCCCCGAGCACGAAGCTCCCAATCGCACGCTCCTCGTCGTACACGGCGCGGAGCGGCCCATCGCCGTCACGCTCCCCCGCATCGACGGTGTTGAGCGCTATGTCTCTCTGTGGTCGAGTCTCGATGAGAGGCCGTCGGACGACCAGGTGGTGCACCTGCCCGGAGACGTCATCACGTTCGCCGACACCGGCATGCGGCTCTTCCGCGCCAAATAGCGCAACCGGCCGCTGCGCACGGTGTACCGCCGCCGACAACGGCGGTAGGTTCGAGACGTGGCCACGACGACGAACACGACCGGCGCCCTGCGCAGCACCGCACAGATCCCCTTGCGACCGGCCGTGGAGCCGACGGCGGCGGCCGACGGTTTCGCGTCGGAGACCCGCAACGGGAGGATTCCCCTCGGGCTCCCCCGGCCGACCGTCCCCGGAGGCCAGTTCGCCGCGTCCGCGTTCGAGGGCGAGGCAGTGCCGTTCCAGGTCACCGCATTCCGCGAGGGGCATGACAGCATCGGCGTCCATCTCCGGCTCGTCTCACCGTCGGGCATCGAGTCTCTGCATCGCCTCAGCCCGCTCGGTGACGGGTTCGATCGTTGGCGAGTGCTGCTCGCACCCCGCGAGCAGGGGATGTGGCGGTTCCGCTTCGAGGCGTTCGGCGACGACTTCGCCACGTGGGAGCACGCGGCGGACGTCAAGATCGCGGCGGGCGTGGACGGTCCGCTCATGCGCGAATCCGGCGCGCTGCTGTTCGAGCGTGCCGCAGCAGAAAAGACGCGCCCCGCGGCGGAGCGCCGCGCCCTCATCGACGCCGCAGTCGCCCTCCGAGCCGCCGCGGAGGACGAGGCCGCCCTCGCGATCGTGCGGGATCCGTTCTTGGCTCAGGTCTTCGCCGCGCGTCCGCTGCAATCGCTCCTGACGATCGGAGAGTGGCTCGACCTGCGTGTCGAGCGTGAGCGAGCCGGGGTGGGTGCATGGTACGAGTTCTTTCCGCGGTCCGAGGGCGCGCGCCGGCTGAAGGACGGCACCATCAAGAGCGGTACGTTCCGCACGGCGAAGAACCGGCTTCCGGCCGTCGCCGCGATGGGCTTCGACGTGCTCTACCTGCCACCGATCCATCCGATCGGCACTCTCAACCGCAAGGGACCCAACAACACCCTCACGGCCGGTCCGGCCGACCCGGGTTCGCCGTGGGCCATCGGTTCCGCCGCCGGCGGCCACGATGCGGTCCATCCCGATCTCGGCACCCTCGCCGACTTCCGTGCGTTCGTCCGAGCTGCCGCAACCGAAGGTCTCGAAGTGGCCATCGACCTCGCCCTGCAGGCCGCCCCCGACCACCCATGGGTGACAGAGCACCCGGAGTGGTTCACCACGCTGCCCGACGGCACCATCGCATACGCGGAGAATCCACCGAAGAAGTACCAGGACATCTACCCCCTGAACTTCGACAACGACCCTGTCGGCATCCGCGCAGAGATGCTCCGGATCGTGCGGCACTGGATCGCGCAGGGCGTCAAGATCTTCCGTGTCGACAATCCCCACACGAAGCCGCTCCAGTTCTGGGAGTGGCTGATCGCGACCGTCAACGCAGATCACCCCGACGTCGTCTTCCTCGCCGAGGCGTTCACACGCCCGGCCCCCTTGAAGGCCCTTGCCTACAGCGGCTTCCAGCAGAGCTACTCGTACTTCACCTGGCGGAACACGAAGGCAGAGCTCGAAGAGTTCTTGACCTGGATCTCCGACGAGACCGCCGACTTCATGCGTCCGAACCTCTTCGTCAACACTCCCGACATCCTCACGGAGTACCTGCAGTACGGCGGACGCCCCGCCTACCGCATCCGCGCGGCGCTGGCGGCGACCGGGGGCGCCAGCTACGGCGTCTACGCGGGCTACGAGCTCTACGAGAACGTGGCACGCCCGGGTTCCGAGGAGAACATCGACAACGAGAAGTACGAGTACAAGATCCGGGAGTGGGCGGCAGCCGAGGCCGCGGGCGATTCGCTCGCTCCCTTCCTGACCACGCTCAACTCCATCCGCCGCGCCCACCCGGCGTTGCGGCAGCTGCGCGGGTTGTCGATCCACTGGAGCGACGACGAGGCCGTGCTCGTCTTCTCCAAGCACCTTCCCGCCGGAGTCTCTCCGGACGGGGTCGCAGACACCATCATCGTCGTCGCCAACGTCGACCCGCATTCGATGCGCCAGACAATGGTCCACATCGACAGCAGCGTCTTCGGCATCCCCCGCGGACATGACTTCGAGGTCGAGGACCTCCTCACGGGAGCGCACTGGACCTGGAACCAGGACAACTTCGTTCGACTCGACGCGTTCGCCGAGCCGGTCCATATCCTGCACGTGAAGGGCACGCGATGACCACGCCATCCGATTCCGTCCTCGATGCCGTCGCCACGGGGTCGTATCACGCTCCCCACGACGTGCTCGGCGCGCACCGTGAAGGCGACCATTGGGTGATCCGCGCGCGGCGTCCCATGGCATCCGCCGTGTCGGCCGTCACCTCCTCCGGTGCCGTCGTTGCGCTCAGCCACGTCCGCCACGGCGTGTGGGCGGGCACGGCCGACGCAGAGCCCGGCGCCTACGAGCTGCTCGCCACATACGACGGCGGGCCGGACCACCGCGTGGACGACCCCTACCGGCACCTGCCGACGCTGGGCGACGTCGACATCCACCTCATCCGAGAAGGGCGTCACGAGGAGCTCTGGCGGGTTCTCGGCGCCCACGTGCGCCACTTCACCGGCGTCGAGGGAGTCTCCTTCGCCGTCTGGGCGCCCGATGCTCGAGCCGTGCGCGTCGTCGGCGGTTTCAACGACTGGGATGGGCAGGGGCACGCCATGCGCACGCTCGGTTCGAGCGGCGTCTGGGAGCTGTTCGTGCCCGGGCTCGGCACCGGTACGGCCTACAAGTACGAGATCCTCACCCCCGACGGACAGTGGATCCTGAAGGCCGACCCCATGGCCCAGCAGGCGGAGGTTCCGCCGGCGACGGCATCTGTGGTCACCGAGAGCTCGTACACGTGGGGCGACGACGAGTGGCTCGCCCGCCGGGCGTCGCGGTCGCCGCTCGATCAGCCCATGTCGACGTACGAGCTTCACCTCGGTTCGTGGCGCCCCGGACTCTCCTATCGCGACGCCGCGGAGCCGCTGATCGAGCACGTGACCGCTCTCGGCTTCACCCACGTCGAGTTCCTGCCGCTCGCGGAGCATCCGTTCGGGGGATCCTGGGGCTACCAGGTCAGCGGCTACTACGCCGCGACGAGCCGGTTCGGCGCTCCCGACGACCTGCGGTACCTGATCGATCGCCTGCATCAAGCCGGCATCGGTGTGATCATGGACTGGGTCCCCGGGCACTTCCCGAAAGACGAGTTCGCGCTCGCGCGATTCGACGGGCGCCCGCTGTACGAGCATCCCGATCCTCGCCGCGGCGAGCACAAGGACTGGGGCACGCTCATCTTCGACTACGGGCGCAACGAGGTACGGAACTTCCTCGTCGCCAATGCCTTGTTCTGGTTCGAGGAGTTCCACGTGGATGGCCTGCGCGTGGATGCCGTGGCATCCATGCTCTACCTCGACTACTCGCGCGAGGCCGGCGAGTGGGAGCCCAACGTCCATGGCGGACGCGAGAACCTCGAAGCCATCCACTTCCTCCAGGAGGTCAACGCGACGGCGTACAAGCGGTACCCGGGCATCGCGATGATCGCCGAAGAGTCGACGAGCTTCCCGGGAGTCACCGCCCCCACCGATCAGGGCGGCCTCGGTTTCGGCTTCAAGTGGAACATGGGGTGGATGAACGACTCGCTGGAGTACATCAAGCGCGACCCGATGTACCGCTCGCACCACGAGGGAGAGATGTCGTTCTCGTTCGTGTATGCATTCAGTGAGAACTTCGTGCTTCCGATCAGTCACGACGAAGTCGTTCACGGCAAGGGCACACTCTTCACCCGGATGCCGGGAGACCACTGGCAGAAACTCGCCAACCTGCGGGCGTATCTGGCGTACATGTGGGCCCACCCGGGTAAGCAACTGCTGTTCATGGGCCAGGAGTTCGGGCAGATGTCCGAGTGGTCGGAGGCGCGCTCGCTCGATTGGTGGATGCTGGACCAGCCCGCCCACCAGCAGCTGCGGGACTTCGTCGGGGTGATCAACCGCCAGTACGCGGCTCTGTCGCCCTTGTGGGCTCGAGACTCCGACGGGGCCGCATTCGCACGACTCGGCGCGCCGTCATGGAACCCCAATGTCATCGCGTTCGCACGGCGTGACCACCACGGCAACACCGTGGCGGCGGTGAGCAACTTCTCCGGAGCGCCCGTGTACGACTATCCCCTGGAGCTTCCCGAGAGCGGCGAGTGGACCGAGGTGCTCAACTCGGACGCGACCGCGTTCGGAGGCTCCGGCGTCGGGAACCTGGGATCGGTGCACACCGACGGCAATCGCATCGCGACGATGGTCCTGCCGCCGCTCGGCGTGCTCTGGCTCTCGCACCGATCCTGACAGCACGGCACACGCGCGCTGGACCCTCAGAACAGAAGGCTCGCGAGGCGTCCGCGCGCGCGGATGACACGACCGTCCGCGTCGCCGACGAGCCCGAAGAGCTCGAGCAGACGCTCCCGCACCGGCGCGCGATCGTCGCCGGGGAGTGCTGCGAAGAGCTCGAGGAGGCGGTCGAACGCGTCGTCGACGTGTCCGCCGGCGATGTCGAGATCGGCCACGGCGAGCTGCGCTGCCACGTCGAGTGGAGAGGCCGCCGCCGCGGCCCGCACCGCGCCCGGATCCGCTTCCTGCACCCGCGCGAGCAAGCGCACCTGGCCGAGCCCGGCCCGTGCGTCTTCATCACGTGGATTCTCCGCGAGCGCCGCCTCGTATGCGGAGATCGCGCTCGCGTAGTCGCCGGCCTCGATCGCCTCGAAGGCGGCCTGGTGGAGCGGCGGGAGCTCGGGTTCGTGCGGCTCGTCGGCATCTTCGGTCGGGTCGCCCGCCGGCACCGTCCCGGTCACACCGTGCTGAGCGGCCAATTGCAGCAGCTGCCCGAACACCTCGCGAACCTGGGCCTCGGGTACGGCCCCCGTGAACAGCGGCACCGGCTGACCTGCAATCAGGGCGACCACCATCGGAATCGACTGCGCCCGGAATCCTTGGGCCAACTGCGGGTTCGCGTCGACGTCGACCTTCGCCAAGACGACTCGCCCCGCCAGTTCGGTGGCGACCTTCTCGAGAATGGGACTCAACTGCTTGCACGGTCCGCACCACTCCGCCCACAGGTCGACGACGACCGGAACGCTGCGGGAGAGCTCCAGCACCTGCCCGAACGTCTCATCGGTGGCATCGAACACGAGCGAGGGCGCCGAACCGGGCGCCGCAGCGTCGGACGCAGCGGGCGCCGCCGGGGCGGCAGGACGGGAACGGAGCGAGGACAGATCGACGGCGCCGCGCAGCACGGCACCCGGTGTGGGATCGGTCACTTCTTCTTCACCACCTTGGCTGAGAGGATGTCGGACGAATAGCCCAGGAACTGAATGCGCTCGGTCGAACTCTGCGAGGGCACGAAGAAGAACAGCTGATCGGCGTAGGTCGTCGTGAAGCCGGTGGCCGACTGGCTGACGCCGCTCAGTGCCTTCACGACCTTGTTATCATCCGGAACCTTGATGACCGCGTCGTCATTGGTGGGCGTCACCGAGTCGCTCTCGTTGACGAGCACCGCGACGATTGCGCCGCTGTCAAGTGTTGCCATCGCGACCGGGTCCGCTTTACCCGCGGATGCCGCGAACGCGATCTTGCCGGTCTTCGACCCCGTCTTGTTGAACTGGGCGACGCGATCCGCGCGGTTGTCAGCCACCAACGCGCGGAAGCTGTCGCTCTCCTCTTCGAACAGCGCCGCGTACTCGCTGTCCTCACCGTTGTCGAGGACGTCGGCGTAGGCCGCGGCGAGATCCTGCGGCGCCAGGACGAGGAAGGCTGAGTCGGGCTGAACCTTCGGCGCCCCGATGTACTCCGGCGCGACATTGAGGCTCGCGTCCGCGACCATGTTGGCGATGTAAGAGAGCTTGTAGTTGGACCACGCGTCGCGCTGCGTCACGGTCATGATGGTCGCAACTCCGGAGTCGGCATCCTCGACGACCGCGAAGAACGTACGCGGCCATCCCTCGAAGGCCTCCGGAAGAAGGATCTTGAGGTTCGCTGTCGGAATGGCGGGGAGCGGATCGAGATCCTTGAGCTCCTTGCGCAACGTGTAGTTGGTCGTACGGGTCGCCAGTGCCGCGCCTTCGAGACGCTCGGCAGCCGCTTTCGCACTGTTCTTCTCATCTGCGGCCGCCACCTGCTCGGCGATCCGCGCCAAAATCCGCTCCGCCTGGGCCTTCGTCACCGCCGGAGGATCGTCCTGACCTTCGGGAACGACGACGGTCGCCGAAGGACTCGGGGTCGCGGAGGACGCGAACTGCGGCCACGAGTCGGCCGAGCATCCCGTCACCAGCAGCGCAGAGGCGAGAACGACCGGCAGTGCGACGAAGGCGCGACGCCCGCCCGAGAGCTGTCGACGAGTGGGCGAGGCGCTGATCACGCCCTTCTCGGACGCCGACTCGGAGAGATCGATGGGCTCGGTGGGCGTCAAGGGAAGGCCCTTGCGGCGGGGCCCTCGAGAGCGCCGCACGTGTCGGACCCCCAGGACGTAGAGGACGACGCCGATGGCGAGCATGATGCCACCACCGACGATGAGCGGTCCCGCCCACGGCGTCGTGACACCCGTCGGCCAGGTGATCGACAACTGCGTGGGGGCGGCGGCGACGCCGTCGGATGCCACGAGCACGCTCATGTCTGCGGGGAGCTGCAGCGGGGTGATGAGCACGTCCTCCTGCTGGAACTCGTCCACCCAGAGGTCCGACCCCACGGGCGTCGTCGGCGCCTCCGCGGCTTCGGAATCGGCGTCGTCGACGGGCACGGGCGCGACAGCCGTCGTGGTCACGCGGTCTCCCGACTCCGTGACGTGAACGTAGTCCGAACGTGCCAGCCATGCCTGCATGTCATCGGTGCGGCCGTACGCGGCGAAGATCGTGCCTTCGCCTTGCACCCGCAGCGTCTGCGAGCCGCTGTGACTGCTGAGGACACCGCCGTCGACGAGCACATACGGCACCGACTCGTCGATCTGAATGGCCTGCGTCTCTGACTTCGGCCCCTGCAGCACGGTGCGCTGGGCGATGCCCGCACCGATCATCACCGTAGCCAGCACGAAGGCGGCCACCGCCCAGACAAAACGCACGAAACGTCACCTTCCCGCACGACACGCGGCGTCTCGGGCCGCCGGAGTGCACAATCGACGTTCCAGACTAGCGAAACGACCTGAATGTCGCCCGGGAGGGGGTGGCGATCCCGCGTCGGCACGCCGCATCCGCGTATCGTGAACGACAACCTCAGAGGCGGAGACCAGTCAGTGAAGATCCAGCACCCGTTCCGGACGGCTCTCATCGCGACGCTCGGCGTCGGTGTCGGCATCCTGCTCATCACGAGCGTCCAAACGCTGTCGACCGTCCTCCTGTATGTCGGGACCGCGCTCTTCCTTGCGCTCGGTCTCGACCCGCTCGTCTCGTGGCTCGAGCGTCGAGGACTCCCCCGCTGGGCCGCGCTGCTCATCACGTTCGCGGGCGTGCTCGCCGTGTTCGCGGGCATCATCCTGATGGTCGTGCCCATCATCGTCGGGCAGATCAGTCAGCTCATCACCGAGATCCAGAAGCTCATCGCGAGCGCAGTGGCCCAGGAGTGGGATCCGATCACCGCTTCCAAGGAGTGGTTGCACGGCGTCTTCCCGGCCCTCAACGTCGATCAGGTCTTCGACTACCTGTCCGATTGGTACCAGTCGCTGGATCTGGGCGACGTCGGATCGGCCGTCGGCGCCAGCCTCGTGTCTTTCGGCGCCGCGATCATCGCCGGTTTCACAGGCGCGATCATCGTGCTCATCCTGACGATCTACTTCACCTCGTCCACCCCCTCGCTGAAAGCCGCTGTCTATCAGTTGGTGCCGGCGTCGAAGCGCGCGCGGTTCATCGATCTGGCCGAGCAGATCACGGCATCCGTCGGCTATTACGTCATGGGTCAGGTCAGCCTCGGGGTGATCAACGGCGTGCTGAGCGCCATCTTCCTCACGATCATCGACGCGCCCTTCGCGGCAGTGCTGGCCGTCGTCGCGTTCTTCTTCTCGCTGATTCCCCTCGTCGGTACGCTGACCGGCTCGGTCATCATCGTGCTGACCTGCCTCATCCCCGGGCTCGGATCGCCGCTGACCGCGCTCGTAGCGCTCATCTGGTACGTCGTGTACATGCAGGTCGAGGCCTACTTCATCTCGCCTCGCATCATGAACCGCGCGGTCTCGGTGCCCGGTGCCGTCGTCGTGATCGCGGCTCTCGCGGGCGCCTCACTGGGTCAGCTGCTCGGAGCCCTCGTCGCCATCCCGGTGGCAGCCAGCATCCTGATCATCTACCGGCAGGTCGTCATTCCTCGCCAGAACGAGCTGTGAGGCCACCCCGGCGGCGTCAGGCGTCGGGCCACTCGACCGGCAGCGGGAGCGCGTCCGGATTCACAGCGGCGACGATCTCCGTGAGCACTCGGCGGGTCTGATTCTCCCCGACCCAAAGGTGCTTCCCTCCCTCGACAGGAATCAGCGTGGCGTGAGGGATCGACGCGAACCGCTCCGCCGCCTCCTCGGGCCGCAGGTAATCATCGAACTCGGGAACGAGGACCACCACACGGCGGTGATCGCCCGCCCAGGCGGCAACGTCGTCGGCAGTCGCCCTGTGCAAGGGGGGCGATAGAAGAATCACGCCTTCGATGTCGTGATCGCGTCCGTACTTGAGCGCGAGCTCCGTACCGAACGACCAACCGACCAACCACGGACGAGGCAGGTTCCGCTCGCGCGCGAACGCCACCGCGGCCGCCACGTCGAACGCCTCCGACGCTCCGCCGTCGAACACCCCTTCGCTCGTTCCCCGAGGAGATGTCGTCCCTCGCGTGTTGAAGCGGAGGACGGCGAGATCGGCGAGAGCGGGCAGCCGCCCGGCGGCCTTGCGCAGCACGTGCGAATCCATGAATCCGCCGGCAGTCGGCAACGGATGCAGTGTCACAAGGGTGGCCACGGGCGGAGCGGACTCGGGGAGCGCCAACTCGCCGACGAGCGTCAGTCCGTCCAGCGTGTGCAGTTCGATGTCCTCGCGGCGCGCGGGAAGTTGCACCGGACCCCTGATCTCCATGTCAGCCGACCCTCCAACAGGCGCTGTGCCAGTGTCTACGCGCAGCCAGGTCGGCCGCGTCACCCAGAACTCCGTCAGCGCGCCACACCACGACGTGGGCGGTGCCCGCTGCCACGTCACGTCCGCACCCTGGACAGATGTACGTCTTCTGTGCCTGCGCTGCCGACACCGGCTGAACGGTCCATTCGACGCCACGTCGGGACTCCGTGCGCTTCCACCCGCTCATCAACCGTGCGAGCGCGTCGTCAGAAGAACCGGCATCGTCGCGGCGCCGGCGGTTCGACCGTGGCATCCGGTCAGTACCAGCCTTTGCGCTGGGAGTGATCCCACGCGCCGCACGGCGACCCGTAGCGTCCCTTGATGTAACCGAGACCCCAACTGATCTGCGTCGCCGGATTGGTCTCCCAATCCGCGCCCGCACTCGCCATCTTCGTGCCAGGTAGGGCCTGCGGGATGCCGTACGCGCCGCTGGACTTGTTGTACGCATTGACGCGCCAGCCCGACTCCTTCTTCCAGAGCGCGACGAGACAGGCGAATTCGTCATCGCCCCATCCGCGCGCCGTCACCATCTCGTAGGCGATGGCCTGTGCGCTGCCGGGGTCGGGGGTAACGAAGGGCGGCGCCCACCCGGAGGAGCGGGACGATGACGTCGAGCCGCTCGCAATCGGAGTGGGGGTGGGTGTCGGAGTCGGCTTGACATAGACGCTGAAGCGCAGGTCGTCACGGCCGAGGTCGCCTTCGGCGCCCGATGCGGCGACATAGTCCTGGGCGTCGGCAATGGAACTCGCGTACAGCGAGACCGGGTCCAGCTCCGCTGCCTCTGCACGCGGCGATCCCGCGGTGAGCGGAAGCACGTAGCCCGCTGCGAACGCCGTCGCCGCGAACACCGCGAACACCGACACGATGTGTCGGCGACGAGACCACTGCGGCGGCTCGGACGAACTGCGGTTCGATCTCGCGACGGTCGTCGACCGGTGCGCAAGAGACCGCCGTGTCGCGGGGATCAGCTCGCCATCAGAAGTCACAGTGCCGTCGATTCTACCCGTAGGACTCGGCGCCTGCCACGCGAACAGCCGCGGAGCGTCAGCCTACGGCGAGCATGACCTCGATGACGGCATCGAGAACGGCATCCACCTGCAGTTCGTCGTAGCCGCCGCGCTGCATCCGGAACGCCACGGTACGCACCTGCTCCACCGTGAGGCTCTCCCCCGACTCGAGGTATCGCGCGATCCGATCCGCGACGGCGTCGACTTCATCGATGCGGTACCCCCAGCGCAGAGCGCCGACGCGTCGGAAGCGCTCGCGCGACGGCCGGCTCAGCCGATCGAGGACTTCTTGAGCCAGCTTTCGCGACGAACCAACCCACGCTCGCGCGCCCTCCTGCGCGAGCGCGTTCTCTCGCTCGCGAGCGGCGAAGGCGTCCTCGATGCGCCCCATCGCCGCGTCGACGGCGGCGATCTGATAGCCCCGCTTGACCAGGCGGAACGCCGTGCGGCGCACGTCTACCGAACTGAGCTCCGTAGGGTCGTCGGTCTCGAACGCGCGCCGAGCCGCCGCGAGGAACTCGTCGACCTGGGCGATGTCGTACCCCTCCGCCTTGCCGGTCACGAGGGGAAAAGGAAGCACCGGGGTCTCAGCGCTCATGATGTGGCCAGCGGTGCGAGGAGGAAGGACATCGCAAGAGCCGCGGCCGCCGACGGCAGGATCGAATCGAGTCGGTCGAGGACTCCGCCGTGACCCGGCAGCCATGAACTCATATCTTTGATCCCCAGGTCTCTCTTGATCATCGACTCGCCGAGATCGCCTACGGTGGCGGACGCGAGAATGACGACGCCGAACAGCACTCCGGCCCACCACGGAACGTGAAGGAGGAGGAGCGCCAACGCAACACCCGACCCGATCGCGACGACAGCGGCTCCCGCGAATCCTTCCCACGTCTTCTTCGGACTGATCCGCGGAGCCATCGGATGCCGTCCGAAGGCCAGCCCCGATGCGTACGCACCGGTGTCTGCCACGACGACCACCACGATCATCGCGAGCAGCCAGAACTCACCGCCGTCCTGGCGCAAGAGGACGAGAGTGAGACTGGCGAGGAACGGCACGTAGAGCGGGATGAACCCCGCGACCAGGACATCCGAGACGACGTCTCCGTAGCGGCGCCCGTCCCGCGCCGACATCTGCGCGAGCATCCGCCACACGATCAGGAACGCGACCGCCGCGAAAGTGGTCACCCAATGAGTCCAGTGTCCCTCGGCGAAGCCCGCGACCATGATGACCGCGCCCATCGCGAGCTGGGGCCAGAGGTCGACGCGACGCCCGGCGGTCTGGAGTGCGCGGGAGAACTCGAAGACGCCAAGCAGACACACGGGGATGGCGAACAGCAGGAACAGCCATTTGACCCAGAGCAGCGATCCGAGAACAGCCGCCCCGATCGCCAGGCCGATCAGGGTCGCGAGGAGGAGATTGCGCCCGGTTCGTGCGTTGATCCGGTCGTTCACCTGCTCGAAGTCCGCTCGAGCCTTGACGATCTGGTGCTCGAACTCGGATCGCGCCGCGCGCACGTGGGAGTGGAGAGCCGAACTCTCGTCCTGCGCCGCCCGCCTCGCTTCGGCGCGCGTCAACGGCGAGGCGTCATCCGCCCCGAGTTCGTCCGCAGGCTCGTCGGTCATCCGTCTGTCAGACTTCGAGGAGCTCGGCCTCTTTGCGCTTCAGCGCCTCGTCGATCTCGTCGACGTGCGCGCGCGTGATGGCATCGAGTTCCTTCTCGGCGCGAGCGAGGTCGTCTTCACCCACCTCGCTCTTGAGAGCGTCGAGCTCGTCCTTGGACTTGCGGCGGATCCCACGCAGGTGCACCTTGGCATCCTCGCCCTTCGCACGCACGAGCTTGACGTACTCCTTGCGGCGTTCCGCCGTGAGCTCGGGCATCGTGACGCGCACGAGGTTGCCGTCATTCGTAGGGTTGGCACCGAGGTTCGGGGTGTCGCGGATCGCCTGCTCGATCGCCTTGAGAGCGGACTTGTCGTAGGGCGTCACGACGAGCGTGCGGGCCTCGACGTTGTTCAGGGAGGCGAGCTGCGCCAGCGGCGTCGGCGTGCCGTAGTAGTCCACGAGGATCTTCTGGAAAAGCTGAGGGTTGGCACGCCCGGTGCGCACGGTGGCGAAGTCGTCCTTCGCCGCCTCGACGGCCCGGTCCATGCGTGCGGACGTGTCGGCCAGTGTTTCGGCGATCACAGTCACTCCATTCGTTGTTGCGTCGATCAAGTCTAGTGCGGACGGACGGGGTGACTCAGACGGTGACGAGCGTTCCGATGGGCTCTCCGAGCAACGCCCGCGTCACGTTGCCGGAGGGCTCCATCCCGAACACGCGCATGTCGATGCCGTTGTCCATGCAGAGGCTGAAGGCGGTCGAGTCCACGACCTTCAGACCGCGCTGCAGAGCGTCGTTGTAGGTCAGGCGGTCCAGCTTCACAGCATCGGCAGACGTCTTCGGATCGGCGGTGTACACGCCGTCCACGCCGTTCTTCGCGACAAGGACCTCGTCCGCACCGATCTCCAGAGCGCGCTGAGCGGCGACCGTGTCGGTGGAGAAGTACGGGAGGCCGGCGCCGGCGCCGAAAATGACCACGCGCCCCTTCTCCATGTGACGTTCGGCGCGGCGCGGGATGTAGGGCTCCGCGACCTGCGTCATGGAGATCGCCGACTGCACACGCGTGGCGGCCCCCGCCTGCTCGAGGAAGTCCTGGAGCGCGAGCGCGTTCATCACCGTGCCCAGCATTCCCATGTAGTCGGCGCGCCCCCGATCCATGCCCCGCTGACTGAGCTCCGCACCGCGGAAGAAGTTGCCGCCTCCGACGACGATCGAAATCTCGACGCGGTCGACCGCCGCGGCGATCTCACGCGCGATCTGGCTCACGACATCGGGGTTTACACCGAGCTGACCTCCACCGAAGGCCTCCCCCGACAGCTTCAGGAGGACGCGTCGGCGTCCTGTGGTCTCATCGGTCACGGGGTTCCTCTCGACGGTTGCAGGATATCGTTCGGCGGGCATCGAAAAGGGGCCCGCATCGTGGTGATGCAGGCCCCTGTTCGAACTTACGCGCCGACCTTGAAGCGGGCGAAGTCGGTGATCGTGATGCCGGCGGCCTTCGCGACCTGGGCGACGGACTGCTTGTTGTCCTTCGCGTAATCCTGGTCGAGCAGGGCGACCTGCTTGAAGAACGCGCCGACACGACCCTCGACGATCTTCGGCAGCGCAGCCTCGGGCTTGCCCTCGTTGCGCGAGATCTCGGTGACGATCTGACGCTCCTTCTCGACCTCGTCCTCGGGGACGTCCTCGCGAGCGAGGTAGGTCGGGTTGGCGAACGAGATGTGCTGCGCGATGCTGCGCGCCGTCTCGGCGTCGTCTCCGCTGTAGGCCACGACCACGCCGATCTGCGGCGGCAGGTCCTTGCTGGTCTTGTGCAGGTAGATCTCGAAGGCGTCGCCACTCAGCGTGCGAACGCGGCGCAGCTCGACCTTCTCGCCGATGATGGCGGCCTCGTCGGAGATGAGCTCTGCAACGCTCTGACCGTTCGCGTCGGCAGCCAGCGCCGCCTCAGCGGAGTCGGCGCCGACGGCGGCAGCGGCGGCGAGCACCTTGTCTGCCAGTGCGAGGAAGCGGTCGTTCTTCGCGACGAAGTCGGTCTCGGTGTTGAGCTCGATGATCGTGACGGTGTCGCCCTGCTGGACGGCGGCCACGAGGCCCTCGCTGGTCGAGCGGTCGGCGCGCTTGGCGTTGCCCTTCGCGCCCTTCAGACGGAGGATCTCGACAGCCTTTTCGAGGTCGCCGTCGGCTTCCTCGAGCGCCTTCTTCGTGTCGACCATGCCCGTGCCGAGCTGCTCGCGCAGCGTCTTGATGTCGGCGATGGTGAAGTTTGCCATGTGTGGTGGCTCCTAATGGTGTGTCGTCGTGCGAAATCTGAGGCTGATCGTCCCGGTGCCGGACGCAAGGCCCGGCACCGGGACGGATCGGAAGCGGATTACTCGGCGGTCTCGGCGGACGCCTCGGCCGGTGCCTCTGCGGCGTCGACCGATGCGGCGGCGGCTTCGTCGGCGGGCGCCTCGGCGGCGGGCGTCTCGGCGGCCTCAGCAGCCGGGGCCTCGGCAACGGCGGCCTCAGCCGCGGGAGCCTCGGAGGCTCCACCCTGCTCGAGCAGTTCGCGCTCCCAGTCCGCGAGGGGCTCGGCGTCAGCCGACTCCTCGGTGGGCTGGTGACGCTGGATGAGACCCTCAGCGGCGGCGTCCGCGATGATGCGGGTGAGCAGACCCACCGAACGGATCGCGTCGTCGTTGCCCGGGATGGGGAACTGGAACTCGTCGGGGTCGGCATTGGTGTCGAGGATGCCGATCACCGGGATACCGAGCTTCTTGGCCTCGTCGATCGCGAGGTGCTCGCGCTTGGCGTCGACGATCCAGATCGCCGAGGGCGTCTTCTGGAGGTTGCGGATACCGCCGAGCGACTTGTGGAGCTTGTCCAGCTCACGCTTCTTGAGGAGGAGCTCCTTCTTCGTGAAGCCGCTCTCCGCGGGGTTCTCGAAGTCGAGCTCTTCGAGCTCCTTCATACGCGCGAGACGCTTGCTCACCGTCGAGAAGTTGGTGAGGAGGCCACCGAGCCACCGCTGGTTCACGTAGGGCTGACCGACACGCGTCGCCTGCTCGGCGATGACTTCCTGCGCCTGCTTCTTCGTGCCGACGAAGAGGATGGTGCCGCCGTGTGCAACCGTCTCCTTCGCGAACTCGTAGGCCTTGTCGATGTACGACAGTGACTGCTGCAGGTCGATGATGTGGATGCCGGAGCGCTCCGTGAGGATGAAGCGCTTGACTTTCGGGTTCCAGCGACGGGTCTGGTGTCCGAAGTGGACGCCGCTGTCGAGCAGCTGGCGGATGGTGACGACGGCCATGGCCGTACTCCTGTTCTTTCGGTTGTTCCCGCGGACCGGGCGGTCGCGGAGCCTGGTGCCCCGGAGCACACCCGCTCGACCGTCGAGACGGTGGAGACCTGGGGTGTGCGGGCCGATGTGCGGGCACGCGTAGTCACTCCGACATGCGGAGTGCAGGCCCAGTGTATCAGTCGCAGGGTCTCCTCCCCGCGCGCCGGTGCACGGAATTCCTCCCCTGACGACGTGCAGAGGCCCCCCGCGGTCGTGGCACTCGACGAGGGTGTGACCATGCACCGACTCTTCGCGCCCGTCGTCCTCACCATGCTCGTGCTCGCAGTTCTCCCGTGGGCAGGCCATGCCTCCGCGGCAGTCGCCGCCGAGGGCGTCGACGGCGAATCGGAGTGGACGTGGCCCACCGCGCCTGTGCGGGTCGCGCGCCCGTTCGATCTCGCCCACAACCCGTATGGCGCCGGCCACCGCGGGGTCGATCTCGCCGCGGCATCCGGAACGGTTGTGAAGGCACCGACCACCGGAGTGATCGTGTTCGCCGGCGTCGTCGTCGACCGGGGCGTCGTGACCATCGATCGCGGCGACGGCTATCTGGTGTCACTCGAGCCGGTGTCGATCGCTGAGGTGACGCCTGGCGCGTCGGTCACCGTGGGTGAATCTCTGACCACCGTGGCGCGCGGGGGTCACACTATGGAAGGCGAGGTACACGTCGGCATCCGTCTGGACGGAGCGTACGTCGATCCGACGCTCCTGCTGGGCAGACTGCCGCGAGCGGTACTCCTCCCCTGCTGCGCCGCCGGTACGCCCCTTCTCGGGTGATCCGCCGCAGCGCGCTCGTCACGCTCGGGGGTGCGCGAGTCGGTAGCTCGCCGTGAGCTTCTCCGCGGAGACGTGCGTGTAGATCTGCGTGGTCCCGAGGCTCGCGTGGCCGAGAATCTCCTGCACGGCTCGGAGGTCGGCGCCGCCGTCGAGAAGATGCGTGGCTGCGGAGTGCCGCAGGGCGTGCGGCCCGACAGTGAGAGTGCCGAGCGCCGGCCCCAGGCGGTGGCTGACCACGTCGTAGACGGCGCGTGGACCGATGCGACCACCGCGCGCGCCGAGGAAGACCGCCCCGGCGACTGTCGCAGCGTCTTCGCCTCGGGATGCCAGGACCGGCCGACCCCTGACCAAGTACGCGTCGAGCGCTCGCTGTGCGGGTTCTCCGTACGGTGCGATGCGCTCCTTGCTCCCCTTGCCGAGCACACGGACCGTCCGCCGATGCATGTCGAAATCGTCGATATCGATGCCGCAGAGCTCGGACACGCGAAGTGCCGACGCGTAGAGGAGTTCGAGAATCGCACTGTCGCGGAGAGTGATCGGATCCCCCTCTTCGGCAACCGTGCGAAGGCTCTGGAGCACGTCGGCCATCGTCGCCGCGGTGGCGACCTTCGGCAACGATCGCCCCCGCTTGGGGGCACTCAGGCGGATACTCGGGTCGCTCTCCAGGTGCCCGGACTCGACCGCCCAGGCGAAGAAGCCACGGACAGCGGCGGTCCGCCGCGCGATCGTCGCTCGTGCGTCGCCGCGCTGCACCGAGCGCCACAACCACTCACGCAGGTGTTCTACATCGATCTCAGCCAACTCCTGGACGTCGCACGCCTGACCGAGGTCACGGAGGTCGGATTCGTAGGCCTTCACCGTCGCCGGCGACAGTCGTCGAACGTCGGCGAGGTACCGCGTGTACGCACCAGCAGCAACGGCGAATTCCATCCCCCCAGCATGCCGCGCGCCGGGTCGCGCACACGCAGGCACACCGGCTCAGCGCCGGACCGCGCGCCAACCCTGCGTGCGGCGCTCGGCGCGCCCTTCCAGTGCCAGCAGTCCCAGCACCGCGGCGCACCGGTCTGCACTCAGCCCGCATCGGCGGACCACCTCGGCGATGTCACGATCGACGCGACTGCTGAGCGCATCGAGGACGCGAGTCGCATCATCGGTGCGCCCCTCCGACGAGGTCGTCTCCTCGCGGCCGACGTCCCCCCACAGCTCCCGCACGTCGCTCGCAGACGTCACGCACTCCGCAGCATATTCGCGCAGCAGACGATGGCACCCGGCCGACGCGG
The DNA here is from genome assembly GCA_029202445.1 of Candidatus Microbacterium phytovorans. Taxonomy (NCBI): domain Bacteria; kingdom Bacillati; phylum Actinomycetota; class Actinomycetes; order Micrococcales; family Microbacteriaceae; genus Microbacterium; species Candidatus Microbacterium phytovorans. The sequence continues at coordinate 1,012,340 of CP119321.1, forward strand.
CGCTGGTCACCGGCCCGGGAACCGCACCCAGCGGCCTCCCGAGGGCAGCGGCGTGTCCTGCCGTGTTGATGGAGCCGCTACGCCACCCGGCCTCCACAACGACCGTGGCCGCCGAGGCGGCGGCGATGAGGCGGTTCCGCGCGAGAAACCGCCACTTCGTCGGAGCCGATCCGCACGGCGCCTCGGCGACCACCGCTCCGCCTCGCTGAGGAATGCTCTCGAGCAGCTGGCGATTGCCCTCGGGATAGGGCCGATCGACACCGCCTGCCAGCCAGGCGACGGTCGCCCCGCCCACCGTGAGAGCTGCACGGTGGGCCATGCCGTCGATGCCGTAGGCACCACCTGAGACGATGACCGCTCCGTCAGCGGCCAGCTCTCCCGCGAGCTGTGTCACCACGTCCTGCCCGTAGGCGGTCGCGGCGCGTGCACCGACGAGCGCCACCGAGGATCGGCCGGGGCTCAGGACCCGCGCGTCTCCCCGAAACCAGAGGCAATGGGGACTGTGCGGACCAAGATCGCGAAGCCCTTCGGGCCAGCCTTCCTGCTCAGGCGTCAGTACGTGGACCTGTGAGCGACGGGCGGCCGCGGAGGCCGCGGGCGCATCGCCTTGACGAGCTCGCCATCGCTCGAGACTCACTGCGGCTGTCTGCGAGTCGACCTCCGCCTGCGCGCTGATCAGCGGCGCGGCGTCGCTCGATCCCAGCACCTCCAGAGCTCGGCGAGGCCCGCTCGACGCGATGAGGGCGCCCGCAACGGCATCGCCCGGCTCGGTGAGCGCCGACCAGATCATCCGTGCATCGACGTCGGCGCGCTCGTGCGCCGACGTCTCGTCCCCTACCAGCCCTCGCGTTCTCTCGATAACCGCGCGATCAGACAGATCGATCATCCCTGCGTCACCCCCTTCTTCAAGAACAACGCGCGACCGATGTCCTCCACGCCGAGGACGTCGCGATCATCGAGATCCGCGAGCGTCCAGGCGACCCTAAGAACCCTGTCGTAGCCGCGCAGAGTGAGCGCTCCCCGCTGAAGCGCAGCATCGAGGGGTCCTCGCACATCACGTCCCGGAGCAGCAGGCCCGGAGCGCAGCCACGCTCCGCTCACCTGGGCGTTCGTACGCCACGGCGTACGAGAGAGGCGGCGGCTCGATCGTGCGCGCGCCGCGAGGACACGCTCGCGCGCCGCTTTCGTACTGGTCGTCCCGGCATCCGCGAAGAGGTGCGCGTGAGCCACGCGCCGCAGGGAGAGCTCGATATCCACGCGATCCAGCAGAGGGCCGCTCAGCCTGCCCAGGTAGCGTCGGATGGCGAGAGACGGGCACGTGCACACGCCGCCGGGCACGCCGTACTGGCCGCACGGGCAGGGGTTGGTTGCGAGCACGAGCTGGAAGCGCGCGGGAAAGCGGACGCGGAAGCCCGCACGATGGATCTCGATCTCGCCCGACTCCAACGGCTGACGCAACGCATCGAGTGCGTGGGCCCCGAACTCCCCCGCTTCATCCAAGAAGAGAACCCCACCGCTCGCGCGCGCGATCGCTCCCGGGCGCACGGTCCTACTCCCGCCGCCGACGAGAGCGGCGACGCTCGCCGAGTGATGCGGCGCTTCGAAGGGTGGGGTCCGGTTCAGCACCTGCACGGGATCACCCGACAGCGAGCGCAGCGATGCCACGTGCAACGCGGCATCATCATCGAGGTCGGGCAGGAGTCCGGGCAGCCGCCGGGCCAGCATCGTCTTGCCGGCACCGGGCGGTCCGCTCATGAGGAGATGATGCCCACCCGCGGCGGCGACCACGAGTGCGTCGACCGCCTCCTGCTGGCCCACGACTTCCGACAGGTCGACCGCGTCACTCCGCGTGCTCTCTCGTCGGATCCCCTCCCCCGACAACGGGACCGGCTCCGCCGCGACTTCCGCGACGTCCAGTCCGTGAAAGCGCGCGACATCGCGGAGGCTCACCGCCGGGACGACCTCGATGCCCTCGACCAACCGCGCCTCGTCGGCGCACGCAGCCGGCACGACCACGCGGGACATGCCCGCGCGAGCGGCGGCCACGACCGCGGGGAGCACCCCGGGCACCGGCCTGAGCCTTCCGTCGAGCCCTAGTTCGCCGAGATGCACGGTGCGTTCCAGGGACGCCGCTTCCATCGGCAACTCGGTTGCGAGCGCGGCGATCGCCACGGCGACATCCAGCGCGGTGCCGTGCTTGGGCAGACCGGCAGGAGACAGATTCACCACGACGCGACGCCTCGGCAGCGGCAAGTCGCTGTTGCCGCACGCGTTGTGAACGCGCTGCTGTGCCTCGCCGATCGACTTGTCCGGCAGGCCGATGATCGAGAAGCCGGGTGTCTGCGTCGAGAGGTCTGCTTCGACCTCGACCAGGTCGCCCTGCAACCCGGTGAGCACGACACTCCAGGTACGTCCCACGCTCATCGGAGGTCCTCCAGGTGCTCGAGGACGGCGGTAGCGGGACGCTCACCGGTGATGCCGATCAGGTCGATGCGCACGCTCCGGCCGCTCGCAGCGCCGGGGTGCGCCCGAACCCAGGCATGAGCGAGCCGCCACAGCCGCTCCCGCTTGCGACGATCCACCGCAGCGAACGGATGCCCGAACCGGTCTGTGCGCCGCGTCTTGACCTCGACCACGACGAGATCTCGTCCGTCGTCGGCAACGATGTCTATCTCGCCCTGGGGGCACCGCCAGTTGCGGTCCCAGACGCGGTAACCGCGTGCCTCGAGGTAGCGCGCCGCTCGCTCTTCACCTGCACGACCTCGATCGTCCTTCTTCGCCATGGTCTCGATGGTGGCGAGTGGGCGTGGTCAGGGCACGACTCAGAGGCCGATCGGTGGACGGCGCGCGATAGAGCGGTCCTGGGGAGGAGGAGTCCCCGAGATCAGGAATCGAGCGACAACTCGTCGGGGATCTGGAAGTCGCGACGCTGCAGTTCCTCGACGTTGACATCTTTGAACGTCAGCACGCGAACGGACTTCACGAATCGGTCGGCGCGGTAGATGTCCCACACCCACACGTCGGTCATCGAGATCTCGAAATAGAAGTCGTGCTCCGTGTCGCGACGGACCACGTTCACATCGTTCGCGAGGTAGAAGCGTCGCTCCGTCTCGATCACGTACTGGAACTGCGAAACGACGTCGCGGTACTCCTTGTACAGCGCCAGCTCCAGCTCGCGGTCGTAATCCTCGAAGACTTCGTCATCCATGGTGCATCAATCCTATGTGCCCCGGGGTGCTCCCCGCCGGTCAGAACAGCGTGGGGGCGTCCGTGATCGCCCACGAGGCGCGGTGATACGCGCTCAGACCATGCGATCGAATTGCCTCACGATGTGCCGCGCTGGCGTATCCCTTGTTCTGCGCCCAGCCATAGACGGGCACCTCGTCATGAAGACGCGTCATGAGATCGTCGCGGGCGACCTTCGCGATCACGGATGCCGCGGACGCCGACGCGCAGTCGCGGTCGGCCTTCACGATGGGCTGCACGCGGAGCCCACTCCCCCCGGCCGGGGTGATGTAGTCATGGTTGCCGTCGAGGATGATCACGGCATCCTCGGGGACGATGCCGCTCGCGCGGAGCTCACCGATCGCCCGGAGCGCGGCGAGCCCGAGTGCCCGGATGATCCCCACGCGATCGACCTCGGCGGCATCGGCCCAGCCGACAGCCGAGGCCATCGTCCAGTCACGCGCGCGCTCGGCGACGGCAGGTCGATGGTGTTCGGCGACGAGCTTGGAGTCCCGCAGGCCCGCAGGTACACGTCGACGTGCACCCGCGGCATCCACCACGGCGGCTCCCACCGCGACGGGTCCCGCCAGCGCGCCCCGCCCGACCTCATCGCACGCGATGAGCAACGCGTGCTCCCGCAGGAGCCGCCTTTCGACGGTGAGGCGTGGAGCAACGACGGTCATGGCGTGGGGTCGGGCACACCCGCGAAGACATCGTGATGGAAATCGATGAGCCCGAATCGATCGAGCGGCCACGTGACGAGGAAGGCGCGACCCACGACGTTGTCGATCGGGACGAACCCGCCGCCGGGCTGATCCGTGTTGTACCGGGAGTCCCGCGAGGCATCGCGGTTGTCCCCGAGCACCCACAGTGATCCGTCGGGCACCGTGACGTCGTAGGGGACGACTTCGGGCGCATTCTGGCCCGGCGCAAGGTTCAGATACGGCCCTTCGTCGATCGGAACGTCGTTGACGGTCACCTGGCCGAGCGCGTTGCAACACACGACGTGGTCCCCGGGCACCCCGATGATGCGCTTGATCAGATGCTCCTTGCTGTCCGGAGCGGAGATGCCCACGAGCGCGAGCACCCAGTCGACCGCCTCCACGAGCACCGACCGTTCCACCTTCGGCTCGGACGGCAACCAGCCACCGGGGTCGCGGAACACGACGACATCGCCGCGGTCATAGCCGCCGAATCGCGGTGTCAGCTCGTCCACGAGGATGCGATCGTCGATGCGGAGAGTCTGCTCCATAGAGCCGGACGGGATGTAGAAGGAACGCACGAGGAAGGTCTTCACAAGGAAGGACACGAGCACCGCGATCACGATGATCACGAGGACATCGCGCACGAGCGGCCAGATGCGCCGACGCCGCGAACGGAACGGATCGGTCGCAGCCGGGGCGGCGCTGTTCTCGGTGGTCATTCAGATCCTTCTCTCGGCGGTCGCGACGGTGGGGAACATCCGCCCGACCACACCCGTCAAGGTTCGCACATCTCCGGTGAGCGGCGCGCACGACGGACCGTTCCGCGGTGATCAGAAGTGCAGTGGCTGGGGACGACGATGCCCCGGGGCCGAAGGGACCCGGGGCATCGTCGGAAGCGCGTCAGCGGTCGCGCTTCTCCTTGATCTTTGCCTTCTTGCCGCGAAGGTCGCGCAGGTAGTAGAGCTTGGCGCGGCGGACGTCACCACGGGTGACGACCTCGATGTGGTCGATCGACGGGCTGTGCACCGGGAAGGTACGCTCAACGCCGACCTGGAAGCTGATCTTGCGGACCGTGAAGGTCTCGCGGACACCGTCGCCCGAGCGGCCGATGACGACGCCCTGGAAGACCTGCACGCGCGAGCGGTTTCCTTCGGTGATGTTCACGTGCACCTTGACGGTGTCACCGGGAGCGAAGGCGGGAATGTCGGAGCGGAGCGAGGCCGCGTCGACGGAGTCGAGGATCTGCATGATCGTCACTTCCTGCGACCGCCACAGGTCGATCGCGAGAGTCTGAATTGGAGGATGTTGCGTGCCCGAGGCGCCTGAAGCGGCGCCGTGCTCCCCTGAGGCAGAGCCTGTTCAGGGCACAAAGAACCATTCTGCCATGGACGAGCGCCCGCTCCAAACCCGGAGCGCCCGCCGGAGGAAGCTCCCGTCAGCGACCGTCGGGATGCGTCGACTCGGTGATGACGATGACTTCGTGCGGCTCGGGTCGGCGAGCGTCCGTAGTGGCCGACGGGTCTGTCGCGGGACGCACGTAGCGCTGACCCGTCGCGGAGCGCAGGACGTCGGGGATGCCACGCGCTTCGCGCCACAGCTGGGTGAGCGATGTCCACAGCGCCACGACGCCGACGACGAGGGCGCCCAGCAGCGCGACCCACCACCATCGGCTGTCGAACACGCCGAGCGCGATGACGAGAACGTGCCATGCGCCGACGGCACCGGCATCCGTCCACGAGACCGCACGCTCGGAACGCACGGTACCGCGGGCGCGGATGAGCAGAGTGAGGATCAACTGCCCGATGAGAACGAGCGGAGCGGACAGCAGCACCCACAGCAAGGCCCACGGGTTGGCGCCGAACACGATCCACCCGATGAACAGCCACAGCGGGAGAACGAATGCCGCGGGAATCAACCATCGGTAGAACGCCTGTCGAACCCACATGTCCTCGATGGTACGCCGGTCAGTCAGAATGGAAGCTGAGTGAAAGGAAGCCGATGATCGAGCTGCGCACCCCCGCCGAGATCGAGCAGATGCGCCCCGCAGGACGCTTCGTCGCCGAGGTTCTCGCGACCCTGCGCGATGAGACGACGGTCGGCACGAATCTTCTTGCCATCGATCGTCGCGCACACGACATGATCCGTCGGGCGGGGGCCGAGTCCTGCTACATCGACTACCACCCCTCGTTCGGCGCCAGCCCGTTCGGCAAGGTCATCTGCACCTCCGTGAACGACGCCGTCCTGCACGGGCTTCCTCACGATTACGCACTGCGAGACGGCGACCTCGTGACTCTCGACTTCGCCGTGTCCGTCGATGGCTGGGTCGCCGATTCCGCCGTCTCCTTCATCGTCGGCACTCCCCGCGACGAGGACCTCGCCCTCATCGACACAAGCGAGCGCGCGCTGGATGCGGCGATCGACGCCGCAGTCGTCGGCAATCGCATCGGCGACATCTCGGCCGCGATCTCGCACGTGGCGCGCGCCGATGGATACTCCATCAACACCGACTTCGGCGGTCACGGAGTCGGCCGCACGATGCACGGCGACCCCCACGTCCCGAACGACGGCAAGGCCGGCCGCGGCTATCCCCTCCGGGCAGGACTCGTCCTAGCCCTCGAACCGTGGTTCCTGCGCACGACGGATGAGCTGGTGACGGATCCGGACGGCTGGACCCTCCGCAGTGTCGACGGGTCGCGAGGCTCACACTCCGAGCACACTGTCGCGATCACCGACGACGGACCGATCGTGTTGACCGACCGCTCCTTCCTCGGCGTCCGCTGACGCGGGGCTGATTCCGGATGCCACTCGACCCCTACTTCACGCAACGATTGCGGCGACACCGTCGCTATCTGCTGCGCCAGGTACTGGGGAGGCTGCGCGCCACGCTGCCGTGGTGGCTGACGCCCCGTCCGGCCGCATCCCCCCTGTCTCGACCTTCCGAGAAGAGCTCACCGGGCCTCCCGACGGCGGAGAAGGCTCCGGAGCCGACGCGCGTCGAGCGTTCCGCCCGCGCGCGAGCGCGGCACCGGCGTGCCGCGTGGGCATGGGATCGCGACGAGCTCGCCTCTGCCGGCGTGCGCGGTCCTGACCTCCCGACCACCGATCATGTCGTGCCCGTCGACGGCTACCCCGCGGTGACGGTCCGCGTCTATCGGCCCGCTGCCGACGACCGCGTGCGACCGGCGGCCCTGTACTTCTACGGAGGTGCGTTCCGCATCGGGGGCATCGATTACCCCACGACGGATGCCGCCTGCCGGCGACGGGCCGCGGAGGCCGACGTCGTCGTCATCTCGGTGTCCTACGCCCTCGCGCCCGAACACCGCTTCCCCACGCAAGTCGAACAGGGTATTGCCGCCCTCGAATGGGTCGTCGGTCACAGCGAGGAGCTCGGTGTGGATGCCGCCCGGCTCGCGGTCACCGGCACGTCGGCGGGCGGTGCCATCGCCGCGGCCGTCGCGCTGATGAATCGCGATCGCGGGGGCCCTGCGTTGCGGCTGCAGGTGCTGGAGGTGCCCGTCACCGATCTGACGGGCCGTCATGTCGATCTCATCCCGACGTGGCGAATGGGCGTGCCGGCGCTCCTCGTGTTCCGTGAGCTTCGCTCGATCGCGCGCACCTACCTCTCGTGCCGCGCGGACGCGCGGAACCCCTACGCGTCGCCCCTGCGTGCTGCCGATCACACCGGACTGCCTCCCGCGCTGATCATGACCGCCGAGTACGACACGCTCCGTCGCGACGGTGCTGCGTACGGGGCGAAACTGCGTGCGAGCGGTGTGGACGCGACCGTCGTGCGCTATCTCGGCGTCACACACGACACGCCGATCTACACGGCTGCTTTGCCGGCGGCGCGTGCGTGGCACGCTCAGGTCGTCGACGCGCTGCGATCCCTGCACGCGTGACGCGGCCGGGCCCCACGCGAGTCGTTCAGTCGGCGAGGAGGTCGGGGCGGCGCTCGCGAGTCCGCGCGACCTGCTGCTCGTGGCGCCATTCGGCGACGCGGCCGTGGTGGCCGCTGAGCAAGACCTCGGGAACGTCGTAGCCGCGCCAGGTGGCAGGCTTCGTGAACGACGGGTACTCGAGAAGGCCGTCCTCGTGCGACTCTTCGACCAGGCTCTCGGGATTCCCGACGACACCGGGAATGAGGCGACCCACCGCTTCGATCATGGCCATCGCTGCGACCTCACCGCCGTTGAGGACGTAGTCGCCGAGGCTCACGAGCCGCACGTCGCCGAGCGTACCGGCGTAGGAGAAGACCCGCTCATCGATGCCTTCGTACCGGCCGCAGCCGAAGACCAGATGCGGCAGCTCCGCGAACTCGCGCGCCGTACGCTGCACGAAACGCTCTCCTGCGGGTGAAGGGAAGACGAACGTGGGGCGTTCTGCACCGGCGGCCGCGGCCACGGCATCCAGCGCCTCTCCCCAGGGCTCGGGCTTCATGACCATACCGGCGCCACCGCCGTAAGGCGTGTCGTCCACGCTGCGGTGACGATCATGGGCAAAGCCGCGCAGATCGTGGACATGAACGTCCAACAGTCCGCTCGCGCGCGCCTTCCCGAGCAGCGAGACCTCGAGAACGTCGAAGAACGCGGGGAAGATCGAGACGACGTCGATGCGCACGTCAGTCCTCGGCGTTCTCGTCCTCGGCGGCGGGCGCTGGCTCGGGGTCGTCGTCGCCGACGAGATCTTCGAAGAGTCCCGCCGGCGGCGTGACGATGACGCGTCCGGCCACGATGTCCACTTCGGGCACGATCGCCGCGACGAACGGCACGAGGATCTCGCGTTCGGCGTCGTCTTCGGGCCGGACGATGAGGAGGTCTTGCGCCGGCAGGTGATCCACGCGAACGACACGCCCGACGACGACGTCGTCACGGACGACCTGCAGTCCCACGAGCTGATGGTCGTACCACGCGTCGTCCTCTGTCGGCGCTGCATCGTCGTCCTGATCGACCCAGAGGATCGCCCGCACGAGCGACTCCGCGACCGTGCGGTCTTCCACGTCGTCGAGGAAGAGAACCGGGTGCGAGTTCATCCAGCGGAACTCACGAACAGTGACGTTCTTGCCGTGCCAGGGGGAAGACTCCGGAACCTGCAACGTAAAGACGGCGCCCGGGACGAATCGTCCGTCGGGGTCGTCGGTGTACAGCTCGAGCTTGAGGGCGCCCTTGAGCCCGTGCGCCTTGACGAGGCGGCCGACGCGCAACTGCGTGCGCGCGGCTCCGGATGCCGACACGTCAGTCGTCCGCGACGTCGACGCGGACGCGCGCGCCATCGGCCAGCGCCGAGATGAGCGTGCGCAGCGCCTTGGCGGTGCGTCCGCCGCGCCCGATCACCCGTCCCCGGTCGTCCGGGTGCACGCGCACCTCGAGCACGTCGCCGCGAGGCGACGTGGACGAACGGATGGTGACATCGTCCGGGTGATCGACGATCCCCTTGACGATGTGTTCGAGCGCGGCGGCCAGCACAGTCTTACTCGGCCTCGGTGGTCTCTGCGGCGGCGTCGTCGGCCGGCGCGTCATCCGCGGCGGCAGCAGGCTCTTCGGCCTTCTTCTCCACCTTCGGCTTGATGACGGACTTCTTGGAGGTATCGGCCACGAACTCCGACTTGCCCTCGGCGGTCTTCACCGTCGAGACGGCGTTCTTGTCGCCCTTGAAGCGACCCCAGTCGCCCGTGAGCTTGAGCAGGGCTGCGACCTGCTCGGTCGGCTGGGCACCGACGGACAGCCAGTACTGCGCACGCTCGGAGTCGACCTCGATGAACGAGGGCTCCTCGGTGGGGTGGTACTTGCCGATCTCCTCGATCACGCGACCGTCGCGCTTGGTGCGCGAGTCGGCCACGACGATGCGGTAGTACGGCGCGCGGATCTTGCCGAGGCGCTTCAGACGGATCTTGACAGCCACAATTCTCCTGAATGGTGTTGGGAAGTGATGATGAACGTCGCCTGGAGAGTGGGGTGCACACCCGGCGGAAGCTCTGCGGGTGGACCGGCGGCCGGATAGAGGGTCGAGCAACAGGTCCAGCGATCTATTTTGCCAGATCATGACGGATGCTGCGAACCAGCGGGCTTGCGCGTGTCAGACTGTGCGCATGACGGTGCCGTTCGCGACATCCGCCCGCTCGTCGGTGGGTCTGGAGTGGGAGCTCATGCTGGCCGATCCGGAGACGGGCGACCTCGCACCGCGCGCACCGGAGATGCTTCCAGAGTTGGAGGAGCAGACCCGCCACGAGCGCTACACGGTGACGGGTGAGCTGCTCACCAACACGCTCGAGGTCACGAGCGGCGTGGGCGATACCGTCGCCGCCGCCGTCGACGACATCGCCGACGCCATCGCGCAGGTCCGTAAGCTCAGCGACCCGCGCGGAATCGAGCTTCTCTGCGCCGGGAGCCACCCCTTCGCGCAGTGGTATGACCAGCAGGTCACCGACAAGACCCGCTATCACAACCTGATCGAGCGCACCCAGTGGTGGGGACGCAACATGATGATCTGGGGCATCCATGTCCATGTGGGCGTCGACGACGTGACGAAGGTCCTGCCGATCATCAATGCGCTGTCGGTGTATCTCCCCCACCTGCAGGCCCTGTCGGCATCCAGTCCGTTCTGGGCGGGCGAGCGCACGGGGTACGCATCCAACCGTGCACTCGTGTTCCAGCAACTCCCGACAGCGGGCCTGCCGTGGCCGCTGACGGCGTGGTCGGAGTTCGAGGGGTACCTCGAGGACATGGTCCGCACCGGCGTGATGGCCGACGCCACCGAAGTGCGCTGGGACATCCGTCCGGCCCCGCGTTGGGGCACGATCGAGGTGCGCGCCTGCGACGGCATGTCGACGCTGCCTGAGCTCGCCGCCGTCGCCGCCCTCGTGCAGGTGCTCGTGGAGCACTTCTCCCGCGAGATCGACGAGGGACGAGGGCTGGCGACGATCCCGCCGTGGTTCGTCAGGGAGAACAAGTGGCGCGCGGCGAGGTACGGCCTCGATGCGCGCGTCATCGTCGATCGCGACGGCACCCAGCGCCCCGTGGTCGACCATCTCCGGGAGACCGTCGCGCGGCTCTCCCCGGTCGCCGAACAGCTGCACTGCGCGCGTGAGCTTGCCGGGATCGAGACGATCCTGACGCAGGGCGCCAGCTACGAACGTCAGGTGCACGTAGCGGAGGCTGCCGACGGGGATCTCCGCGAAGTCGTCCACCACCTCATTCGCGAGTTCCGCGCCGGCCCCACGTTGCGCGATCACCTCGCGAGCCAGAGTCACTGACGATCCGCGGCCCCCACCGGGTCCGCTGCGGGCAGGGCAACATCGACGTCTGCTCCGTGCAGCTCGAACGTCGACATGCCGTGCTCGGTCTTCTGCCAGTAGTGCGGCTTGGTGATCAACTGCCAGAGCGCCTTGTACGACGCCGCCGAGTGCAGGAGCCAGTAGACGGGGTTGAGGAGCGCCCAGCCGACGAGCCAGAAGGCGCCCCGCTTGTACGGTCCCATCATGTTGAGATACACCATCAGGCCGTTCCCGATGAGGAAGTTCAACAGGCAGAGCCAGAGCACGAGCGGCGGAAAGGCGTCCGAGACGTCGAGCCAGGGAATCGCGAACGAGGCGACCAACAGCGCCGTGAAGGGAATCACGCCGAGGAAGGTGAGGGGGGTCCCGGCGATGAGGAGTGCGAACGAGAAGAATCGCCGCAGCCCGATCTGCCCGATGAGGCGCCCCGGGCGACGAGCGTGCACCAGCGCCGTCTGCATGTAGCCCTTGATCCACCGGCTGCGCTGACCGATGAAGATCCCCATCCGGCTCGTCGCCTCTTCCATCGTCGTCGAGTCGACGACCCCGACCCGGTATCCGAGTGCGCTGGCGCGGATGCCGAGATCGGCGTCCTCGGTCACGTTGTAGGGGTCCCACCCACCGAGCTCGCGCAGCGCAGCCGTGCGGAAATGATTGGACGTGCCCCCGAGCGGGATCGGAAGGTCCCTGACGTCGAGGCCCGCGAGCATGTAGTCGAACCAGTAGCTGTACTCCAGCGCGAACATGCGAGTCAGCACGTTCTCCCGTGCGTTGAAGTAGTTGAGGGATGCCTGCATGACGACGGTCGACGCGTCGGCGCGCGAGAAGGCGACGATCGTCTTCTTCAGCTGGTCGGGTTCGGGTGCGTCTTCGGCGTCGTAGATTACGAGGAACTCGCCCCGCGCAACCTCCAGACCGACGTTGCAGGCACGCGGCTTCGTCTGCGGGGCACCCTTGGGCACCGTCACCACGATGAAGTTCTCCGGCGGTGAGGACACCGCGATGGCATCCCTCGTCTCGTCGTCCTCCTCCTCCACCAGGATGATGACCTCGAGCTTGTGCGCGGGGTAGTCGAGGCGCCCGAGGTTCTCGACCAGGCGTCCCACGATCCGCGCCTCACGGAAAACGGGCACGAGCACGGTGTAGATCGGGAGGTCTTCGTCGCGCAGGGCGGCGATGGCATCCGCGTCGACATGCTGTACGAGGTCGTATCGCGACCCGTGCAGAGCAACCGAGAACTTGAAGAGCGTGCTGGAGAGGAAGACGATGCTGGCGACGGCGATGCCGACGACGATTGTCGGCAGCGTCCACAGGATGAGCGCCGCAACGAGCACGACGAGGAAGATTGCGAGGCCCACCTGCTGTGCCCGCGAGAGCACGCGTCGCGCGGAGAGGCCAGGATCGGCGTGGTACAGGCCGTTGGCGGCCTGATCCGCGAAGTCGTCGCGGAAGTGTTGCACCACCTGGTCGACGATCGCGCGTTGGCCGAGCGGGCGGACCACCAGCGGCGCACCGACTGCCGCGCTGATCTCGGAACGAGCAGCACGCCCCAGTTCGCGCGACGCCCCGATCACCACGGCGTCGCCATCACGTCCGAGCGGCACCCAGCCTTCCTGGACGTACCGAGTTCGCAGTTCCGCAGAGAGTAGCGGGGAGTCCGCGGCCGTCATGAGAGTCCTCCCAGCGCGCTGATCCAGTCGGCGAGTGTTCGCCACTGCAGAGGGGTGAGCCAACCGATGATCCATAGCACCACCGACACGGCGCTCGTGAGAAGGGTGTGAGCCAGTCTCGTCATCGTCGGCACGATCGCGATCGCCAGGAGCAGCATGAGCGTGTAGTTGATTCCGGCAGTGCCCGGCGGGGTGAGACCGAGAACGAAGGCCAGCAGTGTGCTCGCCGTCAGGAGAACGGCGATGAGTGCCGTGCCCGGGAAGCGGAGCGCGAAACTCGTCACCACGAGAAGGAGCATCGGTGCGAAGTACACGACTCCCGCGGGCGACGCGAAGAAGGTCAGGAGTGCGTCGAATCGCTCCGGGTGCCAGCTGAGATCCCCGCGGAACATTGCGAGCGGTCCCGCGCCGAAAGCGACACCGAGGAGCGCGAGCGAGAGGAACAGCGTGATCGTGGGGAAGGCGACGACGTACGCATTGGCCAGCCGCGCACCCGGTCGCGACTGAATGATGAGCGTGCCGGCTATCGCGGCGACCAGCGCGGTGAAAGTGACGGTGGAGTCGGAGAAGGCCGCGCAGGCGAACAGGATGCCGGCACGGAAGCCCGCCTGCGTGTTCGCCCACGTGACGAACCGCACGAGGTCGATCATCCCGAGGCCGAAGAACATCAGGCCGACCACGGCCTCGAAGTTCGTGGTCGCGATGTAGGCGAAGACGGGCGTCGCCCCCAGTGTGAAAATGAACACAAGGCGCACGAACAGCGGGAAGTCGCGTCGCTGCATCGACTGGACGATCAACTGGAGCATCAGCCCCGCGACGAGGCATCCGGCGATGGACAGCCCGAAGGCGCCCCCGGGGATCAGCATGGCGACGAGACTCGTGAGCGGCGGATAGAGGGCACCGATGACTCCGACGTCACCGCCGGCGGCTCCCCCGGCCCGCAGGATCGCGATCCTGTCGGCCAGCGCACCGTTCGGCGTGCCGTCCCAGCCGCCCTGGGTGGCCACGTGGAACCAGATGGCCACGCTCGCATACGCCGCGGCGATCAGGAGGCGCACACCCCAGCGCAGCCAGACGTTGCGAGGGTACTTCGCGAGACGCCCGCTCACGCTCTCACGGAACAGCGGCGTATCGCGATCGAAGACGGTACTCGTCGAGACTCTGCTGGTCACACTCCCGTCGCAATCTCCCCCGGTATCCCCAGACGACCCGTTCGGCTCAGCCTAGCGGGACGAGAGGGAGGGGAAAGCCGCGTCTCGGGGCGTGTCTCAGCCCTTGCCGAAGAGCTTCTGGATCTCTGCGAGATCAGCCTCAGAGGGCTGCGGCGTCGCGCCGAGTCCGAACCCCGAACCCGATGCCGCACCGGGGGCGACGGAAGCGAGCCCGGCGTTCTCCGCCGCACGCTTGGCGGGGTTGCCCGAACGCGACCCGCCGCCCTTCTTCTGCTTGTTTCCGCGCTTCGCCGACGCGCCAGGCTTCCCGCCCATGGGACCCATGCCGGGGATCTGGGGAACCCCGCCGCGCGCGACGGTCTTCATCATCTTCGCGGCCTGATCGAAACGCTGAACGAGCTGATTCACATCGGTCACCGTCATGCCGGAGCCGCGAGCGATCCGCAGGCGGCGAGACCCGTTGAGGACCTTGGGGTTGCGCCGCTCACCCGGAGTCATCGAGCGGATGATCGCCTCGGTCCGGTCGATCTCGCGCTCATCGAAGTTCTCGAGCTGCTGCTTCATGTTCCCGGCGCCCGGCAGCATGCCGAGGACCTTCTTCATGGAGCCCATCTTCTTGAGCTGCTGCATCTGCTCGAGGAAGTCCTCGAGTGTGAACTGCTCCGTCGCGAGCTTCTCCGCGACCTTGCGAGCCTCTTCCTCGTCGAACGCAGCCTGGGCCTGCTCGATCAGCGTGAGGATGTCGCCCAGATCGAGGATGCGGCTCGCCATCCGGTCGGGATGGAACGCCTCGAGGTCCTCGAGACCCTCGCCGGTGGAGGCGAAGATGATCGGTCGGCCGGTGACCGAGGCGACAGAGAGGGCCGCGCCACCGCGCGCGTCGCCGTCGAGCTTGGACAGCACGACGCCGGTGAAGTCGACGCCGTCTTGGAAGGCCTTGGCGGTGTTGACGGCATCCTGGCCGATCATCGCGTCGATGACGAACAAGACTTCATCGGGATCGACCGCTGTGCGGATGTCTGCGGCCTGCTTCATGAGTTCGGCATCCACGCCCAGTCGACCGGCCGTGTCGATGATGACGACGTCATGCTGGTGTCGCCGCGCATGCTCGACGCCGTCACGTGCGACGCGAACGGGATCGCCGACGCCATTGCCCGGCTCGGGAGCGAAGATGGTCGCTCCGGCACGCTCGGCCACCACCCGAAGCTGCGTGACGGCGTTCGGGCGCTGCAGATCGGCAGCGACGAGCAACGGCGTGTGGTTCTCCTTCTCGAGCTGGCGCGCGAGCTTGCCGGCGAAGGTGGTCTTTCCCGAACCCTGAAGGCCCGCCAGCATGATGACGGTCGGCGGATTCTTGGCGAACTGCAAGCGGCGCTGCTGTCCACCCAGAATGGCGACCAGTTCCTCGTTGACGATCTGCACGACCTGCTGAGCAGGGTTGAGCGCACGGTTGACCTCATCACCGAGGGCCCGTTCGCGCACCTTCGCCGTGAAGTCCTTGACCACGACCAGCGCGACATCGGCGTCGAGCAATGCGCGCCGGATCTCGCGCACGGTCCCGTCGACATCGGCGGGGGTCAGCTTTCCCTTGGTCCGGAGATTGCGGAAAGTCTCTGTCAGCCGGTCGGAGAGTGTGCCGAAAGTCGCCATGATGCCCCGATTCTACGGGAGTGCGCACGCTGCCCCGCCGCCACGCTCCGGACGCGGCTCCCCCGGGGGCGAGGTCAGGACGGCCGGTCGAGTTCCTGGAACACCGTCAGCTGCAATCCCGCCGCCCCGCGCACCCGCGCATTGCGGGAGCGCCACGGGGTCACGCGCGGTGCGGCCTCCAGCAGCGCACCCGCCTCGAGCAGGGATGCCGTGACCGACACCGTGTCGTCGACTTCGATCGCGAGGCGTATCGACTCGCTCGGGGCGTCGCCATCGGTCTCCACTCGGTCGATGAGGTCGATCTGCGCCGCGTTGGACAGCTCCAGCGTGGCGCGACCCGCGTCGAGGATCACGACCCGCGCGCCGCCGTCGCCCTGGTAGGACTCCTGTTCGGCCATCCCCAGCACGTCCCGGTAGAACGTGACGGCGCCGTCGAAGTGGTCCGCCCGCGCGACGACGCGCAACTGACGCACCGGACGAGGCAGGGTCGACCCGGCCGCGTCGAGAGCGGCGTCCAGCACCGCCCGCAACGACGTCGCGCCCGGCCCGTGCCGCGCCCACTCCTCGATGGCAGCGATGACCGCTCCCCCGTGCGCCGCCCCGCAGACCTGCGCTTCGATCACGGAAGCCCCCTCGACCGCGAGACGCCTGGCCACCGCTGCCGCCACACGCGCGCGGCGGAGGGCCGACTCGCGATCGAGTTCTGCCGCGATGCCCATGGCGTCCGCATTGACGAGGGCGAGGGCGAGAGCATCGGGCGCGAAGTCCTCCGCGATGAGCGCCAAGGCGGCTCGGATCTCGGCGCCGGCCTCCAGGGCGCCTTCTGCGACGACGAGACGTTCGTCCAGCCCCGCCCACAGAACGTCGGCCTTGGAGGCGAAGTAATTGAAGAAGCTGGAGCGACTCACGCCGGCGCGCGCGGCGATGTCTCCGACGGTGGTGCTGTCGTAGCCCCGCTCGAGGAAGAGTTCGCACGCGGCTTCAGACAGCGTTTCCCGTGACGACGATTTCGGACGACCGGTGCTCATCCGCCCAGCCTATCCACGCTATTATTGGACGCCGTCCAACTAATCACGTCAGATCCGGGAGAATCGTGCTCGACATCAGAACGATCGGCCTTGCCCCTGCGTACGTGCCCTACACCGAAGCGTGGGCGTTGCAGCGCCGAATTCACGGCGAGATCGTAGCGGGCACTCGGGCGGACACCCTCCTGCTGCTCGAGCACGAGCCCGTGTTCACCGCGGGCGCACGCACCGCGCGCCACGAGAGGCCCACCGACGGCACCCCCGTCGTCGATGTAGACCGGGGAGGCAAGATCACCTGGCACGGACCCGGCCAACTCGTCGGCTATCCGCTCGTCCGCCTCGGCGAGCCGGTGGACGTCGTCGCCCACGTCCGACGCCTCGAAGGCATCCTGATCGAGGTGCTCGCGGGGTTCGACGTCGCCGGCTATCGCGTCGAGGGTCGCAGCGGCGTGTGGGTGCGCCGCCCTCTCTCGGAGGACAAGATCGCGGCGATCGGCGTGCGCGTGCAGCGCGGCGTGACAATGCACGGCTTCGCGCTGAACTGCGACAACTCGCTGCTCCCCTTCTCGCAGATCGTGCCGTGCGGCATCACGGATGCCGGGGTGACGACACTGAGCGAGGTGGTCGGCGCGGACATCTCCCCCGCGGATGTCGCGGATGCCGTGGCATCCGCCTTCAGTGGCGCATTCTCGACGGAGGTCGCCGCGTGAGCTGCGGATCTGCGCCCGGCGCCGCATCGGCCCAGGCCGCTCCCGACGGGAGGAAGCTCCTCCGTCTCGAAGTCCGCAACGCGCAGACACCTATCGAGCGGAAGCCGGATTGGATCAAGACGAAGGCACGCATGGGGCCCGAGTACCAGGCCCTCCACGCGCTCGTGAAGGACGAGCAACTGCATACGGTCTGCCAGGAGGCAGGCTGCCCCAACATCTACGAGTGCTGGGAGGACCGCGAGGCGACCTTCCTCATCGGCGGTTCACAGTGCACGCGCCGGTGCGACTTCTGCCAGATCGACACCGGGCGCCCCGCTGCCTACGACGTGGACGAGCCGCGTCGTGTCGCCGAGAGCGTCACCCGCATGCAGTTGCGCTACGCGACCGTCACGTGCGTCGCGAGAGACGACCTGCCCGATGGCGGTGCGTGGCTCAACGCCGAGACGGTCCGCCAGATCCACGCGCAGAACCCGCACACGGGCGTCGAGTTGCTCGCGACCGACTTCAACGGCGAACCCGCCCTTCTCGGTGAGGTGTTCGACGCGCGCCCGGAGGTCTTCGCGCACAACGTCGAGACGGTCCCGCGAATCTTCAAGCGCATCCGCCCGGCGTTCCGCTACGAGCGCTCGTTGGACGTCCTGACGCAAGCGCGGGCGGCCGGTCTCATCACGAAGTCCAATCTGATCCTCGGCATGGGCGAGGAGCCCGAAGAGGTCGTGCAGGCCCTGGTCGATCTCCACGATGCCGGGACGGACATCATCACGATCACCCAGTACCTGCGACCGACGCCACGGCATCTTCCTGTCGCGCGATGGGTCAAGCCTCAGGAGTTCGTCGAGTTCAAGGAGGAAGCAGAGCGCATCGGCTTCCTCGGGGTGCTCGCCGGCCCCCTCGTCCGCTCGTCGTACCGCGCCGGCAGGCTCTGGGCACAGTCGATGGCGTCGAAGGGTCGGACGATCCCTGAACACTTGGCGCACCTCGCGACCGAAGGCGGGTTCGCGCAGGCGGTCTAGCCGACACCGAGCTCGAACTCGCGCACCAGATAGCGAGGCGCCTGTGTGCGCCATGCCTCGGTCACGAGTTCTTCGAGGTGTCCGATGTCGATGGCCGCCATGCGGAACGCGATCTTGGGCTCGCCCCACCCCGTCGTCTTCGGGAGGAAGACGTCCGGCGCCATCTCCCGCAGCGCCAGCGCGTCGTCGGGGTCGGCCACCTTCACTCCCACGACCGGCTCCGCGGCGATGATCGCGCGGACGGCATCCGGGATGCTCGGCCAGGGATGGCATTCCCACGCGAAGAGCTTCGCCCGCACGAACCAGGCCGCTCCGCCCGTGGTCTGGCGCTCTACCGCGCCGGGAAGCGCGGCGGCGATACGGCGGACGTCGCCGACGGTAGCCATCGTCAGTCGGCGCTGGTGACCGACTGCACCGCCCCGTCGCTGGTCAGGTTGACCAGCAGCACCTCGTCTGTCGCATCGCGGTCGAGCGCGTACTCCAGCACGGCGAAGGGATCCGAGCCGCCGTGCTCGTCGGCGAGGATCGTCATGCTGACGAGCTGGAGGGCGCGAATGACGTCGATGTGGACGTCGCCGGAGATGTCGACGAGGAAGTCATCGATCTCTTCGCCCAGTTGCTCCTGCTGCTGGAGGATGTACTCCGTTACCTCGCTCGTGCGATCGTCGAGCTCCGACACCATCGCGTTGCGCGCCTGCAGGTCGATC
Source organism: Candidatus Microbacterium phytovorans (assembly GCA_029202445.1). NCBI lineage: Bacteria > Bacillati > Actinomycetota > Actinomycetes > Micrococcales > Microbacteriaceae > Microbacterium > Candidatus Microbacterium phytovorans. The sequence goes on from CP119321.1 coordinate 1,031,486, forward strand.
TGCTCCAGGGACGAAATCATCGCGGCGGCGACATCGAGCGCGGCCGGCGACACGTCGTCCTGGTCGGGCGCAGTGAGATCGACGGTGACCCTCTGGTCGCCGAAGTCGATGGACTCGCTCCAGAAGATCGATCCGTCTGGCCCCGACTCCAGCAGGCCGAAGTAGTCGTGCTCGATCGCCATGGCCCTATGCAACCATCCCTGCGCTCACGGCGCGATAGCGTCTGCGCATGTCGCGCCGCCTTCAGTCGACGAGCGCAGCGGCGAAGACATGCGGTGTGAAGCCCGTGAGGTCATTGATGCCCTCTCCCTGGCCGAGCAGTTTGACGGGGATGCCGGTGCGCTCCTGCACGGCGAGGACGAACCCGCCGCGAGCCGATCCGTCGAGCTTCGTCAGGACGAGTCCGGTGACGCCGGCGTGCTCGAGAAAGGCCTCGGCCTGCAACACGCCGTTCTGACCGGTCGTCGCGTCGAGGACGAGCAGCACTTCGCTGATGGGCGCGAGCTTCTCCACGACCCGGCGGATCTTGCTCAGTTCGTCCATGAGCCCGCCCTTGGTGTGCAGGCGCCCGGCCGTATCGACCAGGACGATGTCGGTCTGGGTGCGCATCGCGTGCTCGATGGTCTGGTACGCGACCGACGCGGGATCCTGGCCCTCCTGCTGCGGACGCACGATCTCCGCGCCTCCCCGCTCCGCCCACGTGGCGAGCTGTTCGACGGCGGCCGCTCGGAAGGTGTCGGCAGCGCCGACGACGACAGACCGGTCGAACCGGCGCAGATAGGCGGCGAACTTGCCGATCGTCGTGGTCTTGCCGACGCCGTTCACGCCGACCACCAGCACGACCGCCGGACGCTCCGACAGTCGCAGCGTCGTGTCGAACTTCGCGAAGTGCTCCTCCAGCGTCTCCCGCAGCATCCGCTGCAGGTCACGGGGATCGGTGGTCCGATACCGTTCCACCTTCGCGCGGAGCTCGTCGATGATGCGCTCGCTCACTTCGGGACCGAAGTCCGCGGTGAGAAGAGCGGTCTCGAGGTCGTCCCACGTCGTCTCATCGATCGTGGGCTTGACGAACATTCCGCGCAACGCGCGACCGAGCGACCAGGAGTTTTCCGCCATGTCTCCAGCCTAGGAGTTCACGCGACCTCCGCCGCACCCTCGGGTGAGACCGCTCGCGCCTGGAACGGCATCCGGATCAGGCGGGTGCCCGCTCGCGCACGCGCTGGCCGACGACGGCCGACACCCCGTCCTGCCGCATCGACACTCCGTAGAGGGCGTCCGCGATCTCCATCGTGCGCTTCTGATGCGTGATCACGATGAGCTGGCTCGACGCGCGAAGCTGCTCGAAGACGCCGAGCAGCCGACCGAGGTTCGCATCGTCAAGCGCGGCCTCGACCTCGTCGAGGATGTAGAACGGGCTGGGGCGCGCCTTGAAGATCGCGGTGAGGAGCGCGACCGCCGCCAGCGACCGCTCCCCGCCCGAGAGGAGGGAGAGCCGCTCGATCTTCTTGCCCACGGGGCGCACCGACACGTCGATCCCCGTCGTGAGGGGGTTGTCCGGGTCGGTGAGGGTGATGCTGCCGGAGCCGCCGGGGAAGAGGATCGGGAAGACCTCGCCGAACGCGGTCTTCGTGTCCTCGAAGGCGGACAAGAAGATGGTCTGCATCCGCTCGTCGAGTTCTTCGATGATCGTCAGGAGATCGGCGCGGGTCTGGGTGAGGTCGGCAAGTTGCTCGGTCAAGAAGGCGTGACGCTGCTCCAGGGCGGCGAACTCCTCGAGAGCGAGCGGGTTGACGCGGCCGAGCTGAGCCAGCTTCCGCTCCGCATCCTGCAGTCGACGCCGTTGAGCGCTGCGTTCGAACGGAGTCCCCTCGTCGCCCTCCTCTCCGAGAACGGGCTGATCGGGGCCGTATTCCGAAACGAGAATATTCTCGGCCAGTCCCAGTTCGCTGTTCACGCGCTCGAGCAGCGACGTCACGTGGAGCCGCTTCTCGTGCATCTGCAGTTCGATCCCGTGCACGCTCTCGGTGAGGGCATTCAGGCGTTCGCGGAGCCCCGATTCCTGACCGCGCAGCTCCCCCAGTTCCGCCGTGAGCGCCGTGCGCGTCTGCTCCGCGAGCTGCAGTTCGACCCGCGCCTGCGAGACCGATCGGTCGACGGAGTCCAGGAGCGGGGGAAGCTGTGCGACGACCTCGGCGGCGACTTCCCGCTGCGCACGCCGGATGACAGCCCGGCGAGCGGCCTCCTCAGCGGCAGCGCGCTCGCGTTCGCGCTGTCGTTCGAGCTGGACGACCCGCGACTCCCCCGCGCGAACCCGCTCCTTCAAGGTCTCGACGTCGAGCCGCGACCGCATCTCGGCGTCGCGCGAAGCGTCCAGCTCGGACAGAAGGCCGTCACGCGCCGAGGCGTCGAGGATGGGGCGGGGAGCCGCCTGAGCCTGCCGGAGGGCGTCTTCAGCGGCCCGCGCGGCGGTCTCCGCGTCGACCACGGCCACTTGGGCCTGACGAAGCCCTGCTTCGAGCCGCTCACATTCGGCGATGGCAGCCTCATGGCGCACTGTCGCGCGATTGACCTGCTCACTGTGCGCGGCCAGAGCGGCGTCGTGCTCGCGCAGCGTCTGCAGCGACTCCCTGGTGCGGCGCCGCGCATCATCCCATGCGGTCTGCGCATCGACGAGCGCTTCTCGCAGTGAATCGGCCACGACGGCGATCTCGGTGAGACGATCGGCCGCCGCATCCCGCTCTGCGGCGAGCTCGAGTCGTGATCGCCCGGAGCCCGAACCGGCCCGGACGGTATGCGCCGTGACGACTTCGCCGCCCCGCGTCACGAGCACGAAGCCCGCGTCCGCGTCGGTCGCCGACTCGGTCCACTGCCGGGCAGCCTCGAGGTCGTCCACGATCAGCACAAGCGACAGCACCCCGCGCACTCCGTCCGGACCCGAGACGACCTCGTCCGCGGGAGTGGCGCCTCGCGGCGCGACACGTGCGTCGGGTGCGGAGCGCACGGACGAAGCGAGCATGATGTCCACGGCTCCGAGGTCGGCGTCGCGGGCAACCGATGCTGCACCGACGGCAGCGTCGAAGTCGTCGACCAGGAGTCCCTCCGCCAACGATCCGAGCGCCGCCGCAATGGCCGCCTCGTATCCCGGCGTCACCTTGACCGCATCGCCGACCAGTCCGCGGATGCCGGGACCGCCGCGCTCGAGGAGAGCCGCGGCGGCGTTACGCACGTCCAGTGCCCGACTCAGCGCGGCCGTCTGCGCCGTCAGCGACTCCACTTCCCGCTCCGCTGCGTGCAGGCGTTCGCGCAGACCCGAGACGTTCGACTCCGCCTCCGTGGCGTCGCGCTGAGCGCGTTCGTAAGCGGCGGCATACTCTGCCGACGAACTCTCGGGAACCAGGTCGGGATCGACCCCGGCGAGCACCTCCTCCGCCTCGGTCCGACGTGCGAGCGCCGCGTCGAGCGCGCGCTGCTGCCGTTCGACAGCTGCCCGCACGGCATCCAGTCGCGACGCTGCCGCTTCAGAAGAACCGCGCAGAGCCGTCAGACGCATGTCGTGCTCGGAGACCAGGGCGCTCTGGGCTGCGATATCGGCGTCGAGTGCGTCGAGCTCGGCCCGCGAGCGGATCACCTCGCGCGCCGCGGCGGCCGCCGCATCCTGTGCGGCTCCGAGTCCCGAGGCGATGTCGTCGACCTCGGCGCGCGCCTCGTCGATGCTGGCTTGGCTGACGGTGGTGACCTCGAGCGCGAGCTGACCGTCATCCTCGAGGAGCGAGAGTCGTTGCCCGGCGAGCGAGTAGAGTCCGCGGAGCCGCTCCTGCACCTGTTCCAGACCGAAGGCCGCGGCACGCGCACTGTCGACGGCCTCGGAACGCTGCTGCGACTCGAGCGCGTCGATGCGCTGCTTGACCTGCTCGACCTGATCTTGGAGAAGCACCCGCTCTGCGTGACGGTCCTGCTCGTTCCGTGCGTGATCTGCCAGCTGGGTGCGCAGCGTCACGAGCTCGTCGGCGTACAGCCTCGCCTTCGCGTCGCGGACGACGGCAGCGATCGTCGCGGCCTCCCGCGCGATCTCGGCCTGCTTGCCCAGCGGCTTCAGCTGTCGCCGCAACTCCCCCGCGAGATCGCTGAGCCGCATGAGGTTCGTCTCCATCGCCTCGAGCTTGCGGAGCGTCTTCTCCTTGCGGCGGCGATGCTTGAGGATGCCGGCGGCCTCCTCGATGAAGCCGCGTCGATCCTCCGGACTCGCCTGCAACACGGTGTCGAGGCGTCCCTGGCCCACGATGACGTGCATTTCGCGACCCAGCCCCGAATCGCTGAGCAGCTCCTGCACATCCAGGAGGCGGCAGGTCTCCCCGTTGATCGCGTACTCGCTGGAGCCGTTGCGGAACAGCGTGCGACTGATCGTCACTTCGCTGTACTCGATGGGGAGTGCCCCGTCGCTGTTGTCGATCGTCAGTTGCACTTCGGCGCGACCGAGCGGACCGCGCGTGGCCGTCCCGGCGAAGATGACATCCTCCATCTTGCCGCCGCGCAGGGTCTTGGCGCCCTGCTCTCCCATGACCCAGGCGAGAGCGTCGACGACGTTCGACTTGCCGGATCCGTTCGGGCCGACGATGCAGGTCACGCCCGGTTCGAGCGCGAACGTCGTGGGCTGCGCGAACGACTTGAAGCCTTTGAGCGTCACGCTCTTCAGGTGCATAAGTGGCCGTCCTCCGTCGGGTCTCGCGCGGCTGTCGCGACCACGCTACCGGCAGTGGGCTTGACGCACGCGCCAGCCACGCGCTATCGTCACTCTCCGCGTCAGAAGTTGAGAAAGGAGGTCCCGAAATGATGCACATGAACACCACCGGAGGAATGACTCCGCGTCTCGCGTGCACCGGGACCGTCTCCTTCGGCGCCTTCCAGAACGCGCGCACGCACGCGTTCATCTGATCCCCGCAGGGGACGAGTCTGCCCTCTGGGCGTGATCTCCGTCGTCTGAACGGGTCCGATCGGACTCTCGGGCCTTCCTGTGCCCCGCCTCCTCGTGCTGCGGCACGATCCCCGCCGCCATCGCGGCATCCACTTCCATCGAAAGCACTCTCGTGAACACTCTCATCGCGCCGCAGCGCCCGGAACGTCGGCCCTTCGACGGCGCCGTGCCGCTGCAGCATCCTCTGAACGACCTGACTCCGCGGACGTCCCTCCCGGATCGGGTGGCCCTCCGGCTGGCACTCGCACTGCTGCTGTGGAGCACCCGACCCGCGCGGGCACAGACACCTGCTTCCCGCCAACGGGAACTCGACCGCATCGCCCGGGAGCACGCGTGGCAGCTCCGCTGCCACCGACTCCCCCTCCTGTGAGCGGGATGCCGGCGCCCACACGCGCCGGCATCCCCCGAATCTCTTCCCTTCTGACCAACGGAGCCCATTCCTCATGAACACCCAGACCGAACTCGGCGTCGAGTTCCGAACCCTCACCATCCCGACCAGCATCGACGCGGTCGACGCCGCCGCCTTCATCGAGATGACGCGCGTGCGCAACGCCGTCTACGCGGAGATCGCCGGCAACGACGACGACGCCATGGATGCCGCCGAGCTCCTTCCGCACTACCAGCCCGATCCCGACGAGACACGGCTCAGCTGGGTCGCTGTCGTCGACGGTCGGATCATCGGCCGGGTGGGCGTCGACATTCCGCACGAAACGGGCTCGAAGAACGCGTTCTGGCTCGTCGAGCTGCTGCGCGAGTACCACGGGCGTGGCATCGGCACGGCGGCGTACCGTCTCGTGGAGGATGCCGCTCGCGCTCACGGACGCAGCGTGCTGCAGTCGTGGGCACAGCATCCCGAGACTGTCGGCGACCGCCTCGACGCGCCCACCGGTTTCGGTAGCATCCCACGAGACCGCGCCGCGCGGTTCTACCTCGCCAACGGTTACACGCTCGAGCAGATCGAGCGGCAGAGCGATCTCGACCTGCGCGAGAGCGCCCCGACGGTGGATCGCCTGCTGGCCGAGGCGCAGGCTGCTTCGGCCGGCTACCGAGTCGTCCAGTGGATAGCGCCGACGCCCCCCGAACATGCCGAAGGCTTCGCGTGGATGAAGTCGCGCATGTCGACGGACGCCCCCGCGGCCGGCATGGAGTTCGACGAGGAGACGTGGGATGCCGCGCGCGTCTCTCGTCACGATCAGCGATGGATCGACGCCGGGATGACGGCCCTCGTCACCGCCGCCCAGCACATCGCCACCGGTGAGCTCGTCGCGTTCAACGAGCTCGTCATCGGCGAGGATCGCACGCGACCGACGCATCAGGAGGACACGCTCGTGCTCAAGGAGCACCGCGGTCACAAGCTCGGTCAGCTGGTCAAGTGCGCCGCGCTCGTGACGTGGCGTGACATCGCCCCCGAGTCGCCGAAGGTGATCACCTACAACGCGGAGGAGAACCGCCCGATGCTCGACATCAACGAGGCCATCGGGTTCCGTCCGGCTGCCTACAACGGCGCGTGGAAGAAGGTCCTCACATGAGCACGCGAACGCTCGACATCGTCCGCGTCGCCGCTCCGCGCGACCTGGACGATGCGGACGCCCGGGACTTCCTCGACATGATCGAGGTCCTCAACCGCGGCGTCGAGCACGACGTGGGAACCGACCACCTCCGCATCGCCCCGTCGGAAGTGCTGCCGGCGTGGCACGTGCAGCGGTACGTGGAGCGCGGCGGACACGTCGCGCGCCATGGCGACCGCGCGGTCGGCGCGATCCAGTGGAGCATGTCGATGGAAGCGGGATCACGAAACCTCGAATACGATCTCGCTACCCTGCCCGACGTGCGCGACGACGGGGTGACGGAACGGCTGCTGGAGCTCGCGATCGCCGACGCACGGGCCGCGGGGCGGACGGTGCTGCAGACGTACAGCCTGCACCGCCTCGACACGGGACTGCCGACCTGCCCTTCACCGACGGGCTTCGGCGCCGTACCCCGCGACGCATGGACGCAGTTCTATCTCGATCAGGACTTCACGCTCCAGCAGGTCGAGCGCAACAGCATCTTCGATCTCCGCGGCTCGCTCGACGCGGTCCGTGCGATGCGCGACGCGGCCCGTGACGCAGCCGGCATCGACTATCGCGTGCAGTTGTGGAGCGGCGGCACGCCGGAGCGCTTCCGCGAGGCCTTCGCCTACGTGCTGTCGCGCATGTCGACCGACGTTCCGTTGAGCGGCCTCGACATCACCGAAGAGCGCTGGGACGTCGCGCGGGTGGAGCATCGCGATCGCCGACTGGCGGACGGCGGACTTCACATCGGTGTCGCCGCCGTGGAGCACGTGCCGTCGGGAAGGATCGTCGCTTACAACGAGCTGGGAATCGGGCAGGACCGCTCGCGCCCGACCGACCAGTGGGGCACGCTCGTGGTGAGGGAGCATCGAGGGCGACGGCTGGGGACGCTCGTGAAGTGCGAGAACCTCCTGCGCTGGGCCGCGGAGGTTCCCACGTCTCCCTTCGTCTCGACCTTCAATGCCGAGGAGAACCGTCCGATGCTCGACGTCAACGAGGCGATCGGGTTCGTCCCGTTCACCGTCGGCGGCGCCTGGCAGCGCATTCTCGACTGAGGTGGAGCGGGGTCGTCGTCAGACGGTCGGCCCCGCCCCCTCGTCGCGGAGACGTGAGAGCCGTCGTTCTCGGAGTGCGAGGAAGAGCGGCACGGTGAACGCTGCAGCAGTGAGGAACGACAGCGGAACGAACAGCCACGCCCACCGCATCCCGATCCGGCGTCCTTCCACCACGATGAAGATGCTCGCCGCGGCCACCACGACCACGAGGTCCCACTGCAGCGACTGGGTCGCGGCCCCGTTGGCGAACCACTCGCCGAACCACGCGCTGTTCTGAACGATGGCGATGGCGTTGAACGTCCAGGTGATCCCGAGCCCGGCGATCGACAGCGCGAGGTAGACGATGGCGAGCGGCGTCCAGCGCGGGGTCATCGGCGTGCTCCGACCACGACAGCCGCGCACGCAGCGACGGTGGCAACAGCGACCCCGATTCCTGCGGCGAGGACGGGTCCGGCGGGGGCGACGACGGACTGCCCGATGAGTGCCTGCCAGGTGAGGATGCCGATCATCGCTGCATACGCGACGGTCAGGAGCATGACGAGCCTCCACCGCACGCCGCCATCGCGCAGCGCCGGCATCCGACGGCTCAGCAGTTCGAGCGCGAGGAGGCTCAGTGGGAGGATCTGCAGCGCATGCATCCCGACGAAGTGCGGCACGCGGAGGTCACCGCCCTCGGTGCTCCAGCCGAGGAAGGGCAACCCGGCTCCCCCGTCGGCCACCCCGACGGCGTGAGCCCCCGCGATCCCCTGGAAGTCATCGAGCTGTCCGGGCGTGGGGCCTGTCATCAGGAAGGCGACCGCCATGCCCACGAGCCCGAGCGCGACGCCACCGCGAATCGCGAGATTGCGTGCCGCGTCGGGCGTCGGGCTGACGACGAGCGCGATCCCCACCAGCAGGGTGACGATCCACACGATCACGATGGATGCCGCCATCACCGACCAGAGCGTGGTGTTCAGCGGGGTCGAGACGTTGAAGTGACTGGTGGTCCCCGCCGCCGCGGCACCGACGATGATCACCATCTCGGCGACGAGCGCGATCACGACGATGGTGCCCGCAATACTCGCTGCGCGGCGCCAGCGATGCACCTGCCCGATCAGCCACGCGAGGGTCACCGCGTACACCGCGATCGACAACGAGAACTTCAGCGGCTTGAACCAGGCGTTCTGCCCGAGGATCAGCCGCGGATCGACGATCGCGAGGATGCCGCAGACGACGCTCAGCATGAGCATGCCGGCGGCTAGGGCAAGGAGCGGGCGGTGCCAGCGGTCCGGCCGGGGAAGGGTCGCGAGCGGCTGCGCGGCACGCGAGACCGTGGCCGTCATGTGGTCGTCTCCTGGGTCGACATCGAGTACCGGCGTGCCGTTTCGGCCTCTTGGGCGAGTCGCCGCAGTCCCGCGAAGAGGGTGTCACCGAGCACGGTGCCGACGACCACGGTCTCGGCCATCGCGGCTCGGCTGCCGCTGCTGTCGAGCGCGTCGAGGTCTGCTGCGGCGACCTGTTCGGCGGCGGCGGCATAGGCCCCCAGCGTCGACGAGAGATCACTCCGGCCGAGCACCTCGTACGCGTCGAGCACGCCCGCGGCCAGTTCGAGCCCGGGGTTCTCGGGCGCCGTGTGCCATCCGCGCACGTGAGCTTCGGCACGCACCCGGGCGATCGACTCTGGTCGGGCCGGCGTCTCCCGCTGCGGAAGAGCGTGCTGCGCAATCCCGAAGACATGCGGCAATGGCATCCCCTCGTCGTCGATGGCGCGGAGCACGTTGCGCGCCGCGGAGACCGACAGCCCTCCCACTTCGATCAGCGCGCGTATCAGCCGCAGCCGGTCGACGTGCACTCCGCCGTACTCGGTCTGGTTGTAGCCGGTGCGCTCGCCCGCAGGGAGCAGGCTCTCCCGCGTGTAGTACTTGATCGTCGCGGCGCTAACGCCGGAGATCTCGCTGAGCTCGGATATCCGCATATCGTTAGTATGACTATCGATAGTTCAATTATCAATACCGCTGCAGCGAAGCGTGAGTGGCGAGTGCCTACGTCACCCCGGTCGGCGTTGGCAATGAGCGCAGTAGTGGCTCGACCGGTTGGTGAACGACACCCGGACGATCGGCCGCCCGCAGCGAGGGCACGGCTCCCCCGTTCGCCCGTACGCGCGGAGAGAATGAGCGAAATAGCCGGCCTGCCCGTTCACGTTGACGTACTGCGCGTCGAAGCTCGTCCCGCCCTCCGCCAGCGCACGCTCCAAAACAACCCTCACCTCGTGGCGCAGACGATTCACGGCGCGCGTCGAGAGCGAGGATGCCGGAGTCTCCGGATGGATTCTGGCCGCCCACAGCGACTCGTCGGCATAGATGTTGCCGATCCCACTTGCCACCGTCTGGTCGAGGAGCACTCGCTTGATCGCCGACTCGGTGCGAGCCAGCCGCGCACGGAAGGAGCTCTCCGAGAACGCCGGGTCGAGCGGATCGCGCGCGATGTGCGCGACCTGCGTCGGAACCAGCGCCGCGCTCACTCCCCAGCCGCCGGGCGCGCCGTCGGGCGTCGGGATCAGGTCGTCCACCGCGAGCGATCCGAAGGTGCGCTGATCGGCGAACACCACGGCCAGCTCGCCGTGGTCCGGGTGGCTCAGATGAATGCGAACGCGCTCGTGGCGCTCCGGTGGTGCGTCGACCGCGCGAAGCAGCAGCTGGCCGCTCATCCCGAGGTGGGCGACGACGGCGTCTCCGGGGAACATCGAGGCGTCGTCGCGCTCCGCACCCTCTCGCTGGAACGGCAGCCAAAGGAATTTCCCCCGACGCGCCGCAGCCGCGAATCGACGACCGACGACCGCTCGTTCGAACGACACGGCATCGCCAGGATGCCGGGTGAGCGCGCGAGTGTCGTGGACATCAGCGCCGAGGACGAGGGCACCGGTGACGGCGGGCTCCAGCCCCGCGCGGACGACCTCGACTTCAGGGAGCTCAGGCACGCGCCGAGAGCTCACGCCAGACGGCCAGCGCGCCGGCCATTTCGGCCTGCTTCTTGCTCGAGCCCGAGCCCGTGCACGACACCTCGCCGACCGAGACGGTCGCGGTGAACCGGCGATGGTGATCAGGGCCTTCGGCCGTCACCGTGTAGACGGGCGGCGCAAGGGCGAGACGTGCCGCGAGCTCCTGCAGACTCGTCTTCGGATCCATCGCCGCGCCGTAACGTTCTGGATCGGTGAGGAGCGGTTCGAGAAGACGGAGGACCAGTTCCGTTGCCGCGTCGGGGCCGGCTGACAAGAACGTCGCGCCGAAGACCGCCTCCATCGTGTCGGCCAGGATCGAATCCTTATCGCGTCCACCGGTCTGGTCTTCACCGCGCCCGAGTCGCAGATGAGCCCCGAGGCCGATGCGTCGCGCCACTTCCGCGAGAGCCACCGTCGACACGACGCTCGCGCGTCGCTTCGCCAGCGACCCCTCGTCGAGGTGGGGATGCAACGTGAAGAGGTGCACCGTCACCGCTTGTCCGAGGATCGAATCGCCCAAGAACTCGAGACGTTCGTTGTGCGGAATACCGCCGTTCTCATACGCGAAAGAACGATGCGTCAGGGCGAGCGACAGAAGCTCGGGGTCGATATCGACCCCGAGCTTGTCGGAGAGCACCTCGTGCTCGAAGGAGACGTCCGTCACGACGTGACCGTCGTTCAGACGTCGGCGACCTTGCGGCCCTTGTACTCCAGGAACAGCTCGGTGCCCTGCGAGTCGGTGACGACCTTCGCCTGGTGCGGGCGGCTGTAGACGACCTTGCCGTTCTCGACGGTCTTGACGAGGGCGGGCGCCTCCGCCTTCCACTGTGCACGACGCGAACGCGTGTTGGAGCGGGAGACCTTGCGCTTCGGGGGGTTACCTGCCATGGCTAGCTCTTCTCTGTGTCGTCGGCGGCGGGGCGCACTGCCTCGCCGTCGTGGTCTGGGGTGAGGGCCTTCAGCGCGGCCCAGCGCGGATCGACCGGTGCTTCCGGCACGGCTTCCGATGTCAGCCTCTCGCCCGTGTTCGGGTCGAGCCCGGGGCAGTCCGGCTGACATACCGGCTGGAAAGGAAGCGACAGGACGATCGAATCCCTGACAGGAGTTTCAAGATCCACGTGGTCGTCTTGAACCTCGAAGTCGTTCGCTTCTCCACCAGGATACCCGAAGAGTTCCTGAAACTCGACTTCGAGCGGCTCGGCGATGTCGATGAGGCAGCGGCCGCAGACACCGGTGTACTGGGTGTCGATCTCTGCCGTGACCAGGATTCCCTCGTGTACGGACTCCAGCCGGACATCGATCGCGATGGGTTCCCCGGCTGCCACCGACACCAGTCCCTCGCCCCACTGCGCGGGCGCTGCCACCTCCAGGCGGTGCTCACGCATCTCGCCGGAACGGTGGACGATGTCGTGCGCCGGAAGGACGAACGGTCCATTCAAACGTTTGCGACTCATGTCTCCTCCTCAGATCTTTCCTGCGCCGGTGTCCAGGAATCGGGCGACCGGTGCGGGCACGAACGGCGATACGTCTCCGCCGAGGGATGCGACCTGCCGCACGAGCGAGCTCGAGACCAGCGCGTGCGCCGGGTCGGGCAGCAGGAACACGGTCTCGACGTGGGCGAGGTGACGATTGACGATCGCCATGGGTGTCTCGTACGCGACGTCGACCTGGGAACGGATGCCCTTGACGAGAACCCCGGCGTCGACATCGACGGCGTAGTCGACGAGCAAGCCCATGCTCCACGAGGCCACGATGACGTCACCCTCGATGCCCGCCTCGGCGACGGACTGCTCGAGAAGCGTCAGCCGCTGAGCGATAGGAAGCATCGCTTCCTTGCCGGGATTGTGCACCACGAGCACGTGCAACTGGTCGTAGAGGGCGGCAGCCCGGCGGATCACATCGAGGTGACCGAGCGTCGGCGGATCGAAGGAACCGGGTACGACCGCGATGCGGTTGTTCATGGCATCCAGCCTATCCGGCTAGTTCTTCGCGAGCGCTGCGCGCTCCTCGTTGCCCACGCGCCGGCGGATGGCGGCGGCGAGGTCGGGATGGTGCTTGAGCGTCGGATCGGCGTCGATGACCGCCTCGGCGGCACTCCTGGCGCGGCCGATGAGGTCGGCGTCTGCCACCACCCGCAGCAGGCGCAGCGACGTGCGAGCACCCGACTGCGCGTCGCCCAGGACGTCGCCCTCCCCTCGCAGCTCGAGATCGACTTCCGCCAACTCGAAGCCGTCGCCGGTGCCCGCCACAGCCTCGACGCGATCGCGTGCCTTCGTCCCGGTCGGCGCCTCGGTGACGAGGATGCACAGGCCCGGGACACTTCCTCGGCCGACGCGACCGCGCAGCTGGTGCAGCTGGGACACCCCGAACCGATCCGCCTCCAGGATCACCATGGTGGAGGCGTTGGGAACGTCGACGCCGACCTCCACGACCGTCGTGGCCACGAGAACGTCGAGGTCACCGCGCGCGAACGCCTGCATCACGGCATCCTTCTCCTCTGCGGGAAGCTTGCCGTGCAGCAGTGCGATACGCAGCTCGCCGAAGCCCGGATGGGATGCCAGCATGCCGGCGACCTGGACGACTCCCCATCGTGTGCGCTCGGACTCCCCCTCGACCGCGGGCACCTGCGGCCCGTCGACGTCGATCGACGCGCCCGAAGTGTCGATGGCGGGGCAGACGACGAATGCCTGGCGCCCTTGAGCAACCTCTTCGACGATGCGCTCCCACACCCGTGAGAACCAGCCCGGCTTCTCGGCGAGCGGCGCCACAAAAGTGGAGATACCGGCACGACCTGCCGGAAGCGCGCGAATGGTCGAGACGTCGAGATCGCCGAACACGGTCATCGCGACGGTCCGCGGGATGGGGGTGGCGGTGAGCACCAGCACGTGCGGGGACATGCCCTTCGCCCGCAACGTCTCCCGCTGTTCGACGCCGAAGCGGTGCTGCTCGTCGACGACGACCAGACCGAGGTCGGCGAAGGTCGTCGTCGCGCTCAACAGGGCGTGCGTCCCCACCACGATCCGCGCCTGACCGGAGGCGGCACGCAAGGCGGCCTTTCGACGCTCGGGCGCCGGAAGCTGTCCGGTCAACAGCGTCGGCATGAGCTCGGGGGCGAGCTGCGGGCCGAGCATGCGGGCGATCGAGCGCACATGCTGGGCGGCGAGCACCTCGGTCGGGGCGATGAGAGCAGACTGTCCCCCCGACTGCGCCACCTGCAGCATCGCCCGCAGCGCCACGAGCGTCTTTCCAGACCCCACCTCACCCTGGATGAGCCTGTTCATCGGCCAGCCCTGGACCAGATCCGCCTCGATGCGCTCACCGACAGCGAGCTGATCGGCCGTGCGCGCGAACGGCAGCGCTGCATCGAACCGCGCGAGAAGGTCACCGGCGGGACGCGACGTAGCGACCAGTTGCCGAACTTCGAAGCGCTGCTGCAAGAGGGCGGCCTGCAGAACGAAGGCCTCGTGCATCCGCAGCGTCTGCCGCGCCAGTTCGATCTCATCGGGGAAGTCCGGCTGGTGGATGCGCTGAAGCGCACTCTGCGCGGGGAGGAGACCTTCCTCTCGACGCAGGTCATCGGGAAGCGGATCGGGAATCTTCTCCAGGCGCGGCAGCACGGCAGCGATCACCTTCTCGATCTGCCAGCTCGCGATCGTGCTCGTGGCCGGGTAGATGGGGATCGGCTGGTGCTGACGCGCCTCGGCGTTGAGGCGGGCCTCGTCCTCGTCGTCGAAGAGCTGGTAGTCGGGATGGGCGAACTGGAGCTGTCCCTTGAACTCCCCGACTTTCCCGGAGAAGATGCCCTGTCGACCGACCCGGAGTTCACTCTGCCGCCACACCTGATTGAAGAAGGCGAGGTTGACGGTGCCGGCGCCGTCGCTGATCACGACCTCGAGGAGAGTCCCGTTGCGTCCGCGCATGGGCCGCGTCGACACGGCCCGCACCTCCGCGACGATGGTCACCTGCTCCCCTACCGGCAGCGACGCGATCGGCGTGAGCTCGCCTCGCTGTGCATAGCGGCGCGGGTAGTGCGCGAGCAGATCGCCCACGGTCGACATCCCGAACGCGCGGGACAGGCTGGCCGCCGTCTTCGCGCCGACGACGTCCGTCAGCGCGGACGACAGGCTCACGGAAGACATGAGTCGAGTCTAGGGAGCACGCCCGACGTGGAGGACGGGGTCGACGCGTAAAGTGGACGGATGCTCCGACGCTTCGTCGCCCGCGTGTTCTGGACGTTCAGCCGATGGTCACTCCGCTCGGAACCGGCTCCGCGCGTGCCCACCGTGCTCATCGGTGCACCGCATACGTCCAATTGGGACTTCGTGCTGATGCTGGCGATCGCGTGGCAGCTCGGCATCCCGGTCCGATGGCTCGGGAAGGACGCCCTCTTCCGCGGCTGGCGCGGCCCTCTCATGCGTCGCCTCGGGGGCATTCCGGTGGACCGCGCCGACGCGGCCAGGGTCGTCGGAGAGGTGGTCGAGCGTGTTCGCTCCGGCGAGGTCTTCGGTCTCGTCGTGACACCCGACGGAACACGTGGCACGAACACGTACTGGAAGAGCGGCTTCTATCGCATCGCGCGCGAGACGGGGATGCCGGTGACTCTCGGCTACGTCGACCGCACGACCATGACCACCGGCCTCGGCCCCACGATCGAGCTCACCGGCGACGTCGGCGCCGACATGGACCGGATCCGCGCCTTCTATGCCGACAAGGCGGGCCTTCGCCCGCAACTGCGGACGGAACCGCGCCTGCGCTCCGAGACGAACGACGCCGGCACGTCATGACGCGCATCATCGGCGGCGCCGCGGGGTCGCTGACGCTCCTCGTGCCTGACGCGGGTACGCGTCCGACGAGCGATCGCGTGAGGGAATCGCTCTTCGGCGCGCTCGAGGCTGCCGATCTGCTGGAAGGTGCCGCGGTGGCGGACCTCTATGCAGGGTCGGGAGCTCTCGGTCTGGAAGCGGTCAGCCGCGGCGCGGTCTCGGCAGACCTCGTCGAGCGCGCGGCGCGCGCGGCGACCGTCGCGGAGCGCAACGTCCGCACGGTGCAGCGCGCGGTCCCCGCTGCCGCGTTGAACGTCCACCGCATGACCGCCGACGCGTTCCTCCGGGCGGGTACCTCGGCATTCGACGTCGTCTTCATCGATCCGCCGTACGACATCCCCGAGCCGGAACTGGCCACCACCCTCGAACTGCTCGCGCCGCGCCTCAGGCCGGATGCCGTCGTCATCGTGGAGCGGGCCACGCGATCTCCCGCGCCCGCCCTTCCCGACAGCCTCGTCTCCTCGCGGAGCAAGCGCTACGGCGACACGACGCTGTGGTGGGTGTCGCCGCGCTGACCCCTGCGTGACAGCGTCACGCGCCCGTGGCGGAACGACTCGTCAGCCGCGACCGGCATCCCAGTCGCGTATCGGGTCCCAGCCGCCGGGCCCGGAAACGGCGATGCCGTCGAGGGTCACCGCCGCGTCGACCCGGGAGACCACCCGCCCGATGGCACGGAAGCCGTCCGGCAGAGGGGTGGCGGGATCGAACGTCGCGAGCAGCGCGTGGTCCTCGCCCCCGCGCAACGCGGGTCCGTCTGCGACGCCCTGCAGGGCGATCGTGACGTGTGACGCGTCGGCGAGTCGCGTCGCATCGAGGAGCAGCCCGTCGGAGACGTCCATCATTGCGGTGGCGCCGGCGGCCGCTGCCACGGGGCCGAGCGCAATCGGCGGTTCGGGTCGCAGTTGAGCGTCGAGATCCGCGCGCTCGGCAGGGTTGAGTGCGTCCAGGTCGACCGGAACCGGGTCTCCCGCCTCGGTGCGGAATCGATCGAAGAGCACCGCCAGCCCGCGCGCCGCGGCGCCCAGCTCCCCGGCGACGGCGACGGTGTCGCCGATCCGGGCGCCACTGCGGAGCACGGGTGCACCGTCGAGCACGCCGAGCGCGGTCACCGCGATCGTCAACGTGTCGGAGACCGTGAGGTCGCCGCCCTCGACGGCGCAGCCGATCGTCAGTCGCTCGCACGCCGTGCGCAGCCCTCGCGCGAGCTCCGTCACCAGCGCGACAGGCGTCCGCGCGGGCACCGCGAGCGCGACGACGAGAGCGGTCGGGCGTGCACCCATCGCCGCGATGTCGGCGAGGTTCACCGCGGCGGCCTTGAACCCGAGGTCGAATCCCGACGACCACGCGAGCCGGAAGTCCGGTCCGTGCACCAGCGTGTCGGTGGACACGACGACCCTGCCGCCCGGCGCCGCCAGCACCGCCGCATCATCACCGGGGCCCACGATCGCCCGCGAGGAGCCGGCGAGCACCTGCAGGATGTGGGACAGGAGGTCGCGCTCGGCGATGTCACCCACGAGCGCACCGGCGTCGGAGGCGTGCCGGGGGTCCATTCCTCCACGGTAGCCTGAAGGGGTGACTCCGACGCGCCGCTCCCCCGTGCGGGCCGTCCGACGAAGCGTGGCGGCATGCGGCGCAGCAATGCTCCTGGCATCCCTCCTCAGCGCGTGCGCCACGACGGTGTCTCTGCAACCCGCCCCCGCTGCAGACTCTCCCGATTGCGCGGCCGTGACCGTGCGGCTCCCGGCCACCGTCGACGGGCAGCCGCGCGTCTGGACCGACGCGCAGGCGACGGGCGCGTGGGGTGCGCCGAGCTCCGTCATCCTCACCTGCGGACTGGAGCCGCCGGGGCCGTCCACCCTGCAATGCCAGTCGGTGGGCGGCGTGGATTGGCTCATCGACGACAGCGAGGCGCCTCGCTACCGGTTCACGACCTTCGGCCGCGTCCCCGCCGTCGAGGTCTACCTCGACTACGACGTCGTCAGCGGAAACGACGTGCTGAGCGCATTGTCCGGCGCCGTCGGCATGCTTCCGTCGACCGACCTGGAATGCGTCGACCGCCCGACGGACTGAACGGTCGGCCGGCGCTCACCGCACGCGCGCGAGGTCGATCAGCTCGGTCAGCAGGGCGTCGTACGGCAGACCCGACGCGATCCAGCACTTCGGGAACATCGAGATCGGTGTGAACCCGGGCATCGTGTTGACCTCGTTGACGTAGAAGTCGGTGCCCGTGAAGAAGAAATCGACGCGGGCGAGTCCTTCTCCACCGACCGCCTCGAACGCCCGTGCCGCGATGCGCTGCATCTCGGCCAGCTCGCCATCGTGCATGTCCGCCGGGCACACGAGGTCGATCCCGGGCGCATCGAGGTACTTCGCCTCGAAATCGTAGAAGTCGCGACCCGAGATGACGATCTCGCCGGCGACGCTCACGCGGGGCGCTCCACCGTCGCGACCCTCCAGGACGCCGCATTCGACCTCACGCCCGACCACGGCCTGCTCCACCAGCACGGTCGCGTCTTCGGCGAAGGCGACCTCGAGAGCCGCATCCCACTCGTCCCACGAGGAGACCTTCGAGACCCCCACGCTCGAGCCGGCCCGAGCGGGCTTGACGAAGACGGGGAGACCGAGCGACCGCGCTCGACGCATCCAGAGCTCCCGATCGCGGTCGAGATCGCTGCGGGTGAAAGCGATCCACGGAACGACCGGGACGCCGGCGGCCTTCAGGATGCTCTTCGTCGTGTGCTTGTCCATGCCGATCGCGGACATGAGCAGCCCCGCACCCACGTACGGCAGGCCGAGCAGTTCGAGGAAGCCCTGCACCGTGCCGTCCTCCCCGAACCTGCCGTGCAGGATCGGGAAGACGACGTCGATGTCGCCGAGCGACTCGACCGTGCCGTCGCCGCGCCGCACCTGCAGCTCGCGAGAGAGCGTCGACTCCGGCCAGAGGATGCGGGTGCCGTTGTCGACGACCTCCGGCAGCGCACCGTGGGTCAGGGCGAACTTGTCCGGGTCGTCGTCTTCGAGCACGAAAGCGCCGTCGCGGGTGATGCCGACGGGCACCACCCGGAACCGCTCCCGATCAATCGCGCGCAGCACCCCGCCGGCCGTGGCGGAGCTGATCGAGTGCTCGCTCGAACGTCCTCCGAAGAGCACCACCACTGCCGCCTTGACCATCCTGCGTCCTCT
Source organism: Candidatus Microbacterium phytovorans (assembly GCA_029202445.1). Taxonomy (NCBI): domain Bacteria; kingdom Bacillati; phylum Actinomycetota; class Actinomycetes; order Micrococcales; family Microbacteriaceae; genus Microbacterium; species Candidatus Microbacterium phytovorans. The sequence goes on from CP119321.1 coordinate 1,050,049, forward strand.
CGCCCTTGGGCTTGTCGTCGTCCGTCGTCAGATGCGGGGCGATATCCCGCGGGTTCATCGCGCCGTCGAGGACCATCTTGACCTGCTCGACGATGGGCATCTGCACGCCTGCCTCCCGGGCGAGCTGCAGGATGGGCGCGACGGATGCCAGTCCCTCCGCGGTCTGGTTCATCTGCTTGACGACGTCCTGGAAGCTGTACCCCTGCCCGAGGAGCCGTCCGGCCGTGTTGTTGCGGCTGAGCGGAGACTGACACGTGGCGATCAGATCGCCGAGTCCGGCGAGGCCTTGCAGCGTCTCGGGCTCCGCGCCCTGCGCGACGGCGAAGTCCGTCATCTCGACGAGACCGCGCGTGATGATGGATGCCTTCGTGTTCTCGCCGTACCCGACACCGTCGACGATGCCGATCGCCACCGCGATGAGGTTCTTGAGGACACCGCCGAACTCCGTGCCCACGACGTCGGTGTTGACGAACGTGCGGAAGTAGGAGTTGCGGGCGCGGAGCGCGACGGCCTCGGCCGTCTCGCGGCTGGAGGAAGAGATCACGGCCGCAGTCGGCTGCTCCCGCGCGATCTCGAGTGCGAGGTTCGGACCCGAGGCGACCGCGATGCGCGCGGGATCGCAGTGGAGCTCCTGCTCGATCACCTGGCTCATCCGAAGGCCCGAGCGCTTCTCCACGCCCTTCATGAGCGAGACGACCGGCGCATCGGTTTCGGCGATGAGCGGACGAATCGCCTTGAGGTTCTGACGCAGGGCCTGGCTCGAGATCGCCAGGTACACCTGGCTGGCCCCGTCGAGCGCTTCCGACAGGTGCGTCGTCGCCGACATGCTGCGAGGCAGGTTCACTCCCGGCAGGTACTCGCTGTTGCGGTGACCCTCCTGAATCTCCTGCGCGAGCTCGGAACGACGCGCCCACATGACGACGTGCGCGCCCCCATCGGCGAGCACCTTCCCGAATGTGGTCCCCCAGCTCCCGGCGCCGATGACGGCGATGCGGGGGCGGACCAACTCCTGCCTACGGCTCAAGGCGCCCCGTCTCCCTCTGCCCGTGGATCGCGGGATCCCAGCGTTCGGCCGGGGGCGTCGCCCCTCGAAGGACACCTAAGAGGCGCGAGATCTCCGACATGACGGCATCCGTTGCGTTGACGAGGTTGGTCGAGGTGCGCACCGCCCGGTAGGGCTCCAGGTCGACGGCGGGACCGAGCAGCACGCGCACGCGACGGCGCGGCGGGAAGACGCGGAGCTTGCCATACCGCGGCATGATCTCCTGGACGCCCCACGTGGCGACGGGGATGACCGGCAGATTCCCGAGGAGGGCGAGCCGGACGGCACCGGTTTTCCCTCGCATGGGCCACATGTCGGGGTCGCGCGTCAGGGAGCCCTCCGGGTAGACGATGACGCCTCGCCCCGACTCCACGAGGTCCTCGGCCTGCGAGATGGTCTGCTTGGCGGCCGCGGCGGTGGAGGCGCGCGCGACGGGGATCATCCCGAGCGACCGCAGGAGCCCGCCGAGGAGCGGCACCCGGAACAGGCTCTCCTTCGCCATGAACCGCGGCGCGCGGCCGAGCCGCCACGTGGCGACCGCGGTGATCAGCGGATCGAACTCGCTGTAGTGGTTCGGCGCGAGGATGTAGGCGCCTTCTTCGGGAAGGTGCTCCCCGCCCTCGATCTCGATCTTGGCGAACCAACCGACCGCGGGAACGACGATCGCCGCTGCCGGCCAGAACGCGCTCGGTCGGCTCTTCTCGGCCGAGGCCCGACGGGTGCCCACGTGCGCTCAGTCCGTGACCACGAAGTCGGCGCCGAGCGCAGCCAGCTTGTCGAACAGCTTCTCGTAGCCTCGCCGGATGATGTCGACGTTGCGGATGGTCGACTCCCCCTCGGCGGCCAGCGCTGCGATGACGTAGCTGTAGCCGCCGCGCAGGTCGGGGACGACGACATCGGCGCCGTGGAGCGGCGTGGGGCCGGTGATGACCGCCGCCTGCTCCAGCGCACGTCGTGGCACCCGGCGCTCCGGCGAGGCGATCCCCTCGGGGTGCACGACGATGTCGGCACCCATCAGGTTGAGGGCCCTCGTGAACCCGAGGCGGTTCTCATACACGGTCTCGTGCACGGTCGACACGCCCTCCGCCTGCGTCAGCGCGACGATCAGCGGCTGCTGCCAGTCGGTCATGAAGCCGGGGTGCACATCGGTCTCGACGACGATCGGCTTGAGCGCGCCGCCGCGGCGGAAGCGGATGCCGTCCTCGGCGATGTCGAAGTCGCCGCCGGCCTTGCGGAAGACGTTGAGGAAGGTCAGCATCTCCTGCTGCTTCGCACCGGCGACGAAGATGTCGCCATCGGTCGCCAGAGCCGCGCACGCCCAGGATGCAGCCTCATTGCGATCGAAGATGCACCGGTGGTCGTAGCCGCGAAGCGAATCGACGCCCTCGATGAAGATGACGCGGTTGGGCTCGTAGGAGATGATCGCGCCCATCTTCTGCAGCACCGCGATCAGATCCATGATCTCGGGCTCGATGGCGGCGTTGCGGAGCTCGGTGGTCCCCTTCGCGCGGACGGCAGTCAGCAGCACCTGCTCCGTCGCCCCGACGCTCGGATACGGCAGCTCGATGTTCGCGCCGTGGAGTCCGTCGGGTGCCGACAGCCGGATGCCGCTGGGGAGCTTGTCGACGATCGCACCGAACGCGCGCAGGGCGTCGAGGTGGAAGTCGATCGGCCGGTCCCCGATGCGGCAGCCGCCGAGGTCGGGGATGAAGGCCTGTCCGAGCAAGTGCAGGAGCGGACCGCAGAAGAGGATCGGAATGCGTGATGCGCCCGCGTGCGCGTCGATCTCCTCCATGTGGGCCGAGACCGCACCGCTCGGGTCGAGCCGGAGCACGCCGTCGCCCTCTTCCTCCACGTTCACGCCGTGAACCTCGAGCAGCGAGCGCACGACGTGGACGTCGCTGATCTCGGGGACGTCGCGCAGCACGCTCGCCGACTCGCCGAGAAGAGCGGCGACCATCGCCTTCGTCGCGAGGTTCTTCGCCCCCTTGACGTCGACGCGACCGGTCAACGGCCTCCCGCCCCGGATGGTCAGCACCTGCCCGCTGTCTCCGCCGCCCGAGGGCGACGAGGTGGACTCGCTCAGGAGTGTGTTCATCCGGTGGACCTCACTTGTATCTCGAGGAAACGTCTGCGTGCCCCGTCGTGAGGGGCGTGCTTCGGGCTACGGAACAGGGAGCGTCCGCGGCCGCCACGCCTCACGGCGCGCCTCGAACTGCGCGATCTGATCTGCGTTGCGCAGCGTGAGCCCGATGTCGTCGAGCCCTTCGAGGAGCCGCCACCTAGTGTAATCGTCGATCTCGAAGGAGGTCTCGTACTCGCCGACGCGCGCCGTGCGGGCGACGAGATCGACCGTCATCTCCGCGCCGGGCTGCGCGTCGAGCTCAGCCCAGATGCGCTCGACGGCGTCCTCGGAGATGACGCCGGTGACGAGGCCTTGCTTTCCGGAGTTGCCGCGGAAGATGTCGGCGAACTTCGGGCTCAGCACCACCTTGAAGCCACAGTCGCGCAGCGCCCAGACGGCGTGTTCACGGCTCGATCCGGTGCCGAAGTCGGGTCCCGCCACGAGGATGCTCGCGTGGGCATACGACGGCTGATTGAGGACGAAGGTCGGATCCTGACGCCAGTTGGCGAACAGCGCGTCGTCGAATCCTGTCTTCGTGACCCGCTTGAGGTACACGGCCGGGATGATCTGGTCGGTGTCGACCGCCGAGCGCTTCAGCGGCGCGGCGACTCCGGTGTGCGTCGTGAACGCGTCCATGCTCAGGCCTCCACCTTCTCGATCGCGGGCAGATCGCTCGGGCTCGCAAGGCGCCCGAGGACAGCAGTGGATGCCGCGACGAGCGGCGACACCAGGTGCGTGCGTCCGCCCTTGCCCTGCCGACCCTCGAAGTTCCGGTTGCTCGTCGAGGCGCAGCGCTCCCCCGGGGCGAGCTGATCGGGGTTCATCCCGAGGCACATCGAGCACCCGGCGAAACGCCACTCCGCGCCGAAGTCCAAGAAGATGCGGTCGAGACCTTCGGCCTCCGCCTCGAGACGGACGCGCGCGGAGCCCGGCACCACCATGACGCGCACGCCCTCGGCCTTCGTCCGCCCCTGGATGATCGAGGCGAACTGGCGAAGGTCCTCGATGCGGCTGTTGGTGCACGAACCCATGAACACGGCGTCGACGACGACATCCTTCAGCGGTGTGCCCGCCGTCAGGTCCATGTACTCGAGTGCTCGCTCGGCTGCCGCCCGCTCGTTCGGGTCGGCGAACGACGCAGGATCGGGGACGACGTCGCTCAGCGACACACCCTGACCGGGGTTCGTGCCCCACGTCACGAACGGCTCGAGCTCGTTGGCATCGAGGAACACTTCGGCGTCGTAGACGGCGCCTTCGTCGGAAGGCAGCGTGCGCCAGTAGGCGACGGCATCCTCCCAGTCCTGGCCCGTGGGAGCGTGATCGCGCCCCTTGACGTACGCGAACGTCGTCTCGTCGGGAGCGACCATCCCCGCCCGGGCGCCCGCCTCGATGGACATGTTGCAGATGGTCATGCGGCCTTCCATCGACAACGCGCGAATCGCGCTGCCGCGGAACTCGAGCACGTAGCCCTGCCCGCCGTTGGCGCCGAGCTTCGCGATGACGGCGAGGACGATGTCCTTCGCACTGACACCGGGCTTGAGCTCTCCCTCGACCGTGATCGCCATCGTCTTGAAGGGCTTGAGCGGCAGCGTCTGCGTCGCGAGCACGTGTTCGACTTCGCTCGTGCCGATGCCGAACGCCATCGCACCGAAGGCGCCGTGGGTGCTGGTGTGCGAGTCGCCGCAGACGACGGTGATCCCCGGCATCGTGAGCCCCAGCTGGGGGCCTACGACGTGCACGATGCCCTGCTCCTTGTCGCCCAAGGAGTGCAGGCGCACACCGAACTCCGCGGCATTGCGCCGCAGGGTCTCGATCTGCGTCCGGCTGGTGAGGTCGGCGATCGGCTTGTCGATGTCGAGCGTCGGGGTGTTGTGATCCTCCGTTGCGATCGTCAGATCGAGCCGACGCACGGGGCGCCCTTCCGCGCGGAGGCCGTCGAAGGCCTGCGGGCTCGTGACCTCGTGCACGAGGTGCAGATCGATGTAGATCAGGTCGGGTTGGCCGTCTTCACCCTTGACCACGAGGTGGTCGTCCCAGACCTTCTCGGCCAGGGTGCGGGGGCGGTCCGGAATCGCAGTGCTCATGTATCTCGTTCTCCAGAAAGGGGGTGTGCCCGCGACGGACTCCGCGACGAGAGAGGGCTCAGAACGAGGTCTCGCCGCGGCCGCTAAGGAGAAGGCGAGCGAACCGCATCGGGCCAGATTACCACTTCACGATCGGCGGTCGTCCGTGCCGTCGGTCGACGGATCGACCACGGTCGACGGCGTTCCCTTCTCCTCCGCGACCGTCTGCGCGGCGGCCACCGGTGTCGCATCGGACGTCGCGGCGCCGTCGGCGACGATCGCGCGGCGCTCTCGTGCCGATGCCGCGAGGCTCGCGAGGGTGGCGACGACCATCGCCACCACGATCACGCCGAGCGACATCCAGGTGGAGATCTCGGGCGCCCACTCGATGTGCTCCCCACCGTTGATGAACGGCAGCTCGTTGACGTGCATCGCATGGAAGACGAGTTTCACGCCGATGAAGGCGAGGATGAATGCGATGCCGTAGTGCAGGTAGCGCAGCCGATCGAGCAGGTCTCCCAGCAGGAAGTAGAGCTGGCGGAGGCCCATCAGCGCGAAGAGGTTCGCCGTGAAGACGATGAAGGGGCTCTGCGTGATGCCGAAGATGGCGGGGATGGAGTCGATCGCGAAGAGCAGATCGGTCACACCGATGGCCGCGAACACGATGATCATCGGCGTCCACATCTTCTTCCCACCGACGACCGTGCGGATCTTGGCCCCGTCGTAGGAGTCGGAGATGTCGATCGTCCGGCGCAGCAGCCGGACGATGAAGTTCTCCCGCTGCACCTCGTCGTCGTGGTTGCCGCCAGGGAATGCCTGCCGCCACGCCGTCCAGACGAGGAACGCACCGAAGAGGTAGAACACCCAGCTGAACTGCTCGATGATGGCCGCGCCGGCGAGGATGAAGAGCCCGCGCAGGACGAGCGCGATGATGATGCCCACCATCAACACTTCCTGCTGATAGCGGCGGGGCACGGCGAACTGGCTCATGATCAGCACGAAGACGAACAGATTGTCGATCGACAGGCTGTATTCCGTCAGCCAGCCCGCGACGAACTGCCCGGCGAACTCCCCGCCCGCGAAGATCCACATGAGTCCCGCGAAGATCAGCGCGAGCGTCACGTAGAAGACCACCCACAGTGTCGACTCCCTCGTCGAGGGGATGTGCGGCCGCTTGAGGATGATCAGCAGGTCGGCAACCAGGATGAGAGTCAGCACGATCAACGAGCCGATCTCGAACCAAATGGGCAGATCGAGGTCCATGGGGGCCTTTCGGAAGGGATGACGAATCGTCGAAAGTCTCTCCCCCGCAGAGCGCGGCGCGCTCCCGGGGCTCCATCTCCGGAGCCCGTGATGACGGGACGCGCGATTTCGGGATACTCCCTCTCGCCCGTTCAGACTACCCCTCGCGCGCCGCCCTCTCACCCACGTCATGAGACGTTCGCGTCATTGCCGACACTCCAAGGCTGAGAGACGATATGACCATCATGACCGAACCCGCGGAGCGCACCGACGCCGAGCTCGTCGCTGCGGCGGCGGGCGGCAGCGAGCACGCCTTCCGCGAGCTCTATCGGGCCTACGTGCGGCCGGTGTATTGGATCGCCCACGGGCTCGTGGGCAACCCCGCGGATGCCGAGGAGGTGACGCAGGAGACCTTCCTCGCCGCGTGGCGAAAGCTGCCCGGCATGGAGCTCGCAGGTGAGTCGCTGCTCCCCTGGCTCGTCACCATCTGCCGCTTCCAGTGCGCCAACCGGATCCGGCGGCAGCAGCGCGACCGCACCCACACGGCGGCCGCTGCGGAGGAGACGCTGCCGTCGACGGTGGACGTCGAGCACCAGGTCGTGCAGTCGCAGCTCGTCGAGCGCATCCTGAAGGAAGTGGCGACACTGAGTCCGTTGGACCAGCAGATCTTCCGCCTGTGCGCCGCGGAAGGCTACGCCTATCAGGCAGCTGCCGAGGAGCTGGGCGTCACGCATGGCGTGGTCAGGAATCGTCTCTCCCGTATCCGCACGCAGTTGCGGACCGTCGTGGAACCGGAGGGGACGTGAACGACGACATGAACACCGAGGACATCACACTGCCCGAGTTGACCGACGCACGCATCGACGAGATCGAGCGCAGCCTCTTCGCCGCGATCGACGACGAACGGCGTGAACGCAGTGGCGTCGTGCGCGCCCGGCGCGCACGACGCGGCCGGGTCTGGCTGGGAGCGGCGGGAGCGGCCGCCGTCGTCGTGGTCGCAGCCGTGCTCGCCCCGTCGATGCCCGCGATGCTCGGCGGAGATGGCAGCGCCTCCACTGCGGAGGGCGCCCCCGACGTCGCCCCCGCCACCGATCCCGATCTGGGCGGCACCGACCCGGGCTCGATCGGCGGGGAGATGACCGGCTCCACGACCGCATCTGAGGAGGACGGTCCCGTGACGTCGCCCTCCGCGGGCGAGCGGGAGATCATCGCCACGGCGTCCGCGACGGTGCGTGTGACGGATGCCGAGGCGGCGGCGGCAGGCATCGGCGAGATCGCCGAGGCCTCCGGCGGCTACGTCGAGGCCATGAGCGTGGGCACGAGCGGATCGCCGATCGAGCCGTATCCCGTCGATCCGTATGCGGGTGAAGACGTCGCCGTCGGCAGCGCCCCGCTGGCATCCAGCGCGTGGATCACCGTGCGCGTACCCGCCGACAGCCTCACCGAGACGACGAACGCGCTGTCGGACATCGGCGACGTGACGGCGTCGCAGGTCGACCGCCGCGACGTGACCGCCGAGGCGATCGACGTCCGCGCTCGTATCGACGCGCTGACCGCCTCGGTCGACCGCCTCCGCGATCTTGTCGGGCAGGCCGAATCGACCGCCGACCTCATCGCGGCCGAAGACGCCCTCGCGACTCGCCAGTCCGAGCTGGAGTCCTACCAGCAGCAACTGAGGTACCTCGACGAACAGGTCGGGATGTCCACGCTGACCGTTTCGCTGTTCGAACCGGCCCCCGTCGTCACCGCCGATCCTGCCGGGTTCGGCGACGGCGTCGCGGCGGGCTGGAACGGTCTCGTGGCGGCGCTCAACGGCTTCGTCATCGCGGTGGGGTTCCTGCTCCCCTGGCTCGCCGTGCTCGCGGCGGCCGGACTGATCGTTTGGGGCGTACGCCGGATGCTGCGCAGTCGTCGCGGCCGCGCGGTGGAGACGGCGTCCATGGCGGCCGACGACGAGCGCTGAGCGCAATTGCGACACTCGGCGAGGGCGTCGAGGCCAATCTCGCTCGCCAGCCATATCTCGTCATCGGCTAACATCCCCCGCATGATCATCACGCAAGGCGATCCCGCGACCGGACACATCGAGTACACAGAAGTCGTGTACTGGGTCACCTTTTGGACTGAAGAGTCGCCCGGACAATGGTTGTCTGACACAGTCCGCCTGAGCGGTGCCGGCAGCGTGAGCGAGGCACTCGAGTACTGCGTCGCACGTGTCGCGACCACCTTCGTCTTGTCCGTCGAGACCCCTCAGGACCCGCACGGACGTCTTGTGCTGCAGGGTAGAGATCCGCTCGCGGAAGGACAGGCTCTGAGCTTCTAAGCCAGTGCGCCAACAAGCACGATGTCTGGAACGAAGTGCGCCACCATCGCGGGCACCAGCGAGTTTGACCATGCTCTTAGTGCACCCACAGCAAGGCCGAAGGCTGTCGTGAGAATGACTCCAACGGGTCCAGAGGGCACCCCATGAAGGTGGGCTATCCCGAAGGAGATAGACACAATAGGCAGGGCAAGCAGCGGAGCCACGCCTGACGACTCCAATGCGCTCATTGCGGCCCCGCGCCAAAGAACCTCTTCAAAGACGGAGTTCGCCGCTGCGAACGCTGTTGCGGACACAGCAAGGAACAGCGGTGTGTTTGTGATCACGTCTGGAAACAGCATGAGGCGAAACCACATCCGTTGTAGGTAGGGCTCAAGCCAAACCGCCCACAGAACGACCGCGCTGCCCAGCCCGGTAATGACAGCGATCCACCAAACGCGGCGGCGGGAAGGTTCGGGAAGCGCGTACGCCCATCGTCGTGCTGGCGGCCAGATCGTCGCGCACGCAATCACGGCGAGCGGTGCCGCCGGCCAACCCACAAAGTATGGGATCAAGTACCCAGCCGATGCCGAGCAGAGCACCCCACAGGCAAACACGGAACCTCTGGCAATGAACGCGAGTGCGAGGAATCCCAAAGACGCAAACGGGAAGTTGGCGTCAGTTCGCGCAAGCGCTGGGATGCCGATCGAGGCTGCAAACAGCGACGCGACTGCGAATACTGGACTGGCTCGCTTGATTTGCTCTAACAGTTCGACACCGTCCAGGTCGAGCTCCATGTCTTCTTGGTGGAGTGAGAGATGCCATTCCCTGTGCCCCTCAAGATTGACCAGTATCGCCACTTGCCGATAACACAGGCTGCTGACGGCGTGTAGAACACGGCGGTGGCCCCGGCCGGGAGCTTGAGGCGCGCATCGTTCTTTTGAGATCCGATCGTCACCCACTCTCCACCTACGAGTCGCTGCAGCTGCGATGACATCGCGTGGTACGTGAGGTCCACGCCGTCGCACCGGAAGCTGACCTTTCCATGCACCACCCGCGCACCGCTCGCCTGCGAAGTTGTCGCGTGCACCGCGTTCTGTTTCCCAACGCATCCAGCCAGGGCCAGTTGGGCCGACGTGCACCCTGTCAACCCAAATGAAAGCGCAAGAGTCGTCGCCGCGAGCAGCGCTCTGCACCTCATCGACAACATCATCATTGGCTTCTCCATCCCACCTACCTCTGAACTAGCCGCTGCGTCCCTCCTGCGGCGCAAGATGAAGTTGGCGACACGAATGGCATGCAAGTGCCGTTGGGCGGCGTGCTCCAACTCGCGCAGCTATATTCCGGGGCGGTCGGCTCAAATGAACACGCGTATCTTCCGGTCGGTCTGCCGCTCCGTCGTTGAGGCCCGCTGGCTGAGCGCTCATTGTTCTTGGAGTATCGCGGAGACGACGCACCACGGCCGGTGCCGTGTAGTTCCTGCCACGAAGGCTGGCGTCGCGGACAGAAGGTAGAGGCTGAGCCGGGCGCACCGGCGCGAAAACCACGAAACGCCCGTCCGAAGACGGGCGTTTCGTGTGTTGGTGACCCCAGCGGGATTCGAACCCGCGTTACCGCCGTGAGAGGGCGGCGTACTAGGCCGCTATACGATGGGGCCGATCAGGCAACCGTTCGATTATGCCATGCCTCGAACGCTCCGGCCAAATCGGTGCCGCGCCTTGCCTCGAGCCCCTCCGAACGCGTTGACTTACACCATGCGCGTCACGAAGCACGAACACGCCTGCCTCCGACTCGAGTCCGAGGGGCGCACCCTGATCATCGATCCTGGCGGATTCACCCTGCCCCTGCACGACCTCCGCAAGGTCGTGGCGATCGTCCTCACTCACGAGCACCCCGACCACTGGACGGCCGAGCATCTGGAGCGTCTGACCGAAGCCTTCCCGGAGGCGGAGGTGTTCGGACCGGCGGGCGTCGTGTCCGCCGCTGCCGGCTTCGACGTCACCGTGGTCGCTGCCGGGGACAGCGTCACAGTCGACGGCTTCACCCTCGACTTCTTCGGCGGCACCCACAACGTCATCCATTCCTCGATGCCGGTCGTCGACAACGTCGGCGTGCTCGTCAACGGCGACTTCTACTACCCGGGCGATTCCTACACCGTGCCCGAGGGCGTCGACGTGGGGCTCCTCGCCGCGCCGATCGGCGCGCCGTGGCTCAAGATCGGCGAGGCCATGGACTTCGTGCTCGCCGTCGCGCCTCGCCGCGCGTTCGGCACCCACGACATGACCCTCTCCCGCATCGGCCTCGACATGCATCGACAGCGTCTCACCTGGGCCACCGCACAGGGCGGCGGCGAGTTCCTCGCCCTCGAACCCGGCGAGTCCACCGACCTCTGACCCGCACCGAAGACGAAAGACGGATGCCGCGGGGCTCTCGCTCCGCGGCATCCGTCTTCTTTTCGAGTGTTACTCGGCGTCGTGGTCGGTCTCCAGGAAGGCGACCAGGGAGTCCAGCGCCTCCTCGGCGCCGTCACCCTCGGCCTTCAGCGTCACGACCGTGCCCTGCGTGGCGCCCAGACCCATGAGGGTCAGGATGCTCCCGGCGTTCAGGTCGGGACCGCCGTCGACGGCGATCGTGACGGGCACACCGGTGGCTTGGACCGCCTGGACGAAGAGCTTGGCGGGGCGAGCGTGCAGCCCGGAGCTGCTCGCGACGGTGGCGGTACGTTCTGCCATGGTGTTCCTCCTTGGATCGGTGCTACGAGCCTATGCCGTGACGGCTACTGCCGGCACGTCCGCCGCCCCGTCGATAACCTCGGCCGGACGCCGGCGAGCGAACCGCTTCAGCACGACCACGAGCACCGCACTGACGACCGTACCGAGGGCGATCGAGAGCAGCCACAGCCAGAAGTTGTCGATGGCGAAGAAGACGAACACGCCGCCGTGCGGAGCCTTCGACGTGACGGCGAACGCCATCGACAGTGCACCCGTGATCGCGCCGCCGACCATCGCGGCCGGGATGACGCGGAAGACGTCCGCGGCGGCGAACGGAATGGCGCCCTCGGAGATGAACGCCGCGCCGAGGAGCCACGCAGCCTTACCGTTCTCGCGTTCGGGCTTCGAGAAGAGCTTCCGGTCGAGAATGGTCGAGGCCAGCGCCATCGCCAACGGCGGCACCATGCCCGCGGCCATGACGGCCGCCATGATCTGCAGGTAGCGCTCATCCCCCGCGATGCCGGCAGCGAGGTTCGCCGTGGCGAACCCGTAGGCCACCTTGTTGACGGGACCACCGAGGTCGAAGCACATCATGAGGCCGAGGATCACGCCGAGAAGCACCACACCCGCGCCGGTCAGGCTGCTCAGCCAGTCGTTCAGAGCGGCGGTGAGCCAGGCGATGGGTCCACCGAGCACCATGAGCATGAGACCGGACGCGAAGATGGAGCCCAACAGCGGGATGATCACGACCGGCATGAGGCCGCGGAGCCAACGAGGTACGTCAAGGCTGTTCAACCACCACGCGGCAAGACCCGCCAGCAGACCGCCGACGATACCGCCGAGGAAGCCGGCGCCCATGAGGGAGGCGACCGCACCGGCCACGAAACCGGGGGCGATACCCGGTCGATCGGCCATGCCGTACGCGATGTAGCCCGCGAGAGCAGGGACGAGGAAGCCGAACGACGCCGCACCGATGACGAACGCCACCGATCCGAGGTACTGCCCGAGCGGACCGAACATCGAGGTGATGTTCTCCGTCGGCAGGTTCCACAGCGAATTGTTGAGCACGACGTCCTGAGCGTTGTCCGTGACGTTGTAGTTGCCCAGCAGGAAGCCGAGCGCGATGAGCAGACCACCACCGGCGACGAACGGGATCATGTAGCTGACGCCGGTGAGGAGTGCGCGCTTGACGGTGCCCCCGAGCGACGTCGGCGCAGCCGACGCGGTCGCGCCCGTCGCGGCGGCGGCCGCCACCCGCGGCGCGGCGGGGTTCTTGGCCGCAGCCACCGCTTCGGCGATCAGCTGCGACGGCTGCTCGATGCCGCGCTTGACACCCGCGCGCACGACGGGCTTGCCGGCGAACCGCTGCTGCTCGCGCACGTCCACGTCGACGGCGAAGATGACGGCATCCGCCTGTTCGATGATTCCGGAGTCGATCGCCTTGTAGCCGCTCGAGCCCTGCGGCTCGACGACGAGATCGACGCCGTCCTTCTCACCGGCTGCCGTCAGCGCGTCGGCGGCCATGAAGGTGTGGGCGATGCCGGTGGCGCAGGCGGTCACCGCGACGATGCGGGCAGGGCGCCCGTCGATCTGGTGCGCCGCGTCGGCCTCGACGGCGGCCGGTGCACTGGCCGATGCGGCGGGGGCGCCGGAGACGGCAGTGGTGACGAGCGCCACGACGTCCGCGGGGGTAGCTGCGGTGCGAAGTCCCGTCGTGAAGTCGTCGCGCATGAAGCTGCGGGCCAGCTGCGAGAGGACGGCCAGGTGTTCCTCGGCTGCCGTGTCGGGCGCAGCGATGAGGAAGACGAGGTCGGCAGGGCCGTCGGGTGCCCCGAAGTCCACGCCGGGCGTGAGCCGCGCGAACGCGAGCGTCGCCTGCGTGACGGCGGCGCTCTTCGCGTGCGGGATGGCGATCCCGCCGGGGAGCCCGGTCTCGTCCTTCTGCTCACGGGCCCACGCGTCGGCCGCGAGCGCCGCAGCGTCGGTGGCTCGGCCCTGAGCGGCGACGCGCGCCGCGAGGGCCTCGATGACAGCGCGCTTGTCGCTGCCGAGCGGTTCGTCGAGACTGACGAGCTCCGCGGTGATGATCTCTGTCACGGTGACCTCCAGTGGTCGGGTTGTGTGCGTTACGAGAGCGGACGGACCGGCACGTCGCCGGGGGGAAGGTCGTGGGGGGCGGGCGCCTGCGTCCCGGGCAGGGATGCCGCGGCGGAGCCGTAGCGGATGCCGCCGCGCACGCGCTCTTCGGGCGGTGCTCCCGCGGCCCCGGCGAGGAGGTAGCCGGCGAGGGAGCTGTCGCCCGCCCCCACGGTGCTCCGCACCTGGATCGGCGGCGGGGTGCCGTGCCATGCGCCGTCAGCCGTGACGAGGACGGCGCCGTCGCCACCGAGCGTCACGAAGGCCGCCCCCACCTTCTCGGGGACGAGCTTGCGCGCGACGGGTAGGACGGCCTCGGCGAGCGGCGCCCCGGGCTCGATCGCGATGCCCGCCAGTGCGGCGAGCTCGTCCTCGTTCGGCTTGATGAGGTCGGGATGGCCGTGCTCGACCACGGCGCGCAGCGCGGCGCCCGACGTGTCCACCGCGATCGCCGGTGCGTGGGCGCCCCAGCGGGCGCGAACGGCACGAATGAGGTGAACGTAGTAGTCGTCGGGCAGCCCCGGGGCCAGCGAGCCCGCGAGCACGAGCCAGTCGGCTCCCCCGGCCGTCTCGACAACGGCATCCGCCAGTGCGGAGGCATCCTCTTCGGTCAGCGAGATGCCGGGAAGATTGAGTTTCGTGGTCACGCCTTCGGGGTCGGCGATGGTGAGATTCGCCCGCGCCGGTCCGTGCACGCGCACCGTGCGCACCGGCAGCCGCGCGCCGCGCAGTGCGGCCGCGAAGGGGTCGCTCTCGTCGAGCGGCAGCACGGCGATGGTCGGGTGTCCGGCGGCTGCGACCACCCGTGCGACGTTGATGCCCTTGCCGCCCGCGTCTTCCCGCGATCCGACGGCGGCCTGCACTTCGCCGACGCGCAGCGGCTCGCCGATGCTGATCGTGCGATCCAGTGACGGATTGGTGGTGACGGTGACGATCATGCGACATGCACCTCGACTTCGGCGTCGTCGAGCGCACGAGCGAGGTCACCGCGGGGCTCGGCGTCGGTGATGAGAACGTCGACGGCCGACAGCGGTGCAAAGGAGACAAGGAGTTCGGCATCGAACTTCTCGGCATCCGCGACGACCACGACCCGTCGCGCCGCGGCGACAACGGCGCGCTTGACGGCTGCCTCGTCCGGGTCGGGGGTGCTCAGTCCGAACGCGGCGGAGATGCCGTTGACGCCGACGAGAGCGACGTCCGGACGCAGTCGCGAGACCGCCTCCACCGTCTGGGCGCCCACGGCCGCGGCGGTGAGTCCGCGCACACGTCCGCCGATCGCGGTGAGACCGACCGCTGGGGAGCCGGCGAGCGTGTGCGCCACCGTCATCGAGTGCGTCACGACCTCGAGCCCGGTGCCGACGGCGGTCTCCCGGGCGAGGAGCTGGGCGATGGCCGCGGTCGTCGTGCCGGCGTCGAGGTAGACGGCGCCGTCGAGACCGTTGCCGAGGAGATCGACAGCGGCGCGAGCGATCGCCTGCTTCGCTCCGCTGCGGACACCGGTGCGCTCGGCGAGAGAGCGCTCGACGGTGCTCGCACGCGTGCGGCTGACGGCGCCGCCGTGCACGCGCCGCACGAGACCCGTGCGTTCGAGGTGGGCGAGGTCGCGGCGCACGGTCTCCGTGGTGACGCCGAATCGATCCGCCAGATCGACGACCGCGACACGTCCGTCGGCGGCGATCAGCTGCTCGATCTGCTGCTGGCGCTCCGTTGCGTACATGTGGTCCTCCTTGAACAAGCCACACATTACAACACATACCAACATGTCACAACAGGCGGATGCCAACGACCGCATCGCACGGCAGTGCCCGCCCCACACTCCCGCCGCAACGACGAAGGTCCCGGCCAGTCGGCCGGGACCTTCGTCGTTATCGCGAGGCTCAGGCCTCGCTCATCACCGTCACTTCCTTCTGTCCGCGGGCCGCGAGGGCGGCAGCGCGCGCGGCGAGGCGGCGAGCCTGCTCCGCCTGACCGGCGTCGAGCTCCTCCTGGTCGACCGGGAAGCTCTCGACGCGGTTCACGCCGTTGTACTTCTCGATGTAGGCGTCGAGCTCGGGGCCGCTCGTCCACGAGGTGATCAGGCAGTAGCGGGGCGCGTCGCCGTGGTGCGTCGCCGCGTGCCACAGCCGCTGGGTGTCGATGATCAGCTGCGCGCCGGCGGGGAGCGCGATGCGCGTCTCCTCGCTCGGATCGGTGCGGTTCTCCCGGAGGACGAAGAAGCTGTCCTTGTCGTCGGTGAGGTTGAAGAAGCTGCGGACGACCCATCCCGTACCGTCGGGGTTCAGGCGGTTGTTGTCGTCCTGGTGCAGGTTGTAGAGGCAGTCGGCGTACGTGTTCGGCTGCAGTTCGATGATGCGGCAGCGGCCGACGTTCGAGCCCGGCTCGAGGGCGCGCTCCGTGAGCGTGGGCGCGATGGCGGTCTGCGAGTCGATCCAGACGCCGTCCTTGTCGGTGCGCGGCGGCTTGTGGTTCCAGAACCCGTTGCACTCGATCTCACCCTTGGCGGACGCGAGCGGCGCGAAGCGCGTGTCACCGGAGGACTTCCAGTCGACGTACTCGACGTCGAGCCACTCCTTCGGATCGATCTCCTTGTTGTAGCGATCGAGAACGACGTAACCCGTCTCCTCGAGATGCTTCGACTTGATGTAACCCATGACGAATCATGCCCTTTCCGCGGACCAGCGAAGTTTTTACAGGCCCGACTTAGGCAAGCCTACAGAGCCGTCCGCGGGGGCCGATTAGACTCGTCGGGGGTTCCGAGGAGCGATACGGAGAACATGAGCACTGCCACGAATGTCGATGCCACCGCCGTCAACACGATCGCGTGGCTCTCGGCATCCGAGACCACGATCGTGGTCCCCGTCTATCAGCGTCAGTACCGCTGGGACATCGGCGGGTGCGAGCAGTTGCTCCACGACATCCGCGCTGTCGCCGATACCGACGACGGGCACACCCACTTCATCGGCTCGATCCTGTCCACCGCGTCGACCACCGCATCCGACGATGCTCACCTCGTGCTGATCGACGGTCAGCAGCGCATCACGACCCTCATGCTGCTCGTCGCGGCGCTCCACCACACCCTCGTCGACGACGACCCCGCACTCGCGGCGGAGCTCGCGCGCGTGCTCGTGCGCGACGGCGACCGGAGCCGCACGAAGCTGCGACCGCACCGGGCGTGGGCCGACGTGTTCGAGAGCGTCGTCCTCGACCGCCGCTCCCCCGACGACGCACAGCGCGAGTCGCGGTTCGACGACAACTACGCCTTCTTCCGCAGTCAGATCCGACCCGACGAGGCCGCACGCATCTGGCGCGGGCTCCAGAAGCTCGAGCACGTGTCGATCACCCTGGGTGCCGACGCCAACGCGCAGCAGATCTTCGAAAGCCTCAACTCCACGGGCGAACCGTTGCGCGACCACGAACTCATCCACAACTACGTGCTGATGGGGTTGTCTCACGCCGAACAGAGCGAGATCGAGAACGACTACTGGCTCCCGATCGAGCAGAACACCGGTGAGCAGATCGGCTCGTTCTGGCGCCACTACCTCGTCATGCTGACAGGGCGTGAGGTCGCCGTCGTGGGCGAGCGCGGCGTCTACGACGCCTTCCGCCACGAGTTCCCCCGCCTGGGGATCGACACGCTGCGTGTCCACGCCCGCCGATGGCGCGAACTGTCGGAGATCTACCGCACACTGCTCGATCCCACACTTGCCCCCGACCCGGAGATCGGCCGACAGCTCGCCTACCTCAACACCTTCGGCCGCGGCATGTACCCCCTCGTCATGCGGCTCTACCGTGACCACCTCGCGGGCACGCTGAGCGTCGACGAGCTCATCGCGTCGACCGAGCACCTCCAGTCGCTCCTGCTGCGCCGCAAGGTCGTCGGCCTCTCCAACGACCGCTTGGTCGCCCGGCTCTGCCGCGCCGCCGATGAGGGCCGCGACGCACTCGTCCACGCCATCGCCCGCATCACGCCGTCCGATGAGCGCGCCCGCGTCGGCCTGAAGTACAGCGACCTCCCCCACGCACCGTATGTGCTGGGACGCCTTGCGGGCGTGGACGAACACGACGGACTCGACGTCGACCACGTGGTCCCGCTCGCCCCGAGCGACGACTGGACCGGCGACGGCGTCCGCCGCTGGGCGGACTACACCGACGACGAGCAGAACGCGCATCGGGCGCTCGCGCAGACCCTCGGCAACCTGGTGCTCCTCGAAGGCGACCTGTTCGATCGCGCGTTCGACGCCCCCTTCCCCGCCAAGCGCGACGTCTACGCCCGCAGCGCCGTCGTCCCCACCTCCGAGCTGGCTCTCGAACCGTCGTGGAACACGGCAGCGATCGCGGCACGCACCGAGAACCTCACGGCGCGCTTCGTGCAGGTGTGGGAGCGTCCGGCCGTCGTCGGGATCGACGACGACAACCTCACCCCCATCCTGGACGCCAAGAAGCGCCGCGGGTGGCCCCGGGGATGGCAGCGCGAGTTCGACTACGTGGAGTTCCGCGGCGAGCACTGGGAGGTCAAGGACGTCCGCTACCTCTTCAACCGGGTGTTCAAGCGGTTGTGGGCCGACTCGCGTCAGAGCGTCATCGACTTCAGCGCACGCCGCGGCGGGCCGCTCTACCCCTCGATGGCGTGGAACGGCCAGTGGGACGAAGTCGCCGACGGTCAGTACCTCTACATGGGGTGGGACTCGAAGTACATGATGACCGCCGTGCAGGGCGTGCTCGACGAGGCCGGCTGGGCGTCGGAGGTGTTCCTGAAGTACTCCTACATCGGGGATGCGATGCCGTGACAGCGCCGCGCGGACCACGTCCGTGCGGCATTCCCCGGGGAAACGCAAAACCCCCGCGTGAGCGGGGGTTTTCCTTGCTGGGGTACCTGGACTCGAACCAAGAACAACTGAACCAGAATCAGCCGTGTTGCCAATTACACCATACCCCAAGGGCTGTGCGACGTGAGTCGCACCGAGGATCGAGTCTACCCGACGCCGGGAGCCTCTCCAAACCGGAACGGCCCCGGGCGTTTCGCGCTCACACGTCGCGCGAGGCGAGCGCCCGCAGCCGTCGGAGCGTCTCGGTCTTCCCGAGGAGCTCCATCGACTCGAACAGCGGCGGGGAGACGCGCCGGCCGCTGAGGGCGACTCGGAGCGGTCCGTACGCGACGCGGGGCTTGAGGCCGAGGCCGTCGATGAGCGCCGCCGAGAGGGCCTGCTGAATGGGCGTCGCCTGGAAGTCCGACTCGCTGAGCGGCTCCAGGGCGGCAGCGGATGCCTTCAGCACCTCGTTCGCGTTGGCGGGAAGGCCCCCGAGGGCGTCGTCGTCGTAGGCGACCTCGTCGCGGAAGAGGAAGCCGAGAAGTCCCGGCGCCTCCCCCAGCAACTGCATGCGCTCCTGGACGAGCGGGGCCGCGGCATCCAGGAGGCGCTGCTGCTCGGCGGTGGGCGGCTCGGCGACGAGGTTCGCCGCGGCGAGGTACGGCACGAGGCGGGCGGCGAAGTCCTCGGGCGCCAGCATGCGGATGTGGTCGCCGTTGATCGACTCGGCCTTCTTCTGATCGAAGCGGGCGGGGTTCGGGTTCACGTCGGCGATGTCGAAGGCCGCCGTGAACTCGTCGAGGGAGAACACGTCACGGTCGGCCGCGATCGACCAGCCGAGGAGCGCCAGATAGTTGAGGAGCCCTTCGTGGATGAAGCCCTTCTCGCGCTGCAGGAACAGATCGGCCTGCGGGTCGCGCTTGGACAGCTTCTTGTTCCCGGTCTCTCCCAGCACGAGGGGCATGTGCCCGAAACGCGGAACGAACGTCGTGACGCCCGCGTCGATCAGCGCCGCATACAGCGCGAGCTGACGGGCCGTGGAAGGCATGAGGTCTTCGCCGCGGATGACGTGGGTGATGCCCATGAGGGCGTCGTCGACCGGGTTGGTGAACGTGTACAGCGCCTGCCCTCCGGCCCGCACGACGACGAAGTCGGGGAACGACCCGGCAGGGAAGGTCACCTCACCGCGGATCAGATCGACATAGGTGAGGTCGCGGTCGGGAACCCGCAGGCGCCATGCCGGCTCACGGCCCTCCGCCCGGAAGGCCGCGCGCTCCTCGTCGGTGAGATGCCGGTCGTGGTTGTCGTAGCCCAACTGCTTCGCGCGACCGTTCGCCTCGTTGCGCGCGTCGATCTCCTCCGCCGTCGAGTACGACTCGTAGACCGCTCCGGCCGCGATGAGCGTGTCGAGCACGCCCGCATAGATCTCGGACCGCTGCGACTGGCGATAGGGGCCGTGCGGTCCGCCCTTCTCCACGCCCTCGTCCCAGTCGATCTTCAACCAGGTCAGCGCGTCGACGAGCTGACGATAGCTCTCCTCGCTGTCGCGGGCGGCGTCGGTGTCTTCGACGCGGAACACGAGCTTGCCCCCGGTGTGACGCGCATAGGCCCAGTTGTAGAGGGCAGTGCGGATCATGCCGACGTGCGGCAGCCCCGTCGGCGACGGGCAGAACCGCACGCGGACATCGGTTCCGGAGGCGGTGGTGGTACGAGGATCGATCGCGGCAGACATCCGCACCAGTCTAGTTCTGCAACGCCGTTCGCTCCGTCGCCGGCGCGGCCCCCGTCGTGGCGACGGCGACGGCGCGCGCGAGCACCGACAGCACCACCGCGACCGCGGGTACCCGCTCCGCGCCGTGGGCCGTGACGGCGTGAATCGTCCGCTCCTCTCCCGGCGGCAGTCGCCGGGTGACGACACCGGGCAGCGGCGGGAAGGAGGCGACTCCCAGTGCGGGAAGCGTCGCCACACCGATCCCCTGCGCGACGAGGCCTTCGACGGCGACCACATTGTCGGTTTCGAAGCCGATGTGCGGCTCGAAGCCCGCTCGACCGCACAGCTCCAGAAGGTGACCCCGGCAGCGAGGACATCCGGCGATCCAGTTCTCGCTCGCGAGCACCGCGGGGTGGACCACGTCGTCGTCCGCCGCAGGATGCCCGTCGGGCAGCACCACGAGCAGCTCGTCAGTGCCCACCCGACGCACGGCCAGTCCACGGGCGCTGGCCCCGTGCGGGTCGTCTCGGTCGCCGGGATACGAGAAGGTGAGCGCGATGTCGGCGCGATCCTCCCTCACCGCGGTGACCGCTTCCGGCGGCTCGGCCTCGACGTAGGTGATCGTGATGCCGGGATGGCTCGCCGTGAGAGTGGCGAGAACCCGCGGCAGAATCGTCGGCGTCGCGGACGGAAAACCCACGATGCGCACCGTGGCCGTGCGGAGGCCACGAAGCTCGTCGAGCTCGCCCGCCACGGCTTCCAGCGCGGTGGCGACAGCGGGCGCATGGCGGGCCAGCACCCTTCCCGCCTCCGTCAGGCGCACCCCACGACCGACACGCTCCACGAGGGGAAGACCCAGGCGGGCCTCGACGCGCCGCATCTGCTGACTCACCGCAGGCTGGCTGTACCCGAGCGCCTGAGCCGCCGCCGTCAGAGAGCCGGTGTCGGCGATGGCCTTCACGAGCCGCAGAGTCTGCGCATCGATCGGTGCGTCAGCGTCGGTCATGGCATTACATAATCACATGGCATGTTTTTCATGCAATACCTGCTCTGGTCCAATGTTCGAGCAGTCGCGAGGCTGGTCGCATGCCCGCCACCATCATCGCCGCCCCGCCCGCGCCGCAGACGACCGACGTCGCATCGCTGCGTCGCGAGTTCCCGGGCGCGCGAGGATATCTCGCCGCCTGCACCGCGGGCCTGCCCCCGCTCGCGACGCGCGACGCGGTGCGTACCGACCTGGACGCGCGCCCGGACCCCGCGCGCTACTCGCTCGCCGTCGAGTCCTCTCGCGCCTCCGCCGCCCGCCTGCTCGGGGCCGAGCCCGGGCGCGTCGCGATCGCATCGCAGACCTCCGTCACCGTCGGGATGATCGCCGTATCCCTCCCGATCGGCGCCGAGGTGCTGTGCGCCGAGGGCGACTTCTCGTCGCTCGTGCTCCCCTTCGTCCACTCGGGCCGCGATCTCCGCGTCCGCTTCGCCCCCCTGGCCGAGCTCGCCGACGCCGTCCGCCCCACCACCGCGCTCGTCGCCTTCTCCCTCGTGCAGTCGGCGTGCGGCGAGGTCGCCGACCCGGTGGCCATCGCCGCCGCCGCACGCGCCGTCGGCGCGCGCACGCTCTGCGACGCGACCCAGGCCGCGGGATGGATGCCGGTCGACGGCTCGCTCTTCGACGCCGTCGTCTGCCACGCCTACAAGTGGCTGTGCGCTCCCCGCGGCGTCGCGTTCCTCGCGGTTTCGGCGGAGTTCGGCGAGGCCTTGCGGCCGATACACGCCGGCTGGTACGCGGGCGATGACCCCTGGGCGTCGTGCTACGGCGGCGACGCGGTATTGGCATCCGATGCGCGACGGTTCGACGTGTCTCCCGCGTGGCAGGCGTTCGTGGGTGCCGACCCCGCGCTGCGCCTCTTCGCCGACGCCGACATGCCCGCCGTCGAGCGGGAGACCACGCGGCTGGCCGATCGCTTCCGCGCCGAGCGCGGCCTCCGGGGAACGGGCGCGATCGTGTCGTGGCCGGATCCCGACGGCGACGATCTGACCCGGTTGTCCCGTGCGGGCATCGCGGCCTCCGGCCGCCGCGGACGCACGCGCGTCGCGTTCCACGTCTTCAACGACGACGACGACGTGGACGACGCCGTTCGCGCGCTGACCGCCTGATCCCGTCTTCCGCCGCTTCCCCGCGGAAGACCCCGCTCACCGTCGAGCGAAAGGCGACAGGACCGTGACGGCGATGACGATGACGAGCGCTACGAGAGCGAGCCCGCCGTAGCCGATCCAGCTGAGGACGACCCCGGCCAGCACGGCGCCGACAGCGGCGCTCAGGGTCATCACGGTGTCGGAGAGTCCCTGACGACGCGGTCGGAGGGCCGTCGCACTGCTCTCGGTCAGCAACGACGCGCCTGCCACCGTCGCCGCGCTCCACCCGAGACCCAGCAGCAGCAGAGCCACGAGCACCGCCCACTGATTCCGTGGGGCGACGGCCGCCACGACGAGCGAGGCGGCGAGGACGCCCTGGCCGAGGAGGATGACCGGGATACGGCCCCAGCGGTCGGCAGCCACACCGAACAGCGGCGACAGCCCATACATGCCGAAGACGTGCAGTGCGATGGTCGTGCCCACGATGAGCGTCACGTGATCTGGGGCCAGGTGAGAGAGGTGCACCGGCGTCATCGCCATGACGGATGCCATCACGACATGCGATCCGGTCACGGCGAAGATCGCGTACCGCGCCGACCGCGGGCGGTCCTCCGTGGCGACCACCCCGCCCGGGGCGGCGCCCGTGCGGGCCAGCCGCTGCGCCACCAGGAGCGGGTCCGGCCGCAGCGCGATGATGTACAACACGAATGCGCACACCTGCGCGACGATGGAGAACGCGTACGCACCCGTGAGCGGCGGCATCCCGATCGCCTGCCCGACCGCCTCACCGGGCGTCAGCATCAGCGGACCGAGCACCCCGCCGACCGTCGTCGCCCACACGACCGTTCCGAGGTCTCGGCCCCGGCGGCTCGACGTCGCCAGATCGGTGGCAGCGAATCGCGATTGGAGGTTTCCCGCGTTCCCGGCGCCGATCAGCACGACGCCGACGATCAGGAGCGGGAATGCACGGGATGCCGCGGCCACCAGCACGACCGAGATGCCCACGAGGGCGAACAGGTTCCCGAGCGTCAACGCGAGCCGGCGCCCCCGGCGGGCGGCGAGACGGGCCAGCGGAATCGCGCACAGCGACGCACCCAGGGTGACCGAGGCCGTGGCGAGACCGGACAGCGACTCATCGCCGGACAGATCCGCGGCCAGCAGCGCGCCGAGGGAGACGGTCGCCCCGAACGCGATGCCGCCGAGCACCTGTCCCGCGGCGAGGACCCGCACGGTGCGCCGCTGAAGGGCGGCGACCTCCATGGGAGTGTCGAGGACGGTCTCAGGCATCACGTGCCGTGTTGCGCAGCACGCCGATCCCCGAGATTTCCACCTCCACGGTGTCGCCCGCCTCGAACGGTCCGATGCCCGCGGGCGTGCCCGTCAGGACGACGTCGCCCGGGAGCAGGGTGAAAGCGGCCGAGGCGTACGCGATGATGTCCGCGACCGAATGCACCATGTCGCTCAGCGGGCCGTCCTGGCGGACCTCGCCGTTGACGCGCGACACGATCCGATGGCCGCCATCGAGGTCAAACTCCGTCTCGATCACGGGACCGAGCGGACAGAACGTGTCGAAGCCCTTCGCGCGCGCCCACTGTCCGTCGGAGCGCTGGAGGTCGCGCGCGGTGACATCGTTGGCGACCGTGTAACCGAAGATGTACGAGTCCGCGTCGGCCGCGGGGACGTCCTTCGCCACCCGGCCGATCACGACGGCGAGCTCGCCCTCGAAGTCGGTGCGCTCGGACTGACGCGGGCGCACGATCACGTCGCCCGGGCCGATCACCGACGTGTTGGGCTTGAGGAACAGCAGCGGTTCAGCCGGCGCCTCGCCACCCATCTCGGCCGCGTGGTCGCGGTAGTTCTTTCCGACGCACACGACCTTCGAGCGTGGGATCACCGGCGCCAGGAGGACGGCGTCTGCGAGAGCGACCCGCTCCCCCGTGGTCTCGAAGCCCGCGAACAGCGGATCGCCCGCGAGGACGACGAGGTCGCCGTCGTCGAGGATGCCGAAGCGGATCGCATCGTCGTGGCGGAAGCGCGCGATCTTCACCGGGCGTCCTCGGCATCCGTCGGCTCGTCCAACCGCAGCAGCCAGCCGTGGGTGTCCTCCGCGCGACCGTACTGGATGTCGGTGAGGTGCTGGCGGAGCTCCAGCGCGAGGGAGCCGGTCGGCTGGACGTCTTCGAAGCCCTTGGCCTTCAACACGCCGATAGGAGCGACCACGGCGGCCGTTCCGCACGCGAACACCTCGACGATGTCACCCGATGCGACGCCGTCGCGCCACTCCTGCAGCGACACGTGGCGCTGCTCGACGACGTGTCCACGGTCGCGCGCCAGCTGCAGCAGCGAATCGCGGGTGATGCCCTCGAGGATCGAGTCCGACTGGGGGGTGACGATCGTGCCGTCCTTGTAGACGAAGACGATGTTCATGCCCCCGAGCTCCTCGACGTTGCCGTCCTGATCGAGGAAGACCACCTGATCGCATCCCTGCTCATACGCCTCCGCCTGCGGGAGCAGGCTGGCGGCGTAGTTGCCTCCGGTCTTCGCCGCGCCCGTGCCGCCCTTGCCGGCGCGGGAGTAGTCCTCGCTCAGCCAGATCGACACCGGCTTCGCACCGCCCTTGAAGTAGGCGGCCACGGGACTGGCGATCAGGTAGTACGCGACCTTCGCCGCCGGGCGGACGCCGAGGAACGCCTCCTTGGCGAACATGAATGGGCGCAGGTACAGGCTCTGGTCGGCACCGGAGGGCACCCACTCCCCGTCGACGGCGATAAGCTCGCGCAACGACTGGATGAAGTACTCGACCGGCAGCTCGGGAAGGGCCAGGCGTCGTGCGCTGCGCTGCAGTCGCGCCCCGTTCTGGTCGGGACGGAAGGTGTGGATCGATCCGTCGGCGTGGCGGTAGGCCTTGATGCCCTCGAAGATCTCCTGGCCGTAGTGGAGCACCGCGGCGGCGGGGTCGAGCGAGATCGGCCCGTACGGCTGCACGCGCGGACGGTGCCATCCCCCACGCGCGGACCAGCAGATGTCGACCATGTGGTCGGTGAACGTCGTGCCGAAGACGGGATCGCGCAGGAGGTCCTCGCGCTCGGCGGCCGACTTCGCGGCGAGATTCCGGGTGACCGCGAAAGCGAGCGGAGCGGTCGCGGTCTGGGGGTCGGTGAGGGTCATGATCTGTCCTGTTTCCTGCGCGGAGGCGACGGATGCCGGGTGCGTCACCAGGTTACGCCTGGAGACGGGAAACGATGGCGTCGCCGACCTGCGCGGTCGTGCGTGCGGTGGCCCCCCGCGTCGCGATGTCCTCCTCGACAGCGCGGGTGACGCGCTGAGCTTCGGCGGCGAGCCCGAGATGATCGAGCAACAGCGCCGTGGAGAGGATCGCGGCCGTGGGATCGGCCTTCTGCTGTCCCGCGATGTCCGGGGCCGAGCCGTGCACGGGCTCGAACATCGAGGGGAACGCGCCGTCGGGGTTGATGTTCCCCGATGCGGCGAGGCCGATGCCTCCGGTGACGGCGCCGGCCAAGTCGGTGAGGATGTCGCCGAAGAGGTTGTCGGTGACGATCACGTCGAAGCGGCCCGGGTTTGTGACCAGGAAGATCGTCGCCGCGTCGACGTGGAAATAGTCTACGGTCACCTCGGGGTGCTCTGCCGCCACCGCGTCGAC
Organism: Candidatus Microbacterium phytovorans; assembly: GCA_029202445.1. NCBI lineage: Bacteria > Bacillati > Actinomycetota > Actinomycetes > Micrococcales > Microbacteriaceae > Microbacterium > Candidatus Microbacterium phytovorans. The sequence goes on from CP119321.1 coordinate 1,075,977, forward strand.
GATGCGCTTCCACATGCCGCCGGCGTGGACGAGCACGTTGGTCTTGTGCACGAGCGTGAGCTTCCCGCGTCGCCGCGCGGCCTGCGCGAACGCGAATCGCACGACGCGCTCGATCCCGTAGGCGGTGTTGACGCTCGTCTCGTTGGCCACCTCGTGGGGCGTGCCGGTGCGGATCGAGCCGCCGTTGCCGACGTAGGGGCCCTCGGTCCCCTCGCGCACGACGACGAAGTCGATGTCCCCCGGCGCCGCCAGCGGCCCGGGCACCCCCGGATAGAGCTTGGACGGGCGCAGGTTGACGTAGTGGTCGAGCGCGAAGCGCAGCTTCAGGAGCAATCCGCGCTCGATGTTGGCGCCCGCGAGCCGCGGGTCGCCGGGCTGGCCACCGACCGCGCCGAGCAGAATCGCGTCGTGACCGGCGATCGCGGCCAGGTCGTCGTCGGTGAGCGTGTCGCCCGTCTCGAGGTAACGCGCGGCGCCCAGGGAGAAGCGCGTGATCGCGAACTCCACCGCGGAGTCCGCCGTCACGGCATCCAGGACCTTCTCCGCCTCGGCGATGACCTCGGGGCCGATTCCGTCTCCCGGAATCACGGCCAGGCGGACGGTGCGTTCGGCGATCGCGCGCGACATTGCTCTCCTCGTGGCTGGGGATCCGCGGGGCGCGCTCAGTGGTCGGTCGACGCGCTGCGGGTGCCTCCCAGCGTAGCGGCCGCGATGAGCGCGGCGATGCCGACGAGCACGGCTCCGATGACGGCGGTGATGCCCACTCCGGCGTCGAAGGCGTGCGCCGCCGCCTGGCGAAGCGCCTCCCCCGCGCCGGCCTCCAGCTCGGAGGACACCGCGACGGCGCCGGCGAGCGTCTCGCGGGCGGCGTCGGCTGCGGCGCTATCCACACCCGGGGGGATCACGATCCCGGTGCGGTAGGCGGCCGTGAGGATGCCACCGAGCACCGCCGTCCCGAGCACCGCGCCGAGCTCATAGGCCGTCTCAGACACCGCGCTGGCCGCACCCGCCTTCGCGGGCGGCGCGCTCGCGAGGATGAGGTCGTTGGAGACCGTCTCGGCTGCGCCGATCCCGACACCCAGGAGGGTGAAGGCACCGACGAGCAGCGACAGCGCGCCGTCGCCGACCGCGAGCGGGACCAGCAGGTACGCCACGACCGAGAACAGGAGCGCCGCGGGCACGACGATACGCGGGGCGACCCGACGCGACACGGGCACCACGAGGAGACCCGCGACGATCATCGCGAGCATCCCCGGCACGAGCGCGAAACCGGCCTGCATCGGCGACAGGCCGACGATCAGCTGGAGGTGCTGCGCGACGAAGTACAGGAAGCCGACGAGGGCGATCACGCTCAGGAGGTTGACCAGGAGCGCGCCGCTGAAGGTTCCCCGCCCGAACAGGCGCATGTCGAGCATGGGCACCTCGGCCGCGAGCTGGCGGCGGACGAACACCACCCCGAAGCCCACTCCGGTGATCACGAGCACGAGAGGCAGCCATCCCATGCCGTGCACCGCGACCTCCTTGATCGCGTAGACGACGGGGATCATCGTCAGCATCGACAGCGCGATGCTGACGGGATCGATGCGCCCGGGGCGCGGATCCCGACTCTCCGGCACGAGGAGCGGCGCGAACACCAGCAGCGGAACGAGCACGGGCACCGACAGCAGGAACACGGATCCCCAGGAGAAGTGCTCCAGCAGGATGCCGCCGACGATCGGTCCGAGCGCGGCACCCGCCGAGAACATCGAGGCCCACACGGCGATGGCGAGGCGACGCTGGTCGCGGTGGGTGAAGATGCTGCGCAGCAGCGACAGTGTGGAGGGCATGAGCATCGCCCCGAACACGCCCATCGCCGCGCGCGCCGCGATGAGCATGCCTGCCGACGTCGCGAAGGCGGCGAGCACCGACACTGCGGCGAATCCGACGGCTCCGATCAGGAGCAGCTTGCGCCGGCCGTAGCGGTCGCCCAGCGTTCCCATCGTCACGAGCAGGCCGGCGAGGACGAGCGGGTACGCGTCGATGATCCACAGCTGCTGCGCGCTGGAGGGCGCGAGGTCGAGGGCGATGTCGGGCAGCGCGAAGCTCAGCACCGTGTTGTCCACCGAGACGAGCAGCACGGGAAGCATGAGCACGACCAACGCGGCCCAGCCGCGCCAGCCCACACGCCGCCCGGCGGCGTCGGCCAGGGAGATCTCTTCCGTCAAAGTCATTTTCTATACCGTCCAGCCGGTATAGTAACAGACTCCGCCGCCCGCCCGTCGTTACGATCGGAACCATGAGCAGACCTCCGCACGCCCGAGAGAGCGTCCTCGATGCCTTCGAAGCGCTGCTCATCGCCGAGGGCGAACGCGCGGCCACGATGGAGGCTACGGCGCGCGCCGCCGGCGTCTCCAAGGGCGGCCTGCTTTACCACTTCGCCTCCAAGGAAGCCCTCGAGGCGGCGCTGCTGGCACGCATGGAAGTGCGCGTGCACGACGACGTCGAGGAGATGCGCGCCGATCCTTCGGGTCTCGTCGCCGCTTTCGTGCGCACGTCGGTCATGAACGACTCCCCCGTCGACCGCGCTCTCATCGCCGTGTCGAAACTGGCCCAGGCAGGCAATGCGGATGCCGCTCTCGCGCTACGCCGCGTGCGGCAGCAGTGGGAGGATGCGCTGCGTCCCCACACCCGCGACGAGACCGCCCTCCACCTCGTGCTGCTCGTGAGCGACGGGCTCTACTTCAACAACGCTCTCGACCAGGGTGCCGTCCCGGGTCCCGTGCCACAGGGCGCCGACATGGACGCGCTGATCGCACTGGTCGAGCGCGCCACGCGCGCCTGACGGCGCGCCTCAGGACTCGGTGATCTCGATCTGACGGAACAGGTCCGCCTGGATCGCGGAGCGGACCTCGTCGAGCAGCTCGTCGGGCACCGGCGAGTCGACGGTCAGCACCGACAACGCCTGGCCGCCGGCCTGCGTGCGCGCGATCTGCATGCCTGCGATGTTGATCCCTGCTTCGCCGAACTTCTGGCCGTACACCGCGACGATGCCGGGGCGGTCGGTGTAGATCATGACGATGTGGTGCTTCTCGATGGGCAGCTCCAGCGGGTGCCCGTTGATGCCGACGAGCTTCTCGGTCTGCTTCGTGCCCGTGAGAGTGCCCGACACCGAGAGCTGCGAGCCGTCCGAGAGCGCCCCGCGGAGCGTGATGACGTTGCGGTACTCGTCGGACTGGTCGTCTACGAGCAGGCGCGACTCGATGCCCCTCTGCTCCGCCAGCAACGGCGCGTTCACGTAGGACACCGTCTCACTGACGACGTTCGTGAAGACGCCCTTCAGCGCTGCGAGCTTGAGCACCTTGACGTCGTACTGGCTGAGCTCTCCGTGCACTTCCACGTCGAGGCTGGTCAGCGGCGAGTGGGCGAGCGCAGAGAAGATCTGCCCGAGCTTCTCCACGAGCGGGATGCCGGGGCGCACGTACGGGTCGATGACGCCCCCGGCGACGTTGACGGCATCCGGGACGAGTTCGCCGCCGAGCGCGAGACGCACCGACTTCGCGACCGACACGCCCGCCTTCTCCTGCGCCTCGTCGGTCGAGGCGCCCAGGTGCGGGGTGACGAGGACGTTGGGAAGCTCCAGGAGCGGGAACGCCGTGCCGTCCTCCTTCGGCGGCTCGCTCGTGAACACGTCGAGGCCAGCCCCGGCGATCTCGCCGGTCGTCAGCGCCGTGTGCAAAGCGACCTCGTCGATGAGGCCACCGCGCGCGACGTTCACGACGTAGGCCGTCGGCTTCATGCGCGAGAACTGCTCGGTCGAGATCATGCCCGTCGTCTCGGGCGTCTTGGGCATGTGGATGGTGACGAAGTCGCTCTGCTCCAGAAGCTCGTCGAGCGTGACCAGCTGCACGCCCAGCTGCTGCGCGCGCGCACTCGTGACGTAGGGGTCGTAGGCGACCACCGACATGCCGAACGCCTGCAGACGCGCGGCGATCAGCGCTCCGATACGACCGAGACCGATGATGCCGAGGGTCTTCTCGAACAGCTCGACGCCCGTGTAGGCGCTGCGCTTCCACTGACCGGCCGACAACGACGCGTGGGCGGCCGGCAGCCGACGTGCGAGCCCGAGAATGTGGGCGACGGTGAGCTCGGCGGCGGAAATGATGTTCGACGTCGGGGCGTTGACCACCATGACGCCGGCCGTCGTGGCCGCCTTGATGTCGACGTTGTCGAGACCGACGCCGGCGCGCGCGATGACCTTGAGCGCGGGGGCCGCGGCGATCGCCTCGGCATCCATCTTCGTCGCCGAGCGGATCAGCACCGCGTGCGCATCGGCAAGCGACGGCAGCAGTGCAGCGCGGTCGGCGCCGTCGACGTGGCGGATCTCGAAATCCGGCCCGAGGGCATCGATCGTGGCGGGAGAGAGTTCTTCGGCGATGAGCACGACGGGCTTGGACACGCTGGGCAACCTTCAGGGGCGTCGCGGGAGCGAGGAGCGATGGGTGGGATGCCACGCCGCACACCGTCGGGGCGGGGCCCGACCAGCCTACCGCTCACGACAGGTCGTCACCGACCGCATGACGTCATGCGCCCAGGAGCGTCCCGCCGCTGCTCGAGAGCGCGTAGGCGACGACGTTCAGCCAGAACACTGCCACCAGCGCGAGCCCGGTGAGCATCAGGAGGGCGAACTCCCCCGCACGCCGGCGAGACCCCAGGGCGAACGCTGCGGCGAACACGAGGATCGGGAACGCCGCAGTGAACAGCAGCAGCCCCCATCCGAGCGCATTGAGCCCGAACTGACCGCTGGCCTGACCGATGAGCAGCCCCACCGCGTTCCACACCGCGTAGGCGTAGAAGAGGCCGAACGCGCCACCGATCGTCGCGATGACCCACGTCGGCATCACTCGAGGTGTCTTCACTCGCTGCTCGCTCATTGCCCCACCGCTCCGATCATGATGAACGGCCACGGCACCAGCAGCACCGCTCCGGCGACGAGCCAGACGAACCGCACCCACGTCGCGCGCCCGCGGGTGAGCACGAGGCTGGCGACGAACCAGATCGCAGGAGCCGCGACGGCGAGCCAGAACGCGGGCACGTACGCCGCGGGGATCAGATTGAGGAACGGCGCGATCTCCTGCAGGCGCAGCCCGCCGATGATCCAGCCGACCGTGAACAGGAGGTACACGCCGCCGAGCAGCCCGAGGGCCACGAGCGCGACGTTCCCCAGCTGCGGCCCGACCTCGTCGGCGACCTCGCCGGCCTCGTCCTCGGTCGCCCGCCCGTCGGACGAGTCCAGGTCCTCGCTGCCGCGACCGACCGCCACGAAGCCCTCGGGCAGCCGCGGAGGGTGTTTCTCGACGGGGCGCGAACCGCCGACGTCCAGCGTCGGGTCGTCGTCGCCTCCCCAGGACAGCGCGTCGTCGTCTCGGCTCACCGCTTCAGCGTACCCGGGTGGCGCGCTCGTGCCGTGGATGACGACGAGCCCGCTTCCTTGTAAGGAAACGGGCTCGTCTGGCTTGCGAGAAGCCGTACTCGGCGGGTGAGCCGAGGGACTGGACGCGCCGGAACGGCGCGAGGCGGGGTCAGCGGGCGGCGGAACCCTCGGTGTAGTCGGCGTCCTGCTGCTTCCAGGCGAACAGGGCACGCAGTTCCTTGCCGACCGCCTCGATGGGGTGGGCGGCAGCCTTGGCGCGAAGCTCCTGGAACTCGGGCGCACCGGCATCCTGGTCGCCGATGAAACGCTCCGCGAAGGCGCCCGACTGGATGTCGGCGAGCACGCCCTGCATGTTCTCCTTGACGCGCGGGTCGATGACACGCGGGCCCGAGACGTAGTCGCCGTACTCGGCCGTGTCGGAGACCGACCACCGCTGCTTGGCGATGCCGCCCTCCCACATGAGGTCGACGATGAGCTTGAGCTCGTGGAGCACCTCGAAGTAGGCGATCTGCGGCTGGTAGCCGGCCTCGGTCAGCGTCTCGAAGCCGTACTGGACGAGCTGCGACACGCCGCCGCACAGGACAGCCTGCTCACCGAACAGGTCGGTCTCGGTCTCCTCGGTGAAGGTCGTCTTGATGACACCGGCACGGGTGCCGCCGATGGCCTTCGCGTACGCCAGCGCGGTCTGCCACGCCGAGCCGGAGGCGTCCTTCTCGACGGCGATGATGTCGGGGATGCCACGACCGGCGACGAACTCGCGACGCACCGTGTGCCCGGGCGCCTTGGGGGCGACGAGGATCACGTCGACGCCCTCGGGGGCATCGATGTAGCCGAAGCGGATGTTGAAGCCGTGTGCGAAGGCGAGCGTCTTGCCCTCGCTGAGGTTCGGCTTGATGTGGTCGTTGTAGATGCCGCGCTGGTGCTGATCGGGCGCGAGGATCATGATGAGGTCGGCCCACTGGGTCGCGTCGGCGACCGACTTGACCTCGAAGCCCTCCTCCTGAGCCTTCGGCGCCGACTTCGAGCCGTCCTTGAGCGCGATGACGACCTCGACGCCCGAGTCGCGGAGGTTCAGCGCGTGCGCGTGACCCTGCGAGCCGTAGCCGACGATGGCGACCTTCTTGCCCTGGATGAGGGACAGGTCTGCGTCGGAATCGTAGAAGATTTCGGCCATGGGTGTGTTTCTCCTTGTGTTCGAAAAGGGTTCAGCCGCGCAGGACGCGTTCGGTGATGGACTTGCCGCCGCGCCCGATGGCGAGGAGGCCGGACTGGGCGAGCTCCTTGATGCCGAAGGGCTCCAGGGCGCGCAGGATCGCCTCGATCTTGCCGCGGTCGCCGGTGACTTCCACCACGAGCGCGTCGGTCGCGTAGTCGACGATCGACGCCCGGAAGAGGTTCACGACCTCGATGACGTTCGATCGGGTCTGATTGTCGGCGCGGACCTTGATCAGCATGTGATCGCGCTGCACCGACGACGACGCGTCGAGCTCCACGATCTTGATGACGTTGATGAGCTTGTTCAGCTGCTTCGTCACCTGCTCCAGGGGCAGCTCGTCGACGTCGACGACGACCGTGATCCGCGACAGGCCGGGGACCTCGGTGACGCCCACGGCGAGCGACTCGATATTGAACCCGCGGCGCGCGAAGAGTCCCGCGACACGAGTCAGCAGACCCGGCTTGTTCTCCACCAGGAGGCTCAGCACATGACGACTCATTCTCAGGCCTCCTCGTCGAACTTCGGCGCGTGGTCGCGCGCGTACTGGATGTAGCTGTTGCTCACGCCCTGCGGCACCATCGGCCACACCATCGCATCGGCGCTGACGACGAAGTCGATCACCACCGGACGATCGTTCGTCTCGAGGGCGGTGCGGATCGCGGCATCCACGTCTTCCTCCTTCTCCACGCGAAGCGCGAGGCAGCCATAGGCTTCCGCGAGCTTCACGAAGTCGGGGATGCGGATCGTGTCATGGCCCGTGTTGAGGTCGGTGTTGGAGTAGCGCCCGTCGTAGAACAGGGTCTGCCACTGCCGCACCATCCCGAGCGACGAGTTGTTGATGATCGCGACCTTGATGGGGATGTTGTTGATGGCGCAGGTCGCGAGCTCCTGGTTCGTCATCTGGAAGCAGCCGTCGCCGTCGATCGCCCACACGACTCGATCGGGCTCGGCGACCTTCGCGCCCATGGCCGCCGGCACCGAGTAGCCCATCGTGCCCGCGCCGCCGGAGTTCAGCCACGCGTTCGGACGCTCGTACTTGATGAACTGCGCCGCCCACATCTGGTGCTGTCCCACGCCCGCGGCGAAGACGCCCTCGGGTCCGGTGAGCTCGCCGATTCGGGAGATGACGTGCTGCGGGGACAGGAGACCGTCGGAGGGCTGCGTGTACCCCAGCGGGAACTCGTCACGGAGCCCGTCGAGGAAGGCCCACCACTCGGAGATGTCGGGGGCCGCACCGCCGGTGAGCCCCTGGAAGGCCGAGCCGAGGTCGATGAGCACATCGCGCAGATCGCCCACGATCGGCACGTCGGCCGTGCGGATCTTGGAGATCTCGGCGGGGTCGATGTCGACGTGCACGACCTTCGCGTGCGGGGCGAACAGCGCCGCCTTGCCCGTGACGCGATCGTCGAACCGCGCTCCGAGCGACACGAGCAGGTCGGACTCCTGGAGCGCGAGGACCGCCGGGACCGTGCCGTGCATACCCGGCATGCCGAGGTGCTGAGCGTGCGAGTCGGGGAACGCGCCGCGCGCCATGAGCGTGGTGACGACGGGCGCGCCGGTGGCCTCGGCGAGGGCGAGGAGATCGGCCGACGCCTGCGAACGGATCACGCCGCCGCCGACGTAGAGCACCGGCTTCTTCGCCTCCGAGAGCAGCTGCGCGGCCGCTTGGATCTGCTTTCCGTGCGCCTTCGTCACCGGGCGGTAGCCGGGCAGATCGATCTTCGGCGGCCAGATGAAGGGTGCCTCAGCCTGCTGGGCGTCCTTCGTGATGTCCACGAGCACCGGTCCGGGACGACCCGTGCCGGCGATCTCATAGGCAGCGGCGATCGCGCCGGGGATCTCGGCGGCATCCTTCACGAGGAAGGAGTGCTTCGTGATCGGCATCGTGATGCCGACGATGTCCGCCTCCTGGAACGCGTCGGTCCCCATCAGGTTGGAGAACACCTGACCCGTGATGCAGACGATCGGCACGGAGTCCATGTACGCATCGGCGATCGCCGTCACGAGGTTGGTCGCGCCGGGACCGCTCGTGGCGATCGCGACGCCCACCTTGTTCGACGCGGCGGCGTAGCCCTCCGCAGCGTGGCCGGCACCCTGCTCGTGGCGCACGAGGATGTGGCGCAGCGCCGACGAGTCCATGAGCGGGTCGTAGACGGGCAGGATCGCGCCGCCGGGAAGGCCGAAGACGTCGGTGACGCCGAGCAGCTCGAGCGAGCGGACGACGGCTTCGGCACCCGTCAGCACGGGAGCGGACTGGTTTCGGGCGGGCGGCCGGGGAACGGCCGCAGCGGTGTCGGATGACATGGGTGAACCTCGAATGGTGGAGTCGACGCAGTCGGGAGGGCCTCAGCCTGTCGTCGCGCCCTCCGCAGCGGAGCGCACGAGCTTCGAGTACTTGGCCAGGACGCCACGGGTATAGCGCGGAGGAAGGGGCTCCCAGCCTTCGCGGCGGGAACTCAGCTCAGCCTCGTCGACGAGTAGGTCGAGAGTGCGAGCCGCGATATCGACCCGTATCAGATCACCATCGCGCACGAAGGCGATGGGACCAGCGTCCACCGCTTCGGGTGCTATGTGGCCGATGCACAGGCCGGTTGTGCCGCCTGAGAATCTGCCGTCCGTCAAGAGTAGTACATCTTTTCCGAGCCCCGCGCCCTTGATGGCGGCGGTGATGGCGAGCATCTCGCGCATGCCCGGGCCGCCCTTGGGGCCCTCGTAGCGGATCACGACGACGCTGCCCGCCTCGATCTCGCCCGCCGCGAGCGCATCGATCGCACCGCGCTCGCGCTCGAACACGCGTGCCGGACCTTCGAAGACGGCCGCGTCGAAACCGGCGGTCTTCACCACGGCGCCCTCGGGCGCGAGGGAGCCGTGCAGGATCGTGAGCCCTCCCGTGGCGTGGATGGGGTTGTCGAAGGTGTGGATGACGGTGCCGTCGATGGGGTCGGGGTTCAGATCGGCGAGGTTCTCCGCGAGAGTCTTGCCGGTGACCGTGAGCGCATCGCCGTGCAGGAGGCCTTCGTCGAGCATGGCCTTCATGATGACGGGGATGCCGCCGTGCCGGTCGACGTCGTTCATGACGTACTTGCCGAAGGGCTTCATGTCCGCGACGTGCGGGACCTTGTCGCCGATGCGGTTGAAGTCGTGGAGGCTCAGATCGACCTCGGCCTCGCGGGCGATGGCGAGGAGGTGCAGGACGACGTTGGTGGAGCCGCCGAGCGCCATCGCGAGGGCGATCGCGTTCTCGAACGCCTCCTTGGTGAGGATGTCACGCGTCGTGATGCCCTGACGGAGCAGATTCACGACCGCCTCCCCCGAACGGTGCGCGTAATAGTCGCGCCGGCGGTCCGCCGACGGCGGCGCGGCGGAGCCGGGAAGGCTCAGCCCCAGCGCCTCGGCCACGGACGCCATGGTGTTGGCGGTGTACATTCCGCCGCAGGCACCCTCGCCCGGAGCGATCGCGCACTCGATGCGCTTGAGGTCTTCCTCGCTCATCTTGCCCGCCAGGCACGCGCCGACGGCCTCGAAGGAGTCGATGATCGTGACATCCTTCTCGGTGCCGTCGGACAGCTTCACCCAGCCCGGAGCGATCGAACCCGCGTAGAGGAACACGCTCGACAGATCGAGGCGCGCGGATGCCATGAGCATGCCGGGGATCGACTTGTCGCAGCCCGCGAGCAGCACCGACCCGTCGAGGCGCTCGGCCATGATCACCGTCTCGACGGAGTCGGCGATGACCTCGCGGCTGACGAGCGAGAAGTGCATGCCCTCGTGGCCCATGGAGATGCCGTCGGAGACGGAGATGGTGCCGAACTGCAGCGGGTACCCGCCGCCGGAGTGCACACCCTCCTTGGCTCCCTGTGCGAGCCGGTCCAGGCTCAGGTTGCAGGGGGTGATCTCGTTCCAGCTGGATGCGATCCCGATCTGGGGCTTGTCCCAGTCCTCGTCACCCATCCCGACGGCACGCAGCATGCCTCGGGAGGTCGTGGCCTCGATGCCGTCGGTGACGACGCGACTGCGGGGCTTGATGTCGATGGTGTTGTCGGGCGCAGGCATTCTCGAAGTCTATTCCCGCGCGGAGGTGCGCCGGTGCGCGAGCGCGCGCAGAAGGTCCGCCAGTTCTCGCTCGTCCGCGACACGCACGGTGGCCGCTGTCTCCCCCGCACCGACCCGGATACCGACGTCGCCCGGCTCGAGGCTGCGCAGGGCGTCCTCGTCCGTGACGTCGTCACCGGCGAAGAGCACGCCGGTGGCGCGGGTGAGCGCCCGCAGTCTCGCCACGGCGGTGTCCTTGCCCTCCTCGCGGAACGCGTACTCCGTGATGGAATGGCCGACCCGTCGGCGCCAGCCGGGGGCACGGTCGGCGATGAGAGCATCCACGCGCGCGTGCGCATCCGCCGCGCGTGCAGGGTCGACGAGGCGAGAGTGCACGCCGAAGCCGAAGGTCTTGGGTTCGATCCACGCGCCGTCGATGTCGGCCACGGCCGCCTCCGCCGCCTCTCGCAGCTCGTCGCGGAGAGCCTCTTCTGCCGGACGAGGGGTTGCGGTGCCTGTGCCGACGGCATCCCCTGCTCCGTCCTGCACCATGCCCCGCGGATGCCACCACTGAGCACCGTGGGAACCGGCCAGCACGATGGCGGAGTCGTCGTCGTGCTCGGCGATCTCCCGCAGGTCGTCGAGCGAGCGCCCCGAGACGAAGGCCACGGTCGTCCCGGGCGCCGCCACGAGGGCCGCCACCGCGTCGGCCGCTTCAGGGAGCATGCGCGCCGTCAACGGCTCGTCGACGAGGGGCGCGAGCGTTCCGTCGAAGTCGAGCGCCACGAGGAGGCGCGGCGTGAGAGCGAGGTCGTCGAGGCTCACGCGTCGCCGCCCCGCACCGCCCGCAGGTCACCGAGGAACCGTGCCGACCACGCCGACACGTCGTTGTCCCGCACGCGGCGCCGCAGCGCCCGCATCCGCCGCCGCTGTTCTTCGACAGGCATCGACACCGCCGTCATCACGGCATCCTTCAGCCCTTCGATGTCATGAGGGTTGACCCGCAGCGCCTGCGTCAGCTCGTCCGCCGCGCCGGCGAACTCGCTGAGCACCAGCACTCCTCGCCCGTCGACGCGGCTGGCCACGTACTCCTTGGCGACGAGGTTCATGCCGTCGCGCAGCGCGGTGACGAGCATGACGTCGGCGGCGAGATAGAGGGCCACCATCTCCTCACGCGGGTAGGAGTGGTGCAGATAGCGAACGGCGGTGAAGCCGATCGTGTCGTGGTCGCCGTTGAGGCGCCCGACGGCGAGCTCGATCTCATCGCGCAGCTGCACGTACGCGGCCACGCGCTCGCGGCTCGGACTCGCGACCTGCACGAGGGTGGCGTCTCCCGTGCCGAGGCGGCCATCGTCGAACAGCTCGCCGACCGCCTTCAGTCGGTGGCGGATGCCCTTCGTGTAGTCCAGCCGATCGACGCCCAGCAGCACCGTCTCGGGGTTGCCGAGCTCCGCGCGGATCTCGGCGGCGCGAGCCTGGATCTCCGGTCGCTGCGCGAGCACCTCGTACGAAGCGGTGTCGATCGAGATGGGGTAGGCCTTCGCGATCGCCGTGCGGTGTCCGCCGTCCCCCGTGGGAACGGTGATCGCCCCCGCCCGCGTGTCGTAGCCGAAGCGGCGTCGGACGGCCCGGGCGAAGTTGCCGGCATCCGCGACGCGCTGGAAGCCGATCACGTCGGCACCGAGGAGTCCTTCGAGCACCTGCGAACGCCAGGGCAGCTGTGAGTAGATGCCATATGCCGGGAACGGGATGTGATGGAAGTAGCCGATGACGAGGTCGGGACGCATCTCGCGCAGCATGCGCGGCACCAGTTGGAGCTGGTAGTCGTGCACCCAGACGGTCGCTCCCTCGCCGGCTGCCGCGGCGGCGGCTTCCGCGAACCTGCGGTTGACGCGCACGTACGCGTCCCACCAGGCGCGGTGGTACGTCGGGGCCGCGATCACGTCGTGGTAGAGCGGCCAGATCGTGTCGTTGGAGAAGCCTTCGTAGTACTGCGCGACGTCGTCCGTCGACAGTGTCACGGGCACGAGGTGCACCCCGTCGAAGTCGAACGGCTCCACCTCCAGGTCGGGCTGACCGGCCCAGCCGACCCAGGCGCCGCCCGTGCGCTGGACGACCGGCTCCAGAGCCGTCACGAGCCCGCCGGGAGAACGCCGCCAGGAAGAGTCGTCCTCACCTCTGTCGACGGGGAGACGATTGGCGACGACCACGAGTTCGGCGGCAGGGGGCACGACGTTCCTCTCAGGGGGCGGGTGTCTAGCCAGGCTAACAACCGACGCGCAACCCCCCGCCCTTCCTTGTCAGGCCGGGTAGCGTGGTGATATGCGCAAGTACCTGTTCGGCACCGGGCTCCTCTCCGCCGTCACCGGCGGACTCACCCTGTTGCGCTCCGCGCGCGACGATGCGCCGTTCAATTGGCGCACCGCACTCGCGTGGCTCAGCTGGGGCATCACGTTCGCCCTCGCGATCGGATCGATCGTCGACACCTACCGCGCATCGCGCGGCGGTCTCATCGCCCACAACTCCCCCATCGCCGGCAAGGAGCAGAAGCTGCTGCGGCGTCGCGTGCGGGGCAGCTGAGCGGTCTCAGCGCGGGCAGTCGCAGCGATCGGCCACCGCGACGCCCGCGAGGGCCTCATCGACGTGCAGGCCACAGCCCTGCCAGGTGGTCTTACCGCAGTTCGCGCAGCGCACGGGTGAACACATGAGGGCTCCTCGGGTGACGACGCGCCGCCCCGGCGCGCGTGCTTTCAGCGTACCGGCTGTCACCGGCGGAGGATCAGCGCCTCCCCCTGCCCACCGCCCCCGCACAGCCCGACCGCGGCGAGGCCCGTACCCCGGCGAACAAGCTCGTGCACCGCGTGAACGACCAACCGGCATCCGCTCGCTCCGATCGGATGCCCGAGAGCGATGCCGCCCCCGTCCGGGTTGACCACGTCGTCGGAGAGTCCGAGCTGCGCTTGCGACCGAGCGACGACGGCCCCGAACGCCTCGTTGATCTCGACGAGATCCAGAGCGGATGCCGCGAGCCCCTCCTTTTCGAGAGCGCGCTCGATGGCGCGTGACGGCTGCTCGTGCAGTGAGTTGTCGGGGCCGGCGACCTGACCCGACGCGCCGACCACGGCCAGCACCGCCCAGCCGTTCTCGTCCGCGTGAGCGCGGGTCGTGAGGACGACCGCGGCGGCGCCGTCGGAGATCTGCGAGGCGTTTCCCGCCGTGATCGTGCCCTCGGGATGGAAGGCGGGGCGGAGAGCGGCGAGTGTCTCCGCCGTCGTGTCGGGCCGCACCCCCTCGTCAGTGGTGACGACGAGGGGCTCGCCGCGACGCTGCGGCACCGAGACGGGCACGATCTCCGCGTCGAACCGACCCTCGCGCGCGGCGGCGGCGGCCCGCTGATGCGAGCGGACGGCCACGGCATCCTGCGCTTCCCGGGTCATGTCGAAGCGTGGGTTCAGCCGTTCCGTGGAGGCCCCCATGCTCTCGCGGTCGTACGCGTCGGTCAGGCCGTCGTAAGCCATGTGGTCGAGCACCTCCACCGACCCGTACGCCCAACCGTCGCGCGATCCCATGAGGAGGTGGGGCGCGCGTGTCATGGACTCCATGCCGCCCGCGACCACGACGCTCGCATCGCCGGTGGCGATCATCCGCGCACCGTCGATGACGGCCGTGAGGCCGGAGAGGCAGACCTTGTTGACCGAGGATGCCGGCACGTCCCAGCCGATGCCCGCGGCCAGCGACGCCTGACGCGCCGGGTTCTGCCCGGACCCGGCGGGAAGCACCTGCCCCATGATGACGGCGTCCACGGCAGAGGCCGGGATGCCGGCCTTGGCGAAGGCGCCGGCGATCGCGAACCCGCCGAGCTGTGGTGCGCTGAACGAGGCGAGCCGGCCCCGGAGGCGACCCTGGGGCGTGCGGGCGGCGGCGACGATGACGATGTCGTCAGTGCTCATGCGGGGATCTCCTTGTCGGATGGAACGATGAGTGGGGGCTCCGTGGCGGCGATGACCTCGGCCACCGTGACGCCGGGCGCCGTCTCCACGAGGACGAGGCCGTCGGGCGTGACGTCGATGACCGCCAGGTCGGTGATGATCCTGTCGACGACGCCCCGTCCCGTCAGCGGAAGGGTGCAGTCGACGACGATCTTGGGCGTACCGTCCTTCGCGACGTGTTCCATGAGGACGATCACTCGCGCTGCGCCGTGCACGAGGTCCATCGCCCCGCCGGGTCCCTTCACCATCTTGCCGGGGATCATCCAGTTCGCGAGGTCGCCGGAACCCGACACCTGCATGGCACCGAGGATCGCGGCGTCGATCTTTCCGCCGCGGATCATCCCGAAGCTCGTCGCAGAGTCGAAGTAGGCAGCGCCGGCGCGTACCGTGACCGTCTCCTTGCCCGCGTTGATGAGGTCGGGATCGACGTCGGCCTCCGCCGGGTAGGGTCCGACGCCGAGGATGCCGTTCTCCGACTGCAGCACCACCGTGACGCCGTCGGGCACGTGGTTGGGCACGAGGGTCGGGAGCCCGATCCCGAGGTTCACGTACGAGCCGTCGGCGAGTTCCGCGGCCGCACGAGCCGCCATCTGATCGCGGGTGAGGGCCATCTCAGTCTCCCGTCGGGCCGGCGGCGGCCACCGTCCGGCGCTCGATGCGCTTCTCGATATCGGCGCCCACTTCGACCACGCGGTGGACGTACACGCCCGGAAGGTGGACGCGGTCGGGGTCGAGCTCGCCCGCGGGCACGACGCGTTCGGCCTGTGCGATGCAGACCCGTCCCGCCATGGCGGCGAGCGGATTGAAGTTCCGCGCCGCCTTTCGGAAGACGAGGTTCCCGTGGGTGTCGGCGACTGCGGCATGGACGAGTGCGTAGTCGGTGACGATCGCTTCTTCCAGGACGTACTCGCGCTCGCGACCGTGGACGTCGAAGACCCGCACGTCTTTGCGCGCCGAGGCGACCGCGACGCCGCCCGCGCCGTCATACCGCTGCGGAAGCCCTCCCTCCGCGACCTGCGTCCCGACTCCGGTCTGCGTGTAGAACGCCGCGATACCGGAGCCCCCGGCGCGGAGCTTCTCCGCCAGCGTTCCCTGCGGAGTGAGTTCGAGTTCGAGTTCGCCGGAGAGGAACTGCCTCTCGAACTCCTTGTTCTCGCCGACATACGACGAGGTCATCTTGGCGATGCGGCGGTCGGCGAGGAGGATGCCGAGACCCCAGTCGTCGACGCCGCAGTTGTTGCTGACCACGCGCAGGCCGCGCACGCCGCGCCGATGGAGCGCTTTGATGAGCAGCATCGGGTTGCCGGAGAGTCCGAAACCCCCCACCGCGAGGGAAGCGCCGTCGGGAATGTCGGCTACCGCGTCCTCGGGGGACGCCCACCTCTTGTCGATCACACCGCACCTCTTCGTTCCGGTCTGTCACTCGTCCGTCCAGCGTGACCGTCCTCACGCCGGCGGACAAGGACGACGCTTGCCATGTGGGAGCTCCTCGACGTAGCGTCCACTATGTGGAATCACCGCACCGCTCCGTGCCGGGAGCGCAGGCCGTGGCACGCGCCGCGACGCTGCTGCGGCTCGTGAGCGCGGGCGGCGAGGCGGGGCGTGCCCTGCAAGACCTGGCACGGGATGCCGCCCTGTCGCGGTCGACGGCACATCGCCTCCTGACCGCCCTCCGAGCGGAAGGTCTCGTCGATCAGGACGCACGGTCGTTGCGCTGGCTGCCCGGACCCGAGCTGTTCCTGATGGGCTCGGCAGCCGCCAACCGCTACGACGTCACGCATCGCGCTCGCGACATCGTGCGCTCCCTCGCGGTGACGACGGAGGAGAGCGCGTTCCTGTCGGTGCGACGCGGCGACGAGACCGTCTGTCTCGTGCGCGAGGAGGGCGCCTTCCCGATCCGCTCATTCGTGCTGAGCGAGGGTGTGCGATTCCCACTGGGTGTCGCTTCAGCGGGGCTGGCCATCCTGTCCTTCCTGCCCGAAGCGGAGATCGACGCGTACCTCGAACGGCATCCGGAACTTCCTCAGCGCTGGGGCGCATCCCATGATGCGGGCGCACTCCGGGCCCGCCTCGCCGACACGAGAGACCGCGGCTACGCCGTGAACCCCGGGCTGATCGTGGCGGGATCGTGGGGCATGGGGGCCGCCGTGTTCGACAGTGCGGGCCGTCCGGAGTGGGCGCTCAGTCTCACCGGGGTCGAATTCCGCTATGGGCCTGGCCGCCTGCCGATGCTGGGCAGGACACTTCTCGCGCATGCGCACCAGCTCACTTCACGCCTGAGCGCTCGCCGTACCTGAGCCGCGCTCGGGTGCGGGCGCCGTGCCTGGGAATTCACCCGGAGAGACGTTTCACGCTTGCTGAGAAACGATGCCTATGCCTTGATTAACGATGTCTGTATGTCGTTTATCGATAGGTACCGCTATGAACCGCGCCACCACCCTCACGCTCCGCACGCTCCTCGCGATCACCCTCGTGCTCTTGGTCGTCGCGCAGGTCGTCGCCCTGCCGACGACGGCCACCACGTGGGCGACGCTCTACCCGGAGCTGGCGTGGTTGCGTGCACCCGGGCTCGTCATCGCGATCTCGTTCATCGTGTGCGTCCAAGTCGTGCTGGTCTGCCTGTGGCGCATGTTGACGTTGATCGACGCGGACGATCCGTTCAGCGCTCGCGCCCTGCGATTCATCACGATCATCATCGCCGCCATCGTCGCCGCCGACCTGCTGCTGGTCGTCGCCGTCGCGCTCCTGACCGCCGGGAACGCCGCGAACCCCTCGATCCTGCTCCTCGGGTGCTTCGGCATCGTCGTCGGAGCCGCCCTCGCGTTGCTGGTCGCGGTGCTCCGCGCGCTCCTGCGGAAAGCCCTGGAACTGCAGCACGACCTGTCGGAGGTGGTGTGATGCCCATCATCATCAACCTCGACGTCGAGCTCGCGAAGAAGAAGATGTCCGTCGGAGACTTCGCCGCGGCGATCGACATCACCCCCGCCAATGTCTCGGTCCTCAAGAACGGGCGCGCGAAAGCCGTGCGGTTCACCACCCTCGACGCGATCTGCCGAGTGCTGGAGTGCCAACCCGGCGACATCCTGCAGTGGGTTCCGGAGGGGGACGAATGAGCGTCGCACGATCCGCGACGCCGTCGTGGAGCGAGATCGCCGTCACACGACTGCGGGATGCCGAGACCTGCCCGGTCTGCGGGCTCGGCAGGCTCAGCGCCGGCAGGTGCCCGGCGTGCGGCGCAGAGCTCTCGACCGCCATCGGCACCGACCTGTGGAACGCCTCCCTGGCCGCCGCCGATGCGCTCGCCCGCAGGGAGGACCTGCGCCGCCGCGTGCCGCGGACGCCGGTGGCCCCCGCGCAGCCGCCGCTCGTCCGAACGACGGACGCCACGCAGTCCGCCGCAGGAATGTCGTCACCGCGACCCCCCGGCATCCCCGCGCCGCAGGTCGCTCCACGCGGCAACACGTCGGTGCAGTCGCTGCTGGCGATCGCCGGCGCCGGACTGTTCGCGGTCGCGGCCATCGTCTTCACGTTCTTCAACCCCGATCTGCGCGACCACGCGACGCGCAGCATCGTCACCCTCGTCGTCACCGCCGTCTTCCTCGTCGGCGCCCGGATGCTGGCGCGACGCCGACTCCGCGCCTCAGCCGAGGCGGTCGGTGCCCTCGGAATGGTGTTCGTCGCGCTCGACGTCTACGCGTTCGCCGGCTTCGCTCCCGCGCACGTGAGCGGGTGGGTGTTCGCGGGCATCGGCACGATCGTCGCGGCCCTCGTCATGATCGCCGTCGGTGCCCGCGTCGGCATCCGCAGCTGGGTGGCCGTCTCCGTTCTCGGCCTCGCCTTTGCACCCGCCATGCTCGGCGCTGCGGAGTCCGATGCCGTCGCATGCGTCGCGGGCTGGCTGACGACCATGGCCGCCGGGCTCGCGCTCGTGCGCGTGTCACGCCGCCTCGAAACGTCGATGGGGCGCCCCCTGCGGGCAGAGCGTCGGGCGCTCACCGTCGTCCAGCTCATCGCGCTCGCGGCGAGTGCGCTCACTGTCTTCTCCGCAGGCGTGATGGGCGTCGCACCGTTCCTGTGGCTCGCCGCGGGTGCTGCCGCAGCCGCTGCGGCGGTGGCGCGACTCTCGGCGCAGCGTGTCGCACCCGCACTGTGGTCGTTCCTCTCCGGTGGTGCCGCAACGATCGCGTCGACGGCAACGGCCCTCGCCCTCATCGAACCGCTCGCGCTTCCCGACGCACTCTCTCCTGCCTTCCTCACGGGCGGCCCGCTCGCGGGCTTCCTGCTCGTGACGGCGGTGCGTCCCCCGCGCTCGCGACGGCGACGCACGGCGGGCACGGCTGGCGCCCTGGTGGTCGTCGTCCCGGCGGTGCTCGCCGTCGTGTCGTCGGCGGCCACCTCGACCCTGCTCACCACCGCCTCCGTCATCCCGGCCTTCCGCGAGGGTCTCCCGGGTGGCGGCAGTGGCGAAGCGCTGAGCGCAGCCGTCGGGGCCGTCGTCGGCCTCGGGGTGGCGGCCGCGGGCTTCCTCGTCCACGCCAGAGCGACGGCGACCGCGCGCGTCGGAGCGCACGGGTCGGCGGTCGTCGCGGCCTGGATCGCTGCCGCTGGGGTCGTCGCCGTCGCCGGCCTGCCCTTCCCGGAGGCCGCGACCACCGCACTGGTCGCTCTCGGCGTCGTGGCGGCCGTCGCACTCACCGTGAAGGTCGCCGGGCGAGCACTCGTCCCGACGACGCGGGTGCCGCTCCTGCTGGGTGGTCACGGGGCACTCGTCCTGGCCGCAATAGCGTCGTGGCACTCGTCCGTGCTCGCCGTCACGCTCGCCGCGGGCGTGCTCGGGGCCGTCACTCTGCTCGCCCGCACCGTGCCGGTATCCGCGCGCTGGGTCTACGTCGGCGCCGGGTACGCGTACGCGCTGACCGTCGCCGCAGCCGGCTTCGAGCTGCTGGGCCTGCCCGACACCGCGGTGCTGAGTCTCACGACGTCCGTCGGCGCGGTGATCGCGATCGTGTCGACGTTCCTCCGCGTCGTGCCCGTGCGCACCTGGTGGACGATCCTCGCGGTCACCTCCGTTCCATTCGCGATCGGCATCCTTCAGGTCGTGCGGGAACGCAGCGGGTGGACGGCGCTGTCGACGGGACTCATCTTCCTCCTCGCGCTGGCGCTGGTGGTCACACGCCGTCCCGGACTCGTCGCGGGGCTCCGCGCCGCGTGCGCCGCCCTCCTCGTGCCGTCGCTGTCGGTCGTCGTGATCTGTCTCGGGGCCCAGGTGCTGAGTGTGAGCGCGTCACCCATCACGCTCCCCGTGATCGCCGTCATCGTCGCTCTCACCCTGCCGACCACCGACATGGCTGCCGCCCTGCTCGGCCGTCGAGGCATGGCGGCAGCGGAGGCTACGCTCGTTCGCGTCGCGCTCGAGGCATCCGCTCTGCTCACGGGCGCGCTGGCTGTTGCGCTCGCGCTCGTCCGGGATGCCGCGGGCCTGCCCACCGCGGTCGCGGTGCTCGTCATCCTCGCCGCGGGGGCGGCCGCCGGCGCCCTCACCACGCGGCACGTCAGGCTCTGGTGGGTCGCCGCCGCGGCGGCGACGGGGGCGATGTGGTCGGTGTGGCGCATCGCCGAGATCGACCTCCTCGAGCCCTACGTACTGCCACCGGCGCTCGGCGCGGTGCTCGTGGGCACGATCCTGACGGCTCGCGGACGCCCGGCCGTCGCCCTCGTGGCGAGCGGCATCGGCGTCGCGATCGCGCCGAGCCTCGTCGCGCTCGCCGTGAGCGGAGCGGGCTGGCGGATGGCGGGACTCCTCGCGGCCTCGCTCGCCCTGTACCTCGCCGCCGAGCGTGCCCGCCGTGCGGCGCGCCTCTCCGCGCTGCGCGTACCCGTTCTCGCCGGCGCGCTGCTGGCTGCCGCTTCCGGCCCGGTCGAGTCGGTCAGGCTCGGTGCGGGACTCGACGCCGTGCCGACGGGCTGGCATCCGGTTGTGCTCGGCCTCGGCCTCTCGATTACCGGCGGCCTTCTCGCGCTCGTCGCGGGGCGATCGCTCGCGCGTGAGATCCCGGACGTGCGACGGTGGCGCGAGCGATGGGTCCTCGCGCCCGCGGCGCTCTTCGTCGCCGGTGGGGCATGGCCCCTCATCTCCGACGACTGGCTGTCGATCTGGGCGATATGGGCGCTTCTCCTCGCCCTCCTCGTTGCCGTCGTCGGCATCGCGATCCGCGTGCGCCGGAGCCCGGCCGGCATCCTGCCTCCCGTCTGGTTCCTCTTCGCTCTCGCGTTCACGACCGCGGTCGTCGCGTGGAGCCCCCGGGAGCTGCGCGTCGAGTGGTTCTCGCTGCCACTCGGGACAGCCCTCCTGATCGCCGGCGCCGCGCATCTGGACCGCGCACCCGTGCCGGAGCGAGGAACCTTGACCTCCTGGCCCGCCCGCTGGGTCGGTTCGTGGCCGCTGCTCGCGCCGGGACTCATCACGATCATGAGCGCGTCGATCCTGGCGACCTTCACGGATCCGCTCACCTGGCGGGCGATCCTCGTCATCGTGATGGCTCTCGCCGCGATCCTGATCGGTGCCCGGTGGCGGCTGTCCGCCCCGTTCCTCCTCGGCATCGCCGTGCTGCCCATCGAGAACGTGTCCGCGTTCGCCGTGCAGATCGGCCGGGGGATCGCGTCGATGCCGTGGTGGATCACGCTCGCCGTCGTCGGCGCCGTCCTCCTGATCATCGCGGTCTCGTACGAACGGCGCGCCGGCGAGGCCGAGGGAATCGGAGCGCGGTTGCGAGACCTGCGGTGAGACGGGCTCACGAGCGCCCGTGCGGGCGAGCGCGCGCGGATCAGCGAGCCGTCCAACCTCCGTCCATCGTGTAGCTGGCTCCCGTCACCATCCCGGATCGGTCGGAGGCCAGCCACGCGGCCAGGGCAGCGACTTCTTCGGGTTCGATGAGCCGCTTCACGGCCGACTCCGTCAGCATGATGCGGGAGACGACGTCGGACTCGGGGATGCCGTGCACGGCGGCCTGGTCGGCGATCTGCTGCTCGACCAGCGGCGTGCGCACGTAGGCGGGGTTGATGCAGTTGCTCGTGACGCCGTGGGGGCCACCCTCCAGGGCTGCGGTCTTGGACAGCCCCTCCAGCGCGTGCTTCGCGGAGACATATGCCGACTTGAACGGGCTCGCGCGCAAGCCGTGTGCGCTCGAGATGTTGATGATGCGTCCCCATCCCCGCTCGTACATCGCCGGCAGCGCCGACCGAATGAGGAGGAACGGCGACTCCACCATCAAGCGATGCATGAAGCGCCAACGGTCCGGATCGAAATCCTCCAGCGGCGCGACCGTCTGCACCCCCGCATTGTTGACGAGGATGTCGACATCCAGGCGGAGATCCTCCAGGGCAGCGGTGTCGGAGAGGTCGACGGTCCACGCCTTCCCGCCGATTGCGTCAGCGGCGGCCTGCGCGGCTTCGGCTTGGCGGTCGGCGACCGTGACCTCCGCGCCGCGCGCAGCGAACTCGCGGGCGATGGCCAGCCCGATACCGCTCGCTCCCCCGGTCACGAGGGCCGTCCGACCGGTGAGGTCGTCTCCTCGAGTGGTCTCCGGCATCCCCGTCTCCTGTTCTGCGCTGGTTGCGGCGATTCCGCCGGTGCCATGCTGGGCGCTGCGCACCGACGATGTCAACGCGTCCGTTTAGATACCTCGGGTATATACTTTAGGTATGCAACAGACGGACGACCTCCTGCGCCTGCTCCTAGGCGCCCACGCGCTCACACGCATCGCGTCGCTCGAGACGAGGAGCGATGCCCCCGCGGCCCAGTGGCGCACTCTCGCACTCCTTCGCGACCACGGTCCGCAGCGCCTCGGAGACCTCGCCACCCTCAGCAGAGTGACGCAGCCCGGCATGACGCGACTGGCGACCCAGATGGCGGATGCCGGTCTCATCGCACGCTCCGCCGACGCGCACGACTCGCGGGTGAGCATCCTGTCGCTCACGCCGGCGGGTGCCGCCGCACTCGATGGCTGGCTCACGCTCCTCGGCGAGACCCTCGCGCCTCGCTTCGAGGCCCTCGGCGAAGAGGATCGCGCCGTGCTCCGCCGCGCCGCCGACATCCTCACCGCCGTCGCCGCGCCGCTGGCGGTCTCTCGATGAGCGCCGGCACCAGCGTCGGAAGCGTCTGGCGGCAGCCCGCCCAGGTGTGGGCCGTCGCGTTCGCGAGCGTCGTCGCCTTCATGGGCATCGGACTCGTCGACCCGATCCTCCCCGCCATCGCGGAGTCGCTGGAGGCGACCCCCGTGGAGACCGAGCTCCTCTTCACGAGCTACCTCGTCGTCACCGGCCTCGCCATGCTCGTCACGAGCTGGATCTCCAGTCGCATCGGAGCGAAGGCCACGATGCTCGCCGGGCTCGCACTCATCGTCGTCTTCGCGCTCCTGTGCGCACTGTCGGGGTCGGTGGATGCCGTCATCGGCTTCCGGGCCGGGTGGGGACTCGGCAACGCCCTCTTCATCTCGACCGCTCTCGCCACCATCGTCGGCGCCGCGTCCGGTGGGAGCGCGGCCGCGATCGTGCTCTACGAGGCGGCCCTCGGCCTCGGCATCGCCATCGGTCCGCTCCTGGGGGGATTTCTCGGCGAGATCAGCTGGCGCGGACCGTTCTTCGGCGTCGTCGCCCTCATGGCGATCGCCTTCATCACCGTGAGCCTGCTCCTGCGCACGCCCCCGGAGAAGCGCACCCCCATTCCGCTGTCGGCACCGCTGCGCGCTCTGCGGATCCCGTCGCTCGCCGTGCTCGCCATCGCGGCGCTGTTCTACAACATCGGGTTCTTCGTGCTGCTCGCCTTCTCCCCGTTCCCGCTCGGCTTCGGCGCGATGGGCATCGGGCTCACCTTCTTCGGGTGGGGCGTGGCGCTGGCCGTCACGAGCGTCTGGGTCGCGCCGCTCCTGCTGCGGCGTTGGCGGCGGACCACAGCCATGCTCGTCGTGCTGCCGCTCCTGGCGCTCGATCTGATCGCGGCGGCGCTCGTCGTCGACAGCCCCACGGGCCTGGTCGTCTGCATCGTGATCGGAGGACTCCTCCTCGGCCTGATGAACACGATCCTCACCGAGTCGGTCATGGAGGCCACCGACCTTCCCCGCTCGGTCGCCAGCTCCGCCTACTCGGCGGTGCGATTCCTCGGCGGAGCGGCGGCGCCGCCCCTCGCCGCTCTCCTGTGGCACGCCTGCGGTGCGGCCGTACCGTTCGTTTTCGCCGCGGCATCCGTGCTCGTCTCGGCCGGCGTCATCGCGCTCGGACGGCGCGCGCTCCGTCGCGTCGATGCGCGCGAAGCCGACCTGGGCGACGAAGCGGCGTCGATCCTCGTGGGTGACGCGTCCTGACGGTCCGCGCACACGACGAAGGCCCCGGACTCCTCCGGGCGCACGACGAAGGCCCCGGACTCCTCCGGGCGCACGACGAAGGCCCCGGATTTCTCCGGGGCCTTCTGCCTGTGCACCCCCTGGGACTCGAACCCAGAACCCACTGATTAAGAGTCAGTTGCTCTGCCGATTGAGCTAGAGGTGCAGGCTGCTCGCCACGAGGCGAACCGAGGGTCAACGTTACCATCCCGATGCCGTCTCTCGCCAATCGAGGCGGGAACGCCGCGTATCCTGGATGCCGTGACCTCCCCCACTTCGACGCCCTCCTGGAACGCGCCGTACACCGGGGACCTGTCCGACGATCTGGCGCTCGCTCTACGGCTGGCCGACGCGGCCGACGCGGCAGCCATGGCACGGTTCGATGCGCGCGATCTCGACGTGCGCATGAAGGCCGACGACACCCACGTGACCGAGGCCGATCTCACGACCGAGGAGGCGATCCGCGCGATCCTCGGCGCGGAGCGCCCCGACGACGGCGTGCTGGGTGAGGAGTTCGGATCGAGCGGGGCGAACCGCCGGCAGTGGATCGTCGACCCGATCGACGGCACCGCGAACTACCTCAAGGGCATTCCCATGTGGACGACGCTGATCGCCCTCGCGATCGACGGCGTCCCTCGCGTGGGCGTCGCCAGCCAGCCCGCCCTCGGCCGCCGCTGGTGGGCGGCCTCCGGTCTCGGCGCGTGGACGGACACGCCGTCGGGTCCGCGCCGGTTGCGGGTGTCGACCGTTTCCGACATCGCCTCGGCGAGCGTGAGCTTTCAGAGCATCACGCAGTGGGATGACGTGGGTCGCGTCGACGATCTCCTTCGCCTCTCGCGGGCGGTGTGGCGCGATCGCGGCTACGGTGATGCATGGCCGTACATGCTGCTCGCCGAGGGACGGCTGGAGTTCGTCGCCGAGTTCGATGTCAAGGAGTACGACATCGCCGCGCTCGTACCCATCGTCACGGAGGCCGGCGGCCGCTTCACCGACATCGACGGCGCAGACTCTCTGACCTCCCGGTCGTCGTTGGCCACCAACGGCATCCTCCACGACGATTTCCTCTCCCTCATCCGCCCCCGCTGACCCGGAGCACGCCTTGACCGTTCGTCGCTCGCCCCGCCTCGCCCTGACGACCCTGCTCGCTCTCACCGTCGCGTTCGCCGCGGCCGGGTGCGCGCCGACGCCCTCCGGAACGCCCGCCGACCCGGGTGCACAGCCGTCGGCTCCCGCGGGTCCCACCGAACCGGGTTCGACGCCGACGCCCACGGTGACCGTGCCCGCCGTCGACCCCGCCGATGTCACGTGCGAGAACCTGATCGGCGCCGACCTGGTCGAAGAGCTCACGGAGCAGGGGTGGACGCCGCGCGAAGACCCGTTCATCATCGGCGATCTGGAGCTGGCCGACGGCACGTCCTGCACGTGGGGCGACTTCGAGCAGGCGACCGGCGACGACCTGTTGCTCTTCGGCTGGTCGCCCATCACCGCCGACGAGGCATCCTCCGCGCAGGCCGCGCTCGAGTCGGAGGGCTGGCTGCGCGAAGAGGGCGCAGAGGGCGTGTACCTCACGGAGGATCCGTCACAGGCGATCGCCGTCGACGAGGACGGCTACGGCATGACCTACCTCTTCGGCGACGGGTGGGTCACCGTCTCCGACACCAAGCAGGGACTGATCCTCATCGAGCGCCCGGGCGCCTGACGACGAAAGCGGGAATCATGGAGCGCTACGACACGGTCGTCGTGGGCGCGGGGGTGGCCGGCCTGACAGCGGCGAGGCTCCTCGTCGCGGAGGGCCGAGACGTTCTCGTCCTCGAGGCACGGGACCGCGTCGGGGGTCGCGTGTGGAGCGACCGCACGGGGTCGCAGGTCATCGACCGCGGCGCGTCGTGGATTCACGGGATCACCGATAGCCCTGTGGCAGCGGCAGCGGATGCCTTCGGCATGCGCACGATGGAGTTCACGGTCGGCGGATACCAGCCCGACAGTCGCCCCATCGCGTACTACGGTCCCGACGGGCGACGGCTGTCCGACGCGGCCGCACAGCAGCACATCGCCGACATCCACGCCGTCGACGAGACTCTCGTGCGGGTGATCGCCGAATCGCCGGACGACGCCTCGTACCGCGACGTCACCGAGGCCGCGCTCGCACAGCAGCCGTGGGATGTCGAACGCCTCCAGCGCGTGCGGGAGTACCTCGAGCACCGCAGCGAGGAGCAGTACGGCGCCTGGATCGAGGATCTCGCGGCCCACGGACTGGACGACGACGAGATCGACGGCGACGAGGTCGTCTTCCCCGACGGGTACGACCGTCTACCCGCCGCCCTCGCGGAAGGCCTTGACGTGCGGCTGCGCAGCGTCGTGACCCGCATCGCCTGGTCGGAGGTCGGCGTCACGGTGCGCGTCGGCGGTACCGACCTGTCGGCGGCAACCGCCGTGGTCACCGTCCCCGTGGGTGTCCTGCAGTCGGGCGCCCTGGAGATCGTCCCCCCGCTGCCCGACGAGGTCGCCCAGCCCCTCGGACGGCTGCGGATGAACGCGTTCGAGAAGGTCTTCCTCTCCTTCCCCGAGAAGTTCTGGGACGACGACGTGTACGCGATCCGCCAGCAGGGCGCCGAAAGTCGCGCCTGGCACTCGTGGTACGACCTGACAGCTCTCCACGGCATCCCGACCCTGCTCACGTTCGCGGCGGGGCCGACCGCGCGGGAGTTCCGCGACCGGAGCGATGCGGAGGTCGCGGCAGCAGTGATGGTGCAGCTGCGTCGGCTGTACGGCGAGCGTGCGGTGGAACCGGATGCCGTCGTCGTCACCGACTGGCAGGACGATCCGTTCAGTCACGGTTCCTACGCCTACATGACCGTCGGTTCGACCACCGCCGACCACGATGCCCTCGCGACGCCGGTGGGCGGCGTGCTGCATCTGGCCGGCGAGGCGACGTGGACCGACGACCCGGCAACGGTGACCGCGGCGATGATGTCGGGCCACCGTGCGGCCTCTCGCATCGCGGGTCGTGAGGTGCCGATCGAGGGGCTCTGGAGCTCACACTGAGCACACTGCTCACATCCGGGCCCGCCACCTCGGCGTGTCACTCATATCGACACGGTAGGCGCATGCTCTAGCGAAAAGTCGCTAGTTAGGCTAACTTCCTTTTCACGGGTACCAGTCCCCCACTCAGCGACACCCCCCAGTCGCGCGGACCCGCTCGAGCCCTCGCCGCCTTCTGCGCGAGGGCTCGATCCGTGTCGGGTGCCGAGCGGTGAACCACCTCCGCACGAGGCGGCGGGCACGCCGCAACGACAGAGGCCCGAGCACCGCGCGTGCGCGCGGCCTCGGGCCTCTTGTGGTGACAGTGAATCGTGGAGATGGGGGGAATCGAACCCCCGTCCATCGCTGAAAAGCGGCGTCTTCTCCGGGCGCAGTCTGTGAAGTTCGTTCTGCTCGGCCCCAACCCTTGGTCACAGACACCCGAGTTGACGAGCCCAGTCCGGGAAAAGTCCCACGCGACGTCCGGACGCCGTCGCGCAGCAAGATCCCTTAGATGACGCCAGGGAACGTGACGGGATCAGTCACGCACTGACGGACTCGGGCTCGCTGCTCAGGCAGCGAGGGCGAAGTCGGACTGCTTCTTTTCGGCAGTTATTGTTTCGCAGAGATCGTTTACGAGATAACCCTGCATCCTCGGCCCGCTTCCCGCAGCAACGCAGGCGATGTCGAAACCGATCATCCCCGGAGCGCCGTGAGGCAGACCACTGTCACCCTGTGGAGTTGTCACCCGAGTGCGAGCACCCGAGCATTACAGCCTACAACATCCCCTCATCCCCCACCATTCCCCCGTAGAGTCGGCGCCATGAGCGAAGTGATCATCACCGTCCGCGGCGAGAACGAGAGCCGCGTCGCACCTGAACGGGCCGTCGCCCACGTGTCCGTCGCAGCCGACGGACCGCACCGGGGCGCCGTCGTCGAACGTATTTCCGCCGTGGCCACGCCGGTGCGCGACGACCTCGCTCGACGCAAGGATGCCGGCTCGGTCGCGGACTGGTCGAGTCAGCGTGTCTCGGTGTGGTCGGATCGGCCCTGGAACAGCGACGGGAAGCAGCTCGACCTCGTGCACCACGCCTCGCTCGAGATCACGGCGACGTTCACCGACTTCACCGTGCTGTCGGACTGGCTCAACGACGTCGCCGCACGCGATGGACTCCAGGTAGGGGCGGTGGAGTGGCTGCTGTCCCCCGAGACGCGGGCGCGGGTGGAACGCGATGTGGCGACGGCAGCCGTGTCGGTTGCTGTCGAACGCGCCGGCGCCTACGCCGCGGCTCTGGGCCTGCGCACGGTCGCGCCCCTGGAGATCGCCGATCTCGGGCTCCTCACGGGCGCCGCCGAATCCGCTCCCACCCCGCGCATGTACGCGAAGGCTGCGATGGCGATGGATGCCGCGGGCGCACCTGCCGTCGACTTCCAACCTGACGACATCGTCGTATCCGCCGCCGTCGAAGCGCGCTTCCGCGCGAGTTGACGGTCAGTCGCCGAGGCGGTTCTTCGTGCGCATGGCCCGCTCGGCCTCGCGCTTGTCCTCGCGCTCGCGAATCGTCTGCCGCTTCTCGAACTCGCGCTTGCCCTTCGCGACGGCGATCTCGACCTTCGCGCGACCGTCGCTGAAGTAGAGCTTCAACGGGACGAGCGTGTAGCCACCCGCGCTGATCGCGTGGGACAGCTTGACGATCTCGTCCTTGTGGAGCAGCAGCTTGCGCGTGCGCTTGGCGGAGTGATTCGTCCAGTGCCCCTGCGAATACTCCGGGATGTTCACGGCATCCAGGTAGGCCTGTCCTCCGTCGATGTAGGCGTACCCGTCGCTGAGGTTCGCCCGCCCCTGCCGCAGCGATTTCACTTCGGTGCCGGTGAGCACGAGGCCCGCCTCGTAGGTCTTCTCGATGGCGTACTCGTGGCGCGCGCGACGGTTGGTCGCGATGACCTTCTCCCCGCGTTCCCTGGGCATGACGTTCTCCTCGTGATCGGATGCCGTCCGGTGTCCTCGAGAGGAAGACGGCAGCCGTCCAGACTATCTCACGCGCGCAGCCAGCGGCGGATCGCGAAACCTGCCGATGCGGCGGCGAGCACGAGGCCGATGACGATGAGCGACGGGATGACGACCGCGGCATCCCGCATCCCCACCCACGACGTGATGAAGTCGACGCGATCTCGGAGGTACCCGTTGATCCCGAACTGGATGCCGGCGACGATCGCCAGACTCGCCAGGACGGACCCGATGAGCGCCGCGAACATGCCCTCCAGGATGAAGGGAGTCTGGATGAAGCGGTTGGAGGCGCCGACGAGTCGCATGATGCCGAGCTCCCGTCGTCGCGCGTACGCGGAGAGGCGGATCGTGGTGGCGATCAGGAGAACGGCGGCGATCAGCATGAGGACAGCGATACCGATCGCGATGTAGGTGGCGACGGTGAGCGCGGAGAACAGCGGATCGAGGTATTGCATCTGGTTCTGGACGGCGTCGACGCCCGCCATGCTGCGGAACGCTTCCTCGATCACGTCGGCGCGCGTGGGGTCGACGAGGTTGATGCGGAAAGCCTCGTTCATCTGATCTTCGGTGACGAACTCGGCGTAGTCCTCGCCGTAGAGGTCGAGCACCGCCTGATAGGCCTGTTCGCGCGACTCGAAGTCGTAGCTGCGCACGACCGTCTGCAACGCCGGGCTGTCGAGCTTCTCCTTGACGGCGAGGATCTGATCGTCGCTGGCTACGCCGTCGGTGCAGTTCGGGCCGGACGAGATCGAGCTGCAGAGGAACACGGCGACCTGAGCACGCTCGACCCAGTAGCCCTGCATCTTGACGATCTGCATCTGCATGAGCATCGCCGCACCGACGAAGGTCAACGACACGAACGTCACGAGGATGACCGAGATCACCATGGACGCATTGCGTCGCAGTCCCGTCAGCGCCTCGCCGAGGATCAGTCCGACTCTCACGACGTGGGCCCCACTTCGTCATCAGGCTCGTCTGCGAGGCCGAGTCGGTCCGCCGCTCCGAGTCCTCCCCCGAGTCCGAGTTCGGAGAGGTCGACCTCGGGAGCGGCGATCTGAATGGGGCGCGTGGACGGGTCGGGTTCCGCCGCAGCCGGCGTCGTCAACTCCGGAGCCGCCGGTCGTTCGGCGACGGGCTCGGGAGTCGGCGCCGGAGCGGGCTGCGCGGCGATCTCGCGCTGCAGTTGTAGCACGGCGGTGAGAGCAGCGGTCGCGGCGGCGCCCTTCTCCTCCTGAGGTGCGAGGCTCGGAATCGACGACGTGTCGCCGTAACCGCCGTGGCGGTCGTCGCGCACGAGCACGCCGCCGCGAAGCTCAATGACGCGGCGCTGCATCTCGTTCACGAAGCCTGCCTCGTGGGTGGCCATGACGACGGTCGTGCCACCGGCGTTGATCCGCGCGAGCAGTTGCATGATGTCGACCGAGGTCGCCGGGTCGAGGTTTCCTGTCGGCTCGTCGGCCAGCAGGATCTGCGGCCGGTTGACGAGCGCCCGCGCGATGGCGACGCGCTGCTGCTCACCGCCGGAGAGCTCGTGCGGCAGCCGCTTGTCCTTGCCCTCGAGCCCGACGAGCGCGAGAACCTCGGGCACGGTCTGCTGGATGAACGCGCGCGACGATCCGATGACCTGGAGCGTGAAGGCGACGTTCTGGAACACGGTCTTGCCGGGGAGAAGCCGGAAGTCCTGGAAGACCGAGCCGATGTGCCGACGGAAGTACGGCACCTTGCGGGTGGACAGGGTGCGCAGATCGCGCCCGAGCACGACCACGCGACCGTCGCTCGGACTGTCCTCCCGCAGGATGAGCCGGAGACACGAGGACTTCCCCGAGCCGGACGCGCCCACGAGGAACACGAACTCGCCGCGCTGGACCTCGAAACCGACGTCGTTCAGCGCCGGCTTGTTCGTCCCGCGGTACTTCTTGGTGACGTGCTCGAACCGGATCATGACCCGTCGAGCCTAAGCGCGGCGGGTGAGGATGCCGGATACGACACCCCCACGCGCGCGGAACGCCCGGCTCAGGAACTCTCGAGCTGGCCTCGCACGATCGAATCGCCGGAGTGGGTGTGGTCGCCGTCGTCGGGTTCCTGCGAGATGTCCACGACACTGAATCGCGCCGTGTCGACATCGGCGGGGATGGTGAACGACCCGGTCGTGCCATCGAGGATGCCGAGACTCACGAGATCGGACCCGTCGGGCGTGAGCAGCCACACTTCGCGGTGACCGGTGTCGGCGAGGTCCGCGTCGAGGTCGACGATGACGCGCTCCACTCCGTCCGATTCGCGCTCGAGCGTCGCACTGCCGCGTGCACCGGGATGATCGGGGAATGCGTCGAGGGTCGCCGTCGCGATGTCGATCGGTCGCGGAGTGATGAGCGTGACGACGAGCACGACCACGGCCGCCGTCGCCACGAGTCCCCCCGCCAACACCGCGAGACGACGGGACAGGCGTGCGCTCCGCGGCGCGCGGTGGGCGCCGTCGCGACCTTCGCTGCGATCGAGGCGGGTGTCGGTGTCGGTCGGGTCGGCGTCGGTCGGGTCGGCGGCGATCTCACGGGCCACCGCGTCCCACACGTGGGGGGCAGGAGCAGCCAGCCCGGCGCGGTGCGCACCGCGGGCGACCGTCACGGTCTGCTCGAGAGCGGCCAGTTCGTCGGCGCACGTCGCGCACTGCGACAGGTGTGCAGCGGCGTCGGCGTTGAGAGCGAGGTCGCCGAGGGCGGCCATCGCCAGGTCGTCGGGGTCAATATGCGACATGGGTGCCCTCCCATCTCTTCCGCAGTCTTTGGAGGCTTCTTCTCACGTGGCTCTTCACGGTTCCCAGCGGCATGTCCAGCCGCTCCGCGATCTGGGCGTGGGTGAGGTCATCATAGAAGGCGAGTCTCACGACCGCCTGGGCGTCGGGTTCGAGTTGCTCGATCTCGTGCGCCACCATGATGGCATCCGTCGGATCGGGAGCGGGATCGATCTCGGGATCGGCATGCGCCTTGAGCGCGTCGAGCACACGGTGATCGCGCGCCCGTCGACGGTGCGCGTCGGCGATCCGCCGGCGGGCGATCGCGACGAGCCACGTCGGGAGCGACGCCTTGGCGGGGTCGAAGGTACTGCGGGCGCGCCACGCGGACACGAACGTCCATTGGGTGACGTCCTCCGCTTCGGAGACGTCGCCCAGCGAACGGAGCGCGATCGTGTAAACGAGACGCGACCACCGGTCGTACACCTGCTTCAGCACCCGCTCGTCCGCCGTCGCGAACACGAACCCGAGGTGCTGCTCCTCTGCGTCGTCGATGACGCTCTCCTCCCGGGTCTCTGTGTATACGAGGGTCATCGGTCTCACCCCTCGGGGCGGGCGACCGCGACCACGTTGTCACTGTACGTCCTCGTGGCCTCATCGAACGAGCCGCCGCATGTGATGATCACGAGGGAGGACTCACCGGAGCGCGAGAAGAGGTCTTCGACGGGCAGTTCCGCTCGCGGGATGTAGCGGACCGACACGACGGTGAACTCTGTGGTCTCGCCGTCCTCATCGCGCACCTGTACCTTCGCGCCCTTATCGAGGTCGCGGAGCTGTGCCAGCGGACCGATACCGAGGACCCGCGAGTCCACGTGGGCGGCGATCACAGCCGAGCCCTCATCGGCGCCGGGGGTCGGTCCGTAGCGGTACCAGCCCGCAACGGCCGGGTCCTCAGGGATCTCCATGGACCCGTCGTCCTGCACTCCCACCGGCTTCACCCGGAGGTCCGCATCGATAGCCGGGATACGGAGCTCGACCGGCCGGGCCGACGCGTCGATGGGTGCGAGCGTCGCCTGCGCGACCGGCACGTCGACGGCGGGTGTCGGCCGCTCCGTCGCCACTGCCTGGGGGACGCCCGCTCCCCCGACCGCCTGCTCCCCCACCGTGGGGGCGGCGGGGGAGCAGGCGGTGAGCAGCGACACGGTCACGACGACGCCGGCAGCGATCGCCCCACTCGTGCCGCGGCGGTTCATCGGGAGCGGTTCACCGCGGTGCGGCGCACGGCGACGATGACGAGGGCGGCGAGCAGCAGGCCCGCACCACCGAGGACGACCGGCATCCACACGTCTCCGCGGTTCTCGGCGGCGAGGCCGGCCGAACCGGTGTTCACCCCGTCGGGGTTCGAGTGGAGACCCTCGATCGTCTGTGCGGCGATGGCGAGGTTGCCGTCCTCGGCGCTGCCCCACGCGTACACGATCGTCAGGGTGCCGTCGGCGATCTCCACGTCTGTGGGTCCGAGCACGGGGTCGGTGGTCCCGGCCAGGGCGACCGACGCCGACACGGTGCCGGCCGGCAGGTCGAGCGTCGCCTCGTCGGGGTTCACGAGACCCTCGATCACGGGGCTGTCACCGGCGAGCACGTCGACGGCGGGAGCGGCCGCCACGTGACGGACCGTCAAGCGGCCTTCGCCGGCGGCGGTCTCGGAGGTGTCGTTCGTGAACAGCTTGGCCGTGGGCTCGCCGTCTTCGGTGAGGTGAGCGACCGCCGTGTAGGACATGCCGCCCTCGAGCGTCAGGGTTATCGGTCCGAGCACCGGGTCGGAGTCGTCGGCGGCGTCCGTCGCGGTGAGGGCCACGTCGTAGTCCCCCGCGGGCAGCTCCAGCGGTCCGGCGAGGTCGCCCGGCTGGAAGTCGTCGAGCGTGAGGTCACCGTTGACGTAGACATCCACGGGGGTGTCGGGGATGCCGTGCAGCACCGACAGAGTGGCGTCGTCCGAAGTTGCCGCGGTAGCGGGAGCAGCGACGGTCACCGCCGCGAGCCCTGCGACGGCGAGGCCGACGAGAATCCTGGATCGCATGTCCTTCTCCTTCCGTGCGACGCGCCGATCGCGTCGTCATGGATGTATTCGTGCGAATACTCGGAGCTGGATGCAGCGGATCGAAGAAAATCTTCAGCGCATCGAGGAGAAAGCGTCAGTCGTCGCTTTTGCGCTTGCGCCAGCGGATGCCGGCTGCGATCAGACCGTCGAGGTCACCGTCGAACACGGACGCGGGGTTTCCCACTTCGTAGCCGGTGCGGAGGTCTTTCACGAGCTGCTGTCCGTAGAGGAAGTACGACCGCATCTGGTCGCCCCAGCTCGCGGTGATGACGCCGGCGAGCTCCTTCTTCTTCGCTGCTTCTTCTTCCTTCTGGAGCAGCATGAGGCGCGTCTGGAGCACGCGCATGGCGGCGGCGCGGTTCTGGATCTGGCTCTTCTCGTTCTGCATCGAAACGACGATCCCCGTGGGGATATGCGTGATGCGCACGGCAGAGTCGGTGGTGTTGACCGACTGGCCACCGGGACCGGAGCTGCGGAAGACGTCGACGCGGATGTCGCCCTCGGGGACTTCGACCTCCTGGGCCTCCTCCATGACGGGGATGACCTCGACGGCAGCGAAGCTCGTCTGGCGCTTGTCGGCAGAACCGAACGGGCTGATGCGAGCCAGGCGATGCGTGCCGGCTTCCACGGAGAGCGTGCCGTACGCGTACGGGGCGTCGATCTCGAACGTGGCCGACTTGATGCCCGCGCCCTCGGCGTAGGAGGTGTCCATCACCTTGACGGGGTACTTGTGGCGCTCGGCCCAGCGCAGGTACATGCGCAGCAGCATGTCGGCGAAGTCGGTGGCGTCGTCGCCGCCGGCGCCCGAGCGGATCGTGACGACCGCGGCACGCGCGTCGTACTCACCGTCGAGGAGCGTCTGCACCTCGAGCTGGCCGATCGTCTCCTGGAGGCTCGCGAGTTCGGCACGCGCTTCGGCGGCGGAGTCCTCGTCCTCCATCTCGTTGGCGAGTTCGATGAGGACGTCGAGGTCGTCGAGTCGCTGACCGACGTCGCTGATGCGCTTCAGCTCCGACTGACGGTGGCTGAGGGCGCTGGTGACCTTCTGCGCCTTCTCGGGGTCGTCCCAGAGGTCGGGGGCGCCGGCCTCTTCGGAGAGTCGCTCGATCTCCGAGCGGAGCGCGTCGACGTCGACCACCGCCTGGATGTCGGCGAAGGTGGAGCGGAGGGCCTGGATGTCGGCGGACAGATCGAGTTCGAGCATGGCATCCCCAGACTAACGTGGAAGGGTGACCCCCGACGCCTCCCCCGATCCCGGAGAGGCCCCGATCGGGCAGATGCTGTGGCGCCTCGCGCCGATGATCTACGGACCCACGGTGCTGTTCGCGGTCGGCGAGGGTGCCGTGATCCCCCTGCTGCCGGTGCTGGCGGCGGCTCTCGGCGCGGACGTCCCGACCGCCGCCCTCGTGGCGTCCGCTCTCGTCGTCGGCCAGCTGTGCGGCAACCTCCCCGCCGGCTGGGCGGTCGCACGCATCGGTGAGCGCGTGACGATGGCGATCGGCGGCGCGGTGGCGCTCGTCGGCACCGCGGGCCTCGCGTTCGCCCCCAATCTCGCGGTGCTCGCGGCATCCGTGTTCGTCATCGGGCTGAGCGCGGCCGCCTTCGGCCTCGCGCGTCACTCCTTCATGACGACGCGCGTGCCGCTCGCGTTCCGGGCGCGGTCGCTGTCGCTCCTGGGCGGCACGTTCCGCCTCGGCATGTTCGTCGGTCCGTTCCTGGCCGCCGCTCTGCTGGGCGTCTTCGGCGACCTGCGCGCGACGATCTGGTTCTTCGGCGGATGCCTCGTGGCGACGATCGCGCTCGTGCTCCTCGGGCCCGATCCGGAGGTCGAGGCTGCCGCTGCGGGTCGGTCGGCCGCACGTGCCGGCCGCGACGTCGAGGAGCGCGAGGACACGGGAGAGCCCGTGACCGGCGCGATCCCCACGCGGCGAGAGCCGGGGACGGGCGTGATCCGCACGATGTGGCGGCATCGGGGCGTGCTGTCGCGGCTCGGGGTCGCGGCGGCGTCGCTGTCGGCGGTGCGGTCGGCCCGTCAGGTGGTGCTACCGCTGTGGGGTGTGTCGATCGGACTCGACGCGCAGACGATCGCGCTCGTGGTAGGCGTGTCGGGGGCGATCGACTTCGCCCTGTTCTATGCGAGCGGTCAGGTGATGGACCGCTTCGGCCGGTTGTGGGCAGCGCTGCCGGCGATGCTGCTGATGGGCCTCGGTTTCATCGCGCTGTCGTTCACGCATGACGTCGATCAGGCGGCGATGTGGTTCGCCCTCTTCGCCGCCGTGTTGGGGGTCGGAAACGGGCTGTCGAGCGGCATCCTGCTGACGCTCGGCGCGGACGCCGCCCCGCAATCGGATCCGGCCGCGTTCCTCGGGTCGTGGCGCACGCTCACGGATGCCGGAGGTGCCCTGGCGCCGCTCCTCGTGTCGGCGGTCGCCGCAGTCTTCTCGCTGTCGATCGCCACGGGGCTCATGGGCGCCGTCGGACTGCTCGGCGCCGCCGCGTTCGCGAGGTGGGTGCCGCGCTTCGTCCCGCGGGGCTAGCTGACCGTTTGGAGCCGGCGGCTATCCGAGCGCCGTACGCGACGTCGCCGTCGCCTCGACCGAGAGCCCTTCGGGAACGAACAGCGTGAGCACGGGGGGTCGCCACTGCAGCCGTACCGTGACGCGCGCGGACAACCCGTCGGGGGTTCCCGCGTCAAGGAGCGTCACTCCCGGCATCTCTCCGACGAGCGCTGTCGCCTGTTCGTGGACGTGCGCATCGGTCAGTCGCGCGACCGCCTCGCCGCCTGCGACCGTGAAGACGAACCCATCGGCGCCCGCGAGCGCCGCGGCGTCGGCGGCGGCATCCGCACGCTTCTGCGTGAGATAGAGGCTCGTGGCATCCGCGCAGAGGAGGACGAGCACCAGCGCCAGCACCGCATAGCCGAGCGTGAGCAGGAGCGCCGTGCCGTCTTCTCCGCTCGCGACGCGCCACTCCCGCTTCACCCTGCGCTCCACAGCCGCGACATCTTCTGCACGCTCGTCGCCTCCACGGCGACTCTCGTCTTCTGCTGCGCTCCGAACACGTCGGGAACGAGCGGGAGGGCAACGCGCACCCGGACGGTGACGACGAGGGTCGCCCCCGCGGACGGGCACAGCGCCGTCGCCGGACGACAGGCGATGTCGACCTCCAACTCCTGTCGCTCGATGCCGTATTCGGCGGCGACCGCGCGGGCCGTCTGCTCGACACGCTCGCGGGCGTGCTCCGCGTTCTGGGCCGCGGCCACCCCGCGCGCGATCTGACGCGACGCCGTCTCGGCAGCGAACGAGCCGGACTGTATCTGTCCGAGCGCGATCACGAGATAGACGATCGGCACCAGGAGGATCAGTCCCACGAGGAGGAACTCCACCGCCGCCGCTCCCCCGTCATCCCGCCAGGCTTTCGCGCGGTGCACGGGCGGTCACCTCCCACCCGGCGGGAACACCGAAGATGCCGACGAGCGGCAGCGTGGCCGACACGGACACTTCGACTTCTTCTTGACCCTCGGCTCCGACGAGTGCAGCGGATGCCGCGACGACGTACCCGTCTCCGATCGCGCGTTCCACGACGGCGACGGCACGAGTTGCGCCCTCGCGGACGTCGACATCGGCCAGCGCGGCGTGGAACGCACCCTCCACCGCCGCATCGTGAACGACGTTTCGGAGGTACACGGTGAGAGCGAACTGCAGCACTCCCAGCGTGAGCGCTGTGAGCAGAAGCCCGACGAGGAGGAACTCGACCGCGCTCGATCCACGATCGTCGCGCAGCAGACCGCGCACCGTCAGAAGCCCGAGACGCGCCCGATGGCCTGCTCGAAGAGCTGGGCCAGCGCGGGACCCGCGAGCGCCCAGATCGCGACGACGAGACCCGCCGTCATGAGGGTTACCAGTACCCAGCCGGGCACGTCGCCTCGCTCGTCGCGGATCAGCGGTCGGCGCGTGCGCCCGCGGCGCGTCAGATGGGACATCGTTCTCTTTCCTTTTCGGTGGGAAGGGTCAGGGGGTGCCGAGTCGGAGCATGACGACCCCCGGAAACACGGCGAACAAGACGGAGAGCGGAAGCAGCAGGAAGACGAGTGGGAGGAGCATCACGATCTCTTTGCGTCCGGCGAGTTCGATGAGCGCCCGCTTGGCCTCGTCTCGGGCGTCGCCCGCTTGCTCCTGCAAGACCTGCGCCAGTGGCGCGCCCCGATCGATCGCGGCGACGACATGATCGATCGAGCGTGCGAGCGCAGGTGAGCCGAGGCGGGCACTCACCGATTGGAGCGCCTCCGCGAGGCTGGACCCGGTGCCGCTGTCGAGGACGGCGCGGCGCAGCTCGGCGGTCAGCTCGCCCGTGCCGACATCGCCCACCCGCCGCAGCGCGTCGCGCAGGCCCTCCCCCGCCGCCAGGCACAGAGCGAGGAACTCCAGCACGGTGGGAAGCTCCTCCTCGATGCGCCGACGACGGCGCCGGACAGCGCGCGTCAGATGAGCGTCGTGAGCCACGACGGCGCAGACCGCACACGTGAGCGGGAGGAGCGCGGTGGCCGCGGTCACGCCGGCGAGCATTGCCAGCACGAGCGCGGTGAGGGCCCCTCCCACAAGCCCGCCGACCGCCCACCCGAGCGCGTGAGCCCGGTGAGTGACGGCGCCGTGCGACCGCCCCGCTTGTGCCAGCCGGCGCTCCACTCCGCTGGCCCGGGTCCCGAGCAGCTGAAGGACGAGCGCGCGCAGACCACGACCGGGCAGGCGCGCGGCAGGGGTGAGTCCACGGGGGTCGCTGACGTCGCGGACATACGGTGCGATCCGGTTCGCCAAGGTGGGCGCCGCCCAGCGCGCGTGACGAGAGGTCAGGAGGAGCACCCCGCCCGCCAACGCGACACCCGCGACGATCGCGACGGCGAGATCGGACAGCACGCTCACCCGAACCACCTCTGCGGTTCGGGAAGACGACCCCACCGCATCATCAGGCGGTAGGCGACCACCGACACGACCGCCCCCGAGACGACGAGGACCATGCCTTCCGCAGACGCATAGGCCTGCATCCCCTCCGGTCTCGTGGCGAGCAGGCCGAGCACGACCCAGGGCGCGACGACGCCCAGGACCGCCGCCCCTCTGATCCACGACTGCCGCGCCTCCACCTCACCGCGCACCGCGGCATCCGCCCGAACCGATGCGGCCAGTGCCCGCAGGACCGGAGTCAGCTCGGTGCCGCCGACCTGACGCGCCATCCGCAAGGTCTCCACGATCCGGTCGGCCACCGGATCGCCCAGCGCAGACTTCAGTCGCAGGGCGGCGGAGTCGAAGTGTCCCGATGCGGAGATGTCGGAGGCGAAGCGGGCGAATGCCGGCCGAAGCGGAGGCGGACCGGCGACCGCGAGCGCCGACACGGCTTCAGGAAGCGACATCCCCGCACGCACGGATGCCACCAGGAGTTCGCACACATCAGGCCAGAGCAGTCTGCGGGCGCGGCGCAAACGTCGCACGCGGGTACGCACCCAAGAGAAGGGAGCGGCGAACCCGACGACCATGGCGAGTCCCGCGACGACGACGAGACCAGTGATGAGCCACGCGACAGCACCGCTCGCGAGCGAGCCGACTCCGGCGAGAAGCGGCAGACGCGCCACGGGGGCGTGGGCGAACCCTGCCGCGTCGAGGAGCTTGCGCAGTCGTCCTTCACGCCGTCCGACGCGCGGTGATGCGCCCGCCGGCCACAGCCACGGTGCCAGCGACAGCAGGATTCCGCCGGCGAGCATCGCCCCCGCGAGCGGGATCATCCGTGCCCTCTTCCGTAGAGCGGACGTGTCGAGACGTTTCCCGCCTGCACCTCACCGGTGACCTCCGCGACCTCGGCAACGACCCTTCGCCCGTCCGCGAGTCGATGGCAATGCACGACGAGGTCGACGGATGCCGCGATGGCGGGCAGCACGAAACCGGCGTCGATGTTTCGACCCGCCAGCAAGGGAAGGGCGGCGAGTTTGCGGATCGCTTCCGCCGCAGAGTTCGCGTGGATCGTCGCGGCACCCGGAATACCGGTGTTCAGCGCCAGGAGGAGATCGAGTGCTTCCGCGTCGCGTACCTCGCCGATCACGAGCCGATCCGGCCGCATGCGCAGCGCCTCCTTGACGAGCCGTCGCAGCGTCACCTCCCCCGT
Source organism: Candidatus Microbacterium phytovorans (assembly GCA_029202445.1). Taxonomy (NCBI): domain Bacteria; kingdom Bacillati; phylum Actinomycetota; class Actinomycetes; order Micrococcales; family Microbacteriaceae; genus Microbacterium; species Candidatus Microbacterium phytovorans. Next base: position 1,116,006 of record CP119321.1, read on the forward strand.
CCCCTCCAGGCTGGGCTGGCGTCCCTGCAGCGCAACCGTGTCGAGCGCCACGACCGCCAGTTCGAAGGTCTCCTCGACCGTCACGATCCGCTGGTGAGGTGGACACGCCCCGAGCAGCGCCGACAGCAGAGTCGTCTTTCCCGCGTGGGTGGCGCCGGAGACGAGGACGCTTCGACCGGCCACCATCGCGGAGACGAGGAGGTGTGCCACGTCGGAAGGCACGGATCCGGCCTCCACGAGGTCGGCGAGCGTCCGGCGGTGCGGCACGAACTTGCGGATGTTGACGGACCAGTGCGCACGGGTGATGTCGGGAATCACGACGTGCAGGCGCGAGCCGTCGGGGAGGGACGCGTCGACGAACGGATGGCTGAGGTCGACGCGACGCCCGGTGGTGTGCAGCATCCGCTCGACGAGGTCACGGACGGCCTCGGGGGTGAGGGTGACCGGGACGCGCTCGTTGCGCCCGTCGCGCGCGCAGAACACGCGGTCGGGTGCGTTGATCCAGATCTCCTCGACCGACGGATCTTCCAGAAGGTGTTGGAGAGGGCCGAGACCGGCGATCACCGCGAGCACCTCGCGGGTGACTGCTTCCTCGTCCAGGATGAGCGCGTCCCCGCGCGCCGGGGCGAAGTCGTTGTGTCGGCGGACCTCCGCGGTGACGAGCTGCGCCGCACGTGCCGGGTTGCGTGAGGGTTCGATCTGCTCGGCCCGCAGCCGGTCCCGCACCCGCGCCGCAACCTCGAGCGTCACGGCATCGGCGGTGTCGAGGGCAGAGGGCATGCCTGGCATCCTCGCTGCCGTGGCCGCATCGACGCGCGACTTGTCCACAACGCATTCATGCTCCGCATGCGTACGTGTGCATGAAGGCATCCCATGCGTTGCCCCGGACGCATTTTCCCTGCCCGCAGGTCGGCGCGGCCTCCCGCGCGCCCGGTAGATTCGCCTCGGCGGACGCGGATCCGCGGAAGGAGCGGGTGCGATGCTCAGCATCCCCGAAGCGCTCGACGTGCAGGCCGATGCCGCCGTCCACAAGGTCGAAGCGGTCGGCTCCCCGGGACGGTTCCTTGTGTCGGGGATGCTCGCCGGCGCCTACATCGGCATCGGCGTCGTGCTCATGGTGGCGACGGCCGGACCTCTCATCGAAGCGGGAACCGGCCTCGGCAAGCTCGTGAGCGGCCTCGTCTTCGGCGTCGCGCTCACCCTCGTCGTCTTCGCCGGCGGCGACCTCGCCACCTCCGCGATGATGGTGCTCCCCCAGGGAGCCCTCATGCGCGCCATCCGCCCCTGGCCCGCGCTCGGCACGCTCCTGGCCACCGTCGCGGCGAACCTCGTCGGCGCGCTGCTGTTCGCCGCGCTCATCGTCGTGTCGGGCGTGCTCCACAGCAACGCGCCCGCGGGGGCAATGCTGCAGGACATGCTCACCGCGAAGGCCCACGAGGGCCCGGCGGAGCTGTTCGTCCGCGGCATCCTGTGCAATCTGCTCGTCTGCCTAGCCATCTGGATGGCCTCGCGCGTCACCACCGAGATCGCGAAGATCGTGCTCATCTTCGCCGCGATCCTCGCCTTCATCAGCTCCGGCTTCGAGCACGTCGTCGCCAACATGACGACCTACGGCATCGGGCTGTTCGGCGGCTACGCGGATGCCACGGTGGCGCTGTTCGCGACGAACGTGCTGTGGGTGGGGCTCGGCAACCTCGTCGGCGGCGGCCTGTTCGTGGGCGTCGCGTACTGGGTCGTCGGCGGCTCCCCGCGCCGCGCCCGCGTCGATGCCCCAGGCGCCCCCGCAGCGTCGACTCTGCGCTGAGCCTCACACAGGCAGCTCGGCGCGGATTCGAAGGTTCCCGTCGGTAGACTGAAGCGGCCCGCGGGAGTGGTGAAACTGGCAGACACGCAGGATTTAGGTTCCTGTGCCGAAAGGCGTGTGGGTTCAAGTCCCACCTTCCGCACGGCCGACGGCGTCGAGAGTTCCCTCACGGCACCACGGACACCCATCCGCCGACCGACGACCGACCGACGACCGACCGACGGGACTCTCGTGCACTCCATCGCTCTCATCCCCTGGCTCGACCCGACCGCCATCATCGAGGCCGCCGGCCCGTGGGCGCTGCTCGTGGTGTGCTTCATCGTCTTCGCCGAGACGGGCCTGCTGGTCGGCTTCCTCCTGCCGGGCGACACGCTGCTCATCATCTCGGGCCTGCTCACGCACACGAACGAGATCTTCGGCGTCAACATCTGGGTCGTCTCGCTGCTGATCGCCCTCGCCGCCTTCGTCGGCGGCGAAGTCGGCTATCTCATCGGACACAAGGGCGGACCGGCGATCTTCGAACGCAAGGAGTCGGGCCTCTTCAGCCGCAAGAACGTCGAACGCACCAACGCGTTCTTCGTGCGCTACGGCGGGCTCACGATCATCCTCGCCCGGTTCGTGCCCATCGTCCGCACGTTCGCGCCCGTCGCGGCCGGTGTCGGTCACATGCCGTGGAAGCGGTACAGCCTCTACAACTTCATCGGTGCGATGATCTGGGGCTTCGGGCTCACGATGGTCGGCTTCCTCGTCGGGTACATCCCGTGGGTCGCCCACATCGTCACCGAGTACATCGACATCATCCTCCTCGTGGCCGTCGGCGGCACCGCGCTCGTCACGCTCTGGCACTACTTCAGCGAGCGTCGCAAGGTGCGTAAGGAGGCGGCTGCCGGCGGCGACGTCGTGGTCGACGCGGCCGAGGCGCAGGAACTCGTCCTCGACCCCGAGGTGTTCGATCGCGAGCCCGACCTCGGCGGTCACGACGGCGAAGACCGTCCGCGCAACTGAGGCCACCCCGGCGGCAGCCCGTGCGGCAATCCGTCAGGACGCCTTCGACGCCTTCTTCGCGGGCTTCTTCTTCTCCGGCGCGGACTCGCTCGGCTCCTTCGCGTCATCCGACGCTCCGCGCGCCGCACGACTGCGTTCGACGCTCGCCCGCAGCGCCGCCATGAGGTCTATGACTTCACCGCCGCTCTCGGCATCCTCGGTCTGCCCGAAGGTCTCCGACGTGTCGAGCGCATCGCCCTTCTCGAGTTTCGCGTCGATGAGCGTGCGCAGTTCCTCCTGGTACTCGTCGGTGAAGGCGGTCGGGTCGAAGTCGCTCGAGAAGCTCTCGACGAGGGATGCCGACAGCTCCAACTCCTTGGCGGAGATCTTGACCGGCTCATCCAGTCCCGGGAACGCGGCTTCGCGCACCTCGTCGGCCCACAGCAGCGTCTGCAGCACCAGCACGTCGCCTCGCACTCTCAACGCCGCGAGCCGCGTCTTCTGACGTAGCGAGAAGCGCACGATCGCGGTGCGGTCGGTCTGCTCCAGCGTCTTGCGCAGCAGCACGTAGGCCTTGGGCGACTTCGAGTCCGGCTCGAGGTAGTAGGCCCGGTCGAGTGTGAGCAGATCGATCTGCTCCGAGGGCACGAACTCGACGACATCGATCTCGCGGCTCCGTTCGGCTGGAAGCGATGCGATGTCGTCCTTCGTGAGCACGACCGTCCGCTCCCCGTCGTCGTAGGCCTTGTCGATGTCGGCGAAGGGCACCACTTCGCCGTCGATCTCGCAGATCCGCTGGTAGCGGATGCGACCGCCGTCTGCGGCATGCACCTGGTGCAACGGCACGTCGTGATCCTCCGTCGCCGAATACACCTTCACGGGCACGTTCACGAGGCCGAAGGTCAGGGCGCCCTTCCAGATGGATCTCATTCCTCCAGTACACACCGCCTCAGGCCCCGCATGCCAGGGGTTGCCGATTAGCCTTGCGCCATGGCATCCGGAGCGCAGACGGTCGAGATCGGCGGGCGGCGCCTGCGCGTCAGCAATCTCGACAAGGTCCTGTACCCGGCGACCGGGACGACCAAGGGCGAGGTCATCGACTACTACGCGCGCATAGCTCCGCTCCTCCTGCCGGTTCTCGCGGGTCGGCCGGTCACCCGGAAGCGGTGGCCGGAGGGCGTGGATCAACCGCCGTTCTTCGCCAAGGCGCTCGAGCAGGGCGCGCCGGCGTGGCTTCCGCGACTGCCCATCGAACACTCCTCGGGGGCGAAGGACTATCCCCTCGTGACGGAGACCGCCGCCCTCGTCTACCTGGCGCAGGTCGCGAGCCTCGAGCTGCACACGCCGCAGTGGCGGTTCGGGAGGGACGGAGAGCGACGGGCACCGGATCGCCTCGTGCTCGATCTCGATCCCGGCCCCGGGGTGGGGCTGGCCGAGTGCGCCGAGGTCGCACGCTGGTGCCGCACGATCCTCCGAGACCTCGGCCTCGATCCCGTCCCCGTCACGAGCGGGAGCAAGGGCATCCACCTCTATGCGGCGCTGGAGGGCGATAGGACCAGCGACGAGATCTCCGCCTTCGCGAAGGAACTCGCCCGCGCGCTCGAAGCCGACCACCCCGACCTCGTCGTCAGCCAGATGAGCAAGAGCGCGCGTCCGGGGAAGGTGTTCCTGGACTGGAGCCAGAACAACGGCTCGAAGACGACCATCGCCCCCTACTCGCTGCGCGGACGCGAGGAGCCGACGGTCGCGGCGCCTCGATCGTGGGAGGAACTCGACGACCCGGCGCTTCGTCACCTCCTCTTCGACACTGTCCTTGCGCGGTCCGACGCGGTGCAGCACGGTGCCGACGACCCGCTACAGCCCCTGAACGCCGCCGCACCGACCGGGAGCGCGCCCTCGGTAGCTGCAGCGGCACTCGCGCCCTATCTCGCGAAGCGCTCCGCCGATCGCACTCCCGAGCCGATGCCCACCGACCTCACCGCGTCGACACCCGCACCGCCCGAGGCCGGACGGGGTGCCGTCAGCGACGCGCCGCGCTTCGTGATCCAAGAGCATCACGCGTCGCGGCTCCACTACGACCTCCGGCTCGAACGCGACGGCGTGCTCGTCAGCTGGGCGGTGCCCCGGGGTGTGCCGTCCACCCCTGCCACCAACCATCTGGCGGTGATGACCGAGCCCCACCCCCTGGAATACCTCACCTTCCACGGCGAGATCCCCCGCGGAGAGTACGGCGCGGGCACGATGACGGTGTGGGACACCGGCACGTACGACCTCGAGAAGTGGCGTGACGACGAAGTCATCTTCACCCTCTCGGGCGCCACCGACGGGCCCCTCGGCCGGGTGCGGCTCGCGCTCATCCGCACCTCCGGCGACGGGGAGAAGTCGCAGTGGCTTCTTCACCGCATGAAGACCGACACCGCCCACACCATCGCCCCCGCTCCGCGCCCCCGGCGCGCCGTCCCCCGCCCCGAGGATAGCGGGCTCGCCGCCTCCACGTCGCCCATCTCCCCCATGCTGGCCACGCTCGCGACGCCCGCTCAGGCGACGCAGGCGTCCGACCGCTGGGCTCGGGACGGCGACGGCGCCTGGGCCGAGTTCAAATGGGACGGCATCCGGGCCCTCGGCACGTGGGACGGCCACCGCCTGCGACTGCACGCGCGCAGCGGCACCGACATCACCGACCGCTACCCCGAACTCACCGCGGGCGACGCCGGTCTCGGCAGCGAACCGTGCGTCGTCGACGGGGAGATCGTCGCGCTCGACGCGGCAGGAAGACCCAGCTTCAGCCGGCTGCAGAACCGCATGCACCTGACCAACGCGGCAGAGATCCAGCGGGAGACGGTGCGCACGCCGATCGCCTACTTCCTCTTCGACCTCCTCGGACACGGCGGAATGGATGCCACCCGGCTCCCGCTCCGCGACCGCCGCGCGCTTCTCGAAGACGTGGCCGCGGAAGCCATCGACGCGATCGTCGTGCCGCCCGTCGTCCCCGACGTCGAAGCGGCCCTCGCGACCGCGCGCGAACTCTCCCTCGAGGGCATCGTGGTGAAGGATCCGCGCTCGCCCTACCGACCCGGAGCACGCAGCGAGCAGTGGCTCAAGGTCAAGCTCACCCTCACGCAAGACGTGATCGTCGGCGGGATCCGTCCCGGCAAGGGCGGGCGTACGGGGCGAATCGGGTCGTTGCTCCTCGGCATCCCGAGCTCCGACGGCCTCCGGTACGTCGGGCGCGTCGGCTCCGGTTTCAGCGACGCCACGATCGACCGACTGGAACGGCTGCTCGACCCCCTGCGCACCGACGAGAATCCCTTCGTCGGTGTGCCGGCCGCCGACGCCTCCGACGCCGAATGGGTGCGTCCCGCCGTGGTCGCGGAGGTGGAGTTCGCCGAGTTCACCCCGTCCGGCACTCTCCGCCACGCCCGTTGGCGGGGCCTCCGACCCGACATCGACCCCGCCGACGTCGCGCGCTGACGCTCTCGCCTTCGACCGTCAGTGCGCCTCGTGCTCGACGTGCCCCGCCGGCTCCACCTGGAACGTGGAGTGCTCAACGTCGAAGTGCTCCGACAGACAGGACTGGAGGCTCGACAGCAGCGCCGCCGCACGACCGTCGGCGAGGACGTCGGGATCGACCACCACGTGCGCCGTGAAGACGGGGGCGCCGCGCGTCAACTGCCACACGTGGACGTCGTGCACCTCCACCACCCCCGGCTTGCTCAGCAGATGCGTGCGGATCTCGGCCACCTGGGTGCCCGCGGGCGCCGACTCGGCCAGCACCGACACCACCTCCTTGAGGAGCGAGACGGCGCGCGGCACGATCATCGCCGCGATGAGAAGGGAGGCGATCGCATCCGCCGTCACCCATCCGGTCGTCACGATGACGATGGCCGCCACGATGACCGCGACCGACCCCAGCAGATCGCCGAGCACCTCCAGGTACGCGCCGCGAACATTGATGCTGCGCTTCTGCGCACTCGACAGGAGCCACAGGGCCACGGCGTTCGCGACGAGACCGACGATGGCGACCACCAGCATGACTCCGCCCGCGACCTCACCGCCTTCGGGCGCGAGCAGCCGCCGGACACCCTCGACGGCGATCACCGTCGCGAGCACGACGAGCACGATCCCGTTCACGAGCGCCCCGAAGACCTCCGCTCGCTGGTAGCCGTACGTACGGCGATCGTTGGCCGGCCGAGCGGCCACGATGCTCGCGACCAACGCGATCACGAGGCCCGTGGCATCCGTGAGCATGTGGGCGGAGTCGGCCAGGAGCGCCAGGGACCCCGACAGCAGCGCACCGACCACCTGCACGACGAAGACGACGCCGGTGAGGCCGAGCGAGATCGCGAGCAGGCGGCGGTTGCTCGCCGCTCGGATGCCGTGGCCGTGCGCGTGATCGTGCGCGTGATCGTGCATACGACGAGGCTACGACCGGCGAGGTGCCCGGATGCCGTTTCCGCCGCAGTCGGGAATGAGAACGGTTATAGGTCGCGCAGCAGCGGGGCCAGCGCGCGGAAGGCCCGCGCCCGGTGCGACTGCGCGTTCTTCTCCGCCGCCGTCAGTTCGCCCGCGGTACGTTCTGCGCCGCTCTGACCGTCGGGGATGAAGATCGGGTCGTAGCCGAAACCGCCGGCGCCCCTCGCCTGCGTCGCCAGCCGTCCCGGCCAGACGCCCTCGACGACGTGCTCGCCGCCGCCGGGGACGACCAGCGCGATCACCGAGGTGAAGTGCGCAGCGCGCCGCGGGTCGGCGATATCGGACAGCTGATCGAGCAGCAGCTCGAGATTCGCCGCGGCATCCTTGCGGTGACCCGCCCAGTACGCGGAGAACGCACCTGGAGCGCCACCGAGGACGTCTACACAGATTCCCGAGTCATCGGCCAGGGCCGGCAACCCCGTGTGCGCCGCAGCCGCCCGCGCCTTGATCAGGGCGTTCTCGGCGAAGGTCACGCCGTCTTCGACAGGCTCCGGACCCTCGTAGCCGACGACTTCCAGATCGGGCCGGGTCGCCGCGACGATGTGACCGAACTCCTCGACCTTGTGGGGGTTGTGGGTCGCGAGGACGACGCGGGATGCCATCAGGCCTCCGCTGCCTCGTCGGCCAACGCGGCCGCCTGCTGCTCGCGAAGCGACGCGCACCCGGCCACCCCGAGCTCGAGGAGCGCGTCGAGCTCGCGCTTGTCGAACGGCGCCCCCTCGGCGGTGCCCTGAACCTCGACGAAGAGGCCGCGACCGGTGACGACGACGTTCATGTCGGTCTCGGCGCGAACATCCTCGACGTACGCAAGATCGAGCATCGGCTCGCCGTCGATGATGCCGACCGAGATCGCCGACACCGAGTCGAGCAGCACCTCGGCCTTCTTCGCGACGAGACCCTTCCGCCGACCCCACTCGATCGCATCGGCCAGTGCTACGTAAGCGCCCGTGATCGCGGCTGTGCGCGTGCCGCCATCGGCCTGCAGCACATCGCAGTCGATGACGATCGTGTTCTCGCCCAGGGCCTTCGTGTCGACGACGGCGCGGAGGGCGCGGCCGATCAGGCGCGAGATCTCATGGGTGCGTCCGCCGACCTTGCCCTTGATCGACTCGCGATCGTTGCGCGAGTTCGTCGCGCGGGGAAGCATGGCGTACTCGGCCGTCACCCACCCCTTGCCCTTGCCGGTGAGCCATCTGGGGACACCGCCGGTGAACGACGCCGTGCACAGCACTTTCGTTCCTCCGAACGAGATCAACGCGGAACCCTCCGCATGCGCACTCCACCCGCGCTCGATCACCACCGGTCGAAGCTGATCGATGGTGCGGCCGTCGGCGCGGACGATGTCGGTCATGGGGTTCCCTTCGGAAGGTCGATTGCTCCGGTCTGCACGAGGCGGACGCTGGCCACGCCGCGCCCCATCAGCCGGTGGGCGAGGCTCAGGAATTCGTCGGCGGAATCGCCGGTGGCTTCGTAGACGTGGGTCGCCACGGAATCCGGACCCGCGAGGAGATCGCGGGAGACCAGCTGCCGGTACACGTCTTTGGCGGTCTCGGTGTCGCTGGAGACGAGCGACACATCCGGTCCCATGACGTAGCTGATGGCACCCTCGAGGAACGGATAGTGCGTGCACCCGAGCACCAGCGTGTCGACCCCCGCGTGTCGCAGCGGAGCAAGGTAGTCCTCGGCGACGGCGAGCACGTCAGCGCTGTCGGTGACCCCGGCCTCGACGAACTCGACGAACCGAGGGCACGCCTGCGCGAACACGCTCAGGCGCTCGTTGACGCCCAGCATGTCCTGGTACACGCCCGATCCGATCGTCCCGGCAGTGCCGATGACGCCCACCCGGCCGTTCCTCGTCGTCGACATGGCGGTGCGGACAGCGGGTCCGATCACCTCCACCACCGGTACGTCGTACCGTTCCCGCGCGTCGCGCAGCATGGCCGCGGATGCCGTGTTGCACGCGATCACGAGCATCTTCACGCCCTGATCCACGAGGGTGTCGAGCACTTCGAGCGCGTACCGGCGCACGTCGGCGATGGGCTGCGGACCATACGGCGAGTGGGCCGTGTCGCCGATATAGAGCAGCGACTCGCGCGGCAGCAACTGCGAGACCGCTCGCGCGACGGTGAGGCCGCCGACCCCTGAATCGAAGATCCCGATCGGCGCGTCATTCACGATCACCCAGCCTACCCGCCCTCCCGTCCCGCACCGTCGGCCGCCGTCGATAGAGTGACGGCATGAGCGCCGCGCCGAGCTCCCCCGCGAGCACCGCCCTCCTCACCGACCGCTACGAACTCACGATGCTCGACGCCGCACTGCGCGACGGCACGGCCGACCGTCCGTGCGTCTTCGAGCTCTTTGCACGCCGGCTCCCCGGCGCGCGCAGGTTCGGGGTCGTCGCCGGCACCGGGCGCCTCCTCGAGGCAGTGGATCGCTTCCGCTTCGGTGACGACGAACTGCGCTATCTCCGCGACGAACGAATCGTGGGTCCGGAGACCCTGCGCTTCCTCGAGGGCTTCCGCTTCCGCGGCACCATCACCGGATACGCCGAAGGTGAGCTCTACTTCCCCGGCTCACCCGTGCTCACCGTGGAGTCGACCTTCGCCGAAGCGGTCGTCCTGGAAACGCTCGCCCTCAGCATCCTCAATCACGACTCCGCGGTCGCCAACGCCGCCGCGCGGATGAGCATCGCTGCGGGCGACCGCCCCCTCGCAGAGATGGGATCGCGTCGAGCGGGTGAACGTTCCGCGGTGGCCGCGGCCCGCGCCGCATACATCACCGGTTTCGGAGCCACCAGCAACCTCGAGGCCGGGCGGCGCTGGGGCATCCCCACGATGGGGACGGCGGCCCATTCGTGGACTCTGCTGCACGACAGCGAGGAAGCCGCGTTCCGCAGCCAGATCGAGGCGCACGGTACCGACACGACGCTCCTCATCGACACCTACGACATCCGCGAAGGCGTGGCCACCGCGGTGCGGGTGGCCGGCACCGGCCTGGGTGGCGTCCGCATCGACTCGGGCGACCTCCCCACCGTCGCCGCGGAGGTGCGCGCGCAGCTCGACGAGCTCGGCGCCACCGCGACGCGGATCACCGTCACGAGCGACCTCGACGAATTCGCGATCGCGGCGCTCGCGGCATCCCCCGTCGACGCCTACGGTGTCGGCACGTCCGTCGTGACCGGGTCGGGCTCCCCGACCGCGGGCATGGTCTACAAGCTGGTCGCCCGCCAAGCCGGGGACGGATCGTGGATTCCGGTCGCGAAGACCTCGACGGACAAGGGCTCTCGCGGGGGGAGGAAGGCGGCGTTCCGCCAGCTGGAACGCGGGAAGGCCACCACCGAGCTCATCACGGTGTCCGACGGCTTCGAGCCGCTCGGCAGCGCCACCGAGTACCCTGACGCGCGCCCCCTCCAGGTCACGCTGATGCAGAACGGCGACGCCGACGCGTCTCACCTCGGTCCTGCGGGCGTTCGAGCAGCTCGCGAGCACCACGCCCGGGTGCGAGAGGAGCTTCCGGTGCGCGCCCTGGCACTCAGCCGGTCCGACCCCGCGCTGCCGACGGTCTTCCGCGAGGTGGATTGACGGCTGTCTCAGCCGATGAGCGACTCATAGATCTCTTTGCAGGTGGGGCACACGGGGAACTTGTCCGGGTCGCGCCCGGGAGTCCACTTCTTCCCGCAGAGTGCTCGCACCGGCTTGCCGGTCAGGGCCGACTCGAGGATCTTCTCCTTCTTGACGTAATGGGAGAAACGCTCGTGGTCACCGGGTTCGATGCTCTCTTCCCGAATGAGCTCCTCGAGCTCGCGATCGAGGGTGGCAAGGCCTCCCTGGTCGGGACTGTCCAGTGGCGTGCTCATGGAGAGGAAGTCTAGCCGCGGACGCCTCTCCCGGGACGGCCGAGAGCCATACCCGTCATGCAGACTCGGCGAACTCCATGAGGCGGCCGCCCCGCCGATCGAAGAACCAGCCGCCGAGCAGCATCCCGACGAGCAGTGTCAGCACCCCGACTCCGGCACCGCCCCAGAAGGCGAGCCACGCGAACGCGTCCTCGTCGGTGAGCGCGAGCCACGCCCACCACAAGGCCGGAAGGCTCAGTGCGACCGACCCCAGCAGCACGACAGCCTGAGACAGCGCTCCCCCCGTCCGCTGAGGTTGCTGGAAGGGACCGTCGCCGGGCCGCGAGGCCGGGTACGGGGCAAGCACAGATGAGAGCGAAGAGAGGCCGAGACCGCTGAGGAAGAGGCTCGCACACACGCCCACCATCGCCGGAAGGATCGCCCACCGCCCGTGCAGGCCGACCGTGACCGGCACCGCGACAGCCAGCAGCGGCACCGCGATGAGCGTGACCGGCACGAGTCGGCCGAGGCGATCGGCCGACCCGCGCACGGCTGCCGCCACGTGCATCCACAGAGCGGTGGAGTCGTAGGCGAGATCGTTGTGAGCAACCCAGCCGAGGAAGAGGGCGATGAGCGGGGCCGGGAGGAGAACCGCCACGGACAGCGGCACCCCCACGACGAGGAGCGGCACCATGGTGAGCACGGCCGACACGGGAACGATGACGAAGTTGACGATGTATCGCGGATCGCGCAGCCAATAGATGAGGCTACGCGCGGCGACCGCCCCCGCAGGCGTGCCCGGAGTGATCGCGAACCAGCCCAGACCGCGCTGGGCGCGCGTGCTCAGCGGACGCTCCGTCGTCGACAGCAGCCATCGAACCAGGCCCCACCACGCGCCGGCGAGCCCGAGCACGGTGAGGAGCGCGATCGCCAGCACCGGCCCGGCCGAACCGGCGTGCGCGCGCCACGGTAGCGCCCAGGCGGCGCCCCAAGGTGTGAGCGCCAGGATATCCACGGCTTCGACCAACTGCGTGGGGATGTCGCCCTCCCACTCCAGCGAAGCGAGGAAGACGACCACCGGCAGCACCACGACGAGAACGGCGAGAAGGAACAGGCCCGTGAGCTCTCGAGAACGCCGATGGCGCAGCACGCGTCCCGCGACGGCCGCCGAGACCTTCCCGAAGAGCGCGCACGTGATCACGCCGAGGATGGCGGCCAAGACGCCGATCGCCGGCGGGATGCCGTGTCCGCTCCACAGGCCCACCATCGCGGCCGCAACGACTGAGAGGGAGAGAACTGGTGCGCTGACGATGCTGGCCAGCAGCACCGACCCCGCCAAGGGCGCCGGAGCGACCCCGAAAACGGCGAACCGCCGGGGATCGAGCGGGTCGTCGGGGCCCCCAATGAGGGGTGTGGCGAAGAACCCGACGGTGACGGCGGCCCCGCCGATGATCGCCACGACCTCGGCGACGTCTTCGGGGGCGGAGCGAAGCCGGAGGACACCCCACACCACGGCACCCAACGCGACGAGGAGGGCGACGAGCATTCCGACGGTCTTCGCGATGTGACGCGAGTCCCCCCGGAAGGCACCGAGAAGGAGATCGAGTCTCAGCCGGAGAACGTGTGCAGCCACTCGAGGCCCTCCACGTCGCTCAGACCACCGGCGAGCTCGACGAACCGCTGTTCGAGAGTCAGCTCGCCGCGCACTGCGTCGACCGTGCCTTCGGCGAGCACCTGGCCCGCGACGATCACCGCGACGCCCGAGCACACGCGCTCCACGAGGTCCATCCCGTGGGAGGAGAGCAGCACCGTGCCGCCGTGGGAGACATACGCGGTGAGGATGTCGAGGATAACGGCGCTCGATACAGGGTCGACGGCCTCGAACGGCTCGTCGAGCACGAGGACACGCGGCGAGTGGATCATCGCGCCCGCGAGCATGACCTTCTTCGTCATTCCCGCGGAGTAGTCGGCGACGGTGCGACCGAGCGCATCGGTGAGATCGAACGCACGTGCCAGGTCGGCCACCCGACTCTCCACGACCGCGGGCGCGAGGCCGCGCAGGACACCGTAGTAGTGGAGCAATTGGCGTCCGGTCAGCCGGTCGAACGTGCGAAGCCGGTCGGGGAGGATGCCCATCATCCGCTTTGCCCGCGCAGGCTCGGCCGCGAGGTCCACGCCCGCGATCTCGACCGAGCCGCGGTCGGGCCGGAGGAGCCCCGCGATCATGGACAACGTCGTCGTCTTGCCGGCCCCGTTCGGCCCGACGATCCCGTAGAACGTCCCCGCGGGGATCGACAAGTCGATGTCGTCGACGGCCCGCGTCTCACCGAACGACTTGGCGATGTTGCGCAGGCGCACCGCAGGCGCGTCCCCCGCGGCATGCGCGGCGGGCGCGATGACGTTGGCATCCGGAGCCGCATCCTCGTCATCGGATGCCGACTCCGACAGTGTCGTCGGGGCGATCGCCGGCGTGGCCTGCTCGTCGGGTGCAGGCTCCGGGGTCGGGTCGAGGTCGTCCCGCAGCTCAGATTCGCTGAGCATCTCGGGCGCGGGTTCGCTCTCCGGCGCGTGTTCGCTCTCGGGGGCGGGATCGCTCTCCGCTGCGACGTCGACGACATCGTCCTGCGGAAGATCGGCCGCGATGTCCGGCTCGGGTGCGGTCGCCCCCGTTGCTTCCAACCCGCCCGAGATTGCCGGGTCGATCGCCGCTTCCGCCGCTGCGCGCTCTTGCTCCGCACGGTCGGTCTCCGGCTCAGCAGCGTCTGCCGCGAACCGTGCAGCCGCATCGACCGCCGACACACTCGGCTTGGGCGGCGCCACCGGAGAAGTGTCTGCGACGGGGGTCGCCTCGATGTCCGCCTCAGAAGCGGGCCGCGCCTTCGTCGACTTCGCCGTGCCGGTCGTCTTCGCGGATCCACCCGCGGGACGCTTCGCGTTGCTCGCGCCTGCGGCAGCCTTCGTCGCCTTCGGAGCAGCCTTCGTGCCTTTCGCCGTCTTCGCTGCCGTTGCGTTCGCAGTGGACGCGCGAGGCGATTTCGATGTCGAAGGGCGAGGAGCCCGAGGGGTTCGCGGCTTCGCCGGAGGGACAGCTTCAGCGGGCGCCGCGACCTCGTCTGAGGGGGTCTTCGGAACCGGAGCTGTGGCCGAAGAAGCATCCGCGATCTCGATCGGATCTTCCTGCGACGGCGGGAGAGGGGCTGTCACCCAACCAACCTAGCAAGTCCGTCGGACCCCACCCACGGACCCGACGCGCGACTCCACACTTCGTCCCGTTGGGGGATGGATATCACGAAAGGGCAACGAGCCGGGCGTATTCTGCGGGTTCTCAGGCGACTTCGATAGCATCGGACCCGGCACGAAGGCGTGTCTCCTTGTCGAATAGACAGTGAACACCTTCAGGAGCATCATCGTGACTCTTCAGATCGTCATCCTCGCAGCCGGTATGGGCTCGCGCCTCGGCCGCAGCCTGCCCAAGCCGCTGACCGAGCTCTCCGACGGTCGCACGATCATGCAGCAGCAGCACGACAACATCCGTGCGGCGTTCGGCTCCGACGCGCGCATCACCACGGTCGTCGGCTACAGGGCGGAGACCATCGTCGACGCCTTCCCCGATGCCGACTACGTCTACAACGACCGCTACGACCAGACCAACACGTCCAAGAGCCTGCTCCGCGCACTCCGCGCAACGGGCAAGGGCGGGGTCCTCTGGATGAACGGCGACGTCGTCTTCGACCCGCGCGTGCTGGGTCGTGCCATCGCACTCGTGGAGCGCGGCCAGTCTTTCGTCGCCGTCAACACCGCCAAGGTGAGCGACGAAGAGGTCAAGTACACCGTCACTCCCGCGGGGCACATCGATGAGCTGTCCAAGACCGTCGTGGGAGGTGTCGGCGAAGCCGTCGGCATCAACTTCATCTCCGCCGCCGACAAGCGCACGCTGATCGCACACCTCTCACAGGTCGACGACCAGGACTACTTCGAGCGGGGCATCGAGAAGGCGATCGCCGAGAACGGACTTCGCGTCGAGCCCCTCGACATCTCCGACCTCTACGCCGTCGAGATCGACTTCGCCGAAGACCTCGAGCGCGCCAATCAGTTCGTCTGACGCGGGCTCGCGGCCCTGACGACGCGCCGCCGCCCTCAGGGCCCGCCCAGCGAGGGCTCTTAGGATCGACCCGACATGGCCGAGGTCCACCGCATCCACTCCCTGCCCGACGACGCGCCCTGGGACGGCGGGATTCCCCCCGAGGGCTCCCCCGAACACCCGCGCGTCGTGCGGATGCTCGACCGTGTGCTGGCCGTGCAGCGCCCCGCCGTCATCGCGCATCTCCGTAGTATCCGCCTGCGCCACCCCGATGCTGACGCCGGACAGATCGCGCGGATACTCGAACGTCGTTATCTGGCCGCCGTGACGACGGGAGGTGCCGCCGTCGGCGCCACCGCTGTCGTACCCGGGATCGGGACCGGAATGACGCTCGCACTCAGCGGCGCCGAAACCGTCGTGTTCCTCGAGGCGACGGCGCTCTTCGCGCAGTCCATGGCCGAACTGCACGGCATCCGCGTCGATGACCCCGACCGCGCGCGTGCGCTCGTCCTCACGCTCATGCTCGGCTCCGAAGGCGTCGATCTCGTCTCACAGTGGGCGCGACAGGCGTCGGGGCGTGGCGGCTCACGTGACAAGTACTGGGGCGAACTCGTCACGAAGTCGCTCCCGCGAGCGGCTATGGGACCGCTCGTCGACCGTCTCAAGACCGCCTTCGTCCGACAGTTCGCCGCCAAGGGCGGGGCTTCGATCCTCGGGAAGGCGCTGCCGTTCGGCATCGGAGCGGCCGTCGGCGGCACCGGCAATCACCTGCTCGGACGTCGGGTCGTCGTCCACGCACGCCGCGCCTTCGGGATCCCGCCCGCAACGTACCCTGCGGCCTTGGAGCCGCAGCCGGGCGCAGAGCGGATGGAGCGCTCGATGATGCGCGCCGCCCGCCATGCCGGCGGCAGGGTGGCGGGTGCGGGACGCGCGCTGTCGGATGCCGTCGTGCGAGCCGCCACTCCGCGGCGCGGCACACCCTCCTCTCGAAAGGGCGTCACAGCCACCGACGACGCGGCCGATCCGGCCGCGGGCGAGGGTGGCGACCGGCACCAAACGTGACGCGCCGCGCCCCTCGCGTCTCCTCCCCATCGAGGTGAGTCGCGGTGTTCTCCCCAGCACCTCGCAAGCACCTGCGGAGGACGCCTCGGGCGTCGGACTCGGTTCCTACGGTGGAGGGATGATGCGCACCAGGGAATCCGAACTGTCCACGGCCTACCCCGTCCCGTGGCGTGTCGAGCGCGTAAGCGACAGCCACCCGCTCGTCGTGAACTCCGGCTCCGAGCCCGCCGAAGCCGTGCGCGTGTTCCGGTCCGATGGCGATACCGCGCATTGGGGCAGCCTCGCACCGGGCGAGACGCTCGACGTCTGTCTGTGCGACGCGGACCTCGACACCGTGATCGTCACATTGTGCTGGTTCCGGCGCTCCACCGGGGTCGAGTACGCGTGGCGCTTCGTGATGTGACGGAGCGGATCGTGCGGCAACGATGGCGAGACGTACGGGCGCGGCGCACAATGGACGCATGGGACTGTTCCAGCAACGACCGGAGGAGCCGAGCGAGTGGGCGGGTCTGCCCGCCGAGCCGTGGGAGCCTCGGGGTCCCGCCGAACTCCTCGAGGAGCCTGCCGGATCGGCCGCCTCCGTGGCGGAGATCCCGCTGTTCGGCGACATCCCCGCGCGCACGACGATCGCCTACACGGCTGCGCCCGATCAGACGAAGGAAGCGTGGGTGCAGCCTCAGGGAGCGCCCGTCGACGGTGCCGACGACGCGGACTGAGTGCGCGCCGCGCGCGACGACCGGCTCAGCCGACCGACTCGCGACGACGGAGCTCGCGACGGAAGTCTGCCTCGGAATAGGGCGTGAGGTCTGGCGGCAGATCGTCGGCCCCGAGTCCGGCGACGAACTCCTCGGCCTTGACGTCGAGCGCCGTCGCCAACTGGATGAGCACGTACAGCGTCGGGTTGCCCTGACCGTTCTCGATCCGCGCGAGGTGGGAGACGTCGAGGTCGGCGCGCTCCGCGAGAGTCTTGCGGCTGATCGTCTGCTCATCGCGGAGAGAACGCACGAGGCGTCCCACGTGAGCGGATGCGCGGGAGCGTGCTTCAGCCATGCATCCAGCCTCCGGGCATCGCGCTCTTTGTCAGGCGGGTTTCATGCATGGGCTTTGATGCGTAGGATGCCCCTTCACCCGCGCGCTGCTCGACACCATCGCGATCACGGCAATACGCTCGCGTCATGGACAGCACGCTGGCGTGCCTCGTCGAATGGATGCCGCGCCAGCGCTGGTACTCCTCGAAGGGCCGCTCCCCCCTCCTGCGTCTCCTCACGACGCACGAGTGGCCGTCGGACGACCCCTCCGCCCGCGTGCGCACGCTCATCGTCGCCGATGAGGGAGCCGCTGTCACGGTCGTCTACCAGGTGCCCCTCGTGCTGCGAACCGTGCCACCTTCCGATGCGGCGGCGATCGTCGGTACGACGGAGGACGGGATCGTCCTGATCGACGGCCCTCGAGACGTTGCGTACACCGCCGCCCTGTGGAGAGCGCTCGACGCCACGCGCGGCGAGTCGACCTCGGCGGCCGACCCACACGCGCCCGTCCCTCGCGCTCGCGTACTCACGGGCGAGCAGTCGAACACCTCCGTCATCTTCGAACTCGAAGGCGCACCTCCGGTCATCTGCAAGGTCTTCCGTCAGCTGCATCCGGGGATCAACCCCGACATCGAGCTCCAGACAGCACTGGCCGAATCGGGTTCCCGGCACGTCCCTCGCGCCCGTGGGGCTGTGGCCGCATCGTGGGCCTCGCCAGACGGATCGGGGCCCACCGAGGGCTCGCTCGCGTTCGCTCAGGAGTTTCTTCCGGACGTCGCGGACGCGTGGCGCGTCGCTCGGCAGGCCGCGGAGTCGGGCGAGTCGTTCGCGGCATCCGCGCACGCTCTGGGCGCCGCCACGGCAGACGTGCACCTGAGCCTTGCCCGGGTGCTGCCGACCGCTGCCGCCGACCCGCAGGCGAGGGAAGCGATCGGTGCCGCGTGGCGGCGGCGCCTCGACATCGCCACCTCGGAGGTGCCCGCTCTGACCCGGCACCGCGACACGATCGCCGCGGTCTACGCGCGCGCCCATGACGCCGTGTGGGAGCCGCTGCAGAGGATCCACGGCGACTACCACCTCGGTCAGGTGCTGCACGCACAAGGCCGAGGATGGATCCTGCTGGACTTCGAGGGCGAGCCGATGCGTCCGATGAGCGAACGTCGTCGTCCGGACTCGCCCCTCCGCGACATCGCCGGCATGCTCCGGTCATTCGACTACGTCGCCGGTTCGCTGAGCACGGGCGGCGGGACACCACCCCCGAACCCCGCCTGGGCGGAGGAAGCGCGACGGGCCTTCCTCAGCGGATATGAAGCACGCAGCGGACACCCGGCCACGGGTCCCCTGCTCGATGCTTTCGAACTCGACAAGGCCGTGTACGAGGCGATCTATGAGAGCCGCAACCGGCCGGAATGGTTGGACATTCCGCTCGCGGCGATCGACCGACTCGTGGCGCGCGGGGCGACGGTGTCCCCTCCCGCGACCTCCGAGTAGATACCCTGGAGAGGATGTCCAGTCCCTCGCCTCGGGTCGCCGGCCGCATCGCGAGCCTCGACGGCCTTCGCGGGCTCGCCGCGACGATCGTCCTCCTCCATCACTGGCTCCTCATCGCGCGGCCGCTGCTGGAGGGGAGCCTGAGCTGGGCGATCATCTCGCAGTCCCCCGTCAAGCTCCTCACCGCCGGCAACGAGGCGGTGCTGGTCTTCTTCGTCCTGTCGGGGCTGGTCGTCGTGCTGCCCGTGTTCCGACCCGGCTTCTCGTGGATGGGCTTCCTCTCCGCGCGCATCGTCCGTTTGTACGGGCCGGTGATCGCGGCCCTCGCTCTGAGCGTCGCCCTGATCTACCTGGTGCCGCGCGACCGCTCGACGATGCCAGAGGGCTCGTGGATGGCGGAGACCCACGCCACGGACGTGACGTGGCAGAGCTTCCTCTTCCAGGCATCCCTCGTGCCACGTCAGTACCCCCTGAACAACCCGCTGTGGTCGCTCCACTGGGAGCTCCTGTATTCGATCCTGCTCCCCTTCGCCACCGCTCTCGCGCTCCTGGTGCGCCGGTGGGCGCTGACCGCGGTGGTCGTATGCTGTGCCATCAGCCTCGTAGGGCGCGTGTTCGAGCAGAGCGAGCTCCTGTACTTCCCGATCTTCCTGATCGGCACCATCATGGCGGCCCGGATGCCCGACCTCCTCGCGTGGGTCGAGCGTCCACGCGCGCGCTGGTTCATGCCGACGTTCGCCGCGGCGAGCGTCGTCATGCTGATCGCGAGTTGGCTCGCGCGTCCGATCGCTCCGAGCGGGAGCGAACTGAGCCACGTGCTGTGGGCGCTGGCGGCGCCGGGAGCGGCGGGCATCGTCGTCGTGAGCCTGGCATGGGCGCCGGCGATTCGCTTCCTCGAGACGCGGCCTCTGCAGTGGCTGGGCAAGATCTCCTTCAGCCTCTACCTCGTGCACGTCCCGGTGCTCGCAACACTCGCATTCGCTCTCGGCTCCGACCAGTGGCCCCTGATCGGCATCATCGGAATCCCCCTGAGCCTCCTGGTCGCCTGGGCGTTCTATCAGGCGGTCGAAGCTAGAATCCATCAGGCCGCGCGCCGCGTGCACCGCGCCGTCGCCGCTCGCGCGAATCGTCGCGCTGGCGAAGTCGCGCCCTGACCGTCTGCAACGAGAGCCTCCTACCGTCATGCCCATCCGTCTGCCCGCAGCCGCCCGCACGGCGCTCCGACGCGCGGGCCGCATTCTCGCCGCTGAGCAGATCGCGCTCTCGCGCCTGCGCCCCATCCAACCCCGCACCGTTCTCTATGAGTCGTTCGCGGGAAACGGCGCGCTGTGCAACCCGGAGGCGATCTTCCGAGCGCTCCTCGCCCATCCCGACTTCGCTGACCTTCAGCACGTGTGGGCGCTGAGCGAACCGCACGCCATCGCCGCTCTGCGGAGCGAGTTCCGAGGAGTTCGCAACGTGCGGATCGTGCGGCGCGGTGGCGCCGCCTATTGGCGCGCCCTGTCCACCGCCGGCTACCTCGTGAACAACGCGACGTTCCCCCCGGCGTTCGGGAAGCGGAGCGGACAGATCTACCTCAACACGTGGCACGGCACGCCGCTGAAGCTCATGGGGTTCGACATGCCCGGCGGCGCGATCGAGTCTGCCAACACCCTCCGCAACCTGCTCGCCGCCGACTACCTCCTCGCGGCGAACCCCTTCATGACCGAGGTCATGTACGAGGGCGCGTACCAGTTGCGCAACGTCTATCGCGGTTCCATCGTCGAGGAGGGCTATCCGCGCATCGATAGACAGCGCATGACGGATGCCGAAGCGAGCGCCGTTCGGGCCGACCTCGCCCGAAGCATGGGGCTGCCGTTGGCAGACCGCCGGCTGGTCGTGTTCGCGCCGACGTGGCGAGGGTCGTCGTTCCAGTCCCCCGACGCCGATCTCGCGCACCTGGCCGACCAGGCCGAGCGACTGCAGCGTGAACTCGGCGACGACGCGATCGTGCTCGTGAAGACGCATCAGATCGTGCACGCGCTGGCACGCCGCATCCCCTCACTGCAGCGGCTGCTCATCCCCCAGACACTTCCGACGAACGTCCTGCTGGGCGTGGCCGATGCCCTCGTGACCGACTACTCCTCGATCTTCTTCGACTACCTCGCCACCGGACGTCCCATCGGCTTCCTCGTCCCCGACGGCGACGCGTACGCCGCCGAACGTGGAACGTACCTTCCGCTGGATGAGCTTCCGGGTCCGGTCCACACAGACCCCTCGGCTCTGGGCTCCGCCCTGGCATCCCTCATGGCATCCGATGCCGCGCGCCACCCGCGTTACGACGAGTGGGCCGAGCGGTTCACCCCTTACGAAGACGGCGGCGCGACGTCACGCGTCATCGACGTGGTGTTCCGGGGCCGCACCGAAGGCCGGCGCGTCCGCACGGCCGTACGCGACGGGCGGACGCGCCTGCTCTTCTACCTCGGTGGCATCCGGATGAACGGGATCACCACTTCGGCGGTGAACCTGCTGAACTCGCTCGATCCCGAACGCTACGACGTGACGGCGCTCATGGCCCTGCCGCGCGGGGAGACGACCCGCCGGAACCAGCAGCGTTTGCATCCCGGCATCCGCCAGGTGTTCCGCATCGGCGGCATGAACGGTTTGAAGGTCCGCCAGCTCGCACGCCGCGTTGCCGACGTGAGCACCGACCCGCTGCGGGCACACCGCCGTCTCGGTCACCGCACGCTGTGGCACGACGAGTGGACGCGCATCTTCGGTTCCGCGAAGTTCGACTGGGTGGCAGACTTCAGCGGCTACAGCCCGTTCTGGGCGCACCTCATGCTCCACTCCCCACGCGCCGTGCGCGCCATCTGGCTGCACAACGAGATGGCGGCGGACCGGGAACGCACCGTGGGTGGACGGCAGCCGTTCCGCCACTCCCTCGGTCGGGTGTTCGCGATGTACCGCGCCTACGACCAGCTCGTGTCGGTGTCGCCGGCTCTGACGGCGCTCAATCGCGACGAACTCTCCGCCTATGCTCCGGCCGATCGCTTCCGCACGCTGCGCAATCTTCCCGACGCCGTCGGGGCCCCCTCGCCGGCGCCGCGCCAGTCCGAGGATTCGGAGGACGGCCTCGTGGAGGGCTGGCGCACAGCCCTCGCGGAGCCGGATCGTCGGCGCTTCGTGACGGTCGGACGTCTGTCGACGGAGAAGAACCACGCGCGTCTCATCCGCGCCTTCGCTCGCGTTCACGCCGACGCACCGCACACCCAGCTGTTCATCGTCGGCGGGGGTCCGCTTGCCGGAGTGCTTCGCGAGCAGGTGCAGCAGGCGGGGTTGGATGCCGCGGTGTTCCTCACCGGACCTCAGGACGACCCGCTGTCGATCATGCGCCGCAGCGACTGCTTCGTCTTGTCGAGCGACTACGAAGGTCAGCCGATGGTTCTCATCGAAGCCGCGCAGCTCGGCCTCCCTATCGTCTCTACGGCCTTCGGCTCCGCGGAGGGCGCCCTGCCTGGCGACGCGATGCACATCGTGCCGCGCGACGACGATGCTCTGGCGTCGGGAATGCGCGCGTTCCTCGACGGCGACGTTCCCCCCACGAGCCTCGACGTCGCCGAGTACACGGCGGAGGTGCTGGCCCAGTTCGACACGCTGATGCCGGATCCGGGATCATCGAGGGCATGACCCGCGACGCCGCCGTCCCTCCCGCCGGAGCGGGCGTCACGTTCGTCATGCCTGTGCTGAACGAGCGGGACTATCTGGAGCGTGCCGTTCACACGGTTCTCGCGCAGGATGTCGACGGCCCGAGTGAGCTCGTGCTCGCGCTCGGCCCGTCGACCGACGGAACGACCCGCCTCGCGGAGGAGCTGGCGTCCCATGACGCCCGTATCCGCCTCGTCCACAACCCCGCCGCCGACATCCCGATCGGCCTCAATCTCGCGATCGCCGCGGGCAGCTTCCCCACGATCGTGCGCGTCGACGCGCACTCCGAACTCGCTCCCGGGTACACCCGCCGAGCCCTCGACACTCTCGCCGAGGTGCGCGCGGCCAACGTGGGCGGCGTCATGCGCGCGGAGGGTCGAACCGCCTTCCAGCGCGCCGTGGCATGGGCATACAACTCGCCGATCGGCCTCGGCGGAGGCGCGTACCACGGCGGCCATACGGCGGGCGAAGCCGAGTCTGCCTATCTGGGTGTCCTGCGGCGCAGCGTGCTGGAGGAGGTCGGAGGATTCGACGAGTCGATCCGTCGGGGTGAGGACTGGGAGTTGAACCTCCGCATCCGCAGAGCCGGTTACCGGGTGTGGTTCGATCCGAGCCTGTCCGTGACCTATTGGCCGCGCGAGCGCTGGTTGCGGCTGGTCCGACAGTTCCACGCGACCGGAATCTGGCGAGGCGAGCTCGTGCGCCGCTACGGACGTCGCAACTCCGCGCGATTCTTCGCGCCCCCGGCGCTGGCACTCGCCATCATCGTGTCGGTCGTCGTCGGCCTTCTCCAAGCGATCGGCGTGGTCCGCGGTCCGGCCTCCTCCTGGGCGTGGCTGGCCCACATCCCCGTGGCGGCCTACGCGGTGGTGCTCATGATCGTGGCCAGTCTCCCGCCGTCGAGCGGGATGCCGCGGCGCACGCTGCGGGAACGCCTCTGGAGCCTCGCAGTGCTGCCCTCCATGCACGTGGCGTGGGGCACCGGCTTTCTTCGCGGGGTGGCACGCGGCGCGCGTGACACCGTCGACACTTCCCGCCTGCGCCGTAACACTCCCCTGCCCTGACGGCGATCACGCCGTGGGCGGCGTCTCGTCACCCGTACGGATCGAACATCTTCACCGTGTACCGGTACGTGGACGCCGCGGCACCTCGGATGCCGGTCACGCTCACGGTGTAGCTCCGCGACGACGAGCCCTTAGGGAGCACGACGCCGCTCACCTGGAAGGTGATCGTGTTCGGACCGTACCCGTCGACGACGGTGTACTTCCGGACGGACAGCTTCGTTCCGCTTCCGTTGGTGACCGTGACCCGAGCGTTCCGGAAATCGGCGCCGGGGTCAGACGAGGACAGCGACCAGAGCCCCTCGGGATTCAACTGTTTGGGGAACCATCCGGCTGACGGCCACTCCATCCAGTCCGGCTCCGCGTTGTACCGGGAGGTGACGGGACCGTTGGTGCCCATCACGGTGAGAGTGTTGGCCTTGCTCGTGGAGCCGGTACCCATGGCGGTGATCGTGGGTTCGAGAATCCAGCGGCGATGACCGGCTACGACGTTGGAGGGCCCCGGGTCGTCCATGTAGCCGACGACGGCACGGGCGCCGGTGGCGTAGTTGAGCGAGCCGCTGAACCCGCTGCCGAGGTAGAGATTCGATCGTGCGGCCGCCGACGCGCCCGACGAAGACCAGCAGGCGCCGGACCTGCTCGGGTAGTGGGTGATCTGGTTCCGTGCCTGCATCATGAGCGAGTTTCGCAGGGCGGGCGCACGCCAGCTCGAGACGAATCGAACGCCGTCGAGCTGGTTGAGGGCACGCACGACGTTGACGGCGTTGAGCGTGGCACGCTGGGAGGCCGCGGACTCGGACCCGAGCACGCAGCCGCGGGTGCTGCCGGTCCACCCGGTCGTGACCCGCAGCCCGGGTGCGAGGATGCGCTTGTAGGCGGAGGCGACCGATGCCCGGCTGGATGTGCGCAGCAGCAGCACGCGGTCCGACGTCGCCGACGTCATCGTCGCCGCCGCGTATCCGCTCTTGCGCCCGGCGACCTTCACGACGATGTTCTTCCCGGACTGTGCCGTGGTCAGCACGAATGACCGGGAGTCGGCATCGGGGATGGCGACGTGATCGGCGTACCACTGGATGCGCAGTGTCGTGCCGGTGGTCCATGTTCCCGTTCGCACGGTCAGCTTCTCGCCGTACTTCACCGTCCCGCTGATCGTGGGGACGGGCGCGAGGATGGCCTTGGGCGTCGCCGTCGACGTGCGGGCGACAGCGGCGAAGCCGGGCTTGCTCCCCGTGACGGCGACCGAAATCCGTTCGTGCTGCTGCGCAGCGGCGAGCACGAGCGTACGACTCTGCGCCCCCGGGATCGGGATGCCGTCGCCCAGCCATTGATAGGTGAAGCCGACACCGGCATCCCACGTCCCTGTGACGGCGGTGAGCTTGCTACCGACCCGCGCCGTTCCCGACACCGTCGGGATGGGCGTGAGGGAGAGCTGACTCGGGCCTGTGGAGGTCTGGGTGACGATGCCGCTGAACTCGAACCACCCGCTCGAGCCCAGGTCGCCCCACACCTGCCACGTCAGCGTGTGGGTACCGGCGACCGGAAGCCGCCACGACTTCCCGGTGGAGGAGACGACGGCGGTGTCGGACGTCGGGACGGGGATGACTCCGTCGATCTGCCGCAACGGGTTGCTCTGGGCGGTGGTGGTGGTGAGCGCCGGGAGGGTGATGCGCTGGTGGGAGAGGTCCGCCGTCTCGAGCTTGGCGAGGCCTGCGAGCGGGCGTGCGTCCAGGATGCGGTTGCCGCCCAGCCACGCGGAGGTCAGGTTCACGAGGGCCTCGATGCCGCCGAGGTTGTCGATGTCGCCGAAGCCGTCGCCCTCGCTCGCGTAGAGGTACTCGATACTCGCGGCTTCCGTCGTGGTGACAGGCGCATCCGGCGCACGTTCCCATGAGAGCGACGCGTTCACCGCTCGCTGAAGGTCGGGATCGGCGAAGACGACGTCGTCCACCGCCTCGGCGGGTGGTGCCGCGGCGACGAGTGCGACGACCAGCGCGGTCGACGACAGCACAGCGCGGAAGACCGGACGCGACGATGCAGCAGCGGACATGATGACCCCCGTCAGGACGCCCCCAGCGACATCCTGGGGCTCATTGTGCCGCACCGACGCGTGCGGCGACAGAGGGCGAGGTCAGCGCGTCAAATACTTCTGATCCAGAAGGCGCGCAACGACACGCTCGGCGGCATGTCCGTCATCCCGTGCATTGAAGCGCTCACGCCACGACGCGTACCGGTCGAGGTAGCGCTGCTCGACATCGCCGTCGAGGATCGCGGCCTCGAGCTGCTCCTGCGTCGCCGTGAGCGGTCCGGGCGCGTGACGCTCGAGGTCGAAGTAGAAGCCGCGCAACTCCCCCCGGTAATGATCGAGGTCGGGGGCGAAGAAGTAGATCGGCTTCCCCGTGACCGTGAAGTCGAACATGACCGAGGAGTAGTCCGTCACGAGCATGTCGGCGACCAGCAGCAGACGGGAGACATCGGGATACGAGGTGACGTCGATGACGCGCGGGCGACGTCGATCGCCGGCGTCCCCGACATCTCCGCCGCGGGTGGTCGCGTCCTCCCCGGCAGAGAGCGTGCGCGAGTGGCCGCGCACGAGAACGACCGTGCCGGTGGCCGCGGCGAGCCGCTGGAGGTCGAGGAAGTCGACGACCTGATCTCTGTCGTCACGCCAGGTCGGGGCGTAGAGGAGGACACGGTCGTCCTCGCCGAGCCCCAGCTGCCCGCGTACGTCGGCTCCGTCACCCCTGACCAGCACGTCGTTGCGCGGGTATCCCTCGATCCAGACCGGACGGCGGCGGAACGCGTACGCACCCCGAAGGATGCCGGCGGCATAGGGGTTCTGGGCGAGAAGCACGTTCCATCGGCGCGCCTCACGCAGCACCGCCACAGCGCGCCGGAGGTGGAACCCGGGCCGGTGGAGGGCCAGGCGTTTGAGGGGCGTCCCATGCCACGTCTGAAGGACCACCTGACCCGGGCGGCGTACGAAACGACGCCGCAGCCAGTCGTTGACCACGAGCAGTCGCGCGGCTCCTCGCGCACGCCACCACTCAGGACTGCCTTCCACCACCGGTATCGCACCCTCGGGAACGGCGACGGAGAGATCGGCGACGCTCCAGTAGCGAACCAGCCCCGGCAGGACGCGAGTGAGCTCTCGATCGATGGCCAGCGGGTTGCAGCTCGCATTGCGACCATAGAAGCTCTCGAAGAACACAGCCTCCTCGAGTCCCAGCGGGCGGGTGGCGTACCGGCGCTCGAGGGCGTCCTGCCCCTCGCCCGAATCGTAGGCCGGATCGATCGGCGGGCCGATCTCGACGTGCCCGTCGTGCAACGAAGCGCGAAGCAGCCCCAGCTGTGCAAGCGGGAGGTCGACGTCGACGGGCAGCACGGTGCCATCGTCGGCACTCACCCGGAGGCTGTACCTCCCGGCCGGCAGCGGCAGGGGGTCGCTCCCCCAGCGTGCGGCCCGCAGCGGGACGACGGCGCGCCACGTCTTCCCACGACCGGTCACGGCAGCCGACACGCTTGCTCGGGGCCCGCGCAGTTCCACGGCAGGTCTGGCGCCGCTGCCGTGCAGTTCCAGCACGGGTCCTTCGGCGAATCGTGCGCGGATCATGCCGTCGCTCCTCTCCGGCCGCCCCGTACGCGGTGCCGCGCGCCCTGCAACGCCCGGATGCGGCGATGCACGCGTTCGGTGTTGCCGCCGTCCCGATGGGCGTGGACCGCGCGGTCGAGAGCGACGGCGCGCGCGACGCGGCGTTCGCGCTCGTCGGCGTCCGAGAGGACGTGCTCCACCTGCGCGACGGCGTGGGTCCACGACTGCGCCTCGGAATCGTGCGTCACCTCGGCGTAGTGGCCGTAGAAGCCCCGTTCTCGCGCGTAGGCGACGGCATCGGGGGCGAGGAAGACCACCGGCAGAGGCACGAGAGAAGCATCGAAGATGAGCGACGAGTAGTCGGTCAGCAGAAGGCTCATCGCCGGGAGAAGCGGTGTCACGTCGGCGACGAGGTCGCTTCCGAGCAGCCTCACGCGCTCACCCAACCCCGGCGTGTAGTCCCCCGCGCCGAGCGGATGCGACCGCACGAGCAGCATTGCATCGGTCGCCTCCAGCGCCGCGCGGATGCTCACCCAGTCGGCCTCGGTGGGCACCGCGGGATCGGGAGCGCCGTCACGCCAGGTGGGTGCATAGAGCACGAGACGCCGATCCCCGACATCGCCGACCGCCGCGACGACCGCCGCGCGTGCCCGCGCACGTCGCTCCTCGTCCGTCCCCTGTGACAGCACGTCGACCCGGGGTTCGCCCGTCACCGGGACCCGCTCGTCGGATAGCGCGAAGGCGGACTCGAGGCGCCCCCGGACGACGTGCGACGCGGCCGGCAGCAGGGCGATGCGTCGCTGCGTCGCGCGATACAGCGCCGCGATCAGCGGACGGAGCAGGGGAAGAGGGGCACGGAGGGTGGCGGGAGAGTCCAGGCCGATCCGCTTCAGCGGGATCCCGTGCCAGAGCTGCACGAGCAATCCCCCACCCGTCGCGTAGCGGTTGACGTCTCCGAACCCGTGGGTGACCACGATGACCTCGGCGCGTGCCGTGCGCCAGAAGCCGCGCAGCGACCCCTTGCGGACGGTGGGGATGCCGCGCGCAGCGGCCTCGGCATCCTGTCGCTCGTCGGCGGTCAGCCAGACCGCGCGCGCTCCCTCACGGGTCGCGACCTGCCACAGCGCGAGGGCACCGTCCGCGATTCCCACCGCACAGCCGAACACCCAGGCGTCGCGCGAGCGGGGAACGATCGCTGTCACGAGGCGTCCGATCGCGTAGAGCGGGATACGCGCCAACTGGGCGGCGTTGCCCGCAGAGAAGGAGAAGGACGCCACCCCGCGAGCCTATCGCGGGGTGGCGTCCTGTCTTCCGTGGCGACCTCCCGGGCGCAGCGAGGTTGGGCGGGTTACTGCGTAAGGGTGCCGAGGGTCACCTCGACGGATGCCGTCTGCCCGTCACGCTGGTAGACGACCGTCGCCGTCGCCCCCGCCGCCAGCGCACGGACCTGGGCGGTCAGGTCGGTCGCGTCGGTGATGGGGAGACCGTTGAACGAGGTCACCACGTCACCGGCCTTGAGCCCCGCCTCTGCGGCGGCCCCACCCTGTGTGACCTCGCTGATGTAGGCGCCCGCGACGGTCGCATCCTCCTGGGAGGCGGCGTCACCCACCATCGCGCCGAGGAGACCGTGCGTCGCCTCGCCCTTGTCGATCAGCTCGTCGGTGATCCGCTTCACGACGTTGGAGGGAATCGAGAAGCCGACGCCGATGGAGCCCGACTGGCTCGAGCTCGATCCGCCCGTCGAGGCGATCGCGACGTTGATGCCGATGAGCGCGCCGTCGGAGTCCACGAGGGCCCCACCGGAGTTGCCCGGGTTGATGGCGGCGTCGGTCTGGATGACCGCGATCGAGATGGAACTGTTCGACGAGGACTGCTGCTGGCCCTGCCCGAAGTCGAACTGGAAGGGCGACTCGCCCTCACCCTGCTGCTGGTCTTCGTCCTGACCCTCGGGCGCGGCCGAACTGGCGATCTGGATCGAGCGGTTCAGCGCACTGACGATTCCGGTGGTCACGGTGTTGGAGAGGCCGAGCGGCGCTCCCACGGCCACCGTCTGGTCGCCCACGTTGAGCGCCCCGGAGTCGGCGAACTCGATGGGGGTGAGCCCCGATGCGTCCTCCAGCTTGATGACCGCCAGGTCGTAGGTGGGGTCGGTGCCCACGACGGTTGCTTTGTACACCTTGCCGTCGGAGGTGGTCACGGTGATGTCCGCGCTCCCGGTCGCACCGTCGAGTGTGACCACGTGTGTGTTCGTGACGACGTAACCGTCGCTCGTGAGCACGACACCCGATCCGGTTCCGCCCGACGACGAGGAGGTCGCCGAGATCGTGACGACGCTCGGGAGCACCTTCGCCGCGATCGCCGTGGTCTGGGTCACGGAGTCGGTGTTGTTGACGGTGACGGTGGACGGAGCCGCGGTCACGACGGTCGATCCCGCGACGCCGAACAGCGAGGCGCCGGCCGCCGACCCACCGAGCCCGGCCGCCCCGCCGACGAGAGCGGCGGCGACCATGATCGCGACGATCTTGCCCGCGCCGACGCGTCCCGACGCCTCCGGCTCTTCCGCGACGCCTGCCGAGGTCGAAACGTGCCCACCCTGGGGGGCGGTCCCGAGCGGAACGGTCGGCTGGGTCGGCTGGTGGTGGAACGCGGAACCGTACGACGGGCCCTGCGGCGCCGCCGTCGGCAGGGGCGGACGCGGCGGCACGACCTGCTCGAACGGGGCGGGCTGCTCGAACGGGGCGGGCTGCTCGACGCCGGTGGGCTGCTCGGCCGCGGCGGGAGTCGGGTCGTTCTCGGGGGATGATGTGGTGCTCATGGCGTTTCCTTCTTTCCAAGACGACTTCAGCATGGCCCCGGTTTCTGTGCGTTCCTTATGCCCGCACCCCGATGTCGCTATGCGTGTAGCGTGAGGCCGATGCGACACGTCCCCGGAGCCTGGTCCCGCGCTGCCCGCGGAGCAGGCCTCCTCGGTCCCGACGGCACCGGCATCCCCACCATCTTCGCCGAGATGAGCGCCCTCGCGGTCGAACACGGAGCGATCAACCTCGGGCAGGGCTTCCCCGACGAGGACGGCCCGGCCGTCGTCCTCGAAGCGGCTCGTGCCGCGATCGCCTCCGGAGGCAACCAGTATCCGCCGGGACGCGGAACCGCGGACCTGCGCGCGGCGATCTCCGAGCATCAAGCGCGCTTCTACGGCATCCCCGTGGATCCCGACCGCGAGGTGCTCGTGACCGCCGGGGCGACCGAAGGGCTCGCGGCGACGCTTCTCGCGCTCATCGACGGTCCGGGCGACGAGGTCGTCGTCTTCGAGCCCTACTACGACGCCTACGCCGCGTGTGTCGCTCTCGCCGGTGCGCGCCTCGTGACGGTGCCGCTGCGACGGCCCGACTTCCAGCCCGATGCGGACGACCTCCGCCGCGCCGTCACCGACCGCACGCGCGTCATCCTCGTCAACGACCCGCACAACCCCACGGGTGCTGTGCTGACCGAGGACGTCCTGGACGAGGTGGTGCGGCTGGCCGCTCGTCACGACGCAGTCATCGTGACCGACGAGGTCTACGAGCACCTGGTGTTCGGCGCGCCTCACGTGCCCATCGCACGCCGCGAGGAGGCACGGGAGCGCACGCTCACGATCTCGTCCGGAGGGAAGACGTTCTCCACGACGGGCTGGAAGATCGGCTGGGTCACCGGCCCGGCGGAGCTCGTCGACGCGGTGCTCGCGGTCAAGCAGTGGCTCACGTACGTCAACGGCGGACCCTTCCAGCCGGCGATCGCGGTGGGGTTGCGCCTGGACGACGGATTCTTCACAGATCTCGCCGCCACGCTCGCCGACAAGCACGAGGTGCTGGCGGCCGGCCTTCGCTCCGCGGGCTTCGACGTGATCCCGCCGCGTGGCGGCTACTTCACCGTCGCGGATGCAGCGGACCTCTGCGATCGACTGGGCGTAGCGGATGCCGATGCCCTCTGCCGTCTGATGCCCGCCCGCGCGGGGGTCGCCGCGATCCCGTTGACCGCGTTCGTCACGCCCGAGCATCGGCAGGACTACGCGACGCTCGTGCGATTCGCCGCATGCAAGCGGGTGGACGTCATCGAGGAGGCATCGGCGCGCCTGGCCGCCCTCGGTCGCTGACGCTGCTCAGCTGCGCGTCGCGTCGGGGGCCGGTGTTCCCGTGCGCGGTGTGACGGCGAACCGCCGTAGCCGCAGTGCGGGGTTGACGCGACGCACACGATCGACCGCCTCGGGGTCGAGGTGTGCCACCGCGACATCCCTAGCGGTCCCCACAGCGGCGATCTCGACCCCCTGAGGGTCGACGATCATGGAGGCGCCGACACCGAGAGGCGGCGGATGATCCGCCGCCGCGACGAAGAGGGTGTTCTCGATGGCGCGCGCGTGCAGGAGCGTGCGCCAGTGGTGCTCTTTGAGCGGACCGCGTACCCACTCCGCCGCGACGAGCACGACATGAGCGCCCGTGTCGGCGAGCAGTCGTGCCACTTCCGGGAAGCGCAGGTCGTAGCAGGTCATCAAGGCGAAGCGGATGCCGTCGACCTCGAACGTCTGGGGCTCGCCGATCTCCCCCGGCTCGACCCAATCCGACTCCCGCTGACCGAAGGCGTCGTAGAGGTGCAGTTTCCGGTAGACGGCCCGCACGCCCGACCCGTCGACGGCGATCACAGCGTTGCGCACCCGCCGTCCACCCCCGCGTTCGAGGAGGCCTGCCACCACCGTGACGCCGTGGCGCTGCGCGAGCTCGCGGAGCGCGCCGGCGAACGGACCGTCGATCTCCTGGGCGTGCTCGACGAGCGAGTCGTCGAAAGGATCGAGGAAGTAGCTCGCGTACTCCGGGAACAGGACGACGCGCGCTCCCCGCGCTGCGGCGCGTTCGGTGAGCTCGCCGATGGCCGCGAGGTTGGCGTCCTCATCAGCCGTCGGAGCGAACTGCGCGACCGCGACGGCGACGGCATCCCGGCTCATCGACTGCTCGCTTCGATCCGATGCGAGCGCACGAGGACGGGCATGACGATCCAGAGGAGGACGATGACGAGGGCCATCACGCCGCCCGTCACCCAGGCGGCGGCGTCACCCACCACGATGTCGAACACGAATGCCACCACACCCACCATCATGGCGGACACCGTCAGCAGGGCGGTCAGCAGTGAGGCGTGGCCGTAGGCGACGATGGTCGGCTTCACACCGCGCCGGAACAGCAGACGGTGCAGGGCGACCGGTGCGAGCGCGATGATCGCGCTGAGCGCCGCGAGTACCACCAGTACGAGGTAGAACGTCCGCTGCCCCGACGACAGGTCGGCGAACGCCGGCTGGAACGCGAGCGCCAGAAGGAATCCCGTCAGGATCTGGGTCCCGGTCTGCAGCACCCGCAGCTCCTGCAGGACCTCGCTCCAGTTGCGGTCCGCACGCTCGTTGGCCGTCTCCTCGCGCCCGTCGCCCGGGCGGGCGTCCGGCGCGGGGTCGGCGGCGGGTGAGGCCGATGTGGATCCCATGCGGCCATCCTCGCTCGCCACACTCGTCTGGGACAACAGGACGCTCCGACGGACGCAGCCGGTTCGACGCGGTCTCAGATCCGTGCTAGGCTCGCTTCTTGTGCCGCGGGGTGGAGCAGCTCGGTAGCTCGCTGGGCTCATAACCCAGAGGTCGCAGGTTCAAATCCTGTCCCCGCAACAGATGAAGAAGGCGTCCCGATGGGGACGCCTTCTTCTTTTTGCGTGCCGACCAGCAGATTCGTCACGCGGTGGCGGACGGGTTCGCGTCTGGCTCCTGTGTCAGCGCCTCCTCCATGTCGCCGAGGAATCGGACGATCGCGCGCAGTTCGTCGTCGCTGTAGGACTCCACCGCCACGCGCATCTTCGTCATGCGCGCGCCGAGGTGTCGATAGAACTCGGTGCGCGCCGCCTCGGACAGCACGACGATCCGGGCGCGTCGGTCGTGGGGGTGCGGTCGCCGTTCGAGGTGACCGCTCCGGGTCAGCCGGTCGAGCAGCTTCGTCGTGGAGGCGGTGGAGATGGCCAGATGCGACGCGATGTCGTGGGGCGACACCCAGTGCCCGCGCTGCTCCCGCACGATGAGCATGCGCAGGGCGGCGAGGTCGCTCGCGTTCATGTCCATGTCGCCGCGTAGAGTTCCGTGCATACGGTCCATCGCGTCGGAGAATGCACGCACGGCACGCATCGCCTCGAGCACGAGCCCGTCGCGGGGAGTCGTGGGTACCCATCTCTCCTGCACCGTGTGGACACCTCCTGTCAGAGTAGGTAGTATCGCTGAAAATCGCTAGATAAACTAGCAATGGAGGTAATCGCATGTCGCCGACAGAGCTCGTCGTCCTACTCGATGACGACGGACGGGAGATCGGCACGGCTCCGAAGGCCAGTGTGCACGGAACCGACACTGCGCTGCACCTCGCATTCTCCTGCCACGTCTACAACTCCCGAGGCGAAACCCTCGTCACTCGGCGCGCGCTCGACAAGGGCACCTGGCCGGGGGTGTGGAGCAACTCCTTCTGCGGACACCCGCGTCCCGCCGAGCCCGTCATCGATGCCGTCCACCGGCGCGCCGAGCACGAGCTGGGCATCACGCTGCGCGACGTGCGACTCGCCCTCCCCCTGTTCCGCTACCGCGCCGTCGACGCGAGCGGCATCGTGGAGCACGAAGTCTGCCCCGTTTACATCGCGGTGACGGACGACGAGCCCGACCTCAATCCGCGCGAGGTGGCCGAGGCTCGCTGGGTCGACCCGGTGGGATTGGCCACGGGATTGCGCGTGACCCCGTGGGCCTTCAGCCCCTGGCTCGTGCTCCAGGCCGAGCAGCTCGACGTGCTCTCCAACGGGCAGGAGCGGAGAGCCTCGTGATCGAGCTCGCTCCCGAGCACCGCGAGAGCGTCGACGGTGCCATCGATCGCGCCCTGACGCGATTGGCCGCGCGCGCCCGACCCCACGGCGAATCGGCGCAAGCCCTCACCGCCGCCGTTCACGCCGCCGCGGCCGACGGCAAACGGCTGCGCCCGGCACTGGTCGTCGCCGCGTTCACGGCGTATGGCGGGGACACGGATGCCGTCCCCGCACTGTGGGACGTCGCAGCCGCGTTCGAGATCCTGCACACGGCGCTCCTCGTCCACGACGACCTGATCGACCGCGACGACGAGCGCCGTGGCATCCCGAATGTCTCGGGGCGATTCCGCGCGCGGGCCCAGAGCTTCGGGGCAGATGCGCACGGCACGGCCGTCGTCGCGGATGCTGCGGCCGTCCTCGCGGGGGATCTTCTCCTCTTCGAGGCCACGCGCCTGGTCGCGACAGCGGCTCTCACCGACGTCGAGCGGGACGAGTTGTTCGCGGTGCTCGACGAAGCGCTCCTCGTGTCGGCGGTCGGCGAACTGGCCGACGCCGAGCACGCGGCACGCGCCGATCTACCCGACGCCGAAGCGCTGCTGACCGCGGCACACGACAAGACGGCCGTGTACTCCTTCCGCGCCCCGTTGCGCGCCGGCGCCATCCTCGCCGGCGCCGCCTCGCACCCCGCCCTCGCCGACGCGGCGGCGGCCCTCGGGCTCGCGTTCCAACTCGTCGACGACCTGATCGGCACTTTCGGCTCCCGCAGCCAAGCCGGGCGAGACCCCGGCGCCGATCTGCGCGAGGCCAAGCGAACGCCGCTGATCGCGCTGGCACGGCAGAGCGAGTCGTGGTCCCGCGTGAGCGACGCTCTGGCCGAGGCCCATACGGGACCGATCGCCGTGCGCCGTGCGCAGCGCGAGATCGAGGCGAGCGGTGCACGTGCGGGTGTCGAGGAGCTCGTGCGAGCCAACCTCCGCCGCGCCCGGGCCCACGCGGCATCCCCCGAGCTGCCGCCCCCTGCCGTCATGCTCCTCGCGGGGATCGCGGATGCCATCGAGCGGCGCATTCCGTGACGGGCGGTGAGCTGTACGACCGGTGCGCGCGCGATGCCGCAGCGGCCGTCATCGCGAACTACTCGACGTCCTTCGCGCTCGCGACGCGTCTCCTCGGACCGCGCGTACGCCCCCAGGTGCGCGAGATCTACGCGCTGGTCCGTGTGGCCGACGAGATCGTCGATGGCGCCGCTGAGGCCGCCGGTCTCGACCGCGATCAGCAACGTGTACTCCTGGACGCCTTGGAGACCGAGACCCTCGCGGCCATAGACCGCGGATTCAGTGTCGACCTCATCGTTCATGCATTCGCCACGACGGCTCGCTCCTGCGGCATCGGCGAAGACCTCATCCGTCCGTTCTTCTCGTCGATGCGCACCGATCTCGACCTCGCCGCGCACGACGCGGCATCCCACGAGTCCTACGTCTACGGTTCCGCCGAGGTGGTCGGCCTCATGTGCCTGCAGGTGTTCGTCAACGCAGGTTCCCCGGTACCGCGCGCCCCCGACGCGCGCCTGGTCGAGGGTGCCAGACGGCTGGGAGCCGCCTTCCAGGACATCAACTTCCTGCGCGACCAGGCAGACGACTCCGAGCGCCTGGGCCGGGACTATCTCGGGATCGGCGGGACGACCGACCGAGCCACCGTGCTCAAGCGCATCGATCGCGACCTCGACGCCGCGGCCGCCGTGATCCCCGAGCTGCCACGGGATTGCCGACGCGCCGTCACGACAGCCCACGGCCTGTTCAGAGAGCTCGCCATACGTCTGCGCGACTCGGACGAGAACGTGCGCGTCAGCGTTCCCCGCACCGTCAAGGCACGGATCGCCGCTCGGGCGATCGCGGGCCGCGCACCCCGGAGGTCTCCCTCATGAGCCGCACAGCGACGATCATCGGCGGTGGCATCGCGGGGCTCGCGACCGCAGCCCTTCTCGCGGAGGACGGCTGGTCGGTCACGCTCTTCGAGGCCCGCGACGACGTCGGCGGGCGCGCGGGCAGCTGGACGCGCGATGGATTCCGCTTCGATACCGGCCCGAGCTGGTACCTCATGCCCGAGGTGTTCGATCACTTCTTCGCCCTGCTGGGCACGAGCTCTGAGGCCGAGCTCGATCTCGTGCCCCTGACCCCCGCATACCGCGTGTACGCGCAGCCCGACGGCGAGGGCCCCGGTGACCGCGTCGACGTCGTCACGGGCCGGGACGCCGTGCGGGAACTGTTCGAGTCGCGCGAACCCGGCTCGGGTCCGCGCCTGGATGCGTATCTCGACTCCGCGGCGGACGCGTACGACCTGGCGGTGTCGCAGTTCCTGTACGACACCTACGCCTCGACCGAGGGCCTGCGCGACCGTCGGGTGCTGTCGCAGTTGGGGCGCCTCGCACCGCTGCTGTTGCGGCCCCTCGCGTCGCACGTCGCCCGGTTCTTCTCCGACCCCGTGCTGCGCCAGATCCTGGGCTACCCGGCGGTCTTCCTGGGCGCCTCGCCGTTCGACGCGCCGAGTCTCTACCACCTGATGTCGCACCTCGATCTCGATGACGGCGTGCAGTACCCCCGCGGTGGCTTCACGGAGGTGATCGCGGCGATAGAGCGGTTGGCCCGCGCCCGCGGTGTCGACATCCGTACGAACGCCGCAGTCGACGAGATCCTCGTCGAGAACCGATCGGCGACGGGGGTCAGGCTTGCCGACGGGCACGTCCACCTCTCCGACATCGTCGTCTCCGGCGCCGACCTCCACCACACCGAGACGGCCCTCCTGCCCGCCGCGCACCGCGCCTACCCCGAACGGTGGTGGCGACGCCGCAAGCCCGGCCCCGGCGCCCTGCTGCTCCTTCTCGGGGTAGACGGAGACCTCCCGGAGCTGGAGCACCACACGCTGTTGTTCGCCCGCGACTGGGAGAAGAACTTCGGCGACATCTACGGTGCGCAGACGCGTATTCCCGAACCGGCATCCCTGTACGTGTGCCGTCCGTCGGCGACCGATGACACCGTGGCGCCCGCGGGATCGGAGAACCTGTTCGTCCTGGTTCCGATTCCCGCCGACCCCGCACTCGGTCACGGCGGCGTCGATCGCGGCGGCGACGCGCGCGTGGAAGAGATGGCCGATCGGGTCATCGATCAGATCGCACAGTGGGCCGGCATCCCTGATCTCGCCGCCCGCGTCCGCGTGCGTCGCACGATCATGCCCGCCGACTTCGAGCAGGATCTGCATGCGTGGCGCGGCGGGGCGCTCGGGCTGTCGCACACGCTCACTCAGAGCGCGATCTTCCGCCCCCGCAACGCGTCGTCGAAGGTCGCCGACCTCTACTACGCCGGCTCGACGGTGCTGCCCGGCATCGGGCTTCCCATGTGCCTCATCTCGGCGGAACTCGTGGTCAAGCGCCTCCGCGGCGACCGCGGAGCCGGGCGACTTCCCGTGCCGGCGCGGGCGGAGGA
Organism: Candidatus Microbacterium phytovorans; assembly: GCA_029202445.1. NCBI lineage: Bacteria > Bacillati > Actinomycetota > Actinomycetes > Micrococcales > Microbacteriaceae > Microbacterium > Candidatus Microbacterium phytovorans. The sequence continues at coordinate 1,153,417 of CP119321.1, forward strand.
CTGACGTGCCCGGACTGTACCTGGCGTGCCTGCTCGTGTCCGCCACCGGACTCGCGCTGCTCGACGCGCGCTTCCGGCTCGTACTGTGGTCGGCGGGCGCCGGTCGCGCTGCGGCGGCGATCGCCCTCGGAACGGCCTTCTTCCTCGCGTGGGATGCCGTCGGCATCGCCGCGGGGGTGTTCGTCAAGGGCGACAGCCCTCTCCTGCTGGGTTGGGACCTCGCCCCCCACCTTCCGGTGGAGGAACCGGTCTTCCTGGCCTTCCTCTGCTACCTGGCCCTCCTCGTACACGGGGCCGTGAGCCGGCGTCAGGAGCGGATGCGGGTCGCGGACGAGAAGGCGTGATGTACGGCGTGATCGTGCTGCCGTTCGTCGCGGTGACGATCGCCGTGACCCTCGCCACCCTGCGGATGCCGCACTTCCCCGCTCGCATGGCGGGGTCCGGCATCGCCGCGGCCGTGCTGCTGATACTCACCGCCGTCTTCGACAATGTCATGATCGCGGCGGGCCTCTTCACCTACCCGGAGCATCTCATCAGCGGGGTGCGCATCGGCCTCGCACCCATCGAAGACTTCTCCTACCCGCTCTGCGCCGCGTTCCTCGTGCCCGCGGTGCGCACTCTCCTCGAACGGCGGCGCGTCTCATGACCGGAACCCTGCGGCAGCTCCTTCTCGCGTCGAGACCCGTCAGCTGGATCAACACCGCGTACCCGTTCGCGGCGGCGTACCTGCTTTCCACGCGACAGATCGACGCCACGCTCATCGTCGGCACGATCTTCTTCCTGGTGCCCTACAACCTCGCGATGTACGGCATCAACGATGTGTTCGACTACGAATCCGATCTCCGCAATCCCCGTAAGGGGGGCGCACAGGGGTCGGTCCTCGACCGACGCTTCCATCGTGTCACGTTGTGGGCCTCTGCGATCGCATCCTTGCCCTTCTTCGTCTACCTCGCCATCGTCGGCTCACCGGCGTCGTGGCTCGTCCTCGCACTCAGCCTCTTCTTCGTCGTGTTCTATTCCGCTCCCCCGCTCCGGCTCAAGGAGCGACCCGTAGCCGACTCGATCACGAGCAGCATCCACTTCTTCTCCCCCGCCGTCTACGCTCTCGTGCTCGCCGGTGCGACCTGGACCTGGCCGCTCGTCGCGGTCATCGCCGCGTTCGCGCTATGGGGCGTGGCCTCCCACGCGTTCGGTGCGGTGCAGGACATCGTCGCCGACCGGGAGGCGGGCATCGCCTCCGTCGCCACAGTCCTGGGGGCCCGACCGACCGTCCGGCTCGCGCTGGGCTGCTACGCCGCCGCCGGACTCGTCGTCCTCGGCGCGGCCTGGCCCGGCCCGTTCGCGGCCCTGCTGGTGATCCCCTACCTCGTTGCCGTGTGGCCGTATCGTCATCTCGCCGACGCGGACTGCGCCGCAGCGACCACGGGGTGGCGCCGCTTCCTATGGATCAATCAGCTGACCGGCTTCGGCGTGACGCTCCTGCTCATCTGGTGGTGGTTCGTCGCCTGATGCCGCAGTGGCCCTGACACCGCGCCGGCCTCACGCTTCGACGGCGCTGCGCATACGCCGACGGGCGGGTCCCCCATGGAGGAACCCGCCCGTCGGATCGTCTCGTGTCGTCAGTCGCCGCTCAGCGCGAGCAGCCGCTCGACGGCATCCGTGAGCTTCTTGTCGGCCTCGGCGAAGGCCGTGAGGTCTCCCGCCTTCAGTGCCGCGTCCCGCTCCTCCATCGCCGTGCGGGCGGCCGCCAGCGCCTGCTCGAGCGAATCGCCGTTCTGGCCGCCGGTGCCGGGATCGGTACCCGGCGTCTCGCTCGGCGACGGAGTCGGTGTCGGCGTCGGCGTCACGTCTCCGTCGCCGGTGCTGGCACCGGAATCTCCGCCGAAGATCTCGTCGAGCGCCTCCTGCAGCGTGTCTTCGAAGGCAACCTTGTCACCGAAGGCGACGAGGATCTTCCGGAGCGCCGGCAGCTGGGTTCCGCTGGAGGCCTGCACGAAGACGGGCTGCACGTAGAGCAGACCGCCGCCGACCGGCAGCGTCAGCAGGTTGCCGTTGAGTACCTCGGACTGCCCCTGCTTCAGCAGGTTCACCTGCGAGGAGATCTCCTGGTTCGAGTTGAAGGTGTTCTGCACCTGACCCGGGCCCGGCACGCTCACGTCGGCACTGATCTCCAGCATCCGCAGCTTGCCGTACCCCTCGCCCTTCACGCCCTTCTCCGACCCGGCGTTCGCATCGACGGCCAAATAGCCCATCAGCACGTTCCTCGACCCCTCGCCCTCGGAGGCAGGGATGAACGACGAGAACATCGAGTACGACGGAGCGTCCTGCCCCGGCATCTGCATCGTCAGGTAGTACGGAGGCTGGAGCACATCGCGGTTGGACACCGGGTCGTTCGGCGTCTTCCACGCGTTGTCGCGCGCGTAGAACGAGGCTGCGTCGTCGACGTGGTAGGTGCCGAGCATGGCGCGCTGCACCTTGAAGAGGTCGCTCGGGTAGCGCACGTGGCTCATCAGATCGCCGGACATCTCCGAGATGGGCTTGAGCGTGTTCGGATACACGTTCTGCCACGCCTTGAGCAGCGGGTCGGTCTCGTCCCACGCGTACAGCGTGACGGAGCCGTCGTACGCGTCGACGGTCGCCTTCACGGAGTTGCGGATGTAGTTGATGTCGTCGAGCGCGACGCGCGCGGCGGTTGTCGTCGTGTCGCTGATGGCCTGACGGAGGCTCACGATCGACGAGTACGGGTAGTTCGCACTCAGCGTGTACCCGTCGACGATCCAGACGATCCGGCCGTCGACGATCGACGGGTACGGGTCGTTGTCGAGCTCGAGGTACGGTGCCGCCTTCTGCACACGCGTCAGCGGATCGCGGTCGTAGAGGATCTGCGACTTCTCGTTGACGGCATCCGAGAAGAGGATGTCGGTCGACTGGAACTTCAGGGAGTAGATGAGCCGGTTGAAGATGCCACCGATCTCCGGCCCACCGTCGCCCGAGAAGGTCGTCTTCGTCTGCGCCGCGCCCTCGTCGGTGCCGCGCGGGTAGTCCAGCTCGATGTCGTCCGTACCCTCGGGCGCGCCGACGATCGAGTAGGTGGGCGACGACTCGCCGAAGTAGATCCGCGGCTCGTACTTCTCCTGCGACGTCAGCACGCCCGAAGCCGGGATTCCACGCTCGAGGAAGACGGGGTCGCCGTCGGGCGTGCGGTCGTTACCCTTTGCCGCGACCATGCCGTAGCCGTGGGTGTAGACGAGCGTCGTGTTGTACCACGATGCCGCCTGACCGAGCTGGGAGAGGTTGAGCTCACGCACGGCCGTGACCGTGTCCTGCGACTTGCCGTCGATCTCGTACCGGTCGACGTCGAGCGCCTCGGGGAACTGGTAGTACGACCGGTACTGCTCCAGCTGACGCACCGTCGGCGGGATGATCGCCGGGTCCATGATGCGGATGGACGAGGTGGTCTCGGCATCCTCGCGCAACTGGCCGGACTCCACCGTGGTGCGCGCGGTGTAGTCCTCCTTCTCGAGGCCGTCGATGCCGTACGCGGCCTTCGTCGCGTCGATGTTGCGCTGGTAGTAGGTGCTCTCGAGGCGCTCCTGGTTGGGGATCACCTGGAACTGGTTGACGAACCACGGGTACGCGACGCCCACGACGAGCGACGACACGATGAGAAGACCGGTCGCGATGAGCGGGAAACGCCAGCGACCGATGATCGCCGTGACGAAGAACAGCGCGGCGACGATCGCCGCGACGATCGAGAGGATCGCAAGCCCGGGGATGATCGCGTTCACATCGGTGTAGCCGGCGCCGGTGATGCGATCGTTCTGGGCGAGGAGCGTCTTGTAGCGGTCGAGCCAGATGCTGACCGCCTGCACCGCGAGGTAGAGACCCGCCAGCACGGCGAGCTGGATACGCGCCGACTTCGAGATCCGAAGCTCGCGCTGGCCGACGCGAACGGCACCGTAGAGGTAGGCGACGACGGCGGTGACAGCGAGGCACACGAGCAGAACGGCTGACGCGAAGCCGAGAACGGAGCTGTAGAACGGGAGCTCGAAGAGATAGAAGCCGGTGTCCAGACCGAACTGCGGGTCGGCCTTCCCCGTGGAAACGCGGTTCAGCCACAGCCACACCGTCTCCCACTGGGCCGACGCGGCGAAGCCGGAGAAGAACCCGAAGAAGACCGGGATTCCCCACATCGCGAGACGGCGCAGCGGCTCGACCACCTCCTGGTAGTGGTCGAGTTGCGAGGTGAGCCGGGCGTACACCGGCCGTAGTCGGTAGGCGAGCTGGATGGCCACGAAGACGGGGATCGCCATGGCGGCGAAGCCGATGACGAACATGGTCACGCGCGCGGTCCACTGCGTCACGAGGACGCTGTCGAACCCGAGCTGCTCGTACCACAGCCAGTCGGCGAAGAGGCTCGCGAAGGTGAAGAACGCCACCACGAGGGCGGCGATCACCGCGAGGGTGATGCCGACGGCGCGGCGGAGCGGACTGGGCGTGGCCTGGTTCGGCGCTGAGGTCGTGGTCACCCCTCCATCCTAGGCGCGTGCATTCTGGGTGGATGCCGTGGGGATTCCTCGACTTCTCCCGGCACCGAGCCGCGACAGGCGACGGTGAGGGCGGGAGTCAGCGGCAGGTCGGGAGGGTGTCGAGGTCTCCCCCGTCTCGCAGCGTCGAGAGCACGTCGAGCGCATCGTCGAGAGTGGCGACCGAGAAGACGCGGAGCCCGGCGGGTACATGGCCGACGACCTCGTTGCAGTTGCTCTCGGGAGCGAGGAAGTAGTCCGCGCCCGCTCCCGAAGCGCCGTAGAGCTTCTGGCGGATGCCGCCGATCGGCCCGACCGTCCCCGCCGAATCGATCGTTCCGGTTCCCGCGACGTCCAGGCCCCCGTTGAGCTCCCCCTCGCTGAGGGTGTCGATGATCCCGAGCGCGAACATCATCCCGGCGCTCGGGCCGCCGACGTTGTCGAGCTGGATGGTCACGTCGATGGGGAACACGTAGTCGTGCAGCGTCGTCACCCCGATGAGCCAGAGCTGCTCGCCGTCGATGTCGGTGCGCCGGGGCTGGATCTCGACGTCCTCCGTCTTGTCGCCGCGCTCGATGGTCAGCCGGACGGGCGCGCCGTCGGCCGCATTGATGAGGTCGCGGAGCGCGCCGGTATCGGTGACGGCGGTGCCGTCGACGGCACGGATGATGTCGTCGGGCTCGAGGATGCCGGTCGCCGCGGAGTCATCGGTGAGCGAGTAGACGCGAACCATCGGCTTCACGTCGTAGCCGAGCTCGGTGAGCGCCGCGGCCGTCGCCTCCTTCTGCGAGTCGACCATCATCGCCGCACTCTGCTCGTTGCGCTCCTCGGTGGTCTGATCGGCCGGGAAGATGTCGTCGAGGGGAAGGACCGCACGCGAAGGATCGAACCACGCGAGCGCGAGCTCGAACCACGACGGTGTGCGATCGCGATTGCCGACGACCTGCACCGTGAGGAGGTCGAGCGAACCGCTCGTCTCGAAGGTGTCGGCGCCGGCCACCGAGATCAGCGGCACCTGGGTGCCGTCGGGTCCCTCCGCCGTCCCGAGCGTGTTGAAGACGGGACCGGGCTGCTGGACGACGAACGACGTGGGCAGGACGGTGAGAGCGAGAAGCGCGACGAGGGCGACGGTGACCGCCCAGATGCCCGCGATCGTGGTGCGCGGCATCCGCCGGCGAGGGGCGCGCACGATGTCGTCGCGTTCATCGAACAGTGCCACGTCTGACCTTCCTGGCCGGACGTTCGCCGCCGGCGTACACGAGACGGGTCCGAGCCGGACGGGCCGCGAACACGTGCGACTAGCGTAGAACGCGATGTCATCATCCTGCTGAAAGGCGCCTGACATGACCGACGACGAGCGACCCGACCCCGACGACTTCGCGGAGATCCTCCGCAATCTGCTCGGCGGGCACGGCGGGTTCGACCCCGAGCAGCTCGAGCAGCTGCGCGGGTTGGGGATCGACCCGGCGATGGCCCAGCAGATGATGCGCCAGCTCCAGGGCGCATTCGCCGCCGGCGGCGACGGCGGCATCGACTGGTCGTCGGCGCGCACGCAGGCACTGCACTTGGCCAACAAGGACGGGCTGGGGATCACGACCGGCGACCGTCAGGACTTCGATCAGGCGTTCGGCCTCGCAACCCTGTGGCTCAGTGAGGCGACGGCCATCTCCGATCTCCCGACGCCCGCTCGAGCGCTCACGCGCGGACAGTGGGTCGAGGCGACGCTCCCCGTGTGGCAGGAGCTCGCCGAGCCGGTAGCGACCTCGATCGCGGACGCGATGACCGAGGCCATCGGCACGCAGCTCCCGGAGGAGATGCGGGACGTCGCGGCCGGCGCCGGCCGCCTCATGCGGACGGTCGGCGGCTCGCTCTTCGCCGCGCAGCTGGGAGCGGTGATCGGCGCGCTGTCGCAGGAGGTGGTGTCGGGAGGCGATGTCGGCATCCCGGTGATGCCCGACGGGCAAGCCGCCATCCTGCCGCAGAACTTCGCGGACTTCGGGCGCGACCTCGAGATCGACGACGAGCAGCTGGCGTTGTACCTGGCCACCCGCGAACTCGCCCACGCTCGCCTCTTCCGGCACGCCCGCTGGCTGCGCCTTCACGTCATCTCGCAGGTGACCGAGTTCGCCCGCGGCCTGCACGTCGACACCGACGCTCTCGAGGAACTCGCGTCGCGCTTCGATCCCTCGGCGCCGGAAGAACTCCGCCAGGCCCTCGAGTCCGGCGCGCTCCTCCCTGCGCGTTCCGAGGCCCAGACGGCGGCGCTCGCACGGCTGGAGAACCTCCTGGCGACGATCGAAGGATGGGTCGACGTCGTGACGGCGGATGCCACGATCCGGCTGCCCGCCGCCGACCGTATCGCCGAGGCGGTACGTCGCCGACGTGCGGTGGGCGGGCCCGCGGAGCGCGCCATGGGTTCGCTGGTCGGACTCGAGCTGCGTCCGAGGCGTTTGCGCGAGGCGGCCGCCATGTGGCGCGCGGTGACCGACGCTGTGGGCACAGCGGAGCGCGACGCTCTGTGGGACTACCCCGACTTGATGCCTTCTGCCGAGGACATCGACGATCCTGCCGCTCTCGTGGAGAGGCTGCGTGCGCACGCCCGCGGCGACGCTCCTGTCCGCGACGCGATGGACGACGCCCTCGACGCGCTGCTCGCGGAGGCCGCCGACGCGGAGGCCGCGCCCGAGCAGGGGGAAGACCGCTCAGACCGGCGCGACTCCGCCGACGACGGCCCGGAAGGTCCGCGGCCCGTCTGAGCCCCGCGTCACGCCGACGCGCGTCTGTGGACAGTTCTCGCGACGCACGCACGGGTGCGTCGACAATCGATGGATGCTTCGGCTCGCTCCCTCTCACGTGCCCCTGTGGCGATCTCCCACCTCGGTGCAGTTCGGCGCCGACGCCGTCGTTCGTGTCGACGACATCGCCCCCTGGCAGGAACGTCTGCTCGACGCGCTCGTCGACGGCATCCCCGACGCGATGGCCATTCCGCTCGCCGGGAACCTCGGCGCAGACCGCGACGCGGCTGAGCGCTTCCTGGAGCGGATCCGCCCGGCACTCGTCGACGGTTCCCCCCGCCCGCCGAGAGTCGCACTCGAACTCCCGGAGAAGCTCAGCCACGAGGAGGGCGCGACATTCGCACGGGCACTCTTCTCGAGCGGACTCGACGTAGACGTGCGCCGGTGGTCGCATGACGGCCACCGTGTCCCCGTCGTCGTCGTGGCCCACCGTCTCCTCGACCCGCGTCGGGTGGCACAGCTCATCCGTGCCGACATCGTGCATCTGCCCGTGGAGCTCTCTGGCGACCGGGTCACCGTCGGTCCGCTCGTCGTACCCGGCCGCACCGCGTGCGAAGCGTGCCGGCATGCGCACCGGCGCGACGCCGACTCCGCGTGGCCGGTCATCGCGGCGCAGCTCCTCTCGCGCGCTCCGACGCCCACCGATCCTGCGCTACTCCAGGAGTCGGCGCTCCTCGCCGCCCGTATGCTGCGCGGTGCGTCACCGGTCGAGCCGCCCGACGGTCGTCATCACGACGTGTCGCACTCGGTCAGCGTGTCGTCTTCGAGCGTGCGCCGGACCTGGCGCGCGCATCGCCCGCACGCAGAGTGCTTGTGCCGATCTCCTGAAGGAACCGCGAGCGCTGCCGCTCTCGATGCCCCGCCGCCTGAGCCCACGACAGCGACAGCGTTCGCGCGGCCCGCGTGATCCCGACGTAAGCGAGTCGCCTTTCCTCGTCGACCGCCTCGAACGTCATCGCGTACGAGATCGGGAGGAGCCCCTCCGACAACCCGACCAGATGGACGTGCGGCCACTCCAGTCCCTTTGCCGCGTGCAGCGTCGCCAGGGTGACCGTGCGCAGCGTCGGCTCGTGCTGATCCTTGGCGCGGGCCTGCAAGCCGTCCGTGAACCGACGGAGTGTCATCCCCTCCGGAGCCTCCTCGGCCAGGCGCAGCAGCGCCGAGCGTGCTTCCCACGCCTCCCGCAGCGCACCCCCCGCGGCCGGCGGCTCGTCGGTGAGCCCGAGCGAGCGCAGCACGTCCCTCACCGCGGCGACGAATCCGCCCTCCGTGGGCGCGACCGACGCACCGCGCAGCGCCAACAACGCCTGGCGCACCTCGGGGAGGTCGAAGAAGCGGGTTCCGCCGAGCACGGAAGCAGGGATGCCTCGGGCCGCGAGCGCGGCGAGGAGCTCGGCAGACTGCGCGTTGGCCCGGTACAGGACCGCGATGTCGCCGGGATCCTCGCCAGCCGCCAGGAGATCGGCGATCCGCGCCGCCACACCGCGGGCCTCCGCGACGTCGTCGGGGTAGGCGGTGACCTCCGGGGCCGCCGTGGTCTCGGCATCCGAGTGCAATCGCAGCGCGCCGGGCCTCCCGCGCATGAGCTCGTTCGCGACGTCGAGGATGCCGGGATCGGAGCGGTAGTTGCGCTCGAGTCGCACGACGGTGGCGTCCGCATACCGGTCGCCGAAGCCGAGCAGGTACCGAGGGTCGGCTCCCGCGAAGGAGTAGATGGTCTGGCTCGCGTCGCCGACCACGCACAGGTCGCGCCGGTCGCCGAGCCAGAGTTCGAGAAGTCGGTTCTGCAGGGGCGAGACGTCCTGGTACTCGTCCACCGTGAAGTGCCGATATTGCTCGCGCACCTGCGCCGCCACGCGTGGTTCCGCCTCCAGCATCCCCGCGCAGGCGAGCAGCACGTCTTCGAAGTCGAGCTGGCGTCGCTCGTCCTTGAGCTTCTCGTACGCGTGCTGAAGGTCGACGAGCGCCTGGATGCCGACGCCCCCGACCGCGTCGGGTCGATCGCGCGCCGCCTGCTCGATCGACCTGAGCGTGACCTTTCGCCATTCGATCCGCGCGGCGACATCGCGCAGCGTCGCGCCGTCGAGGCGGAGGCCCAAGGCATCCGCTGCCTGACCGAGCAGTTTCACCTTGCCCGACAGGATCGTGGGGGCGACGTCGCCGGCGACCTGCGGCCAGAAGTGATTGAGCTGGGCCAGCGCCGCCGCGTGGAAGGTCCGGGCCGCGACACCCGCCACGCCCAGAGCGCGCAGCCGGCCGCGCATCTCACCCGCGGCCTTCGCCGTGAACGTGACCGCCATCACCCTCGTCGGGGAGTACGCGCCGGTGTCGACACCGTGGGCGATGCGGTGCGTGATGACGCGCGTCTTGCCGGTCCCGGCCCCCGCCAGGACGCACACCGGTCCGCGCAGCGTCGCCGCCGCCTCCCGCTGCGCGTCGTCGAGTCCGTCGAGCGGATCCGTCGTCACGGCCGATCCTCGTCGGCATCGATCCAGTCGCGGATCAAACGGTGAGCGATCGAGGCCGCCCCCGGCAGCTGGACATCGCCGGCGCCGTCGAAAGCCGCGCGGAGCTCGGCGCGGGTGAACCACCGCACGTCCACGATCTCCTCGCCGTCCGCCCGAGCAGCGTCCGGATCGTCCGCGACCGCATGGAACCCGAGCATGAGCGAGCGCGGGTAAGGCCACGCCTGCGAGCCGCGATAGCGGATGCCGCGCACGACAACCCCTGATTCCTCGGCGATCTCGCGCACGATGGCGGACTCGAGCGACTCGCCCGCCTCCACGAACCCGGCGAAGGCGGAGTACACGTTGCGCTGCGCCCAGCGGGCGTTCTTGCCCAGCAGCAGGCGATCGCCGGACGCGTCGGTGACGGCCACGATCACGGCAGGATCGGTGCGCGGGAAGTGCTCACGCCCGCACACCGTGCACCGACGCGACCATCCCGCCGCTCGCAGTTCCGTGATCCCGCCGCATCGCGGGCAGTACCGCGAATCGAGCAGCCACCGGCCGAGCGCCAGCGCGTTCACGAACACGGATGCCTCTTCCGGCGGCAGGTCGCCGCCCACCGCGCGCAGCGCCCCCCACTCCGGTGTCGGGACGGGAGCCTCGGCGTCGGCGTCGAACGCGGCGACGAGCAGGGCGGCGCCCCCGGCATCCCTGCCGAGGAAGGCCCAGGCCGCCTCTCCTCTGACGGCATCCGGCGCCACGAACGCGAGCGAGCCCGTCGGCGCGAGCGGGGCCTGATCTCCCCACACCACGAGTACGCGGCTCGCGGAATCCTTGCGCAGCTTCGCCACGAGATCGGACACCAGGCGCTCGTCGGCGGCTCGATCGTGCGATGCGCGCGCCAACGGAGGCGTATGCGGGGTGTCCTTCGGCGACATCGAGGACCTCTCTTGCGGGCGTGGCGCGGAGGCGCCGAGACGTGCCCCGCCTACCCTGGGGGGCATGGCACGCTCACCCCTCACTCTAGCCGCGTCGGTGACGTCCGCTCTGCCTCGGGCGGGCGTGGTGAGCGTCGCCGCTCTCTCCGAGAACGCTGCCGGGCGGTATGACAGCGCGCTGGCGACGCTCGACGACGGTCGCCAGGTCGTCGTCCGTGTGCCCACCGATGCCGACGCCGATCGCGACCTCCGCGGGGAGGCTCGCGCCCTGCAGGCTCTCACCGCGGGGGTGCGCGCGGTGCTGCCGCTGGCCGCGCCCGTCATCCTGGGCGACACGGTGCTCGACGCGCGCCCGGTGGTCGTGCACTCGTGGCTGCCCGGCTACCGCGTCGACGCGGGCCACGTGCCCCCCGGTCCCGGAGTCGCAACGGAACTCGCTGCCGCCATCGCCGCCGTGCACGCTCTGCCCACCTCGGTCGTCCGCGACGGCGGCCTGCCGGCGCTCGATGCCGCCCAGGTGCGTGCGGAGGCCGAGCGGCTGCTCGACCGCGCCGAGGCCACCGGGGCGCTCCCGTTCGGCCTGTTGCGACGTTGGAGCGCTGCGGTCGCCGCCGACGAACTCTGGCGATTCGAGACGACGGTCGTCCTCGGCGGCGTCGACCCGGCATCGTTCCTGTTCGAAGACGATGCCGACGACGTCCCCCGCATCACGGGCCTTCTGCAGTGGGGCGGGTTGTCGGTGGGCGACCCTGCGGTCGATCTTCGATGGCTCGCCTCCGCTCCCGATGCGCGCACCGATGTGCTCGACGCCTACGCCGTCTCCTCCCCCCGCGCCGTCGACGGAGCGCTGTCAGAGCGTGCGCGGCTCCATGCCGAACTGGAGTTCGCCTCGTGGCTCGTCCACGGCCACGCCGCAGGTTCGGAGAGCGTCGTCGCCGACGCCGTCGCCCTGCTCGAGGCGCTCGACGAAAGCGTGCGAGACGCTCCCCCGCTCGCGCAGGACTCCGTCACCGTCGACGACGCGTTCGCTGCCATCGGGCGCGTGCCGCAGGCTGCGGCCGTCGACACGTCGATGCAGACCGACACGTACGACGCCGACGCCCTCTCCGAATACACCGCGGACGACACCGGATCATCGGCGCCGAGCGAAGACGAGACCGCTCCCCTCGAGCTGTCGGACTGGGTGCGGCCCGAGCCCGCCGGCGATGCGACGGCCGCGCACGCGGACGACGACGATCCCGAAGCCGCGGCCCGCAACGCGCTGCGCCGCTGGACCGAAACCGCCTGACGCCCGCGCTCTAGCCGCGCAGGATGAGGTCGTCGGCCACGTAGTAGAGGACGACATCGATGTCGGACAGCGCGATGCCGTGTTTCGCGTGATACGCCCGGCGGTACAGCTCTAGCTGCACCATGCGCTCGGCGCGTTCGGCGGCTGTGCGAGGCGGGCGGCCGGTCTTCCAGTCCACGATCTCGATGCGGCCGTCGCGCTGGTACACCGCGTCGAGTTTGCAGATGACGACGTGTGGAGCGCCGTCGTCGAGCAGGTCGTCGGCCGTGAAGTCGATCTCCGTCTCCACCTCTATCGGTTGCAGGTCAGCCCATTCGGATGCCAGGAACCGCTCCTTCAGCTCGGCGAGAGCGTGCTGATCGGCCGACGATCCGATGAAGGCATCGTCGTCCTGCTCCCACAGGCCATCGTCGTCCGACGCGCCGGCACCGCTGATTCCCGATCGCTGCTCGACCCAGGCGTGGAAGAGGGTGCCCAGACGCGTTTGCCGGTACGGGCGTTCCGGCAGCGGACGGGCTGCCGCCGCTGCAGCCGCCGAGTAGTTCCCGACGAAGTCCTTGAACCGCGACGCCGGGATCCGTGTCGGCGCCGACGGGGCCGGCCCGGCCCGGCGGGCGTCGCGCTCGGCTAGGAGGAGCGACAGATCGCGTGACGGCGCAGGGCGCGGATCTCTCTGCGCGCGGGCGACGGCATCGGCGGCGGCCTGCACCCGTGACCGGCGGGAGCCCAACGGGTCCATCGGCCAGGCGAGCAGACGCTGCTGGTCGAGATAGGGGTTCTCCCCCGTATCTTCTGGCAGTTCCAGCGAGAGGTCGAGCGCATCGGCGATCTCGATGAGATAGCGGCTGGCGCGGCGTGCCGAGCGCGTGCCCGACCACGAGGCGCCCGTCAAGAGGAGGTGATCGCGCGCTCGCGTCACCGCGACGTAGGCGAGCCGCCGCTCCTCATCCTGCCGACGCTCGTCGAGTTCCGCGCGGAACACGGCGAGTTCGTCGCGCACGTCCTGTTGCGTGGGCGCGTCGTCGAGGGACCATCGCAGGCGCGGGAGCCAGCCGCGGTCACCGCGGAACGGGTAGGGCAGAACGCCGAAGCGCAGCCAACCCAAGCCGTCTCGTGCCTTCGCCGGCAGTTCCTCCTCGACGCAGCGGACGACCGCCACGGCATCCCACTCCAAGCCCTTCGAGCCGTGGATCGTGAGCAGTTGAACCACGTCTTCCTCGGGCGGCTCCGTACGCGGCGCGAACTCGTCGAGTCGTTCCGCCCGGTCGAGCCAGGCGAGCAATGCGGACAGTGAGCCGGAGTCATCGGTGGCGAGGAACCCGTGCAGCTCGTCGACGAAGGCCCGCAACTGGTCACTGGCGATGCGTGCCGGACCGCGCGCTTCGTTCGCGGCCAGCTCGATGTCCAGGCGCAGTTCGATCTCGATGAGTCGCACGAGATCGGGCACCGGGAGTCCGATCGCTCTGCGCAAGCCCGCGAACACGGCCCCGGCGTCGCGCAGCCGCTCGATGCCCGCATCGCTGAATCCGTCGAGCCAACCGTGACCGGCCGGTTGCCGGACGATCCAGTCGAGGGCGTCGACGAGCGACGCCGCATCACTGCGACGCATGAGCGACACGACGTCGGCGTCGAGGGGCTGCAGAGCGGTGTCGTGCCGGACGAGTCGCCGGGCGAGGCTCGCGAGGGCCCGCAGATCGGCGAGTCCGATCGCCCACCGCGGCCCCGAGAGCAGCCGAATCAGCGCCGAACCGGCCGTCGGATCGCTGATGACGCGGAGCGCCGAGACCACGTCGACCACTTCCGGAGTCGACAGCAGGCCGCCGAGCCCCAGGATGCGGTGGGGAATCCCCCGGCGCGCGAGGGCGTCCGCGAAGCGCACCATGTGCTTCTTCGCGCGAAACAGCACAGCGCCGGTCGTCGCGCGCCCTGTCTCCGACCGGGTCGCCCTCAACGTCTCGAACCACGCGGCGACGCGCTCCGCCTCCGCGTCGACGTCTTCATCGAAGGCGACCTCGACGCGCCCGGCGGGAGCCTCGGGACGTGCACGCAGCGCGTCGACCCGCACGGGCGACCGCTCGGACAGCGGAGACAGCACGGCGTTCGCCGCCCCCAGCACCGCCTCGCTGTTGCGCCAGCTCGTCAGCAGCGAGTACTCGGACGACTCCCCTCCCTCAGCGAACGCGGCCCGGAAGCCGCCGAGATTTCCCGCACTCGCGCCGCGCCAGCCATAGATCGACTGATGAGGATCGCCGACGGCCATGACCGCGGTGCCCGCGAACACCGTCGCGAGCAGATCACTCTGCACGACGGACGTGTCCTGATACTCGTCGAGGAGCACGACCCGGAATCTATCGCGCAGCTCCGTCGCCACGGCGGGGTGGCGCTGAGCGATCTCGAGCGCTCCCGCAACCTGATCCGAGAAGTCGATCACCCCCCGCCGCCGCTTCTGACGCGCATACTCTCGAGCGAGCGCCGTGAGCACGCCCAGGCCGTCTATCGCGCCGAGGGCCTTCTCCACCTCGGCGTACACCCCCTGGCCACGGCGCGCCGACGGTCGATCACGGATCTCGGCCAGCCCTGCCGGGAATGCGGCGAGCTCATCGAGGTCGACGAGGTTGTCGGCGGCATCCCGAGCGATCCGCAGGGCGGCGTCGATGATGGTCGACGGTCGGTACTCGATCCCGTCCAGTCGCGGATCGTCGGCATCGTGCACGACACGACGCATGAGAAGCCAGGCAGCAGACTCACTGAGGACCACGGCCTCGGGGTCGCGCCCCACCCGCACGGCGTTCTCGCGCACGATGGCGTCCGCGAAGCTGTTGTAGGTGGCGACGGTCGGGCGGTGCAGGAGCGCATCGGGATCCGGATCGACGGCGAGACCCGGCGCAAGAGCGTCCAGCGCCACCCGGCGCGCGCCATCCCCCGCTCCCGCACGCTCGATCCGCGCGAACACGTCGAGGCGGCCCTCGGCGTGGAGCTCCGGAAGTGTCGACAGCATGCCGCGCCGCTCGAACTCCGCCAATCGCTGAAGCCGGCGATGGATGCGCTCGGCCAACTCGCCGGCTGCCTTCCGCGTGAACGTCAGACCGAGCACCTGATCGCGACGCACGAGGCCGTTGGCGACGAGCCACACGACACGGCCCGCCATCGTCTCGGTCTTGCCGCTGCCCGCGCCGGCGACGACGAGCGCAGGCGCAAGAGGTGCAGAGATCACGGCAGCCTGCTCGTCGGTCGGCGGGAACTGTCCGAGGGCCGCGGCGATGACGCGCGGAGAGAGAAGGGGCACGGATGCCGTCACGTCGCGCTCACCGCCCCGACGGTGTGGATGCGGCACAGGCCGCGAGTGTGATCGTCACGGCAGTGGGCTTCGTAGGGAGCGAGGAACTCGCGCGCGCCGATCACCTGGACCGCGTCGCGGATGCGGGCGAGGAAGGCCTCGCGGGTCTCGTCGTCGAACGGCGGTTGCGTGGGAGTGGCGTAGGGCGTGGTGCGGGTCTGCCGGAGCACGAGGAGCTTCGCGCCGCCCGTCGGCATCCCGGCCGCCGCCGCGATCGCGCCCCGCTCCTGAGCGAGCTGGTAGGCGCTCAATTGAGGATGCGCTGCGGCGGCGGCCGCGCCGGTCGCCTGCGTGCGCCCGGTCTTCAGGTCGACGATGACGACCGTGCCCGACGGCGTGAGCTCCACCCGGTCGACCGTCCCACTGATGACGGCCGGCATCGCCGCACCCTCTACCGGCACCTCGAGCTCGAAGTGTGGTTCGGCGCTTAGGAGGCGCGTGCCGTCGGTCTCCCGGTCACGCAGATAGCGAGCCAGCCGCGAGATCAGGTCGCGGGCGCGGGTGCGTTCGGCTCGTTCGATCCACGCCGCCTCGAATTCCAGCTCACCCCACCGCTGCTCCACGAGCGTCCAGAGCGCCGCGTCATCGCCGCCCTCGGCATGCTCCAACGCCGCGTGGATCAACGTGCCGAGACCTGCCGTGACGCTGGCACCGTCGCCGCCGAGATCGCTGATCACCCAATTGAGCTGACACTCGTCGATCGATTCCAGCTTCGACGGCGAGATGCGCGCAGGCTCCGTCTCGAGGTCGTAGAGCGGCGTGGTCGTCGACGGCGAAGCGAGCCCGTACCAGTGCTCCGGCGACGCGCCGGGCACCCCGGCGTCGGCCAGAAGAGCGAGCTGACCGGCCGCGTCGCGCCGAACCGCCGGCGGCACGCCGTCGGCGGTGAGCGCGCGACGATGCTGAGCGACGAGGCCCCGCAACGAGAGCGGATGCTCCGCGGATGCCGGAGCCGGCGACGTGGACGGGAGGAGCTCGAACAGCGCGCTCGGGCCGGTGTCGTCGTCGTCGACCGCGGTCACGATCAACAGGGACCGTGCCCGCGACACCGCACGGGCGAAGAGTCTGAGCTCGTCGTGGAGCACCCCCCGCCGGCGATCGACGGTGGCGGGGTCGATGCCGGCCGCGAGCCCGAGACGCCACGTCTCCAGGAGGCTCCCGCGCACGCGCAGGTTGGGCCACACCCCGTCCTGGACGCCCGCCACCACGACGGTGTCGAACTCCGCGCCGAGCGCGCCGGCGGGGGTCATGACGCGCACTGCCTGGGGCGGCAGGGGCGCACTCAAGCGGTCTTCCGCGACATCGGAGTCGCGCACGCCACGCAGGAAGTCCAGGGGCGACGTGCCGTCTTCGCGCTCGCCGTGCCGCTTAGCGGCCTGGAAGAGCGCGACGACGGCATCCAGGTCGCGACCCGCCTGCTCGGCGAGCGGGCCGTGTCCGCGCGACGTCTCGTGCCACGCGCGCTCGCGGCCCGAACGCTCCCACACCGTCCAGAGCAGCTCGTGGGCCGTGGCGCCCTCGGCGATCTGCGCGCGGACCAGGCCGAGCGTCTCGGCTGCGCGGGCCGCGCGACGCCCTTCACGTGTGTCGAGGAGTTCGAACTCGAGCGGATGCCGCATCGCCGACAGCAGCAGCTCACGCGGCGCCGACTCGTCGGGCTCCTCCCGCCGCAGTGCATCGTGCCGCAGAGCCGTGCGCAGCCGGCGCAACTCGACGGTGTCCAGTCCCGTGGCGCGCAGAACGTCGACGACGTCGTCGGGCTCCCAGACGTCGGGGTCGACAGCGGCGAGCTCGACCACCCACAGCAGGTCTCGCACCGCGGCCGAGGAGGCGAGAGTGCGCGTGGGGCCCGTCGCGCCGGTCGGCACGTCGCGCGCACCCAGCTCATCCTCGAGCGCGGCGACCTGGCGTGCGTCGTGGGCGATCACGGCGCACTGTGCCCACGGCACGCCGTCGTGCACATGACGTTCACGCAGCAGGCGCGCGATCGTGTCGTACTCCTCGGCTGTCGACCGCAGCGTGCGCACACGCACCGAGGCACGCACGTCGGCGGCGTGGTCCTCTCCGCCGGGTGGTCGCCGATGCGAGACGATGCCGCCGGCACCGATCCGGGAGGTCACCTCCGCCACGAGGTCGCGATGCGCGCCCGTACCGCGGTGCACCTTCGGCAGGACGTGCACGGGAAGCGACGCGGCGAGGCGCGCGAAGTTCTCGGGCGAGGCGCCGCGGAACGACCCCGAGCTGATGTCGGGGTCGCCGAAGGCCAGCACGCTCGCGCCGCGATCGCGCAGCGCTTCGAGAAGCTCCACCCCGCCCCTGGTGAGCTCCTGCGCATCGTCGACGAGGACGACCCGCAGCCGCGAGACGGCGCCGAGCTCCCGCGCATCGGACGGCAGCGAACGCAGCAGCCGGACAGCCTCACGCAGGAGGCCCGCGGCATCCCTGTGCGCGCCGCGCATCCGCGCGCGCACGTCGTGGTACTCGGCGGCGAAGCCGGCCAACGAACGCCAGATCTCGACGTCGTCTTCTGCGGCACGCCGCGCAAGAGCGGGCGCATCGATTCCCAGCGTCGTCATCTCGGCGAGGAACGCGCGCACCTCGGCACGGAACCCACGGGTCGCGCGCACCTCGGAGGGGAGCCACGACGGCCACCGCGACGGGCCCGTCGCCTCGTCTTCGGCGTCGCCCGCGAGCAGGTCCTGCACAATGCGGTCTTCGTCAGGACCGGTGAGCAACTGGGGCGGGTCGGCGTCGGCGGCGACGAGTACCGATCGGACGATCTGGAAGGCGAGGGCGGCCACCGACTTCGCCAGCGGTCCTGCCGTCGCCACGCCGACCGCGAGCGCGAGATCGTCACGCAGCGCCGTCGCCGCGGGACGGGTCGGGGTCAGCACGACGAGCTCCTCCGGCGTGATCCCGCCGTCGGAGATCAGGCGGGCGGTGCGCGTGAGGATCGTCGACGTCTTCCCGGTGCCCGCTGCCCCCGCCACGACACCGGAGGCCTCGGGCGGCAGCTCCACGATCGCGCGCTGGGCGTCGTCGACGGCCCGGACGGGAAGGAGCGGCATGGCATCCACGCTAGCCGCAGCGCCCGACACTCAGCGGTGTCGTAGAGTCGAAGTGGCGCGTGAGATCACGTGCCGGAAAGGCAGTCACCGTGGAGATCCGTATCGGCCTCGCGAACACCCCGCGAGAGCTCAGCTTCGAGTCCGACGAGTCGGCGGACGCCGTCAAGAGCGCCGTGACCGGCGCGCTCGAGGCGGGAACGAGCCACCTCTCCTTCACCGACTCCAAGGGCAACTCCTTCGTCGTGCCGACGGCCGCGATCACCTTCGTCGAGGTCGGCACCGACCAGTCCCGTCGCGTCGGCTTCGTCGCCTGACATGCAGATCATCATCGCGCTGGTGTTCGGCGCGGCGGTCGGCGGCCTCCTGCACTTCGTGCAGTCGGGTCGCGATGCACGTGGCGTCGCTCTGGCACCGCTGCTGGGGGCCCTCACCGGCGGCCTGGTCTGGCTCGTCCTCACCTGGGTCGGTGTCACGACGCTGAATCCGTGGCTGTGGCTCGTGTCGTTCGCGGCGCCGCTCGTCGTCGTGCCGCTCACTCTGCTTCTGCTCACGCGCACGCGCGCCGCTCACGATGCTCGTGAGCGCGTGCGCCTCGGCATCGCCTGATCGCGAGGGATGCCGTCAGGCGTCCAGGCCCATGTGTGCCATGCGGCGCGAGTGCGCCCCGAGCAGTTCCGTGAAGACCGGCTCCACCCGCTTCTCCTCGGCCGCATCCAGCGACTGCGGACGCAGCGCCCCACGCGCGATGAGCAGCGTGTCGCCGACCAGCCGACGTCCCCACAGCGCGAGCAGGGACTTCCACTCCGCATCGGCCGCGATCGCAGCCGTGATGATCTGGACGAGCGCGTCACGATCGTCATCGCGGTCGAGGATGTCTGCCACGCGGCGACCCGTCGAGGCGTAGCTGGCCGAGAGCGAGCGGTAGAAGTCGTCGAGCATGCCGGCCGTGATGTGCACGGAGAGCATGGTCTCCAGCGGCCGTGCCCCATGGGTGGCCCGCCGGAACGCATCCAGCGGCTCGCGGAAGGGCAGCATCAGATCCAGCGGATCGTCGCCGCGGTCGCGGATGACCTCCACGAGTGCCCTGTGCTTCAGCAGGGCCGACCCGGCAGCGAGAGAGAGCGACTCCTTGTGGGTGAGGTCGGGTGTCGGCGCGATGAGCTCGCTCAGCGTCTCGAAGTAGCCGAGCTGCAGGTACGCGGCCTGCCCGAGGAACGTGTCGATGTCGGGGGCGAGCTCTTCGAAATCGACGCGCGAGACGTCACCGTGATCGCCGCGCGAACGCACGCGGAGTGTGCGATCGGGGGCGTGCCCGCGCTGCCAGAACCACCTCACCACGGGTACAGCCTAGGCCGAAGCCGCGCGCCACGCGGGAGGCGCCCGCGTGAGGCGGTGACCCCCTGGGATAGGCTGGGCAGGTCCCGGCGTCGGATCGGGACCCCCGCGCCTGTGGCTGAGTGAAGGGCGTGGACCCCATCACCCGGCGGCTTCTCACCGCCAGACAGGCACGGAAAAGTGACGACATTCGTCGAACTCGGCGTCGACCAGGACATCGTGGATGCTCTCTCCACCAAGGGGATCGTTGACGCGTTCCCCATTCAGGAGCAGACCATCCCGCTCGGCCTGCCCGGTCAGGACATCATCGGCCAGGCGAAGACCGGTACCGGCAAGACCTTCGGCTTCGGCATCCCCGTCGTCCAGCGTCTGGGCCTCGACCCCGCGCCGGGCGTCAAGGCTCTGATCGTCGTCCCGACGCGTGAGCTCGCGGTGCAGGTCTACGAAGACATGGACATGCTGACGTCCAATCGCGCCACGAGCGTCGTCGCCATCTACGGCGGCAAGGCCTACGAAGGTCAGATCGACCAGTTGAAGGCGGGCGCGCAGATCGTCGTCGGCACCCCCGGCCGCCTCATCGACCTCAACAATCAGCGCCTCCTCGACCTCTCGAACGCGACCGAGGTCGTGCTCGACGAGGCCGACAAGATGCTCGACCTCGGATTCCTCCCCGACATCGAGAAGATCTTCTCGAAGGTCGCTCCCGTCCGGCACACGCAGCTGTTCTCGGCCACGATGCCCGGTCCGATCGTCGCACTCGCCCGCCGCTTCATGTCCAACCCGATCCACATCCGGGCGACCGATCCCGACGAGGGCCTCACGCAGGCCAACATCCGCCACCTCGTCTACCGGGCCCACTCGCTCGACAAGGACGAGGTCATCGCCCGCATCCTGCAGGCCGAAGGCCGCGGCAAGACCGTCGTCTTCACCCGCACCAAGCGCGCCGCCCAGCGCCTCGTCGACGAACTCAACGACCGCGGCTTCAACGCGGGCGCCGTGCACGGCGACATGAGTCAGGAGTCCCGCGAGCGCTCGATGGCGGCCTTCAAGGCCGGCAAGAAGGACATCCTCATCGCGACCGACGTGGCCGCGCGCGGTATCGACGTGGACGACGTCACGCACGTGATCAACCACACCATCCCCGACGACGAGAAGACCTACCTCCACCGTGCCGGACGCACCGGCCGCGCCGGCAAGACCGGCATCGCGGTGACCTTCGTGGACTGGGAGGACCTACACAAGTGGGCCCTCATCAACCGCGCCCTCGAATTCGGGCAGCCCGAGCCCGTCGAGACCTACTCGTCGAGCCCGCACCTCTTCGAGGAGCTCGACATCCCCGCCGGCACGAAGGGCCGCATCGCCACCGCGCCGAAGACCCAGACGATCCGCACGACGCAGCCCGCACGGGCCGCGGATGCCGCAGCGGAGGCTACGAGCGAGGGGGGAACGCGACGTCGCCGGCGTCGCCGCACCGGCTCCGACCAGGCACGCGTCGGTTCCACCTTCGCGGAAGAGGCGTCCGCCTCCTCGCGCGGTGAGGCGTCGGTGGCGATCGATGCCGGGAGCGGGCGCGACGCCGACGGCGCGGGAACGCACGACGGCTCCGGCAAGGAGCACCACGACGGCAAGCCCGCCGCCGCCCGTCGTCGACGTCGCCGTCGCGGCGGATCCGGTGGTGGCACGGCCGTCGCCGGCGCCTGACACCTGCCCCGTCAGGGGTATACCGGGTCGCTTCCCGAGCCGAGGTCCACGATCCTTGCGACCATGTCGTCGGAGGTCGTATTCTCCCCCGGCAGGTTGGGCTTGCCCAACCCGTGGTAGTCACTGGAGCCCGTGACGATCAGGTCGCGTTCGGCCACGAGAGAGCGCAGCCGCGCCAGCGCGGGCTCCTGATTCTCCCGATGCCCGAGCTCGTATCCGGCGAGACCCGCGTCGAGCATGTCCCGCGTGAGTCGCGCGGGCAGGAGACCGGCGCGACCTGCCGGATGCGCGATGATCGCGACTCCCCCGGCGCGGGTCACCGCCGAGACCGCCGTGACCGGATCGGGCGCGAAGAGGTCGATGTAGTAGTCGCTGGCGGGATGAAGGATGCCGGCGAAGGCGTCGCCGCGATCACGTGCGAACCCTTTCGCGACGAGCGCGTCCGCGATGTGCGGTCGCCCGACGGTGGCACCGGTCGCGGTCTGAGCGACGATGTCGTCCCAGTGCAGGTCGTAGTCGCGCGAGATGCGGTCGGCCATGCCCCGCGCCCGCGTCAGCCGCGAGTCGCGGATGCGTTCGGTGAGCGCCCGGAGACTCGGGTCGTCGGGGTCGAACAGGTAGGCCAGCACGTGCACGCTCCGCCATTCGTGTCGCGCGGAGAGTTCCATGCCCGGCAGGAAGGTCATCCCGAGCGACCCCGTCGCCTCGGCCGCTTCAGCCCACCCGGATGTCGTGTCGTGGTCGGTCAGGGCAACGGTGCGGAGTCCATGCCGGTGAGCGGCGGCCATCACGGTGGCCGGCGGCTCTGTTCCGTCAGAGTGATCGGAGTGCAGGTGCAGATCGCTCGGACCGGCGAAACGGCGGTGAGCGCGGGCCGCATCGACCCGGGGTTCACCGCTTTCCGACATGACCACGAGCGTAGCGCGATGGCGGGAACTCCCAGCCTGCTGTCCTAGAGTCGGGGCCGTGCTGCGGTTGCTCGGGATCCTCGTGACGGTGGCTTTCGCGATCTCTGCCGCGATCGTCACCTGGCCCCAGTTCTTCCGCCTCGAACGGGCCTTCCCCTTCGCCCAGATCGTGTCGCTCCGCGGGCCCCTCGTGCTCGCCTTCGGCCTCGTCGCCCTGCTCGCGCTGCTGCTGTGTCTGGCGCGCACGGCGCGAGGATTCGCGGTGTCGGTGCTGATCGTGGCGCTCGTCGCGTCCGGCGCGAACGCGGCGATCATGCTGGCGCGCGGCACCGGCGCGGCTACGCTCCCGAGCAAGACGGACGGGTCCCTGCGCGTCATGACCTGGAACACGGCGGGCGCAGCGACCGACCCGGCGATCATCGCGCGTACCGCCGTCGCCATGCAGGCAGACATCGTCGCGCTGCCGGAGACGACGATCGAGACGGGCGAGGACGTCGCCGTCGCGATGCGCGAGATGGGGCACCCGATGTGGGCGCACCACGAAGACTTCGGCGACCGCGAGGACTACCCCGACTGGGATGCCAACTCGACGACACTGCTCATCTCCCCGGACCTGGGCGACTACGCCGTGGTCGAGTCCTCCTCCGATGGCACGACCAACACGTCCGCCGTGCCGAGCGTCGTCGCGATGCCCGTGGAGGGCGAGGGTCCGATCGTCGTCGCCGTGCACGCCGTCGCTCCCCGCCAGAACGCGATGGATGCGTGGCGCAGCGACCTCCAGTGGATCGCCGACCAGTGCGCGGCCGACGACGTCATCCTCGCGGGCGACTTCAACGCCACCGTCGATCACATGGACCGCTTGGGCACCGACGGAGGAACGCTCGGTCGCTGCCACGATGCGACCAGCGAGACGGGCAACGGCGCGGTCGGCACCTGGTCGACGACGTGGCCCTCACTGCTGGGGACGCCGATCGATCACGTCATGGCGACCGACCGGTGGAAGCCCGTGGCATCCGTCGTCCTCGGCACCCTCGACGATGCCGGGAGCGACCATCGCCCGGTCATCGTGCAGTTCGAACGCGCGGGCGCTGACTGACCGGCGGCGAAGTGCGAGACTGGATGCCATGAGCACGAGCGACAGCGACACGATCGCCGACACCCCCGCCACGGCAGAGCCGCAGGAGAACGCGAACCGCAAGCAGCCCTTCCCGCAGGGCTTCCTCGACACGATCTCGACGGGGTGGGCGGAACGGCCCGACGCCACCCCGGTGGAACGCGCGCAGGCTCCCTATGCCGCCGCTCGGCGCCGGGCCGTCTCCGCGGCGTTCCCGGGGCGGCGCCTCGTCATCCCCGCCGGCTCGCTCAAGCAGCGCTCCAACGACACGGACTACCCGTTCCGTGCGCACTCCGCGTTCGCCCACCTCACGGGTTGGGCGTCCGACGCCGTCCCCGACTCGGTCCTCGTCTTCGACCCCTCGGACGACGGCCACACCGCGACGGTGTACCTGCGTGAGCGCGCAGATCGCACGACGGCCGAGTTCTACGCGGATGCCACGGTCGGCGAGTTCTGGATCGGCCCGCGTCCGGCGCTGGCCGGCGTGGCAGCCGACCTCGGCATCGCGACGGCGCACCTCGACGATTTCACACCGGCTGAGGGCGATGTCGTGCTGGATGCCGACGCGGATCTCACCCGGTTCGTCTCGGAGCTGCGGCTCGTGAAGGACGCGTACGAGATCGAGCAGATGCGGCAGGCCGTCGCGGTGACCGCCCGCGGATTCGACGACATCGTCGCCGACCTCCCGCGCATCGCGCAGACGCCGCGCGGCGAGCGTGCGGTGGAAGGGATCTTCCACCACCGAGCACGGGTCGAGGGCAACGGCGAGGGGTACGACACGATCGCCGCCTCCGGGCCGCACGCGTGCTATCTGCACTGGACGCGCAATGACGGTCCCGTCGTCGCCGGAGACCTGATCCTCATCGACGCGGGCGCGGAAGTCGACAGCCTCTACACCGCCGACATCACCCGCACCCTCCCGGTATCGGGCACGTTCACGCCGATCCAGCGGAAGATCTACGAAGCCGTCCGGGAAGCCGCCGATGCCGCCTTCGCGGCAGCGCGCCCCGGCGTGACCTTCCGTTCGATCCACGAGGCGGCCATGCGTGTGATCGCGGCGCGCGTCGCGGAATGGGGTCTGCTCCCCGTCTCGGCCGAGGAGGCGCTGGATGCCGACAACGGCGGCCAGCACCGCCGCTACATGGTGCACGGAACGAGCCACCACCTCGGGATCGACGTGCACGACTGCGCCCAGGCCCGACGGGAGATGTACTACGACGGCATCCTGGAAGCGGGGATGGTGTTCACGATCGAGCCCGGTCTCTACTTCCAGATCGACGACCTGACCGTGCCGGAGGAGTTCCGTGGAATCGGGGTGCGCATCGAGGATGACATCCTCATGACGGCGGACGGACCCGAGAACCTCTCCGCCGGCATCCCTCGCACCGCGGACGAGGTCGAGGCCTGGATCGCGCGGCTCACCGCGTGAGCTACACCCCTCCGCCGACGACGACGACACGCCCTCAGTTGGAGGGCGTACACGGCTTCGCCGCCTCGACGCACTGGCTCGCCACCGGTGCGGCGCAGGCGGTGCTCGAGCGCGGCGGGAACGCGTTCGACGCGGTCGTGGCGGGCGGGTTCGTCCTCCACGTGGTGGAGCCGCACCTCAACGGACCCGGCGGTGATCTGGTCGGAATCTTCCAGACTGCCGGCGCGACCGCTCCGACGGTCCTCATGGGCCAGGGCGCTGCTCCCCGCGGTGCGACGATCGCGCACTTCCGCGCGCAGGGTCTCGAGCTCGTGCCCGGCGCGGGCGGGCTCGCGGCCGCCGTTCCGCTCGCCGTCGACGCGTGGCTCCTGCTTCTGCGCGACCACGGCACCCTCGACCTCGATGACGTGCTGGGCGCCGCGATCACCTATGCGCGCGAGGGTCACCCGCTCCTCCCCGCAGCGGCGGCGACCATCGGACGAGTGGCAGAACTCTTCCGTGCGCACTGGCCGACGTCCGCGGCGTTGTGGATGCCGGAGGGCACCGCGCCCCGCGGCGGCGATCTCGTGCGCAACCCCGCCTATGCCGACGTCCTGCAGGATCTCGCCGACACGTCCGCGGCGGCCGGGGGCGATCGGGGTGCTCGCATCGACGCCGCCCGCGCGCGCTGGCGGACGATCCTGCACGCCGCCGTCGCCTTCCTCGCGCACCCTCATCGGCACTCCACGGGAACTGATCACGCCGCCGTCCTCGCCGATGCGGACGTCGACTCCCTCGCCGCCTCGTACGAGCCGGCGGTCACGGCGACGTTCCGCGGCCGCACGGTCGCGAAGGCGGGGACGTGGACGCAGGGTCCGGCGCTGCTGCAGGCGCTGCGCCTTCTGGAGCCGATGACCGACGACCGCCTCGACCCGTCCACCGTCGATGGCGCGCACACGATCATCGAAGTGCTCAAGCTCGCCCTGGCCGATCGAGACGCGCACTTCGGCGACGGCGTCGATCCGAGCCCGCTGCTCGACGATGCGTACCTGGACGGTCGGCGCACTCTCCTCGGTGCACAGGCCTCGCAGGAGTGGCGTCCAGGCTCCCCCACGGGTGAAGCGCCTCACCGCCCACCGCTGT
Organism: Candidatus Microbacterium phytovorans; assembly: GCA_029202445.1. Lineage (NCBI taxonomy): Bacteria > Bacillati > Actinomycetota > Actinomycetes > Micrococcales > Microbacteriaceae > Microbacterium > Candidatus Microbacterium phytovorans. The sequence goes on from CP119321.1 coordinate 1,179,425, forward strand.
TCACGGCATCCGCTGCGGATTCGGGGACGGGAGAGCCCACGGTGTCGTCCAGCGGCGAGACCCGAGGCGACACCTGTCACATCGACGTCGTGGACCGCTGGGGGAACATCGTCGCCGTGACACCTTCTGGCGGGTGGCTCCAGTCGTCGCCGACGGTGCCCGAACTCGGCTTCTGCCTGGGCACGCGCCTGCAGATGTGCTGGCTCGACCCCGAGTCGCCCTCCGCGTTGCGGCCCGGCGCGCGTCCGCGGACGACGCTCACTCCGACCCTGCTCTTGGAGGACGGGCTCCCCGTCGCCGCCCTCGGCACGCCCGGAGGTGACCAGCAGGATCAATGGCAGCTCCCCCTTCTGCTGCGGATGCTCGTCGGCGGCTACACCGCGCAGGAGGCGATCGACGCACCGACCCTGCACACCACCGCTCTCATCGACTCCTTCTGGCCGCGCACCTGGAATCCGGCCGGGGTGGTCGCGGAGGACCGCCTCGGCGACGATGTCATCGCCGGGCTGATCGAGCGCGGTCACGACGTGAGACGTGCGGGTGACTGGACCCTCGGCAGGCTGTCGGCGGTCGGCATCGATCGCCGGCGGCGCCTGGCATCCGGAGCCCCGGTACTGTGGGCCGCGGCCAACGCACGAGGGATGTCCGGGTACGCCGCCGGACGCTGACGCCGCGCTGCACAGAGGCTTCGGCTCCGACTCCGGGGCGAGGGCCCTCACGCGATGCCCTGGCGTGCCACCCAATCCGCGACGGGTCCGGCCAGCGAGGCCCCGATCTCGTAGGCAGGGCGCTTCGTCCCCGCGACGTCGAAGGAGTGCCCGCCACCCTCGATCCACACCACCTCGGCGAGCTGACAGTGAGCCACGACCTCGGCGAACTGCTCCAGAGGCTGGAGGAAGGGGTCGCGCGTGCCCTCGACGAACAGCTGCGGCGCGGTGATCGCGGGAAGGTGTGCCGCGCGGAGCTTCTCGGGGGCGCCGGGCGGATGCAGCGGGTAGCCCAGGTAGACGAGCCCTGCGGGAGCGATGAGCCCCTCGGCAGCCGCCATCGACGCCATGCGTCCGCCGTACGACTTCCCGGCCGCGATCACCGGCAACCCGGGGAAGCGCCGCTCGGCATCCCGCATCGCCGCGATCCACGTCGCCGTGGCGTGGGCTGCGGGGCCCGGCATCCGTCGGCCTGCCTCGAGATACGGGAAGACGAAGCGCACGACCGCGAATCGGGCCTGCTCCAGCGCATCGGCGAGACCGGTGAGGAACGGGTGTTCCATGCCGGCGCCCGCACCGTGGGCGAGGAGGACCACCGCGACCGGATCGGCCGGCGCCAGCACGAGGGCAGAGACACGGGTGCGTCCTGCCGGCAGGTCGACCTCGAAACCGGTCACGACCCCGACGGCGTCTCCGGAGTCGGCGCGTCCGGGTCGGCGGCGGCGCGCGCTTCGGGCGTCGGGTCGGGGGCCGGGTCGATCCGCTCTCCGTACTGGGGGGGAACGCGGGAGTCGATGATCGGCGTCGCCGGTGCGGCCGGAGCTGCCGCGACGCCGGCGATCTCCCGTGCACGTGCGAGCGACCTCGGCAGCACGGTCACGTCGTAGTGGTCGGCGATGAGCTGCGTGATCGAGGTGTAGTCACGGCGACGGCGCAACACCGAGTAGGTGATGATGCTCATCAACATGCCGATCGCGATGCCCACGAGCATCACGCCCACGAACAGCTGGATGGCCGCATTCGGAGTGCCGAGCACGAAGATGGCGGAAAAGAGCAGACCCAGCAGGATGCCGTTGATGGCGCCCGACCGTGCGGCGGCGGCGTACCCGAGGCGGCCCGTGACCGTCTCGACGGACCGCAGTCCGCGACCGACGATCGCGATGTCCTTCGCCGGGATCTCGCCGGCGATGAGGCGCGACACCGTCTTCTGGGCGCCCTCGTACGACGAGTATTCGGCGATCGTCTCGCCGTGCTCCTGCGGAGTGCCGCCCATCATGCTCACGTTCTCCATCTTGTCATGCCCGACTCCCGAGTAGCCCGGTGCGGTCACCGCTTTCGTGGCGGTCGCGGACTACGCTGGACGAGTGAGTACGCAGCGGGTTTTCGTCGCGCGCCTGGTCGGGTGCGCCGTCTTCGACCCCGCCGGCGACCGGCTCGGCAGGGTCCGGGACGTCGTCGTCATCTTCCGCAAGGACGATCCACCACGCGTCGTGGGACTCGTGGTGGAGATCCCCGGCCGCCGTCACGTCTTCCTCTCGATCGGGCGCGTCACATCGATAGCGACGGGCCAGGTCATCACGACGGGCCTCATCAACGTCCGTCGCTTCCAGCAGCGCGGCGGTGAGGTGCGCGTCATGGCCGAGCTGCTCGGGCGCCGCATCTTCTTCCGCGACGGATCGGGCGAGGCGGTCATCGAAGATGCCGCGATCGAGCGCAATCGCCTCGGCGAGTGGGACATCGGACAGCTCTTCCTGCGCAAGCCCAAGACGAGCGCTTCTCCCTTCGCCAAGGGACCGACGACCTTCGCCCAGTGGAGCGACGTGCGCGAGCAGTCCACGCCCGGCGAGGCGCAGTCCGCCGAGCAGCTCGTGGCGAGCTACTCCGAGCTGAAGGCGGCCGACCTGGCCAACACTTTGCTCGACCTCCCTGAGGAGCGCCTGCTGGAGGTGGCCGAGGAACTGCCTGACGACCGTCTCGCCGACGCGCTCGAGGAGATGCCCGAAGACGAGCAGGTCCACATTCTCGAGGCGCTCGGTGACGAGCGCGCCGCCGACATCCTGGACCAGATGGAGCCCGACGACGCCGCAGACGTCCTCGCCCAGCTTCCCGAGCAGCAACGGGAGGATCTGCTGGAGCTCATGGAGCCCGAAGAGGCCGAGGACGTGCGCGAGCTGCTCAAGTACGGGTCCGACACGGCCGGTGGTCTGATGACGAGCGAGCCGATCGTGCTATCGGCCGATGCGACCGTCGCGGAGGCGCTGGCGCTGATCCGGCGCCACGAACTCCACCCCGCTCTGGCCGCGGCCGTCTTCGTCACTCTGCCCCCGTACGAAACCCCGACGGGGCGCCTCCTCGGTACCGTCCACTTCCAGCGGATGCTGCGCTACCCGCCGCACGAGCGTTTGGGTGCCATCATCGACGACACCGTCGATGCCGTACCGGTCACGGGCTCGGCCGCCGAGGTCGCGCGGCTGCTGGCGAGTTACAACCTCGTCTCCCTGCCCGTGGTCGACGCTGCTCATCGGCTCGTGGGGGTCGTGAGCGTCGATGACGTCTTGGACTACCTCCTGCCGGAGGACTGGCGTTCCCACGACGACGGTGACGACGCGCCCGCCCCGCGGCAGGCGGCCCCGATCAGCGCGGCGAGGAGGCGATGATGGCGCGCACGACCCGTCAGGCGTCCCTCGACGCACCCCTCGGCCGCACGACACGGCGCGCTCCCCAGCCGTCGCGTGATCGGTTCGGTCGCTTCACCGAGTGGATCGCGCGGGCCATGGGCACGCCGATGTTCCTGCTCATCCTGTCGCTGTTCTGCATCGGCTGGATCTCGTGGAACACGCTGATGCCCGAGTGGCTCCGGTTCGACTCCCAGGAGTACGGGTTTACCGTCCTCACCCTCGTCCTGTCGCTGCAGGCGTCCTACGCTGCTCCCCTCATCCTGCTGGCCCAGAACCGCCAGGACGACCGCGACCGGGTGCAGATCGAGCAGGACCGCCAGCGCGCCGAACGCAACCTCGCCGACACCGAGTACCTCGCGCGCGAGGTCGTGGCGCTGCGCATGGCTCTGACCGACCTCACGGGAGAGCTGGTCACGAGAGAGACACTGCGCCAGGAACTCGCCCGCGTCGTGGAACAGCTCGACTCGCGCGACGCGACAGTCACCGACGACGCCCGCCTGTGAGCAACGAGAAGACCGCGGCCGCCGTGCGCCGCGCCGTCTCAGATGTCGCCGATCCTGAACTGCGCCGTCCGATCGGCGAACTCGACATGGTGCGCGACATCGTCGTCGAAGGCGACCAGGCGCGCGTCGCCATCGCGCTGACGATCGTCGGTTGCCCGGCCGCCGACCGCATCGAACGTGACGTGCGCGAGGCCGCGGCATCCGTTCCCGGGGTCAACGAGGTCGTCGTCTCGGTGGGTGTCATGACTCCCGCCGAGCGATCGGCGCTGACCGAGCGTCTGCGAGGCGGACCCCGACGGATGCCGTTCGGCCCCGACTCGCTCACCCGCGTCATCGCCGTCACGAGCGGCAAGGGGGGCGTCGGCAAATCCACCGTGACCGCGAATCTCGCCGTCGCGTTGGCCCAGCAGGGCCTTGCCGTGGGCCTCATCGACGCTGATGTGCACGGATTCTCCATCCCCGGTCTGCTAGGTCTCGTCGGCCCCGATGGGCTCCCGCCTGCGCCGACACGTGTCGATGACCTCATGCTCCCGCCGGTCGCCTACGACGTGAAGACGATCTCGATCGGCATGTTCCTCCCCCGCGACTCCCCCACGGCGGGCGCCGTGGCCTGGCGCGGGCCGATGCTGCATCGCACCGTTCAGCAGTTCCTCACGGACGTCTACTTCGGTGATCTCGATGTGTTGCTGCTCGACATGCCGCCCGGAACGGGAGACATCGCGATCTCGGTCGGCCAGTTCCTCCCGCACGCCGAGGTGCTCGTGGTCACGACGCCCCAGGCCGCGGCCGCCGACGTCGCCGTCCGCAGCGGCCTCGTCGCCCGTCAGACGGGGCAGCGAGTCACCGGGGTGATCGAGAACATGGCGGCGCTCACGCTTTCCGACGGCACGACCCTCGACCTGTTCGGCAGTGGTGGGGGCGAAGCCGTCGCGGCGGCCCTCAGCACCGAGACCACGGTGCCGCTGCTGGGCTCCATCCCGTTGAGCGCGCCGCTGCGCACGAGCGCTGATCAGGGGGTCCCCGTCGTGGTCGCCGATCCGGGCGACCCGGCCGCACGCGCGCTCACCGAGATCGCCATCGCCCTTGCGGCCAGGCCGCGCGGGCTGTCGGGCCGTTCCCTCCCCTTCACGCCCGCCTGAGACGGGTCAGGTGGCTTCGGAATCGAACGGAACGGGCTCGTCGGCGGTGCGCCGTCGAGGCGCGCTCGGGCTCTCGCCGGCCTCAGCAGCGGATGCCACGGGAGCCACGATCGCCGGCGCAATGGCGGCAGCGCGTGCCGGCGGCGGCGTGTCATCCAGCAGCGCATCGCGGATGATCCGACGCGGGTCGTACTGACGGGGATCGAGCTTGCGCCACTCGATGTCGTCGAAGTCCTCGCCCATCTCGTCCTTGACGCGTGAGCGCGCCCCCTGGAGCCAGTCGCGTGCGCGAACCGTGAACTTCGCCAGCAGCTCCGCGTAGTGCGGCAGCTTCTCCGGGCCGAGCAGAAGCGCCGCCACCACGAGGATGATGACGATCTTCTCCATGTCGATCCCGAAGAACATGGCTCAAGGTTACCCGTGCGCCTCGGTGTCCACGGCGCCCACGCGGCCTACCCTGGCAGAGGAGGTCCAGCACATGCGTGACAACGAGTCCAGCCGCGATTTCGAGGCGATCCGCCGGTTCGCGGATGAGGCGACGGTCGAACCGGAGTCGATCGCACGCGCCCGGGCACATGCGCTCGAACTGGGCGCCGATCCGGTCAGCGCACCCGTCGGAGCGCAGTGCGCCGTCATCGCCGCGGCGACCGCGGCGTTGAACATCGTCGAGATCGGCACGGGAGGGGGCGTCTCGGGCCTGTGGCTGCTGCGCGGCTCCCCCCGCGCGACCCTCACGACCATCGACATCGAGCCCGAACACCTCGCCGCCGCGCGCAGCGCCTTCGCCGAGGCGAAGATCCCCCCGGCGCGCGCCCGCTTCATCGCCGGACGGGCAGCCGATGTGCTCCCCCGGATGAACGAGGCCTCCTACGACATCGTGCTCGTCGACGCCGACGCCGAGGGCGCCATCGAGTACGTCGAGCACGGCTTGCGCCTGGTGCGCGCGGGCGGCACGGTTCTGGTGCCCCGCGTGCTGGCCGGCGGTGCCGTCGCCGACCCGGTGAAGCGGGATGCCGTGACGAGCGCCTACCGGTCGCTCATCCAGGAGACGCAGTCCTCCCCCGCCGTGCTCGGTGCCCTCTCCATCGTCGGAGAGGGACTGCTCCAGCTCACGACCACGCAGAGCGACGGGCGCTGACGCTCCCTCGCAGACATACGACGAGGGGCCGGTCCGCAGACCGGCCCCTCGTCGTATGTCGTGAGGTCAGGCGGCGCCGACGACCTCGCCCAGAACGCTGTGGAGTTCCTTGGCCTCGTCGTCGTTCACCGAGACGACCAGACGGCCGCCGCCTTCGAGAGGCACGCGCACGATGATGAGGCGTCCCTCCTTCACGGCCTCCATCGGTCCGTCACCGGTTCGCGGCTTCATGGCTGCCATTGCGGCTCCTTTTCGTTGAGTACCCGACAAGTTTACCCGTCTGCGCGGATAGCGCGTTCCGCGGGCACCGGAGCGAAGCGCGACGCACGCCGACGACACCCTCAGGGGATCTGGTAGTACGTGCTCGCGAGGGCGAACATGTTGAGGATCCACATCCATTGGCCCACGAGGCATGCTGCGAGCACTCCGACGCGCCAAGCGAGCGATCGCGGGAGCGCAAGCGCGCCCGACAACGGCGCGAGCGGCACGAGCAGCCGGAAGAGACTGGACTGCGGGAAGAACACGGCCAGCAAGTAGACGATGTAGCTCGCCGACCACAGCCGCACCTCCGCGCCGAGCCGGCGCACCTGCGGCACGAAGAGCAGGGCGGCGGCAACCGCCACGACTCCCACACCCAGCGCCACATAGCCCCAGACGACGTCGAGGCCCCACAGCCGGAACCAGATCGCGGCGGCCTGCACGAAACCGTCGAAGGGCACGAACGCGCCCACTTCTCCGGTCCAGGACCGGCGCCAGCTGAGCTCGGTCTCGAGGTAACCCGACGGGTCTCCGGTGACCAGACCCGCGATGATCTGCCAGGAGAACCCGACCGCAGCGGCCCACAGCCCCAGGACCACGATGTGCACCACCTCGCGTGCCGGCAGCGGATCATTCTTACGGCGGAACCAGCGCCAGATCCCGTAGAGCGCGAGGAACAGCGAGAACGCCAGCACCCCCGGTCGCGTGTAGCCCATGAGTGGGATCAGGACGTACAGCGGAGCGAACCGGCGGCGCTGCACGCACCACAGCGCGCAGAACAACCACAGGAGGAACAGCGCCTCGGCGTACCCGATCTGGAACAACGCCGCGAGCGGTCCGCTCACGAAGAAGACCACCGCCCACATCGCGGCGGATGCATCGATGCGGTCGCGAAGCAGCCGGTAGAGCACCAGCGCCGACAGGTATCCGGCGACGAGGGAGACGATCAACGCGCCGAGGCCGTAGTTGCCGAAGCCGACGAGCTTGGCGAGCACGGGGTAGAGCGGCATGAACGCCCACTGGTTGGTGGTGACCTCGCCGGTCTCGTCGCGCGGCAGATCGCTCGGATAGCCGAAACCCGCGATGAACGAGTACCACTCGGCATCCCAGCCCATCACGAACGAACCGATGGTGGCGTCGGGCCCGAAGCGGGAACCCTCGCCGGACAGCTCCGCCGCGATGAGCAGGAAGACGGTCGTGACCGCCCGGGCCACCACGTAGACGATCGCGATCTGCAGCGCCGGTGACAGGCGGGAGCGGGCCGACTGCGCCCGCGAGCGCGTCAGGACGCTGTCAGCCACGCCCGAAGGCCCCGCTCGACGTCGTCGATCTGGGCGACCGCGACCCGCTCCTCGTCATGGTGCGCGAGGTGAGGGTCGCCCGGCCCGTAGTTGACAGCAGGGACACCCAGCTCGGAGAAGCGGGCCACGTCGGTCCAGCCGTACTTCGGGCGCGGCTCGGCGCCCACGGCCGCGAGGAACTCCTGCGCGAGCGGCGCGTCGAGCCCCGGCCGCGCGCCGGGGGCGACGTCGAGGATCTCCACCTCGAAGCCGGCGAAGACGTCGCGCACGTGCGCCGCGGCTTCTTCGCCGCTTCGACGAGGCGCGAACCGGTAGTTCACCTCGACCTCGCAGACATCGGGGATGACGTTGCCTGCGATGCCGCCGCGGACGCCCACCGCGTTCAGGCCCTCGCGGTAGACCAGGCCGTCGACTTCGAGGTCGCGCGTGCGGTACTCCGCCAGGCGCGCGAGAATCGGCGCCGCCTTGTGGATCGCGTTCTCGCCGATCCACGAACGGGCACTGTGGGCACGGACCCCGTGCGTGCGCACGACAGCGCGCAGCGTGCCGTTGCACCCGCCCTCGACCTGACCGTTCGAGGGCTCGCCGAGGATGGCGAAGTCTGCCTCGAAGATGTCGGGACGGGTCGCGACGAGCCGCGTGAGCGCGTTGCGATCGGAATCCACCTCTTCGTGGTCGTACCAGATCCACGTGAGGTCGACGCGCGGTTCGACGAGCTCGGCGGCGAGCTTCAGCTGCACCGCGACACCGGCCTTCATGTCGACGGTGCCGCGCCCCCACAGGTAGGGCTCGCCGTCGATCTCGATGTCCCGCGTGGGCAGGTTCTCGTTGATCGGCACTGTGTCGATATGGCCCGCGATCGCGACGCGCTGCGCCCGCCCGAGACGCGTGCGGGCGATGATCGTGTCACCGTCGCGCTCGACATGGAGATGAGGGTAGGCGCTGACGGCAGCGTAGATGGCGTCGGCGAGGGTCGTCTCGTCGTCGGAGACGCTGGGGATGTCGCAGATCGCACGCGTGAGCTCGAGCGCGGAGACGGTCAGATCGAGCGTGGGCATGACGTCGATTCTATCGAGACGTCCGATGACCACCGCGGTCGATGGGCCGCCATGGGCCGGATAGCCTGGGGAGATGAGCGAGCAGCGGTGGGTTTGGGGTGTCGGGCTGGCGACGGTGGACCGTGGCGGTGTCGTCCTCGACACGTGGTTCCCGGCGCCCGCACGCGGACGCGCCCCGGAGCGACCCGACCTGGCGCTCGTCGCCGACGGAGTCGGAGAGGACGAGCGTCGCGACGTGAGCATCGAGTCCGTCGTCGTCGAGATCGACCTGGATGCCGCCCCCGCCAGCACGTCAGATGCCTACCTCCGGCTGCATGCACTCTCGCACCGGCTCGTCGCCCCCAACGAACTCGATCTGACAGGCATTTTCGCCCACCTGCCGAATGTGGCGTGGACGAACGCGGGCCCGGTTCACCCCGACGCGCTGACCCGGCTCCGCCCGCGCCTGCAGCGCGCCGGCATCCAGGTACAGAGTCTCGACAAGTTCCCGCGACTGCTCGACTACGTCGTCCCGCCCGGGGTCCGGATCGCCGACGCCTCGCGCGTGCGCCTCGGTGCGCACCTCGCGCCGGGAACGACGGTCATGCACGAGGGATTCGTGAACTTCAACGCGGGAACGCTCGGCGCGTCGATGGTCGAGGGACGCATCTCGCAGGGCGTCGTGGTCGGCGACGGCAGCGACATCGGCGGTGGCGCCTCGATCATGGGCACACTGTCGGGCGGTGGCAGCCACCGCGTCTCGATCGGCTCCCGCACCCTTCTCGGAGCCAATGCGGGCATCGGCATCTCCCTGGGTGACGACTGCGTCGTGGAGGCGGGCCTCTACGTCACCGCGGGCTCGAAGATCGTGCTGGCCGACGAGCCCGCGCGTGCCGATGGCACCCGTCCCTCGGTGAAGGGCGCCGAGCTGTCGGGGCGCAACGGCATCCTGTTCCGCCGCAACTCGCTCACCGGGGCGATCGAAGCCGTGCGCCGACGCGGCGTCGGCGTCACGCTCAACGAGGCGCTGCACGCCTGATTCGAGGCGCGGGCCTCAGTCCCGGAGTGCGGCGGCTCTCGCCTCACGGTGCTCGTCGGCGGTGATCACCCCGCGCGCGAGCAGATCGTCGAGTTCGCGCAGCCGCTCCTCGATCGAGCGGGCGGCAGCGGGTGCGGCGAGAACGTCGCTCTTGAGCACCTTCGCCGCCAGGGCGGCATCGACGGTGAACGGGTCCGTTCCCGCATCCCGCAGGATGCGGTACTTCCGGTAGCCAACGACGGCGCTGAAGATCACCCCGATCACCATGAGCAAGACCACCACGCCGAAGAAGCCCGCGAAGCCCGCCGAGGCGCCCATGGTCGGGTCGACCGGCTCGATGATGATGTCGTCGATCAGCTCCGCGGCGCGCATGTCCACAGCGTAGCGCGCAGGTCCACATGCATAGACGGTCGTCCGCACTGCCGTCGCCGGCACGTCGCTACGGGTGAGATCAGTCGCGGATGCGCACCGACAGGCAGGTGACGCACCCCTCGAGCTTCTCGAACTCCGTCACGGGCACCGTGACGACCTCCAGGCCCCTGTCGCGGTACAGCGCGGCTGTCGCGGGGGCATCGGACGACATGAGGACGGTGCCGGGATCGAGCACGACGACCGCGGTGCCGTGCTCCTCCGGGACGGGAAGGAAGACCGGGAAAGCGTCGGGATCGTCGACCAGCGGCGCATACCCGACGACGGTGCCGTCCGGCAGCGCGGTGACCCCCGATTTGAGGTGCAGCACGCGCGTCACCGGAACCTCGACGACATCCCACCCGCGAGGCTCCAGCAGGCCACGCAACTGAGCGATCCCCGCCGCGTTCGTCCGCGACGACGCGCCGACGTAGGCGGTGCGGTCCACCTTGAGCACGTCGCCGCCGTCGAGCGCGCCGGGGGCGTCGATCGACGCCACCTCCAGCCCGAGCCGCTCCGCCGCCGTACGCGCCGTCGGCGCCTCGCCGCGTCGAGCTTCCGCCCCCGCGCGGCCGAGCACGATCAGGTCACCGAAAACGATCAGCGCGTCCTCGACGAAGACGCCCGTCGGGCTGAGCATCGTCGGCGGGAACCTCCACGACCTCCCAACCGCGTGTCCGGAAGGCGTCGACGTAGCCCTCCCACTGGGTACGCGCGAGCCCGACGTCCACGGGCACACGTTCGAGGTGGGTGAGCTCGCCGTCAGCCAGCTGGGAGGAGGGTCGACGAACGAGAAGACGCGGCATCCCTCGACCTTATCGGGGTGAGAGACGACCCGAACGGATGCCGGAAAGCGGTGGTGGAGTCGGGGTCAGATGCCCGGGTAGTCCCGCTGCGGCGACCCGGTGTAAAGCTGCTGCGGCCGCCCGATCTTCGTCTGCGGGTCGAGCTGCATCTCGCGCCAGTGCGCGAGCCAGCCCGGAAGACGGCCGATCGCGAACAGGGGCGTGAACATGCGGGTCGGGAAGCCCATCGCCTTGTAGATGACGCCCGTGTAGAAGTCGACGTTCGGGTAGAGACGACGCTCCTTGAAGTAGTCGTCGTTCAATGCGATGTCCTCGAGCTCCTTGGCGAGGTCGAGGAGCGGATCGTGCACGCCCAACTCCTCCAGCACCTCATCCGCGGACTCCTTCACGAGCTTGGCGCGGGGGTCGTAGTTCTTGTAGACGCGGTGACCGAAGCCCATGAGCTTCACCCCGTCTTCCTTGTTCTTGACTCGCTCGACGAAGCGCTGCACGGTCTCACCCGAATCGCGGATCCGCGCCAGCATGTCGAGGACGGCCTCGTTCGCTCCGCCGTGAAGCGGCCCGTACAGCGCGTTGATGCCCGCGGAGATGGAGGAGAACTGGTTGGCGCCGGTCGATCCGACCAGGCGGACCGTGGACGTCGACGCGTTCTGCTCGTGGTCTTCGTGCAGGATGAGGAGCCGCTCCAGTGCGCGCGAGGTCACGGGATTCACCTCGTAGAGCTCAGCGAGGACCCCGAAGTTGAGCTTCAGGAAGTTGTCGACGAAGCTAAGCGAGTTGTCCGGGTAGAGGAACGCCTGACCGATGCTCTTCTTGTGCGCGTAAGCCGCGATCACGGGCAGCTTCGCGAGCAGCCGGATCGTGTTGAGTTCGACGTGGTCGGGGTTGTTGGGGTCGGACTGGCCCTCGTAGTACGTCGACAGCGCCGCCGTGGCGGCAGAGAGCATCGACATCGGGTGCGCCGTGTGCGGCAGCGCGGAGAAGAAGCGCTTGAGGTCTTCGTGCAGCAGCGTGTGGCGACGGATCTTGTCGTCCCACTCGCCCAGCTGATCCGCGGTCGGCAGGTCGCCGTACAGAAGCAGCCACGCGACCTCGAGGTAGGTGCTGTTCGTCGCGAGTTGCTCGATCGGGTAGCCCCGATAACGAAGGATGCCCTCGTCGCCGTCGATGTAGGTGATCGCGGACTTCGTGGCGGCCGTGTTGACGAAGCCGTAGTCGAGCGCCGTGTGGCCCGTCTGCTTCGTGAACGTCGAGAAATCGACGGTCGGAATACCTTCGGTGCCGGTGAGGATCGGCAGCTGCGCCGTCCGCTCTCCGACGGTGACGGTGGCCTGCTGGGGGGTGCCCGACTCGCTCACGAAGCCTCCTTGCGGTCGATCTAGGCGGTCTCTACAGACTACTGGCCCTCACGGCCTACTCCGATCGGCGCCAAAGGATCACGGCATCCGTAGGAGGAAGTCTACGAGGGCACCCGCGACTCTTCGGTCGCTGTCAGACGCTCCGCCGCTGCCTCGATGCGTTCATCGGTCGCCGTGAGCGAGAAGCGCACATGCTGGGGGAAGTGCGTTCCGTAGAAGTGCCCCGGACCGGCCAGGATGCCGAGGTGCGCCAGCCGACGCATCGTCTCCCACGCGTCCTCCCCCGCCGTCGCCCACAGATAGAGGCCACCCTCGCTGTGGTCGATCCGGAAGCCCGCGCGCTCCAGCGCCGGCTTCAGCACCGCGCGCCGCGCGCGGTACAGCTCGCGCTGCGCCGCGACATGCGCGTCGTCGCCGAGAGCGGCGACCATGGCCGCCTGGACCGGTGCGGGAAGCATGAGACCGAGGTGTTTGCGGGCCGTCAGCAGCCGCGCGACGATCGAGGCGTCGCCGGCCAGGAAGGCGGCGCGGTACCCCGCGAGATTCGACTGCTTGCTCAGCGAGTAGACGGACAGCAGTCCCGAGAGGTCGCCCTCGGTGACGCGCGGGTCCAGCAGGCTGGGTACGGGCTCGGCCGCCCATGCGCCGTCCCAGCCGAGTTCCGCGTAGCACTCGTCGGATGCCAGCACGGCACCGAGCTCACGGGCGCGCGCGACCGCGCGGCGGAGTTCGGCGACGTCGAGCACCCGACCGTCGGGGTTGCCCGGCGAGTTGATCCACACCAGTCGCGTGCCCTCCGGCCACGCGTCGGGGTCGTCGGCAGCCAGCGGCGTCGCTCCGACGAGTCGGGCACCGACCTCATACGTGGGGTAGGCAGCCCGCGGGTGCACGACGACATCGCCGGGCCGCACGTCGAGCAGGAGCGGCAGCAACGCCACCAGCTCCTTGGAGCCGACGGTCGGGAGCACCTGGTCGACGGTGAGGCCGGCTACTCCCCGCCGGCGGGCGTACCACGCGACGATGGCTTCTCGAAGGAGCGAAGACCCGACCGTCTGCGGGTAGGCGTGCGCGTCGGTCGCGGCGCGCAACGCGTCGGCGACGACATCGGGAGTGGGGTCGACGGGAGAGCCGATGGAGAGGTCGACGATGCCGCCGGGGTACGCACGAGCGGTGGCCGCGAAGGGGGCCACGGCATCCCAGGGGTAATCGGCGAGGTCGCGGACGGCCATCAGTGCGTCTGCGGAGGCAGGGCGGCGATCAGCGGGTGATCCTTCGAGAGGACGCCGATCTTGGCGGCGCCACCGGGCGAGCCGATGTCATCGAAGAACTCGACGTTCGCGGAGTAGTAGTCCTGCCACTCGTCCGGGAGGTCGTCTTCGTAATAGATCGCCTCGACGGGGCAGACCGGTTCGCACGCCCCGCAGTCGACGCACTCGTCGGGGTGGATGTACAGGGAGCGCTCACCCTCGTAGATGCAGTCGACGGGGCACTCGTCGATGCACGCACGGTCCTTCACATCCACACAGGGCAGGGCGATCACATACGTCACGCCTTCGAGTCTAGTTCGTCACTCCGCGTGAGGTCCGCCGACGGGCGCAGTCGGCACGGATGCCGGACGCGTCACGCTGGGCCACGCGACGATGATCGCCGCGACGAGCGGGACGACGACGGTCCACACCAGACCCGTCGAGATCTGGCCGTCGTCGGGAGCGGGGACGATGACCGAGCCACCCGGACCGCGCCCCGAGAAGAGCAGCGTCGCGATCATGACGCCGAGCCCTGTCGACAGCGCCGCCCAGCGGTCGGCCGTCAGGAGCCGCACCGCGAGGACGATCGCCGCAGCCCCGACGATCGCGACGAGGAGACCGACCGGGAACCATCCCCACATCGCCGACTGAGCCACGGTGCCGGCTACGCCGAAGACGAATCCGATAATCAGCGCGACGAGCCAGGTGCCGGCCCGGGAAAGCGTCATACTCACCGCGTCAGTCTAGGCCGCGGTGTAGGCCGCAACGCAGAGCGAACGCCGAGAGCTCACGCGGCGATACCCGCCAGCCGCAGCAGCGCGGCCACGGCGGCCGCGGCGACCACGACGACGAGGAAGGGGGCGCGGATCAGCAGGAGTCCCGCCGCCACGAGGAGTGCGGGGACACGGGCATCGACGACCACGTTCTGGCCGGCTCCCAGCGTCTGAACGGCGACGAGCGCAGCCAACAGCGCGACGGTCAGGAGGTCGGTGATGCGCGACGGCGTCGGCGCATCGAACCAGCGCGGCGGGATCAGGTATCCGAGCGCCTTGAGCCCGACGCACACGATCGAGGCGAGGAGGACGGCGTTCCAGAGGGTCATGAGGCCACCTCCGGCGTGCGGGTGCCGAGCCAGTTCGTCCAGCCCACGACGACGGCCACGAGCGCGGCGACGAGCACGGGGATGCCGGGCATCAGCGCAGGCGTGAGCACGGTCGCGACCACCGCCGCGCCCACGCCGACGGCGATCGCCTGGCGACGACGCAGCCGAGGCCACAGCAGCGCGAGGAAGGCGGCCGCCGCCGCGGCATCCAGCCCGTATGCTCTCGAGTCGCCGAGCACGTCGCCCAGGAGCGCACCCGCCAGCGTCGTGAGGTTCCAGCCGATCCAGATGCCGACGCCCGTGACCCAAAAGCCCACGCGTCGGGCGCGCGGCGTCGGCTGGGCCAATCCGACCGCCGTCGACTCGTCGATCGTGAAGTGGGCCGCCGTCGCACGCCGCCACCCGCCGGCACCGATCATCGGCGAGACGCGCAGCCCGTACGCGACATTGCGGACGCCGAGGAGGCCGGCAGAGGCGATGGCCGCCGGCGCAGCGGCGAGTCCGCCGGCGCCGATGACGCCCACGAAAGCGAACTGCGATCCGCCCGTGAACATGAGGAGACTCGGCACGCAGGTCTGCCACACGTCGAGACCGGATGCCACGGACAGCGCACCGAACGACACTCCGTAGGCACTCGTCGCAAGCGTTACCCCGACGCCGTCGCGCCAGGCCCGGCGGATGTCGCGATCATCGGAATCGGCAGCTGGCTGATTCGATGAACGCATGGTCGAAATGATGAACGATATTGCCTGCGTTCGTCAAATCGGCCGTACGTTTGAAACAATGAACCGCATGGATGCACTCGGACCTCGGATCGCCGTCGCCCTGCGCCGCGAGCGCGAGCGCGCGGGACTGGGCGCGTCAGAGCTCGCACGCCGAGCCGGCGTCTCCAAGGCGACCGTGTCGCAGCTGGAGTCCGGGAGCGGCAATCCGAGCGTCGAGACGCTGTGGGCCATCGCGACCGCGCTCGATGTGCCGTTCTCCGTCTTCGTGGAGGACCGGCGCGAAGGCCCGCAGCTCATCCGCGCCACCGACCGCAGCGGCATCCGCTCCGCCGAGTCGTCGTACGAAGCGCTCCTACTCGCCGCCGGCGCGCCGCAGGCGAGAAGCGACCTCTACCTCCTGCGTGCCGAGCCCGGCGAGCCCCGACGTTCGCTCCCCCACCTGGTAGGCACGGTCGAACACGTCGTCCTCGTCACCGGACGGGCGCTCGTCGGTCCGTTGGACGAACCGTTCGAGCTGACGCCCGGCGACTACCTCCGCTACGCCGGCGACGCGCCGCACGTGTTCGAGGCCCTCGAACCCGACACCGCCGCCGTGCTCGTGTCAGAAGTGCGCTGACGGCACAGGGCCCCACTGACGGCACGGGTCCTGGTCAGGCGTTGGCGTCCTGGCGCTTGAGACGAGCAGTCGCGCGGCCGCGCTCGGTCGCGTCGAGCACGACCTTGCGGATGCGGACCTTCTCCGGCGTGACCTCGACGCATTCGTCGTCACGGGCGAACTCCAGCGACTCCTCCAGCGACAGGGTGCGCGGCGGCGTCATCGACTCGAACGAGTCCGAGGTCGAAGAGCGCATGTTGGTGAGCTTCTTTTCCTTGGTGATGTTCACGTCCATGTCGTCGGCGCGCGAGTTCTCACCGATCACCATGCCCTCGTAGACCTCCTCCGTGGGCTGCACGAAGAACGACATCCGCTCCTGGAGCGCGATGATCGCGAAGGGCGTGACGACACCCGAGCGGTCGGCGACGATCGAACCGTTCTGACGCGTCGTGATGTGACCCGCCCAGGGCTCGTAGCCGTGCGAGATCGCGTTGGCGATGCCCGTGCCGCGCGTGGTGGTCAGGAACTCGGTGCGGAAGCCGATCAGTCCGCGCGACGGCACGACGAACTCCATGCGCACCCATCCGGTGCCGTGGTTGGTCATCGTCTCCATGCGGCCCTTGCGGGACGCGAGCAGCTGCGTGATGGCGCCGAGGTACTCCTCGGGCGCGTCGATCGTGAGGTGCTCGAACGGCTCGTACGTCTTGCCGTCGACCTTCTTCGTGACGACCTGGGGCTTGCCGACGGTCAGCTCGAAACCTTCGCGGCGCATGTTCTCGACGAGGATCGCGAGGGCCAGCTCACCGCGGCCCTGCACCTCCCACGCGTCGGGGCGCCCGATGTCGACGACCTTCAGCGACACGTTGCCGATGAGCTCGCGGTCGAGGCGGTCCTTGACCATGCGAGCCGTCAACTTGTGGCCCTTCACCTTGCCCATGAGGGGCGACGTGTTCGTGCCGATGGTCATCGAGATGGCCGGGTCGTCGACCGTGATGGCCGGGAGCGGGCGCACGTCTTCGGGGTCGGCGATCGTCTCGCCGATGGTGATCTCCTCGATACCGGCGATCGCGACGATGTCGCCGGGACCCGCCGACTCGGCCGGGTAGCGCTCCAGCGCGCGTGTCTTCAGCAGCTCGGTGATGCGCGCGTTGCTGTGCGTGCCGTCGTGACGCACCCACGCGACCGTCTGGCCCTTCTTGAGAGTGCCATTGAAGACACGCAGCAGCGCGAGGCGGCCGAGGAACGGCGAGGAGTCGAGGTTGGTGACCCAGGCCTGCAGCGGCGCCTCGTCGTCGTAGGACGGCGCGGGGACGTGCTGGAGGATCGCCTCGAACAGCGGCTCGAGGTCGTCGTTGTCGGGCAGCGAGCCGTTGTCGGGCCGCGTACGCGAGGCGGCGCCGGCGCGACCGGACGCGTAGACGACCGGCACGTCGAGGAGCGCGTCGACGTCGAGGTCGGGCACGTCGTCGACGAGGTCGGATGCCAGGCCCAGCAGCAGGTCGTGGGCCTCCTCCTCGACCTCGACGATGCGCGCGTCGGGACGGTCGGTCTTGTTGACGAGCAGGATGACGGGGAGCTTCGCCTCGAGGGCCTTGCGCAGCACGAAGCGCGTCTGCGGAAGGGGACCCTCGCTCGCGTCGACCAGCAAGACCACGCCGTCGACCATCGACAGACCGCGCTCGACCTCGCCTCCGAAGTCGGCGTGGCCCGGGGTGTCGATGACGTTGATGGTCACGGGCACGTCGGTGTGGGCGCCGTTGTAGGTGATCGCGGTGTTCTTCGCGAGGATCGTGATGCCCTTCTCACGCTCCAGGTCGTTGGAGTCCATCGCGCGATCTTCGACGTGCGCGTGCTCGCCGAACGAGCCCGTCTGCCGCAGCATCGCGTCGACCAGCGTGGTCTTGCCGTGGTCGACGTGCGCGACGATCGCGACGTTTCGGAGGTCGGGACGAAGGGCGCGCGCCATGGGATTCCTTGAAAGAAGAAGGGGATGCACCCGGAGTCGGGTGCATCCCATTCTACAAGCCGCGGCTGTGAACCGCGTCCGGGGCGGTCTCAGCTGGCCGGACGGTACTTCTCCTGGGTCGCCAGGAGCGCCGCGCGCGCCTCGCGGCGCTGGCGCTGCTCGCCCGGATCCGGCACGGGCACGGCCGCGATGAGTCGCTGCGTGTACGGGTCCTGCGGGTTCCGGAGGATCTGCTCCTTCGAGCCCTGTTCGACGATCTTGCCGTGCTGCATGACCGCGATCCGGTCGGCGAGCAGGTCGACGACGGCGAGGTCGTGCGTCACGAACAGCGTCGCGAACTGCTTCTCCTTCTGGATGTTCTGCAGCAGCTCCAGCACACGCGCCTGCACGGACACATCGAGCGCGCTCGTGGGCTCGTCGGCGACGAGCACCTCGGGATCGAGGGCGAGCGCGCGGGCGATGCCGATGCGCTGACGCTGACCGCCGGAGAGCTCGTGCGGGTAGCGGTTGCGGAACTCGCGGGGCAGCTCGACCATGTCGAGCAGCTCCTCGACGCGCTTGCCGATCTTGCTGCGTTCCCAGCCGGCGAGCTCGAGGGGCTCACCGATCGAGATGCCGACGGGCCACCGCGGGTTCAGCGAGGAACCGGGATCCTGGAAGACGATGCCGAGCTTGCGGCGCACGGCGCGCAGCTGCTTGGCATCCACTCCCACCATCTCCTGGCCGGCGACACGCAACGCGCCCTCGGAGATCGGGACGAGCCCGACGATCGCGCGGGCGATCGTCGTCTTGCCCGAGCCCGACTCGCCCACCAGTCCCAGCACCTCACCGGGCTGGATCTTGATCGACGCGTTCTCGACGGCCTTGAAGGCGGGCACGCGGCCCCGCTTCGGATACTCGATCGACACGCCGTCGAGGAAGAGCGCCGCCGTGGCGTCCTCGCTGATGCGGTCGACGTCGGGCGTCGCCTCGCCGAGACCGAGGTGCGGCACGGATGCCATGAGCGCCTGCGTGTAGGGGTGCTTCGCTCCCCCGAAGATCTGCGCGACCGGTCCGTGCTCGACGACGTCGCCGTCCTTCATCACCATGACGTCGTCGGCCATGTCGGCCACGACGCCCATATCGTGCGTGATGAGGATGATCGCAGAGTCGAGCTTCTGGTGCAGGTTGCGCAGCAGGTCGAGGATCTCCGCCTGCACGGTGACGTCGAGCGCGGTGGTCGGCTCGTCGGCGATGAGCACGCGCGGGTCGAGAGCGATCGCCTGCGCGATCATCGCGCGCTGGCGCTGACCGCCCGACAGCTGGTGCGGGTAGGAGTTGTGCGCCTTGACGGGGTCGGGCATCTCGACGAGGCCGAGAAGCTCGATCGCCCGAGCCTTGGCCTGCTTGCGCGTCATGCCGGGACGGTGCGTCTGCAGCGTCTCGCCGATCTGGAACCCGATCGTGTAGACGGGGTTGAGGGCCGTCATCGGCTCCTGGAAGATCGCCGCGATTCCCTCGCCGCGCACACGACGCAGCTGCTCGGGAGATGTGCCGATGAGCTCGTGGCCCGCCAGCCGCGCGCTGCCGGTGACCCGCGCGTTCTGAGGGAGCAGGCCCATGATCGCCATCGAGCTCGTGCTCTTGCCGGAGCCCGACTCGCCGACGATCGCGAGCACCTTGCCCGGGTGCAGGTCGTACGACACGTGCTTCGCCGCAGCGGCCCACTTCGCGCCGACCCAGAACTCGACGTTCAGGTCGGACACCGACAGGGCGGGCCCGTCGTACTTCTCACCCGGGACGTAGGTGCGCAGCGAGTTGCGCCCGTGGGCGATGGAGCCGGTCGTCGGCGCCGTCTGAGGGTTGTCTTCGGCAGTCATCGCCGTGCCTCCCGTGTCAGGATGGGCAGATGCCCCACCCGGTTGTCTTCCGTCCGCGCGGCGGCGTGATTCTCGCCGTCGTCGCTATCGTCCTGTGCCTCGCGGTGCTCGTCTCGATCGTCGTGACCGACGGCATCCTGGGCCTGTTGGCCTGGGGCTGGCCGGTCGTCGCGATCGCGTGGCTCGCCTGGCTGCTGTACATCCGCCCGAGCGTCACGCTCACCGACGGATTCGTCGAGGTCGTCAATCCCGTGCACACGCACCGTGTGCCGTGGGGCGACGTGTTCGACGTCGAGTCGCGCTACGCACTCACCGTCACCACGCACGACAAGCGCACCGTCCGGGCGTGGGCCGCTCCCGCTCCGGGTGCCCGGCAGGCGCTCAGCACCCGTCGCGAAGACGTGCGCCGCGCTCCCGGCGACGGCGAGACGCGCCGACCGTCGGATGCCGAGGGCACCGATTCGGGTGACGCGACCGCGCTCGTGCTCCGTGGGCTGGAGCAGTACCGCCGCAGTGGCGCGCCGAACCTTCCCGGCGGCACCGTGTCGACGTGGGCCGTCGTTCCGCTCCTGGTGACCGTCGCGCTGGTCGCGGCGGCCGTCGTGAGTCTGGCGCAAGCGGTCGCTCACGGCTGATCGCCCCGCTCGCGGGCCGCGGCGGCCGGATCGTCGGATGCGACGCCCTCGGGGTCGTCGGCGCTCGTCGGACCC